>CAWJCM010000003.1:0-429424 GCA_963841405.1 uncultured Actinomycetes bacterium | reverse complement strand
AGAGCGCCTAACGAAAAGAGGGGTCTTCGGGTTCGGCGGCGAATAGGGGTTTCGTCACCCTCGCTTGAAAGGATGGGCGCAGATGGCGAAGCCGCTGGTCAGTGACGAGCTGTGGGAGTTGGTCGAGCCGTTGATCCCGAAGGTCGAGCGCCGGTATCGCTTCCCGGGCAGGAGGCGGATCGACGATCGGAAGGTGTTGACCGGGATCCTGTACGTGTTGAGGACGGGGATCCCGTGGGAGTACCTGCCGCAGGAGATGGGTTGCGGCTCGGGGATGACTTGCTGGCGCCGGTTGCAGGAGTGGCAGCAGGCCGGCGTCTGGCAACGGCTGCATGAAGTGTTGCTCGCGAAGCTGCACGAGGTTGATCGGATCGACTGGTCGCGGGCGGTGATCGACAGCTCGCACATCCGGGCCGTTGGGGGGGCGAGCAAACGGGTCCAAGCCCTGTAGACCGCGCCAGAAGCGGCTCCAAGCACCATACGGTGACCTGCGGACGTGGCACCCCGCTCGCGCTCTCGCTCACGGCCGGCAACCACAACGACATCCTCCAACTGCTGCCACTGGTGGACGCGATTCCGCCCGTGCGCGGCAAGCGTGGCCGCCCTCGCCGTCGGCCGAAGCGGCTTCTCGGCGACGGCGCCTACCACTCCCGCCGACACCGGCAGGAGCTGCGCGCCCGCGGGATCAGCGCCACGATCCCGCGGGCGAAGCAGGCGCACGGATCAGGCCTCGGTCGCGAGCGCTGGGTCGTCGAGCGCACGATCAGCTGGTTGCACCAGTACCGCCGACTGCGCGTCCGCTACGAACGGCGCGCCGACATCCACGACGCCTTCCTCCAGATCGCCGGCTCCCTGATTTGTCTCAAACTCCTCAGCGCCGAGGAGTCATTCTGTTAGGCGCTCTAAGTGCTCCCGGTCGTAAGTTCGCTCTGCGGTCATGCGGCGAGTTGGAGCTGCGGCTCGTGGGTGGATACTCGTTGCATCAGGTCGGTGAGGTCGTCGCGGGTGAAGTTCCAGTCGAAGGGTTCGGCGATCCCGTTCCAGTGTTGCTCGAAGGCGTTGAGGGTGCGGGCAACGTCGGCGAGGTTGTCGAAGTCGTTCGGCTCGAGCACCTTGCGCTGGATGATGGAGAAGTAGATCTCGATCTGGTTGAGCCAGCTGGCATGCACGGGCAGGTGGACGAGAACGAGGTTCGGCCAGCGCCGCTCGAGCCGCTGCACGGCCTTCTGTCCGCGATGGGAGGAGCCGTTGTCGACGACCCAGAAGACGCGGCGGGCGGAGGCGTAGGGCTCCTTGGTCATCACCTGTCGGACAAGTCGGTCGAAGGCGGCGATCCCACCGCGTGCCTCGGAGCGGCCGAATACCCGTGGCTGCCTGCCTCCGCGGCGTCCGATGTCGAGCGCGGCCAAGTAGGTGAGCGCCCCTCGGCGCTCGTAGGTGTGCTCGACCCGCTGCCCGCGCGAGTGCTGGGCCGGAGACAGCGTCTCGTGGATCCGCGCCCGGGCCTGGATCGACGGCTTCTCGTCGGCGCAGATCACGAACTCGCCGGGGTGCAACAACTTGCCCTGCCAGCGTCCCTGGTAGAGGTCGAGCAGCGGCCCCGCCTTGGCGAGGAAGGCCGGATCGGTTGGGAAGATCCAGGAGCGGTGCTGCCAGGGCTTGAGCGCATCCTCCGCAAGCCAGCGGGCGATCGTCGAGGCGGAGGCCTCGGTCAGGCCCCGCTCGATCACGAGCCGGTGCAGCTCAGCGCGCGAGAAGCGCGAGAGCGGGACGCCGTGCGTGCGCGGCAGCTCGCAGGCGATCGCCTTCACCCGGGCGACCTCTTCCGGGGGGGAAACGGCGCGGGCGACCCGACCGCGCTCGATCCTCGAGCCCTTGAAGCCGCTCGTCGTGGAAGCGTCGTCGCCAGCGAGCGACGACCTCCGGCGCCGTCTCCAGCCGGCGGGCGATCTCCACGCTCGTCATCCCCTCGGCCGCGTACAGGACCATCTTCGCCCGCTGCACCACCTTGTGCGGCAACGTGTAACAGGCGACGCGGCGCTCGAGCTCGCCCCGCTCCTCAGCGCTCAACACGATCTGGAAGGGGCTCCGTCCCGGCATCGCGGCACCCGATTCGCCGCGAGCGGCGCAGCTCCTTCAAGCCCGACCGAACTTCCGACCGGGAGCACTAAGCCCGGATCCACCGATTCGGTAGGTGGGCTCTGTCCGGTTGGTTGTGAAGAATGACCTCCTATGCAGGGCTTTTACGGCTGATTGGAGCAGCCGGGGCCTGCGCTAGGAGGTCACCTTCATGGTGCACGATGACGAGCCGGTCGGATTGGACGGCGTGCAGGTCGAGTTCGACGACGAGCGGATCATCTGCGACGCGGGGGTCGCGCTGGTCGCGACGCTCGCGCAGCGGCTCGGGATCGAGGCGTTGGCTGGTGATCTGGTGCGGCTGCGCCGCGACCGGCCGGGAGCGGCGAACGCGGGCCGCAAGGTGATGGCGCTGATCTACGCGATGGTGCTCGGGGCCGACAGCATCGACGACACCGCCGTGCTGCGCTGCGGCCGCACAAGCCGGCTGCTCGGGGGTTGGATCGCGGCGCCCTCGACGCTTGGGACGTTCCTGCGCGCGTTCACGTTCGGGCATGTGCGCCAGCTCGACGCGTTGCTCGATCGGTCGCTGCAGCGGGCGTGGCAGGCGGGCGCCGGTCCCGGCGAGGGGCGGCTGGTGATCGACGTCGACAGCTTCGTCGGCGAGGTCTGCGGCCGCCTGAAGCAGGGCGCGGCCTACGGCTACACACAGCTTTTGGGCTACCACCCGCTCCTCGCCACCAGGGCCGACACCCGGGAGACGCTGCACATCCGCCTGCGCAAGGGATCCGCGAACACCCAGAAGGGGATCGTGCGCTTCTGCGACGAGCTGATCGCACGCGTCACCCGCGCCGGCGCGACCGGTGTCAAGCTGCTGCGCGCCGACAGCGGCTTCTGGAACACGAAGGTGTTTCAGCGCCTCGAGAAAGCCGGCTGGCAGTACTCGATCGGCGTGCGCATGATCAACACCGTCCGGGCCGCGGTGGAAGCGATCGACGAGGATGCCTGGCAGCGGATCGACTACCCGGAAGATGGCGAGGCGCAGATCGCCGAGACCGTCTACGGCGAGCGACGGCTGATCGTCAGGCGCACCCGGCTGCTCGGAGCCCAAGCCGAGCTGTGGCCCGAGTGGCGGCACTTCGGCTTCATCACCAACCGCGCCGAAGAGATCACGCTCGTCGAGGCCGAGCACCGCGAGCACGCCGTCGTCGAGCAGGTCATCGCCGACCTCAAAGAGCAAGCGCTGGCCCACTTCCCCTCCGGACACTTCCACGCCAACAGCGCCTGGACGGTGCTCGCCGCACTCGCGCACAACATGCTCCGTTGGACACAGCTGATCGGGCTTCCCGACACCACCGTCCGCGCAGCGCGCACCCTGCGTCGCCGACTCCTCTCGGTTCCCGGCCGCCTGACCCGCCACGCCCGCGGCTGGACGCTGCACCTCCCGGCCCGCTGGCCATGGCACAGCGACTACATCCGCGCACTCAATCGCATCCGCGCGCTCCCCGGCGCGGGCTGACAGAGCGGCGCGCCCGACAAACAACGGCTCGATCGAACCCGCCCACCGCGACACGACCTCCGCTGCCCTCGAACACCTCGCGCGACGCCGCCAAGCCGATCACAACCGCCCCACCACACCCAACATGGCCGACTCGCGAACGGCCGGCCCACCGCTCAGCCGCCCACGACCGATCTCAGCTCATCCGAGCGGCCCGATCGGTGGATCCGGGCTAAGGGCAGCAGCTACAAAACGCCAAACGGCGAGATGGATGTCCGCAACCCGCACTGCGGGTTGCACGACGGTTGCACGAGAGTCATTGGAGCCTCGCAAGCCGCTTCCGGAACCTGCTTACTTCAGGTCCTTGTTCGACTCGATGTCGAACCTCAAGCGCTAACGGGAGCCGACATAGCGCCGGAGCCATCACTTATTGGGGCTCTGCGCCAAGCACGCCACGCACACACGCGACGTCGAAGACACCGTGGCTCGGCTAGCCACGCAGTTTTCGAGTGACCAAGTCGCGGTGAATAAAATCAGTAGCCGGGTCGAGAGGCTTTAAAGCCGCTACTTGACATAATCGCTACCTTCTCGTGCACAGAGGGACTATCGACGCGCGGACGAGCGCGTCGCTTCGAGCGGAGCGGTAGAAGAACGTCGAGGGAGCGGTTGCTCCGTCAGACGGAAACATCGGACGTCCCTTCACCTCCTCGCGCGCGCGAGCCTGCAATCCGTCACCAACCAGATTCAAGAGAAAGAGACGACGATGGAAGGAGGTTGATCGATAAGGCCAGCCCTCTCTAGCCGGATGTCTTGCTCTCAACTGCACCTATTTCGCTTACCGCCGTCCCGCGCGGATCGGTGCCGCTTCTGGGTGCAAGAGCGCTTCGTAGGAGGGTTTCTGCGCCCTACGCTTACGGCGGCCGATAGGTGTCGACGCCGGTTCAATACTGACCCCCTGACGCCGGTTGAAAGCTGACCCCCCTGGCGGCGCCGAGGCGCCGTCCGGGTGGGTCGAGAGCCTCGCTTCGTCTTGGAGATCGGAGCGAGGAGGAGGTCGTGGTCGGGGTGGAGCAGTGGGCGGAGATCCGCCGCTTGTATTTCGTGAAACGGTTGTCGATCAAGGAGATCGTTCGACGGACCGGCCACGGCCGCAACACGATCCGACGCGCCCTGCGCTCGGGTGAGCCGCCTCGGTATCGGCGGCCGCCGCGGCCGTCGAAGCTCGACCCGTTCCGCGACGAGATCCACCGGCTGCTGCGGTCGGACGCGCGGCTGCCGGGCAAGCGGGTGCGCGAGTTGCTCGAGGAGCAGGGCTACGACGGCGGGAAGACGATCCTGGACGACTACCTGCGCGAGGTGCGGCCGCTGTTTCTGCCCCGGCCGCGGACCTTCCAGCGCACGTCCTACCGGGCGGGCGCGCTCTGCCAGTTCGACCTGTGGGAGCCGAGCCGGGAGATTCCGGTCGGAGCCGGCCAGATCCGGCGCGGCTACGTCGTCGTTGGGTGTCTGCCGTACTCGCGCGCCGGCGCCGGCGCGCTCATCTTCTCGAAGGAGGCGCCTGATCTGTTGTACGGGATCGGTCGCTGCCTCACCCGGCTCGGAGCGCTGCCGGAGATGCTGGTCTGGGACCGCGAGGGTGCGCTCCACGCCGGCGGCGGCCACCCGACCGATGTGTACGCGGCCTTCTGCGGCGTGCTCGGTGTCGGCTGGCGCTTCCTCGAGGCCAAGGACCCGCAGTCGAAGGGGGTGGTCGAGCGGCTGCAAGGCTACGCCGAGACGAGCTTCGAGCCCGGCCGCTCGTTCGCGAACGAGCTCGACTTCCAGGAGCAGCTCGACCGCTGGTTTGAGGAGCGCGCTAACGTCCGCTTTCACCGCACGCTCCGCTGCCGCCCGCTCGACAGGCTCGCCGAGGAGCTGACCGTGATGCGAGCGCTGCCCGAGCAGCTGCCCGACGTCGACCGTCGCGTCGTGACGCGCGTGCCGCCCGACCCGTATCTGCGCGTCGACAGCAACGACTACTCACTCGACCCGCGCCTGGTCGGGCGACGGGTGGAGCTGCGCGTCTCGCAGCGCGAGCTGCTCGCGGCCTGCCTCGACACGGGCGAGCTCGCCTGCCGGCATGCCCGCTCGTTCGCCCGTCATTGCACGATCACCGCGCTCGAGCACGCTCGTGCGCTCAGGGAGCTGCGCGGCGTCCCGGCCGAGCCGGAGGTCGAGCAGCGGCCGCTTGCCCGCTACGACGCCCTCATCCCCGCATGACGAAGACAGCGGAGCTCGCCTTCCTCTTCCGGACGCTGAAGGCGCCGGCGGCGGCGCGGGCGCTGCCCAAGCTGGCCGAGCGCGCCCGCGCCGAGGAGTGGAGCTACGAGCGCTTCGCCGAGGCGCTCCTTGCCACCGAGGTCGCCTCCCGCGACGCCCACGGCGGCGAGAGCCGGATCAAGCAGGCCCGCTTCCCCGCTCGCAAGACCCTGGAGGAGTTCGACTTCAGCTTCCAACGCTCGGTGCAAAAGACGCTCGTCCTCCACCTCGGCCAGCTCGACTTCCTGACCGCCAAAGACAACGTCGTCCTGCTCGGACCACCCGGCACCGGCAAGACGCACCTGGCGATCGCGCTCGGGATCCGCGCCTGCCTCGCCAGCCAACGGGTCGCGTTCGCGACCGCGACCGAATGGGTCGCCCGCCTCGGCGACGCGCAACGGCAAGGCCGCCTCGACGAGGAGCTGCGCAAGCTGCTCTGGACCCCTTTGCTGATCGTCGACGAGGTCGGCTACATCCCCTTCGACCCGGCCGCGGCCAACCTGATGTTCTCGCTCGTCAGCTCCCGCTACGAGCGCGCCTCGCTGATCGTCACCTCGAACAAGCCCTTCTCCGCCTGGGGCGAGATCTTCGGCGACGAGACCGTCGCCGCCGCGATGATCGACCGGCTCGTCCACCACGCCGAGATCCTCAGCCTGAAGGGCGATTCCTACCGGCTCCGCGACCGCGACCTCGGCGGCCGCCCACCAGCCCGCAAGCCCGAAACCGGGTAGGCAACCGGTCGCACCGACCACTCGCAGGCCCGCAGAACGCGTCTCAGCGCGTCGATCCCAGACCGAATCGGTCGAAATCGCCGCCGACGCCGCGACCGAGCCCTTCACCGGCTCGCCCAACCCCGAACGTACTCCAGCAGAGAGGCTCTCAGGGCCGCGCACGGCCACCGGCCTACGGCCGGTGGCCGCTCAGAAGAGGGGTCCGAATTCAACCGGCGCGACGGGGGTCCGTTTTCTACCGGCCTTGACAATAGGTTTCTTGGGCCTGTCCTCATGTCCGTGATCCGGGGCGTGCTTTGGAGTGCGGAGTCTCGGACTCGGGGTTCTGCACGGCTGGGCCGGGTCGCGTTTGCCGGCGCTATCACTGGCGTCGCAGGAATGGCCATGGCCCTCGTCACGATGGCCGCTGCGAGTTCCGAAGGAGCCAACGCGAACCCCGTGGTGACGAGAGCGGTGACCGCTGGAGCGGCCGGACCTTATCTAGTCGCCGCCATGGGATTTGCCGCTTTCCTGATGGCCGCTGGCGTATTGACGCTGCGAACCGGAGTCTTCGCCCGCTGGACGGGCATTGTGGCGCTAGCTGGCGCGTTGTCCTTCCTCGTCACGTTCCTGACAGTGCTCGACGGGACGACCGACGGCAGCCCGTTCGGCTTCGGATTCTTTCCAGGCGCCGTGGCGCTCGTGACGTGGACGACCGCAACGAGCGTTGCCACCTACCGCTCACGGCAAGCTAGTGGCGGCGTAGCACCCGCCTAGCAGGAGCATCCGAACCGGCCAGACGCGGGCGGCTTTGCGCTGTGGCATTGCGAAGGCCACGCGTTTCCAATTCTGAACGTCGATGTTCGCGACTGGCCCGGCGGGAGGTGGACCGATCGGTGTCGAATCCGCGAGGGCGACCATGGAGCGCCGCTGAGCGCGATGATCGAGACGGATGTCCTGGGTCAGACAGTGATGACGACCTTGCCGCGCGGGTGGCCCTCTCTGAGGTAGCGGACCGCCTCAGGCACCTGTTCGAGCGGGAACGTCCGGTCGACGACGGATCTGATGATGCCGGCTTCGAGCAGCGTTCGCAGCTCCTCTAGGTCACGTCGACGCTCTTTCGAGATGAAGAAACCGAGCTTTTGTCGTAAGAACGGCGAGAGGGCGGCCGCGCGCAGCTGACGGCGGATGCCGAGCCAGTTGCCTGCGTCTTCAGCGCCGACGATCACCAGCGTCCCCCGCGGTGTCAACGCCCGCCGGAGTGCAGACAAGGAGCGGTTCCCAGCGATATCGAGAATGACGTCGTATCGGCTGCGACCGTCAGCAAAATCCTCTCGCGTGTAGTCGATTACGTGGTCGGCACCAATCGAGCGCACCAGCTCGGTCTTTGAGGCACTGCAAACACCTGTCACCTCGGCCCCGTCCGCTTTCGCAATCTGGACGGCGAACGTACCTACACCCCCGCCCGCACCGATGATCAGCACCCGCTGGCCGGGGCGGACGCCTCCGTGCTCGCGGACTGCTTGCAGTGCTGCGAAGCCAGAGATCGGGAGGGCAGCGGCCTGTTCAAAGCTCACGCTCTCCGGCTTCGGCACGAGGCGGTCCGGGCGAGCAACGGCGTATTCGGCAAAGGACCCGCGGCAGGTGCCAAACACCTCCTGTCCCGGCCGGAACGCCGTTACCTGCGCCCCAACCGCTTCGATGCGTCCGGCCAGGTCGTACCCGAGCAGCGGGTTCTTCGGCGCCCGGATCCCGAAGCCCGCCAGGCGCATCGCGTACGGCGTCCCCGTCATCAGGTGCCATACGCCCTGGTCGAGGCCCGCTGCATGCACGCGCACCAACACGTCAGCCGTGCCCGCAACCGGCTGGTCAATGTCCGCGAGTCGCAGCACGTCGACCGAGCCGTAAGCATCCCGAATGATCGCCTTCACCGAATCACCCAAGCGAGCCTAACTTCCGTTGCAAGCTCGGCCAAACGAGTCGCTGGCCCATGCGTCAGTCCACTCTCGCGCCACGCAGATGTCACGCGGCTAGGCGGGATCGCCGACCAGCCGAGACGCCGAAGTCCTTGGCTGAACCCGCGTAGCCGGAGAGAGTTGGAGACGACGAAGACCGACGAGAAGGCCATGGCGCCGGCAGCCAAAATCGGATTGAGCTGCCCGGTGGCGGCAAGCGGTATCGCGGCGACATTGTATGCGAAGGCCCAGAACAGGTTCCCCTGGCGGCTCCGGAGACGGGTGAGCGGTCGTCACCGACCTGCTCCAGACTCCTCGGGCGGTGTCATCTGGGCCGCGCGGGCGTCCATCCGATCAAGCATCGGATTGAAGAACATGCCCGCCATCACCGCAACGTAGATCGCGCCCACGACGACGATCGTGTCGCGACTGGTCGTCTCAGCCCGGATCCACCGATCGGGCCGCTCGGATGAGCTGAGATCGGTCGTGGGCGGCTGAGCGGTGGGCCGGCCGTTCGCGAGTCGGCCATGTTGGGTGTGGTGGGGCGGTTGTGATCGGCTTGGCGGCGTCGCGCGAGGTGTTCGAGGGCAGCGGAGGTCGTGTCGCGGTGGGCGGGTTCGATCGAGCCGTTGTTTGTCGGGCGCGCCGCTCTGTCAGCCCGCGCCGGGGAGCGCGCGGATGCGATTGAGTGCGCGGATGTAGTCGCTGTGCCATGGCCAGCGGGCCGGGAGGTGCAGCGTCCAGCCGCGGGCGTGGCGGGTCAGGCGGCCGGGAACCGAGAGGAGTCGGCGACGCAGGGTGCGCGCTGCGCGGACGGTGGTGTCGGGAAGCCCGATCAGCTGTGTCCAACGGAGCATGTTGTGCGCGAGTGCGGCGAGCACCGTCCAGGCGCTGTTGGCGTGGAAGTGTCCGGAGGGGAAGTGGGCCAGCGCTTGCTCTTTGAGGTCGGCGATGACCTGCTCGACGACGGCGTGCTCGCGGTGCTCGGCCTCGACGAGCGTGATCTCTTCGGCGCGGTTGGTGATGAAGCCGAAGTGCCGCCACTCGGGCCACAGCTCGGCTTGGGCTCCGAGCAGCCGGGTGCGCCTGACGATCAGCCGTCGCTCGCCGTAGACGGTCTCGGCGATCTGCGCCTCGCCATCTTCCGGGTAGTCGATCCGCTGCCAGGCATCCTCGTCGATCGCTTCCACCGCGGCCCGGACGGTGTTGATCATGCGCACGCCGATCGAGTACTGCCAGCCGGCTTTCTCGAGGCGCTGAAACACCTTCGTGTTCCAGAAGCCGCTGTCGGCGCGCAGCAGCTTGACACCGGTCGCGCCGGCGCGGGTGACGCGTGCGATCAGCTCGTCGCAGAAGCGCACGATCCCCTTCTGGGTGTTCGCGGATCCCTTGCGCAGGCGGATGTGCAGCGTCTCCCGGGTGTCGGCCCTGGTGGCGAGGAGCGGGTGGTAGCCCAAAAGCTGTGTGTAGCCGTAGGCCGCGCCCTGCTTCAGGCGGCCGCAGACCTCGCCGACGAAGCTGTCGACGTCGATCACCAGCCGCCCCTCGCCGGGACCGGCGCCCGCCTGCCACGCCCGCTGCAGCGACCGATCGAGCAACGCGTCGAGCTGGCGCACATGCCCGAACGTGAACGCGCGCAGGAACGTCCCAAGCGTCGAGGGCGCCGCGATCCAACCCCCGAGCAGCCGGCTTGTGCGGCCGCAGCGCAGCACGGCGGTGTCGTCGATGCTGTCGGCCCCGAGCACCATCGCGTAGATCAGCGCCATCACCTTGCGGCCCGCGTTCGCCGCTCCCGGCCGGTCGCGGCGCAGCCGCACCAGATCACCAGCCAACGCCTCGATCCCGAGCCGCTGCGCGAGCGTCGCGACCAGCGCGACCCCCGCGTCGCAGATGATCCGCTCGTCGTCGAACTCGACCTGCACGCCGTCCAATCCGACCGGCTCGTCATCGTGCACCATGAAGGTGACCTCCTAGCGCAGGCCCCGGCTGCTCCAATCAGCCGTAAAAGCCCTGCATAGGAGGTCATTCTTCACAACCAACCGGACAGAGCCCACCTACCGAATCGGTGGATCCGGGCTCAGTCCTCGCCGCCTCAGGGGCTGAGCCGAAATGGTGGGTACTCGTCGGTCACTAGCACGAAGGCATAGCCGACGACGCGATTCGTCCACCGCCCGACACCCTGGAGGAAATCGAAGAGTCCACGCGGATAGCGGCCTGTGAAGAGGATCGCGAACCAGGCGATGATCACCGACACGATGGCGCCGATATAGAGGAAAAAGAGCACGATGTAGTGCGGAATCGCGAGCAACCATTTGACAAGCGGAAGCCACCGGTTGAGGCCCTGCTCCGCATCTGGATAGGGGAAGTTAAGCCTGACCGCCTGATCCTCGTCCGTCGAGGGGTACCGGTCGTCCATCAGAGCGAGATAGACCCCGACTCGGTTCGAGAACCGCATGAGCTGAAGGTTCCAGTCGTACCACCATCGAGGGTACTTCTGGCGGAATACGATCATGAGCAGCGGCGGTAGGAAGAGAAGCCCTCCACCTACGGCGGCCCCGGAACCGGCGCCTTGGCTATAGCCTCCCCAGACCTCGCCGCTAAGCGTCGCAGCGAGGATCAGGATCGGGATTGCCACGATCAGTCTGAATGCCGTCGTCAACCGGTTCAGGTCGCGATCCGGATAGTCGACTGAGAAGCGTACGGGGTATTCGGTGCTCGGCTGTTCAGTTGACTCCAAGGCGGAACCTCCTTCGCAGGTCTCGTGACGGCGACGATGCTTTAGGCGTGTGCCTGTCCGTTGTGGGCGGGGCTACCACAGTCCCTGCTGGAGTCGTCGCCCTCTATTGGTTACCCCCGGTGATCCGCGTAGCATTCCACGAGTCCTACCACCGCGGTAAGTGCGAAGCGGCTCGATCCGCCCCGTGCAGCTCGTGCCCAACCCACAAGCGAGGCCACCCCTAAGCCATGGAACTCCGGGCACGCGAGACTCAGAACGTAGACGTGGCGATGGGGTGGATACGCTGGGTGTGGTGATCGAGGACAGCGATGCGCTGGCGGCCGTCGCGGCCCGTTCGAGGCGGTGACGTCCTGCTCGACGTCACAAACCGGTCGGTGGATGGCCCATTGCCATACGCCGACACCACGAGAGCGGGATGATGCTCAGCTTCGACGTGCTGCCCGCTAACTTGGTTTGAAGCCGCCCGGCGGGCCGATCTACCTGCTCGGCCGGGCCGCGACACCCGGCGCGGCCGAGACGCGGCAGTTCCTCTCGCGGAACGGCGTCTCGTTCCGCTGGGTCGACCTCGATGCCGACCCGCTCGTGCGTGTTCTCGCTCCCGCCGGGGCGCTGGATAGCGTCCGCTTGCCGTGTGTCTTCTTGCCTGACGGCTCGATCCTCGAGGGGCCGAGGCGGTTCATGCGAACGAGGTTCGTCCCAGCGACGCAGCATGGTGCCGTGCCCGCGGTGTCCGACGAGGATCAGCAGGCGTATCTCGAGACGAAGCTCTTCAAGCACGAGCTCGGCACGCGCGTGGGCCTCCCGACGCGGCCGCAGCACGAACTCTACGACGTAGCGATCCTGGGCGCCGGCCCGGCTGGCCTCACGTCTGCGCTGTATGCCGCTTCGGAGGGGCTGCGGACCCTGGTCGTCGAGGCTCTGGCTCCGGGCGGCCAGGCGGGGACGAGCGCCCGGATCGAGAATTATCCTGGCTTTCCCGACGGGGTCAGCGGTGCCGAGCTTGCCGCCAGCATCCACGCCCAGGCGACCCGGCTCGGTGCGGAGGTCCTCGTCGGCGCCGAGCTCGTCGGCGCACTGCCGGGCGAGAGCGCGACGCTCGAGCTCGAGCTGACCGGCGGCACCACCGTCCGCGCCCGCGCCGGTATCGCCGCGAACGGCGTCCACTACCGGCGGCTCGACGCGCCCGGGGTCGACGAGCGCATCGGCGCCGGCGTGCACTACGGCTCCTCCCCATCGGAGGCAGCGCTCTGCCGCAACTGCGACGTCGTCGTCGTCGGCGGCGCAAACTCGGCCGGGCAAGCGGCGCTGCAGCTCGCGGACGTCGCCCGAAGTGTCACCATCGTCTGCCGTGCCGACTCGCTCGAGCAGAGCATGTCGCGCTACCTAGTCGACCGCATCCAGACGCACGACCGGATCGAGATCCGCACCGGGGCCGAGGTGACCGAGGCACGCGGCGACGAGCGGCTGGGCTCTGTGGTGATCCGCGATGACGCACATGGCCAGGAGATCGAGGCCGGTGCCGATGCGCTGTTCGTCATGATCGGCGGGCGGCCGATGACAGCGGGAGTGGAGGGATGGCTGCGCCGCGACGAACACGGATTTCTCATCACGGGACCGGATCTGCTCGGCGACGGGCAGCAGCCTGCATGGCCGCTGGCCCGCGCCCCGCTCTTCCTCGAGTCCAGCCAACCCGGCCTGTTCGTCGCAGGTGACGTCCGCCACGGCTCCATCAAACGCGTGGCCTCCGCAGTCGGCGAAGGCGCGATGGCAGTTGCGCTCATCCACCAGTACCTGAGCACCCTCGACTGATCGCCGCCGCGACGGCTTACTTAAATCGGCGCGTGGTCGGTGGCCCGCCCGAAACGACCTGCAGCCGGGGAATGTCCCCAGAGTAGCGCCCCTCGAACGTGCCTTCGCCATCCACTTCTTCGCGTTCAAGCGTTGGGTACGAAGGTAGGAGCTCTCAGTGCATCGAAGCATGCGTTCCCGGCTCGGGCCGTAAGACTGGGAGCGCGAGCGCGACGACGACAGCGAGCACCGCGGCGATGGCCGCCGCGACGAGGAAGCCGTTCCCGTAGTCACTCACGGGGTTGCCGTTAGCTGTAGCGACAGCCGCCAGGACGGCCACGCCAAGTGCGGCGCCGAGCTCGTGAGCAGTGGTCATTATCCCGGAGGCGAGCCCCGCCTGTTCGTGGGATACGTCGGCCATCGCGGTGACCGTCGCGGCCACGAAGACGAGGCCAACGCCTCCGCCCAGCACCAGGAATCCGGGCAGGATGTCGGAGGCGTAGCTGGCCTTGTCGGGCGCCGCAGCCAGAAGCAGTGCTCCGCCGGCCGTCAGCGCCAGCCCCACTAGCGCGACGACGCGCGACCCAGCATGCGGCAGCAGGTGTGAGGCGACGTGAGCGGCAGCGAAGATTATGAGCGCGAGCGGCAGGAACGAAAGTCCGGTCTTCAGCGCCGAGTAGCCGAGCACGTTCTGCAGGTACAGCGTGTTCAGATAGAAGGTGCCGACCAGGATTCCTGTCGCCCCGAGGATGAGGACAGCGCTCGAGACGAGGGAGCGCACGCGCCAGGTCGCAGGTGGCACCAGCGGCTCCCGACCAGTGCGCTCGATGCCGATGAAGGCAACTAGCAAGACACCAGCAACGCCGAGCAGGAGCAGCGTGCGTCCTGACCCCCAGCCGTGCTGTGCAGTCCCCACGACCGCGTAGACGAGCGTCACCAGGCCGACCATCACGGTGGCTGCACCAAGCAGATCCAGGTTCAGCCGCCCCAGCGGAAGCGGCTGGTCGGCGGGCAGTAGCCGTACGGCACCGGCCGCCACAACACACCCGATCGGGACGTTGATGAAGAAGATCCACTCCCAGCCAAGCAGCGTCGTGATGATGCCGCCAAACAGCACGCCGACGGCGACGCCGGCGCTGCCGAGCGCCCCCCAGATGCTCAGCGCGACCGTGCGCTGCCCATGGCTGTATGTCGTCGTGATGATCGCCAGGGCAGAGGGAAGCAGAAGCGCTGCACCGAAACCCTGCGCTGCCCGAGCGACGATCAGCGCCAGCGGTGACCAAGCAAGGCCGCTGGCAAGAGAGGCGGCGGTGAACACGAGCAGCCCTACAAGGAACACACGGCGGCGTCCGATCAAGTCCGTGGCTCGACCACCGAGCAACATGAGGCCGCCCGTGAAGAGCACGTAGACGGTCACGACCCACTGCAGGTCAGTGGCACCAAAGCTTAGGCCTTTGTCGATCGACGGGAGAGCGACGTTCACAACGGTGATATCGAGGATCACCATGAACTGAGCGAGGCCGATGAGCCCCAGAATCCACCACGACTGGCGATCGCTCTCTGTGTCGTGGACGTGCATGCTGGCGTGGGAGGGTGCGTGGGTGCTCATAAACGTTCTCTCCGTCGGCATTCTTTCGTGCACTGTTGTCCCTGATCCACGCCGAAGACCCACGACATCGGCGCACAGAGCCCCGCGCGGACCAGTTGGTCAATCGCGGCGACGCTCACGACTCCGCGCTGTGGCCGGCCGCCGGAGCGACGTTGAAGCTGAACATCATCCCGCTCTCGTGGTGCTCTGCGATGTGGCAGTGGGCCATCCAGATTCCGGGATTCGTGACGCTTAAGAGGATGTCGACCGTTTCGCCTGTTCGCACGAGCACGGTGTCCTTCCAGACGAGATTGGGCTCAACGACTCCGTCCCGCGCGAGGATGAGAAAGCGGCCAGCCCCATGCACGTGGAAGGGGTGGGGCATGGGATGGTCGGAGTCCATCTCGTTGACGAGGCGGATCTTCACCTCATCACCGACGCGGAAGCGCCAATCGATTGCAGCGTTCTCCTCATGTGTATCGCGGTCGACTAGCTTCCAGCGCATGTTGGCTGGCGTAGTCATCCGGTTGACCTCAAGCATGTCGTCTTCCCACTCGATCCCTTGAGGCGTCTCGTGGCCGTGGCCTTCGCCGGGGTGACTGTGCTCGTGGTCATGTTCGTGGTGCTCCTGATGATGCTCGTGGTCGGCGCCTTGGCTGACCAGATGGGCAGGCACGAGCTTCATCCCGCACTTCGGGCACTTGTCGGCCGTATTGCTCACAACTTCAGGGTGCATCGGGCAGACGTATTCCGCCTCGGCTGGAGCCGCTTGCGCAAGCAGCTTCATCCCGCACTTGGGACATTTCCCCGGCTCTTCGCTGACGACTTCCGGGTGCATTGGACAGGCGTAGACGACCGGGCCAGTGGCGTCCGGGGCGCCCATCTCCATCTCGGCGACGAATGCGAGCGACTTGTCGGGCTCAGCGTCTAGATAGGGCTGTATCCGCTTCCGCTCGGCGACGATGTCGGAGTTGTTCCGGAGAACCTCGAACTGCTGGGCGAGGTTCGGAGTCGCAGCGTCGCCGCCGACGGTGATCGAGGCGAGCTCGTAGGTGTGTTCGGGAGTGCGGTGCTCCAGCGTCAGCTCGCCGGGATTGCCGAAGAGAACGTCGACTACCACGCGCTCCGACGGAGCCAACAGCACCTCTTCGACAACCTCCTCCTGCTCGTAGTGGCCGCTGTCAGCGCCGACAAGCTTCATCCGAGCGCCCGGCAAGCTGACGTTGAACACTCGGGTGTTGGCGGTGTTCGTGAGGTAGAAGCGAACGACCTCGTGAGGCTTCGCTTCCAGCAAGAGGTCAGGCTCGCCTGAGATGAGCATGATGTTGCCGAAGCGGCCCATTGCGACGAAGGTCGTCTCTGAGGGGCTGAACGGCGACACCTTTCCGTCCTCGATGAAGATGTCGTCCAACGTGAGCGGAAGCTCTCTGTTGGCCGGCGGCCAGTAGTCGGGCTCGGCGGGGACGACGAGGATGTTCCCGTACAGCCCCATCTCCTGCCCGTAGTCCTCGCGGATGTGAGGGTGGTACCAGTAAGCGCCGGGGTCAGGAGAGTGAACTTGATAGGTGAAGGTCTCTCCGACAGGGATCGCGGCCTGTGTCTCGTGCGTTCCGTCGTATCGATTTTCGAGGCGGAGACCGTGCCAGTGCACGGTCGCGTCCAGGTCGCCCTGGTTTGTCACCCGGACGGTCACGGTCGAGCCCTGTGGAACTTTGAGCGTGGGGCCGGGAATCGACCCGTTGTAAGCGAGCATCCGAACGGTCGTGTCGCCCAGCCGTTTCGCAACGGGGATGATCTCGAGCGAGAACTCATCCCCCTCAGAAAGCGCCACAATCTCCGGACGAGCTGCCCCCGGAAGACCCTCCGTCTCTGTCGGGAACGGGCCAATGGTCTGAATGTCATCGCTGGTGCGCATCGCTCGATCCTTCCCTTCTGCCTGCGTCTGGCCGCGCGCGCGTGAGCTTTTCTCAGCTCTCGCGAGTATCGACCGCAAGCTTGTTCGGTGGATCGTAGAAAGCCTTGGTCTGTCCTGCGATGAAGGCAGCGTCGTCTTTCACCCATCCGATCAACGCCGAACCTCGCGTGTGCTGCCAGGTCAAGCCGAGGAAGTAGAGGCCCGGCAGGTTTGTGACTCCCCGCCGGTGAAGTACGCGACCGTCGGGACCGAACACAGGAAGCTCGATCCACGAATAGTCGGGCCGGTAGCCGGTGGCCCAGATCAGCGCGTCGACTTCAAGCTCGCCCCCATCTTCGAAGCGAACCAAGCGCCCCGAGGCATCCACCGCCCTCGGCTTCAACTCGACCCCATAACGCTTCCGCAGTTCACGCGGGCTCGACCCGATGAGCGTATCCCGATGTCGCAGCTTGCGCCCCAGCCGAGACTCAACCGTCTTCTTGAGCAACCCCGTCCTCGTCAACCACCAAAAAAGATCGCGGCCGAGGACTCGCTGCGGAAGCGGCGTCTGCCGCGACCCCACCGCGAGACAAACCTTGTGCGTGGCGGCCAACTCCTTTGCGATCTGGAAACCGGTATTGCCACCACCCACAACGAGGACGGTTCCGTCGGGGACATCGCTCGCTTTTCGGTACTCGGTGCTGTGCACCTGGAACACGTCTGACGCAAGCCTGCTCGCGAACTCAGGAACGAAAGGCATCTGAAAAGGCCCGGTAGCAACCACGACCTGATCGGCCGTCATCATCCTGCCGTCAGCCTCACTGAGAAAGCGGCCGCCCTCGGAGTTGAGTCTCCGCACCCTGCTGCGCAGCTCGATCGGAAGGTCGAACGTTTGCGCGTACTGCTCCAGATACGCGATCACCTCATCCCGAGTTGGGTAACCCTCGGGATCGCCCGGAAAGGGCAGCCCCGGAAGGCCGCTGTACCGGCGAGGCGTGAAAAGAGTGAGGGACTCCCAACGAGTGCGCCAAGCGGCACCGATCGAGTCGGCCGCGTCGAGGATCACAAACCGCCGCTCTTCCTGCTTGAGGAAGGAGCCGATGGCCAGACCGGCTTGGCCTGCTCCGATTACCACGACCTCAAAGCTCGAAGCGGGACGCTCCGTTGAGGACTCGCTCATGGGACTTGTGCGTTCCCGGACAGCTCTCTGCGAAACGAGCAGCAGAGCGCTATCGACGGTTGAATCGGCGGCTGGTCGCCGTTTATTGGCCGAGTCCCGCGTAGTTGTGGAACTGAACACCGGCGAGGAGAGCAACCGCGATGGAAGCTGCACGGCGCCTGATGTGTGAGTGGATCTATCGACCGAGGAGCTGTTCAGCTTGGATCGTCGAACAGTCGCTGCTGATAACAACGCGCCTTATAGCTGAGGCGATGAATCGGTGACGGTCCGTGTTCAACGACGGCAGCCGAATGAGCGCTGGTCAGGTAGCCGACATGGCGCTCGAAGCCGTACGCCGGGTACGCCGTTGCGTACTCGTGCATCATCCTGCCAGCCCTCTCTAACCGGATGTCTTGCTTTCAACTGCACCTATTTCGCTTACTGCCGTCCCGCGCGGATCGGTGCCGCTTGTGGGTGCAAGTCCGCTTCGTAAGAGGGTTCTGCGCCCTACGCTTGCGGCGGCCGACAGGTTTCTGGGGCCAGCGCGGTGAGAGTCTGCCGGTTGAAGCCGTATCCGGGCTGAGCAGGGGTGACGTCCTACCAGACACTCAGTTCACGACTGTGCATAGGCCTGCTGCAGCTTCGGGAGCAGGTCGCGCGAGTCCTCCGCTTCGAGCAGGCGGCATTGGAGGCCGGCCTAGTTCTCCCCGACATGGGAGACATGCTCAAGGCGATCGACCTGCTCGGAGAGATCGAGGATGAGGCCTGGCCCGCCGAGCGGGCCACCTTGACCGGGAAAATGAAAGCCTTCGTCGGCGCCGTCAAGAACATCGCCTCCGATCGAGGAGAAGAGATCTTCGCCGAGTTCGAACGCCTCCTGGCCGAGTCAACGCCTCCAGGCAAACGGCCGGCGTCCGCCTCGTTGGATCCTGTAGGCCCTCACCCCAGCTCAGCCCGGATACGGCTTCAACCGGCAGACTCTCACCGCGCTGGCCCCAGAAACCTGTCGGCCGCCGCAAGCGTAGGGCGCAGAACCCTCTTACGAAGCGGACTTGCACCCACAAGCGGCACCGATCCGCGCGGGACGGGAGTAGGCGAAATAGGTGCAGTTGAAAGCATGACATCCGGTTAGAGAGGGCTGGCCGGAGCTAGCCGAGCCGCAGTTCCCGCTGCCGGCCAGCGACATCCGCCGCGACCTTGCCGAATTCGACAAGTTGTTCCACCTGCCCGCCGCCCGAGTCCGGGTCGTGTCCAGTCTTGCTCCTGCCGCCTCGCCTTGGCTGGCGAACGGCGAGGAGGTGCTGGACACCGAGATGGTCCACGCCATCGCCCCGGGCGCCGCCATCGTCGAAGTCTTGGTCAAGGGGACATCCCTCAGCGATCCCGCCAGCGCGGTCGCAGCCTCCGTGGCCGCCCTCCGGCTCGGGACGTCCCTTGGCGGCGTCATCTCGATCAGTGCCGCCGGTCAAACGGGCGGCGAGCACTGCGACAGCAATCGCGAGCTAGCCGCCCTCCACGCAGCGTTGCGAACTGCCGCCGCCCGTCATGTGACGGTGGTCGCAGCCTCCGGCGACATCGGCGTTGTGGGCGAGCCCTGCCAAGTCATCAAGGGCCTGATCGGAGGCACCTTCTCGCCAGTCAGGGAGGTCAACCTGCCAGCGTCCGACCCGCTCGTACTGGCCGCTGGCGGCACAACCCTAATCGCCAGCCACACGACAGGCAGCTACATAAGCGAGACAGCCTGGGGGCTCCCATTCGGCGACCCAGGCAGTCACTTCCAGGCCTCGGGTGGAGGTCTCGGCCACGTCTTCTCACGGCCCGCCTATCAGACTCCCCCACCCCTTAACGACGCATACCGCGCCGTACCCGACGTAGCCGCCAACGCCTCTCCCCACGCACACCTGGCAGTGGTCACCAGCACGCACGGCGGCGAGTACGAAATCAGCTCGGGTGGCGGCACCAGCGCCAGCGCCCCATTGTGAGCGGGACTGATCGCCCTCGCCGACCAATACGCTGGCCGCAAGCTCGGGTTCGTAAACGCAGCCCTGTACCGCATCGGCCACGGTCGCCTCTACCACAAGGCGCTCCACGACATCACCGCCGGGAACAACACTGTCCGCTTCCCGCCAAGAACGATCATCGGCTACCACGCCGCACCCGGCTGGGACGCAGTCACGGGCTGGGGCAGCCCCGACGCAACCACGCTTGTTCCGCTGCTTGCCCGTAACGTCCACCCCAGCGACGCAAAGGGGCTCTAGAGCTCGAGCAATATGTACCGCTGGCAGATGCAGCCTGGCTCAGCCACCCCCGCACCATCCCTGCTCAAGAATGCTCGCCCAGCCGACCCTGATCGGTCGCGTCGTCACACCCAGCGTGCCTTCGCGGCGCGAATCATGAGACACTTCGATGCTCTCCTGCGTCCACGAGACGGAATGAGGTATCGACCATGTACGCAGTCATCCGTGCATACAACGGGAACTTCGAGCTCGCCGACACGCTCGCTGAGCACGAGGAAGAGATTCGGCAACTCATCAGCGGTATCAACGGGTTCAGGGCCTATTACCTCCTCAAGCTGGCCGAGGGGACGTCCACGGTCAGCGTCTTCGACGATCAGGAAGGCGCGGAAGAGTCAAGTCGCGCTGCCGCCGCGTGGCTGGCCGAAAATCTGCCAGACCTGAGCGTCGCAGCACCGTACGTCACGGCTGGCGAGGCGCTCGTAGCCTTCTAGTCACCAAACACTCGACCACGCAGGGTCATTTCGCTCAGGCGTCTGGAACTGTGAGTGTGGGCTGTCCCGTCTGGGGCGTTTTTCGAAAGTCTGGGGTTGATCTCGGCCGCACGGATCGCCAGTCCATACGGAGGTAGAGTCACTCTGTCCCGACACCCGATCAAGCGGAAGGAGCGCGGCGTGGCCGGGAAGAAGCGTCCGAAGTCGTTCGCCCAGACCGAGAAGAAGGCACCAGCCAAAACGAAACGGCCAAAAAAGACTTCGCGCGGCAAGTAGGCCGCGTCCGCTGGGTATCTGCGTGGTCGGACAGTAGTCCATCCAGGTGTGCACTGGGGAATCTGCCGCGATTCAGAAGAGACGTGGTTTGGGCTCGACGGGCCGGCACCGGCCGAGAACCGCAAGCAGCAACGAGGGCGCGCAAGTCCACCTAACTGGACAGTCGTGATCGTGTCTCTCCATGTCGCGACGGGTGCGGCGGTGGGTGCGCTCGCTGGGTCGCGGCTTGCCGCCCTGGCACTGGGTCCGCCACTGCATCTCGCCTGTGATCGCGTGCCCCACGAGGACATCGTCAACCGTCGCTTCGAAATCCGAAGCGGCCTGTTC
Source organism: uncultured Actinomycetes bacterium (assembly GCA_963841405.1). GTDB lineage: Bacteria > Actinomycetota > Thermoleophilia > Gaiellales > Gaiellaceae > DATBLE01. Next base: position 408,390 of record CAWJCM010000003.1, on the reverse strand, counting down.
GCTCTTGCGCTGCTCGCGCTGTCTCGTGGGCCGCTCGACCCAGCCACGCTCGGCGCGGCCGCGGCCTCCGCACCCGATCTTGAGCACGTCTTTTCGCAGTTGCGTCCGCACGGCCGCAAGCTCTTTCATGGCGGGCGCGGCTGGCATCGCTCGGGAGGCTTCCGTGCGGATGTTCAACTTGTCCTGGCGGGCGCGATCATCGGCCTGCTGGTGAAACCACCTCGCTGGTGGAACCGGGCATGACAGCCAGGCGACCCGCCGGGTCTTCCGAGACGCCTTTCTCAAAGGCTGGGCTCACGCTCGCAGTCGCGCCTCATGCACAGGTCACGACTGCCCTTCGCGGTAACTGGGGGAGCCTATGGTGCCCTCAATCTCTCACTGACTGGGGCCTGGTTCGTAACTGCCGCTGGCCGATTCGTCCTGGTGCCGACGCACCGCGTCCCAGCGCGGAGAGCGCGGCTGCGTCGAGTCGCTCCGCGGCATCGAGCGCACTCGACGCTCGTTTCGACGTCTTGCGGCCGAAGGCCCCGCTCAACACCCACTTGCGGGCGAGTCGAGGGAGGCGCAGCTTCTCGTCGGCCAGGTGAAGAGTGCGCTTCGGATCGAGGTAGAGATCGATCGCCAGCTTCTTGACGAGTGCCGGCTCGCTGGGCACCCCGGTGGCCTGCTCGAGCCGGTAAGCCACGAACGAAGCGAGCACCTGCAGCTCCCGCACACCCGTGCGAACGGCGACCCCGATCGAGACGGCACTCGAGGCAACCATCACCCACGGCACCCTCGTCAGGCGGGCGCCGCGAGCCAGTCTGCGGACGACGGGCACGGCGAGCACGATGACCCGTTGGATGTCGCCCGCGAGTGCCTCCGTGTCCTCTTTACCCGCGAGCAGTCGCTTGCCGTCGGCGGCCGAGGTGATGCGCTCGTCGGTGAGCAGCACGCGGTCGATCGCCTTGTCGGCAAGCCTGCCGACGGTCTCCACGAGCGCCCCGCCCGCATCTCGAGCATTGGCGCCCGCACTCTTCCCCGCTGACGAGGCTCGGTCACGCAATGAGCGTGGCGGCGTGCTCGGCTGAGCATCACCCTGGGTGTTGTCTCGAGCCGCTAGGGCTCCGCCGCCGCGTACCTGGACCTGCGCACCCCAAGAGGATATGGCCGCTTAGGGGAAGCAGGCCTACTGTCGCAGTCCGGCTCTCACCGTGGCACTCTCCGTCCTACGATGGGGGGCGTGGCCGCGGCGGAACAGCTCGTGAAGCCGAAACTACGCGGCGTCTTTCACGAACTCGGCTTCTATGCCGCTGTCGCGGTCGGCGTCGTGTTGGTCGTCACCGCCGACCCGGGAAAGGCGCGGATATCGGGTGCAATCTTCGCGGCGTGCGTCGCCGGCTGCTTTGGAGCGAGCGCCGTCTACCACCGGCCGATGTGGCGACCGCGGGCGCGCGCCTGGCTCGCACGGCTCGACCACGCCGGCGTCTACTTGCTGATCGCCGGCAGCTACGCGCCGTTCGGGTTGATCGTGATGTCGAGGGGCTGGGCGATCCCGATCCTTGCGATCATCTGGGGCGGCGCGTTCCTCGCGATCGTCCTCAAGTTCTTTTGGGTACAGGCGCCGAAGTGGCTGGCGGCAGCCATCGGTCTGACCCTCGGCTGGGTCGGAGCCGCTGCGTTCCCGCAACTGCTGAAGCTCTCAGCAGCGGCCGTTGTGCTCGTCGTCGCCACCGGGATCCTCTACACCGGGGGCGCGATCATCTACGCGAGGCGCCGTCCAAATCCGCTCCCGTGGGTGTTCGGCTATCACGAGCTCTTCCATGTGCTCACGCTCGCCGCGGCAGCGTGCGAATACGTCGTCGTCGCCTTCTACGTGCTTCCTCGCGCGTAAAACCGGCGCGCTCGGTTCGGTGTCCCGTTATCTCGGGTTTGCGGCCACGACGATCACCCGCTGGGACGAGGCGGAGCGTCACTTGGAAGCGGCACTCAGGGCCAACGAGCTGATGGGCGCAAGACCATGGCTCTCCCACACGCAAGATGACTGCGCCCGCATGCTGCTCGAGCGCGACGCGCCGCGGATCGCGAAAGGGGCCAGAAGCTCCTCGCCGTTGCACCGGCGAATCAACACGAACTCGGTATGACGCCCCACGCGGCGAACAAATGGCTTTCGAAGACGACGACCCGCGGTCGGAGGTGATGGCGGACTTCGACACCGATCTACGCCTGTTGACGCTCTGGCAGCTCCTGTCCGAAGCCGGCGAGGTTCTGGGGACACGCGGGCCGCGAACTCCTCGCGAGATGTATCCGCTACGCCTACCAGGCGGGCAGCCTGGGATAGCGACCGCGGCGACGCGCCGAACGCGGTCAACCGCTGGTGGACTACGCGTGTGGTGGGCTGGAGCACGACCGGACACCCGCTCCGCCGGGGCGGGGCTAGGATGGTGCTTATGGCGAAGAGCCAGCCGCAGCCGGTGAAGGTGGACATCCAGGAGCTGGTGGCCAAGTGTCAGCCGATGCTCGCCTACCTCAAGAACAAGTAGCGGACTCGCTCAGCGGCGCGTCAGAGAGGCCAGCCTAGGTAAAGGAGTCAACCTGCGGCTCGCAGGGCCTCTACGGGCGACCGATTAGGCGATCAACGGATTCCATGTTGCGCGAGGTTCGGACCGGCTCAGCGCCTCTGGACAGGCCGCTGCACACCTGGCATGCGTCGCTCTTCGCTCGTCTGTCTCTCTCGCTGGGGACCCCAGTGGGACTCAAGTCGGCGGAGAGGCTCATCGTTTAGGGGGTGGGGGATGCTGCCGGGTCGTCATCTCGGGTGTACTCACCACTCACTCACCACGCAGTGCAGGAACCGCGTCAGTTGGTCGCTCGACCAACGACGCCCGCCTCGCCGTCTTCAGCTACATCGAGACCTTTTACAACGCCCGCCGCCACAGCGCCCTCGACTACCTGTCGCCGAACGAATGCGAGAAAATGAGAAGGAGAGAAGACCTACAGCACGCTGTCGTTTGCTGACCCGAAGATGTCAACGCAAACGGGGGAACTCCAACTCCAGTCACCAGGCTGGGGGAACACGAGTTCTCTCCTATCGAGTGGCGGCGGCGGTAGGCGGAGTCTCAGAGGCCGAAGGCGGTGCGCATCGAGGCCGTCCCGGCATCGCAGGCGTGGCCGAGGCAGCGGAGACCGAGGAGGCTCTCTTGCGTCTTCAAGAGCGAGTAGTGCGTGAACGCGGCGTGGGGGACGGTGCCTTTGCGCGTCGTCGGGCTGGCGACGACCGTGTAGACGCGGTTGTCCGAGTCCGAGCCCTCGTCGTAGGTGATGAACAGCGCGGTGCCACCCGCCCTGTAGGGGCGGGAGGCAAGGATCTTCGGTACCCAGCGCGCGAGCCAGGCGTCGCCCACGCTGATCGAGCAATCGTGCTCGTCGTTGCAGAGGTCGGGGGTGACGAAGCCATAGCGGGGCAACCGGTTCGCGCGCAGATCGGAGGTCAGCGCACCCGCCGCCGTCGACCCGAGGGGAACGGCGTTCTGGGCGTAGGCACCGGCGAGCTTCGTGTAGTACGCAGCCGGATTGTGCTTCTTCGCATAGGTGCCGGCCCGGCTGCCGGTGAACCCGGTCGCGGGCATCGACTCCTCGTACGCGCGCCATCCACGGGGTCCGACCTGGCCGAAGATCGAGCTCGTCGGAACCGAACAGTCCGTACAGTCGTCGGTGATCCGGTCGGTGTCGCCCGAGGTCATCGCAATGTAGTTCGGAAGGCTCGGATGCGTGATCCCCGAGTAGTTGTCGGCGAGACCACACGCCGCGGCAAGCCGGTTCAGATACGGAGATCGACGATCGACCTCGCCGAACGGATGGTTCTCCATGACGATCGAGATCACATGCCGGTACACCCGCGGCGGCTGCTGCGGGCGAAGGAAGCCACACGGGACAGCCGCCGATGGCGCTGCGACCGTGGCCGGAGCAACCGCGCCGAGCGACACCAGCCCGACGGCGAGCAACACCAACAGAACCCCGTGCGAAACCCTCACCCGCCGCCAGGCTACCGGCACTTCAGGCGACATTGCCCTGCCCTCGGCATCCATGGGACCAACAATCTGATGAGACGGAATTCGTAATCCCCCGACCGGTCTGCGCCAACCGGCGTCGGAGCGCTGGCAAGAACCGGCCGGGTCGAATTGGCGAGCCACGCTAGCCTCACACCAGCTGATCCCAGGAAATCGGAGGCGCCTCCGGGAGAGCTATCGCGAGTGCTTGTGCCGCGAACAGTGTGGCCCAGGTGTTGAGATGCGCGTTCGTCGAGTCCGGTTGGTACACGATTCCCAACCCTCCGCTGTGGGGCCGGGCGACGGCGATCATCCGGGCGAGTGCGCGGTTCGCCGCGGCGGTTGGTAGTCCGAGCGCAAGAGTGACGCGAAGCGCCTGTGCGGTCACGTCCGATTGCTCGCAGACTGCCGCATTGCCGCCGCTGACCTGTACGGATCTCGGCAGCCCCCCCTTGCTCGAGTTGCTGCGCCCAGACCCACTCGACCGCCGCACTCGCGCGTTCGAGCGCATCCTGATCCCCGGTGGCGCTCCCCCAGATCCATAGTCCCTCGGCGGCGTAAAGCTGCGGGTGGAGCATGACCCCCCTCGCGTCGGGATCGGTACCCATGTAGCCCTCTGCCTCCTGCTGTTGCTTGACACATTCGATCAGCCCGGCTGCAACGGGTACGGCGGCGATCCCGGTGATCTCCTCGCTGAGCAGGAGCGGTTGGACGAGCTTGGCCAGATGCGGCGTGTCGCGGGTCGACCAAACGAAACGGTCGGATCGCGGCCCGCGACGCGCGACTGGGGAGATCGTGTGACCGGACGAGAGCTCGTCCCGGAAGAAGTCGACCAGGCGGATGCCCGCCTCGTTGACGGCGCAGGGGCATCCGAGGGCGATCTTTGCGAGGGCGGTTGAGCGCGGCAACGTGGTCATCGCGGAGGCCACGGCTCGTGAACTTGGGTCGCTGACACTGGAGGAGGCCCTCAGGCTGTCGTTTCTCTACGCCGAGAAGGAGCCGATCAAGTTCGAGCGGGCCGCGCTGCGCTGGCTCGCCCGGTACGTGACGGACGGGAAGGCCGTCTCACTGCTGAAGGCGCACACTCGCGGCATCGGCGCTGGCCGAGCTTCGAGCCGGAGAACGCGAGGCAGCCGCGAAGATGCTCACGGAGATGGCTCAGGGTTAGGTGCTCGACCCGGTTGCCCGGACGGTGTGCCAGCTCTCCCAGGTGATGTGCAGGATCACGAGCGTGATCACGAGGCCGATGATCGGGTCGGCGATGCTCACTCCGAGTGCGACGAAGGCGGCACTTGCGAGAACCCCGAGACTGACGAACCCGTCAACGCGGGCGTGGTTCCCGTCCGCAACCAACGCGGGGCTAATGAGGCGCTTCCCGGCCCGCGTGCGGATCTGAGCTGCGATTTCGTTCCCGACGAAGCCGATCACTCCGGCTGCTGCGAGCCACCAGAGGTGGGTGAGCGTGTGCGGGTGGATGAAGCGGAGGATGGTCTGCATGAGCGCCACACACGCGCTCACGAAGATCGTTCCCACGACCGCCATCCCGGCCCGACGCTCGCCACGGGCACTGCGCAGGAAGAAGGCAAGCCCGAGCGGGATTGCTGTCATCGCGTCTCCGAAGTTGTGGATCAAGTCGGCGAGCAGGGCGACGCTCAGCACCAAGACGTAGATCGCGGTCTGAGCCGCTGCCGTGATCGTCAACACAACGAGACTGATCGATACCGCCTTGATCCCGGCCCGTGAGCGAACGATCGAGGGATCGACAAGGCCGTGCGAGTGGTCGTGCAGGTGGTCGTCGGCGTAGGCCTCTGACCGAAGAGGACGAGTGTGATGACGGTGCCTTCTCGCGTAGGCGTGGCTGTGCACGTAGTGCCCGTGCCTGTGCAGAGCGTTGCTCGACCCGTTCATCAGAACAACGTAGCGGGCGCTGCGCCGCCGACCCTTGAAAGCGCGTAACACACGCGACCAGCGGGCATCGTTACGGCATGGATCTCGTCGCCTTCGTTCTTTCTGCCATTCCGCCACCGCCTGCACGGGTACTGGAGGTCGGCTGCGGCGCGGGCCGCCTTGCGCGGGCAATGGATGCTGCCGGGTTTCACGTCCTCGCCATCGACCCCGAAGCCCCAGAGGGCCCGATCTTTCGACGCATCACCCTTGAGGAGCTTGATGAAGAAGGGCCGTTCGATGCAGCGGTCGCCAGCTATGCGCTGCACCACATCGAGCGTCTCCATTCGGCGATCGACCAGATCGCCCACCTGCTCACTCCCGGCGGGACGTTCGTCATCGAGGAGTTCGGCTGGGATCGCTTCGACCAGGCGACCGCGAAGTGGTATGGGCAGCAACAACGGGTCTCGGTGGGGTCGACGCTGGCCGAGTGGCAGAGCGAGCACGAGGGTCTGCACGGATACGCACAGATGCGGAGTGCGTTAGACGAGCGGTTCAACGAGGAATCCTTCGAGTGGAGGCCGTACCTCTACCGCTGCTTGGAGCAGGACGACGTCGAGCCCAGCGAGCGGGAGGCCATCAAGCAAGGTGACATCCAGGCCGTTGGCTTTCGGTACGTCGGCACCCGGCTTGAGTCATGACCTGGAGTCGCTCAGCAGAGGTCGCAGCAGCCCTCGCCGCGCCAGCTCTCCCGCCCCTCGCGGAGTGCGATGGCGGCGATCACAAGTGCGGCGAGAGGGTCGGCCCACCACCACCCGGCGAGCGCGTTAGCGAGCAGGCCGACGAGGAGCGCGACCGACAGGTAGGCGCAGAGTGTCGTCTGGCTCGCTTCCTTCACCGTCGCTGAGGAGTGGAGTCTGTTGCCGACCCGGCGCTTGGCCAGTGCGAGTAGCGGCATCGTCACAGCAGTGAGCGCGGCAAGGCCGATCCCGACCCAGCTCGTCTCTGGATGTGTGCCGCCGACCACCGTGCGGATCGAGCCGGTGGTGATGTAGCCGGCGAGAACGAAGAAGCTGGTGGCGATGAGCTGCTGTGCCCGTCGCTCGGCTGTTGGCGAGTGCAGACGGCTTCCTGTGAACAGCCAGAGCACAACGAAACCGGCGAGCGCCTCGATCAGGCTGTCCGCGCCGAAGCCGATCACACTGCCGGCTCTCTCTAACCAGATGTCTTGTTTTCAACTGCACCTATTTCGCTTTCACTGCCGCGGACCCGGAACCTGTCCCCAAAATGTGTCCCCAAGGTTCACGCGCGCGCGATGAAGTGCTCGCCGTCGAGGGCGCGAAGACCGAGCAGACGCGGCAGCGCCGGCTGGCGAAGATCATCGACCAGCTGCAAGCACCGTAAAGGGACGCCCCATGCCGCTGATCAGCAGACAACGCGGCAGTGCGCGGCGACTCCGAATTCATCGGGGAGCGACTGGAGTGACGCCCGAGCCGACGCCCCGACTTCCGCTTCGCACTTCGTCGCCCGCTCATTGCGGTTGTCTCTTGATCAAGCGCGGCTACTCAGGAGCCGAGCCCGAAGTCGGTGGAGATAGGGCATCAGCCCGTAGATCACGATGGGCACCGCGATTGTCGCGAGGACGAAGGTGCGCATGACGGGCGACATGGTTCCGAGCCAGTCGCCGAACGTCAGGTTATGATGGTGAGAGTCGCGAAGACGCAGAGCCAGATCATCAGGGCGAGCTGATGCTTGCTCGGCGGCGCAATGTGGTGGCGGTGCTCAGATGATTTGATCATTTGGACTCCCATTGTTGTGGTGCCGCCCCCTTCGGAGGCTGCATGAAGTGCGTTGCGCGCGTCCTCCTCGACGAGGTCAGCGTTGATCGAGATTGCGGCGGCTGATCCTTCGCCCGCCGCAGTGATCACTTGCGCCCGCGGGTTCGAGGCGTTACCCGCAGCCCAGACGCCGGGGACACTCGTCCTTCCGGCGTTGTCCACGCGGACGAATCCGAGGTCGTTGGTCTGGCAGCCGAGGTGTTCCAAGAGGCCGTCGAGGCGGGGACGGATCTCGGGCCGGACGAAGAGGGCGGCTCGCTCAACGGTTCGACCGTTGCCGATCATCACGCCCCTCAGGCGATCGTCTTCGACAACCAGCCCGCGAACCTCGCCATCGACGACGCGGATGCCGCGGGCTTCAAGCTGCTCGCGCTCCGCCTCGGTCAGGTCGTGGGTGTGCGTGAAGAAGATCAGGTCGTCGGACCACTGGCGGATCAGCTGTGCGTGCTCGACCGAGCCGGCGCCGGTGCTGAGCACCCCGAGCGGCTGATCGCGAACTTCCCAGCCGTGGCAGTAGGGGCAGTGGAGGAAGTCTTCGCCCCAGCGCTCCCGGAGCCCGGGGATCGGCGGCAGCTCGTCTGTTGCTCCGGTCGCGATTAACAGCCGTCTCGCCTCGAGGGCTTCGCCGTCTGCGAGGGTGACCGAGAAGCCGGGCTCGATCGAAACGACCTGCCCTTCGATGAAGTCGACGCCGTAGTCAGCCGCCTCCTCGCGACCCACAGCAAGGAGATCGGCTGGCGGCATCCCGTCACGCGAGAGGAAGCCGTGCATGTGCGCCGCCGGCGCGTTGCGCGGAGCGCCGCCGTCGACGACGGCGACCCGCCGCCGGGCGCGGCCCAGGACCAGCGCGGCGCACAGACCGGCGGCGCCGCCCCCAACCACAACCACGTCATACCGTGCGTTATCCATGGCCCGGACGCTGCCGAAGTCGGCGCAAGGCCGCCACTTTCGTTGCTGTTTCCGGGAACGCTCAGTAGCGTTGACGTGTGGAGCACACGTCGGGTATCCCGGACGTTCTTGCTCAGGTCGGCCCGCGCCTGAAGCGCCTGCGCACCCACCGTGGCATCACTTTGACCAGCGTCGCGGCCCAGACCGGCATTTCGAAGAGCACGCTCTCGCGCCTTGAGAGCGGCCAGCGGAAGCCCAGCCTTGAGCTGCTGCTTCCGCTCGCTGAGGCCTACCAGGTGCCGCTCGACGACCTGGTCGGTGCCCCCGAGGTCGGGGACCCACGCGTCCGGATCAAGCCGCGCACCCGCAACGGCCGCCTGGTCTTCCCGCTCACGCAGCAGACAAGTGGGCTTGCTGTCTGGAAGGTCGTGATCCCGCCCGAGCGAGAACGCAACCTCCGCACTCACGACGGGTACGAGTGGCTCTACGTGCTCTCCGGGCGGATGCGGCTGATCCTCGGCGAGCACGACATCACCATGGGGCCAGGCGAGGTCGCAGAATTCGACACCCGCATGCCGCACTGGTTCGGCCCCGCAGGCAGCGAGCCCGTCGAGATCCTGAGCGTCCACAGCACGCACGGCAAACGGATGCATGTTCGCGCCGCGCCACGCGGCGCGAATCCGTTGCACTGACGGCGCTTTCCCAGAAACGGCAACGAAAGTTGTGCTGACGGTTTGTCTGCGGCACCGTCGGTGGCGTGGAGCACACCCCGTTCTCCCCGACATCGAAAGGAAGGCAGGCCATGCCCGCACTAGCCCGCTGGGTTCTTCGTCACAAACGACTCGTTGTCGGCTTCTGGGTTGCCGTCACGATCGCCGCCTTCGCAGCGATCGGCCCGGCCGGGAAGTCGCTGTCGCAGCAGTTCAGCGTTCCCGGCCGCGAGGGCTTCCAGACGAATCAGCAGATCGCCGCCATCTATGGCAGCGGCGGCGACGTTGCTCCACTGGTTCCCGTCGTTCAGCTGCCGAAAGGCACGACCGTCGACTCCCCGGGCGTCAAGAGCCAGCTCACCTCCGCGCTTGCGCGTGTGAAGGCGGCTCTTCCCAAGGCACGGATCGCTTCCTATGCCTCGACCGGAGACCGCGCGTTCGTCTCGGCCGACGGCCGCACGACCTTCGCGCTCGTCGACATCCCCGCACGCGGCGGCGTCGACCAGGGCCAGCCGGAAGCGCGGCTCGCCCAGAAGGCGCTGGCCGGCGCCACCGTCGGCGGCGCAAGCGTGCGCGTCACCGGCCTCGACGCACTCCGTGCGACCGGCAACGACACGCAGGGAACAGGAACAGGCGTGCTCCTCGGGACGCTGCTCGCCGCACTCGGAGCGCTGCTCGTGCTCGCCTTCGTCTTCCGTTCCTTCACCGCGGTCATCCCGCTGCTGATGGCCGTCGTCGCGATCCCGACCACGTTCCTGCTGATCTGGCCGCTGACGAGCGTCACCGACGTGTCCGTGATCGTGCAGTTCCTGGTCGCGTTGATCGGGCTCGGGATCGCGATCGACTACGCGCTGCTGATCGTCGTCCGCTGGAGAGAGGAACGGCAGCAACCTGGCACGACGAACGCTCAGGCAGTCGAGAACGCGATGCAGCACGCCGGCTCCGCGGTTGTCTTCAGCGGCACCACCGTCGGTATCTCGCTGCTGGCGTTGCTCGTAGTGCCGATCCCCGCCCTGCGCAGCATCGGGATCGCCGGATTGCTGATCGCCCTCGTCAGCGTCGCGGTCGCCGTGACCCTGCTGCCGGTCGTGCTCGCCACCGTCGGGCCGAAGGTCGACTGGCCGCGCAACCAGCGCGACGCTCGACCCAGCCATGCGTGGTCTTCCTGGGCACGGATTGTCGTTCGCCACCGCTGGCTAGCGGCGGCCGCGTCCGTTGCCGTCCTCGGCGCGCTCGTCCTCGCAGCATCGACGATCCAGTTCGGGAACCCCCGCGCGACCTCGCTCGCGCAGCGAGGCCCGGCCCGCATCGCGCTCGACAACCTCACCGACTCGGGGATCGGCACCGGGCCGCTCTCGCCCTTCGACGCGCTCGTCAGTGCGGGTGACCCCGCCGCGGTCGCCAAGACGTTCGCGACAGTTGACGGCTTTCGCGCGGCTGTCGCACCCGCGGACTGGCGCCAACGCGGAACCGCGCTCGTCACGGTCATCCCGAACGAGGACGGAAACTCCCCGGCAGGCCGTGCGACCCTCGACCGGCTTCGTGGGTCGACCGTCAACGGCGAGGTTGCGATCGGCGGCGAGGCAGCGCAGGGAGCCGACTTCCTCGATGCGGTCTACAGCAACTTCCCGCTGCTGATCCTCCTGATCTCCGGGTTGACATTCCTTCTGCTTGCGCGGGCGTTCCGCTCGCTGATGCTGCCGCTCAAGGCGGTTCTCCTGAACCTTCTCTCGGTCGCGGCATCCTGGGGGCTGCTCGTGCTCGTGTTCCAGCACGGCTTCGGGTCCGGCATCTGGGGCATCGCGCCGACACGGGCGATCAATGTCGAGATGCCGATCGTCGTCTTCGCGTTCCTCTTCGGCATCTCGATGGACTACCAGGTGTTCATCATCAGCCGGATGCGCGAGGCCTACGACCGCACGAAGTCGACGCCGACGGCCGTTGTCGAGGGAGTCGGGCGAACTGGCCGCCTCGTCACCAGTGCCGCGTTGATCCTCGGGCTCGCCTTCGTCGCGTTCAGCTCACAGCCGGGCACCGAAGCGAAGATGTTCGCAACGGCACTCGGCGGCGGGATCCTGATCGACGCCACGATCATCCGCGGCCTGCTCGCGCCCGCGCTCGTCGCGATCCTCGGCCGCTGGAACTGGTGGCTGCCCGCATGGCCGGCACGGATGCTTCGCGTCGAGGCTTCGCCGATCCACGCGGATCATGGGGAGCCCGCAATCCAGACCACCTAGAGACAAGACTCAAGGCTTGTTGGTCGCCGCCCGGCGCGGGCTCGGGCGGCGGCGCACAAGAACAGGGTGGCCCCACGGAATCCGCCCGCCCTGCGTGGTTCTCGACTCCGGATGCCACCCACCCACAGCGACGAGGGCATCCGCGCGGCGAAAGGAGATCCGGACGCAGTTCCCGACGTCGCGGTGCTCGTGCTATCGCAGTACATCGAGCTGCGCTACGCGATGGAGCTCCTCGCCGACAGCGTCGAGAGCGTCGCCTACCTCCTCAAGGACCGCGTCTTCGACGTGAACGAGTTCCGCGCCTCCGTCCGCCGCGTCGCCGAAGGCGGTTCCGCGATCGACCGAGCCGTCGTCGCACAACTCGTCGGCAGACACCGCGACGACGACCCGATTGCCGATCTCACGCCACGCGAGCGCGAAGTCCTGGAACTAACCCGGATCTTTCAGTAACGGCGATCGTGTGGCGTCGGGCTCAGTCTGGGGTTCGATGGCGAGGCGCGCGGGTGTGTGGCGGCGCGAGCTCCCCGGGTGGGATCGGGGGAGCTGTCGTTGGAGGCCCGGTCGGGCAGGCTCACGCCCGTCTGGCTCGTCGCGTCTCGCCGTCAAGTTACGCCGGCAGCGTGCGTAAGTCCTCGAAGGCGGCGATGAGCTCGCGCTGCCAGGGCCAGGCACGGGGCAGGTGCAGGACGAGGCGGCGGGCATGCCGAGTGAGGCGCCCAGCGACGTGCAGCAGCCGGTAGCGCAGCCGCTTGGGCTCGCAGCGGGCGAGCTCGGTATCTTGGAGGAGGAGCCGCTGCGTCCAGGACAGCAGGTCCTGGCCGATCAGGACGAGCTCGAGCCAAGCCGCGTTCGCCTGGAAGTCGCGGAAGGGGAGGTTTCTGAGGCCGCTCTCCTTGCCGCAGCGGATGCGGTCCTCGCAGGCGGCGCGGGCGCGGTGCAGCTGCTCCAAGCGGGCGATCCTCGCGCCCTGCTGGTTGGTGAGGAAGACCTGGAAGCGGTAGCCGTTCGCGTCGGTGAAGGAGAGCTGAGCGCCGGGGTGGGGGCGCTCTCGCCGGCAGATGGCGCGCGTCCCCGCGGGCCAGGAGCAGAGGTCGAGGGGAAGCTCGGCCACCCAGGCTCCCTCCCGCTCGCCGCCCTCGGAGCCGAGTGCGGGCTGCCAGGCCGGCTCCGGGAGGGCGAGGATGGCCTGGCGCACGCGCTCTGTCAGGTCGAGCCCGACCGAGAAGCCAAGGCCGCGGGCGGCGACGTGATCGACGAACTCGTGCGTGGCGCCGGCCCGGTCCGCGCGTACGAGCAGCCCGGGCCCGACCACTTCCGCAGGCAGTTGGGCGAGCGCGCGCTCGAGCAACTCGATGTGCTCGCAGGCGGTGTTGAAGCCGGCGTTGCCGGGGCGCAGCAGGCCGGCGAGCGCCTCCTCGCTCGTCGCCTCGTAGCAAAGGAGCGGGTGGAAGCCGAAGCCGCCCTTGTAGGTGCCGGCCGCACCCTCCTTGTCCGAATGCGCCGTCACCAGCGTCCCGTCCAGGTCGAGGATCACTCGCTCGGGGGCGCCCGCCTGCTCCCACACGCGCCGCCGTGCTTCGGCGCGCGCCTGCCGGATCGCCTCGAGGCGCCGCTCGTCGAGGGCGGCGAGCACCCGCCAGGCGGTCGCATCGGAGGCGACCTCGCCGAACAGCGTCTCCTGGTCGCGCAGCGAGCGCAGGTCGGCCAGGCAGTCGCCGCCGTCGGCGAGCATCAGCGCGAGGTCGCGCAGCACGCGACCCGGATCGTGGCGGGAGCGGCGCTCGCGCAGGCCGGCGAGCGCCTCCGCCAGGGCAGCCGTGAGGCCGACCCGATCGGCGAGCGCAGCCACCAGCGCCGTCCCCGCACGCGAGGTCAGCCCCTCGGCGTCCGCGACCACTTGTACGCTCTCGATCGATCTCTCTCGCTCCACCTGCATGGTGACCCTCCTGGGCAGGGACGTTGGGCGTAGGCACCCCACATCGTCCCTGCTCAGGCGGACATCCCGGCCAAGGCGAATCCCGGCCCAGAGCAGCTACTGAAAGATCCGGGCTAACCATCCCCTCGCTTCCCTCTCAGTCCCTGACGCGCATCGATCGCACCCAGGAGGTCGCCCCGGTCCGAGTTTGGCGCGAGTCTGCAGAGCGCCAGCTCGACAGGGTGCAGGGCCGCTCGAAGTTTTCTCAAGCCTGCTTTAATGATGATCAGTGGCGCGCGCCCGTCAGAACCCGTCTCACTTCACCGAGAACTTCAACCGGCTGTTGGGTCTGCATGGACTGACGCAGCACTTCGCTGCTCAGTTGCTGGGTGTGTCGGCTGCGACGATGAGTGCGTGGATGAACGGGAAAGCGACGCCGTCGCTCGACAAGGCGATTGCTGTCTCGGAGTTTTTCGAGGTACCGACGCAACGGCTGATCGGCGCGCCTTTCGTCGATCTCCTTCAGAGCGACCTTGCGGACCCTGAACGGTTCAAGCGGGTCGAAGAGCGCATCCAGCGGAAGTCCCGACCGCTGAAGGCAGTATGAGCGAGGAGCCGTTTTCGGAGGGGGAGTGGGACGCCTACTTCGAGGGAGTCTCTGAGAGCGAGGAGGAGCAGTGTGAACGGCTCAAGTGGGGCTGGAATCCGGGGACCGGCGAGGCCGAGGTCTGGGAGGTTGGGGGGCCGGGCGACGGACGACCGAGTCATTCCGAGCATCTCGCCGAGGCGTGGGGGAGAAAGGTGACGATCAGTGGCGGCGACGTGCTCGGAAGCGCCTGTGTTCCGAAATCAGCGGTCGAGGGTGAACGACCCAGGATCTACCTGCAGGTGTACTACGCGCGGGAGGTGCCGACCAAGGTGATCGACTGGTTCTCGCGCTCGTACCCGGACGGTGAGATCACGGTTACGACTCATCCGTAAGCGCCGGGCGCCCTCGTATACCGGTAGGTCAGGGGTCAGCGATGGCGGCGCCCTTCGGCGTTCTTTCTTCACGTTCTCGGTGGCCTCTTGCGCGTAGTCCGTGCGGCGGACGACCGCGCGATGGCGTCGCCTTCTGCATGGCTATGATGGGTCTTCGCGAATAGTTGGGAGAGCATCGCACCTGACTTTCACAACATAAAAGCCTGCAAATAAAGCATTTTTGGGCGGTTAGCTCAGTTGGGAGAGCACCAGCTCGACAAGCTGGGGGTCACTGGTTCGAGCCCAGTACCGCCCATCGAAAAAGCCCTGTACAAGGGCTTTTTTGTTGCTTGAGCAGACGACGCGCGGCAAGGCTGTGGCAAGGATCGGTTCGTGATCGCGGCCGTGATCGTTCCTTCGGAGCACATCGTGATCGACCTTATGGCGTCGAGCAGAGAACTGAATTCCTGAAAGCGACGCGTTCCCGGTCGAGAAGCCGGAGCGGCTTGCGTCCGCGAAGAGGCCGTTCGTGCAGGAGCTCCAGCTGGTTTTACTGGGGCTCATTAGCTCGGGCTCGGGGACCAAGTGTCCGCGCTGCTCGTGGAGGGGTGTCTTCAGGGCAGAGGCGGCGCCTGCGCCCGTGCTGAGCCGCCGTCCATGGAGCGAGGCGCAGCGTGACGTTCGGCGGACTCATCCTCCGCGAACGCAGACCGTCTTCTCCAGTCGCTCAGGTTCCCGGGCTAGTCGTGAGTGCGGCCCGACCGTTAGGCGTGTGGGAATCGGAAGGACGTCACGAGCCGAACGCCAATGGGCAGGAACTGCTTGAAGTCCGTGGCTGGTGCGCGGATGACGATGACGACCGTCTTGCCGCGCACGCTCAAGGCTGCCATGCGGAACGAGTTGTCGTGGTCGATCCGAAGTTCTGGCGGGTTGGCGCCGACGACCGTCCACTCTCCGGGTGGCGGTGCGGTGGCGTCGAAGTAGAGAGCAGTTCGGCCGGCGAGCGTCCAGTGTTTGACCGCGGTCGGAGGGTCGTAGGGGGCGAAGTTGAAGTGGCGTGAGAGAGGGCGCGCCAATGTTGCCGCCGGCGACAAACTCATCGCCGGGCCGGAAATGACGTCGACCTCGTGCCGCTGGTCATGCCAGAACAGCACGGCTGTCTCGTAGCGCACCTTGCCAGCTTGATGGTCGAGGAACTGGGCGCCGGCCCAGCCCCGGACTGCCGGTGTCAGCGTGAGCGTGGGGTCGATGAGGCTCGCGCCGTACGTGGTTCCCGCTCCGAGCCGGGCGACTTTCGTGGTCGATCTGAGCAGATCGTGAACCTTTGGAATCGCGGCCGACGAGGCTGTCGCCTCGGAAACCGTCAAGGCCGCTGCGAGGAAGGCGGCGGCGACGATCGCGAGGATGCCGATGCGGACTGGTTTCATCGCTATTCCTACGTGTGCTGGGGTGAGTGGCGGGTGGCGCTTTCTCGCTGACTGATGAGCACGAAGCTGCCGGAGAGCACGAGCGCGGCTCCGAAGCCGGCGGCGGCGCCGATGCCGGCGTCGCCCCAGTGGAACCTGCCGTCGTCGACCCGGACGACGAGCGGTTGCGGACCGTGTCGGGGCTTGCTTGCCGGTGCGGCGGCGTGGGCGACGGTGATCGGACACAAGGCCGCGAGTGCTGTTGCGGCGGCGATGCCGAATCGGCTATCTGCCCGGCGGGTTGAACGCATGCCTGAATGCTCCGCCGGTTTGGCAACAAGTCGCGGTGGTTGGACCTAAGCCGCGGTAAAACCGCTGCGTGCGCCGGGCGATTGGCGGTGCTACGGTCGAGCGCAGTCGAGCAGAGGGCGTGATGGAGTTTCGGATTCTCGGCCCGTTCGAGGTCGAGGACGACGGTGGGACGATCCG
The DNA here is from genome assembly GCA_963841405.1 of uncultured Actinomycetes bacterium. GTDB lineage: Bacteria > Actinomycetota > Thermoleophilia > Gaiellales > Gaiellaceae > DATBLE01. The sequence continues at coordinate 392,035 of CAWJCM010000003.1, read as the reverse complement.
GCTCGCCGGGGCCAAGCAGCGTGCGCTCCTAGTCCTGCTCCTTCTCAGCCGGGGCCGGCCGGTCTCGACCGACCGGCTGATCGAAGATGTCTGGAACGGCTCGCCGCCGGAGACTGCTTTGAAGAGCATCCAGGTTTACGTCTCGCAGCTACGCAAGGCGCTCGGCGAGGCTCGCCTGGTCACGCACGAGCGGGGCTACGAGCTAGTGGTTGCTCCCGGCGAGCTCGACGCGGACCGATTCGATGCGCTCGTCCAAGCCGCTGCCGAGGCGGCGCCGGAACAAGCGGCAGCCCTGCTGCGTGACGCGCTGGCCCTGTTTCGAGGCGAGCCGCTCGCTGACCTGCAGCTCGAGCCGTGGGCACAGGCTGAGATCGGCCGCCTCGAGGAGCGCCGCTTGTCGGCGCTCGAGGCACGGATCGACGCCGACTTAACGCTTGCGCGCCACCGTGAACTCGTCCCCGAACTGCAATCTCTCGTCGCCGGGCAGCCGTTCCGGGAGCATTTTCTCGAGCAGCTGATGCTCGCGCTCTACCGCTCGGGCCGGCAGGCCGAGGCGCTTGACGCGTACAAGCACGGCGCCGGCCGGCTGCGCGACGAGCTCGGGCTCGAGCCCGGACGCGGCCTGCAGGAGCTCGAGCGACGCGTGCTCGTGCAGGATCCGCGACTTGACGCGCCGCCCACGCCTGCCGCACGTCGCGATGCCCGCCGCAGAGGCTGGAAGCTGCTCGTCCTAGGCGCAAGCGTGGTGCTCGTGGCAGCCGCGGCAGCGGTCATCGTGGTCGTGACGCGTGGAGCAGCGGCCTCGCTGACAACGGTTGCGCCCGGCATCGCGATCATCGACGCGGCGAGCGGTCGCCTCGTCGCGCAAATCCCGCAGAGTCAGATCAAGTACCCAGCCGAGGTGATGACGGCCAACGGCAGCTTCTGGGTCTGGACGATCTTCCCGTTCACGATGGTGCAAGTCGATCCAAAAGATGGACGCATCCTCAACCAGATCGGCTCGCCGCTCGACAACCCAACCGGGTATCTGGTCGAAGGGGGCAACCTCTGGCTCGGCGGCACGCGACTCGTACGGGTCGACATCGCGCGGCAGAGCGAAACGAATCGTTACTCGCTGTCGAATGATCGCCACGACGATGGCTTGTCGGTGATCACCTTCGGTGACGGTTCACTCTGGGTAACCAGGCAGCAAGCCGGCGAGCTGCTGCGCGTCGACCCAACCACGGGGAGTGTTCAGCACCGGTTTCCCCACCTGCCCGAGGTCGCCAACATCGCCTACGGCGACGGCGCGCTCTGGGCCGCGAGCGGCAACGGCATCGACCGAATCGACGCCAAAACGAACACGATCACCGCCATCGCGCACGTCCCTCAGCCGTTCGGCGGCGCTCGCGTCGCCGTCGGCGGTGGCTACGCGTGGGCCTCGAACGAGACGAAGGGCGTCGTCTACAAGCTCGACCAGTCCGGACAGATTGTCTCCACCTACGAGACCGGCGACGGAGCCCGCCAGATGTCGTACTCCGAAGGAACACTCTGGGTCGTCAACCAGGACGTCGGTTCGGTCACCGGCATCGATGCGGCGACCGGCGCCGAGCGCACATTCCGCTTCGGTCATTCCCTCCAGTCGGTCTCAGCGCTCAACGGAAGGCTTCTCGTCGAGATCAACTCCGGGCCAACCTACGACCATCTGATCAACGCGCTCAAGGGCAAGGTCGCACGTCTGATCATTCCGATCTACCAGCTCGACCACCCCGATCCCGCGATCGGCAACAACCCGACCATCTTCATGGCCGAACGAGCCACCTGTGCACCGCTGCTCGGCTACCCGGATGCGTCCCCGCCGCGCGATCGGCAACTCGTCCCGGAAGTCGCAGCCGCGATGCCGACGCTCTCTCGCGACCGACGCACCTACACGTTCACGGTGCGTTCCGGTTTTCGCTTCGCCCCACCGTCGAGCGCACGACTTAACGCCGCGACCTTCCGCTACTCGATCGAGCGAGCGCTCAACCCGAAGCTTGGCCCTCTCGCGCCGGGCATCGGCTACCTCGGTGACCTCGTGGGTCTGCGGGCGTTCCGCACCGGACGGGCGGGAAACATCTCGGGAATCCACGTGCGGGGCGACCGGATCTCGTTCACCCTGACGCGCCCGTCTCCCGACTTCCTCGAGCGGCTCGCGCTTCCCTTCTTCTGCCCTGTGCCACGCGACACACCGATCCTCAGCGGCGGCGTCGGGGTCTACACAGGCCCGGCCCCGCCCGGCGCCGGGCCGTACACATTCAGCGGCCTCGTTTTCAATGGCGAGTACGCGATCCTGAAACGCAACCCCAACTACGGAGGTTCTCGACCGCAGCGGCTGGACGCGATCGGCCTTCGCGAAGGAATCGACACCGAGAAGGCCGTCGGCCGAGTCGAAACCGGCAGCTGGGACGGAGTCGAAAGCGCTGATCCGCTCCTCGCGCGCGACGGCGATCTCGCCCACCGCCTCTCCGTTCCCAACCCGCCCGGAGCCGTCGGGTATCACGCCTTCCCGCAACGCTCGATCTCATATCTCGCTCTTAACACGCGCCGCTTGCCTTTCGCCCGCCCACTGCTCCGGCGCGCCGTCGCAGCGGCGCTCGACCGTGCATCGCTCGCGGCTTTCAGGAACCAGACGCCGACCGACCAGTTACTACCGGCTGCCGTTTGGGGAACGCGAGCGCCGCGACTCGCGACATCCGTGCACGCGGTCCAACGCGAGCGCCACCGACTCATCATGGTGCGGATGGGCGTGCAAGCCGGCGACGAGCAAGCTCGACAATTCGTCGAGATAGTGCGCACGGCACTCCAGCCACTCGGCATCGACGTGCAGCAGGCGGTTGTCGCCAACCTCGCGGCAGCGATACATGATCCTGCCACCCAGATCCAACTCGCCGCGATAACTACGTCGATCGACTATCCAGACCCAGGATCCTTCCTCGTGCGCATGTTCGAGAGCGACGTACCGATCGGCTGGCAGCCGAAGTCGGTGCGCGGCCCCGTCGAACACGTCGCGAGCCTCGCCGGGCCCGAGCGCGACCGCGCAGCCTTCGCTCTCGCCGCCCGCCTGGCCACCCGAGCCGTCCCGGTTGTTGCCTACGGGAGCGGCGCTCTCGCGGCCGTTGTAGGCCCTCGCCTCGGCTGCGGAGTCTGGAACGGCACCCAAGGACTGGACCTCGCAGCCTTGTGTCTGAAATCGCCGTAGACGCGGATCTTGGGTTACACCCGGCCGGGACCGCGTGGCAAGAATGGCAAGGATCACCGTTCGTTCGGGTTCGCTCAGGCGTTCGGTCGCCGACCGGATTCGGCTCAACCATCGGATCTGAGCGAACGCAAGCGAACTGACGCGAACGGTCGCACCAAGTCGACAAGCTGGGGGTCACTGGTTCGAGCCCAGTACCGCCCATCTCATAGACAAGCCATCTGAAAGCACTGAGGCCCTCCGAAGAGGGCCTCTTTTCGTGCCTGGGTCAGACGTAGGTCAGATCTACGTGTTCTGACCGTGGTAGCGGGCTCGGTAGAAGCGGTACTTCAAGCGCACCCGGTTCGAGCACTCCCACCTCTGCGAGCCATCGGCGTAGTGCCCGTTCTTCACCATGGGCAGGTCGTGACACTTGCACCGCGGTCGGTCGGCCTTCATCGGTCTGCCACCGCGAGAGCGGCATCGAGCACGTCGGCCGAGTCGTCGTACTGATTCTCCACGTTGTGGACGTAGGTCGAGAGGATCGTCTGCACCGACGCGGACGCGGTACAGGGAGACGAAGCGGGAATATCGCCTGACGAGTTGAGGTAACGCCGGGTCGAAGGCTGGCCCGACGTGATGCGATTTGGACTTGTCCGCGTGCGGCGAGTCCGTTAGCGTCCCCCCGGTCGCCCAGTTTAGCCGTGGGAGCGAGCACCCCCGGCCTAAACAGGCCAAGCAGGATCAGTCCAAGCAACTCGATCAGACCGGATGCCCCGGCCCGCGGCGTGCGCGCGGCGCCCCGGCAGGGGCGGCGCGGCCGGCGCGGCCTGGGTCCGGGTCGGCGCGGAGCGCCGGCGCCCGTCTTCTCTTGCAGCTGCGGCCGAGCGTCAGGGTCCGATGGTGGACACGCCGACAATTCTCGTCAGGATCGCGCGGACCAAGATCAGGTTCTACGGCCGGCCGTCAAGGGTCCGCCCTCGACAGATCTCTGCGTCTCCTGTGCGAACGTACGCGCGTCGTCCTCCTTGCCGGGGAGCACCGGAAACGCACCCAGAAACACGGCCATCGTCAACCTCCTTCGTTGCGATCAGAAAGCGCGTACCCCCTTGGACCCCACACCGAACACGGCCACGTCCGGCCACCCGTCTCACCGTTGCGGCTCTCGACCTTTCACGTTTGGACATCGCCTGCCTGGTGCGCCGCCCCCCTGCCGGGCCGGCCGACGCTGACGGATGCGGAGCCCGCGCAGCGACCCGCCGACGAAGAACAGCGCGACCAGGAACCCGCCGAACGCGAGCGCGGCGTCCACGCGGAATGCCCACTGCATACCCGCCACGAACGCGTCGTCCGCGAGGGAGACGAGCTCTGCGGCGACGTCGCCCGGAAACGTGGCCAGCACCTGCTGCGCGGAATCCGTGCCGGCCAGAATGCCGTGCACGGTGTCGAGGTCCTTCCCGCTGGCCGCGATGCCGTGATCCGCCGCGGCCGACCGCAGGTGGGAATGGGAGATGCCGGTGAAGACCGCGGTGGTCAGGCCGAGCCCGATCGAGCCGCCGGCGACCTGCACCATGTACACGATCGCGCCTGCCAGGCTGGAACGGGACGGATCGAGTGCCGTCACCCCCGACGTCGTTACCGACGAGTAGTAGAGGCCGATGCCGATGCCCATGACCACCATGCCGGGAACGAGCGCGACGTACGTCGAGTGGGTCGTGACGAGCGAGCTGAGGAAGAGGCCCGCGCAGATCAGAAGGGCGCCGGCGGAGATGATCGGCTTCGCCCCGAGCCGGTCGTAGAGCGTTCCGGCCCAGAACGAGACGGCAGCGAAGACGAGCATCAACGGGAGCAGGCCCGCTCCCGCTCCCAGCGCCGAATAGCCCTGGACTTTCTGGAGGTACTGCGGCAGGAACATGAGCGCCGCGAAGAAGGTCGGGGAGACCAGGAGCACCGACAGGCAGACGAGCCGGAACGGCCTGCTCCGGCGGACATCGGGCGGAAGCAGAGCTCCCTCGCCGCCGCGGCGCTCGACCCGGACGAACAGGGCGAGCAGCAGAGGAGAGGCGAGGAAGAGGCAGACCACCGGGAGCGAGCCCCAGCCGGTCTCCGATCCGACATCGAGGGCGAGCAACAGCGAGACGAGACCCAGCGACAGCGTGGCGATGCCGAGGTAGTCGACGTGCCCCTCCTCGGTCTCGCCGCGACTCTCGGGGACGGTTCGCCAAACGACGAGAGCGGCGACCGCGGCGATCGGCACGTTGATGATGAGCACCCAGCGCCAGCTCAGCCAGTCGGTCAGCATGCCGCCGAGCAGCGGACCGGCGGCGTTTCCGAAGCCGGCTGAACCGATGATCAGGCCGCCCGCGAGCCCGGCCCTCTCGCCCGGAAGCAGCGCGTACGTCATGCCCAGCGTCGCAGGCCACATGATCGCGCCGCCGATGCCGGTCAGACCGCGAGCGCCGATCAACCAGCCGATCTCCGGTGCGGCACTGCCCAGCAGGGAGAACACCGCGAAGATCGCAGCCCCGATCAGGAAGAGCCGCTTGCGTCCGAACAGGTCGGCGAGGCGGCCGCCGGTCACGATCGAGACTCCGAACACAAGGGCATACGCGTTGATGACCCACTGCACGGTGCTCACGTCGGAGTCGAATCGCGCCTCGATGCTCGGCAGCGCCACCGAGAGGGCCGAGAAGTCGATCGCCACCACGAAGACAGCGAGCGACATCGCGAGGAGCGCGACGACCGTGCCGCGTGCCAGCCCACCCATCTCGGCCTTCTCGTCCACCCTCGGAGAGGCCACGAGGACCCACCTTACGCGTCGGCCGATGCACGCCGCGGCCGCCGGCCCTGTGTTGGTCCGGCCGTGCGGTCGTCATGACTCGTGGGCTCAAGCGGCTGCCAAATCCCACCGTCGGTGATTCTGGTCACGGGAACGGTGACGAGGGACTGCGGACTGACAAGGTGGTCGCCGGCCCTCCGGCCTCTGGGTCACGACCAGGAGGTCGCACCTGGTGACGGCCCAGGAGGCCGCCTCCTCAGCCACACCAGCAGGTCGACTGCTTCGGCCGCATCCTCACCTAGTGAGACAGACCGGCTCTCGATGTGTGACGGTGGGCGCATCCGGCACTTACGAGGGGAGACGCTTTGGCCGTTCTGATTCGCCACCGTGCTCAGGACATCCCTGCACAGATCGCGCAGGAAGTCATCGAACTCCACAACGTGGTCAAGCCCTAACCAGAATCGGACCCAGCCCTTTCCCAGAGAGAAGGAGAGGCCGGAACCGGCCTCCCCTTCTTGTTCGGTTGGCTTCGTTGAGCCATGGGCGCGGCCGTGCCCAGGTATCACCGGGTCTGCACCACCTGAGCGCGTCCGCACGAATTCGAGCACGCGCCGGATCCGGTCCGCCACCTCCTCCGGCCAAGCTCGAGCAAGATTTCGAGGCCGTCTGTGTCGCGCTGCTTGAGAAATGCGCGGCGGGCGCGCTCGATCGTCTTTGGCGCCGATCGGCTGCCCTCGGCTAGCTCCCGCTCAGCACGCTCGACTAACTCGTATGCGTCCAACCGCACAATCTTCCTCCGGCCGCCGTCCGCCCACAAGCCTGAGATTCAGCTGCGACTTTGCGGGTGCCGCCGCGACGTCAGGACACCCGGTGCGCCCTCCAGGTGAACTTCTTGCCCGGGCACATGGTGGTGTCCTGGAGGACACCGGTTGCCGTGGTCCCGTGAAGTGTGGCCGAAAGCCCGTCGGGGGTACGGGTTGGAGACCAGGCTCGGCGATCCGGCGTCGATCGCGACCGAGTACGCGGACTTCGGGATCGGCCTGTCGCCGGCGAACAACGACCGGGCAGCCGGCTATCTGCGCCTGTGCGAGTTGCTGCACATCGAGCCGGGCCGGATCGCACCACCGTGGGCGCCAACCCCGGAGAGCGTCGGCGGGGCACCCCGGCTGTAACTCCCGACAGCTGCCCTGGCCCGCAAGGATTGGCTCGGCTTGACCCCGGGGGCTGTCCGGGCTCGCCAGAGAGTCCGGTGCGGTGGGCTCTTACGCGCGCGGCGTCTTCGCGCTGATCTAGAGCCGCTCTCGCCGTCGCCTGGACGGTGTAGGGTCGGAGTCGTCCAGGATTGTCGGTGTTTGGGCGCCCCGAACGATGAAGGAGGCCTGCGATGACGTCGGTTTCGGAAGACAGGCGCCGAGGGACGATCCGGCTCATCCTCGTTGTGATCGTGGCGCTCGCTCTCGCCGGCGGGTTCGCGACCAAGGTGGGGGCGGAGTCCCCACCGTCCTACGACGTGTACACGTGGCCGGGTGCGGTGCTGCTGAGCGTGGGCGCCCTGCCCGTGGGAGCGACACCAGGGTATGTGCGGAGCAGGCCGTACTACGTCGACTGTCCGCTCGCCTGCCTGCGGCCGTATGACGTGGGGCAAGAGGTCACGCTGACCGCCCACCCCAGTTCAGGCTTCAGCTTCGCCGGCTGGACCGGGCCAGCGTGCATCGGACAGGGGAACCCGTGCACGTTCACGATCACAGAGGACACCGGGGTCGGAGCGATCTTCGCCCAGAAGAGCTGAGACACTCAAACCGAGGGGCAGATCAGTCGAAGGGAGCTGCACCGTTCCTCGAATGGCTCAGGAGGCTGTTGCACAAAGCCTTGGAGCGGGGCTTTTCTACTGTTCGCGGTGGCCGGCGCGGATCGCTCGTCCGGTCGAGGCGCAGGTCGCCGCGCGGCGACGCGGCCGCGTCAGGTGGTCAGCGGTTTCCCGATCGTCGCTTGCGCTTGAGCGAGGCCGGCGCGCCAGAGTTTGAGCAGGTTGTGGGTGGCGGCGATCAGCCGCCACTCGGCCTGGCAGGCGGCGAGGCCGCGGCGGAGGAAGCGGTCGCTGCGTCGGATCAGCTTCGTGTGCGCGAAGACGGGTTCGACGATCTGCTGCCGTCGTCGGTAGAGCGCCTGTCCTTCGGGCGTCGAGAGCACGGCTTCGATCCGCTGTGCTTCTTGTCCCTGGCGAGGTGAGAGCTTGCCTGGGGCGATGCGGCGTCGGTCCTGGGTGGGGACGAGCGCGTTGATCGCTTGTCGGCGCACCTCGCTGATCGCGGGCGAGTTCCAGTAGCCGCCGTCGGCGAGCACGATCCCGATCGGCTCCTCGATGCCGGCCTCCCGCAGCGTCTCGACCGCGTGCGTGACCATCGGTTCGAGCTGGTCTGAGTCGTTGTGCGATTGGGTCACGTCGGCGGCGATGATCACCTGCTCGGGGCTCGCGACAACCTGAGCGTTGTAGCCCTGCACCGACTTGCCGCCCGCCCGCTTCATCAGCCGCGTGTCGGAGTCGGTCGTGTTGATCTTTCGCTCGGCGAGCGCGGAGGGATCGGGCGGGGTCGGTTTCCGACCGGCCAACCGGCGCCCGTGCTCGGCCTCCCAGGCGGCTCGCCAGGCGAGGTTGGCCTGGTAAGCGGCCTCCTCATCGGCCTGCGCGCGCTCCAGTTGCTGCTTGCAGCGGCGCAGCCGCTCCCGCCGCGAGCGGGCATCGACGAGCTCGGCCGGCAGCTCGTCGCCGCGCGCCTCGCCCAGCCGCTCGTCTTCGTCGGCGTCCGCCTCGGCAGCCTCGCTGAGCAACTTCGGACCGGGGCTCCGGCATGGTGAACATGCGCGACCGAAATCGGCTCGGTAGGAGGAGCGCTGACGATCTCGTCCTCGCCCGGCGCCGGAGCTACCGTCTACGGAACCGTGCCGTATCCGCTCGTCCCAGATCGGCAGTGAGCGCTCCCCCTGTACGCGTCGTCCTTGCGGAGGACGACCTGATCGTCCGCGAAGGGGTCCAGTACCTGATTGCGAGCCTGGACGGCACGGACGTCGTCGATGCGGTTGGCGACCTTCCGGCGGCGGAAGAGGCGGTCGAGCGGCTGAAGCCGGACGTGGTTGTCACCGACATCAGACTGCCGCCGACGCTGACGGACGAGGGACTGCGGCTGGCAGGCATGCTCCGAGAGCGTCACCCGAAGGTGGGGGTCGTCGTCCTCACCCAGCACGCCGAGCCGGAGTACGCGCGGACGCTGCTGCAGGCCGGAGGAAGCGGCCGCGCCTACCTGCTGAAGGAGCGCGTCACTGACCGTGGTCAGCTGGAGTCGGCGATCCGGTCCGTCGTCGCCGGTGGGGCATACGTCGACTCCGCGGTCATCGAGCGGGTCCTGGCCTCGTCTGCCGAGCGGACCAGCGATCGGGTCGACGCCCTCACGCCGCGTGAGATCCAGGTGATCAGCCTGATCGCACAGGCGAAGAGCAACGAGGCCGTGGCGCGCGAGCTCAACATTTCCACCCGCGCGGTCGAGCGTCACGTCAATGCGATCTTCAGCCGGCTGCAGATCGAGCAGACGCCGGACGTCAGCCGACGCGTGAGGGCCGTGCTCGTCTACCTCGAGGATCTCCGCCGTCGCGAATCGAGCGATCAGGACGCTGTGGGCTGACATGGACGAAGCCAAGCCCGGCCTGCGCGGCCGGCGCTAGCAGTTCCGCAACTCCAGAAGAGAACCGAACCAGCTGCCTCATCCACACCGGATGACGCACGGAGCTGAGCCCGCGGAGATGGTTGCCCCGACAGCAACGATCCCGGAGGTGGAACCAGTATGGCCGCTCTCGCTTCGACGCTCCTCGCTGCGGACTATCCGTTCCTCGACGTTATGTGGACGATGTTCATCTTCTTCGCCTGGGTCATCTTCATCTACCTGCTCATCCTCGTCCTCGCCGACAACTTCCGCCGACAGGACCATTCGGGTTGGGCGAAGGCGGCCTGGACGCTCTTCGTGATCTTCGTCCCGCTGCTCGGGGTGTTGGTCTACATGATCGCCAGGCCCAAGGCAGACCTGCTCGAGGCGTAGCTTCTTCCCGTTCGTGATGCCGCCGGCTGACAAGTCCGGCGGTTCATCCAATCGGGGCGATGCGCTCACGAGGGGGAATGGAGAGAGTCGCCAGGACTCGTCTCACACAGGCGAACCACTACAGGAAGGAACCACCATGGCCATTGGCCCTGTCCAGCTCATCGTCTTGGGCTTCGATCACCCGCAGTTCCAAGGGGAGATCATCGAGGCGCTCGAGAAGCTCAAGCAGAGCGACACCATCAACGTCATCGACGCATTGGCGGTGCACAAGGACGCTGATGGGGAGATCGAGGTCGAGCACCTCAGCAATCTGACGCGGGACGAGGCGGTCGAGCTCGGCTCGACGGTGGGCGCGCTCATCGGCCTCGGGATCGAGGGCGAGGAAGGCTTGGAGGCAGGCGCGCTCGCCGGCGCGAAGGCCGGCGAGGAGGGGATTCACGTCTTCTCCGAAGAGGATGCGTGGGACGTCATCGAGGACATCCCGCCCGACACGGCGGCGGCACTGCTTCTGATCGAGCATCAATGGGCCGTGCCTCTGCGCGACGCGGTCCTGAGGGCGAACGGCTTCCGCATCGCCGACGGCTTCATCAGCCCGCTCGACCTCGTCGAGATCGGTCTGCTATCGCGCGAGGAGGCCGAGCAGCACATGACGGTCGAGCAGGCCTCGTCTGCCCCCGCCTAGTTCACTCGTCGATTGGAGGTATTGAGGATGGTCGCAGTACGGAGAGTCGCGCGGCGCACATCGCGGCGCACCGCACGCCGTCGCTAGAAGCGTCGACAGGACGGACTCAGACAACCGAGCCCTGCTCGTTGGAGCGGGGCTCGGCCTTTTCCCCTCGCTACCATCGCACCGTCAGCTCGACCGTGGCACTGCTTCCACTTCAGTCCCGAGCCGCAGGTGCACGGCTCGTTCCGGCCGCGCCGAGCGTCCTCCTGCGCGTAGATCTTCAGGAAACGGCCGTACTGCTCGGCGGTTGCCGACCGGCTGCTCACTCGGTCGCCCTCCTGAACGTACAGCGGCCGGTCACACCACGATGTCCATGGGACCGTTCCGTTGCCGTCCGCCTCGGCGACCCGTTCGATGATCGGGATCAGCTGGATGAACCGCGCGCCGCTAGGCCTCGCATGACGTCGTCGAAGGAGCCCTTGCCGCCCTTGTTGACGCGGTACCGGTCGTGCGCCTCCTGCGGGCCGTCGACCGAGATGCCGACCAGGAAGTCGTTGGCCTTGAAGAACGCCGCCCACTGCTCGTCGAGCAGCGTCCCGTTCGTCTGGATCGTGTGCTCGGCCCGCTGGCCGCGCCTCAGGTACTGCCGCGCTAGCTCGACCGAGCGGCCGAAGAAATCGAGGCCGATCAGCGTCGGCTCGCGCCCTTGCCAAGCGATTGTGACAAGCGGGCTGTGCGCGTGCGCCTCGATCAGTTGCCGTACATATTCCTCGAGCAGGTGATCGGCCCGCCGGAGCCTGCTGCCGGGGTAGAGCATCTCCTTCGAGAGGAAGAAGCAGTACTCGCACTCCAGGTTGCAGACCGCGCCTGTGGGCTTGGCGAGCAGATGGAAAGCCTGGGGATCGCCGGCCTCCGCTGTTGTCATGACTAGTAGTGGAACGCCCTTGTCCCTACAGCGAGAGGCAGTGGACGATCCTGGACTCCGACGCGCGTATGGAGGGCATCGGCACGGATACGAGAGCACTCCCGGCTGTCGCTGGCCTCATCCCCAGTGGATGATGTCGCCCCGCAGGCAGTGAGATCTAATGGAGTGACTGCGATTCCGGAGGGAGTGGCGATAAGCATGGAGCAGACCAACCAGGAGACTGCGCAGGACGGGAACGACCCACAGGACATGAAGGGGAAGTCGGCCCCGGCGAAGAAGCCCTCATCGTCGTCTCGGGAAGCGAAGGTGGAGCACTTCAGTCCGGCCGAGCGGGCGGCCCGTGGGAAGGCGGCGCGCGCGGAGGTGCCGCGCCGCTCGCACGCGGAGTGGGAGCCTCCGCCGCACCGGCCCGACCCGGTGGAGTTGCTCGAGGAGCAGGCGCAGACGCGCGTGCCCGAGCTGGTGCCGATCCGCTACGGGCGGATGCTGGTGTCGCCGTTCACCTTCTACCGCGGCGCCGCGTACCTGATGGCGTCCGACCTGTCCGGCGGCCCGCGTACAGGCCTGCACGCCCAGCTCTGCGGCGACGCTCATCTGTCCAACTTCGGCGCCTTCGCAGCGCCTGACCGCCGCCTCGTCTTCGGCATCAACGACTTCGACGAGTCGCTGCCGGGGCCGTTCGAGTGGGATGTCAAACGGCTGGTGGCGAGCTTCGCGGTCGCCGGTCGCGACCGCGGCTTCGACGACAAGACCCGCATGCAGATCAACGCCGCGGTCGGCCGCTCCTACCGGGAGGCGGTGCAGAAGTTCGCTGCAATGCGCAACATGGACGTCTGGTACGCGCGGATCGACATCGAGGAGCTCTTCCGCGATCTCTCCTCCCGCGCAACCCAGAAGCAGCGCAAGCGGCTGGAGAAGAACCTCGAGAAGACAAGAGCGAAAGACAGTCTGAAGGCGTTCGCGAAGCTAACCGAGGTGGTCGACGGCGAGGCGCGGATCGTCAGCGATCCGCCGCTGATCGTCCCGATCGCCGAGCTGGCCGGCCCCGACCAGGCCGCCGCTGTCCAAGAACGGTTCAGGGACCTGATCCGCCAGTACCGGCGAACACTGTCGGCCGACCGCCGCCACCTGCTCGAGCGGTTCCGCTTCGTCGACGCGGCCCGCAAGGTCGTCGGCGTCGGCAGCGTCGGAACCCGCGCCTGGATCGTGCTCATGCTCGGCCGCGACGGCGACGACCCGCTCTTCATGCAGGCAAAGGAAGCGCAGCTTTCGGTGCTGGAGCCGTTCCTCGGTAAGACGGCGTTTACGAACCACGGCCAGCGCGTGGTCGAGGGCCAGCGCCTGATGCAGGCGGCCAGCGACATCATGCTCGGCTGGCTGCACACGACCGGGATCGACGGCGTCGAGCGCGACTACTACCTCCGCCAGCTCTGGGACGCGAAGGGCTCCGCCCTCGTCGAGTCAATGGAACCGAACGCCATGGCCGAATACGCCAAGCTCTGCGGCTGGACACTGGCCAAGGCGCACGCCCGCTCCGGCGACGCGATCGCGATCGGCAGCTACCTCGGCTCAAGCGACGTCTTCGACAACGCCATCGCCCGGTTCGCGGAGGCGTACGCCGACCAGAACGAACGCGATTACTCGGCGCTCAAAGAGGCGGTCGACACGGACCGCGTCCAGTCGGAAACTGGACTGTAGGCCCGTCCAGGAGCTGACAATACGAATCGTCCTGCGTTCCAGGGGAGTGATCGCAATGATGGGTGGCTAGAAGTTCGCAAACAGCGAGGAGTGATCCACCCTCGGTCTGTTGGAGGCTCCGCAGTGCCGGAGGGGGTTGCCAACTGCCCAGTTATGCCCACCTCAGAATCCCCGCTCTTGCGGGGATTCTTTTTGCGGGAGGCGTTCGGGGGATTGCGCGAACCGTTAGAGGTCGAGGACGAGCATGAGCGCCTCGTCGACGGCTCGCAGCTCGAGTGCCTGGAGCCGCCCCGCCGATCGACCGAGCCTTGCCGGATCGACGACGGTCGTCTGCTCAACGAGCACGCGCGTCTCCTCACCCGCGAGCGTGATCGTCGGTCGGAAGCTCGCGGCGCGGGCGCTGGTCGAGGTCGGCGACACGAGCAACGTGCTCAGCCCGAGGAACTCATCGGCCTGCACGACGATCGCGTAGCGGGCACCTCGTTGCTCGTGGCCACGCGCGCGCCGGGGCGGCGGGAGCCGGAAGACCTCCCCGCGAACCACCTCAGTCTGTCGGGGGCGGTGCGAGCTCGGCGAGCTGTTCGCGAACGACTCGCATCTCCTCGCGATCGCGCTCGTCCGCGGCGAGCACGCGCACCTCGTCTCGGACGGCTGATCGGAGCCGACGGCGCGCCGCGGCCTCGCGCAGTGCGATGCGGACCGCTTCCGAGTCGCTGAGTTCGCCGGCGCGCACGATCTCGAGAGCCGCAGCCGAGCCGTCATCGAGGCGCACGTGCAGGGACCGAGCCACATCCGAACCGTAGCACAAAGTGTGCTACGAACCATCACCGGTGAAGCACTAGATGTGCTCATCGGAATTCCCCAGGTCCGGGCTTCGGGTTGTGCCGCCCTGCTTCGTGGCTGAGCCGTAGGCGAGGCGGAGAAGGTCGACGATGCAGGTCTGCACGACCATCTGCGGTAGATCGCCACGAGCGCTTCCGGGAAGCCCTTCAGCCCGTCAACGTCCCGCGGATCGCGCGGTGAGTCGCTCAGGGGCAGGTGCCGCCGAGCACGATCGGCGCCGCCGGTCCCGCCTTGGCTGCGGTCTTCGTCGGGTCGTTAGGAGACCTCGCCAGGACGCAGTAGGTCGTGGCCGACAGCGTGCCGAGCGAGACGATGCTCGGGTCGAGGGACTGGTCGTAGGACGCCTTCAGCGCGGCGACGGTCATGCCCGCATAGGTTCCGTGGTCCGAGTGCCACGCCTCGACGGAGGAGACGGCTGCCCGCAGGTCGGCGCCGGCTGCGTTCTTGTTCGCGCGGTCCCCGAAGCCCAGGTACGAGGGAACCGCGATCGCGGTCAGGACCCCGATGATGAGCATGACGAGCACGAGTTCGATCAGGGTGAACCCCTGTTCGTTCCTCAGGCGCTGTCGCATTGCGGTCTGCACGTAGCTGCTCCTTCAATCCCGATTTTTCGGGTGATCTCTCTCATAGAAGGGACAGCAGGCCCGAGTACCAGCCCCGGAAGGGTGATTGCAGACCCTGAAACGAAGGATCTGGGAGTTTTTCGAGGCGGAGGGCGTGATCCATCCGACGGCGTCGGGCTCGGACGGCTGAGCCGGAAACGCTGAACTCACCGCTCCGCCGGTGCGCGGCGCCTGTTGGCATACTCGGCTACGTCTCCCCGGAGGTACGAGGTGAGCACGGTCCTGCTGCTTCATGCCGGCATCGCGGACAGCCGCATGTGGCAGTCGCAAATCGAGGTGCTGGAAGGAGCCGGCCATCGCGTGGTCGCGCCGGATCTGCGCGGGTTCGGCGAGCACCGGCTGGCGCCGGCGCCGTTCTCGTACGTCCGGGATGCCGAGGCCGCACTCGACGGCCCGGCCGCCGTGGTCGGATGCTCGCTGGGCGGACGCGTTGCGCTCGAGCTGGCGGTTCACCGGCCCGATCTCGTCGAGCGCCTCGTGCTGATCGCGCCGGGGTTCCCCGGTTGGGAGTGGGCCGAGGCGACACGCGCGAGCTGGGCCGCGGAAGAGGCGGCCTACGAGGCAGGCGACCTGGAGACGGCGGCCGAGGAGAGCGTCCGGCTATGGGTCGACGGGCCAAACCGTTCGCCGGCAGACGTCGACGCAGACATGCGCGCGGCCGTCACCGCGATGGTGCTCCGCTCATACGAGCTGCAGGAGGGCGCCTGGGAGGCGGGCGCCGACGAGGAAGACGTCCTCGACCCTCCGCTCGGCGGCCGCCTGGGCGAAGTCCGTTGTCCGACGCTGGTGCTCGTCGGCGACCATGACGTGGCCGACATGCAGGCGATTGCGGCCCACGTCGCCGACTCGATCGAGGGCGCCCGGCTGGTGACGATCGCGGACGCGGCTCACGTGCCGAGCCTCGAGCGACCCGACGAGGTCAACGCGCTCCTGGTCGACTTCCTCGGCGAAGCCTGAGCGCCGGCCGGCAGCCCTCAGTGGAGTGCTGCTCGAGCAGCGCGAGCCCGATCGGCGCGCGACCGTCACTGCTGCGGTCACGAGCCGCAGCGGGCGTCGAGGCGACCGGCTGTGGCCTCCCTCGCGGCTTCCAGCACAGTCGAGAGGCTCCGCTTCGGTGCGCCGTCCACGTAGCGGACGCCGGACTGCCAGCCGACCAGCGAAGGCTCGTCGAGCAGATGGAAGAAGAGGACGCCGGCGACGTTCGGCTGGCAGCTCGCGAGCTCGAGCACCCGGCGGTAGGCCGCTGACTGGGCGCGTTCGGAGATCGTCTGCGCGATCTCGCGGTCGGTGTAGAGGGCCCGCTTGGCCGCCGGGATCGTCGTCTCGACGCCGATCTCGCCGTAGAGGATCGGCAGGTCGCTCCCCTTCTGCGCCGTGCCGTCGAACGCGTCTCCGAGGAGACGCACGAGCTTGTCGTAGTCGGCCAGGCCGATCGACCTGACGCGCGGATGGGGGAGGTCGATCGGCACGGCGGACGACTCCGGGTAGGGGTGGTGGACGAACCCGTCCATGACCGGCCTGTCGCGCCCTGTCCGCCGGTAGGCCGCCCCGAGCGCACGGATGAACGTCGTCGGGGACGTGGTCTCGCGGCTCGCTCCCGGCCGGTCGGCGCCGCGGGGCGCGGTGGCGCCGCCCCAGACGCGCACGTCGTCGCGCGCGGCCTTCACGGCGTCGTAGGTCGCGGCGAGGAGGCGCAGGTAGGCCGCCGCGGAGACGTTCTTCCCGTCCGGCCCGAACTGGGGGAGCCAGAAACGGTTCAGGTTCGGCTCGTTGCCGACGATCACGTCCTGTACGTCCGGCGCCTGCGTGACCACCCCGGCCGTGTAGGCGGCGAACTGCGACCTCGCCTCGCCGGTCAGCGGCGTGGTCGCCGAGCCGGGCTGGTAGACGATCACGAACAGGCGGACACCGGCGGAGCCCGCGGCCGAGGCGAGCCGGCGGAGCGTCGCCGACTCGTCGGCGTCGGGTGCGGTCTCGCTCGGCTCCCAGATGCTGGAGACGGCGAGCGCGTCGAAGCCGGAGCGGGTCAGCTCGGCGAGGAACGGCGCGGGTGGGCCGGACCGCGCGGCGTCGTCGACCACGCCGACCGCGAGCTTGCGGCCGGCGCCCGGCCCGCAGCCGGCGAGCAGGAGCAGCGCTGCGAGAAGAGCGTACGCACGAACGCTCCCGTGACGGGTCAAACGCCTACGTCGAGAAGCCGGAGATTGCGTTGCCGATCAGCTTCACGCCGATGATCAGCAGCAGCACGGCCATGATCACGGCGTTGTTGTGGGCGAGCCACGCCTTCAGGTCGTCGAGGATCGTCCGCGAGCGGTCGCCGAGCGCGAAGGCGATCACGACCGGGGCCGCGACGCCGATCGACGCGATCGCGACGAAGACGATCCACGACCCGACCTGCTGCCCGGTCGAGATCCCCGTCTGCGCGATCGCGGCCGCCCCCGCGACCGCCAGCAGCAGGTTCTTCGGGTTGAGGGCGGACAGCACGACGCCCGCGCCGGCCGCCTTGACGGGCGTGAAGGCGTCGAGCGCGCCCATCCACTTCGGCGTCGGCGGATCCTCGTCGCCGTGTGGCCGCTCGCGCCACTGCTTCAGCGCGAGGAGAACGAGCCCGAGGCCGAGGATCAGGAAGACGACGTCCACCCACGTCGCCGGTCCCGAGCTGTCGGTCGCGTCGGCGCCTCCTGCGATCGCCAGCACGATCGCGCCGACCACGGCAAGCCCGACGCACCAGCCGACTACGAACAGGGGCCCGTTCAGGCGGCCGCGCGGCGTCACCAGCATCAGGACGACGGCCACGATCGGCAGCGGGCTGATCGCCACGCCAACCGCCGAGGGGAGGAAATCTCCGATCGCCTGGCCCACTGCGAGCGGACGATAACGTTCGGAGGCGATGGAGCTGAAGAGTTGGAACGACCGCGAGACGAAGGCGGCGATCGTCGACTTCGTCGAGCGCGTGACCAGGGAGGGCGGGCCCGACTTCGTGCCGCCGGCCGAGCGGATCGCGACGTTCGACAACGACGGCACGCTCTGGTGCGACAAGCCGATGCCGATCGAGCTCGGCTTCATCCTCGCGTGCCTGGCCGAGATGGCCGAGGCGGACGAATCGCTGCGCGAGAAGCAGCCGTGGAAGGCCGCGCTGGAGCGCGACTACCACTGGCTCGGCGACGTGATCACGAAGCACTACCAGGGAGACGACACCGACGTGAAGGTGCTGCTCGCCGGGATCCTCCAGGTGTTCGCCGGCACGGACGTCGAGGAGTACGTCGACCAGGCCGACACGTTCCTACGCGGCGAGAAGCATCCGACGCTCGGGCGCACCTACCACGCCTGCGGCTACGCCCCCATGATCGAGCTGCTGCGGTACCTGGAGGCGAACGGCTTCACCAACTACATCGCCTCCGGCGGCGACCGCGACTTCATGCGGCCGGTGACGGAGGAGATCTACGGCATCCCACCGGAGCGAGTGGTCGGCAGCTCCAACGCCCTTCGCTACCTCGACGGCGAGCAAGGCGGGGCGGTCGCCTACGCTGCCGAGCCGGACGTCTTCGACGACGGGCCGGTCAAGCCGGTGCGCATCTGGAGCCGCATCGGCCGCCGGCCGATCCTCGCCGCCGGCAACTCGAACGGCGACATCCCGATGCTCCGGTATGCCGGCGGGAAGGGCCGGCCGGCGCTCCGGCTGCTCGTGCTCCACGACGACGCCGAGCGTGAGTTCGACTACACCGCCGGCGCCGAGCAGTCGCTCGAGCAGGCTGCCAAGGAGAGCTGGACGGTGGTCAGCGTCGACAAGGACTGGGCGACGGTGTTCACGCTATGAGCGCCGCGGTGGAGACGCGCTTCAAGGACATGGTCGAGCTGCCCGGCGGCTCGTTCCGCATGGGCGACAGCCGCTTCTACGCGGAGGAGCGACCCGTCCGCGAGGTCACGGTCGGCGGCTTCTGGATCGACCGGCATCCGGTGACCGTGGCCGAGTTCCGGCGATTCGTGAAGGCGACGGGCCACGTCACATGGGCGGAGCAGGCGCCCGAGGCGGACGACTATCCCGGCGCCGACCCCGATCTGCTGGTGCCGGGCTCGCTCGTGTTCCAGAAGGCGGCGGGGCCGGTCGACCTGACCGACTTCCACAACTGGTGGGCCTGGGTGCCGGGCGCCGACTGGCGCCACCCGGAAGGGCCGGAGAGCAACGTCGGCGGCCGCGAGCGGCACCCGGTCACGCACGTGACCCACGGCGACGCGGTCGCCTACGCCGAGTGGGCGGGCAAGTCGCTGCCGACGGAGGCGGAGTGGGAGTACGCCGCCCGCGGCGGGCTCGACGGCGCGATCTTCACCTGGGGTGACGACCCGGCGCCGAAGGGTCGGATGATGGCGAACACCTGGCAGGGCGAGTTCCCGTGGCAGAACCTCCTGCTCGACCGCTACGAGCGCACCTCGCCGGTGGAGACCTTCCCGCCGAACGGCTACGGCCTCCACGACATGTGCGGGAACGTCTGGGAGTGGACGGACGACCTCTTCGAGCCGGCCGGCGGGAACGGCGGCCCGGCCTGCTGCGCCCCGAGCAACCCGCAGACCGCCGAGGAGCGCTACCCGCGGCGCGTGATCAAGGGCGGGTCGCACCTCTGCGCACCGAACTACTGCCTGCGCTATCGCCCCGCCGCCCGGCAGAGCGAGACGATCGACACGTCGACCGGGCACATCGGCTTCCGCTGCGTGATCCGGCTCTAGCCGGCGTCGTCGTCGGTGACCACTTCCACCCGGCACTCGATCGACCCGACGCTCGCGAGCCTTCTGTCGAGCGTGAGGAGGGTGGCCCCCAGCGCTTCGGCCAGGGCGACATAGAGCGCGTCCCAGGCGCGCACCTTCGCGCGTAGCTCCCAGGCCCGCTCGAGCAGGGTGCGATGTCCGAAGCGCTCGCCCGGCCAATCGCGCAGGTCGTCGACCGCCTGTAGCGCAGCGGTCGCGTCCAGCCGTCCGAGCAGGTGGTCCCGGCGGACGACGCCGAGGACTTCCGCGTCGACCAGTTGCGGTGCCGCCTGATCCGGGTCGGCGTCCAGCCGGGCCCGAACCTGCTCCGCGTGCGAGCCGTCGGCCACGACTTCGTAGAGACACGAGGCGTCAACGACCAGCATCCGGCCACGGCCCGCGGAGCTCGTCCAGCGCCTCGAGGATCTGACCTCTGGTGAGGCCGGACGGCCGTCGCCTGGTGCGGGCGAGCCACTCCTCCATGGTCGGGCGCGACGCGAGCCGAGCCGCTTCGCGCCGGAGCAGGTCCGGAACAGTGAGCCCCGCTTCCGCGGCCCGCTTGGACAGCGCAGCGTAGACGTCGTCGTCGACGTCGCGAATCTGGATCGTCCTAGGCACGCGCGCACCTTATCATGCGCGTGTGCATCTCCGGTCGGGAATTTGCATATCAGTTCGCCCGACGCTGTCGTCTGCTCCTCAGTCCCGGGCCATCGCGCGGCCAGTCCGGATCTCGACATCTCGTAGTACTGCGTCTCCTTTTGCCCTTGAACGGCTTCGCCGATTCAGCGTCTCTCTCGTTTACTCGCGGGCGAGCATGGCCGCAGCGTGCTTCTCGAGGTCGATGTACTGGTCGTCGCCGACGTCCACCTCGACCTGATGGATCGTCCCGCCCTTGAACCTGAAGGGCGAGCGGTACTCCCTGGACACCGCGTCGGCAGAGTCGCGGCCGACGCAGAGGCCGTCGCCGCAGAGCGTGAACTGTGCCTGTTGCGTCCGCATCGGCCCGCGCGCGCCCGCCTCCTCGTCGACGTACAGCGTGGTCGTGCCGTGCGCCTCGCCGTGCTCGCCGGTCGACTCCTTGACGAACTCCATGCCGAGCACGTGCTTCCCCGGCTCGAGTTGCTCCGAGACGACCTGCTGCTCGGGCGGGATGCCGAGGAAGTTGTAGGCGTACCAGAGCTTCTTGTCCTTGAGGAACAGGGCGTGGCCGCCGAAGCGCGAGCCGTGCGCGAAGATCACTCCCTCGGCGTCGGGGCTCGTCAGCTCGACCTCGGCGAGAATCCTGAACGAGCGGCCCCGCGTGTTGGCCGCGACCGACTCGGGCACGTCGGCGGTGTCCGGGTAGTAGACGAACGTCGCCCGGTCCGGCTCGGGCTGCGGGCGCGGGTCGTTGAGGATCTCGTGCGGCAGCCGGTCGTCGAGCGGCAGCACGTTGAATTTCTCCGCCTCCTCGAACCAGGCGTCGATCAGCTCCTTCAGCTTCTCCGGCTCCTGCTCGGCGAGGTCGTGCGCCTCCGAGCGGTCCTCGTCGGTGTGGAAGAGCTGCCACTCGTCCTGGTCGAAGTGGCCGATCCCGGAGGTGGGCCCGTGCACGGTGACGGCCTTCCACCCTTGCTCCCAGATGCCGCGCGTGCCGAGCATCGCGTAGTACTGGCGCTCCTTCGCGTTCGGTGCATCGGGCGCGTCGAACGAGTAGCGCATCGAGACGCCTGGGAGCGGAACCTGCTCGTGCCCGTTCAAGGTCTCCGGGAACTCCAGGCCGCAGCACTCGAGGATCGTCGGCACCACGTCGATCGCGTGGTGGTACTGGTGCCGCACCTCCCCCTTGGCCTCGATCCCCTTCGGCCAGTGGACGACCATCGGGTCGCACACCCCGCCCTGGTAGGCATAGCGCTTGAACATCCGGAACGGCGTCGAGAACGCCATCGCCCAGCCGGTCGGGTAGTGGTTGTACGTGTTCGGGCTGCCGAGGTCGTCGAGGTGGGCGAGGTTCTCCTCCATCTCGTCCGGGAACCCGTTGAAGAACTTGTTCTCGTTGACGGAGCCGTTGGGCGAGCCCTCTCCCGAGGCGCCGTTGTCGGCGCAGTAGAAGACGATCGTGTTCTCGAGCTGGCCCGTCTGCTCAAGGTAGTCGACGATCCGGCCGACCTGGTGGTCGGTGTACTCGGAGAAGCCGGCGTACACCTCGGCGAAGCGGGCGAACAGCGCTTTCTCCTCGTCGGAGAGCGAGTCCCAGGGGCGCACGTCGTCGAGGGGCGAGTAAGTCCCCTCCGGCATCGGGTTCATCGGGGTCAGGTCGGTGCCCTCGGGGAGGATGCCCTTCTCGATCATCCGCGGCAGCGCCCACTCGCGGTAGGCCTCGTAGCCGTCGTCGAAGCGCCCCTTGTACTTGTCGATGAAGTCCTGCGGGCAGTGATGCGGCGCGTGGTTGGCGCCCGGGCAGAACCACATGAACCAGGGCCGCGACGGCGCGCTCTGCTTGACGTCACGGATCATCTGGATCGCCTGGTCTGCGAGGTCCTTCGAGAGGTGGTAGCCCTCCTCCGGCGTGTACGGCTGCTCGACGTGGTGGTTGTCGACCGTGAGGTCGGGATACCACTGGTTCGTCTCGCCGCCGAGGAACCCGTAGAAGCGGTCGAACCCCTGGTGCAGCGGCCAGCTCTCCTTGGTCGCCCCCGCGTGGAGGTCGTCGACCGGCACGTTGTGGTCCTTGCCGAGCCAGAACGTGCTCCATCCCGCCTGCCGCATCACCTCCGCGAGCGTCCCGCACTTCGGCGGGATGCGGGCACAGCCGCCGGGAAAGCCGATCGAGCCCTCGGTGATGCAGGCCATCCCGTTCTGATGATGGTTGCGCCCGGTGAGGAAGCACGAGCGGGTCGGAGAGCAAAGCGCGGTCGTGTGCCACTGGCTGTACGTGAGCCCGTTCTCCGCAAGCCGCTTCAACGTCGGCATCTCGATCCGCCCGCCGAACGGCTCCCACGCCGCCAGCCCGGTGTCGTCGTAGAGCACGATCAGGACGTTCGGAGAGCCCTCCGGCGCGCGAGCCGGGAGGAACGGTTCCCAGTCCGGCGTCGAGTCGCGGACGTCGAGCGCGATCTTGCCCTTGAACTGCCTGGCCATGTATCAGGTCCCCTTGGGTCTTCGTGGACGGCAGTTCGAGTCTAGTCGAGCCTGCCTGTCGGCTCGGTGCCGGGTCGGAGCACGGCAGGTCGCGGGCCGGCCGCGTCCGCCATGGTGAGCAGGCGTTCCTGGACGGTGTTGGCGTTCGCGTAGAAGAGTGGCCCTTCCACCCGGGCGGTGACGAGGCCGGGCGGCGGCTCCCAGCCTGGATGGAGGTCGACCCTGCCCCATTCCCCGGTGGACGGATCGCGGCCCACGGGCACCACCTGTGGCCTGCTCAGGCGCTGGATCAGGAAGACGAGCGACAGCCCGGCGGCGAGGAGCAGGCCCGGCAGGATGCCCATCAGGAGCACACCCACCAGGGCGATCAGCGAGAAGACGAGCGCCGAGCGCCCGAGCGTCGCGAAGCGGCGGATCTCCTCCACGCGCCAGAAGCCGGCGATCGCGACGATCACGATCGCGCCCAGCGTCGCCTGCGGCAGGTCCTCGAACAGGAACGCCAGGAAGATCCCCGTGAACACGATCAGGACCGCGGCGATCACCGAGGTGAGCTGCGTCCGGCCGCCCGCCTCCTCGGCCGCCATCGTCTGACTGGCGCCGCCGGACTGGACGAAGCCGCTCGAGAAGCCGGCCGCGGCATTGGCGGCGCCGAGTGCGACGAGGTCGCGGTTGACGTCGACGCGGTAGCCCTGCTGGGCGGCGAGGGTGCGGCCGACGCTGACCGCCTCCGCGCTGACGATCAGCACTCCGAACGCGACCGAGAGCAGGTCGAGGATGTCTCCCCAGGAGACGTCCGGAACCGCCGGGTCGGGATAGGCGGAGGGGAGCTTGCCGATCACGTCGACGCCGTGGCTCTTCAGATCGAGCGCCTTCGACAGCACGATCGCGCCGACGAGGACGATCAGCAGGCCAGGGAGGTTCCGGGCGAACCTGCGCAGGACGACGAGCGCGACGAGTGAGATCGCCCCGGTGCCGAACGTCCACCAGTCGGCCTGGTCGAGGTTCGTGATCAGATCCCAGAGCTGCTGGAAGAAGTGCTCGCTCCCGGCGGGCACGCCGAACAGCTTCGGCAGCTGCCCGACCGCGACCGTCAGGCCGAGGCGGAGACCGCCCCTGAGACGGTGAAGGCGCGTGCCTACCCGACCGTGCAGACTGCGGTCGAGGATCTCTCGCGGTAAGCCTGCGGCATGGCTCCCCTCGATCCGACCGAGCTTCTCGCGGCATACGACTCGCAGCTGCGAGCCCGAGTGCCCGACCGCCTGCCTCCTGGGACGGAGGTCGAGCGTGACGGACCGATCGTCCGCTTCACGGGAACCGCGAGCGGCGGCTGGGTGCTGTACCGCGACCTCGACGGGCTGGAAGGCGACGAGCTCGACCGCCTGATCGCCCGGCAGGTCGACGTCTTCGCCGCCCGTGGCGAACGGTTCGAGTGGAAGCTGCACGGGCACGACCTGCCGGCCGATCTTCCCGAGCGGCTGCGGGCCGCAGGCTTCGTCGCCGAGGAGCAGGAGACGATCGTGATCGCGCCGGTTGCGGCGATCGCGGACACCCCGGCCGTGCCGGACGGTGTGGCGCTGCGCGAGGTGACGGAGCGTCGCGACTTCGACCGGATCGCCGCGCTCGAGAACGAGGTCTGGCAGGAGGATCACGTCGCCCTGGCGGACATGCTCGAGGAGGAGCACACGGCCGATCCCGGCGCGATCAGCGTCGTCGTCGCGGAGGCCGACGGCGTGGTCGTCTGCGCAGCGTGGATCCGGTTCGAGGGCGACACCGCCTTCGCGACGCTGTGGGGCGGCGCCACGCTGCCCGAATGGCGCAGGCGCGGGATCTACAAGTCGACCGTCGCGTACAGGGCGCGGCTGGCCGCCGAGTGCGGCTACCGGCTGCTCGAGGTCGACGCCTCGGACGACAGCCGGCCGATCCTCGAGCGGCTCGGCTTCGTGCCGGTGACGACGACGACGCCCTTCGTCTGGTCGCCCGGGTGAGAGACTTCGCGGCATGAGGATCCGCGCCGCCGTGCTCGAGGAGTTCGGGCGGCCGCTCGCCGTCCAGGACGTCGAGCTGGCAGAGCCGAAGGCGCGGGAGGCGCTCGTCCGGCTGGCCGCCTGCGGCGTCTGCCACACCGACCTGTACACGGCCTCGGGCGCCGACCCGACCGGCTACGCGCCGTGCGTGCTCGGGCACGAGGGCGCCGGCGTCGTCGAGGCCGTCGGCCCGGACGTCCGCTTCGTCCGGCCGGGCGACCACGTCGTCACGCTCTTCGCGCCGGAGTGCGGCGAGTGCATCCACTGCCGCAGCCCGAAGACGAACCGCTGCGTGGCGATCCGCGACCAGCAGGGCCTCGGCTACCTGCCCGACGGCACCACGCGGCTGTTCCGGAACGGCGAGCCGCTGCGCCACTTCATGGGCACGTCGACCTTCGCCGAGTACGCCGTCTTGCCCGAGATCGCCCTCGCGAAGGTGAGCCCGGAGGCGCCGCTCGACGGCTGCGCCCCGTTCGCGTGCGGCTTGTCGACGGGCATCGGCGCCGCGCTGAACACGGCGCAGGTGGAGCCGGGCTCGACGGTCGTGGTGTTCGGCTGCGGCCTCGTCGGCCTCGGCGCCGTGATCGGCGCGCGGCTCGCCGGCGCCGAGCGGATCGTCGCGCTCGACCTCTCTGCCGAGCGCCTGGAGCAGGCGCGTCACCACGGCGCCACCGATACGCGGGTGGCCGCCGAGGACGCGGTCGACTGGATCCGGTCCGAGACGGGCGGATTCGGCGCCGACTACACCTTCGAGGCGACCGGCAGCGTCGCGGTCATGCGGCAGGCCGTCGAAGCCGCGCGGGAGGCCTGGGGGCTGGCGACGATGTGCGGCGTCGCCGGCAAGGGCGAGGTGCTCGAGGTGGTTCCACGTCTCCTGATCACCGGCCGGCGGGTGGCGGGGTCGTCGTTCGGTGGGGTCAAGGGCCGCACGCAGGTGCCGCAGTTCGTCGAGCGCTGGCTGGCAGGAGAGATCGACGTCGAATCGCTGGTCTCGCACCGGATCACGCTGGACGAGGTGAACCGCGGCTTCGAGCTGATGGAGGCCCAGGACGGCATCCGCAGCGTGATCACGCTCCCGTAGAGCGAACGCGCCCCTTGCGTGCCCTTGCGTCGACTGATGAGGGCGTCATACTCGCCAGGACCGTCAACACGACTGGGAGGTGAAGGTGGCTTCGCCAAGGGCCTGGAGCGGCTGGATTGGCTTCGCCGGCCTGATGATGATGATCATCGGCGCGATCGACTTTTTCGAGGGGCTGATCGCGGTCATCAGGAAGGAGTACTACGCGTTCACGCCGCAGGGCTTGATCGTCTTCAACACGACCACCTGGGGCTGGCTGGCGATGATCTTCGGCATCGTGCTGTTCCTCGTCGGCCTCGGTCTCACCGGTGGGGCAGGCTGGGCGCGATGGGTGGGGATCATCCTGATCGTGGTCAACCTCCTCGGGCAGATCGGTTGGCTCGGGAACAGTGCGACCCCGGTCTGGACGCTTACCGTCGTCGCGCTCCAGATCATCGTCCTCTTTGCACTGACAGCGAGGTGGGAGGACGCCGGAGCGGTCTAGCACTCCGGCGATCAGCACGCGTGCTCCACGGAGGGACGCAGGCCGGTCCCCCCGTGGAGCACGGCCAATCGGACGACCATCTTGAGCCGATGCCGGCCGTTGGCCGAGTGTCGTCCTCGGTCGAAAGTGGACACTGCTCCTGTTGTTCGCGCTGGTTGTCAGGCTGCGTCGGCTCGCCGGCGGGGAAGCACTCGTCGGGGCCGGAGAGCTGCATGCGGGGTGCCGAGCACGCCGGTCGGGCGCCCGCGACGGGCGTCTCGGCACGGCTGCCGCGCGAGATACCCCTAAGGGGTATGATGAGCGCGTGTCTTACGGATACGTCTCCGGCAAGGACGCGCTGGTCAAGAGGCTCCACCGCGTCGAGGGCCAGGTCCGCGGAATCGAGCGGATGGTCGTCGAGGAGCGCTACTGCATCGACGTGCTCACCCAGATCGCCGCGGTCTCGACGGCGCTCGAGGCGGTGGCGCTCGAGATCCTCGACGACCACGTGACTCACTGCGTGGCCGACGCCCTTGCCTCGGGTGACGCGGACGACGCCAGGGTCAAGACCGACGAGCTGGTCGCCGCCGTGCGCCGCTTCGCCCGCACGCGCTGATGCTGGCGGTCGACGTCGGCTCGGAGCTCGTCGACGCGCTCTCGTTCGCGTTCGGGATGTTCTGGGAGATCCTCTGGGCGCTGATCCTCGGGTTCGCGCTCTCGGCGGTCGTCCAGGCGGTCGTCTCCAAACGTGAGCTCCGCCGGCTTCTTCCCGACGACTCGCCGCGCACACTTGCAGTCGCGACCGGCCTCGGCGCCGCGTCGTCGTCTTGCTCCTACGCCGCCGTCGCCCTCGCCCGCTCGCTCTTCCGCCGTGGCGCCGACTTCACGGCATCGATCGCGTTCGAGATCGCCTCGACCAACCTCGTCTTCGAGCTGGGAATCGTGCTCGCGCTGCTGCTCGGCTGGGAGTTCGTCGTCGGTGAGTTCGTCGGCGGGCCGCTGATGATCGTCCTCGTCGCCGTCGCCTTCCGCCTCTTCCTGGAGCGGCGCCTGGTCGACGAGGCGCGCGAGCAGGCCAACCGCGGCCTGGTCGGATCGATGGAGGGCCATGCGGAGATGGACATGTCGGCGGGCGGCAGCGGCTCGTGGTCGCAGCGCCTGCGGACGCCGCGCGGCTTCACCGCCACCGCCGACTACTTCGTCATGGACTGGGCGGCGATCTGGCGCGACATCGCAGTCGGCCTGCTCGTCGCCGGCGCGCTGGCCGCATGGGTGCCCCAGTCGTGGTGGCAGTCCCTCTTCCTGGTCGACCATCCGACCGCGGCCAAGGTCTGGGGGCCGGTGATCGGTCCGCTGGTCGCGGTGATCAGCTTCGTCTGCTCGGTCGGGAACATACCGCTTGCGGCGGTCCTCTGGAACGGCGGGATCAGCTTCGGCGGCGTGATCGCCTTCATCTTCGGCGACCTGATCATCGCGCCGATTCTGAACATCTACCGCAAGTACTACGGACTACGGATGGCCGCGTTCCTCGCCTGCGTGCTGTACGTGACGATGGTCGTGGCGGGGCTGGCCGTGGAGCTGCTGTTCCAGGTCGCCGGGATCGTCCCGACCGAGCGCAACGCGAAGGTCGAGATGGCGACTGTCACCTGGAACTACACGACGTACCTGAACGTCGTCTTCCTGAGCCTGGCGGCGGTGCTGGTCTGGCGCTACTTCCGGCGCGGGGGCGGGATCCGGATGCTGCGGATGATGAACGCGCCCGCCGGCGACGGGCACGGCCACCACCACGTGAGCTAGCGGGCGAGCGAGACGAGCCAGGTCAGGGTGCGGGCGCGTCCGAAGCCGTCGACGCCGGCCAGGCGCAGCGTGTAGTTACCGGAGCCGATCAGGAACGGGCCGAAGGCGACCCGGCCCGCGCGGCCGAGGAAGTGCTGGTTGACGAGCAGTCTCGAGCCGCGGTACGTGCGGAGGCGCCCGTCGTAGATCTGGTTCGCGCGGGCGTGCAGCGTGACGGACCAGGCGTCCCCGGCACGCCTCACCGTCGGCGGCTCGCGTGTGAGGCTGAACGTCGGAGGCGGCGCGGCCGCTCCGCAGTGCCCGAGGCAGGCGGGTGTCTTGAGCAGGCCGCCGGCGAGTCGCGTCTCGAACACGTAGAGACCGCTGCGCCGAACCGGAAATGGCCCGATCCGGACGCGGCCGGCAGCCACCTTGGCGGCGACCTTGGCCACCGCCCGGCCGGCCCTGACGCCGCGGACGCGCGCGGTCCCGCCCTTGGTGCTGACGAAGCGAAGCGTGACCCGGTAGCCCGTGCTCGTCTTCACGACGATCGCGCGCCCGAGGGAGCGCAGCGTGGCCGTCTTCACCGGCGCGTTGCTGAACGTCGCGGTCGCGGTCTGGGCGGTCGACAGCTTCACCGTGCAGGTCGCCTGCCTGCCCGCGCAGGCGCCGCTCCAGCCGAGGAACGACTGGCTCGTGCCCGGCCGCGCGGTCAGCACGGCCGAGACACCAGCCTTGAAATGCTGGACGCACGTCTTCGCCGGGCCGGTTCCCGCACATGCTCCTGCCGAGGTCGAGATCGAGCCGCGACCGACGACGTGCAGTGTCAGCGTCCCGGGGGTGCCGGGGGCTGCGAAGGTTGCCGACACGGTCTTCGCCGAGGTCATGACGATCGTGCAGGTCGTGGCCGTTCCCGTGCAGGCTCCGCCCCAGCCGCGGAAGGACGCGCCGCTCGCCGGCGTCTGGGTCAACGTCGCCGTCGTCCCGGGCGTGAAGGTCGCCGTACAGGTGGTGGCGCCGTTGCCGCAGCTGATCCCGTTCCCCGTCACGCGGCCCGCCCCGGTCGCGGCGACGGTGAGCGCGAACGTGCTGGTGCCGCCGGAGAAGGACGCGGTGACCGTCTTCGAGGCGTTGAAGGTGACCGTGCACGTCGCCGCTGTGCCGGTGCACGTGCCCCCGCCCCAGCCGGTGAACGTGGCGCCGCTGGCGGGTGTTGCCGTCAGGGTCACGGCGGAGTTCGCGGCGTGTCCGGCGCTCGTGCAGGCGGTCGCTCCGGAGCCGCAACTGATCCCGCCTCCGGTGACCGTTCCGTTCCCGGTCACCGAGACGGACAGGGTGAAGCCCGTCCCCGTCGCGCCGCTGAACGTTGCGGTGACGTTCCGCGACTGGGTCATCGACACGGTGCAGGTGGTGGCGGTGCCGCCGCAGGCGCCGGTCCAGCCGGTGAAGGTGGCGCCGAGCGCGGGTGAGGCGACGAGGGAGACGGTCGCGCCCGCCGCGAAGTTCGCCGAGCAGATGCCGGCACCGCCGCCGCAGTTGATCGCGCCGCTCCCCCCGGTGACGGCGCCGCTGCCGTTGATCGTCACCGCGAGGACGTTCGCCTGCGTGAAGGTGGCGGTGACGGCGGTCGCGGTGGTCATCGTCACGGTACATGCCGGCGTCGTGCCGGTACAGCCGCCGGTCCACCCGCTGAACACATAGCCGTCGCTCGGTGACGCGCTCAAGGTGACGGCAGAGTTGAGCGCGACGTTCGCGACGCAGGTGCTCGGGCAGTCGATGCTGCCGCCGGACACGTGACCGCTCCCCGCCACGCTCACAGCAAGTTGGGCGGTGTCGGTGGCGTCGGTCCAGGTTGCGCTGACGCTCCTGTCGCTCGACAAGTCCGTCGTACACGAGATGCTCGTTCCGGAGCAATCCCCGCCCCAACCGCTGAAGACAGCACCGGGATCGGGCGTCTCGACCACGGTGAGCACTGAGCCGGCGGGGACGCTCCAGGAGCAGGTCGACCCGGCGGTGCCGCAGTCGATCTGGTTGTTGCCGCCCGTCACGGTTCCGCTGCCCGCGAAGGTCGCCGAAAGCGTCCGCCCGTTGGTGGGCGGGCCCGTGAACGTCGCGGTGATCAGGTGGTCGTCCGCGTCAGAGATGAGGCACGGGTCGGGGGTTGAGATGCCCTCGCAAGAGCCTGCGGTACCGGCGGTCAGGTCCCAGTCGCTCCAGCCCTGGAAGTGCCAATCCTTGGCGGTCTCCGTCGCAGTGAGCGTTGCCGAGCCGCCGAGGTTCAGGGCGCACGTCTTCTTGCCGTCTCCGCACTTGATCCCCTTGGAACTCGTGACCTGCCCCTTGCCGACAACGCTGACGGCACTTACACCGGTGGCGGACGGCGGTGGGGGCGGCGGCGTGGGGACGAACGTCGCGGTGACGTTGTGCGTGCTGTCGACAGTGCCAGGTGCGATCTGGCAGGTGTTGGCGGAAGCGGTCTCGCCCGATTCTGCGCAGGTGGTCCAATGGTCGAAGTTCCAGCTGCTGTCGGGGGTGGCGGTCAGGATGATGTTCGAAGTGCTCGTGAACCCGAACGAGCATGTCGTCGACGGGCACGAGATGCCGGCGGGGTTGCTCGTGACCGTCCCGTTGCCGGCGACGGTCACGTTGATCGTCGTCACCGCCGCCGATCGCCCGGCTGCGCTTCCGGCGCCGAGCAGGAGCGCGACCACCACCGCAACCGGTACGAACGCCCGCCTCATCGATTCACCCCTGCTCGTCTCCCCACGAGTGGGGCAGCTTAGACGCGATCCCGGGCATCCGCCAGACGTCTCATGGCAGCAAGGCGTACCAGGTCAGGGTCCGAACCCGTCCAAACGCATCGGTCGCCGCGAGCCTGATCCGATAGCTCCCCGGCGAGAGCAGGAGCGTCCCGGGTGTCGTCGCTCCGATCCGGATCGGGAAGCGCAGCTCGCGCGCGAGCAGCCTGCCGCGGAAGACGCGTACGAGTGCACCGGCCGGCTGCGTGGAGCGGAAGTGGAGAGTGACGGACCAGAGGGTGCCCGCGTTGCCGACCGCGGGTACCCCCCGTGTGAGCGTGAAGGGCCTGGAGGCCGCACTCTCGCCGCAGCGCCCGAGGCACGCTGCCAAGCGCAGTGTGCGGCTGCCGAGCCGCACGTCGAACGTGTAGAAGCCCGGCTTCGCGACCGGGAACGGGCCGACCTTAGTCGCGCCTGCGGCTGCCGTGAAGGCGAGCGCCGTCTCGACCCGCCCGGCGCGGAGCGCCCGGACGCGGGCGCGGCCGCGCTCGCTGCTCTGGAACCGCAACGTCACCTGGAAACCGGATGCCGTCCGCGAGACGACCGGCCGGCCGACGCTGCGCAAGGCTGCCGACCCGGTCGCGGGCGTCCGCCCCGAGCCGCCGGCAAAGGCCGCCGTCACGCGGCGGGCCTCCGTCATCTCGACCGTGCACGTGGGGACCTTGCCGCTGCACGCTCCGCCCCAGCCGGCGAACGTGGCGCCGGGCACGCGCGTGGCGGTTAGCCCGACCGACGATCCCTGGCGCGCCTTCGCCGTGCACACCTGTCTGCCGTTGCCGCAGGCGATTCCGCCTCCGGTGACGGTCCCGTGCCCGGTGACGGCGACGGTGAGCGCGACCTCGGCGCTCGAGCCGCCCGAGAAGGTTGCGCTCACGCTCCTGGCGGCGTTCATCGTCAGCGAGCAGGTGCGTAACGAGCCGCTGCATGCTCCACCCCAGCTCTGAAAGGTCTCGCCGGTGGTCGGCTGGGCGGTCAGCGTCACGCTCGTCCCGGCCGACAGCGTGGTCGAGCAGGTCGTCCTGCCGGCGCCGCAGGTCAGGCCGCCGCCGGTCACCGTGCCGCTCCCCGTCACCGAGACGCTGAGGGGAAACGTGGTCGGTGCGACGGAGCCTCCCGAGAAGTTCGCGGTCACGCTCTTGTCGCCGCTCATCGTGACCGTGCAGGTCGCCCCGCTCGAGCTGGTGCAGCCGCTCCAGCTGGTGAACGAGCCGCCCGAGCCGGGCGTCGCCGTCAGCGTGACGTCCTGGCCGGAGTCCTCGTCGGCGCTGCAGCCGCTGGACGAGCCGCTGGTGCAGGCGATCCCGCCGCCGGTGACCGTGCCGTTGCCGTTCACGGAGACGGTCAGCCGCGGCTTCCGGAACGTTCCGGTCGCGGACTTGCCGTCGTCCATCTGCACCGTGCAGCTGCGAGAGGTGCCGCTGCACGCGCCGCTCCAGCCGGCGAAGACGAAGCCGTCGTCCGGCGTCTCGACGATGGTCAGGGTCGAGCCGAGCGTGACGTCGGTCGTGCAGTCGTCGTCGCCGGTGTCGCAGTCGATGTCCTCGCCGGCGATGTTGCCCCCGTTCCCCTGGGCATCGCCGTTCGCCTTCACCGTCAACGTTTTCTCGCCCGGATCCGGCGACTGGTCGAACGTGGCGATCACCTCGTGGTCCACGTCGGAGAGGTCGAACGTGACGGAGCACGGATCGCCGCTGCAGCCCTGCCAATCCGAGAAGGTCCAGCCCGCCGCGGGAGCTGCGCTGAAGCTGACGCTGCCGCTCCCGCTGTAGGAGATCCGGCAGACGGTCGCGCCGTTGCCGCAGTTCATCGAGCTCTTGTTGTCGGTGACCACGCCGCGCCCGATCACCTCTACGCGCACGGTCGTTGTCGTCGCGGCCGCATGTCCGACCGCGCCACCGACCCCGAGCGCGAGCGCCGCGAGCGCCACCAGGCTCCACGCTGCTGCTCTCGCCGCCATCGCCGGGTCCAGCTTAGCCTGGCTCGGCGAGAATCGAGCGGTACCCCGAGCGGCCGGATCGCCTTGCTAGCTCTTGCGTGCGGTTGCGCGCCCGCCCTTGCGCCCGGCCGCCTTCTTCTGGGCTGTCGTTCCGCCCTGCTTGGAGCTGGACCGGGAGGACGACTTGCCGCCCCGGCCGGAAGCGCCCGGCGAGTTGGCGATCCTCGCTGCGCGCTCCTTCGACATCCCCTTCTCCTTCAGCGCCTCGTACTGCTTCTCGTTCTTGACGTTGGCCTTCTTGCCCGGCATCTGCTGAGCCTCCTCTCTACTGCGAGATCTGCTCGACCGTTTCACCGACGCGGCGCTCGTCCGCGGCCCGCGCGACATCGGCCTGGGCGATGACGCCGATCAGCGTCGTGCCCTCGACGACGGGCAGACGGCGCACCTGGTTGCTCGCCATCAGGCCGAGTGCCTCGGCGATGTCCTGGTCCGGCCCGATCGTCACGACGTCCTTCGACGCGATCTCGCCCGCCGTCGTCGTGCCCGGGTCCTTGCCCTCCGCGACCACGCGGATCGCGATGTCGCGGTCGGTGACGGTTCCGACCAACCTCTGGTCCTGGACGACTGGGATCATCCCGGCGTCCGCCTTCTTCATCAGCTTCGCCGCCTCGGCCGCGGACTCGCCCGACCCGACCGTCTCCGGGGTCGGCGTCATCACCTCACGGAGGTTCTTGGCCATCGTGCCCCCTTTCGGGTGCGGCCTTCCCGCTCGTCAGGTGGCGAAACGTCCAAGTCGCCCGCGTATGCCGGTCAGCGGTGCCGGAAGACGATGCGTCCGCGGGTCAGGTCGTAGGGCGAGAGCTCGACCCGGACACGGTCGCCGGGGAGGATCCTGATCCGGTATCGCCGCATCTTGCCGGCCGTGTAGCCGAGGGTCTCGTGGCCGTTGTCGAGCTTGATCCGGAACATGCCGCTCCGGAGCGCCTCGACCACCTCACCCTCGAACTCGATCTTCTCTTCCTTGTCGGCTATGCCGACCCCTCCTTCGAATTGGACTGACCGTGCGCCCCGACGACGGGCGCACGGCAGTCTCTTCCACGAGCGCCTAGGCGGCGATCGGGGTCACGCTGGTCGCCTCGGGGCCCTTCTGACCCTCGCGGGACTCGAACTCGACCCGGGACCCCTCCTCGAGGGACTTGTAGCCCTCGCCGGCGATCTGCGAGAAGTGGACGAACAGATCCTTGCCGCCCTCGTCGGGCGTGATGAACCCGTATCCCTTCGCAGCGTTGAACCACTTGACGGTACCGGTAGCCATGTGAACACCTCCCTCACCACTCACGAACGGGTAGAGAAGCGCAAGAGACTGCGACTCGCTCGGTACTCGTTCTCAGTTCGCGGAACCTTAGCAACGCTACAACTGAGTCGATGAGCGAGATCTCGAACTGAGGCGATGACCCAGAGACCGTTGCTGCGCGAACGCGCCCCCGCGTTCGCCGCCGAGCTCGAGGAGGCGCTCCGGGCGGAGGGAAGGCCGGAGCTCGCCGACCAGGTTGACGGTCTGCGCATCACGGCGCTGTGTCCCTGTGAGGTCGACGGTTGCGCCAGCTTCTCGACGGTGATGCCGATGAAGCGGTGGTTCCGGCGGGGGGCGCTCGTCCCGGTGGGCGACCTGGTCGTGAACACGATCGACGGGGAGATCGCGTTCGTCGAGGCGCTCGACCGCCCCGACGTCCGCGCAGCGCTTCGAGCCGATGAACGCCCTGTGCGGCGTTAACGGTGCCAGGCACTGTAAAGATCCTGCTCGGAGCGGATTTTTCGGTGCTGCCTTAACAGTGCCTGGCACGGTCAATCCGCTTCGGGGACGTCCTCCCCGCCGCCGGTCTCCTCCGGGTCGGGAACCGGCGACTCGTCGAGCTCGTCGTTGCGGTCGTCCTCGCGGTCGTCCTTGCGCGGATGCTGAGTATCGTTGTCGGGCATGAAGGTCGTCCTACCCGACCGCTCCGAGCTCGAACTTCCCGACGGCGCAACCGGCCTGGACGCCGCGCGGGCGATCGGCCCCAAGCTCGCCGAGCAGGCGGTGCTGGTCCGCTCGAACGGCGCCGTCCGCGACCTGCGCGCGCCGCTCGCCGACGGCGAGGAGATCCAGATCCTGACGACGCGCGACGCAGCCGATACGGACGCCCTGTGGGTGCTGCGGCACTCCACGGCGCACCTGCTCGCCGAGGCGGTCCGGCGGCTCTACCCCGGAGTGAAGATCGCGATCGGCCCTCCGATCGAGAACGGCTTCTACTACGACTTCGAGTTCCCGGAGCCGATCCACGAGTCCGATCTGGAGCGGATCGAGGAGGAGATCCGGCGCGAGCTCGCCGAGGGACGGGAATGGTCGCGAGAGGAAGTCACTCGCGACGAAGCGCGACAGCGCTTCGTCGCGACCCAAGAGCCGTACAAGGTCGAGCTCGTCGACATGGCTGACGGGGAGATCTCGCTGTACACCCAGGGCGACTTCACCGACCTCTGCCGCGGGCCGCACCTGCAGGACTCGAGGCCGATCAAGGCGGTGAAGCTAACGGGCCTCGCGGGGGCGTACTGGCGGGGCGACGAGACGAACACGCAGCTGACCCGGATCTACGGGACCGCGTTCTACACGAAGGACGATCTGGAGGCGCACCTGGCTGCGCTCGAGGAGGCGCGCAGGCGCGATCACCGCGTCCTCGGCCGACAGCTCGACCTGTTCCACTTCGACGACGTCTCGCCGGGCTCGCCCTTCTGGCACCCGAAGGGGATGATCATCTTCAACATCCTCGAGGACCTTCGCCGTCGCGAGAACCGCGCCCGTGGCTACGAGGAGGTGCGCACCCCGCTGATCTACGACAAAGCGCTGTGGGTCACCTCTGGGCACTGGGAGAAGTTCAGAGACAACATGTTCCTGATCCCGATCGACGAACAGCACACGTACGGGATCAAGCCGATGAATTGCCCCGGCCACATGCTCGTCTACGGGAGCGCCTTGCGCAGTTACCGCGAGCTTCCGATCCGCTACGCAGAGGCTGCGCCCCTCCACCGGAACGAGCTGGCGGGGGCGTTGCACGGTCTCACTCGCGTGCGTGTGGTCACCCAGGACGACGCGCACATCTTCTGTACCGAGGACCAGATCGAGGTCGAGCTCGACGGCTGCATCGAGTACCTGAACTACCTCTACAACCTGTTCGGGCTGCGCGCCCACGCGGAGTTCTCGACCAGGCCCGACAACAAGCTCGGCAGCGACGACGAATGGGACTTCTCGGAGGGGCATCTGGAGGCGGCGCTGCAACGGCACGGCATCGAATACGTGGTTGGGGAGGGGGAGGGCTCGTTCTACGGTCCGAAGATCGATGTCCACGCGACCGACGTCCTGAGCCGCTCTTGGCAGCTCGGAACGATCCAGCTCGACCGTCAGATGCCGGCGCGGTTCGGCCTCACCTACATGGGCTCGGACAACGCCGAGCATCCCGTGTTCGTCGTCCACCGGGCGCTCTTCGGCTCGCTCGAGCGGTTCATCGGCATCCTGATCGAGCACTACGCCGGTGACTTCCCGCTCTGGCTCGCGCCCGTGCAGGTGCGGATCCTGCCCGTGGGGGAGACGCACCGCGGGGCGACGGCCGAGCTCGCCGCCCGTTTGCGGGAGACCGGCGCCCGCGTCGAGGTCGACGACCGCGACGAGACGATCGGCCGTCGGATCCGCGATGCCGAGCTGGAGAAGATCCCGCGGGTGGTCGTCTACGGCGACCGCGAGTCGGCCGAGGCGCTGGCCGTCCGCGAGCGCGGTGGCGAACAGGTCACGAAGTCGTTGCACGAGCTGATTGCCGAATCGGGTACAGTGTGAGCCTGCTCAAGCAGGGACACCCGTTCCTCACCTCGCCGGCCGTACCGCTGTAGGACGTGTCCGCGCCGAGGTTCAACCGAGTCGGGTTGGTTGGAATGGTGGCCGCTGCTTGCAGCGGCTTTGTTGTCTGATGAAGGAGATCACAGCGAGCTTGGATAACAGCCTTTGAGACCGCGGCGAAGCGTAGAACCTCCGGTTCGCCCGGCCTCGCAGAACCGGATCAACGACCAGATTCGCGGGCCGCGCGTCCGACTGGTGGACGAGGACGGTTCCCAGATCGGGATCAAGGCGTCCGCCGAAGCGCTCGAATACGCGTACTCGAAGGGGCTCGACCTCGTCGAGATCGCGGCTCAGGCCGACCCGCCCGTGGCCAAGGTCATGGACTACGGGAAATACCGGTACGAGCAGGAGCAGAAGGCGAAGCAGGCGCGGAAGCACCAGTCGCAGATCCACGTCAAGGAGATCAAGCTCAGGCCGAAGATCCAGATCCACGACTACAACACCAAGAAGGGCCACGTCGAGCGCTTCCTCAACCAGCGCGCGAAGGTCAAGGTGACGATCATGTTCCGGGGGCGGGAGACCAGCCATCCGGAGCGGGGGCGTGACCTGCTGATGCGCATGGCCGAGGACGTGAAGGAGATCGGTGTGGTCGAGCAGCCGCCGCTCCTCGACGGCCGCAACATGGTGATGGTCCTGGGCCCGACCAAGAACGCCGGACAGAAACCTGGAGACACGAACGATGCCGAAGCAGAAGACACACAGCGGAGCGAAGAAGCGGTTCAAGGTGACCGCCAGCGGAAAGCTCCTGCGCCGCCGCGCGATGAAGAGCCACATGCTGGAGAAAAAGTCCCCGAAGCGGAAGCGGAGCTTCCGCAGGGACGCGCCGCTAGCGCCTAGCGACGTCAAGAACGCCCGCAAGCAGCTCGGGATCTAGGCGTCA
This sequence comes from uncultured Actinomycetes bacterium, assembly GCA_963841405.1. Classification (GTDB taxonomy): domain Bacteria; phylum Actinomycetota; class Thermoleophilia; order Gaiellales; family Gaiellaceae; genus DATBLE01. The sequence continues at coordinate 354,482 of CAWJCM010000003.1, read as the reverse complement.
TGCCTCGCGTCAAGCGATCCGTCCCCGCGCGCAAGAAGCGCCGCAAGGCTCTCGAGCAGTCGAAGGGCTACTGGGGCCTCAAGTCGAAGAGCTACCGCCGGGCGAAGGAGCAGCTCGACCACTCGCTCAAGTACGCCTACCGCGACCGCAAGGTGCGCAAAAGGACGATGCGGAGCCTCTGGATCATCCGCATCAACGCCGCCGCGCGGCAGCACGGCCTCTCGTACAACCAGTTCGTCGCCGGCTGCAAGCAGGCGGAGATCGAGCTCGACCGCAAGGTGCTGGCCGACCTCGCCGTCAGCGACCCCGCCGCCTTCGGCGTGATCGCCGAGCAGGCGAAGGCGGCGCTCCAGTCGTAGTTCAGGGACAGACCCTCGGGTCTGTCCCTGCCTTGACGCCGTAGAGTCGCGCACGTGATCACCTCGGCGGGAAACCCGAGGCTGAAGCTGATCCGCCGGCTCAAGAGCAGGCGGCAGCGCGCGAGGCTCGGCCTGTTCGCCTGCGAGGGCGAGGACCTGGTCGACGCGGCGCTCGCCGCGGGCATCCACCCGTTCGACCTGCTCGTCGGCGGCGAGGACGTCGAGGCGGAGCTGCTCGCCGGCGTCTCGTCGCTCGCGCATCCGCCGCGGGTGGTCGCCGTCTTCAGGCGCGATGACCTGGCCGACTGGTCGCCGCGGCCGGCCACGCTCGCACTCTGGCACGTCGCCGATCCAGGCAACGTCGGCACGCTGATCCGCACGGCCGATGCGTTCGGAGCCGCTGTTGCGCTCTCCGAGGGCTGCGCCGACCCGACCGGGCCGAAGGCGCTGCGCGGATCGGCCGGCGCCATCTTCCGTGTGCCGCTCGGCCGCTTCGACCGGACCGATGGCTGCCGGTTCGCGCTCGTCGCCCACGGCGGCGAGCCGCTCGACGAGGTCGAGCTGAGGGAGGGAACGGTGTTCGTCCTGGGCGCCGAGCGCGAGGGCCTGCCTGACGACGTGGTCGCCTCCTGCGACGCCGTCGCCTCGATCCCGCTGGCCGCCGGTGCCGAGTCGTTGAACGTCGCCGCCGCCGGCGCGATCGCGCTCTACGAATGGAGGAGCCGCCTATGATCGAGGGCTGCATGCGCCTCGAGGGCATCCACCACATCACCTGCATCACGGCCGACGCGCCGCGGAACGTCGAGTTCTACGCGCGCACTCTCGGCCTCCGGCTCGTGAAGAAGACGGTCAACCAGGACGACCCGACCGTCTACCACCTGTTCTATGCCGACGAGACGGGCTCGGCCGGCTCGGACATCACGTTCTTCGAGTATCCCGGCGCGCGCCGCGGGCAGGCCGGCGCGGGGATGGTCTACCGCGTGATCTGGCGGGTCGCCTCGGGGGAGGCGGTCGATTTCTGGGAGCGTCGGCTCGGGGAGGCTGGCGTCGTCTCCGAGCGCGGTGAGGGCAGCCTTCTCTTTCACGATCCGGAGGGTCTGGAGCTCGAGTTGGCGATGGTCGAGACGGAGGACGAGCCGATGGTCGCCCGTCACCCCGACATCCCCGCCGAGCTCGCGCTGCAGGGGTTCGACTCGGTGCGGGTCTTCACCGACGACCCAGGGCGCAGCCGGGAGTTCCTCGAGGCGGGAATGGACTTCCGGCCCGAGGCCGAGACCGTCTACGAGTCGCGAGGCGAGCAGCGCGGCTCGCGCTACCTCTACGACGCGACGGATCGCCCCGGCTCCGGCGGCGCGGGCACCGTCCACCACGTTGCCTGGGCCTCGCCGATGGACGAGCATGAGGACTGGCGCTCGCGCGTCGAGGAGGCGGGTGCGAGCCCGACACCGGTGATCGACCGCTTCTACTTCCGGTCGATCTACTTCCGGGAGCCGAGCGGCGTCCTGTTCGAGATCGCGACGATCGGGCCCGGCTTCGCGACCGACGAGCCGCTCGACCACCTCGGCGAGCGCCTGTCGCTACCGCCAGCGTTCGAGCACCTGCGCGCTCAGGTCGAGCCTGTGCTGACGCCGCTGCCGAGCCCTCGGTGAGTTCGCCTTTCGCCTTCCTCGTCGTCTCCGCGCTGCTCATCATCGTGCCTGGCCAGGACACGGCGCTGACGTTCCGGAACACTCCGACCGGCCGTCGGCGGGGCGGCGTGCGGACGGCGCTCGGCCTGGCGGCCGAACGCTCGTGACCGCCGCACTCGACCGCATCGAGCGCTATCCGCTGCTGCTCGGACCCTCGCCGATCCATCCCCTCGAGCGCCTGACCGAGCATCTCGGCGGCGCCTCGCTCTGGGCCAAGCGCGACGATGTCGCCTCCGGCCTCGCCTTCGGCGGGAACAAGACCCGCAAGCTCGAGTATCTCGTCGCCGACGCACTCGCACAGGGTTGCGACACACTGGTCTCGATCGGCGGCGTCCAGTCGAACCACACGCGGCAGGTAGCGGCCGCGGCCGCCCGCGCCGGGCTCGAGTGCGTGCTCGTCCAGGAGAGCTGGGTCGACTGGCCCGACGCCGTCTACGACCGCGTGGGAAACATTCTGCTCTCGCGGATCCTGGGCGCGGATGTGCGGCTCGTCCAGGCGGACTTCGGCATCGGGTTCAAGGAGAGCTGGGAGCAGGCGCTCGCCGACGTCGAAGCCCGCGGCGGCAGGCCGTACGCGATCCCGGCCGGCGCCTCCGACCACCCGCTGGGCGGGCTCGGGTACGCGCGCTGGGCGCAGGAGGTGGCCGACCAGGAGGCCGAGCTCGGCGTCTTCTTCGACACGGTGGTCGTGTCCTCGGTGACCGGGTCGACGCAGGCGGGCATGGTTGCCGGCTTCGCCGCGCAGGAGCGGCCGCGCCGCGTGATCGGAATCGACGGCTCGGCGAAGCCGCGCGAGACGCTCGAGCAGGTGACGAGGATCGCGCAGGCGACGGCCGCGCTGATCGAGGTCGGCCGTGAGCTCGGCCGCGACGAGCTCGTCCTCGACGACCGCTATCACGCCGGAACGTACGGCATCCCCGACGAGCGAACCATCGACGCGATCCGGCTGGCCGCCCGGCTCGAGGGGATGATCACGGACCCGGTCTACGAGGGAAAGTCGATGGCCGGGCTGATCGACCTCGTCCGGCGAGGCGAGGTCTCGAAGGACGCCACCGTCCTGTACGCGCATCTCGGGGGCCAGCCGGCCCTGAACGCGTACAGCGCGCTCTTCAAATAGGGACAGGCACCCGGAGGTGCCTGTCCCTGCAGGAAGCGGTGGGGCTACGCCGCGGCAGGAGCCGGCAGAGGCTCGCCCGGCGCGTACGTCGCCTCGTAGCCCAGTGCCTTCCCGAGCGGCGAGCCGATCGCCAGCCCCGCGGCCTGCATCCAGGCGGGCGGGAACGGGAGCCGGACGGTGTCGAAGTGCGCCTTCGCGATCACCGCGAGCCGGAACGGGTTCATCGGCATGCCCTTGCGGTTGGTCTTGCCGTCGGCGGCGAGCGCGAACATGGTCTCGACCAGCGACTCGAACTGGAGCGCCGGCCGGATCTCGCAGACGAACCGTACGGGCTCGTCGCCGGCGTTCCAGAACCTGTGTGTCGTGCCGGGCTCGACGATCGCGACCTCGCCGGGCCCGAGTGTCACCTGCTCGCGGCCCACCTTCAACGCCAGGGTGCCTTCGGCGACGGCGAAGCGCTCGCTCTGCGCCGGGTGGACGTGCGCCGCGGCAACCGCTCCGCCGGGCTGCACGAGCGTCTCGACGACCACGGCCTCGCCGTCGGTGTCGGCCGAGGTGGCGAGGAAGGTGAGGCGCTCGCCGGTCGCCCTGTTCTCGATGGTGTCGCCTGTGCGGATCACTTCTTGCCTCCTTGGTTGTCGGGATCGACACCACGGATGCTGGCTCCGCAGGGCTCGAAATTCGTCGGCTGGGTGGGCGATTCGGCCTCGGCACCGAGGCCGATCTTCGCGGCGTGCGCCTCCTCCTCGAGGAGGACTACGAGTCGCCCGGCTGGACGAGGCCGGATTCGTACGCGAGCACGACGGCCTGCACGCGGTCGCGCAGCTGGAGCTTCATCAGGACGTGCGCGACGTGGGTCTTGACGGTCGTCTCGCTGACGAACAGCTCCTTCGCGATCTCTGCGTTCGAGAGCCCGCGTGCGATCAGCTTGAGCACCTCCAGCTCGCGGGCGGTCAGCTCGCCGAGCCGCTCGGGCGGCATCCTCACCGAGTCGGGCGGCCGTCTGACGAACTCCTCGATCACGCGCCTCGTCACCGAGGGCGCCAGCAGCGCATCGCCGCTCGCGACGGCGCGGATCCCCGCGACCAGCTGCTCGGGCGGGACGTCCTTGAGCAGGAAGCCGCTCGCCCCTGCCCTGAGCGCCTCGTAGACGTACTCGTCCATGTCGAACGTGGTCAGCATCACGACCTTTGCCCGGGCGCCTTCGTCGCCCAGCAGCTGCCGCGTCGCCTCGATCCCGTCGAGCTCGGGCATCCGGACGTCCATCAGGACGACGTCGGGGGCCAGTCTGCGGGCCTGCATCAGCGCCTCCTGCCCGTCTGCCGCCTCGCCGACCACTTCGAGGTCGGGCTCGGCCTCGAGGATCATCTTGAAGCCGGTGCGGACGAGGGCCTGGTCGTCCACGATCAACACCCGGACGGCTCCGTCTGTGGTCGACTGCGCCGGTCCGGTCGCGAGCTCGTCCTGGCGCTCGGCGAGCTGCGCCGCTCCCTCCCCGGTCGCCGTCCGCAGCGCGGGGAACTCGGCGGGAAGGCCGTGGATCGCCAGCTGGTAGATGCGCACGGGCCGGTCGAAGTCCTTGAGCAGGTGGTGGCCGAGGTCACGCAGCTCGAGGCCGTCGAGCTCGGCCTCCTCGTCCTCGAGCAGGGAGCGGGTGGTCTCGGAGACGAGGATCTGCCCGCCGTGGCCGGCGTCGCAGATGCGCGCGGCGCGGTGAATCGCCAGGCCGACGTACTGGTCGCCCGCGGGCGTCGCCTCGCCCGTGTGCACGCCGATCCGGACGCGCAGGTCCACGCCCTCGGGCCAGTCGTGGGCGGCCAGCGCTCGCTGGGCGGCCACCGCCGCGTCGACCGCCTGGCGCGGCCGGCGGAACGCGACGAAGAACGAGTCGCCGTCGGCATCGAGCTCGCGACCATCTGCGTCGGCCCAGGCCGAGCGCAGCAGCCGCCCGTGGTCGGCCATCACCGAGGTGTAGCCCTCGCGCAGCCGGCGCAGCAGCGCCGTCGAGCCCTCGACGTCGCTGAACAGGAAGGTGAGAGTGGTAGTACCGGTTTCGTCCAGGTTCACGTGACGGGGAGTGTGGCACGCAGCCGGAACCCACCGCCGGACTGCGGTCCGGCCTCCAGCTCGCCGCCGTACACGGACACCCGCTCGCGCATCCCCACGAGCCCGTGCCCGCTTCCTCCGCCGTCACCGTCGCCTCTCCCGTCGTCGGTCACCGTCAGCTCCACGCCGCCGTCCGCGTAGCGCACGACGACCTGGGCTTTGCTCGCCCGGGCGTGCTTGACGGCGTTCGTGAGCGCCTCCTGAACGATGCGGTACGCGGTCGTGTCGATTCCCGCGGGCAGCTCCAGCGGGGTGCCTTCGATCCGGAGCTCGACCGGGAGACCGGTCTCGCGCGTGTGCGCGACCAGCTGCTCGATGCGATCCAGGCTCGGCTGCGGAGCCAGCGCCGGCGCCTCGTCCGGGCGGCGCAGCACGCCGACCATCCGCCGCATCTCGGCCAGCGCCTCGCGGCCCGTCTGCTCGACGACGAGCAGCGCCTCGCGCTCCTTCTCCTGGTCCGTCTCGAGCAGCCGCCGGACCGCCGAGGCCTGGACGGTCATCACGCTGACGCTGTGGCCGACGACGTCGTGCAACTCGCGGGCGACCCGCGCCCGCTCCTCGGCGACGGCCAGCCGAGCCTGCTCCTCCCGCTCCAGCTCGACCTGCTCGGCGAGTCGTCTGGCCTCGTCGGTCTCCCGCAGCCTGCCACCGAGGGCAAAGCCGACGATCCAGGCGATCGAGAAGGTGATGAACGTCCAGACGAAGTCGCCCACGGGCGCGTGTGTGTCGTTGAGCCCAACGATGACTGAGGTGATCTGCATTGCGGCCCACCCCGCGACCGCCTGGCGCCGATCCGGCCGCAGCCCGAACCAGGCGGAGATGCCGAGCGCCACGAGGAATATCGGGGTGCCGTTGTTGACGAACCCGCCATCGAAGAAGGACGAGACCACGATCACGGCGGCCGAGGCCAGCGGCGCCGCCATCGGGAACCGGCGGCGGAAGAACAGCGGGCCGAGGAAGGCGATCGTGATCAGGGCGTCGAGCCAGGCCGGCCCCTCCGCTCCCTTCGGGTCGGGAGCGCGCAGGGAGATCGAGAGCATTCCGGCCATCGCCGCGAGGATCAGCGCGTCGACCCAGAACCGGCGGACGAGCGAGGAGAGGCGGGTCACGAGACCGGAAGCCTCGCGCGTAGTCGGTAGCCGCCCTCGGCCAGTGGGCCGGCCTCGAGGTCGCCGCCGTAGACCGAGACCCGCTCGCGCATGCCGACCAAGCCGTGGCCGCCGCTCTCGCCGCCGCCGTCCCCGGAGCCGTCGTCGGTGACGGTCAGCTCGACGTGGCGATCGCCGTAGCGGACGACCACCTCGGCGCACTGTGCGCGCGCGTGCTTGATCGCGTTGGTCAGGCCCTCCTGGACGAGCCGGTACGCGGTCAGGTCGACGCTCGCCGGAAGAGGCTCCGGCTCTCCCTCGATCCGCAGCTCGACCGGCAGGCCTGCCTCGCGCGCCTGGGCGATCAGGCGATCGAGGTGCTCGAGGCTGGGCTGGGGCGCGAGCGCCGGCGCCTCGTCGGGTCGGCGGAGGACGCCGACCATCCTCCGCATCTCCGCGAGCGCCTCCCGGCCGGTCTGCTCGACGACGAGCAGCGCCTCGCGTTCCCTCTCTTGATGGGGACGCAGGAGCCGGCGCGCGGCGGACGCCTGGACCGTCATCACGCTGACGCTGTGGCCGACGACATCGTGCAGCTCCCGCGCGATGCGCGTGCGCTCGTCCACGACCGCGAGCCGAGCCCGCTCGAGGCGCTCTTGCTCGGCACGCGCCAGCCGTTGCTTCGCCTCCTCGGCCTCGTGGAACTTGTGGCCGAGCCCGAACCCGATCGCCCACGCGACGGCCAAGACGATGGACGTGAAGACGAAGCCGCCGGCCCCGCCGCCGTCCGGGTCGTTGTGGAAGACGATCGCGGTCACGCCGATCCCGAACGCGAGCCCGGTGATCGCCTGAGTCTGGTCGCGGATGAGGCCGAACAGGACGACGATGGCCAGCGCCGTCAGGAACGGGACCACTCCGTGCGCGAGTCGCCCGTCGACGAACGAGCTGGCCGCGATCACGACACCACTGGCGACGGGCGCGCCGAGCGGGAAGCGCCTGCGCGCGAAGAGCGGCAACGTCATCCCCAGGACGGCGAGGACGTCGAACCAGAGCGGCCCGCGCGGCCCGTCCTTGACATCCTGGGTGAGGACGACTTCGACGACGGCGACGACGATCGCGACGGAGAGCAGCGCATCGAACCAGTACGCACGCGCGAGTTTCCAGAGCCGCTGCCGGGTCACGCCCTGAAGGTACTCGGCGGGCCTGCGGATCGCGTCGTCCGCGAGGACGATTCGCGGCCTCGTCCTCGAGGACGATCCTCAGTCGAGCTTGGCGATGTTCTCGCGCTCGTCCTCGTCCGGCTCCTCGACGGAGAGCCAGGCGTCGACGATTGCACGGGCGGTCTCCGGCTCGGTGCGCTTCAGGCTCATGACGAGCACGTTCGCGTCGTTCCAGCGCCGGGCGCCCTCGGCGATCCACGGGTCCCAGGCAAGAGCGGCGCGGACGCCGGGCACCTTGTTCGCGGCCATCGCCGTGCCAGTGCCCGTCCAGCAGAACAGCAGGCCCTGGTCGGCGTCGCCCGCGGCCACGGCGCGCGAGACCCTCTGCGCGACGTCCGGCCACTGGTCGCGGTCCAGCACGTGGACGTCGTGACCGGCGCGGCGAAGCTGATCGACGGCCGCGTCCAGCACGTCGCCTTCGTCGTCGGCACCGACCACGAACTGCATCCTTCAAGCCTAGAAAGAACTGCGCGGCCCCGAGGGGCCGCGCAGGAGCCGGGAGAGGTGCCCGAACGTCCCGGCGACTCTACTGCGGCTGCCGCGCGGGGACAAGCCGCATAGGCTTGTCCGATGCGCAGGCTCGTCCGGCCGGTCGAACGCGCTGCCATCGGCGTGTTGATGACGCTGCTGGCCGCGGTGCTGGAACAACGCGTGCGCTCGCGGCTGCGCGGCTCCTAGCGCGACCGGACGAGATCGAGGACGAGCGCCACGCCTGCGATCCCGGCGGCGACGCCGAGCGTCACGGGCACCCAGAGGTCGATCGACGAGGCGGCCGCGGCCAGAACCGCGGCGAGCAGCGCTGCTCCGCCCGCGAAGGCGAGCGCGATGCGCCGGCCGGCCTTGCGGATCGCGTCCTCCAGCGTCCTCGAGCCGCGCAGCTCGATCTGGAGGCCCGGCCCGGGCCGCGCGCCCGTCAGCCGCTCGACTCCCTCGATCAGCCGGGTCGTCCGCACCTTCAGCTTCTGGATCTCGTAGATCGCCTTCTGGGGGTCGAGCGCGCCGCCGATGCGCTCGCGCAGTCCGCGGAACATGAAGCCGCCGACGGCAGAAAAGGGATCGAGCGTCGGGTCGAGCTCGGCGACCGCCAGCTGCATCTGCCCGAACGCCTTGCCGGTCATGGCCAGCGATGCCGGCAGGCGGATCCCGTGCCGTGCGGCGATCTCGATCAGCGTGTCGAGCATCGGGCCGAGTTCGATGTCGCTGAACGAGTTGACCTTGAACTGCCGGACGTAGTCGGCGAGATCGGCGCGCAGCCCTTCGAGGTCGACGTCACCGCCGCTCTCGCCGAGCATGAGCATGACGTCGGCAAGGAAGTCAGCGTCTTCGCGCCAGAAGGCGAGCAGCATCAGGAGCAGCAGCCCCCGCGTGTCGTCGTCGAGGATGCCGACCATCCCCAGGTCGAGCAGGTAGATGCGGCCCTCGCTCCAGAGCAGGTTGCCGGGATGCGGGTCGGCGTGGAAGAAGCCCTCGGTCAGCACCTGGCGGTAGAAGGCCTCCAGCATCTGCCGGGCGGCCTCGCGGCGCTCGTCGCCGGGCGGCGCCTCGCGGAGCGGAACGCCCACGACCTCGTCCATGACGAGAAGCCGCCTGCTCGAGAGCTGGCTGTGCACCCACGGCACGGCCAGCCGCGGGTACCGGGCGAGCACCCCGCGCATCCGCTCGATGTTCGCCGCCTCCTCACGGAAGTCGAGCTCGCGGCGAAGCGATGCCGAGAGGTGCTCGACAACGGCCGGAATGTCGACCAGGCCGGAGAGCGCCTCTCGCCCCTCGGCCTTCTCGGCGAACAGGGCGAAGAGCCCGAGGTCGCGCTCGATCTCTTCTTCGGCCCGCGGGCGCTGGACCTTGACGACGACCCGGTCGCCCCCCTCGAGCCGCGCCCGGTGCACCTGGCCGATCGTGCCCGCGGCCAGCGGCTCGGGCTCGATGCTCTCGAATACGTCCTCCCAGGGGACGCCGAGCTCCTCCTCCATCACCTGCACGACCTCCGACTCGCTCAGCGGCGGCACCCGGTCCTGGAGGTGCGCCAGCTCGTCGGCGAGCTCGGGCGGAATCAGGTCGGGGCGGGTGGAGAGCATCTGGCCGAGCTTGCAGAAGGTCGGCCCGAGCTCCTCGAGCGCCGCTCGCAGCCGGGCAGGACGTGCGGCGTCGTCCTCCTTGACCGCCTTGAAGCCGTGCCTGGCGAGGACCGCCGCGATCTGGGCGGCGCGCGCGGTCAGCTGTCCGCCGGCGAGCTCCGTCACGTCTGACGCCGGCTCCAGGGCAGCCGCCGCCTCTGCCTCGGCTCCTCGGACGTGTTCACGATCACCACCGTGCAGGTGGCGTTGTGTGACACCCGGTTCGGGACGTTGCCGAGCAGGAACTCCTTGCGGCCGCTCATGCCGATGTTGCCGACCACGAGCACGTCCGCCCGCTCGGCGTCGGCCGCGGCGACGATCGCGCTTGCCGGGTCCTCGCCGGCGGCCACCCTGGCCCTGGTGCCGGGGCCGGCGACCTGTTCCGCGTACACGGCGAGCTCGGTCTCCGCCTCGCCCGGCGGCGGTCCCGGAACGAAGGCCTGGACGATCGTCAGCTGCGCCTCGTAGCGACGGGCCATCTCCGCCGCCCAGGCAACCGCGCGCGAAGAGGTGTCGGAGCGATCGGAGGCGACGACGATGCGCTCGATCACAGCGGCAGCTCCTGGAGGGCGAGAAACACGGCCTCGGAGAAGGTGGGGTAGGGCTGGATGACATCGAGCAGCACGTCGAGCGGGACTTCGGCGCGGATCGCGAGCGTCAGCTGCTGGCACCACTCGCCCGCCTCCGGGCCGATCGCGACAGCGCCGACGAGGACTCGGCGGTCGGGGTCGGCCGCGACCTTGACGAAGCCCGGTCGTTTCGGCCGCTCGTAGGTCGAGGTGCGGGGCGTGGCGGTCAGCTCCCAGCGGGCGGTGACCAGACCGTCGGACTCGGTGTCGCCGACCATCGCCAGCTGCGGGTCGGTGAAGGCGACGGCGGGGATTGCCCGGTAGTCGGCCCTGGCGCTGCGACCGGCGACGTTGCGTGCGGCCACGCGCGCCTGATACTTGCCGACGTGTGTGAACAACGCGACGCCGGTGCAGTCTCCGATCGCCCAGACGCCCTCGGCGGCGCGAAGGCCTTCGTCGGTCTCGATGCCGCGCTTCGAGATCTCGATCCCGAGCTGTTCGAGGCCGAGCCCCTCCGCGTTCGCCTTGCGGCCGGTCGAGACGAGCAGCTGCTCCGCGCTCAGCTCGTCGCCGTTCGCGAGCTCCAGGCGTATGGCAGTGACAGGCTCAAGCCTGTCACTGCCGACTGAGCGCGCATCGGCTCCGAGCCGGAGGCGAATCCCCTCCTCCTCGAAAGCCGCCTGCAGCAGCCCGGCCGCCTCGCGGTCGACGCGCGGCATCAGCCGGTCGCCGCGCTGGACGATCGTCACCTCGGAGCCGAGCCGCCGGTAGAGCTGCGCGAGCTCGCAGCCGGCGACGCCGCCGCCCAGCACGATCAGGCTCGCCGGTACCTCGTGCGACGAGGTCGCCTCCCTCGTCGTCCACGTCTCGAGTCCGTCGAGCCCTTCGATCGGCGGCGAAACCGGGGAGGAGCCGGTGGCGACGACCAGGTAGTCGTACCGGAGCTCTTCGCCGCCGACCTCGACCACGCCGGGCCGGGCGACCCGTCCCCGGCCGCGGACGAGCTCGACTCCGTGGTCGGCCAGCCAGTCGACCTGGCCGGAATCGTCCCAGTCGGAAGTCACCCAGTCGCGCCAGGCGAAGATCTCCTTCGCGGCCAGCGCGTCCGCCGACACGCCCGGGGTTCGGGAGGCTGCGTGCCGGAGCTCGGGCGCGCGCAGGAGCGTCTTCGAGGGCATGCAGGCGAAGTACGAGCACTCGCCGCCGACCAGCGCCGACTCGACCAGCGTGATCGGGATGTCGGGGTCGATCCGGCGCAGCGCGCCGCAGAAATGCTCGCCCGTCGAGCCTCCGCCCAGAACGACCACGCCCGTCACCGGGGGGAGCTTACGACGTGGTCTTCACGAACACAGCGACGGCGGTCGCGGGCGCGGACATGCGGACGACGCAGGACCGCCTCGACCCGCGGCACACGCCGCGCCAGAGCAGGAAACGGCTGCCGCGTGAGGGTGTGGCAGTCAGCCTCACCACCCTGCCGGCGTCGAGACGGTCGGAGCAGAAGTCGCCGCACTGGATCTCCGCGCCCGAGCCGCCGACCGTTCCGCTGCCACGGCCCGTCCGGGAGACGACCAGTCGGTACGTCGCCACCGGCGCCGCCGCCGCCCGCAGTGCGCCGTCGACGTCGAGCACGCAGTGCCAGCCGAGGTCGAGCGCCCGGTCGACCGCGCATCCACGCCGGAGCGCCGCCCGCACCTCGAGCCCGGTCAGCTGTGGATGCGCAGCGAGAACGACCGCCGCCGCGCCGGCCACCCGCGGTGCCGCGCCCGAGGTCGCCGATCCCCGCGCGCCGATGTCGACCCAGATGCCGCGGTTCGTCGAGGAGAGGAGCCGCCCGGCGTCGTCGACCGCCGCCACACGCACCGCGTCGGGGCTGCGGCTCGCCCACGGGTTCAGGTTCGGGTCGCGCGAGCCGTCGTTCATCGCCGCGGCGGTCACGACAGCTCCCCGGGCGACCGCCGAGGTGATCGCCCGCTCCACCTGCCCTGTCGAAATCGCGCCGACCGCAAGCCCCCAGCTGAGGTTGATCACGCGGGCGCCGTGCGCGGCCGCCCAGCGGATTCCGGACGCGATCACGCCCTGTGTGGACGAGCCCGAGTCGTCGGTGATCCGCACCGGCAGGATCCGGCAACCTCCGCAGGTGGCGGCGGCGACGATCGCGACCCCGGTCCCGTGCCCGCCCGTGTCGCGGGTATCGGCCGAGCCTTCGACGGCGTTCCAGCCGGGAACGAGGCCGGGGACAGGGCCGTCGACGCCCGAGTCGACCACCGCGACCACGACCGGCGCGTCGCCGGCCGGCGCCACCCCCGCGCCCGCCAGGGTCAAAAATGCCACCAGGACCAGCGCCGCCCGCACGTCGAATACGACGTCGAAGCGGTCAAGAAGGCTGCGCGGGTACGCTCGCCGCGTCGATGAGCACGGGCGCCGCCGCCGAGATCGTCTTCGACCACGTGACGAAGCGCTACGAAGGGCGCGACCAGGCGGCGGTCGAGGACCTGTCGCTGACCATCCCCGCAGGCGAGATCTGCGTCCTCGTCGGGCCGTCGGGCGCCGGCAAGACGACGGCGATGAAGCTCGTCAACCGGCTGATCGAGCTCGACGAGGGCGACATCACGATCGACGGGACGTCGATCCGCGACCAGGACGTGGTCGAGCTGCGGCGCGGCATCGGGTACGTGATCCAGCAGGTCGGGCTCTTCCCGCACATGACGATCGCCGAGAACGTCGCCACCGTGCCGCGGCTGCTCGGCTGGCAGAAGAAGCGGACGAAGGAACGCACCGCCGAGCTGCTGGAGCTCGTCGGCCTGGACTCCGACTATGCCGGCCGCTACCCGGCGCAGCTGTCGGGCGGCCAGCGTCAGCGCGTCGGGCTCGCCCGCGCGCTCGCGGTCGACCCGCCGCTCATGCTGATGGACGAGCCGTTCGGCGCCCTCGACCCGATCACCCGCGACCGCCTCCAGCTCGAGTTCCTGCGCCTGCACGAGGACGTGCGGAAGACCGTGATCTTCGTGACGCACGACATCGACGAGGCGATCAAGCTAGGCGACCGGATCGCGATCCTCCGCGAGGGCGGCCACCTGGCCCAGTACGACGTTCCCGATCGGATCCTCGCCCACCCCGCCGACGAGTTCGTGGAGCGCTTCGTCGGCGCCGACCGCGGCCTCAAGCGCCTCGCCCTTCGCCGCCTGGAGGAGATCGAGCTCGAGCCCCTGGCCGGGACGCCGCCCGCCGACGCGCCGCAGGCGCCCGGCTCGACCACTCTCCGGGACGCGCTCTCGCTGATGATGTCCGAGGGGGCCGACCCCCTGGTCGTGGTCGACGCCGGCGGCAGGCCGATCGGCCTGCTCTCGGTCGCACGGGTCGGCCGCGTGCTCAGCCAGCTGTGATCGCGGTCCCACTCCTCGCGCAGGGCCCGGTGATCCCGAACTTCGGCGAGGGGTCGACGTGCGAGACCGAGAACCACCTCTTCTGCACCGGCTGGGTGCAGGACCACTGGGCCGACACGCTCCAGCCCGCGCTGCTCCAGCACATCAAGCTAGCGGTGATCGCCGTGGCGATCGGATTCGTGCTCGCCTTCGCCGCCGCCCTGGTCGCGTACCGGTACCGGCGGGCCGACCAGCCGATCGGCCTGCTCTCCGATTTCCTCTACACGATCCCGAGCCTGGCGCTGTTCCAGCTGCTCGTCCCACTCTCCGGTCTGACAGTGACGACGGTCGAGATCGCGCTCGTCAGCTACACGCTGCTGATCCTGTACCGGAACATCCTCGAGGGGTTGCGCGGCGTGCCCGCCGAGGTCCGAGAGGCGGCTCGGGGGATGGGGCTGACCCGCCTGCAGTCGCTGGTCCGCGTCGAGTTGCCGCTGGCGGTGCCGTCGATCATGGCCGGCCTCCGGATCGCCACCGTGTCGACGATCTCGATCGCCACCATCGCTGCCTTCGTCATCCCGGAAGGACTGGGCAGGCCGATCTTCATCGGGATCGGCCAGGACGTCTTCAAGACGGAGATCATCGCCGCCGGCGGGCTCGCGATCCTTCTGGCGCTGGCCGCCGACGCGATCCTCGTGCTCCTGGGCCGCGCGCTGACTCCGTGGAGAAGCGCGTGATCCGCCTCCTCGCCGACTCCTTCAGCTGGGGCACCTTCCCCGACGCGATCCGGTTCATCGGCGACAACCCCGGACTGCTCTGGCACAAGACCGTGCAGCACCTGCAGCTGTCGGGTGCGGCGATCGGGATCGCGCTGCTCCTGGCCCTGCCGCTGGGCGTCGTGCTCGGCCACCTGCGCCGCGGCTCGTTCGTCGCGATCAGCGTGTCCAATCTCGGGCGGGCTTTGCCGAGTCTCGTCCTGATCGCGTTCGCCCTGTTCGTCTCCGGCCACTTCTTCGTCAACAACATGGCCGCGCTGGTCGTCCTCGGCGTGCCGCCGATCCTGACGAACGCCTACTTCGGGATCGAGGGTGTCGACCGGAACATCGTCGAAGCGGCGCGGGGGATGGGGATGAGCAGCCGCGACGTCCTGTTCCGCATCGAGCTGCCGCTGGCGATGCCGCTGATCATCGCCGGAATCCGGATCGCGGCCGTCTTCGTGATCGCCACGGCGACGATCGCGGCGGTCGCGGGCGGCGGCGGGCTCGGCGACGTGATCGTCAACCAGGCCACGTACCACCTCTCCGGTGTCGTCGGCGCCTCGCTGGTCGTGTCGCTGCTCGCCCTCGGCGCTGCGCTGCTCCTCGCGCTGGTGAGGAAGCTTTTGACACGTCCCTACGTTTCGCCGGACTGAGGTCGCATAGGGTCCAACGGGGTCCCTCTTCCAGAAAGGAGCGAGCAGTGGTTCGCAAACACGCTCGGCGTGCCGTCAAGGCCGCCTTCGCACTGGCGCTGGCAATCCCGATCGTCTTAGGCGGGCAGGCGTTCGCCCAGACAACCGCGACACCGACGATCACCGTCGGTACGAAGAACTTCACCGAGGCCTTCGTCCTCGGCCAGCTCTACAAGCAGGCGCTCGAGGCCAAGGGCTTCAAGGTCGGCTACAAGGAGAACATCGGCAGCTCGGAGCTGATCGACACGGCGCTGACGAGCGGGAAGATCAACTTCTATCCCGAGTACACCGGTGTCCTCGCCCTCAACATCGCGCACGTGCAGCAGGCGCCGAAGACGGCCGCGGCGACGTATGCGGCGGCGAAGGCGTTCGAGGAGAAGCGCGGCTACACCATGCTCAGGCAGACGCCGTTCTTCGACGCGGACTCATTCACGGTCCTGACAAAGACGGCCAAGAAGTACGGCCTGAAGAAGATTTCCGACCTGAAGAAGGTGCCGAAGCTTTCGTACGCCGGCTACCCCGAGTGCGACAAGCGCATCACCTGCCTGCTCGGGTTGAAGCAGATCTACGGGCTGAAGAACATCAAATTCGTGCAGCTGGGGACGATTCCCGTCACCAAGCTGATCGACTCCGGCAAGGTCACCGGCGGCGACGTCTTCACGACCGAGCCGGCGCTGGCCAACCCGAAGTACACGGCGCTGATCGACGACAAGCACATCTACGGGTTCCAGAACGTGGCACCCGTCGTGTCGAAGAAGGTCGTCTCCGCCTACGGGGCCAAGCTCGCGAACGCGGTGAACGCGGTCAGCGCGAAGCTGACGAACAAGGCCATGATCGCGATGAACAAGGCGGTGGCGGTGGACAAGAAGACGCCCGCTTCCGTCGCGAAGGCATTCCTCCAAGCCAACGGGCTCGCGTAAATCCGAGCCGCCGGTCCGAAGGGACAGGCACCTTTACGGTGCCTGTCCCTAGCCTTTACGCTCCGGGTATGGCAACCGACGGGTTCACCATCGGGCGGCTGGGCGAGTTCGAGACGAACGGGCGCTGGCAGCTCGTCCGCCGCGGGCTCGGGGTCGAGTCGTTCGGGCTGAACGTGGTCGAGATCGAGCAGGGCTACTCGATCCCCGAGCACGACGAGACCCAGCGCGACCAGGAGGAGGTCTTCGTCGTCCTCGAGGGCGACGCCGTGATGGTGATCGACGGCGAGGACCACCCGGCGCCTGCCGGGACGTTCGTCCGCGTCGCGCCGGCGCTCACGCGGACCGTACGCAACGACCATGAGCACCCCGTCACGCTGCTGGTCATCTCGGCGCCCACCACGTCTGGCTACACCGACATGGGCTGGGCCTGACCCACCCCACCGCCGCGCCCGACCTGTGCGGGCGCGGCTCGAAACCGCTCCTGGTTCCTTCGGGTGCGCGATGCGAGCGGAGCGAGCGAGCACAGGAGGGGGCTCGTGGGGGAACCATGGGTTCCTCCACGCCTTACCAGGCTCCGCCGCCACCGCCTCCCCCGCCGCCGCCTCCGCCGCCCGAGAAGCCGCCGCCGAAGCCGCCCGAGCCCGACGAGGAGGGCGGGGTCAGCGCCGAGCCGAAACCAGCGGAGAGGTCGCCGATCCCGAGCGACGTCGCTCCGGAGCCGAGGTCGCCGTACGGGGTGATCCAGTAGATCGAGCTCTGGTCGTGCAGCTCCTGCGGCATGTGCAGCTGCGCGCCCTGGAGGACGCGTTCGGCGATCCCGAACGCGATCGCGTAGACGAGGAACCGCTCCCAGAGCTCGAGCGTGGCCGGCGGCGCCTCCTGCAGGCGGGGAAAGTCGGTCAGGTAGCGGCGAAAGGCGTCCCAGCGCTCGGCCTCCGTCTGGCCGGCCCTGGTCCGGCGTCGCCAGAGCCGGGCGCGGGTGAGCGCGAGCAGGAGCACGACTCCGTTCACGATCGCGCAGCCGCCGAGCGCGACCAGCACGACGTCGCTCCAGCGCGGCGTGCCGGGCCGCCAGCCGTCGATCCCGACCCAGAGCAGGACGACCGCGGCGACCACGCAGGCGGCCAGGCCCAGACCGAGCAGTCCGGCGCCGGCGTCGGTGAACCACTTCCGCGCCTCGATCGCCGCGGAGGCCTTCGTCTTGAAGCTCGTGAAGCGCTTCGCGTTCGACGTACGGTGCTGCTCGATCTGCTCGCGGAACTCGCTCAGCCGCTCGCCCTCGGCGTCCACGACCGAGTCGACCACCGCCGCGACCGGCTCCTCGAAGTCGGTGAGCGGCACGGTCCCGTCGCCCGGCGCAACGAGCAGGTCTGAGACGGTCTCGTGCCGGAGCCCGCCCCAGATCTTCTTCTCCGTGTTGACCGGCGAGGACTTGTAGCGACCGCGGCGGATCAGGTCGAAGAGGGTGGCGGTGAACTCCTGCGAGCCGACGTCGGTCGACTGGCGCAGGAGCGGCGGGACGAGCGCGGGCTCGGTGTCGGTGGGCGGCTGCTGCTCGTACTCGCGGTCATAGCCCGTGTTCCGCTCGCGGCCGTAGACCAGCCAGACGAAAAGGAGGACGAGGAGGGCGGGGCCGAGCGCGAACAGGGCCAGCCAGAGGAGCGTCCGGCCCGGATGGTTCCGGGCGTCGTCGAGGCGCTCGCGGTCGTGGCGGTAGCTCGCCTCCGCGCCGGCCTCCTCGCGCACGATCGTCGCGAGACCGTTGCCGCCGACCACCTTCGCGCCGGCGGTCGAGGTCAGGATGCGGCGCGGAATGACGACGCGCATCTCCACCCACTGGTGGCTGGGGACGTTCACGGCCCGGAGCGTCGCCACCTGCGGAGCGCGCGCGACGACACCGTGCACCCAGGCCGGGTGGCCGTAGACGCGATAGCTCGGACCGAGCGCGACCGGCCTGGGCAGCCGCATCGCCGCAGTCAGGTTCGGGAGGGGCTCCGACCAGCTCGGCCCCCAGACCTTGAGGTTGACGTCGGCGACGTCGTCGTGCGCGACGGTCAGGCCCTTGAAGCGGTACGAGATCGTGAACGTGCGTGGCTCGCCGGCGGCCAGGAAGTGCCAGACGATCCGCACCCGCTTCCCGTTCGTCTCGTAGTTGAAAGTGTCGGAGCGGTCGATGCTTCCGAGCTCGGTGCTGCCGCCGCGCGTGTAGCGCCGGTCGCCCTCGGCCACCGAGATCCGGTCGATCGACTCGCCCTTGCGCAGCGGGATGTCGCGGAAGGCGCCGTGGTAGGCGCCTCCGATCGTGATCTTCTCTGTGACCAGCAGCGCTCCTGAGGGCGCCACGCGCACGGCGACGTCGGCGTTCTGGAGGTAGTACGCGCGCGCGACCGCCGGTGCGAGCAAGACGACGGCGGCGACCACGACCGCCGCGAGCAGCGCCCGGCGAAGGTTCATGCGGCTTCTACGTCTTGGCCGGCGGGGTGGGTGCCGGAGTCTCCGGCTGCGGCGGTGCCGCCGTGGGCGGCGCAGGAGGCGGCGCATCGGTGAAGGAGACCTGCGGCGCCGCCCGCGTCACGTCCTCGGTCTGGAAGTACTCGCGCGGGTTGAAGTGGAACATGCCCGCGATGATGTTGGTCGGCACGGTCTCGAGCGCGTTGTCGTAGCTGAGCACCGTGTCGTTGTAGACCTGGCGCGAGACGGCGATGTTCTGCTCGACGTCCGAGAGCTGCGCCTGCAGCTGCTGGAAGTTCTCGGTCGCGCGCAGTTGCGGATAGGCCTCCGCGACGGCGAAGAGCCGGCCGAGGGCGGCGGTGAGCATGTTCTCGGCCTCGGCCTGCTGCGCGACGCCCTGGGCCTGCTGCGCGGCCGTGCGGGCGTTCGTCACCGTCTCGAACGTCCCGCGCTCGTGCGCAGCGTAGCCCTTGACCGTCTCGACCAGGTTCGGGATCAGGTCGTAGCGCTTGCGGAGCTGCACGTCGACCTGCGCCCAGGCGTTCTCCGCGCGGTTCCGCAGCCGCACGAGCTTGTTGAACATCCCGACCAGGAAGAGGACCAGCAGGATGAGGATCGCGACGACGGCGATGACGACCCAGACCACGGGGTCACCCTACACCGGAAACGGAACCGGGGACAGGCCCCTTCGGGCCAGTCCCTCCGTGCTCATCGTCCGCGGCGGGCGAGCCAGACCGAGTCCTCGCCGCCGGTGTACGGACGGCGGTCGAACCAGCCGTAGCAGGCCTCGACCTCGAACCCCGCCCGCTCCAGGAGACGGCGCCAGGCGGCGGTCGGGAGCCACGTCAGGCCGAGGGTCGTCTCGGCGTCCGGCCCGCGGACGTCGAGCGTCAGCCGTCGCGCCTCCTCGTCCCAGGTCGCCCGCTCCCAGATGCCCGGCTCCCGCTCGATCCACCGCCCCTGCGTCTCCTCGACGTCGTCGGGGAGGGGGCGAAGACGTCGAACGCGAGCAGGCCGCCGGGGACGAGCAGCTCGCCGGCGGCGCGCAGGGCGGCGACGCGCTCCGTGTCGTCGTCCGGCAGATGCAGGTACGCGCGGAAGGGGCACATGACCAGAGCGACGCGCTCGGCGACAGGCGGATGCCGGAAGTCGCCCAGGCGCAGGTCGAGCCGGTCGGCGACGCCGGCCGCCTCGGCGCGGCGGCGGCAGACGTCGAGCATGCCTGCCGAGTTGTCGACCCCGATCAGGTGGATGCCGGCGGCGGCAACGGGCACCGCGATCCGCCCCGTGCCGACGCCGAGCTCGACCACCGGTGTCGCCGCGTCGACGCCGGCGCGGCCGGCTGCCTTGCAGGCCTCCTCGACGTAGAAGGCGACGTCCTCGACGACGCTTCGGCTCCACGGGTCGTAGAGCGCCGCGATCCGGTCGTACTCGCTCTCCGCCGGCTTCACGGGTGCCCCGCCGGCTGCCTCCGCCTGGGCTGTGGGCCGTTCGTCACGCATCCGGCGCCGTCCCGTCGCACACGCGTCTCACGTCGACACCTATGCTCGCAGTGGGGAGGAGGCCGGGAGCACCTGGAAGGCAACGCGTCAGGTCGCGGCGGCGAGGAAACAGCCCGAAAGAGCGCAAAGAACCCGGTGATACAGTCGCTCGATGGACGCCGAGACGCTCGAACGGGAGGCGCTGGCCGCCGTCTCGGGCGCGGCGGACACGACCCAGTTGGAGGACGCGCGGGTCCGATACCTCGGGCGGAAGAGCGAGCTCGCGCTCGCGCTGCGGGAGGTGCGTGACCGGGAGACCGGGATGCGGCTCAACACGATCCGGGCGGCGGTCGAGTCCGCGGTCGACCGCCGACGCGAGGAGCTCGAGCGCGCCGAGCTCGGGCGCACGCTCGCCGAGGACGTCGTCGACGTCACCCTCCCCGGCGAGGAGCTCAGCATCGGCCACCTGCACCCGATCACGCAGACGCGACGTGAGATCGAAGACGCCTTCATCGGCCTCGGCTACGAAGTCCGGTACGACCGGGAGGTGGAGACGGTCGACTACAACTTCGACAAGCTCGCCTTCGACGCCTGGCATCCCGCGCGGTCGCATCGGGCGACGTTCTTCGTCGACGAGCGGCGCGTCCTCCGCACCGAGACGTCGCCGTCGCAGATCCACGCGCTGGAGGAGCGGGAGCCTCCCATCTACATGGTTTCGATCGGTCGCTGCTACCGACGTGACGCGATCGACGCGACGCACTATCCGATCTTCCACCAGTTCGAGGGGCTCGCGGTCGACAAGGGCCTGACCCTGGCCGACCTCAAAGGGACGCTCCTGCACGTGATGCGGGCGCTGTTCGGGCCGGACCGACGGGTCCGGTTCCGGACGCACTACTTTCCGTTCACGGAGCCCTCGATGGAACCGGACGTGTCGTGCGGGATCTGCGGCGGCGACGGCTGCCGCACGTGCAAGTACTCCGGGTGGCTCGAGATGGGCGGCTCGGGAGTGGTCGACCCGCGCGTGTTCGAGAACGTCGGCGTCGACCCGCAGGTGTGGTCGGGGTTCGCGTTCGGCTGCGGCATCGAGCGCGTCGCGCAGCTGAAGTACGACTTCCCCGACATCCGCCCGCTGTGGGAGGGCGACCTCCGCGTGCTCACCCAGTTCTGATGCGAGTCCCGGTCTCGTGGCTGAGCGACTACGTCGCGGTCGAGATGCCGCTGGCCGGCCTGGCAACTCGTTTGTCGATCTCGAGCGCCGAGGTGACAGCGGTCGAGCGGCGCGGCGTCCCGGACGTCGACGGCAACCTGGGGCTCTTTCGCGTCGCCCGGGTGCTGGAGGCCGTCAAGCACCCGGATGCGGACCGGCTCCAGCTCTGCCACGTCGACGTCGGCGAGGCCGACGCGCGCCAGATCGTCTGCGGCGCCTGGAACTTCGGCGCAGGGGCGACCGTCGCCGTGGCGCTGCCCGGTGCCGTGCTCCCGAACGGGCTGGCGCTCGAGCGGCGCAAGGTCCGCGGGCAGATGTCGGACGGGATGATCCTCGCCGAGGACGAGCTCGACCTGGGTACCGACCACACGGGGATCGTCGTGCTGGCCGAAGGCGAGCCGGGCACTCCGCTCGCCGACGTGCTCCCCCTGGTCGACGACGTCCTCGTCGTGGAGCCGACCGGGAACCGGCCGGACCTGCTGGCCGTCTACGGGCTCGCCCGCGAGGTGGCCGCGCTCTTCGACCTGGAGCTGGCCACGCCGCCCGGCGAGGATCCGAAGCAGGTCGCCGACGAGCCGGTCAGCATCGAGATCGAGGACGAGGCCGGCTGCCCCCGCTACATCGGGCGTCTCTTCCGCGGCGTCACGATCGCGCCGTCGCCGGTCTGGCTCGGGGCGCGTCTGCACGCAGCCGGACTGCGGCCGATCTCGAACGTGGTCGACGTCACCAACTACGTGATGCATGCGCTGGGCAACCCGCTCCACGCCTTCGACCGGTCGACGCTGGCGGGCGGCAAGGTGACCGTGCGCCGCGCCCGCCCGGGCGAGAGGCTCCGGACGCTGGACGGGGTCGACCGGGCGCTCGAGCCGACCGACCTGCTGATCGCCGATGCCGACCGGGCGATCGCGCTGGCCGGGATCATGGGTGGAGAGGAGACCGAGATCGCGGAGACGACGACCGACGTGCTGCTGGAGGCGGCGAATTTCGAGCCGACCGGGATCTTCCGCAGCTCCGAGCGGCTCAGGCTCCGCACCGAGGGATCGAACCGCTGGGAGAAGGGCGTCGACCCTCACCTCGCCGGCCAGGCCGCGAAGCTGGCAACGCAGCTGCTGGTCGAGACGGCCGGTGCGGACTGGATGGGTCACGCCGACGTCCACAGTCCGCTCCCCGAGCGTCCGGTCGTCCGCTACCGGCCGGAGCGGGCGGACGAGGTGGTCGGGCTGCCGACCCCACCGAAAGACCAGCACGCCCTGCTGGCCGAGCTCGGGTTCGACCGCGCCGGTGACGATGTGATCGCACCCACCTGGCGCGCGCGGGACGTGGTTCGCGAGATCGACGTCGTCGAGGAGATCGCGCGGTTCCGGATGGACGACGTCCCGTTCACGCTGCCCGAGCGGCGCGCGATGTTCGGCGCGCTGTCGCCCGCGCAGCGGTTCCAGCGGCGGGTGGAGAACGTGCTCGCCGGCCTCGGCCTCGTGGAGACGTACACGCCGTCGCTCCGCGAGCACGACGCCGCCCCTGCGGCGCTGCGCCTGCCGGAGCCGATCTCGGTCGAGCTTGCGGTTCTGCGTACGCGGCTGCTGCCGAGCCTGATCGAGGCCGGCCGGCGCAACCTCGAGCTCGGCAGCGAGGAGCGCATCGCGCTCTTTGAGATCGCGCACGTGTACCGGCCGGCGAACGACCTGCCCGACGAGCCCGTCTACGTCGCCGGCGTGCTCCAGGACGGGTGGCCGCGCGCCAAGGGTGTGGTCGAGGCGCTGTACGCGGCGCTCAACGCCGGCGTCGCCTTCGTTCGCGCCGAGGACGAGTTCTTCCACCCGGGCAAGACCGCGTCCTGTGGCGCAGGTGTGGTCGGCGAGCTCTATCCGGGCTCGCTCGAGGGAGTCTGGGGCGGGTTCGAGCTCGACCTCTCACTGCTGTTCGACCAGGCGCCGCAGGAGGTCAAGTTCGAGGACGTGATCAGCTATCCGCCCGCCCGCGCGGATCTCGCCTTTGCCGTCGGCGAGGAGGTGACCGCAGGCGAGCTGGCCGACGCCGCGCGGGCGGCGGCCGGGAGCGACCTGCGCGAGATGCGCCCGTTCGACGTCTATCGGGGCGAGCAGGTCGGGGCCGGCAGGAAGTCGATCGCGTTCCGCGTCGTCTTCCAGTCAGCGGACCGGACCCTGACCGACGAGGACGTGGCCGCCCTGCGCGGCCGGATCGTGAAGGCGCTCGCGAAGCGGTTCGGCGCCGAGCTGCGCGGCGGCTGAAATCCGTTCCGGCGGATGCTGCGTATCGACCGGACGATGGGGATGCGAGTCGGACTCGCCGTTGTCGCCGTTCTCGCCGTGCTGGGCGCGGCGGGCGGCGCCGGCGCGCAGAGCCAGACGCTGACCGGCGTCGTCGGCCCCGGGTTCACGATCAGGCTGACCGATTCGACCGGCTCACCGGTCAGGCAGCTCGATCCCGGCACCTACACGATCCAGGTCGAGGACCTGTCGCCCGAGCACAACTTCCATCTGATCGGCCCGGGAGTCGACAAGGCGACCGAGGTGGAGACCACCGGCACCGTCACCTGGACGGTGACCTTCGGCGACGGCACGTACCACTTCCAGTGCGACCCGCACCACACGACGATGTTCGGCAACTTCACCGTCGGCACCGCGCCGCCGCCCCCCGCGCCGAAGCCGCCGCCGGCCAAGCCGGTGCAGCTGACGGGCTCGGTCGGCCCGGGCAAGCACATCGCGCTCACCCGCGCCGGCGCCAAGCTCCGGGTCGCAGCGCTCAAGGCCGGCGCGGTGGTCGTCCGCGTCAGCGACCGCTCGGCGACCGACAACTTCCACCTGGTCGGCCCGGGCGTCAACCGCGCCACCGCCAGGCTCGGCAAGACGACCGCGACCTGGCGGCTGACGCTGAAGCGCGGGCTGTACGCGTACCGCTCGGACGCGACGCCGAGCCTCAAAGGCTCGCTCCGCGTCCGCTAGCGCAGGACGCGCCGTACGATCGCGACCAGGGCGCCCGCGGCGACCACGGCAGCGGCCACCTTGGGCAGCTTCCGCTTCAACTCGTCGACCTCGGCCCGCAGCTCGCGAGTCGCGGCGCCGAGCTGCTCGCGCTCCGCTGCGATCTGCTTCCTCAGCTCGTCGGGTGAGCTAGTCGGCGACACTCGCCCTCACCGTCTCGCCGGTCAGCCGTGCCTCCTCGATCGCCGCGTCCGGAACCGGCGGCGCGCCGGCCCGTATCGAGTGCAGGGCCAAGAAGAGCAGCAGGGCGGTGAGCAGGAGCAGCACGCCGCCCACGATCAGCAGCGCCGCCCACCAGGGCACGACGTATGCGATGCCGGCCGCGGCCCCCGCGAACAGGAAGCCGATCGCGTAGAGCAGGAGGATGAGCGCGACGACGGCGAGCCCGGCGCCGATCCCGATCTTGACCAGCTTCTGCTTGACCTCGAGCTGGGCCAGCTGCACCTGGAGGCGCGCCAGCGACTTCGCGCGACCGACGATCTCCTTGGCGCTCCCGACGAGGCCGCGCTTTGCCTGTGCAGCTGACACGTCGAGACCTTACCGAAGCCTCGTCGCGCCTAAACCTCGCGGCCCGGGCCGCGCCTCAGACGGTCTTGCCGGCGACGTACCAGACCGGCCCCTGGGTGCCGACCGGCTTGCTGTCGGACAGCACGCGCAGGATCGTCAGAGTCCCGCCGATGCGGCGTTCGTCGAGACGGGCCAGGCACCTTCGGGTCATCCCCGGCGAGGCGCCGTAACCGAACGACCGGGCGACCCGGAAGCGGAAGCCGTTCGCGGGGCCGTAGCGCAGGGGATTGACCGGCGCCAGCGCCAGCGCCGCCGGGTCGAGGTGGTCGCTGGAGGTCAGGTCGAGCTGCGCGTACACGTCGCTCCAGTCGCCCGGCAGGGTGGCCGTCAGGGCGTCCCACGACTCCGCGAGCGGCACCTCCTCCGGAGCCGGCGCGGTGCGCAGGTCGGCGGCCGGAGCGGCCTCGTCGGCGGCGACCAGCTCGAGCGTCCCGCGGATGCGCTCGAGGTCGAGACGGCGGAGGGCCCGGGCAACGGCGGCCGGCGAGCTCCCGTGACCGCCACGCGCGGCCTCGAACCTGAGGGTCGCGCCCGCTCGCCCCGGGCCGAGCGGGCCGAGCAACGCCGCAGCGCGATCGAGCCGTTGCGGGTTCGTCGGCGTCAGCCCCAACCGGGCGTGCGCCCAGTCGTCGGGCAGCTTCGCCTGGATGATCCGCCACTGGCGACCGAGCGAGACGACGGGCACGTCGGGCAGCATAGACTCAGGTCGCAGTGGCCAAGGTCGAGAGCAAGCGGGGGACGCTCTCCGAGGAACGCCTGCGCGACTTCCTCCGTGAGATGCTCCTCATCCGGCACGTCGAGGAGAAGGTCGAGGAGCGGTTCCGCGCCGGCGAGCTGCCCGGGTTCCTCCACGTCGCTATCGGCCAGGAAGCGGTCGCGGTCGGCGTCTGCCAGGCCATGGAGGACGGCGACGTGTTCGCGTCCACGCACCGCGCGCACGCGCACACGCTCGCGCGCGGGACGCATCCGAACGAGCTGATGGCGGAGCTGTACGGGAAGATCGAGGGCTGCTCCCACGGCTACGGCGGCTCGATGCACCTCTACGACCTGGAGCGCGGCAACCTCGGCGCGAACGCGGTCGTCGGCGGTGGCCTCCCGGCGATCACCGGGGCCGCGCTGGCGTTCAAGCTGCGCGCCGAGCCCCGGGTCTCCGTTGCCTTTCTCGGCGACGGCGCCACCAACATCGGCACGTTCCACGAGTCGCTCAACCTCGCCTCGCTCTGGAAGGTGCCCGCGGTCTTCGTCCTCGAGAACAACCGCTGGGCCGAGTCGACGCCCGCGAAGCAGCAGCTGCCGATCTCCGATCTCGAGAAGCGCGCGGTCGCATACGGCATGCACTCGGGCAAGGTGGACGGCCAGGACGTCGAGGCGGTGTACAAGGCGGCGAGGCGCGCCCTCGACTACGCCCGCTCGGGCAAAGGGCCGGTGTTCCTCGTCTGCGAGACGTATCGGCTCGTCGGCCACTTTGTCGGCGACGCCCAGGTCTACCGCCCGAAGGGCGAGCAGGCCGAGCTCCGGGAGACGCAGGATCCGATCACCAAGCTGCGCGAGCGGGTCGGGATCCCGGACGACGAGTTCGAGGCGATGGACGGCGAGGCGCTCGCGATCGCGGAGGCGGCGGTCGAGTTCGCCAAGGCAGGGACGGATCCGAAGCCCGAAGACGCGCTCAAGAACGTGTATGCCTGAGCTGACCTACCGCGAGGCCGTTCGCGACGCCCTCTCCCGCGCGATGCGCGAGGACGACGAGATCTTCATCATGGGCGAGGACATCGCCGAGATGGGCGGATCGATGGGCGTGACGCAGGGGATGCTGGCGGAGTTCGGGGCCGACCGCGTGCGGAACACGCCGATCTCCGAGATGGCGATCGTCGGGGCCGGGATCGGCGCGGCGATGCAAGGGATGCGGCCGGTGGTCGAGATCATGTACGAGGACTTCACCACCCTCGCCATGGAGCAGATCGTCAACCAGGCGGCCAAGCACCGGTACATGTCGGGCGGGCAGGTGAAGGTGCCGCTGACGATCCGGACGCAGGGAGGAGCAGGCTGGTCGCCGGGCGCGCAGCACGCCCAGCAGGTGGAGGCGTGGTTCGTCCACGTGCCCGGGCTGAAGGTCGTCTTCGCCTCGACGCCGTCGGACGTGCGCGGCCTGCTCTGGTCGTCGATCTACGACGACAACACGGTGCTCTTCTTCGAGCACCGCACGCTCTACCCCCTGAAAGAGGAGGTGGCCGACGAGCTCGAGCCGATCCCGCTCGGACAGGCGCGCGTGCACCGCGAGGGCGACGACGTGACCGTGATCGCCACGGGCCGGCTCGTCCACGAGTCGCTGGCCGCTGCGGCCGAGGCGGAGAAGGAAGGCGTTTCGGTCGAGGTCGTCGACCCGCGCACGCTGCAGCCCTTGGACGAGGAGACGCTGGTCGCCTCGGTGAAGAAGACCAACCGCTGCGTGGTCGCCCACGAGGCGGTCGTCCGCGGCGGCTTCGGTGCCGAGGTGGCGGCGGTCGTCCAGCACCAGGCGTTCGACTGGCTGGACGCTCCGATCGAGCGGGTCGGCTCCAGGTTCACGCCGATCCCGTTCGCGCCCGTGATGGAGAACTTCGTCGTCCCGCATGCCGCGGACGTGCTCGAGGCGATCCGGAAGACGGTGGAGCGCACCGGTGGCTGACCAGGTGATCCTGCCGCGGCTCGGCCAGGGCATGGAGTCGGGGTCGATCGTCCGCTGGCTGAAGTCGGAGGGCGACCAGGTCCGGAAGGGCGAGCCGCTCTACGAGCTCGACACCGACAAGGTCACGCAGGAGGTGGAGGCCGACGTCGGCGGGGTGCTCCTGAAGATCCTCGTCGACGAGGGTGAGGTGCCGGTCGGGACGCCCGTGGCGTTCCTGGGGGAGGCGGGGGAGGCGGTTCCAGAGATCGAGGCGTCGGCGCCCGGCGAGCCGGAGCCCGCGGCGGGTCCTGCAGGGACAGACCCGGACGAGCCGCAGCGCACCGTGGAGCGGCCCGCGGGGTCTGTCCCTGCGGACGAGCGGCCTGTCGAGTCGGTGGCTTCCGACGGCGGCCGGATCAAGGCGTCTCCACTGGCACGGCGGATCGCGCGCGAGCGGGGCATCGACCTTGCTGCGCTGACCGGCACCGGCCCCGAGGGCCGCATCGTCGCCGAGGACGTGGAGCGCGCGGACGTCGCCGGACCCCCGGGGGCGCCTGCGACTGCGACGGGAGAGGCGGAGCGCGTCGAGCTGACCTCGCTGCGCAGAACGGTCGCGCGGCGGATGACCGAGGCGTGGACGGCGCCTGCCTTCCAGATCGTGATGTCGGCGGACATGACCCGGGCCCAGGAGCTGAGAGCACGCCTCGTCGAGCGCCACCCCGACGAGCGCCCCACCGTGACCGACGTGCTGATCAAGGTCTGCGCCGCCGCTCTGATGCGCCACCGCGAGGTCAACGCCCTCTACGCCGGCGACGCGATCGAGCTGCATCCCTCCGCGAACGTCGGGATCGCTGTTGCCACCGATCGTGGCCTGCTCGTTCCGGTGCTCCCGGGCTGCGAGCTCAAGACCGTCGCCGAGATCGCCGCCGCCCGCGCCGACCTGGTTGCCCGGGCCCGTGACGGCGGGCTCCAGGCAGCCGACCTCGAGGGCGGCACCTTCACCCTTTCGAACCTCGGCATGTACGGCGTCGAGCAGTTCGTTGCCGTCCTCAACCCGCCCCAGGCCGCGATCCTCGCCGTGGGCGCGATCGACGATCGCCCGGTCGCGCGCGACGGCGAGGTCGTCGCCCGACCGATGATGACGATGACTTTGACCTGCGACCATCGCACGATCGACGGTGCGACCGCGGCCGACTTCCTCCGGACGGTGAAGGAGTTCCTGGAGGAGCCGGGCCTGTCGTTGTAGGCGGTCCGTGACAACGCTCGCTACGACTCGGAGAGCTCGGCGCCGTTTGAGCGCTCACGTCCCGGGCGCGGAGGCGAGACCGCGCTCTCGCCGGAGCGCGACAACGAGTGGTCACTCGCTGTCGGGCAGGAAGGGGCCCATGGGGGAAAGCCGGCCGCGGCGGTTTGGTATTCGCGCGGCCGGCTTTCCCCCACGCTCATGAGCGTCTGGTACCGCGTGCGGGACATGGCCGCGGCGCGGGCCTTCTACCGGGACGTGCTCGGTTTCGAGGAGCGCTACGCGGACGAGGACGGCCGCTGGGCCCGGCTACGGCGCGACGACATGGAGATCGCGCTCTGGGAGGCGCAGGGCGACGAGGGCGGCGTCGCCTCGATCACCGTGCCCGACCTCCGCGCGGAGGTCGACCGGCTGCGCGAGAACGGCGTCGAGGTGGGTGTCATTCTCGAGCTGCACGGGCAGGTTCGGATCGTCGACGTGTTCGATCCGGACGGCAATCGAATCCAGCTGACCGAGGAGGTCGAACAACAGGTGTGATCAGACCGGCCGGAGCCCAGGACCTGCCGTTTCTCCGGGACATGCTCCGCCACGCGTACTACGCCCGCTGGGGCTCGGAAGCCGACGTGCCGCTCGAGCGCTACGTCGCCGGCTGGGGCCGGCGCGGCGACAATGCGCTGGTCGCGATCGACGAGTTCCAGCCGGTCGGCGCCGCCTGGTTCCGACTGTTCGAGGCAGGCGAGCCGGGCTACGGCTTCGTCGACGAGCAGACGCCGGAGCTGACGATCGCGATCGTCCCGAGCCGCCGCGGCAGGGGCCTCGGCGAGCAGTTGCTCGCCTCGCTGCTCGACGAGGCCCGCAAGGAGGGCTACGCGCGGATCAGCCTCAGCGTGGAGCAGAACAACCCGGCAATACGGCTGTACGAGCACCACGGCTTCGTGAAGGTCGGCGAGCGGGCGGGTGCGACGATCATGCGCGCCGACCTGGGATCGGACGAGGCGTGACGAGGCCGAGCCTATTGTGCGAGGAGGCGCGTGAGATCTTCGCTCGCCTCGAGGCTGCGCCCCGGCTCGCCCGCGTCGAGGCCCTGGCACCCGCTCGGGCCGAGAGCGCCAGCGTCTAGGATCGAGATCATGGAATGCGACGTCGCCGTCCTGGGAGGCGGCCCGGGCGGCTACACCGCGGCGATCCGCGCCGCGCAGCTCGGCGCCACGACTGTCTGCGTCGAGCAGGAGCCCGAGCTGGGCGGCACCTGCCTGCGCGTCGGCTGCATCCCGACGAAGGCGTGGGTGCAGACCGCCTTCGCGCTGAGGGAAGCCGAGGAGAGCTTCGCCAAATTCGGCGTCGAGGTCGGTGAAGCCAGGCTCGACCTGCCGCAGGCGAACGAGTGGAAGGCCGCGGTCGTCAAGCAGATGACCCAGGGGGTTGCGGGCCTCTTCAAGGCGAACGGGGTCGAGTGGGTGAGGGGTACGGGCCGCTTCGCCGACGCGAGCACGATTGCAGTCGACGGCGGCGAGGCCGTCAGCTTCAAGAGCGCGATCGTCGCCACGGGCTCGTATCCGATCCGGCCGTCGGTCGAGGGGCTCGACTCGCCGCTGTGCGTCGACTCGACGGGATTGCTCGCACAGGAGCGCGTGCCGAGGCGCCTGGTGGTGCTCGGCGGCGGGATCATCGGGTGCGAGTTCGCCTCGATCTTCCGTCGCTTCGGCTCCGAGGTGACGATCGTCGAGATGCTCCCGAGCCTGATCCCGATGGAGGACGAGGACGCCGCCAGGGAGCTGGCAAAGCAGTTCGGCAGGCGCGGGATCGCGCTCGAGCTCGAACAGCAGTGCACGAGGGTCGAGGACCGGGACGGCACTCTGACCGTGCACTACGGAGAGGGCAAGACGGTCGAGGCCGACCTGATGCTCGTCGCCGTCGGTCGGGTGCCGTTGGTCGAGGGGCTCGGGCTGGAGGAGCTCGGCGTACAGGTCGACCGCAAGGCCGGCATCGGCACCGACGAGCACCGGCGCACCGCCGTCCCGCACATCTACGCCGTCGGCGACTGCGCCGGCTACTGGCAGCTCGCACACACCGCGTTCCGCGAGGGCGAGGTGGCGGCGGAGAACGCGACGGGCCACGATGCCGTCGTCGACCCGCGCGGGGTGCCGCGGCCGATCTACACCGACCCGGAGGTGGCCGCCGTCGGCCTGACCGAGGCGCAGGCGCGCGAGCAGTACGGCGACGAGGTCGCCGTCGGAACGTTCCCGTGGGTGGCGAACGCCCGCGCGGTCATGCAGGACGCCACCGTCGGCTGGGTGAAGTCGATCAGCGAGACGCGCTACGGCGAGTTGCTCGGCCTCGTCATGGTCGGGCCGCACGTGACCGACCTGATCGAGGCCGGCGTCGTCGCCCTCGACGCCGAGGCGACCGTCGAGACCGTTGCCGACGGGATCGCGCCGCACCCGACGCTGTCCGAGGCGATCAAGGAGGCCGGACTGGTCGCGCTCGGGCGCGCGATCCACCTGCCGCCGAAGCGCAAGGTTCCGGCGAACGCCTGAACGGGAAGGGAGAGCGCGATGAGCATTTTCAATCGGCGAAACGCGATGATCGGCTGGGCCGCGTGGTCGGTCGGCAAGCAGGCGATGAGGCTGAAGGCAAAAGGGGTCGTCCCTTCGAGGGGTAGGAGCGGCGGCTCCGACTCGTCGAAGCGGGCCGTCAAGGTAGGCGTCGCGCTCGCCGCCGCCGCCGGCGCGGTCGGGTTCTGGCGCGCCAAGCACCGCGACAGCACCGACCGCGACAGCTTCGCCGCCGAGGATCTGGGCGGGGACGGCGACGTTCCCGCCGGCGAGTAGCCGTCACGTATTCGGCGCCACTCCGTCGTCCGGGCGTGACGGACCTCGTGCTGCAATCGAGGCTTGCCGGGTGGCGTACGTCGTTGTTGCCGAGCAGTGAGGAAGCACCGCTCGTGACGGCGGATCGCCGACTTGCGCGCCCCGTCGGGGAGAGCATCCCGCTCGCCTGAGCGCGCCCCGAAACGGTCGCCCGGTGCGGTCCTGACCCGGTAGTACGATGGCTCTCCCGGTGTCCGAGGCGCCCTTCGTCCATCTGCACGTCCACTCCGAGTACTCGATCCTGGACGGGGCCTGTCGGATCCCGGCGCTCGCGGCGCGGGCGGCCGAGCTGGAGATGCCGGCGGTCACGCTCACCGACCATGGCTCGCTCGCCGGCGCGGTCGAGCTCCATCGCGAGGCGCGCAACCAGGGGGTGAAGCCCGTCGTCGGCTGCGAGCTGTACGTCACCGACGACCGCACGCGGCAGGAGAAGGGCTACGCCCACCTGACCGTCCTGGCCGAATCGAACGAGGGCTATGCCAACCTGATCAAGCTCTCGTCGCTCGGCTACCTGGAGGGCTACTACTACAAGCCGCGCGTCGACTGGGAGCTGCTCGACCGCCACGCGCGCGGCCTCGTCGTGCTCTCCGGATGCCTCTCCGGCCGGGTCTCGAAGGCGCTGGAGGAGGCGCGGCCGCAGGACGCCGCGGCCGACCTCGACCGGCTCGTCCAGATCTTCGGGCAGGACTCCACGTACATCGAGATCCAGAACGCAGGCCTCGAGCCGCAGCAGCGGATCAACCCGCAGCTGGCCCGCCTCGCCGAGACGACCAGCCTCCCGCTCGTCGCCACGGGCGACGTCCACTACCTGTTGCACGACGACGCGCGCGCCCACGAGGCGCTGCTCTGCATCCAGTCCGGCGACTCGCTGAAGAACCCGAATCACTGGCGCTTCGACACCGACCAGTTCTACTTCAAGACTCCGGCCGAGATGGCCGAGGACTTCGCCGCCTATCCGGACGCGCTGCGGCGGACGCTCGAGGTCGCCGAGCGCTGCAACGTCGAGATCGAGCTCGGACGGATCCTGCTGCCACGCTATCCGGTACCGGACGGCCGCGACGCGTTCGAGTACCTCGCCGAGCTGTGCGAGGCCGGGCTCGCCAAGCGGTACGAACAGGTCACGCCCGAGCTGCGCGAGCGCCTGCAGTTCGAACTGAAGACGGTCCGCGAGATGGGCTTCGCCGACTACTTCCTGATCGTCTGGGACTTCATCCGCTTCGCCCGTGAGAACGGCGTCAGCGTCGGCCCCGGCCGCGGCTCGGCCGCCGGCTCGCTCGCCGCCTACTGCCTGCACATCACCGACGTCGACCCGATCCGGTACGGGCTGCTGTTCGAGCGCTTCCTCAATCCCGCCCGCAAGGACCTGCCGGACATGGACATCGACTTCTCGGTCGCGGGCCGCGACCGCGTGATCAACTACGTCACCGAGAAGTTCGGCCGCGACCGCGTGGCGCAGATCATCACGTTCTCGACGATGATGGCGCGGGCAGCGGTGCGGGATGCCGGGCGCGTGCTCGAGGTGCCCTACGGCGCCGTCGACAAGGTCGCGAAGATGATCCCCGAGGGGCCGAAGGTCTACCTCGAGGACAGCCTCAAGCCGGGCCAGGAGCTGCGCACCGCGTACGACGCCGACCCGGTGGTGAAGGAGATCGTCGACCTGGCAAGGCCACTCGAGGGACTCGTCCGCGCCGATTCGATCCACGCCGCCGGCGTCGTCATCGCCGACCGGCCGCTCACGGACATCGTGCCCGTCCAGCAGAAGGGGCCCGACCAGGAGGTGGTAACCCAGCTCGGCATGTGGGACGTCGTCGACCTCGGCCTGCTGAAGATCGACTTCCTCGGCCTGCGCAACCTCGACGTGATCGACGAGGCGATCCGGCTGGTCGGCGGGATCGACGTCGAGGAGATCCCGCTCGACGACCCGAAGACGTACGCGATGCTCGCAAAGGGCGACGCGGTCGGCGTCTTCCAGTTCGAGTCGTCGGGGATGCGCGAGGCGCTCAGGCAGGTGAAGCCGACGGAGTTCGAGGACCTGATCGCGCTCGTGGCGCTGTACCGCCCGGGCCCGATGGGCTACATCCCGGTCTACGCGCGCCGCAAGAACGGCCAGGAGACGGTCAGCTTCATCGACTCACGCCTCGAGGAGATCACCGGCGGTACCTACGGGATCTGCATCTACCAGGAGCAGTACATGCAGATCGCGAAGCAGCTGGCGGGTTTCACGCCCGCCGAGGCGGAGACGCTGCGCAAGGCGATCGGAAAGAAGATCCACGAGCTGATGGCGTCCCTCAAGGGCAAGTTCCTCGAGGGCTGCACCTCCACCGGCACCGAGGCGGGCGTCGGCCAACAGCTCTGGAAGGACATGGAGCAGTCGCAGGACTACTCCTTCAACAAGGCCCATGCCGCCTGCTACGCGCTGATCGCCTACCGCACCGCCTGGCTGCGCGCGAACCACCCGCACGAGTACATGGCCGCGCTGATCTCGTCGGTGATGAGCACCAAGGACCGCGTGCCGTTCTACGTGAACGCCTGTCACGAGCTCGGGATCGAGGTGCTGCCGCCCGACGTGAACGCGTCCCAGGTCGACTTCGCGGTGGTCGAAGGCAAGATCCGCTTCGGCCTGAACGCGGTCAAGAACGTGGGCGAGGCCGCGTGCGTGGCAATCGTCTCGGCCCGCGAGTCCGGCGGGCCGTTCGAGTCGATCTGGGACTTCACCGAGCGGGTCGACCCGCAGATCGTCAACCGGCGTGCGCTCGAGTCGCTCGTCCGCTGCGGCGCGCTCGACTCCACAGGCGCCTCGCGCAGGGGCATGAGCGAGGTGCTCGACCAGGCGCTGTCGTGGGGCGGCAGCGAGCACGAGGCACGCAGCTCCGGCCAGGGGTCGATCTTCGATTTGGTCGAGGAGGGTTCGGAGCGTCCGCGCCACCACGCGCCCGTGCCGGCCGGCGAGTACGAGAAGGCCGAGCTGCTCCGTCTGGAGAAGGAGACGCTCGGTTTATGGATCTCCGAGCACCCGCTTGCGGAGGTTGCCGGGGACCTCAAGCGGAAATGTGATCGTGCGCTCGGAGATCTGGAGCGCTGCCGCGACGGCGAGATCGTCACCGTCGGCGGAATCGTCTCCTCGGTCAAGCAGCTGACCACGAAGAAGGGCGACCCGATGGTGTTCCTGCGCCTCGACGACCTGTCCGGGAGCGCCGAGGCGGTCGTCTTCAACTCCGTGTACGCCGCATCGCGTGAGCTGTGCGAGGCCGACCGCGTGCTCGTCCTCAAGGGCCGGATCGACCACAAGGAAGGGGAGTCGAAGCTGATCGCGATCGAGGTCGCCGAGTTCTCGGCCTACGTCCCGCCCGCCGAGGTGCGCCTCAAGGTCGACGCCCGCAAGGCGCCGGCGGGCGTGCTGCGCGAGCTCGGCCACGTGGTCCGCGACTACCCCGGCGAGGCGAAGGTCGTGCTCGCACTCGACACGTCCGAGGGCCCGCGCACGCTCGAGTTCGGTCCGGAGTACCGGGTCGCTCCGGTGCCGGACTTCTACGCCGAGGTGAAGGCGCTGCTCGGCGAGGCCGCCGTGTCGTGACGTCTGCACTGCCGTGACGCTGACCGGCCACGCGACCGTCCTGCTGGTCGACGACATCCACCGGGCGACCGCCTACTACCGCGACCGTCTCAGCTTCGACGTCGGCCACTACGAGCAGAACCCCTCGCACTACGGAAACGCCGGGCGCGACGGTTGCCACCTCCACTTCGCCCACTTCGAGGGAGCGACGCCGAGGCCGAACTGCCGGGAGGTGCCGCCTGACATGTTCGACGCGTACTTCTGGATCGACGACGTGGACGCGCTCTACGCCGAGCTGGTCAGGCGGGGCGCCGACCTGCACAGCCCGCCGGAGCTCCAGGGCTCGGAGCTCCAGGGCTAAGGCATGTACGACTTCCGCGTCACTGATCCACACGGGTACGTTCTGGCGTTCGGCAGAGCCGCGCGCCGGTAGCCGGGGAACCGAACGGGCGCCGGCCGTGTAGACCACGGCGTGCTCGCGCTCGCACTGACTGCGTTGGCGCTTGCCGCGCTGGCGAGACCCTGCACATCCCGTCGAGGCGGACGGCGAAGGCCGGGATCTACGTCGCGCGGATCGTCTTCCCCACCGCAGGCTCGTGGCGGGTGACCGCGGTCGACCGCTACAGCGGCCGGTCCTACGAGTTCAAGCGGGTGACGGTGCGGGCCGCGTAGTAGCACGGGGGAAACGGCCGGTTTCCCGTGTGCCCCCTTCCCTGAGCGCTCGCACCGAACGAGCCTCTGGGTGCCGCGCCCGCCGCGGATCCTCTCCAGTCGGCTCGCTAGTCCGCGAGGCCCTTGCGGCGGAGCTCGTCGAGCGCCCGCTCGGACTTCTCCAGGTCGGAGAGACCTATACCGGCGAGGATCCGGTCGGTCTTCGAGAACTGGACGTCGCGGTAATCGACCACCTGGACGTGGTTCCCCCAGGGGTCGATGAAGTCGTTGTCGCCGAGGATCTCGGCGCCGGCGTCCCGGGCCGACGCCAGAGCCGCGTCCCGGTCGTCGACCACGAGGCCGAAGTGCCGCGGCCCGTCCGGCGGCTGCCGCCGGCCGGTCGAGAGCGCGATGAACTGGTCGCCGAGGTCGACGAACGCCATCGAGTTGCCGTGGCGACCGCGGAGAGACAGGTCGAAGATCCGGCCGTAGAAGGCGAGCGCCTCGTCCAGATCGCCGACCTCGAGCGCGACGTGGTTGATCCCGACCGCGCGCGTCATCGGAACCAGGCTACCCCGGTGGGTGTATACGCCGCAGTGGTGGGCCGGCCACAGGACGAGTCGGAGCTCGTCGCTCGCGCGCGGCGGGGCGACCACGACGCCTACGAGGAGCTCGTGCACGCATACCAGGGGATTGCCTTTCGCACCGCCTACGTCGTCGCGGGCAACGCCGGGGACGCCGAGGAGGCCGCCCAGGACGGGTTCGTCAAGGCCTACCGGGCGCTGTGGCGGTTTCGGCCGGGAGCGGAGTTCAAGCCGTGGCTGCTGCGGATCGTCGCCAACGAGGCGCGCAACCGGCGGCGCTCGGCCGGCCGCCGTTCGGCTTTGACGCTGCGGGCGGTACAGGAGCCTTCCGGGGAGGCGGCCCCCTCCCCGGAGGCGACTCTGCTGGACGCCGAGCGCCGGGAGGAGCTGATGGCAGCGCTCAACCGGCTCGGCGAGCAGGACCGCGAGGCGATCGCATGCCGGTACTTCCTCGATCTGTCCGAGGCCGAGACCGCCGCTGCGCTCGGCGTCCGGCCGGGCACCGTCAAGTCGCGCCTCTCGCGCGCGCTCGAGAGGCTGCGCGTGGTGCTGGGGGAGGAGGGCCTGTGACCGAGCCCGAGCTGAGAGCGCTGGCCTCGTTCGTCGATCTCCCCGACGAGCGCGAGCTCGCGGCTGCCGTCCGCGCCCGCCTGCCCGGCCGTCCCCGTCGGCGGCGCACGGCACTCGTTGTCGTCACGGCCGCGCTCGCGGCCGTGACGGTCGCGTTCGCGGTGCCGCCGGCGCGCTCGACGATCCTGCGCATCTTCCACCTCCAGGGCGCCGGCATCGAGTACGTCGACCGCCTGCCGAACGTCCTGACGTCTTCGCTCGACCTGGGCGTGCGGATCTCGCCGGCCGACGCCGAGCGCACCGCAGGCTTCCGGCCGCTCGCCTCCGACCTGCTCGGGCGGCCGGACGAGGTGAGCTGGGACGGCAGCCTGCTCTGGTACCGCTACGGCCGGACGCGGCTGCTGGTCTCGCAGTTCCGCGCCCGCGAGCGGATCGACCTCGTCAAGAAGGTCGTCGAGCGCGACACCATGATCACCCCCGTCACGGTGCAGGGACAGCCCGGGTACTTCATCACCGGCGGCACGCACTTCCTCTACCTGGCTCCGGGCGGCGTCGTGCGGACCGAGCCCGTTCGCCTGCGCCGCCAGGTGCTGCTCTGGCAGCACGGCCCGCTGACGCTGAGGCTGGAGGGCGATCTGACGCTCCAGCAGGCGCTGCGCATCGCCCGCTCCTTCCGCTGAGGGAACCGACCGCCCGCACGGCGTGTAGGACGCGAAAAGGAGGCTGACGTGAAGAAGGCATTGCTCGTCGCGGCCGCGCTGGCCGCTTTCGTCCCGGCCACCGCCGTGGCCAAGGAACCGATCGGCTCCGCCAGGGTGCTGTTCACCCCGGTTCCGCAGGGCATCCACGCCGGACAGCCGTGGAACGTCCGGTTCCGCTTCTACTCCCACGACGGCTCGCCGTGGCCGATCAGCGGCCTCTATCCGTCGGTGACGATCCGCAACGCGGCCAGCGGCAGGAGCCGCGTCTTCCGCGTCGCGCAGCGCGACTCGACCTTCTATACGGCCCGCGTCGTGTTCCCGACCGCCGGCTCGTGGAGCGTCACCTTCCGTTACGACACGAAGGGGAATGCCATGGGGACGAGGCGCCTGGTGACGGTCGCCGTTCGCTAGCGGCGGCAACGAAAATACCGACAACGGGGGAGATCCGATCGTTTCTTTCGGCCGAACAACCGGGTACAAGGCCCACGAAAGGAAACGATGTCTGCGGCAGAGCTGGATCTCCAAGTCGAAACCGAGAGCGAGCGGATCGAACGCTGGCGTGCGGAGGAGCTCGAGCGGGCAGGCTACGACCCCGTCGACGCGGGTGAGCTGGCTGCCCGCCACGACGTCGACCTGCACCTCGCGGTCGAGCTGCTCGAGCGCGGCTGCCCGGCCGACACTGCCCTGCGCATCCTCCTCTAGTTCCGCTCGCGCCGTCCGGGCGGCCCGGGCAGAATCACTAACCCGTGCTCGCCTCGATCCCCTCGCCGAGCGGCGGCGTCGTCGACCTCGGCCCGCTGCACATCCACATGTACGGGCTGATGCTGCTCGTCGCGATCGCGGCCTGCGTCGGGCTCACCGGCGTCCGCTGGACGCGGCTCGGTGGAGACTGGGATCTCGTCCTGCGCGTCGCCGTCTGGGGCGTCGCGTTCGGGATCGTCGGCGCGCGGATCTACCACGACATCACCAGCTGGGACGAGGTGCCCAACCACTGGTGGGGGCCATTCGCCGTCTGGCAGGGCGGTCTCGGCGTCTGGGGCGGGATCCTGTTCGGCTGCATCGCCGGCGCAGTGGTCATCCACCGCTCCGGCGAGAGCGTGCGGCTGTTCGCCGATGCAGTCGCGCCGGGGCTGCTGATCGCGCAGGGCATCGGCCGCTGGGGCAACTGGTTCAACCAGGAGCTGTACGGCAAGCCGACGAACCTGCCCTGGGGCCTGGAGATAGACGAGCGGCACCGGCTGCCGCAGTACGTCCTGTCGGACACCTTCCACCCGACGTTCCTCTACGAGTTCCTCTACGACCTGGGGATGGCGGGGCTGCTGATCCTGATCGGCTGGCGGTTCCGGATCAGGCCGCCGGGCCTCTTCGCCCTCTACGTCGCCTTCTACACCTTCGGGCGCACGTTCGAGGAGCTGCTGCGGATCGACCCGTCGCACCACTTCCTCGGCGAGCGGCTGAACTTCTGGGTCTCCGCGGTGCTTTGCGTGGCGTCCGTGGCGTTCTTCGTCTGGTGGCAGTTCTTCCACGAGAGCGGCGAGCCGACGGTGAGGCGCAAGCCGCGCGAGGTGCCGAAGGGGCCGGCGATGGCCGTGCCCAAGGGCCGCGTCCGCCCGCGC
This sequence comes from uncultured Actinomycetes bacterium, assembly GCA_963841405.1. Classification (GTDB taxonomy): domain Bacteria; phylum Actinomycetota; class Thermoleophilia; order Gaiellales; family Gaiellaceae; genus DATBLE01. The sequence continues at coordinate 315,352 of CAWJCM010000003.1, read as the reverse complement.
CGCTAGCCTCGGCGCGTGCACGTCCGGGAGCTCGAGCTCGACCTCGACGCGTTCGAGGGGCCGTTCGATCTATTGCTCACCCTCGTCCTGCGCGAGGAGCTGGAGCCGCGCGAGGTCGACGTCGCCGACGTCGTGGTCACGTTCGTCGAGCAGCTCGCAGAACGGGAGCGGCTCGATCTCGACGCCTGCGGCGAGTTCCTGGTGCTGGTCGGGGCGCTGCTGGAGCTGAAGGCCCGCGAGCTCTTCCCGGAGGAACAGGTCGAGCTCGCCGATCTCGACCCGGAGGAGGCGGCGGAGGAGCTGGCCCGGCGGCTGGAGGAGTTCCGCCGGATCAAGGAGGCTGCAGGGTGGCTGCTCCAGCGGCTGGAGGCAGAGAACGACCGCTACTTCCGCCTTGGCCCCGCGCCGCTCGTGCCGCGGGTCGAGCCCGCGATCGCGCCGCAGCGGCCCGAGGCGCTGGCCGCCGCGCTGCGGGGGCTGGCGATCGAGCCGCCGGAGGTCTCGCTCGGCCACATGGGGCTGCGCTTCCCGCCGGTCGTCCAGTTCCTGGAGCGCTTCCGGGCACTGCTGCGCCGCCGGCAGCGCTTCGACTTCGACCAGGAGGCGGCGGAGCTCTCGCGCGTCGAGCAAGCGGTCGCGTTCCTGGCGTTGCTGGAGCTGCGCAAGGCCGGGGAGATCCGCATCGAGCAGCCGGCGCCGTTCGCGCCTATTCGCATTCACAAGGCAGGAACCGAGACCGATGCCGAGGAAGGAGACCGCTCGTGGAACGTCCGCTCCGCCTAGTCACCACCAGCCCGGTCGACGAGCTGGCGCGTACCCTGGAGGCCCTGCTCGTCGTCGCCTCGCAGCCGTTGACCGTGGAGGATCTCGCGGTCGCCGCGGACGACGATCTCGGCCGCGTCGAGCAGGCGCTCGACGTCCTCGGCGATCGCTTTGCCGAGGGCAGGAGCGGGATCGTGCTCGAGCACGTGGCCGGCGGCTATGCGTTCCGCGCCTCGCGGGCGGCGGCGGAGGCGTGCGCGCGCCTCTTCGAGCGGCCGGTCGAGCGCGGCCTGTCGCAGGCGGCGTTCGAGACGCTGGCGGTGATCGCGTACCTGGGGCCTTGCAGCCGGCCGGACATCGCCCGCATCCGTGGGGTGGCCGCGGATTCGGTCGTCGCCGGCCTCGTCGAACGCGGCCTGATCTCGGAATCGGGGCGCGATGAGGGCGGCGCCGTCCGCTACCGGACGACGCCGCTGTTCGAGCGCGTCTTCGGCCTCGAGAGCCTCTCCGCGCTGCCCCGGCTCGACGGGCTCGGCGACGGCGCGGAAGAGATCCGCGACCGGCTCGAGGCGCTAGCCGAGCGCCGGCCGGCCTAGCCGCCGAGCCGTCCTCTTCGGACCCGGTCGTTCGGGGCGGCCCGCTAACGGTGCCAGGCACTGTAAAGAGTCTGCTCGGAGCGACCTTCCAGCGCCCTTTCTTAACCGTGCCTGGCACTGTTAAGCGGCCATGGACGCAACGGACGAGACCTTCTACCGCGACGTCGTCGAGCGGTCGCACGAACGCCCGATGGTCGTCGACTTCTGGGCCGAGTGGTGCGGGCCTTGCAAGACGCTGGCGCCGGTGCTCGAGCGCGAGGTCGCGAAGCGCCCCGAGCTGGAGCTGGTCAAGGTCGACGTCGACGCCAACCAGGCGCTCGCCGGGCACTACGCGATCCAGAGCATCCCGGCCGTGAAGGCCTTCCGAAACGGTCAGGTGGTGGCGGAGCTGACCGGCGCCCAGCCGGCCCAGGTCGTCGCCGCGTTTCTGGACGGGCTGCTGGGGCCTTCGGTCAGGGACCGGCTGCTCGCAGAGCTACGAGAGCGCGGCGGCTACGAGGACGTGGTCGCCGCGCTCGAGGACGGCGACCACGAGCGGGCGCTCGCGCTCCTGCTCGAGCGGGCGGCGAGCACAGAGCCTGCCGCCCGCGACGAGATCCGCGACTTCATGGTCGCGGTCTTCGAGGATCTGGGCCAGGACCATCCGCTCAGCGCGGCGTACCGGCGCCGTCTCGCTTCGATTCTGTTCTGACTCAGGCCGCCTTCGCGGGACGGGCCCGGTTGACGAGCTGGTCGAGGTGCGCGGAGAGCCGGTCGAGAAGCGTCTGCTCCTGCGCCTTGGTCAGCCGCTTGCTCGCGACCGCCTTGTCCAGCCGCACCTTGACGGCGGAGAGGATCGCCGACTTCAGCCCGGCGACGGTCTTGCCGTGCTCGGTCGCGATCTGCGCCAGCGACCTGCCTGTGCTCAGCTCCGTCCGCAGCTGGGCCTGCGTCACGCCGAGGTACGCCGTGACTGAGCCGCCGAGCCGCGGGTGAAGCGGGCGCGCGACGGCCGGAAACGCGTGGTTGACAATGTCGTCGAGCCGCGCCTTCAGCCGGGTGAGGATCGCCTGCTCCTGCGCCGCCGAAAACCGGCCCCCGGCGACCGCCTTGTCGAGGTGCGCCTGGACGTCGGCGTAGATCGCGGCCTCGAGGCCGGCGGCGGTCTTGCCCTGCGCGACGGCGATCTGGGCGAGCGTCTTGCCCGACCGGAGCTGCTCGCGCAGCTGGGCGGGAGTCAGGTTCAGGTATGCGGCGATTGCCGCGGGGCCCGGATGGCCGTGACGGCCGTTCCCGCCCGCAGCGACCGCGCCACCCGCGCCTGCGGCCACGGCGAGCGTGACCCCGGCCGCGGCCAGTGCCTTCTTCGATCTGCCTCTCATCTCGTCTCGTCCTTTCTCGGGTGTCGGCGGAGATGGTCGGCGGCGCTGATGAGAGCCGGATGAGAAACACGTAAGGATTGCGTCATGCGGCTGAACGCCTACCTCGCCCGGGCCGGCATCGCCTCCAGGCGCGGCGCGGACGAGCTGATCAAGGCGGGCCGCGTCCGCGTGAACGGCCGGCCGGGAGGGCTGAGCACATTCGTCGGCTCCGCGGACGCGGTCGAGGTCGACGGGCGGCCCGTGGCGAAGCAGATGCTCGCCTACCGCCTTCTGCACAAGCCGGCGGGAACTGTCACCACCGCGCGTGATCCTCACGGCCGCCCGACCGTGGTCCGGCTCGTCCCGCCCGATCCGCGCGTCGTTCCGGTCGGGCGGCTCGACGCCGATACAACCGGCGTGCTCCTGCTCACGAACGACGGACCGCTCGCGCACCGGCTCGCGCACCCCCGCTACGAGGTGGACAAGGTGTACGAGGTCGAGGTCGAGGGGGACCCCGGCGCCGACGCTCTCCGTCGGCTCGCCGACGGCGTCGACCTGGACGACGGGCGAAGCGCGCCCGCCCGCGCCAGGCGGGTCGGCCGGGCGCGCCTCGAGCTGACGATCCACGAGGGTCGCAAGCACCAGGTGAAGCGGATGTGCGAGGCGGTCGGCCACCCGGTCCGCCGCCTGCATCGCAGCCGGTATGCGGGTCTGGACGTCCGCGGCCTCGAGCCCGGCGAGTGGCGCGCACTGACCCGCGACGAGGTCCAGGCCCTGCGGCGCTCGGTCGGGCTGTGATCCGCCGGGCGACAGCCGACGACGCGCGCGCGATCGCCCAGGTTTGGGTCGCCTCCTGGCTCGGCGCCTACCGGGGCCTGATGCCCGACGAAACGCTCCAGGCGGTGAACGTCGAGGCTCGGTCCGACACCACACGCGCCGTGCTCGAAGAAGGCTCGAGACGGGTCTTCGTTGTCGACGACGACGGCCGAATCGAGGGGTTCGCCTCCATCGGTCGTGCCCGCGATCCGGACGCTGGCGACGGCGTTGGGGAGCTGGACGCCCTTTACCTTGCACCCGAGCGCTGGGGTTGCGGTCTCGGCGCGGCCCTGCACGACGCGGCGATCGACGAGCTGTGTTTCGAGGGCTTCAACGAGGCGACGCTGTGGGTGCTCGACTCGAACGCTCGCGCGCGTGCGCGGTGACGCGGCGACGCCGGCGGCGACGAGGACGGTGCGCCTCACCGGCTCGGCGTCAGCGCGCGAACCCCATCTGGTCGTACATCGCCGCCAGCGTCGGGCCGGAGGCTTCCCGCGCCTTCTCGGCTCCGATTCCGAGCAGGCGGCGCAGCGCGGGCTCGTCCGCCCGCAGCGCGCGGTAGCGCTCCTGGATCGGGGTGAGGAGGGCGACCACCGCCTCGCCGACCGCCTCCTTGAACTGGCCGTAGCCGCCGCCGTCGAATCGGGCCCCGACTGCCTCGGGCGACTCGCCGCCTGCGGCGGACATGATCTCGATCAGGTTCGTGATCCCCGGCTTGTCGCCGCCGCGGCGTACCTCGCGACCCGAGTCGGTGACGGCGGAGCGAAACTTGCGGCGAATCGTGTCCGGCTCGTCCAGGACCAGCACCGTTCCCTGCTCGGTTCCGCCCGTCGTCGACATCTTCTTCGTCGGCTCCTGGAGATCCATGATCCGGGCCCCGACCTCGGGATACACGCCCTCCGGGACGACGAAGGTCTGGCCGTAACGTGAGTTGAACCGCTCGGCGACATCGCGCGCGAGTTCGAGGTGCTGACGCTGGTCGTCGCCGATCGGGACGATGTCGGCCTGGTAGAGGAGGATGTCGCCCGCCATCAGCACGGGGTACGTGAAGAGGCCGGCCGAGACGAACTCCTGCCGGTCGCCCTTCTCCTTGAACTGGGTCATCCTGCCGAGCTGTCCGTAGCTCGTGACGGCCGAGAGCAGCCACGCCGCCTCGGCGTGCGCCGCCACATGGCTCTGGCAGAAGGTCGTCGAGCGCTCGGGCTCGAGGCCCGTCGCGAAGAGCAGCGCGGCGAGGTCGTACGTCTTCCTGCGCAGGTCTTCGGGGTCGTAGTCGACCGTGATCGAGTGCAGGTCGACGATGCAGAAGAACCCGTCGCCCTGCTCCTGCGTGACCGCGTACTGGCGGAAGCCGCCGATCAGGTTGCCGAGGTGCTTGCTGCCCGTGGGCTGGATGCCCGAGAAGATCCTCATCGGTCGCTCCATTCTGACGTCGCAAGGCATGAAAAAAGCCTCTGATCGAGGCCGGAACGGGGCGAGGCGGCTCTTTTCGCGTTACGAGCGCGCCCCTCCGCCTCGCCCCCGACGCCAGGCCCGGCTCCGGTGCGAGGCGGTCACCATCGGTCCACATGATATCCGCGCCACGGGCTTGCGCAGCACGGGTTCGGGTCCATAACGTGCACGGGATGTTCGAGCGCCTCGGCCATCTCGTCATCCGCCGCCGCCGCTGGATCGTCGTCGCCTGGATCCTGCTGATCGTCCTCGGCCTGTTCACGACCAGCAAGATCGGCGACCGCTGGTTCGAGTCGTTCTCGATCCCGGGATACTCCGCCTACGAGGCGAACCAGCGCACGCTGAAGACGTTCGGGAGCGGCGAGCAGGCGCCGCTCGTCGCCGTATTCCGTTCCGGCGGCGACGTCACGCAGCAGCGCGGCATCCAGACGGCGGTCGACGCCGCGGCAGGCGTGAACCCCGGCTCGCGCACGGCCTCGTACTTCTCCACCGGCTCGAACGCATACGTCTCGAAGGACCGCCACACCACCTTCGCCACGATCTATCCGCCGGGCAATCCCGGGTTCAACTCGAACGTGCACATCAAGCAGGTGCGGGCCGCGTTGAAGGACGCGGCGCCGGCCGGGTTGACCGTGCACCTGACGGGGCGGGACCCGCTCCAGGAGGACATCGGCGGCAGCGGCGGGCCGAGCATCCTGATCGAGGTGCTGATCGGCGGCGTCGGCGCCCTCCTCGTGCTCCTCTTCGTCTTCGGGACGTTGACGGCGGTGAGCATTCCGCTGGTCACGGCGGCGGCCTCGATCCTGACCACCTTCAGCGCCGTCTTCGCGCTCACCTACGTGACCGACGTCTCGATCATCGTCGAGTTCCTGGTCGCACTGGTCGGGCTCGGAGTGGCCGTCGACTACTCGCTGCTGATGATCTTCCGGTTCCGCGAGGAGCTCCACCATCGCGGCGACGTCGAGGAGGCGCTGATCGAGACGATGACGCACGCGGGCCGCTCGGTCGTCGTCTCCGGCTCGACGGTCGCGATCGGCCTGCTCAGCATGGTGCTGCTGCCGCTGCCGTTCATCCGCTCGATCGGGATCGGAGGCATGCTGATCCCGGCGGTCGCGGTGCTCTCCAGCATCACGCTGACTCCGGTGCTCCTCTACTGGATGGGCGACCGCATCGACAAGCTGCGGGTGATCCCGAAGCGGATCGTCTCGGCCGATCCGGGCGAGCAGGGCTTCTGGCACCGGTGGGCGGAATACGTGGTCAAACGGCCGGGCAGGGTCGCCGCCGCCGGCCTGGCCCTCGTCGTGCTGCTCCTGATCCCGGCCTTCAAGATCAACCCGTCGGAGGCCGAGGCCGCGAACCTGCCGGGCACGGGCGACGCCTTCCAGGGGCGCGACGCGCTCACCGCGGCCGGCATCAGCGCAGGCGCGCTCAAGCCCTACGTCGTGCTCGTCGAGAACGGCTCGACGGACCAGAAGCGCGCGCTCGTCGTGAAGCGGGTCGAGCAGACCGAGGGCGTCGACGGCGCCTCCGCGCCGCCCGGCCCGGACTGGCAGCGGGGCGACACCGGGCTGGTCGAGGCGATCCCGGCGACCGACGGCGCCGCCAAGCCTGCCAGGAAGGTGATCTCGAACCTCCAGCACGACGTGCTACCGAGCCTCCAGGACCAGATCGGCGGCAACGTCAAGCTCTCGCTCGGTGGCGTCGCTCCGGAGGACCGCGACTTCGTCCACGCCGTCTACGGCAACTTCCCGTACGTCCTCGGCTTCGTCGTCCTGCTGACGTTCCTGCTCCTGATGCGCGCCTTCCGGTCGGTCGTGCTGTCGGTGAAGGCGGTGATCCTGAACCTGATCTCGCTGGGCTGCGCGCTCGGCGTCGTCGTCTTCATCTTCCAGCAGGGCCACGGCAGCGAGGCGATCTGGGGGATCAAGGCCACCCAGGCGGTGATCGCCTGGATACCCCTGATGATCTTCGCGTTCCTCTTCGGCCTGTCGATGGACTACGAGGTCTTCATCGTCACCCGCATCCGCGAGGCCTACGACGAGACGAGGGACACCACCCAGGCGATCTCGCTCGGCCTGGCGCGCACCGGGAAGCTGGTGACGAGCGCCGCGCTCGTGCTCGTGTTCGCGTTCTTCTCGCTGTCGACCGGGCCAGGCCCGGACATCAAGCAGTTCGGCATCGGGCTCGCAGCGGGTGTCCTGATCGACGCGACCCTGATCCGTGCGCTCCTGGTCCCGTCGCTGATGATGCTGCTCGGGAAGTACAACTGGTGGTTCCCCGAGCCGGTCCGCCGCGCCCTGTTCGTCCGCGGCCCACAGCCCGTCGCCGAGCCGGACTAGGCTGTTTTAGCGGCTCCGGCCGGTCACTACACTGCGGAAAGTGGCCGTCACCTCCGCATCCTGGTCGCCCTCGTCCTGGCGCGGCTTCCCGGCGCTCCAGCAGCCCGACTGGCCCGATCAGGCACGTCTCGAAGAGGTGCGCGCCGAGATCACGCGCATGCCGCCGCTCGTCTTCGCCGGGGAGGCCCGGAGCCTGCTCGACCGGCTCGCGGACGTCGTCGAGGGCAAGGCGTTCGTCCTGCAGGCGGGCGACTGCGCCGAGTCGTTCTACGACTGGAACGCGCCGAATCTGCGCGAGAAGCTGAAGATCATCCTGCAGATGTCGGCCGTGCTCACGTACGCGGCCAGCCTGCCGGTGGTCAAGGTCGGCCGGATCGCCGGGCAGTTCGTCAAGCCGCGCTCCGAGCCGACCGAGATCGTCGGCGATCTCGTCCTGCCGACGTTCCGCGGCCACATCGTCCACGGCGACGAGCCGACCGTCGAGGCACGCACGCCCGACCCCGGCCGGATGCTCCAGGGCTACCACCAGGCCACCTCGACGCTCAATCTCCTGCGCGCGTTCACGAAGGGCGGCTATGCAGATCTCGGCCAGGTCCACGCCTGGACGCAGGAGTTCGTCGCCAACTCGCCGGAGGGCCGCCGCTACGAGCAACTCGCCAGCGAGATCCAGCGGGCGATGAGCTTCATGTCCGCGATCGGCGTCGACATGCGGAACCCGGCGCTCCACCAGACCGACATCTGGACGAGTCACGAGGCACTGCTGCTCGACTTCGAGGAGGCGCTGACCAGGCGGGACTCGCTGACCGGCGACTGGTACGACTGCTCGGCCCACTTCCTCTGGATCGGCGAGCGGACACGCCGCCCGGACGGCGCCCACGTCGAGTTCCTCGCCGGCGTGCACAACCCCGTCGGCGTCAAGCTGGGGCCCGCAGCAACGGCCGAGGAGGCGGTCGCGCTCTGCGAGACGCTCAACCCGGGTCGCGTGCCCGGCAGGCTGACGCTGGTGGCCCGGATGGGCGCCGAGCGGGTGGGGGAAACGCTCCCGCCGCTCGTCCGCGCGGTGCGCGAAGCCGGCCACCCGGTCGTCTGGATCTGCGACCCGATGCACGCGAACACGTTCCGCACCGCGAGCGGCCGAAAGACGCGCGACTTCGGCCGCATCGTCGCCGAGATCGAGGGCTTCTTCGCCGTCCACCACGCGGAGGGCACCTGGCCGGGCGGCGTGCACCTCGAGATCACCGGCGACGACGTCACCGAGTGCCTCGGCGGCAGCGACAGTCTCTCCGAGGAGCAGCTCGACGACGCCTACACGACTCTCTGCGATCCTCGCCTGAACGCCCGGCAGTCGCTCGACCTCGCCTTCCACGTGGCCGAGCTCATGCGCGCCGCCGTCTGAGATGCGCCTCGCAGTCGTCGGAACGGGCCTGATGGGCGCCTCGGTCGGCCTGGCCGCGAAGCGGGCGGGCGTCGACTGGGTGGGCGGCCATGACGCCGACGAGGCGGCGGTGGGGATCGCGCTCGAGCGCGGCGCGGTCGACGAGGTCGGGCCGCTGAACGGCCTCCTCGCCGAGGCCGATCTCGCGGTGGTCGCCGCGCCGGTCACCGTGCTGCCAGCCCTCGTCGAGGAGGTGATCGGGAGCGCGCCCGACCGCTGCACGGTCACGGATGTGGGCTCGACGAAGGACTGGTCGCTGCGGTTCCCGGAGCGCTTCGTCGGCGGTCACCCGGTGTGTGGACGAGAGGCGCGCGGCCCCGCGTACGCGACCGCGGACCTCTTCGACGGCGCCACCTGGTTCCTGACGCCGGTCACCGCCACAGATCCGGAGCGGTACCGGCTCGTGCACGGATTCGTCGCCTCGCTCGGGGCGGTCCCGGTGGCGATCGACCCCAGGGCGCACGACCGGCTGGTCGCGCTGACCAGCCACCTCCCGCACGCTCTGGCCAACCTGCTCGTCAACCAGGCGGGCGCCGGACGGGTCGAGGGGCACGACCCGCTCGCCGCCGCCGGGGGCTCGCTGCGGGACATGACGCGCGTCGCGGGCGCGAATCCGCGCATCTGGGTGGACATCTTCCTCGACAACGCGCCCGAGCTCCGCGAGGCCCTGGCCGAGCACCGCCGACGAGTCGAGCAGCTCGAGGAGGCGCTCGCCGGCGCCGACGGCGGATATCTCGCCCGCTGGGTGGCGGAGGCGTCGGAGAACCGCCGCCGGATGCTCGCCGAGGCGTACCCGGACCCGGGCGAGCTGCAGCAAGTGACCGTCCACGTGCCCGACCGGCCCGGTGTGCTCGCCGGGATCACGCAGGCTCTCGGCGCCGAGCGGATCAACATCGAGGACTTCGAGCTCCGCCACTTCTCCCCGGATCGCGGCGGAATCCTGACCGTGCTCGTCTCCGGGGCGGACGAGGCCGCCCGTGCCGCGGCCCTGCTCGAGGCGCAGGGCTACGGCGTCTCCGTCTCGCCGGTGCTCCTGCAATGAGCACAGAGAGGGACAGGTCTCGCAGACCTGTCCCCGGTTCCGTCAGGATCGAGCCCGCGGCGTCCGTCCAGGGCGGCGTCGCCCTGCCGGGCGACAAGTCCATCTCCCACCGTGCGGTCCTGGTCGGAGCGGTCGCCGACGGCGAGTCGGTGGTCGGCGGGTTCGGCCGCTCCGGCGACACGGAGTCGACGATCGCCGCTGTGCGTGCGCTCGGCGTCCGGGTCGACGAGGAGGGCGACACCCTGCGGATCGCCGGAGCCGGCCTGCGCAACCTCCAGGCCCCGCCCGGGCCGATCGACTGCGGCAACGCCGGCACGCTCGCCCGCCTGCTCCCCGGGATCCTCGCCGGTCAGCGCGGCCGCCGGTTCGAGCTCGTCGGCGACGAGTCCCTCAGCTCCCGTCCGATGCGGCGGATCGCCGATCCGCTGATGCGGATGGGAGCCGGCATCGAGACCGCCGGTGGCAGTCTCCCGCTCGCGATCGACGCCAGGGGCCTGCGCCCGATCCGGTACGAGCCGGCGGTCGCGAGCGCGCAGGTGAAGTCGTGCGTCATGCTCGCCGGGCTCTACGCCTCCGACGGGCCCACGACCGTCGTCGAGCGGGTTCCCACCCGTGACCACACCGAGCGGATCCTGCGGGCGGCCGGAGCGCGCCTCCGCTCCGAGCCGGGCGGGGTCGAGGTCTGGCCGGCGGCGCGTCTCGAGCCTCTCCGGCTCGAGGTCCCGGGCGACTTCTCGGCCTCCGCGCCGTTCGTCGTCGCCGCCACGCTGCTCCCAGGATCGCGTCTGCGGCTTGCCCGGGTCGGCGTCAACCCGACGCGCACAGGACTCCTCGGCGTACTGGAGCGCATGGGCGCGCGCATCTCGCTCTACAACCGGTCGTCGTCCGGAGGCGAGCCCGTCGCCGACGTGGAGGTCGAGCACGCCGACCTCGTCGCCACCGAGGTCGAGCCGGAGGAGGTGCCGTTGCTGATCGACGAGCTGCCGCTGTTCGCGCTCGCCGCCTCGATGGCCCGCGGCAACAGCTCCGTACGCGGCGCTGCCGAGCTGCGGCAGAAGGAGACCGACCGGATCGAGACGGTGACGGACGCCCTCAGGCGGCTCGGGGTGCGCATCGCCGCGACAGCGGACGGCTTCACCGTCCGCGGAGTCCCGGCACGTCCACGCGGCGGCGTGATGGCCTCTGCCGGCGACCACCGGATCGCGATCCTCGGGGCGGTCGCAGGGCTGGTCTCGCGTGAGGGCGTGCAGGTCGAGGGCGCGGAGGCGGTGTCGATATCCTTCCCCGGATTCTTCGACCTGCTCGAGTCTGTGTCCCGACGATGATTGTCTCGATAGACGGGCCCGCGGGGGCCGGGAAGAGCACCGTGGCGCGCGGACTGGCGCAGCGCCTCGGCTTCCGCTATCTCGACACCGGGGCGATGTACCGGGCGCTGACCTGGCTCGCCCGGCGGGACGGCGTCGCGCTCGACAAGGGTCAGCTGCTCGGGGAGCTGGCTGCCGCCAACCCGGTCGACTTCGACACGGAAGGGCGGTGCCTCATCGCCGGCACCGACGTCACCTCGGCGATCCGCCGTGCCGAGATCGACCGGCTGGTGCCGGTGGTCGCCCGGCACCCGGAGGTGCGGACGATCATGCGCGAGCGCCAGCGCGAGCTGGCGACCGACGGCGGCGTCGTCATCGAAGGGCGTGACATCGGCACGGTCGTCGTCCCCGATGCCCCGGTGAAGGTCTACCTCCAGGCCGACGCCTCCGTCCGCGCCGGCAGGCGCCTGGCCGAGCGGCCCGAGCTCTCCGCCGACGCGCTCGCGACCGACCTGCGCGCCCGCGACCAGAGCGACGCCGCCCGGATGCAGCCGGCCGAGGACGCCGAGCTGATCGACACGACCGACCTCACCGCGGACGAGGTCGTCGACCGCATCGAGCGGCTCGTCCGCGAGCGCGCGCCGGCGTAGACGGATATGCCCGAGCTCGCGGGCACCGTCGCCGTCGTGGGGTTCCCCAACGTCGGCAAGTCCACGCTCGTCAACCGACTGACCGGCACGAGGGCGGCCGTCGTCCACGAGACGCCCGGCGTGACGCGCGACCGCAAGGAGCTCGTCTGCGAATGGGCCGGCACCGAGTTCCGGCTGATCGACACCGGCGGCGTCGACGTCGCCGATCGCTCGCCGATCACGCGCTCGATCGCCGACCAGGCGCGCACCGCAGTCGACGAGGCCGATCTCGTGCTGTTCGTGGTCGACGCCAAGGCCGGGATCACGCCGGGCGACGAGGAGGTGGCGGAGATCCTCCGCAGCGCCCGCCGGCCGGTGTTCCTGCTCGCGAACAAGATCGACGACCCGTCGCGAGACGCGCTCGCGCTCGAGTTCCACCGGTTCGGGCTGGGCGAGCCGATCCCGCTGTCGGCCCTGCACGGCCACGGTACGGGCGACCTGCTCGACGCGATCGTCGCGCGGCTGAGAAATCGCCTCCCCGAGGCAGTTTCGAGGCCGGCGCAGGTCGGCGAAGAGGCGATCCGCGTGGCGATCCTCGGGCGCCCGAATGTGGGCAAGTCGAGTCTACTGAACGCGATCCTGGGCGAGGAGCGCGTGATCGTCTCGGATGTGCCGGGCACGACCCGGGACGCGATCGACACCCTGTTCGAGCGCGACGGCTCCCGTTTCGTGCTGGTCGACACCGCGGGCCTGCGTCGCAAGCGCCGCCAGCGCCAGGGGATCGACTACTACTCGGAGCTGCGCACGCTGGACGCGGCCGGGCGGGCGGACATCGCTCTCGTCCTCGTCGACGCCGGCGAGGGTCTCGTCGACCAGGACCTTGCGGTTGCGGACGTCGCCCGCAAGGCGAACTGCTCGACGATCGTCGTCCTGTCGAAGTGGGACGTCGGCCGGGTGAAGGTCGAGGATGTCCGCCCGCGGCTCGACCACCGGCTGCGCCAGCGCCCGGGCATCGTCACCGTCTCGGCGACCACCGGCCGCGGGATCGCCCGGCTGCTCGACCGGGTCGAGCAGGTGTTCGCGAAGCACACGAGCCGCGTCCCGACCCCGGCGCTGAACACGTTCCTGGGCGAGCTCCGCTCGGCCCGGCAGGCTCCCTCGCGCGACCGGCGACGGCTGAACCTCCTGTACGGGACGCAGACGACGACGAGACCGCCGCGGTTCCGGTTCTTCGTCAACGACCCGTCGCTCGTCACCCGCGACTACGGCTACTGGGTCGAGAACCGGGTCCGCGACCGCTTCGAGCTGGAGGGCGTCCCGGTCTCGATCGATTTCGTCCGGCGGTCCTAGCGCCGTAGACTCGCCGATCGTGAGGGCGGTGGTGATCGGCGCGGGGTCGTGGGGAACCGGGTTCTCGCGCCTGCTCGCCGACCGCGGCCACGAGGTGACGCTCGTCTGCCGCGACCCCGCCCAGGCTGCGACCGTCGCCGAGACCGGCCGCAACCCGCGCGCTGTCGGCGACGTCGCCCTCGACGACATCGCCGCCGTCTCGGAGGTGGCCTCCGGAGCAGATCTCTACGTCCTCGCCGTTCCGAGCGCGTCCTTCTCGGAGGTGGTCGCCCGGTTGCCCGACGGCGGGCCGGTCCTGTCGCTGACCAAGGGGCTCGACCCCGCAACCGGCGGTCGGCTCTCGACGCTCGTGCGCGACCGGCCGGTGGCCGTGCTCTCCGGGCCGAACATGGCCGAGGAGATCGCCGCCGGGCTCCCCGGCGCAGCGGTGGTGGCGAGCGAGGACGAGGAGCTCGCCGTCGAGCTCCAGCACGCGATCAATTCGACCGTCTTTCGCGTCTACGTCAACACGGATCTGGCAGGGGTGGAGCTCTGTGCTGCGGCGAAGAACGTGATCGGCCTCGCCGCCGGCGGCGTCGACGGCCTCGGCGCGGGGGACAACGCCAAGGCGGCGCTGATCACCCGCGGCCTGGCGGAGATGGCCCGGCTGGGCGAGGCCTGCGGCGCGCGGCCGGAGACGTTCGCGGGCCTGGCCGGGATGGGCGACCTGATCGTGACCTGCTGGAGTCGGCTCGGCCGGAACCGCCGGGCGGGTGAGCTGATCGCGCAGGGAGCCTCGCCGGCGGAGGCGGTCGCCGAGATCGGGCATGTGGTCGAAGGCCTGACGACCGCGCCGGTGCTCCGCGACCTCGCGCGCCGGCTGGAGATCGAGCTGCCGATCACAGAGGGCGTCTGCCGCATCCTCGCCGGCGACGATCTCGGCGAGCTCGCCGCCTCGCTGATGGGCAGGCGGCCGCGCGGCGAGTGACGGGTACCCGCGTCGCGCCGTCCGGTAGCCTTCGCCCCCTCCATGGCGCCCCACTCGTTCCTCTTCACCTCGGAATCGGTCACCGAGGGCCACCCGGACAAGATGGCCGACCAGATCTCCGACGCGATCCTGGACGCCGTTCTGTCCGAGGATCCGTTCGGCCGTGTCGCGTGTGAGACGCTGATCACCACCGGGCTCGTCGTCGTCGCCGGCGAGATCACCACCGAGACCTACGTGGACATCCCGCGGCTCGTGCGCCGGAAGATCCGCGAGATCGGCTACGACCGCGCCAAGTACGGCTTCGACGCCGAGACCTGCGGTGTGATCGTGGCGCTCGACGAGCAATCCCCGGACATCGCGCAGGGTGTCGACGCGTCCTACGAGACGCAGCACGACCCGGACGACTCGGATCCGCTCGACCGCGAGGGGGCGGGCGACCAGGGAATGATGTTCGGCTACGCGAGCGACGAGACGGACGAGCTGATGCCGATGCCGATCACGCTCGCCCATCTGATCTGCCGGCGGCTCGCCGAGGTGCGCAAGGCCGACGTCCTGCCGTACCTGCGACCCGACGGGAAGGCCCAGGTGACGATCCGCTACGAGGGGGACGGCCGGGGGCGGATCAGGCCGGTGGAGATCGTCCGCGTCCTGATCTCGACACAGCACCGCGATGGCCTCGACGCCGACGCGTTGATCAAGCCGGACCTCGCGGAGCACGTCCTGCATCCGATCCTTCCGGGGCACATGTACGACGACAAGCGGCTGCTCACGGACAAGGACTTCTTCTACTGCAACCCGACAGGGAAGTTCGTCGTCGGCGGCCCGATGGGCGACACCGGGCTCACCGGTCGCAAGGTCATCGTCGACACCTACGGCGGTGCCGCCCGGCACGGCGGCGGCGCGTTCTCGGGCAAGGATCCGACGAAGGTCGACCGCTCGGCCGCCTATGCCGCCCGCTACGTCGCGAAGAACGTGGTCGCGGCCGGCCTCGCCGGCCGCTGCGAGCTGCAGGTCGCCTACGCCATCGGGGTCGCCCACCCCGTGTCGCTCCAGGTGGAGTGCTTCGGCACCGAGCGCGACGGGATCACGACCGCCCGGATCGAGGAGCTCGTCCGGGCGAACTTCGACCTCCGGCCGGCGGCGATCATCAAGGACCTCGAGCTGCGCCGGCCGATCTACCAGAAGACGGCCGCGTACGGCCACTTCGGCCGCGACGACCACGACTTCACGTGGGAGCGCGTCGACAGGGCGGATGCGCTGCGCGAGGCCGCCGGCCTCGAATCAGTGGCCGCCACCACGGCCTGAGTTACGCGATCCGCGCCGCGCCCGACCTGTGCGGGCACGGCTCGCAACCTTTCTGGGTTCCTTCGGGTGCGCGATGCGAGCGAAGCGAGCGAGTAGAGGAGGGGGCTACGTGGGGGAACCATGGGTTCCCCCACGGTTTGGTCTGACGAACAACCCGCCGGCCGCCTTCTCGCCGATCGAGCGCTCGTCGCCATTCAGCCGCACGACGACCTGCCCGGCTGCGGGTTCCGCCGAGGTGACCCGGAGCTTCGTGCCCGGGACGAGACCCTGGTCGTAGAACCAGTGCAGGAGCTCGCCGTCGTGCTCGGCGAGGCGGACGATCGTCGCCCGGTCGCCCTGCTCGAGCGCCGACAGCGGCGCCAGCTCCCGGTTCTCCCGCTGCTCGAGATCGGTGTCGACCGGCCAGCCGTGCGGGCAGCGCTCGGGGTGGCCCAGCTTCTCCTCCATCCGCTCGATCATGTCGTCGGTGAACGTGTCGCCGAGCTCGTCCGCGTGCACGTGCGCCTCCGCAGCCGTGTATCCCATGAAGTCGGTGAGCAGCCGCTCGATGATCCGGTGCCGCCGGACGACGCGCTCGGCCCGCTCGCGGCCGGCCTCGGTCAGGATCGCCTCCTTGTGCTCGCCCCGCTCGACGAGGCCCTCCTTCTCGAGGCGTTTCAGCATCTCGCCGGCGGAGGCGCGGGAGACGCCGAGCATCTCGGCGACGCGCGACGCGAGCGTGGGCGTGCCCGTGGTCGTGGGCCGGTACTCGCCGATCGGGAAGGCGAGGAACCAGATCGTCTCCAGGTATTCGTCGACCGAGTGCCGTTGGGCCATGACCGTTGACGCTTGACGTCGTCCGGGGCTGCCACTATAGTCGCGCCGGTTTGTAAGGTATGCCTTACAAGAGTCCGAAGGAACGCCTGACATGTCGTCGACCCAGATCCTGATCCTCGGAGCCGTCGCCGGAGCGACGATCCTGATCGGTCTCCCCCTCGGGCGGCTCTCTAATCCGAGCATCAGGCTGAAGGCGGCGCTGAGCGCGGTCGCGACCGGGATCCTGCTCTTCCTGCTCTACGACGTGATCCACGGCGCGATCGAGCCGGTCGACGAGGCGCTCGGGAGCGCGGTAGACGGAGGAAGCTGGCCGCACTTCGCCTGGTACGTGGGCCTCTTCGGCACCGGCTTCGCTGCCGGACTGATGAGCCTTGTCTACTACGACGGTTGGATGAAGCGCCGACGCAATGCGGCCATGCTCGGCCCCGGCGCGGCGTCCGCTGCCGAGTTCGAGCAGTCGTGGGCGGCCTCGCTCTCCGCTTCCGCCTGGCTCTCGTTGCTGATCGCGACCGGGATCGGCCTGCACAACTTCTCCGAGGGGCTGGCGATCGGCCAGGCCGGCGCCGCGGGCGCGATCAGCCTGGCGGTCGTCCTGATCATCGGCTTCGGCCTCCACAACGCCACGGAGGGGTTCGGGATCGTCGCGCCGCTCTCGGGCGAGCCGGTCCGGCCCAGCTGGCGCTTCCTGCTGCTGCTCGGCCTGATCGGCGGCGGGCCGACGTTCGTCGGGACGCTGATCGGGCAGGCCTGGGTCAGCGAGTCGCTCTCGATCCTCTTCCTCGCGCTCGCCGCAGGCTCCATCCTGTATGTCGTGCTCGAGCTCGTAGACGTCAACCGGCGGATGGCGTCGAAGAATTTCATCGCCTGGTTCCTCCTCCTCGGCCTCTTCCTCGGCTTCGCGACCGAGTTCGTGGTCGAGGCCGCTGGCGTCTAGCCCGCCACCGCCGTCTCTAGGCTGGGCCGGTGGCATATGCCTCCGTCTTCCCGCTCGTCCCCGCCCGCGCCGTCGCGCGCGCCTTCACGTACAAGGTGCCGGACGGAGTGGGGAAGGGGGCGGTCGTGTCCGTGCCCTTCGGGCGTTCGCGGGTTCGCGGCGTCGTCGTCTCGACAGGCGAGCCGCCGCCGCCGGGCGTGGCCGCGTCCCCGGTTGCCGGGGTGCTGGACGAGCTCTCGCCCGAGCTCGTCGACCTCGCGCTCTGGGTCGCAGAGTACTACGGCTCGACACCGGCGCGGGCGCTCGAGCTGGTTGCGCCGCGCGCGCGCCGCCGGCGCGGCGAGCGCCGGGAGACACGGGCCGGCCTGGCAGGCGAGCCGACGCCTGCGGAGCTGACGCCGGAGCAGTCGGCTGCAGTGGCGGCGATCGTCGCGGCGATGGACGGCGGCGGCGGCCGCTACCTCCTGTACGGCGCGACCGGCAGCGGCAAGACCGAGGTCTACCTCCAGGCGTGTGCCTCGGCGCTGGAGCGGGGCCTGGGCGCGATCGTTCTCGTTCCCGAGATAGCTCTGACCCCGCAGGCGGTCGGTCGCTTCCAGGCTCGCTTCGGCGAGCGGATCGCGCTGCTCCACTCCGGGCTGACCGAGGCCGCGCGCCGCGACGAGCGCGAGCGAATCGCCTCCGGCGAGGCCCGGGTCGTGGTCGGCGCCCGCTCTGCGGTGTTCGCGCGGGTTCGCGGCCTCGGGCTGATCTGCGTCGACGAGGAGCACGACCCCTCCTACAAACAGGAGTCGGATCCCCGCTACGACGCGAGAACGGTCGCCGCCAAGCGGTCCTCGCTCGAGGGAGCGGTCGCCGTGTTCGGAAGCGCGACGCCGAGGCCCGAGAGCTGGGCCGCGCTCGAGCGGCTCGAGCTCGGCGGCAGGCTAGCCCCGTCTTCATCCGCTGCGACCAACACGGGGAGGCTCCCGCCGGTGCGCGTCGTCGACCTGCGGCGAGAGCGGGGCTACCCGCTCTCCGCCCCACTGCTCGCCGAGCTCGGCCGCATCGCCGAGAACGGCGGCAAGGCAATCCTGCTGCTGAATCGCCGCGGGCTCGTTCCGGCGATCCACTGCCGGACGTGCGGCGTCACCCGCCGCTGCCCGAACTGCGACGTCGCGCTCGTTCTTCACGGCGACGGATACCTCCGCTGCCACCACTGCGGCCACGCCGAGCCCGCGCCCGAGCTGTGCCCCGAGTGTGGGTCGGCCGAGCTCGCCCGGCTCGGTGCCGGGACCCAGCGGCTCGAGCGGGAGCTTGCGTCCCGCCTGCCCGAGCTGGCGCTCGTTCGCCTGGACGCGGACTCGCGCGACCCGTCTGCGGCCCTGGAGCGGTTTGCCGCGGCGGACCGCGCGGTCCTGCTCGGCACGCAGATGGTCGCCAAGGGCCACCACTTCCAGGGGGTCGCGCTCGCCGCCGTGGTCGACGCCGACACGGGCCTCGCGCTGCCCGACTTCCGCGCCGAGGAGCGAACCTTCCAGCTGCTCACGCAGCTCGCGGGCAGGAGCGGCCGCGACGCGCCCGGCCGTGTTCTGATCCAGACGTTCCAGCCCGACGCGCGGCCCGTCGAGCTAGCCGCGCGCCACGACGTCGGCCGCTTCCTGGCCGGCGAGCTGGAACGGCGTGAGGCGCTGGGGTACCCGCCTTTCGGGCACCTCGTGCGCATCGTCGTCTCCGGGCCGGAGGCCGACGTACCCATGCAGGCGCTGCGGGAACTGAAAGACGCGCTCGGCGGCGCCGAGCTGCTCGGCCCGGCGCCGATCCTGCGGCTGCGCGGGCGCCACCGCGCCCAGCTCGTCGCCAAGACCGACAAGCCGGGAGCGCTCGCGGCCCGTGCGGCCCGGGCCCTCGCTGCAGCGGCACCGGCGATGCGAAAGGCGGGCCTCGCCGCCGTGGTCGACGTCGATCCGCAGAGCCTCTGAAATACACTGACCGGCGGTGTGAGCGAGGAGCACGGGCAGGTCGTCGACGAGGAGCTGAGCGCCGAGAACGAGGCGCGGCGACGGCTCGCGCTCGCCCAGATCAGGCAGTGGCCCGACCCGGTGCTGAAGCTCAGGGCCGAGGTGGTGGAGGAGTTCGACGACGACCTCCGGCGCCTGGTCGAGCGCATGCAGGCGCTGATGGCCGACGCGCGCGGCATCGGCCTCGCCGGCAACCAGGCGGGCGTGCTGCGTCGCGTGTTCGTGTTCCAGATCGGGGACGAGGACGAGCCGCGGGCCGCCGTCAACCCGACGATCGTCGATCCCGGCGAGGAGCTGGAGACGGCCGACGAGGGTTGCCTCTCGATGCAGGGGGTGCTCGTGCCGGTCGAGCGGCCCCGCGTGGTGACGCTCGAGGCGCAGGACGCCGTGGGCGCGCCCTACCGCCTCGAGCTCGAAGGGCTCGCAGCCCGGGTCGTCCAGCACGAGCTCGATCACCTCGACGGCGTCCTGATCCTGGAGCGGACGACGCCCGAGGCCCGGCGCGAGGCGATGGCGGCGCTTCGCCCGCAGCCGATCCTGGGCTAGCCGTGCGGTTCGGCTTCGCCGCGAGCGCGCCGTTCGGTGCGAGTGTCCTGGAGCGAGTTGCTGCCAACCACGAAGTCGCTTTCTGCCTGACTCAGCCGGATTCGCCCGCGGGCCGGGGAAGGGGTCTCCGACCCACGCCGGCCAAGTTGACGGCCCTGAGGTTGGAGATCCCGGTCGTCGAGAGCCTCGAAGAGACCCTCGACGAGCCCACGATCGTGCTGGTCGCCTACGGCCGCCTGATCCCGCGCGATCTGCTCGACCAGCATCTCTGGCTGAACGTGCACCCGTCGCTGCTGCCGCGCTGGCGTGGGGCGGCGCCGGTGGAGCGGGCGATCATGGCCGGCGACACGGAGACGGGCGTCACCGTGATCAGGCTGGTCGAGGAGCTCGATGCGGGGCCGATCGCCGCGCAGGAGCTCTTCCCGATCGGCCCGGACGACGACTCCGGCGCGATTTACGACCGGGCCGTCCCGCTCGCGGTCGAGCTGCTCGAGCAGACGCTTTCCGCTCCCGAGTTCAGCCCCCAGCCTGGCGAGGGCGTCACGTACGCCGAGAAGATCGGCCCGGAGGACCGCGTCCTCGACCTCTCCAAGCCGGAGGAGGCGGTGAACCGGGTGCGCGCGCTCTCGCCGCACATCGGCGCGCGTGCCGAGCTCGAAGGACGGCCGGTGGTGGTGTGGCGCGCCCGCGTCGAGGAGGGCCGGTTCGTCCCGCTCGAGGTGCAACCGCCCGGCGGCCGGACGATGGGGTACGAGGCATGGCTGCGCGGGCTGCGGTAAGCCCGGCGCGCCGAGCGGCCTACGACGTCGTCCTCCGCGTCTTCGAGGACGACGCCTACGCCGACCGCGTCTTCGCCACCGTTGCCGAGGGACTGGACGCCCGCGACCGGGCCCTTGCCCAGCAGATCGCGTACGGAACGGTGCAGCGCGTCCGGACGCTCGACCATGCGATCGAGACGCTCGGTCGCCGGCCGGTGCGGAAGCTCGACCCGCCGGTCAAGGCGGCACTCCGGCTCGGCGCCTACCAGCTCGCCTATCTCGACGGAGTGCCGGCGCATGCGGCGGTCAACGAGTCGGTCGAGCTCGTGCGGGCCGCCCGACTGGAGCGGGCGGTGCCGTTCACGAACGCGGTCATGCGGCGGCTGGCCGGCGGCCTCCCTGCGCTGCTGTCCGGGCTCCCGGAAGGGCCGCTGAAGCGCTCGTATCCCGACTGGGTGTACGAGACGTGGCGGCGGGACTGGGGTGAGGAGGAGGCGCTCGCGCTGATGCGGGCCCAGAACGAGGCGCCAGAGACAGTCGTCCGCCTCGTCCGCGGCGAGATCGAGGGCGAGCCCACAGACGTCCCCGGAGCATGGCGCGTGGCGCGCGTGGACGAGCAGGCGCTGGCCGAGGGGCGGATCTGGCCGCAGAGCCTGGGGTCGCAACTCGCGGGGCTCGCGGTCGGCTCGCGTCCCGGCGAGCGCGTGCTCGACCTCTGCGCTGCGCCGGGCGGGAAGGCGACGATGCTCGCCGGGGAAGTGGTGGCGGTCGAGCTGCACGAGGGGCGGGCGCGCGAGCTCGAGGAGAACGTTCGGCGGCTCGGCGCGACGAGCGTCCGCGTCTTGAACGGCGACGGGCTGAAGCTGCCCTCCGAGCTGGACGGCTTCGACCGCGCGCTCGTCGACGCGCCGTGCTCCGGGCTCGGCGTCCTCGCGGCGCGGCCCGACCTGCGCTGGCGCGCGCAGCCGCTGCCGGAGCTCCAGCTCGCGCTCCTCCGGGCGGCCGCGGCCCGGGTGAGACCGGGCGGCACGGTCACCTTCTCGGTCTGCACACTGAACGCCGATGAGAACGAGGCCGTTGTCGACGCCTCGGGCCTCGCCGCCGACGACCTCGGCGCGGAGTGGCCGGCGTTCCGCCACCCCAAACGGACGGAGTTCCTGCTGACGACACCGCACCAGCACCGAACGTCCGGGTTCTTCGTTGCGCGATTGCTGGTCTGACCTGTGGACGAATCGCCACGCAAACGTTTCGACCCCAGTCTCAGAGACTGGGTGACAAACGCCACGAGCGCCGCAACCGTAAGATCGGCCCGTGGGCTGGGACGACTGGATCCGCACCGTCGAGATCGAGCCGTCGTTGTACGCGGCCGACTTCTCCCAGCTCGGCCATCAGGTCGACGTGCTCCTGCGCGCGGGCGCCCGGATCCTCCACTTCGACGTCGGCGACGCACACTTCGTCGAGCCGGTCACGATGGGGCCGATCGTGCTCCAGTCGATCGCTCCACTCGTCCACGAGGCGGGCGGTGTCGTCGACTGCCACCTGATGGTGGACGACCCGGCGCATCACTTCGCCGGGTTCCGGGCGGCCGGTGCCGACAGCGTCACCTTCCACGTCGAGGTCGCCGCCGACCCGGCCGCGGTCGCCGCCGAGGCGCGCCAGCACGGTTTTCAGGTCGGCCTCGCCGTCAATCCGGAGACGGCGGTGGAGGAGGTCGCTCCGCACGCGGACGCCTTCGACCTCGTTCTCTGCATGAGCATCCATCCCGGCTACTCGGGCCAGGAGTTCATGCCGGAGGCGATCGACAGGATCGAGCAGCTGCGCTCGCTCGTCCCCGCGCACGTGCACGTCCAGGTGGACGGCGGGATCTCGCACGAGAACGTCCGCAGCGTCTACGACGCAGGCGCCGACCTGATCGTCTGCGGCTCGGCGATCTTCCGACGGGAGGATCTGCCCCGCGCGTACCGCCGGCTCGTCCAGGCGCTCGCATGACGCACCTGGAGCGTGCGATCGAGCTCGCCGAGCGCGGGCGCGCCACCACTCGGCCGAATCCCGTTGTCGGAGCAGTCGTCGTCGCCGGCGGCGAGGTGGTCGGCGAGGGCTGGCACGAGCGCAAGGGCGGCCCGCACGCCGAGGTGGTCGCGCTGGAGGCCGCCGGCGAACGGGCGAGAGGGGCGACGCTCTACGTGACGATGGAGCCCTGCGGGCACCACGGCACCACGCCGCCCTGCACCGAAGCCGTGCTCCGGGCGGGCTTGGCGAAGGTGGTCGCCGGTTCGCTCGACCCCAACCCCGAGGCCCGCGGCGGCCTCGACGTGCTCGCCGCGGCCGGCGTCGAGGTCGAGCACGCCGACTCGTTCGACGCGCGGGCCCAGAACGCCGCCTGGCGGACGTGGGTCGCCGCCGGACGGCCGTTCGTAATGCTCAAGCTGGCCGTCACCCTCGACGGCCGCGTGACCGTTCCAGGCTCGCGCTGGGTGACCGGCGAGGAGAGCAGGCGACGCGTGCACGAGCTCCGAGCAGCGGCCGACGCCGTGGCGGTGGGCATGGGCACCGTGCGGGCGGACGACCCACGGCTCGACGCGCGGGGCGTCGACACCGCGCGCCAGCCGCGCCGGATCGCCTTCGGCCGCGGCCCGCTGCCCGAAGGCTCCCGGCTTGAGCTGCTCTCGGGGACGCTCGAGGACGAGCTCCGCGGCCTCGCCGAGCAGGGCGTCCAGTCGCTGCTCCTCGAAGGCGGCCCGACCCTGGCCTCCGCCTTCCTCGAGCGCGAGCTGGTCGACCGGCTGCTCGTCTTCGTCGCTCCGACGATCGCCGGCGGAGGGGAGCTCATGCTCGAAGCGCTCACCGCACCGGTCGGGCTGCATCAGCTCCGGGCCGAGCCGGTCGGTGCCGATGTCCTCCTCGATGCCTACGTCCATGAGCCCTGAGGACCGGCTGGTCAGCCTCCTGTCGCACTGGCTCGCCCGCCACATCGGCAACGACGAGCTGCGCGCCCAGATCGAGGCGGCCGGGCAGGACGGCCTGTCCGCCGAGCAGTCCGAGGCGCTCGACGAGCTCGTCGCCGAGCTCGAGCGCGTCGGCCCGCACGGCCGCGGCGACCTGGAGATGGTCGTGCGGGAGACGCTCGAGGCGTTGGCGCTCGGCTAGCGTTGGAGCATGTTCACCGGGCTCGTCCGAGAGGTCGGCAAGGTCGTCTCGTTCGAGGACGGACGGCTCCGCGTCGAGTCCTCGATCGCAGCGGCGGTCGGCGATTCCGTCGCAATCGACGGCGTCTGCCTCACCGTCGTCGACGGAGACCGAAGGACGCTGGCGTTCGACGCCGTCCCCGAGACGCTCGCGCGGACGACGCTCGGCCGCCTCGGCCCCGGCGCACCCGTCAACCTCGAGCCGGCGCTGCGCGCAGGCGAGGCGCTCGGCGGCCACTACGTCCAGGGCCACGTCGACGGGGTCGGCCGCATCCGTTCGGTCGAGGACGAGGGCGAGGGCAAGCGCGTCTGGGTCGACGCCTCCGCCGCGCTCCTCCGTTACTGCGTGGAGAAGGGCTCGATCGCCGTCGGCGGCGTGTCGCTGACCGTCGCGGGCCTCGACGACCGAGGGTTCGCGGTCGCGCTCGTGCCCCACACGCTCGAGGCGACGACGTTCGGCGAGGCAGCCTCAGGGGACGAGGTGAACCTCGAGACCGACGTGCTCGCCAAGTACGTGGAGAGGCTCGTGGGGCTACGATCTGACGATGGCGACGGCAGCTGAGCGGCGCACGTTCGCCTCGATCGAGGATGCGATCGAGGACGTCCGCAACGGGAAGTTCGTGGTCGTCGTCGACGACCCGAATCGCGAGAACGAGGGCGATCTGGTGATCGCCGCCCAGTTCGCCACGCCGGAGGCGATCAACTTCATGGCCACGCACGCGCGCGGCCTGATCTGCCTCTGCCTGACCGAGGAGCGCTGCGACGAGCTCGGCCTGCGGCAGATGACCGACCACAACGAGGCGCCGCTCGGCACCGCCTTCACCGTGTCCGTCGAGGCGCGCGAGGGCGTCACCACCGGCATCTCCGCCGCCGACCGCTCGCGCACGATCCAGGTGGCGATCGACCCGAAGTCGACGCCCCGTGACCTCGTCCAGCCCGGCCACGTCTTCCCGCTGCGCGCCCGCGACGGCGGCGTCCTGCGCCGTGCCGGCCAGACCGAGGCCTCGGTCGACCTCGCGCACCTGGCCGGCCTGTACCCGGCCGGGGTCGTCTGCGAGATCATGAACGAGGACGGGACAATGGCCCGCGTCCCCGACCTGGTCACCTACTGCGGGCGCCACGGGCTGAAGCTCGTCAGCGTCGCCGACCTGGTCGAGTACCGGCGGCGGCACGAGAAGCTGGTGTCGCGCGAGATCGCCGTGCGGCTGCCGACGGAGTACGGAGAGTTCCAGGCGATCGCGTTCCGCGAGAAGCTGACCGGCAAGCACCATGTCGCGCTCGTGCACGGCGACGTCGAGGGCGCCGACGACGTCCTCGTCCGCGTCCACTCGGAGTGCCTGACCGGAGACGTCTTTCACTCGCAGCGCTGCGACTGCGGCGACCAGCTCGACACCGCCCTGCGGCGCATCGCCGCCGAGCGCTGCGGCGTCCTGCTGTACATGGCCCAGGAAGGGCGCGGCATCGGCCTCCTGAACAAGCTCAAGGCGTACGAGCTCCAGGAGCAGGGGATGGACACGGTCGACGCCAATCTCGCGCTCGGCTTCGCCGCCGACGAGCGGGAGTGGGGGATCGGCAACCAGATCCTGGCCGACCTCGGCCTGAGCACGATCAGGCTCTTGACCAACAACCCGAAGAAGGTCTCGGGCCTGGAGGCATACGGGCTGCGGGTCACGGAGCAGGTGCCGATCGAGGTGGCGCCCAACGGCGAGAACCTGCGCTACCTGCGCGCGAAACGTGAGAAGCTCGGACACCGGCTGCATCACCAGGACCTCAAGTTCGAATCCGACGCGGAAGCATGAGCGACAACCTCGACGAATCCCAGGACTGGCCACTGCGCGACTACTCCTCGCGGCTGCGGCCTCCGCGTGCGCACGAGGAGAGGGCGGAGCGAGAGCCGGAGCCCACGTCGGATGAGCAGCCGTTCGCGGCCGAACCGGAGCCCGAACCCGAGCCGACCTTCGTGCCTTCGCCCGAAGCTGGCATCGGGGTCGAGGTGCTCTACGACGAGGACGACGAGGCCGACGAGGAAGCGGGCACCCACGAGCAGGCGTCCCCCGCAGAAACCGCCGAGGAGCCGGGCGCTCCCGCGGAGGAACTGACCGAGCCGGCGGCCGCGCCGCTGCGGGCGGGCCAGCCGGCCGCGACGGATGACGAGCAGCACACCGAAGGCGATCTGCGCATCCCCGACGGCACCTCGGTGCTCGAGGGCTCGCCGAACGGCAACCGTCGAACCGTGGCGATCGTCGTCAGCAAGTTCAACGGCGAGATCACCGGCAGGCTGCTCGACTCGGCGATGACCGCGCTCGACGAGGCCGGGGTCTCGCGCGACGCCGTGCTGGTCATGCCGGTTCCCGGCGCGTTCGAGCTGCCGATCGCGGCGATGGCGCTCGCGAAGACGCGCCGCTACTCCTGTGTGATCGCGCTCGGCTGTGTGATCCGCGGCGAGACGCCGCACTTCGACTTCGTCGCGAGCGAGGCGGCGAGCGGGCTCCAGCTGGCCGGGATCGAGACCGGAGTGCCCGTCTCGTTCGGCCTGCTCACGTGCGACACCGCCGACCAGGCGCAGGAGCGGGTCGAGCGCGGCGGTTGGGCGGCGCGGACTGCGCTCGAGATGGCCGACGCGTTCGCACAGCTGCGCACCGCAGTGGCACGGGGCTAGACCGCCGCCAGCTACACTCCCGGCCGCATGTCGAAGATCTGCTCCCTCTGCGGGAAGAAACCCTCGTTCGGCCACCACCGCAGCCACTCGATGGTGGCGACCAAGCGCCGCTTCGACCCGAATCTCCAGCGCGTCCGCATCGTCGTGGACGGCACACCGACGCGCGCGTACGTGTGCACGCGCTGCTTGAAGAGCGGCAAGGTCACCAAGGCGTAGCAACCTCGGGGGCGCCGAGCGGGTCTAAGCTCGCGCAGTGGATTTCGTCCTCGCCACGTCCGACCTCGGACGGGTCGCGATCACCGGCGACGCGGTTGCTCAGATCGTCGGGCTGACGGCGGCCGAATGCTACGGGGTCGTCGGCACCACCACGACCGGCCGGCTCGGCCGGCTGCTGACCCGCGACCGGACGACGCGCGGCATCGAGGTCGCCGGCGACGAGCACGGTCTGTCGATCGCGCTGCACGTGGTCGTCGAGCACGGCCTCAATCTCGCCGAGGTCGCGTCGACCGTGCGCAACCGCGTCGCCTACGAGGTCGGGCGGATGACCGGACTGGAGATCTCCGCGGTCGAGGTGCACATCGACGCCGTGAAAGCATCGGCGTGAGCGGGGATCTCGAGGCGGTCCGCCGGCTTGCCGGTCCCACGGCCGCCGCGTTGGAGGCGAGCCGCGGCCGCATCGACGACCTGAACGTCTATCCCGTTCCCGACGGGGACACCGGCACGAACCTGACGCTCACGGTCCGGGCGGTGCAGGAGGCGCTCGAGCAACTCGACGACGCCGATCGCGAGCGGCTCGCCCACGAGATTGCGCGGGCTGCCCTGATGGGCGCCCGCGGCAACTCCGGAGTGATCCTCTCCCAGATCGTTCGCGGGTTCGCCGAGGTCGTCGGTGATGCTTCCGTGATCGACTCGTCCGCGCTCGCGCGGGCCTTCCGCTCCGCCAGCGACGCCGCCTACCGGGCGGTGCGCAAACCGGTCGAGGGGACGATGCTGACCGTGATCCGCGAGCTGGCCGAGGAGGCCGAGGCGCAGGCTCGGCCCGACCTGCCCGTCGCCGATCTGCTGCGCGCGCTCGTGCGTCGCGGCGAGGACGCGCTCGCGCGCACGCCGGAGCACCTCGAGATCCTTCGCCAGGCGGGCGTCGTCGACGCCGGCGGTGCAGGCCTGCTCGAGCTCGTCCGCGGGTTGACGGCGGCCGTGACCGGCGAGGCGGTCCCCGAGCCGCCCGCCGGTCTCGAGGAGGTCGGGCTCGACGCGATCCACCAGGAGCTCTCGCAGTACCGCTACTGCACCGTGTTCGTCGTCGAGGGCGACGGGCTCGACCGCGAAGGGCTGGAGCGCGCGCTCGAGCCGTTCGGCGACTCGCTGATGGTCGTCGGCGACGAGTCCGCGCTGAAGGTGCACGTGCACACTGACGACCCGGGCGCAGCGCTCACCCTGGGTGCCGGCTGCGGCGTGCTCGACGGGATCGAGATCGCGAACATGCACCGTCAGACCGAGGAGCGGGAGAGCCGCCTGCTCGAGCTCGTACCGGATCCACGCGAGACGGAGGTCGTCGCCGTCGTCGCCGGCGAGGGCAACGCACGCCTCTTTCGCAGCCTCGGCGTCACGAGCATCGTCGAAGGCGGCCAGTCGATGAACCCGTCGACCGCCGACATCCTCGCCGCCGTGGACGCGACCTCCGCACCCGAGGTGGTCGTGCTGCCGAACAACGCGAACGTGATCCTCTCGGCCGAGCAGGCGGCGGCGCACGCCGCGAAGGCGGTGCTGGTCGTGGGCACACGCTCGATCCCTGCTGGGATCGCGGCGATGGTCGCCTACGACGGCACGCGCACAGCGGCGGACAACGCGGGCGAGATGGCGGACGTGGTCGCCGCCGTCGCCACCGGCGCGGTGACCACCGCCTCGCGCGCGGTGCAGGTCGACGGGCTCGCGGTCCAGGAAGGAGTGTTCCTCGGGCTGCTCGAGGGGGAGCCGGTGGCCGGCGGGCCGGCCTTCGACGATGTGGCTGCCGCCGTCGTCTCGCGCCTGCTGGCGGAGCCGCGCGACGTGCTGACGCTCCTGACCGGCGAAGGCGCACCGCCGCTGAACGGCCTGCTCGACCGGGTCGCCGAGTCGCACCCGGACGTCGAGGTCGACGTCCATGAGGGAGGCCAGCCGCACTACCACCTCCTCCTGTCGGCCGAATAGCATCGAGGCATGACTGTCCGGGTCCTGCTGATCGAGGACAACGACGTCTTCCGTACCGCGCTCGAGGTGCTGCTGACGCTCGGCGGCGACATCGAGATCGCCGGTTCGGATTCCGACGGCAACGACGTGGTCGACCGCTGCGGCGAGATCGAGCCGGACGTCGTCCTCGTCGACTACCGCCTGCCGGGGTTGGACGGCGTCCAGGTGACGCGGCTCGTCCGGGAGCACTCCCCTGACGTTGCCGTCGTCGCGCTCACGGCGGCCGCGGGCGAGCGCGAGGTCGAGGCGCTGCTCGAGGCGGGCGCGGTCGTCTGCATCGGCAAGGACCGTCCGCTGGACGAGATCGTCGAGGCCGTGGTCGGCGCCGCGCGGCTCGAGGCGGCCGGGTGATGCGGCTCACGGCGACGAACACCGCTGTCGTCCTCGACTCGACCGCTGACTACCCGGTAGGCCCCCAGCGCTTCCCGAACTGGCGGATCGTCCCGCTGTACGTCCGCTTCGGCGCCGAGAGTTTCCGCGACTACGCGGAGCTCGGCCCACAGGAGTTCTACGAGCGACTTCGTTCCGCCTCCGAGCTGCCGACCACCTCGCAGCCGACCCCGGGCGATTTTCTCGAGGTCTACCGCGAACTGGAGCAGTACGAGCGGATCCTCTCGTTGCACATCCCGGCCACGCTCTCCGGGACGGTCGAGAGCGCCAGGATGGCCGGCGAAGAGCTGGGCGGCGGGAAGGTGCGGGCGATCGACAGCGGGACGGTCTCGGCCGGCCTGGCGCTCCTCGCGCTGGGTGTCCAGGAGCGCCTCGAGCGCGGAACGACCGACGAGGAGGTCGACGCGTTCACCGGCCGCTTCGAGCGCGAGAGCGGGGTCGTCTTCACGGTCGACACGCTCGATTTCCTCGCCAAGGGCGGGCGGATCGGGAAGGCGGCGGCGATGGCCGGGACGCTGGTCAACATCAAGCCGATCCTGACGATCGAGGACGGCGAGGTCGTCCCGGTGAAGCGCGTCCGCGGCGCCCACAAGGCGTTCCTCGAGTTCGTCGCGGCGTTCGAGCAGGGCACCGTCGACCGGCCCTCGCTGCGCGTCGGGATCGCGGACGCCGACGCACCCGACCGGCGCGAGCCGATCCGCGAGCTGGTACGGCGCACGCGCCCGCAGGCGACGATCGGCGTGGAGACGACGCTCGGATCCGTCGTCGGCACCCACGCCGGCCCGGGTGCGGTCGGCTTCTTCTGGTTCGACGACGATTCCTAGTCGTCGGCCTCGCCGGTCGTGACCGGGGTACGCACCGGGGCCGGCGCGGGAACCGGGTGGAGAACGGCTTTCGGACTCAGCTTCCCGACCGGGTCGTTCCGGGGCTGGGCGTACCCGAGCAGCGCGAGGTTGAGCAGGATCGTCGCGGCGGCTGCAACCGCAAGGGCCGCCGCGACGATCGCGATCCGTACGGCGTGGCGGGTCGGCACGGTCCGAGGCTAGACCACCTGCGCGTCGGTCGCCTGGTCGAAGACGGCGATCGCAGCGAACGGGCAGCACTCGGCAGCCTCGATCGCATCGTCGCCGGCATCGCCGGAGACGATCGCGACGCCCTCGCCGTCGAGGTCGAAGGTGTCGGGTGCGATCTTGACGCAGGACGCCATCCCGTTACACAGCGACCGGTCGATCTCGATGCGGTACATCTCGTGTTCCTCCTCTCGTCAGGATGCGCCACGCCGTCAGCCCGGCAACGGAGGCGACCGAGCCTGAGTAGAGCCCGAACGCCCACCGGTCGGTGCCGGCGGCGAGGCCGTGGACGGTGGCGGCGGCGAACACCGCGAATGTGAGGTAGTGCAGCCGGCGCCAGTTGCGCGCCCCGATCCGGCGTCGGAGCGAGAAGGACACGTAGATCAGGGCCATCAGCTCGGCCGCGAGCACGCCGATGTCGACGGCGAGCGGCCGGTACGGGCTCAGGCCGGGAACGAGCAGGCCCGCGAGCGGCATCCGCACGGTCCGGTCGAGCGTCAGCACCAGGCCGTGGAAGGCGATCGCGCACAGGGCGAGCAGGGAGAGGGAACGGTGGGTGTCCATGAGGACGGCCGGCCTGACCCGGCGCCCGAGCGGCCGCGCCTTCACGGTCAGGCCGGCGAGCACCGAGCCCGTCAGCAGCACGTACGCGGTCAGTCCGCCGGCCCGTGCGAGCAGCCAGAACGTCGGGTCGGTCTTCATGCGAGACCTCCGGCGAAGATCGTGCGGCCGTCGTTCGTCACGAGCACTGCCGGCGACGCGGCCGGAGCCCCCAGGAAGATCGCCTTCGCGAGCACCTCCGCCTCGACCGCCGTGTTGGCGACGACCGTGACGCGGAGGAAGTCGCCGCCGGCGGGTGCGCCGGTGGCCG
Organism: uncultured Actinomycetes bacterium; assembly: GCA_963841405.1. Classification (GTDB taxonomy): domain Bacteria; phylum Actinomycetota; class Thermoleophilia; order Gaiellales; family Gaiellaceae; genus DATBLE01. Next base: position 284,557 of record CAWJCM010000003.1, on the reverse strand, counting down.
GGTCGATCAGGTGATGGGCTTCGGTGCCGCCGCGTCGCCAGCGGCGGCGGTCCCGGCCCGACGTGGCGATCGCCCCACGGTCGAGCTCGAGGGTGACCCGGCCGTCCGAGGTCTCCACGCCGACCGGCCACGGGCGGCCGTAGCAGGCGAGGTCGCCGCCGGCGTTCACGAGGCACGGCGCGGTTCCGACGAGCATGCGGGCGGCCCGGTCGACCGCGTAGCCCTTCGCGATCCCGCCGAGGTCGAGGCAGAAGCCGCGCTCGAGCTCGATCCGCGAGCCGTCGACGCGAACGCCGCCTCCGCATCGCTGCGGGCCGGGCGGGGGGCCGTCCGCGACGACCTCGTCGAAAGTCCGGTCGTAGCCGGCCGCCACGAGCGCGTCGTGCACGGTCGGGTCGAACAGGCCGTCCGTCCGCTCCCGGGCCTCCAGGGCGAGCCGGGTCACGTCGACGAGTTCGGGACCCGCCTCCAGCGCGCCGCGGCGGTTGAGCGCCCAGAGCTCGGAGTCCGGGCGGAAACGCGAGAGCAGCGCCTCCAGCCGCTCGAACTCGGCTTCCGCCCGGTCGAGGGCATGCCGGCTCTCGGTGCTCGGCTCGGTGTCGAGCAGGAGCTCGACCTGCGTGCCCATTGCGGGGAAGGAACGCCGTTCCATCACGAGGTCCTCGTGATCGTCAGCGGCGGCAGGGTGACCACGCGCACCGGCGGTGCAGCAGCCGCCGAGGCAGGCGATGCCGTCTGCGCCTTGGCGTTCGCCGCGCTGATGCTCGCGATCGCCTGCTTGCGCAGGGCGAGTTGCGCCCGGTACGCAGCCCAGCGTCGGTCGACGACCCGCTTGACCGCGAGGGACTCGGCGCGGAGGCGCTGCTCGCGCTGCTGGAGTGCCGCGAGCCTCGGATCCTGCGTTGCCGCCGTGTGCGTCTGCCACGGGTGGGCGGCAATCGACGCCCACGCCACGAAGAAGACGAGGACGCTCGCGACGAGCGCGTAGAGCCGAGCGAGGGGGCTAGTCATCGAAACCACCGCCTCCGCGATCCGTCCCGTCCGCGGCCTCCAGCTCGCCTTCGTGCGCCCCGCCTGCCCGATGGACGTGCCGGATGATCGGTGCCGGCCTGCGATAGACGACCCGCTGCTGCGTCGACGCCGCAACCTGCGGGGCACCTCCGACCGACCGGGGGAGCGGGGGGAGGGCGGGCGGCTTCTGGTCCAGCGCCTTGCGGAGCGCGACCTCGGCCCGGTCGAGCTGCCGCGTCTGCTGCGCGACCGTCGCCGACGCGGCCGGCGGCGTCGCCGTCGGCCGGCCGAGCTGGACGGTCTTCGTCGCCGCGAACGTCCCGGCGATCGCGGCCGCCCCCGCAGCGAGAGAGATCGTGACTGCGTGCTTGCGGTTCATCGTGGCCTCCGTTCTGTTGACTGGACCGACGGTAGGCGGCCCGCGGTTAGCGGCGGGCGAGCGGAGGACCGGGATTTCTCGTGCAATCGGTAAGGATTCGGAAAAGCCCCGATGCCGGTCCCGGGAGCCGGTGCAACCATGGCCGCGTGAGGCTCCTGGTCGTCGAAGACGAGGACGCGATCGCCGAGCCGCTCGTCGAAGGGCTCGAGCGAGAAGGGTTCGCGGTCGAGCGGGCCGCGACCGGGCAGGCGGCGCTCGACGCGCCGGCCGCCGACCTCGTCCTGCTCGATCTGCGCCTGCCCGACATCGACGGCCTCGAGGTCTGCCGCCGGCTGCGCGAGCGCTCGCGCGTGCCGATCATCGTCGTCAGCGCGCGCGGCGAGGAGGTCGACCGCGTGGTCGGTCTCGAGCTCGGCGCCGACGACTACGTGGTCAAACCGTACGGCCTGCGCGAGCTCGTCGCCCGGATCCGGGCCGTCCAGCGGCGGGGCGAGCCGAAGCCGGCCGCGGGCCCGTTCCGCGTGGCCGGGCTGGAGGTCGACCCGCGCTCGCGCCGGGCCGCCGTGGACGGCCACGCACTCACGCTCACCCCGAAGGAGTTCGACCTGCTCGCGCTGCTGGCGTCCGACCCCGGTGCGGCCGTCACCCGCGCACGGATCTTCGAGGAGGTCTGGGGAACGCGCTGGTACGGCTCGCGGAAGACGATCGACGTGCACGTCGCCGCACTGCGCCGCAAGCTCGGCGATCCCGGGTGGATCGAGACCGTACGCGGCGTCGGATTCCGCCTGCGATCGGCATGAGCCGGCGGCTGCTGGTCGGATACCTGAGCTTGACGCTCGTGGTCCTCGCTGTGCTCCAGCTGCCGCTCGGCGTCACCTACGCCCGCAACGAGCGGCGCGATCTCGAAGGCAAGGTCGAGCGTGACGCCGTCACGGTGGCGTCGCTGTCCGAGGGCGTCCTCGAGGGAAAAGGCGAGACGTCGGTCGCTTCTCTGCGCTCGATCGCGGCCCGCTACAGGCGCGACACCGGCGGCCGCGTCGTCGTGGTGGGCAGGCGCGGGCAGGCGGTCGTCGACACCGATCCAATCGCGGGCGACACCAGCTTCGCCAGTCGGCCCGAGATTGCGGCCGCTCTGGGCGGCGCCGTCGCCTCAGGGGTTCGACACTCCAACACGCTCGGCGTCGACCTCCTCTACGTCGCGGTGCCGATCGCCTCGGCCGGGAGAATCCTCGGCGCGGCACGGATCACGTACCCGATGTCGGCGGTCGACCGGCGCGTCCGCCGCTACTGGCTGACGCTCGCCGCGATCGCAGGGATCGTCCTGGTCGGCGTCGCGGTGGTGGGAGTCTGGCTCGCGCGCGGGGTGGTACGGCCGCTGCGGCGGGTGGAGGAGGCGGCGGCCGAGATCGGTGCGGGGCGGCTCGATGCCCGCGCACCGGAAGAGGGGCCGCCCGAGGTGCGGCGGCTCGCCCGCGAGCTGAACGAGACGGCGGCGAAGCTCCAGCAGTTGCTCGAGTCCCAGCAAGCCTTCGTAGCGGACGCATCGCACGAGCTCCGGACACCCCTGACCGCTCTGCGCCTCCGGCTCGAGAACATGGACGCGGCCCCGGCCGGCCCCGCACTGGCCGAGGTCGACCGGCTCGGCCGGCTCGTCGAGGCGCTGCTCTCGCTCGCGCGCGCCGACGCGGCGGCGGCCGGGGACGAGTCGGTCGACGTCGACGCGGTGCTCGCCGATCGGCTCGCAGGGCTGGCGGCGGTCGAACGGGCAGGCGAACGGGGGCTGCGCGTGCACACCACCGCGGATCGGCTCGGCCAGATGGTCGACAACCTGGTCGCGAACGCGCTGGCCGTGTCGGACACCGCCTCGGTGTCGACGTCCTCGGCGGACGGCTGGGTGGAGGTGCACGTCGTCGACCGCGGCCCGGGGCTGCGTCCGGAGGAGCGTGAGCGTGCGTTCGACCGTTTCTGGCGCGGGCACTCACGGACGCCGGGGTCGGGCCTCGGCCTGGCGATCGTGCGCCGGCTCGCGCGGGTGGACGGCGGCGACGCAGAGTTGTGCCGGGCGCCGGGCGGAGGGATCGACGCGGTCGTCAGGCTCCGCCGGGCACGGGCCTAGACTGACGTGACGTGACGTGCCCGACGGGCTTTGCGGCCGTAGACCGGCCCGAGACCTGGCCCCGCCTGCGCGGCGAGCCGCGACCCGACCGTCTGGAAGCGCCGCTCGAATCCATCCCGGGAGTCGGCCCGAGGATCGCGGGCAGGCTGCGGAAGCTCGGCCTCGTCGCGGTACGCGACCTGCTCCAGCATCGCCCGCGCGACTACCAGCGATCCGTCGGCGAGAGCCGGATCGTCGACCTCTTCGGCGAGCACGAGGCGGTGATCGCCGGGGAGGTGCGGAGCGTCTCGGTGCGCCGCGGGCGAGGGCGGCTGACCGTGCTGAAGGCGACCGTCGTCGACGAGAGCGGCTCGATCCCGGCGGTCTGGTTCAACCAGCCCTGGCTCGAGGACAAGCTGCTCCCGGGTACGCGCGTGCGCCTGCGCGGGCAACTGCGCCGCAACGAGTTCACCGTCAAGTCGTACGACCTGAACGGCGCGACCGCGACCGCGGATCTAGCGCCGATCTACCCGGCCGGCGAGGAGATCACGCCGCCGCGGCTCCGGGCACTGGCCGACCGCGCCCTCGAGCTCGTTCCGAACGAGCCCGATCCGCTCCCGGCCGGCCTGAAGCAGCGCGAGCGGCTGCCGCGCCGCGCCGACGCGCTCTACGCGCTGCACCGCCCACGCACGCTCGAGGAGGCGGAGGAGGGGCGACGGCGGCTGGCGTTCGACGAGCTGCTCCTGCTCCAGCTCGGCCTCGCCCGGCGGACGCGCGAGCGCGAGCGCGAGGTCGCCCCCGCGCTCGGCGAGCCGGGCGAGCTGCTGGAGCGCTACCGCGCGGCGCTTCCGTTCGAGCTGACCGAGCACCAGGAGCGGGCGATCGCCGACATCGACCGCGACCTGGCGCGCCCGACGCCGATGCAGCGGCTGCTCCAGGGCGACGTCGGCTCGGGCAAGACCGCGGTCGCGCTCTACGCGCTGTTGCGCGCAGTCGAGGGCGGCTACCAGGGAGCGCTGATGGCTCCGACCGAGACGCTCGCCGAGCAGCACTTCCTCACGGTCGAGGAGCTGTGCCGCGAGCTCGGCGTCACCTGCGGCCTCTTGACCAGCTCGGTCGGGAAGCGCGCACGCGGTGCGACCGCCGGCGCCTCGATCCAGGTCGGCACACATGCGCTGATCCAGGAGGGCGTCGACCTCGCGAACGTGGCGGTCGCGGTCGTCGACGAGCAGCACCGTTTCGGGGTCGAGCAGCGGAAGGCGCTGGTCGACGGCCGCACGCCGCACGTGTTGCACATGACGGCGACGCCGATCCCACGCACGCTGGCTTTGACCGTCTACGGCGACCTGGCTGTGAGCGAGATCGCGAAACCGCCGGCGTCGCGAAAGCCCGTGGTCACGCGGTGGGTCGAGGAACGGCGGGCGCCCGAGGCGTACCGTCGGCTGACGCGGCTCCTGCGCGACGGCCGCCAGGCCTACGTCGTCTGTCCGCTGATCGAGGAGTCGGAGACGTCGCGCGCGCGGGCGGCCGAACAGGAGGCCGCCAGGCTCCAGCGCGCCGAGCTCAGCGGCTTCCGGGTCGGCTGCATGCACGGGCGGCTGAGGCCGGCGGACCGCCGCGACCTGATGGCCCGGTTCAAGGCGCGCGAGCTCGACGTCCTCGTCGCGACGACGGTGATCGAGGTCGGCGTCGACGTCCCCAATGCGACGGTGATGATCGTCCAGGAGGCCGACCGCTTCGGGCTCGCGCAGCTGCATCAGCTCCGCGGGCGGGTGGGCCGTGGGGGGGAGCAGTCGTACTGCCTGCTCGTCTCGCGGCCGAAGGAGGAGCTGACCGAGGCCGCGACGCGGCGCCTCGAGGCGCTCGTGGAGACGACCGACGGGTTCGAGCTCGCCGAGGTCGACCTCGAGCTGCGCGGCGAGGGGCAGCTGCTCGGCACGCGCCAGTCCGGCCTCTCCGACCTTCGCTTCACGAAGCTGCGCGCCGACAGAGCGCTCCTCGAGTGTGCGCGCGCGGCGGCGCAGGAGCTGATCGACGTGGAGGGCCCGCTCGACGACGCGGTGTCGGCGCTGTTCCCGGACGAAGGGCTCGCCGCCTAGGCATGCGAATCATCGCGGGCGCGAACCGCGGCGCGCGGATCTTCGCCCCGAAGGGCGAGGAGACCCGGCCCACCTCCGATCGCGTCCGCGAGGCGGCCTTCAACCTGATCGGCCCGGTCGACGGCGCGTCCGTGCTCGATCTCTTCGCGGGCTCGGGCGCCATGGGGCTCGAGGCGCTCTCCCGGGGCGCGGCGACGGCGACGTTCGTGGACAGCGACCTCGACGCGTGCCGGACGATCGACCGGAATCTCGAGAAGCTCCGGCTCACAGGTGCGACCGTCCTCCAGCGGGAGGTCTTCCGGGCGCTCGCCGCGGAGCGCCGGACCTACGATCTGATCCTCTGCGACCCGCCGTACGGCTTCGACGAGGATGCCGCGATCGCTCCCTACCTCGTCCGTGCCCTGGCGCCCGACGGCCTGGCCGTCTACGAGACGACGTCGCGCCGCGAGCCCGTCCTCGACGGCCTCCGCATGCGCACCTCGCGCACGTACGGCTCGACTCGCCTTACGCTGTTCGAGCATTGATCACGGCGATCTATCCCGGCACGTACGACCCGGTCACGCTCGGGCACGTCGACGTGATCCGCCGCGCGGCGGCGATCTTCGACCGCGTCGTCATCGGCGTCGTCCGCCACCCGGTGCACAAGGAGCCGACGTTCACGATCGACGAGCGCGTCCACTTCGTGCGCGAGGCGCTGGCAGACACGCCGAACGTCGAGGTGGACGTGTTCGCCGAGCTGGTCGTCGACTTCGCCCGCCGCTGGGAGGCGAAGGCGATCGTCAAAGGGTTGCGGGTGATCTCCGACTTCGAGTGGGAATTCCAGATGAACCAGCTGAACCGCCACCTCGCCCCCGAGATCGAGACCGTCTACGTCATGGCCAGCCCGCTCTACTCGTTCATCTCCTCCAGCGGCGTGAAGGAGATCGCCGCCTTCGGCGGAAACGTCGACGAGCTCGTCCCGCCCGCGGTGGCGGCGAGGTTCCGGCAGCTGTTCCCGGAAGGGCGCGGCGGCGCCCCCACGAGCCCGCAGGAGTAACATGCCCGCCCTTGATCAGCGCACAGACGGACAGGTCTTGCAGACCTGTCCCCGGCCCCGTCTTCGCCAGCCGGGCTTCGCCCGGTGGGCTGCCCGCTAGACTGCAACCAGTGGACGTCCTCGTTCTCATCGACAAGCTCGACGACCTCGTACACAACGCCAAGGCCGTGCCCCTCACCGACCAGGTGCGCATCGACCGCGAGGAGATCTACGACATCCTCGACCAGATGCGGGCAACCATCCCGGAGGAGATCAAGCAGGCCCGGTGGATCGTCAAGGAGCGGCAGGAGATGCTGGCCGAGGCGAAGCGCGAGTGCGACCGGATCCTCGGCGAGGCGCGCGAGCAGGCGGCGCGCGAGGCCTCCCAGACCGAGATCGTCAAGCTCGCGGAGCGCCAGGCGCAGGAGATCATCGACGAGGCCCGGCGGCAGGCCCGCGAGACGCGCCTCGAGATGGAGGACTGGGCGGACGGCATCCTGTCCACGCTCGAGGTCAACCTCGACAAGTTCCTGAGCGCGGTCAAGCGCGGCCGCGAGCGGCTCCACGAGCGCTCGCAGGAAAACGTCGTCGCCGGGGTCGCGGCGACGGACGGCGACGAAGCAGCGTATTAGGCCGCTTCGGCCGACGCGCCGACGGCGGCGGTGAGCGTGCGTGCAAGCTCGACGAGCGCCTGCGCGGCCCGGGTGCGGCGGCGGTCGCGGTGCCAGGCGATGCCGACGAGGCGCGGCGGCACGCGGTCGCCCAGATCGACCACCTGAACCGCGCGGTCGGTCTCGTCGACGTGAGGCGCGGGACGACGGCGACTCCCGCGCCGGCGGCGACGAGGCCCTGGACGGTGCCGTCGCCGTCCTGCTCGGGACGGTCGTCCTCGGCGAGCCGCTCGGCTGGCGGACGCTCGTCGGCGGCGGGATCGTGCTGCCGCGGTCGCGCTGATCGTGCGCGCGCCGAGACCGAGCCGCAGGGCGGCCGTCGACGCTCGCTCGGCTGCTGTGCCGGCACGCGGAAGCTAACCTGGCCGCATGACCATGTTCGACCTCCGGAACGTCCGGGTCAGGTCGGGCGAGGAGCACCGCGAGGCGATCGACGTGACGATCGCGCCGGTCGTGCTCGGCGGCGAGCGGTACGTCTCCGTCCCGGAGGCGGTCCCGGCCGAGTTCGCGGTCACGCGCGCCTCGACCGGCTGGGTGTTCGAGCTGCGGCTCTCCGTGCGCCTGCACGGCGCCTGCGTGCGCTGCCTCGGCGACGCCGTCGTCGAGGAGACGCTGAGCCTGCGCGAGTACCAGGCGACGAGCCCCGACTCGGACGAGCTGAGCACGCCCTACCTCGTCGAACTCCGCCTCGACCTGTCGGCGTGGGCACGGGACGCGCTGATCCTGGCGCTCCCGGAGAAGATCCTCTGCAGCCCAGGGTGCGCCGGGCTTTGCCCCGGCTGCGGCAAGAACCTCAACGACGAGCCGCACGTCCACGAGGCCGAGGAGATCGACCCACGCTGGGCGGCGCTCGAGCGGCTGAGGAACGACCTCTGGTAGGGCTGTCCCGGCTATACTCCGCGGCCGCATGGCCGTCCCCAAGAAGAAAACGTCGAAGTCCCGCCGCGACAAGCGCCGCGCCCAGCACGGGATCGAGGCGCCGCGCATCAACGTCTGCCCGACCTGCGGGCAGCCGAAGCGTCCTCATCGCGTCTGCCCGACCTGCAAGACGTACAAGGGCCGCGACGTCGAACCGCTCTCCACGCATCTCTAGGTGACACGACCGTCTGCGCGCGGAGGCGAGACCGCGCTCTCGCCGGAGCGCAGGGACGAGTCGTCAGTCGCGTCGGACCAGGAGGAGGCCCGTGGGGGAACCACGGGTTCCCCCACGTTGGTCCGTGTGGCCGTCGACGCGATGGGCGGCGACCGCGGGCCGGACGAGGTCGTCCAGGGCGCGCTCGAGGCCGCACGCGACGGGATCGTGCCGGTCGTCTTCGGGCCGGCGGCGCTGGACACACGTGGACTCGAGCATGTCGTCGCCGAACAGGTCGTCGCGATGGACGAGAAGCCCGCGGAAGCCGTACGGTCGAAGCCCGACAGCTCGCTGGTCGCCTCGTGCCGGGCGATCGCCCTCGGGAGCGCCGACGCGGTCGTGTCCGCCGGGAACACGGGCGCGATGCTCGCCGCCGGCCTGCTGGAGATCCGCCGGCTTCCGGGCGTCGCCCGGCCAGCGATCGCGGTGCCGATCCCGGCGCGCGACGGCCCCTCCGTCCTGCTCGACTGCGGCGCGAACGCGGACGCGCGCCCGGAGCACCTGCTCCAGTTCGGGCACATGGGCGCGATCTTCGCGGAGGAGATCCTCGGCATCGCTCGGCCGCAGGTGCGCCTGCTGTCGATCGGCGAGGAGGCCGAGAAGGGCAACCAGCTGACCATCGACGCCCATGCCCTGCTGGCGGAGAGCGAGCTCGACTTCGGCGGGAACACCGAGGGCCGCGACCTGCTCGCCAAGGCTGCGGACGTCGTCGTCACCGACGGGTTCACCGGGAACGTCGCGCTGAAGACGATGGAGGGGACGATCCGCACCGTGATCGAGGGGCTCCGCGCCGAGGTCGCGTCGTCGTCGCGCGGGAAGCTCGGCGGCCTGCTCATCCGTCCGGCCGCACGGAGCCTGCGGCGGCGGCTGGATCCGGACACGTACGGCGGCGCCTACCTCCTGGGCCTGCGTGGTCTGTCCGTGATCGCGCACGGGAACTCGTCGGGCACGGCGATCGCCAACGCGATCCGCCTCGCCGCCCGCGGAGCCGAGCACGACGTCACCGGGCGACTCGCGGCGCGCCTGCCCCGCACGGCGGAAACACCCGCTTGACGCGTGTATGATCGGCCGGCTTCAACAGCCGAATCGATCCCCGAACAGAGAGGTGACATGGCAGCGTCGAGAGAAGAAGTCTCAGAGCAGGTGAAGGCCGTTCTCGTCGAGCAGCTCGGCATCGACGAGGACCAGATCACTGATGGGGCTTCGTTCCAGGAAGACCTCGACGCCGACTCCCTCGACCTGGTCGAGCTGATCATGGAGCTCGAGGACCAGTTCGGGATCAAGATCTCGGACGAGGACGCCCAGAAGATCACGACGGTCGGGCAGGCTGTCGACTACGTCTTCTCCCACCAGTAGGGCGGAGACGGTCGCGGGCGACGGGCCCGCTGCCCTACGCAGCCTGATCGACGCGCTCCCGGCCGCGAGGCTCGAGCACGTCTTCACCCATGCCTCCTGGGCGGTCGAACGGTCGGCCTCGTACGAACGGCTCGAGTTCCTCGGCGACAGCGTCCTGGAGCTGGCCGTCGCGCAGGCGCTGTACGAGCGGTATCCCGAGTTCTCCGAGGGGCGGCTGGCCAAGATCCGCTCGCACGTCGTCTCGCGGATGAGCTGCGCGAAGGTGGCAAGAGGGCTGGACCTCGGCCCGATGCTTGCCAGCCGCGCCGGCGGCGCCCTCCCCGACGAGGAACTCGCACGGCTCGTCGCCAACCGGAACGTGCTCGCCGCGCTGCTCGAGGCCGCACTCGCAGCCGCCTTCCTCGAGTGGGGCTTCGAACGGGTGGAGCCCGCGATCGTCGCGGCGTTCTCGGAGCAGATCGACTACGCAGCCACCCAGCACGTCGACCACAAGACGGAGCTCCAGGAGACGCTCGCGCGCCGTCGATCTCAGGTCGTCTACGTGGTCGTCGACGCCGAGGGGCCGGCGCACGACCGCCGTTTCACCTGCGCCGCCATGATCGACGGCACGGAGGCCGGCAGCGGCTCCGGACGCACGAAGAAGGAGGCCGAGCAGGAGGCAGCGCGCGAGGCGCTGCTGACGCTCGAGTCCGTCTCCCCCGACAGCTAGCCTCCCGCCCGCGTGCACCTGCGGGCGATCAAGCTGCGCGGCTTCAAGTCGTTTCCCGACCCGGTCGAGGTCCGGCTGGAGCCGGGCGTCGCCGTCGTCGTCGGACCGAACGGGTCGGGCAAGTCGAACATCGCGGACGCGCTGATCTGGGCGGCCGGCTCGCTCGCGCCCAGCGAGCTCCGCGCCGAGAAGCCGGACGACGTGCTCTTCAACGGCTCCGCCTCGCGGGCGGCCGCCGATCACTGCGAGGTCGAGCTGCTGTTCGACAACGAGGACGGCGGCCTGCCCGAGATCGACTACTCCGAGGTCTCGATCGTCCGCCGGCTGCACCGCGGCGGCGAGGGTCAGTACCTCGTCAACGGCGCACACGTGCGGCGCACCGACGTGGTCGAGCTCCTGTCCGACGTGGGGCTCGGCTCCGCGATGGGCTCGATCGTCTCCCAGGGCCGGGTGGAGGCGATCCTGGCCTCGAAGCCCGAGGAGCGGCGGACGCTGGTCGAGGAGGCCGCGGGGCTGGGGAAGTTCAAACGTCGGCGCCACCGTGCGGAGCTGAAGCTCGCGCGCGTGGCGGCGCAGGTCGAGCGGGCACGCGACGTCGAGGCCGAGGTGGTGAAGCGGCTTCGGCCCCTGGCGCTGCAGGCCACGGCCGCGGAACGCGCCGAGAAGCTCGGCGTCGAGATCGCGGGCCTCCGGGCCGGGATCGCGACGATCGACGTCGTGTCGCTCGAAGCGCAGATCAGGGAGGCGGCGAGCCGCCGGTCCGGCTACGCGGCGGAGCGGCGCAGGGCCGACGAAGCGCTGGAAGGGCTGGTGGCGGAGCGCCGTCGAGCGGAGGAGGCGCTGGCCGAGGCGGCCGGCGGGCGGGAGGGCGCGGCCTCGACGCTCTACCGGCTGCGCAGCGCCTGCGAGCGGCTCGAGCTCCGCCGCGAGGCGGCGGAGTCGCTGCTCGCCCGCGTCCGCGAGGCGCCGCCGGCGGTCGACGCCGGGCTGGTCGAGCGGGCGCGCATCGCCGAGGCCCGGGCAGAGGCGCTCGAACGCGCCAGCGCCGAGCGCGAGGGCCTGCCGCCGGCGGCCCGTGCGCTCGCCGAGGAAGGGGCGTCGCTCGCACTGTCGCTGGCCGAGGTCGAGGAGGGCCGCGAGCGCGCGGTTGCCGCCGCAGTTGGCGCCGCCCTCGTCGCCGCGACACCCGAGGAGGCGCTGCGGCTGCTCGACGAGGCACGGGAGCGCGGTCTCGGCAACCTGACCGTCCTCGTCCGCCGCGGGACGTTCGAGCCGCTGGCCGGGATCGACGTCGTTCCGCGCGAGCGCCTGCTCGCCGCGACCCGCCCCGCCGTCACGCTCGAGGGCCACTCGTACGATCCGGCGCGGGGCCTGCTCACGTTCACGGGCGACACGGCCGAGGCCTTCCTGCTCGAGCTGGAGGCCCAGCGCCGGCGGCTGCTCGACGAGGCGGCGGCGCTGAGAGCCGAGGCCGCCCGAGCCGTGCCACGGCTGGCCGACCCGGCGCTCGTGGCCGGGGGGGCGACGCTGGTGGAGTCGATCTCCGCGGTGCTGGGCGCCGTCGGGCGGCTCCAGGAGCCGATGCTGGCGGAGGCAGATCGCGGCGCCGTCCGCGCCTCCGAGCTGGCGGCCGAGTTGCGAGCGCTCGGTGGGCGAGAGGTGGAGCTCCGCCGTGCCCACTCGGAGACGGCGGAGCGGGTTGCGGCCGTCGACGTCGAGGTCGCCCGCTACGAGGCCGAACGGGCCGAGGCGCAGCGCCGGCTCGACGCCGCCGGCGCCGGAAGCGGCCTCGGGGACAGGATGGATCCGGTCCCCGAGACCTTGGTTGGTCGGCCGCGAGAAGAGCTGGTCGAGAAGCTGGAGCGTCTCGAGCGTCGTCGCGAGCAGCTCGGCGGCGTCAACCCGTTCGCCAAGGAGGAGTACGCAGCGGAGAAGGAGCGTCTCTCGGAGCTACGGACGCAGCGCGAGGATCTCGAGCGCGCGACCGGCGAGCTGCGCGCGCTCCGCGACGAGCTGACCGAGACGGTGGAGCGCCGCTTCGCCGAGACCTTCGACGCGGTGCAGCGCAACTTCAGCGAGGTCGCGTCGACGCTCTTCCCCGGCGGTCACGGGCGGCTCCGGCTGACCCAACCGGAAGAAGACGACGGAGAGGCAGGCATCGAGGTGGAGCTCTCGCCGGCCGGCAAGCGCGTCACCCGCCTGTCGCTGCTTTCGGGCGGGGAGAAGGCGCTGGGCGCGATCTCCTTCCTGTTCGCGCTGTTCCTCGCCCGACCGTGTCCGTTCTACCTGCTGGACGAGGTCGAGGCCGCGCTCGACGACACCAACATCGGCCGCTTCTGCGCGCTCCTGCGGCAGTTCGCCGACCGGGCGCAGTTCATCGTCGTCACGCACCAGAAGCGGACGATGGAGGCGGCGGACGCGCTCTACGGCGTGACCATGGGCGGGGAGGGCATTTCCCAGATCGTCTCCCGACGCCTGCCCCGCGAGGACGCCGCCGCGGTTTCCGCCGCCTGACTACGCTCCCGCGATGACCCGGACCTGGGGCGACCTGCTCGGCGACGGCTCGACGGACGAGACGCCCGAGGAGCGGGCGGGCTTCCTCGGCCGGCTCCGCGACTCGCTCTCGAAGTCCCGGCGCGCGTTGGCGCAGCAGCTGGCGGTGGCGGCGTTCGACCCGGCGGACGAGGCGGCGTGGGAGCGGCTCGAAGAGGCGTTGATCGCAGCCGACGTCGGCATCCCGGCGACCGCGGAGATCGTCCGGCGGCTCGAGGCGCGTGGTGGGCTGACCACACTCGACCAGCCTCTTACCGAGGAGATCGCGTCGTTGCTCGGCGAGCCGGGCTCGCTCGACCTCGCCGCCCGGCCGACCGTGGTGCTCGTCGTCGGCGTCAACGGCACCGGCAAGACGACCACGATCGGAAAGCTGGCCGCCAAGCTGGCAGCCCACGACCGCTCGGTCCTGCTGGCGGCAGCCGACACGTTCCGGGCGGCGGCCGAGGAGCAGCTGGAGATCTGGGCGCAGCGGGCGGACGCCGATTTCGTCGGGTCGCCCCGCGGCGGAGATCCTGCCGCCGTCGCCTACGACGCGATCGAGGCGGCGTCCGCGCGCGGACGCGACGTGGTCATCGTCGACACCGCGGGCCGGCTGCACACGCAGACGAACCTGATGGAGGAGCTCGCCAAGGTGCGCCGCGTGATCGCCGGACGACTCGAGGGCGCGCCGCACGAGGTCCTGCTCGTCGTCGACGCCACCACCGGCCAGAACGGGCTCCAGCAGGCACGCCTCTTCGGCGAGGCGGTCGAGGTGACCGGCGTGATCCTGACGAAGCTGGACGGCTCCGCCAAGGGCGGGATCGCGGTCGCGATCGCCCACGAGCTCGGACTGCCGGTGACGCTCGTGGGCGTCGGGGAGGGGCTCGACGACCTGCGACCTTTCGACCCCACCGACTTCGCGCAGGCGCTTGTCTCCGGCGAGGCCGCCTGACCGGTGGGATGGGGCCGGACCACCGCGATCCGGCCCGTTCACTCATCGGCCACGGTGGCAGGGACAGTTACCCCCCGGACTGCCCCTGCCGGCCACTGCATACCCCTTACGCGGGCGGGGAACCACCCTTCGCGGCGCGCGCCTCGGCAGTTCCTGCCTGGTGATTCGGATGTCGATCAAAACGGCGATCTGCCCATAGGTACCCTTCTCCGGCTGTGTTCGACACGCTTTCCGAAAAGCTCCAGCACGCTCTCGGCGACCTCCGCGGACGCGGGCGGCTCGACGAGGAATCGGTCTCGAAGGCGATGCGCGAGATTCGCCTCGCGCTGCTCGAGGCCGACGTCAACCTCCAGGTGGTGAAGGACCTCGTCGCCCGCGTCAAGGAGCGCGCGGTCGGCGAGGAGGTGACGAAGAGCCTGACGCCGGGCCAGCAGGTGGTGAAGATCGTGCACGAAGAGCTGACCGAGGTGATGGGCGGCGGCGACTCGCGGCTCGCGTTCGCTCCGCGCGGCCCGACGACGATCCTGCTCGCCGGCCTGCAGGGCTCGGGCAAGACGACTGCCGCTGCCAAGCTGGCCCTGTTGCTGCGCAAGGAGGGGAAGACGCCTGCGCTGGTCGCCGCCGACCTCCAGCGCCCGGCCGCGATCGACCAGCTGGAGCAGCTCGGCCGGCAGATCCAGGTGCCGGTCTTCCGGTCGGGCAACGGCGACCCTGTCGCCGTTGCCCGAGAGGGGCTCGATTGGGCGACATCGCATGGTTGCGACGTCGTCGTTCTCGACACTGCTGGCCGGCATCAGCTCGACCAGGACCTGATGGAGGAGCTTCTGGCCATACATTCGGCGGCGAAGCCGACGAACGTATTGCTCGTCCTCGACTCGATGACCGGTCAGGAGGCCGTGAACGTGGCGGAGGCATTCCAGGAGCAGGTCGCCTTCGACGGGATCGTGCTGACGAAGCTGGACGGCGACGCCCGCGGCGGCGCGGCACTGTCGGTGCGCGCCGTGACGGGCCGGCCGATCAAGCTCGCCTCGACCGGCGAAAAGCTCGACCAGCTCGAGTGGTTCCACCCCGACCGGATGGCCTCGCGGATCCTCGGCATGGGCGACGTCATGACGCTGATCGAGAAGGCGGAAGCGGCCGTCGCCGAGGACGAGCAGGCGGAGATGGAGGCGCGCCTCCGCGCCGGGGAGTTCACCTTCGACGACTTCCTCGCCAGCTACAAGATGCTGCGCAAGATGGGGCCCCTGAAGGGCGTGCTCTCGATGATCCCGGGCATGGGCAGCCAGCTGAAGGGCCTCGAGATCGACGAGCGCGAGCTGGCGCGGGTCGAGGCGATCATCCTGTCGATGACGCCGCGCGAACGCGGTTTCCCGCACACTATCGACGGGTCGCGGCGCCAGCGGATCGCGCGGGGCAGCGGCACGACCGTCCAGGAGGTCTCACGTCTCCTGAATGCGCGCAAGCAGATGCAGAAGCTGATGAAGCAAATGGGCAAGGGCAAGATGCCGGCGTTTCCCGGCGTTGCCGCGAAACGCTAGGAAAGGAGATCGATGGCTGTACGGATGCGCTTGACCCGCGTCGGGTCGAAGAAGAACCCGATCTACCGGGTCGTGGTCGCGGACTCGCGATCGCCACGGGACGGGAAGTTCATCGAGATCGTCGGCCGTTACAACCCGCAGACGGACCCGTCGCTGATCGAGTTCGACGAGGCGAAGGTCAAGGACTGGCTCTCGAAAGGAGCGCAGCCGTCGGACACGGTGTCGCGGCTCCTGAAGGCGAGCAAGATCGTTTGACGCCGACGGGCGAGCTGGTCGAGTACCTCGCGCGCAGGCTGGTCGAGCACGACGACCAGGTCGCCGTCGAAGAGGTCGAGGAGGATGACGCTCTGGTGATCCGGCTCCACGTCGCCTCCGAGGACCTCGGCCGGGTGATCGGCCGCGGCGGCCGCATCGCCCGGGCGCTGCGCACGCTGGTGCGGGCGGGGGGCGCGCACGGCGACCGCCGGGTCCTGCTCGAGATCGTCGAGTGAGGGAATCCGACGACGAGCTCGTGCCCATCGGCCGCGTGGGACGTCCTCACGGACTGGACGGGTCGTTCGTCGTCGAACGTCCGAGCGAGAACGAGCGGCTGTTCGAGCCAGGCACCACCCTCGTCGCGGGTGGCGTGCCGGCGATCGTGGCGGAGCGGAAGCGGTCGGGCGGGCGCCTCGTGATCAAGCTCGATCCGCCGGCGGAGCGAGGCGCGGAGCTGGCGGTTCGGCGATCGGCGCTGCCGGAGCCGGGGGCGGACAGCTACTACGTCTTTCAGCTCCAGGGCATGGAGGTGGTGGAGGACGGGGGCCGCCTGCTCGGGCTGGTGCAGGAGGTCGTTCCCGGGGTGGCGAACGACGTCCTCGAGCTCGACTCCGGGATCTCACTGCCCATGCACGAAGCGTGCATCCGCGAGATCGACGTCGCGGCGGGCACAATTGTCGTTGGAGTCGGCTTCGCCGGCGACCGATAACCACAAGCGCCCTTGCAGATCGACGTCTTCACGCTGGTTCCGCACGCCTTCGGCTGGCTCACCGAGCAGCGTCCGCTCGCGAACGTGCTCGGCACGGAGATCGACCTGCGGCTCTTCGGCTACCGCGAGACGACGCCGCTCCCGAACGGTCAGGTCGACGACGCCCCGTACGGCGGCGGGCCGGGCATGGTGCTGCGGGTGGACGTCGTCGCGGCCGCCCTCGACGCCGTGTACGGCGGGGTACCCGAGCACCGGGTGATCGCGCTGACCCCGCAGGGGCGGCAGCTCGGCCAGCGGGTGGTCGAGGAACTGGCTCGCGAGGAGCGCCTGACCCTGCTGTCCGCCCGGTTCGAAGGCTTCGACGAGCGGATCCTCACGCAGCTCTGCTCCGACGCGATCTCGATCGGGCCGTACGTCCTCTCGGGCGGCGAGCTGCCGGCGATGGTGCTGGTCGACGCGATTGCCAGGCTGAAGCCGGGCGCGCTCGCCGAGGAGTCCGTTCGGCACGAGTCCTTCTCGGCCGAGCTCGAGGGCGGGGTCGAGTTCCCTCACTACACCCGGCCGGCCGAGTTCCAGGGCTGGCGCGTGCCGGACGTCCTCGTCTCCGGCGACCACGGCCGGATCGAGGACTGGCGCCAGGAGCAGAGCCGCACCCGGAGCGCCCGATGACGGATCTCTACGCCCTGCTCGGAGTCTCTCCGGGTGCCTCGGAGGACGAGATCCGCTCCGCCTACCACCGCCGGCTGCGCTTCGACGACGTGGAGACGCCGGAGGGAAACCGGCGCATGCTGGAGCTGCGCGAGGCCTACGACGTGCTCTCCGACCCCGACCGGCGGCGCAGCTACGACGCGTCCCGCGACGGCTGGATGCAGGTTGCCGAGCAGCCGCCGGTGACGGCGCCGGAGCCGGAGCAGGTCGACCAGCCGCCGTTCGAGGAGCCGGTGCCGGTCGAGACCGACGACGACCATTCCTACAACCCGATCACGCGGGCGACCCGCGGGCTGCCGCGTGGCTGGCGGATCGCGATCGACTGGGTGGTGACCATCGTCGGCGCGATCGCGATCGTGCTGGCGATCAAGGCGTGGGTGGTCAACCCGTACCGCATTCCCTCCTCGTCGATGGAGCCGACGCTGCACTGCGCGAGGCCGGGAAGCGGCTGCGAGGCCCGTTTCTCGGACCGCGTGCTCGCCAACCGGTTCATCTACCACTTCCGCAAGCCACACCGCGGCGACATCATCGTCTTCAAGACGCCGCCGCTCGCCAAGGAGCGCTGCGGTGCGGGCGGCACGTTCGTGAAGCGGCTGATCGCGCTTCCAGGCGAGACCTGGCAGGAGAAGAACGGATTCGTCTACATCGACGGCAAGAAGCTGATCGAGCCGTACATCAAGCCCGACCGGCGCGACACCGGCGTGTCGTACCCGGCCCGCAGGATCCCGGACGGGATGTACTTCATGATGGGCGACAACCGGTCGCAGTCCTGCGACTCGCGCGAGTGGGGTCCGGTGCCGCGCAAGAACCTGATCGGCGAGGTCTTCGCCGTCTACTGGCCCCCCAACCGCATCGGCTTCAGATAGAAACGCGGGAGAACCCATGGTTTTCCCGCGCGCCCTCTCCTTCGCTCGCTGCGCTCGCATCGGTGGACGTCCAAGAGCCTGGACGGGCCGCGCCCGCGCATGTCGGGCGCGGCGGCGACGGCTGGCACATGACGGCGCAGCTGGCGGCCGCGGACATGCGGTGACTGTGGACGCTTCTCGAGCTTCCGGGGAGGTCGTCGGTCTGGTCGGTCTCGGTGATGCTGTTCTCCCCGTGTGTCTTGCGCCGACGGCCAAGGCGAACGAATGGCGTCAGCGAATGAGCACCGGAACAATTCCGGTGCGACTCGATCATTCGGTGATCGCCGCGTCGGACTGGAGGCTGTCGAATACCTTTTACCGCGACGTGCTCGGCGCCGAGCTACTAGAGCTCGATAGTGCTTCGTGTGGGACGGGCCGATCGAGTCGGCCGTCCAGCGGCTCGAGGACTTCGGCATCGGGGTCGAGCTCGGACCGGTCGAGCGGATCGGTGCCCGCGGGGCCGGGACGAGCGTCTACTTCCGCGACCCGGACGGATCGCTGCTCGAGCTGATCAGCTACTCCCGGGCGCCGTAGCCTTCAGCCTCGGCCGCCGTACGGCATACCGGTCGCCATCACCGTCATGAACTGGACGTTGGCATCGAGCGGAAGGCTCGCCATGTAGACGACCGCCCGCGCCACGTGCTCGACGTCGATGGTCGGCTCCTGCCGGATCGAGCCGTCGGCCTGGGGAACACCCGTCGTCCGCATCGGCGCGGTCAGATCGGTCTCCGCGTTTCCGATGTCGATCTGCCCGCACGCGATGTCGAATCTGCGACCGTCGAGCGCGGTCGACTTCGTCAGGCCGGTGACCGCGTGCTTCGTCGCCGTGTACGGCGCCGAGTGCGGGCGCGGCACGCTCGCCGACAGCGAGCCGTTGTTGACGATGCGACCGCCCGGAGGATTCTGGCGCTTCATCAGCCTGACCGCCTGCCGGGTGCAGAGGAAGATTCCCGTCAGGTTCGTGTCGACCACGGCCTGCCAGTCGGCGATGTCCAGTTCCTCGAGCGGGACGGCCGGAGCCGAGACGCCCGCGTTGTTGAACAGCAGGTCGAGCCGGCCGAAGAGGCCCTCGACCGCCGCGAACAGCGCGGCGACCGACGCGGGATCGCGGACATCGCAGACGAGAGCGGTCGACCCTGCACCCGCCTCCGCGGCCGCCTGCTCGATCGGGAAAGACCGCCGCCCGGCGAAGACGACGGTGAAGCCGGCCCGGGCGAGCGCGAGCGCGGATGCCCGGCCGATTCCGCTACCGGCTCCGGTGACGACTGCGACCTTGCTCACGCGGCCACGGCTCCGGCGCCGCCCAGCTCGTCCTCCACGTGGGCACGGACGATCTCGTCGAAGTCCTCCTCGACCTCGAAGCCGAGCTCACGCGCCCGGCGGGTGTCGAACCGTCCCGGCCAGCTCGCGACCATGCGCATCGTCGCCTCGTCCGGCACGCGCCGGATCAGCTCCACGGCTTCGGTGCCGGCGATGCGGCCGAGAGACTCGATCATCTCGCCGACCGTCGCCGATACCCCGGGCATCGTCAGAACACGCCGGTCGCCGAGGGTGTCTCGGTCGAGGGTCGCCGCGTGGACGAGGAAGCCGACCGCGGAGCGAGGCGACGCGAACCAGTGGCGGACGCCCTCCGGGACGGGCAGAACGGCTTCGGTCCCGTTCAGCGGCTCCCTGATGATGCTCGAAAAGAAACCGGAAGCGGCCCTGTTCGGCTTCCCGGGCCGGACGCAGATCGTCGGCAGGCGGATGCTGATCCCGTCGAGGAAACCGCGTCTCGTGTAGTCGGAGACGAGCAGCTCCGCGATTGCCTTCTCCGCCCCGTAGCTCGTCAACGGCGCCGAGAGGTGGTCGTCGCCGATCACCTCCGGAAACGGCGGCCCGAACACCGCGATCGAGGAGCTGAACACCAGCCTCGGGCGGTAGCCGTAGCCGACGCTCCTCACCGCCTCGAGCAGGTCCCGGGTGCCGTCCACGTTGACGCGGTACCCCTTGTCGAAATCCGCTTCGGCCTCGCCGGAGACCACGGCTGCGAGGTGGAAGACGACATCGGGTCGGTCGGCGATCAGTTCATGGACGGCGGACTGGTCGGCCAGATCGGCGACGGTGGCGCGGACGTCGAACGCCGCCTGCGAGGGTGGCAAGGGCTCGACGGTGTCCGCGAGCATCGCGTCCGAGATCGGGCGGCCGAGGGTGGCGTCCCGGGCCAGCCGCTCTGCGAGCCTGCGCCCGATCATCCCGGCCGCGCCGACGATGAGGATCCGCACCGAGCGGGACCGTACACTGCCGCACCGCCTCGCTCTTCCGCTAGCATTGTCCGTCGGCCTGCGGGCCGTTTTCCTATGAGCAAGACCATCGAGCTCCTCGAGCAGCGTCAGCTGCGCAAAGATCGCCCCCGGTTCAAGGCCGGCGACACGGTTCGCGTCCACTTCCAGGTGATCGAGGGCCAGCGTCGCCGGATCCAGGTGTTCGAGGGGATCGTGATCAAGCGCCAGGGCCCCGGCGTGCGCGAGACCTTCACGGTGCGCAAGCAGTCGTTCGGCGTCGGCGTCGAGCGGACGTTTCCGCTGCACTCGCCCAAGATCGAGGAGATCGAGGTCACGCAGATCGGCGACGTGAACCGCGCGAAGCTCTACTACCTGCGCAAGAAAGTGGGGAAGAAGGCGCGCGTCCGGGCTGTTCAGCGGAGGGACAAGCTAAGCTCGCTCGATGTCGTCGAGAACGCCGGCGAGCAGCCCGGGGAGGCCGCAGAGCCCGCAGAGCCCGAGCCCGAAGAGCCCACTGCCGAGTCCGCCGCCACCGCCGAGCCGGTCGACGCCGAGCCTGCCGCCGAAGCTGAGGGCGAGCAGGAGGCGGCCGACACCGAAGCAGAAGCAGAGGCCGGGGACAAGGCTTCTTAGCTTCGACCGCCGGCTCGGCGCCCGCTTCGTCGCCGGCGCCGACGAGGCAGGACGAGGCTCGCTCGCCGGGCCGCTGGTCGTCGCCGGCGTACTGCTCGACTACGGCCGCCTGCGCGACCACCGGGTCAGGCCGCTCGCGCTCCTGAACGACTCCAAGCAGGTGCCCCCCGAGCGGCGCGAGGCGCTCTTCCGGGCGATCATCGGCTGCGCCGACCGCGTCGCGGTGCGTGTGATCTCCAACGGTCAGATCGATCGCGTCGGACTGCATCGCTCCAATCTGGCCGGGCTGCGGTCGGTGCTCTGGGAGTTGAGCCCTCCCGCGGAGGCATGTCTCGTGGACGGCTTCCGGCTCGGCCCCTCGGCGCCCACGCACACAGCGGTGGTCGACGGCGATGAGCGGAGCGCCGCGATCGCCGCCGCCTCGGTGGTGGCGAAGGTGACGCGCGACCGGCTGATGCGGCGGATGGACGCGCTCTTTCCGCGCTACGGCTTCGTCTCCCACGTCGGCTACATCACCCCGGCCCACTCCGCCGTCGTCCGCGAGCGCGGGCCGTGCGAGATCCACCGGCGCTCGTTCCAGGCCCTCTGCTACCTCCCCGACGCCGACGCCCTCGCCGCCGTCGACCCGGAGTAGAGGCCGCGCCGCCGAGCAGCGGGCTCGGCTTCACTACCGGCTGCGCGGCTACCGGCTGATCGGCTCGAACGTCTGGGCGGGCGGGTACGAGCTCGATCTCGTCCTCCGGCGCGGGCGCCGCCTCGTGTTCTGCGAGGTGAAGGCGAAGAGCGGTCCGGGCTACGGCGATCCGCTGGAGATGATCACCGCGGAGAAGCTCCGCCGGCTCTGGCAGGCAGGTGAGGCGTGGCTGGCGTCTCATCCCGAGACAGCGGGGTTGGAGGTCGTATACGAGGCGGTCGCGATTCGCGAGGGGAGGCTCTCCCGGGTCGTCCTCGTACCCGGGTGACGCCCACGAGCGGCTCCCGCTCTCAGAGCTCCTTTCACAATGAGGCGTTCCTGAGTCGGCGGTAGCAGACGAGGCAGCAGCCGATGGCGAGGAAGGCTTCGTGGATGTGGGACGCGCCGTTCGTAGCGGACGAGCAGTCGTTTGAACTGGCGCAGCCAGGCGAAGGTGCGCTCGACAACCAGCGATAGCGACCGAGCCGGATCCAAAGGAATCTCTCCCTGTCGAGGCTTCGCGCCGGCGAACAGGCAGCGACATTCGCCGGAATCCTCCTATCCTTGCGACGATGCCGCCTCCGGTTCGGTACGTGCGCAGCGGGATGTCAGCATCGCGTACCAAGTTGTCGGCGAGGGGCCGCCCGACCTGCTGATGATTCCTGGGTGGATCTCCCATCTTGCGCTTGACTGGGAGGAGCCGACCTGGGTGCGCTGGTGTGAGCGCATGACCTCCTTCGCTCGCCTGGTTCGGTTCGACAAGCGGGGCACCGGACTCTCGGATCGGCCGCCGGGGGTGCCGACGCTGGAGGAGCGAATGGAAGACGCACGCGCGGTGATGGATGCGGTCGGGCTCGAGCGGGCGAACGTGATGGGCTGGAGCGAGGGCGGGCCGCTCGCTGTGCTGCTTGCCGTCGCCCATCCGGAGCGGGTGCAGAGCCTCGTGCTCTACGGCACGCAGGCGTGCTTTGCGCCCAAGGCGGATTACCCGTGGGGACTGGAGGAGGGAGTGGACTCGGAAGCGCTCGCGGCCGAGATCGAGGAGACCTGGGGCGATCCGGAGCGCGCGCCGGGGGTCGGGGCGAAGGCGGACCAGCGCTTCATGCAGCGCTGGGCCGCCTACCAGCAGGCCGGAGCAAGCCCCGCAGCAGCGGCTGGCCTGATCGTCGCCAATCATCAGATCGACATCCGTCCACTGCTCGGCTCGATCGGCGTGCCGACGCTCGTGCTGAGCAGGGCCGGTGACCCCATCGGGCCGCCCGAGGCGGCTCGCTACATGGCCGAGCGCATACCCGGGGCCGGCTTCGTCGAGCTCTCGGGCGGACAGCACCTCATCTGGCTGGGCGACGTCGACGCGCTCGGTACGGAGATCGAGGCGTTCGTGACCGGTGTTCGGCCTGCCGTGCGCGAGCCGGGCAAGGTGCGGGCGATCTTGCAGTGCGACATCGAGGAGTCGACAGCGCTCGCCCGCCAGCTGGAGGACGAGCGCTGGGCAGACTTGCTTGCTGAGTACGGTCGCCTCGGCGGGCACGCCGTCGCCGCCTTCGGCGGCACGCTCATCGACCAGACCGGCGATGGCCTCATGGCCGCCTTCGAGGGCCCCGTGAGCGCGATCCGGGCAGGCCGTCGCTTCCAGGAGCACGCACAGCAGCTCGGTGTGCGTGTTCGGGGCGGCGTCCACATCGGTGAGGTACAGGAGCGCGATGGAGCTCTCCGCGGCATTGCCGTCCACCTTGCCGCGCGCGTGATGGCGAAGGCCGCCGGTGGCGAGCTTCTCGTCTCAGAGACGGTGCGTGACATCGTGGCAGGCTCAGGACTCCGCTTCGAAGAGCGCGGCCTGCACGAACTCAAAGGAATCGAAGGTCCCAGACGTCTCTTCGTCGCGTTCGACGGCTAAAGCCGGCCTTCATGCCGAGATCCGGCGCCGTCGGTACAATGCTGCTTGCCGAGGGGCACTATCCCCGAACGGACGTAGCTCGTCAGAACGGTCTCTCAGGAGGCCCGGGCGCGTCGGCCGTGGCAGGCGGCGGGAGAAACCTTCGGCTGACAGGTATCACGTTTGCGTCAGCCGAAAGGAGTTCCGTGAACGTCACTCGAGCAAGCTTCAGCACGAAAGCCCGTACGTGGGTCCTCCTCGCGGGCCTGACCGCTTTGTTCATCGGTGTGGGCTACGCGATCGGGGGAGCTGCGCTGTGGTTCTTCGTCCTCTTCTCCGTTTTCATGAACCTGGCGGCGTACTTCTGGTCGGACAAGTTCGCGATCAGGGCGGCCCGCGCGCAGGAGGTGTCCGAGGCGGAGGCGCCTGACCTGCACCACCTCGTGGCCGAGCTGGCACAGCTGTACGACGTGCCGAAGCCGCGCGTGTACATGATCCCCTCCGATCAGCCGAACGCGTTCGCGACGGGGCGCAACCCCGAGCATGCGGCGGTGGCGGTCACGCAGGGGCTGCTCCAGCTGATGCCCCGCGACCAGGTTCGCGGCGTGCTCGCCCACGAGTTCTCGCACGTCAAGAACCGCGACATCCTCGTGTCGTCGATCGCCGCCATGATCGCCGGCGCGATCTCCGCGATCGGAAACATCTTCTTCTTCATGGGCATCTTCGGAGACGACGACGACAACCCGCTGGGCGCGATCGGCTCGCTCCTGCTGATCATCATCGCCCCGATCGCGGCGTCGCTGCTCCAGCTCGCGGTCTCCCGCCAGCGGGAGTACCTGGCCGACGCGACTGCCGCCCGCATGCTCGGAACCGGCGAGCCGCTCGCCCAGGCGCTCGAGAACCTCGAGCGCGGCCGGCAGGCGCTGCCGATGCAGGTCAACCCGGCGACCGAGACGCTCTACATCGTCAACCCGTTCAGCGGTGCCGGCATGACGGCGCTGTTCTCGACGCATCCGCCGATCGAGGAGCGCATCGCACGGCTGCGCGAGTACGACAGGAACCGCGGAATCGTCTAGATCCCCGCCAGCTCGTCGTACTGCTTTGGCGATCCAGCCGTCCGTGAACGCGCCGAGCGCTTGCTCGATGCGCTCCCCGTTGTGATCCACGAGTCGAAGGATCAGGGCGTCCGGCAGACGAGTACGTCTTCGAAGAACTCGCCGGCCCGGCGCCCGGTGCGCCGATTCACATGTCTCGTGACGCGGTCCTCGAGTTGAAGACCGGCACTTGCCAGGATCGCCGGGTAGAGATCGTGGGAGTCGTTGACGACGATCAGCACGGGGGCGCCTCTTCGCAGCTGGGCTGCCGTGTTTCGGAGAACCTCGCCCATCAGGTCGATGTAGGACGCGAGTGCAGCCTTTCCTCGACCCGCATCTGCCGCGCCGATCTCTTCGGAACGTCGGTCGACCAAGCCGAGGAGCTCGTACGCGTACCGATGTTGCTCGTGGTAGTCGATCAGTCCCGGGTACGGCGGCGACGTGATCACCCCGGTGGGCGTCGCCGGCAAACTCGCGGTGCGAGCATCGGCGTGGAGAACGTCAACCTGCCGGTCTGTTTGCAGCGTTGCAAACTCACGCAGTCGCCGAAGCGTGTCGTTCGAGTATCGGACGAGAAACTTCCAGGCTTCCTCGACGGGCCTGCACTCCCGCTTGTGCTTGAGGCAGTGGTAGGGGCCGGTCGTCGGAGATCGCGGGAAGTCGAGATCGAAATGCGTCGTCAAGCGCGCCGACCGGGCTGCGCGCGAAAGGATCACGCGAGCGACGTCGTCGTGCTGGTCAGCCAGACGGCCCGCCGCAGTTCGATACGCCATGAGTTCGGTCAGCGCACGCGGCGCGTACCAACGCCGCAACCAGTCCGTGCTCTCGTCCTCGCTCGTGGTCTGGCGGCGCGCAGCTTCGAGCGTGCCGCGAATTGCGAGTTCGAGCGCTCCGAGCGGATACCGAGCGGTCTTGACGGTCGCCAGCAGGCAGTTGAACGCCGAGATGTCAGAGCCGATCGCATTTGCGCCGTAGACGTTCGCTTCGACCAGAGTCGTCCCGGAACCCATGAACGGGTCGTAGATCGTGTCTCCGGGAGAGAAGTGGCGTCGGAGAAAAGTCTCGACCAGCTGGGGAATGAACTTGCCGAGGTAGGGATGCAGACTGTGGACGTGCTTGGTGCGCTCGGCCTGTGGCAGAGCGTCCTCCGACCAGGAGAGTTCCAGATCGATGTCGGCATAGATGGCTTCCTGACTCTTACCCGCCACGGGCAGCCAGCCTAGTCGTGGCCGCGGACGCGGTTGCTCGGCCGCGCCCGGACAGCACGGTTTCGGCACACACTTGCCACAGACGCGTCGATCCTTCGCCGCTTTCATGGGTGCGTGCTCGCCCGGATGCTCACTCACACGCTCGTCGGGCTCGACGCGCGCCGGGTGGAGGTGGAGGCCCACGTCGAGCTCGGCCAGCCGGCGTTCACGATCGTCGGCCTCGCCGACCGGGCCTGCCAGGAGGCGAAGCATCGCGTGCGGAGCGGAATCGCCTCCGCCGAGCTCTTCTTTCCGTCCCGCCGCATCACGGTGAACCTCGCGCCTGCCGATCTCCGAAAGGAAGGCTCCGGGTTCGACCTCCCGATCGCCCTTGCGGTACTCGGCGCGTCGCACCAGGTCGCGCCCGAACGGCTGTCGGCCCACACGGCCTTCGGCGAGCTCGGCCTCGACGGCCGCGTTCGCCCGGTCGGCGGTGTCCTGGCCGCAGCCGAGGGAGCAAGGCGCTCAGGCATGGAGCGGATGCTCTGTGCGGCCGAATCGGCACCCGAGGCCGCCCTGGCCGGGATCGAACCGGTTCCGGTCGAGCATCTCGGCGAGGCCGCGGCGTACCTCCGCGGTGAGGCCGAGCCGGCGCCCTACGAGCCGTGCGCGTTCGGCGCCTCGGAGCCTCCGGCGCACCCCGACCTTGCCGACGTCCGCGGGCAGGAACGCGCCCGCCGGGCGCTCGAGCTCGCGGCCGCCGGCGGTCACAACCTGCTCCTTGCGGGGCCACCGGGGACGGGCAAGACGATGCTGGCCCGCCGGCTGCCCGGGCTGTTGCCGCCGCTCGATTCGGGCGAGGCGCTCGAGGTGACCCGCATCCACTCCGTCGCCGGGCTGCTTTCGCCCGAGCGTCCGCTGGTGCGCGACCCGCCGTTCAGAGCACCGCACCACAGCGCCTCCATGGCTGCGATCGTCGGGGGCGGCCGGTCGGCGCGTCCGGGTGAGGTCAGCCTCGCCCACCGCGGAGTGCTGCTCCTCGACGAGCTGCCCGAGTTCATGCGCCCGGCCCTCGAGGCGTTGCGCCAGCCGCTCGAGGACGGAGTGGTCAGCGTCGCGCGGGCCGAGGGACGGGCGGTCTATCCGGCCCGGTTCCAGCTCGTCGGGACGATGAACCTGTGTCCCTGCGGGGCAAGAGGCGATCCCGCTGTCGAGTGCTCGTGCTCACCGCAGCGCCTCGCGTCGTTCCGCGACAAGCTCTCGCGGGCGCTCCTGGACCGGTTCGACCTGGTGGTCACCGTCCCCCGCCCACGCGCAGGGGAGCTCGCAGCCGGCCCGTCCGAAGCGTCGGCGGCGGTGGCGGAGCGGGTCGAGGCGGCCCGTGAGCTGCTCGCCGTGCACGCGCCGCGACGCACGGCAGAGGCCGACGGGCTGCTGTCGCAGGCGGTCGAGCGGCTGCCGCTCTCCGGGCGCGGCCGGGCGCGAGTCGCTCGCGTCGCCCGCACGGCGGCCGCCCTCGCCGGAGCCGAGGAGGTCCGGCCGGAGCACGTCGCCGAGTCCCTCGCCTACCGATCGCCACGCGAGCTGGAGCCGATGTGATTGTCGCTCGCCGCGCTTCGCGCGAACTCGCTCGCGCGGGGGGAACGGCCGGGTCCCCCCGCGTGCCCCCCTCCCCGACGGCCGCCGCACTCCGGGGAATGACGCGGGCCGCGCCCGCCATGTCGGTCGCGGCGACGAGCGATGCCTGGCAAACGGGGCCGGGAGGCTCATGAGCGAGCTCGCCCTGGCCGTCTTTGCATCCGAGACCGGAAGCCATCTGGTCTCCGGGCCGCGGGACGGAAGATACGCGAGGTTCCGCGAGCGGTTCGACGAGGCGGCATTCCGGAAACGCCTGGCCGAGGTGGGCGTCCGCTGGCTGCCGCGCTCAGCTCCCGCGTTCCCGGGAGCACTACGCTCGATCTTCGATCCGCCGGCCGGGCTCTTCCTCCGTGGCGAGGGCGCCTCGGAGCTGCTCGATCAGCCCGCCGTCGCGATCGTCGGCGCCCGCGCGTGCTCGCCGTACGGCCGGCACGTGGCGCGGGCCTTCGGGCGCGAGCTCGCGGCGGCCGGTCTGGTGGTGGTCAGCGGCATGGCGCGCGGTGTGGACGGCGAAGCGCACCGCGGCGCGCTCGACGCAGGCGGCACTACCGTCGCCGTCCTGGGCTGCGGCATCGACCGCAGCTATCCAGCCGCACACGCGGACCTCGCACGGAGGATCTGCGCCGCCGGCCTCGTCGTCGCCGAGTATGCGCCCGGCGTGGAGCCGTCGCCCTGGCGTTTTCCGGCGCGGAACAGGATCGTCGCCGGCCTCGCGGAGGCGATCGTGGTGGTCGAGGCACGGGAGAAGAGCGGCGCGTTGATCACCGCCGATCTCGCTCTCGAGGAAGGACGAGAGGTGTTCGCGGTGCCCGGCGAGATCACGAGTGCGCTTTCGGCAGGGACGAACGCGTTGTTGCGGCTCGGCGCGACGGCTGCGACCTCCGTCGCCGACGTGCTCGAGTCGTTCGGACTGACGGCCGCGGAGCGGCCGGCGCCACCTCTGTCCCCGTCGGCCGAGGCGATGCTCGTGCGGCTCGCTGAGGGCCCAGCCTCGGCCGACGAGCTCGTGCGGGCGCTCGGGCTCGACGCCGGGAGGGTGGCAGCGGCTCTCGCCGAGCTCGACCTACACGAACTCCTTACGGAAACTTCAGGGATCTATCGGGCGGCGACGCGACGATGAGTCCATGCGCGCCGTCGCGATCGCCGCCCTGCTCCTCCTCCTGGCCGTTCCGGCCGGCGCGGCACCTGGTCCGGTTGCGCACGTCAAGAACACGAGCGGATGGATCGAGGCCATCGCGATGGACGGGACCCGGCTCGCCTATGCGGTGGAGGGCGGCTCGAGCTGCACCAGCGTCTTCTCCTGGAACGTCCTGAACGGCAGCGCCGCTCGCGTCAGCGGTCGAGGCACTTGCGCGGCCGATTCCACCAGCACGGGCGGCGGCGTGACGGAGATCGCCGTGGCGGGCACACGCCTCGCCTGGATCGTCAACATGGGCGGGAACACCGAGAGCGCCGATGTCCTCTACAGGGCCTCCGTCCCGCGACCACGAGAGAAGCTCGTCGCGAACGTGCTGCGCACCGGCGACGTCGACGGCACGCTGGCCGGGGGATGGCTCAGCGGGCTCGTCGGGAGCGGCGACCGCATCGCCGTCGACCAGTTCACGACGAATGCGTCCGGGGCGATCACGAAGGCGGCGCTCCGGCGCCTCGACGGGGAGCTGGCGACGATCGCCGCCGGCAACGGGACCCTCCGCGCCGGTTCGCTCGACCTCCACCGAATCGCGGTTCTCCGCGCCGACCAGAAGGTCGCGCTCTACGACACGGAGTCCGGACGGCTACTGCGGACGATCGCGCCGAGCTCGGCGCGCGAGGTCGCGCTGCGGAAGGACCACCTCCTGGTCCTGACCAGGACCCGGACCGTCGAGATCTTCAACGCAAGGACCGGTGCGCCCGTGCGGACCCTCCGCGTCGCGGCCGGGGCGGCGAAGCTCGATGCCCACTCGGGCATCGCCGCCTACGCCGTCGGGCGCACCGTGCACGTCCTACGGCTCGCCGACGGGAAGGACGCAGTGCTGGCGACCGCACCGCGCGCGATCACCGCGCTCCAGGTGGAAGCCCCCGGGATCGCCTACGCCTACAACACCGTCAGAGGAACCAGGGACGTCGGTAACCTCGCCTTCGTGCCGATGCGCAGGGCGACCTCGTTGCTGAGCTGACCAGCTACTGGCTGAACGAGCCGGCGCCGCCGATTCCGAGCCGGCGCCTCGACGGGCTTCCGGATGCGGTCGTCGTCGGCGGCGGCGTCACCGGCTGCGCGGCCGCACTGCGCCTCGCCGAAGCCGGCCTCAAGGTGCAACTCCACGACGCGCGTGAGATCGCCGGGGGCGCGAGCGGACGCAACGGCGGCTTCGCCCTGCGTGGCTGTGCGGCGCCGTTCGACGTCACGGTCGAGACCGTCGGCCGCGACGCCGCCGTGTGGCTGTGGCAGCAGACCGAGCAGGCGCTCGATCGGCTGGAGGAGCTGGCTGGGGATGCCCTCCGCCGGACGGGCAGCCTGCGACTCGCAGCGGACGACGAGGAGCGCGACGCGCTCGCCACCGAGCTCGAGGGGCTACGCGCGGGCGGCTTCGCCGCCGACTGGATCGACGAGCCGCTCGAGGGTCGCTTCCGCGCCGCGATCTTTCATCCCCCCGACGCCGCCCTCCAGCCCGCCCGCCTGGTCCGGCGACTGGCGGTCGAAGCAGCAGAGGCAGGTGTCGAGATCCACGAGCACAGCCGCGTCGACTCGCTCGACGAGCTCGACGCCGAGCACGTGCTGGTGGCGACCGACGGGTACCCGAGTGGGCTGCTCGGCGAGCTGGAAGGCCTGATCGTGCCCACCCGCGGCCAGATGATCGCCACCGAGCCGCTGTCGGAGCAGGTCTTCGACTGCCCGCACTACGGCCGGCACGGCTTCGACTACTGGCAGCAGGCGCCGGACGGCCGCATCCTGGCCGGAGGCTTCCGCGACTCGGCTCTCCAGGACGAGTTCACGACGGACGAGGTGACGACGCCCGGCATCCAGGGTGCGCTCGAGGGCTTCGTCGCCGAGCTCGTCGGGCGTCCGTTGCGGGTCGACTACCGCTGGGCCGGGCTGTTCGGGCTCGTCCTCGACTTCCTCCCGGTCGTCGGACGCATCCGCGGCGACGACCGCGCGTGGGTCGCTGGCGGTTATTCCGGTCACGGCAACGTGCTCGGCTTTCTGTGCGGCGAGCTCGTCGCAGGGGCGATCCTCGGGCGATCCGCGCCCGAGCTCGCCCTGTTCGACCCGGCTCGCCTCGTCTAGCCCTGGCCGAGGTCGCCGGGCACGCTCCGGTCACCCTGGAAGAGCGAGAACGCGTTGCCCTCGGTGTCCTTGCAGCGGGCGAGCCAGCCGGTCTGCGGGATCGCCTGCTTGTCGTCTGCCGAGCCGCCGGCGTCGCGGATCTTGGCGATCGTCGCGTCGATGTCTTCCGTCGCCATGTAGACGATCGGGCCGCTGCCGGCCTCCTCCGACTGGAAGATCGCCGCGACCGGCTGCTCGCCCTCGGTCATCAGGTACACGAACGGCTCGGTCATCCCGCCGAACGTCCACCCGAACACGCCGCTCCAGAACGCCTTTGCCCGGTCGGTGTCGGCCGAGGGAAGCTCGAAATGCACGATGGTTGCCATGGGCGGGAGCGTACCTGGGAGAATCGCGCCCACGTTCCCGACCAAGGAGGCTGTCGTGTCAGTGATCGTAACGCTGGTAGTGCCGGGCGACCCGCAGGCGATGGAGCGCGTCGCCGGAGAGGACCCGGCCCGGCTGCAGGCGATTGTCGAGGCCGCGAAAGGCCACGGCGTGATCGCCCACCGCTTCTACGGCTCCGACGGCAAGCTGATGGTGATCGACGAATGGCCCGACGCCGAGAGCTTCCAGCGGTTCTATGGGGAGCAGGAGGCGGCGATCGGGCCGATGATGCAGGAGGTCGCGACCGGCGAGCCGGAGATCACCTTCTGGACGAAGCTCGAGACCGGCGACGACGTCGGCTGGGACGTCTGAGCTCGTCTTCGCTAGTCGAAGTCCGCGGGCCTGCTCGGGTCCAGGTGATGCTCGAGGACTCGCTCCATGTCGGCCGGTCTGACACGCGCGAGGGAGAGCTCCGGCAACTCGTCGACGCTGAAGAAGCGTGCCTCGGTGGTCTCTGCGCCCTGGATCGGGCCCGGCTCTTCCGAGGTCAACTCGCACTGGACGAGTAGCCGAAAAAGGTTGATCCGCGTCCGGCGACCATCCGGCCGATGATCGACGTTCGAGACCGAGATCAGCTTCACCGCCCTGACGTCGTAGCCCGACTCCTCACGCACCTCGCGCGCGGCCGCTCGGCTCAGGGAGTCCCCGAGGTCGATCCAGCCGCCGGGCAGTGACCATCGTCCATCGGTCGCCTCGTGAACGAGCAGCAGCTTGGCTTCGTGGAGGACGACGGCACGCACGTCGAGCTTGGGCGTCGGGTAGAGGAAGCGGAGCCACATCGGAGCGTGCTGCACCAAAACGTTCTGAATCGTTCCTCGGAGGCGACCCAGCACGCCTCGAGACTAGTTGCACCCGCGGCGAACCGGGGGTCAGGCGACGCCGCTCGTGCACCGACCGCTACAGGTCGATCGCAGAGACGTCCAAGTCTCCTGCTCGCTCCATCGCCGCCAGCGCGATCGCAAGATCCTGAATCGCGAGGCCGGTCGAGTCGAAGACCGTCATGTCCGAATCGGACTCGCGGCCCGGCGCCTCGCCGACCAGGACCGCGCCCAGCGTCGTGACCTGCTCCCGGTCGAGGCGCCCCGCCGTCACCGCGGCGGCCAGCTCGCCGCCGTGGCTCGCCTGCTCCCAGTCGTCACAGAAGACCTGCGCGCGCATGAGCTCCTCGACCGCGATCTCGGCCTTCCCCGGGCCGTCGGCGCCCATCAGGGACACGTGCTGGCCGGGACGGAGCGAGCCCTCCGGCAGGAGCACCTCGTTGCCCGGCGTCATGGTCACGAGCCGGTCGGCTGCCAGCGCCTCGCCGAGCGACGACGCCACGTGCGCTCCGACCTCCTCCGCGGCCGCCTCTGCCCGCGCGGGGTCGACGTCCCAGAGCAGCACGTCCTGGCCGCGGGCGACAAATGTTCGGGCCGCCGCCTTCCCGTTCACACCCGCGCCGACGACCGCCGCCGTGCCGGGACGCCCCAGCGTCTCCGCCGCGAGCACCGCCGCCGCTCCGGTGCGCCGCGCCGTGACCGCACCCGCGTCGAGCACCGCAACCAGATGCCCGTCGGAGGCGTCCGACAGCAGCACCAGCCCCGCCACCGTCGGCAGTCCGCGCGCCGGGTTGCCCGGATATGACGTCACCCACTTGAGCAGCGCGTGACCGGCCCCGAGCGCCGGCATGGCGCGAAAATCGCCAGCCGGATACGCGGGCACGTAGACCTTCGGCGGCATCGTCCACTCGCCGCGCTCGTATGCCACGAACCCGTCCCGCACCGCCTCGACCGCGCTCCCCGGCGAGACGGCAGCCTCGACGTCCTGCGCGCGGAAGAGCGGGATCACAGCGCCTTGACGGCGGCGGCGAGCTTCACCACCGACTCGCGCGCGTCCCCGAACAGCATCTGCGTGTTCGGCAGCGTGTAGAGCGGGTTGTCGACGCCTGCGAATCCGGGCCGCATCGAGCGCTTCAGCACGACCACGGTCTGCGCCCTGTCGACGTCGAGGATCGGCATGCCGTAGATCGGGCTGCCGGCGTTCGCGCGCGCGTCGGGGTTGGTGACGTCGTTCGCCCCGATCACGAGCGCGACGTCGGTGCGCTCGAACTCCGGGTTGATCTCGTCCATCTCGACCAGCTGGTCGTAGGGCACGTTCGCCTCGGCGAGGAGGACGTTCATGTGGCCGGGCATGCGCCCGGCGACGGGATGGATCGCGTACTTGACGTCGACGCCGCGCTTCTCCAGCTCGTCAGCGAGCTCGCGCACCGCGTGCTGGGCCTGCGCGACGGCGAGCCCGTACCCGGGGACGACGATCACGCGGTCGGCGTAGGCGAGCATCACCGCGACGTCCTCGGCGGTGGTCGAGCGCACGGTCCCGCCGTCGGCCGCTGGTCCTTCCGCCCCCGCGGTCGTCTGGAGCTGGCCGAACGCGCCGAAGAAGACGTTCGACACCGAGCGGCCCATCGCCCGGGCCATCATCAGCGTCAGCAGGCTGCCCGACGCGCCGACGAGCATGCCGCTGACGATCAGGACGTTCTGGTGGAGCGCGAAGCCGGTCGCCGCCGCGGCGACCCCGGTGAACGCGTTCAGCATCGAGATCACCACCGGCATGTCCGCGCCGCCGATCGGCAGGACGAACAGGACGCCGAACGCGAGCCCGCCGAGCACGACCAGGAGTAGCAGGATCTCCTTCTGCGGGTCGAAGAAGACTATCCGGGCGCCCAGCACGACCAGCGCCGCGAGCAGGATCAGGTTGCCCTTCTGCTGGCCCGGATAGGTGATCGGTCTGCCTCCGATCAGCTCACGCAGCTTCGCGAAGGCGATCATGCTGCCGGCGAACGAGACGCTGCCGATCAGCGCCGAGAGCACGATCGAGACCGAGACGTCGTAGTCGAGCTTGCCGGGCGCAGGGATCGAGTTGTGGAAGTCCGCGAGCGCGACCAGCGCCGCCGCGCCGCCGCCGACGCCGTTGAACAGCGCCACCATCTCGGGCATCGCGGTCATCTTCACGGCGCGCGCCGCGTACGCACCCACCGGGGCCGAGACCGCCATCACCACGAGGATCGAGGCGTAGTTGGTCAGTCCGGGCGTGAAGAAGGTGGCGACGATCGCGAACGCCATCCCGACGGCGCCGATCCAGTTGCCGTGGCGCGCCCGCGCCGGGTGCGAGAGGAACTGGAGCGCGACGATGAAGCAGACGATCGTGACCAGGTAGGCGAGGTAGATCCCGTCCGTCCGGCTCATTCCGCCTTCTCTTCGGTCGGCTCCTCGCGCCGCTTCTTCGGCTTGAACATCTCCAGCATCCGGTCGGTGACGACGAAGCCGCCTACGACGTTCCCCGTTGCCAGTGCGACGGCGGCGAGCGAGACGATCCGCAGCCAGGTCGGCTGGCCGTGCGCGCCGGCGACGATGATCGCGCCGACGATGACGATCCCGTGGATGGCGTTCGTTCCCGACATCAGCGGCGTGTGCAGCAGCGTCGGCACCTTCGAGATCACCTGCACGCCGAGGAACGCGGCCAGGATCAGGACCGTGAGCTCGATCAGGAAGCTCGTGTTCACCCGGCTGCCGCCTCCTGGCGGGTCACGCAGGCGCCGGCGGTGATCTCGTCCTCGAAGTCGAGCACGAGGGTCCCTTCCGGCGCGAGATGGGTGAGCAGCGCCTGGACGTTGCGTGCGTAGAGCTGGCTCGCGTGGTAGGGCATCTCACTCGGCAGGTTCAGCCGGCCGACGATCGTCACACCCTCGCGCACGACCTCCTCGCCGGGCTCGGTCAGCTCGCAGTTGCCGCCGGTCTCGGCGGCGAGGTCGACGATCACCGATCCCGGACGCATGGCCTCGACGGCGCTGGCCGGGATCAACCTCGGCGCCGGCCGGCCGGGGATCGCCGCAGTGGTGATCACGGCGTCGAAGTCGGGAAGGCGTTTCTCGAGTTCGGCCTGCTGCTGCGCCTGCTGTTCGGCCGTCAGCTCGGCCGCGTAGCCGCCGGCGGTCTCCTCGCCCTTCACACCGAGGTCGAGGAACTTTGCGCCGAGCGACTCGATCTGCTCCCTGACCGCGGCCCGGACGTCGAAACCGAACACGACCGCGCCGAGACGGCGTGCGGTCGCGATCGCCTGGAGCCCGGCGACGCCGGCGCCGATCACCAGCACCTTGGCCGGCTGCACGGTCCCGGCCGCCGTGGTCAGCATCGGCAGGAAGCGCGGCAGTCTGTCGGCTGCGATCAGGGCCGCCTTGTACCCGCCGACCGTGGCCTGCGACGAAAGCGCGTCCATCGACTGTGCACGGGTGATCCGCGGGATCGATTCCATCGCGAACGCCACCACCCCCTGGGCGGCGAGCCGGTCGATCCCCTCCCTGTCGGTGAGCGGCTGCAGGAAGCCGATCAGGACGGCGCCGGTGCGCAGGCGGCCGGCCTCGTCGGCCGTCGGTTTCTGCACCTTGACGACCACGTCGGCGTCCCAGGCGCCGTCGGCGACGGTTGCGCCCGCCTCGGCGTACGCGCCGTCCTCGAACGACGCGGCGCTTCCGGCGCCGCGCTCGACCGCCACCTCGTGCCCCGCCTCGACAAGCTTGGCGACCACCTCCGGGACGAGCGCCACGCGGCGCTCGCCCGGCGCCGTCTCCCTCGGGACCCCGATTCGCACGGGCCAATGCTATTGGGCGCGGCCGGGCGAGGTCTCAGGAAGGCTGCGCCGACCGCTTCCGGTACCACCGGACCAGCTCGATGAGACCGGCGACCGACGCCGCGACCGCGAACGCGACCAGGAGACCCTTCCACGGCGCGTTCTCGAACGCCTTCCCGCCGAAGTAGCCGAGCAGCGCGGCATACGACGCCCAGATGATGCCCGCGATCACGTCGTAGAAGATGAACCGCCGCCAGGGCCAGTCGAGACTGCCCGCGGCGAAGGTGGCCGCGGTCCGGCCTCCGGGGATGAACCGGCCGACGATGATCAGGTAGCCGCCCCGCTCCTCGAGCAGGCGATGGGCTCGGTCGAGGTGCCTGCGGCGCTCGCCTTTGAAGAGCCTCCCTGCGATTCGCTCGCCGAGCGTTCGCCCGATCCAGTACGAGACGTTGTCGCCGGCGACCGCCCCGGTCGCGGCCGCGAGGACGACCAGGCCGATCTTCAGGTCGCCGCTGCCGGCGAGCACACCGGCGGCGATCACCGTCGCCTCGCTCGGGACGATCGGGAAGAAGGCGTCGATGGCGGAGACGGCGAAGACGATGCCGTAGCTCCAGGCCGAGCCGGAGATCGCATCGACGATCGACTGGAACATGCCGTCATTGTGCCCGCCGAGCCGTGTCACCCTTTGGAGGGATACGCGCGGCCGGGTCGAACACGAGCGGTCCGTGAGCGCTCTTCTCGCTCTCTCCGAAGCGGTCGAGAACTGCGACCCGTACACCTGCGGCCACTCGGCGCGCGTGGCGAGCATGGCGTACGAGGTCGGGCTGCGGCTCGACTGCGACGAGTCGGAGCTGACGCTGCTCCAGCTCGGCGGGGCGCTCCACGACGTCGGCAAGCTCGGAGTGCGCGACGAGGTGCTGCACAAGCCGGGGCCGCTGACCGAGAGCGAGCTGCGCGAGGTGCGTGCCCACCCCGAGATCGGCGCGCGGCTGGTCTCGCTCGACCGCTCCCTCCGGCCGGTGCTCCCCGCCGTTCTCTACCACCACGAGCGCTGGGACGGGGCCGGCTACCCGAGCGGCCGGGTCGGTTCGGCGATCCCGCTCGTCGCCCGAATCCTCGGCGTCGTCGACAGCTACGACGCGATGACGTCGGACCGGCCGTATCGCCCCGCACGCCCGGCCGCCCGTGCCGCCGAGGAAGTCGACCGCTGCGCCGGGACGCAGTTCGACCCGGAGATCGCCCACGCCTTCCTCGACGTGTGGAACTCAGGAGCCTTCTGCGCCGCCCGGACCGAGCGCGCGGCGGCGAACGCCCGAAACGGCTAGCGACGCCCGGCGGTTCAATCGCCGCCGCGCCTAGAGCGTCGCCCAGACCTCCAGTTTCGTCCGCACGCGGCGGATGACGTCCTCGGTGAACTCGCTCGTCCCCGCGTGGCCGCCGAGGTCCGCCGTGCGCACGCCGTCGGCGACTGCCTCGAGGCAGGACTCGCGGATCGCCCGCCCGGCCAGGGAGGTCCCGTCCGCATGGCCGAGCAGCGCGGCGCCGGCCAGGATCATCGCCATCGGGTTGGCGACGTTCTTGCCCTGCAGCGAAGGGGCGGTCCCATGGGCCGCCTCGGCCATGACCGCGTCCGGCTCGAAGTCGTCGTCGAAGGCCACGAGCAGCGACTCGGCCCCGGCGATCGACCCGAACAGTGGCAGCACGAGGTCGGAGAGGATGTCTCCGTCGCGGTTCAGCGCCGGGATGATCAGCGGATCGCCGGCGGCGGCGACCAGCAGCGCGAACGTCGCGTCGATCAGCTGCGGCTCGTAGGGGACGTCGGGATGGCGCGCGGCCGCCACGTCCATCTCCTCCTTGAGCATCCCCTCGTAGGTAGGGCTGACCGTGTACTTGGGGCCGCCGAACACTTTCGCGCCGGCGCGCTCGGCCTCGCGGAACGCGAACTCGGCCACTGCGCGGCAGATCCGGCGTTCGATGCGCTCCGTCCGGAAGGCGGCCTCGTCGTCACCCTCGCCCTCGCGCCACTCCTTCGCCCCGTATGCGTCGCCGACCGCCATCCGCACGACGGAGATGGGGGCGTGGACGCCGCCGAACGGAACGACGCCTGGGATCCTGCGGCCGGTCCGGACGATCACCTTGCCTCCGATCTCCTCCCGGATGATCCGGTTCGGCGAGCCGACGTCGTCCCGGCCCTCCGGCGTGATCGTCGCCGCCTTCAGCCCGAGTCCCGCCTCGCGGAGCGCCGCCGCCGCCTCGTGCACGACCCCGTTCTTCGTCGAGCGCCGGTTGCCGAGCGAGAGGTCGAACCTGGAAAGCTCGAGCTGCGTGCCGATCACGTCGGGTGCCAGCACCCGCAGCGCCTCCTCGAGCAGCTCCTGCCCGGTCTCGTCCCCTTCGAGCACGACGATCGTCGACGTGTCCACGGCCGGATTCTCTCAGGCGGGCCCGTCCTCGCCGGAGAGGAGGTCGAGCACGGCCTGCTCGACGCGGCTCTGGACGGCCGGGTCGTCCAGAGCCTGCCCTCCGTTGCCGGCGAGCGCGCCGGCGACGGTCACGCCCGCGTCGAAGCGGTCGAAGACGCGGGGGTCGATGTACGACGCTCGGGCAACCGCCGCTGTGTTGCCGAGATACGACGCGACGGCCTCGACGGCCTGCCTGACCACCCGCCGGCGTGCGGTGCGCGTGGTCGCGCCCCGCGCCGCCCGGGCGACCTCCACCGCCGCCAGCACCGTTGCGTTCCAGGTCCGGAAGTCCTTGGCGCTGAAGTCGCCGCCGGTCAGCTCCTTGACGTGCTCGTTGATGTCCGCGGAGCGGACGTCGTGCCAGCGCCGTCCGTTCTTGTACGCGAGTAGCTCCTCGCTGCCCCCGCGGCGGGCCTTCAGCTCGGCGACGAGGCGGTGGACATCGGGATCGACGACCGACTGCAGCCGGCGCTTGCCGCTCTTGGCCGGGTAGTCGAAGACGAGGACATTCCGGGGCTCGAGTCGTACGTGCCGCTTGAGCATCGTCGCCAGCCCGTACGAGTTGTTCTCCTCGGCGTACAGCTCGCCGCCGATCCGGAAGAACCCGCGGTCGAGCAGGCGGACGGCGCCCGCGAGGACGCGCTCACGGGTCGGCTCCGTTCCTCGCACCTGTCTCGCGACGCGCCGGCGGAGCCGCGGCAGCGCGCGGCCGAAGTCCAGCATCTGCGCGAACTTCTCGCGGTCGCGCCGGCGTCGCCAGTCGTCGTGGTAGCGGTATTGCTTCCGCCCGCGCGCGTCCGTGCCGACCGCCTGGATGTGGCCGTTCGGCAGTGGGCAGATCCAGACGTCCTCCCACGCCGGTGGAATCACCAGCTTCCGGATGCGCTCGAGCGTCTCCTCGTCGGTCACCCGGTCGCCGCCCTCGTCGGCGTACGTGAAGCCGCGACCGCGCCGCAGGCGCCGGATTCCCGGCCGGGAGCAGTCGACACGGCGGAGACGCGCCATGGAGATGCGTCCTTCCCCGCGGGGCGGGAGGAAAACCGGCGCGTCTCGCCATTTCCTGTTCAATCCGACCTGCATTCCTGTTGTCATTCCGCTACGATTCGCATCCCGACCTGCGAAACTCGGAGGAGCGAATTGGCACGCAAGACCGTACTCGTCTGCGACAACTGCGGCAGAGAAGTCGACGAAGGAAAGGGCGCGACGATGCGCCTGTCTTTTTCCGACGCGCGCCGCGGCGCAAAGGAAGCCGATCTCTGTGATTCCTGCGCGACCGGCCTCCCCGGACGCGCCACCGCCCGCCGCGGGCGCAAGCCGAAGTCGGTAGCCGCCTGATCTCGCCCGGGGGCGGGCACCGTCCCGTCCCCGGGGGCCACTCCCGTTTTCACGCTCTTCTCTCACGCGCTTCGCGCCTGTCGAGGGCACCGGCCACGCGACTGCAACCCTGTCGCGGCCGGCTTTTCCCGTTTCCCGGCCGACCGCGTAAGCCGGGCCGTCGGAAGCCAGGACTAGTATGGGTCGATGGCCTTGACGTTGCTGGCCGGGCCGGCAAACGCCGGCAAAGTGGCTCTGCTCCTCGATCGTTACCTCGCCGATCTGGCGCGGGAGCCTCTCCTGATCGTGCCGACCGGGTCGGACGTGGAACGCGTGGAGCGCGACCTGCTCACGCGCGCGGGGGCGCTCCTCGGCGGGGTGATCGGGACGTTCGACGACGTCTTCGAGCGACTGGCGGGCGGGAACGGTGCCGCCAGGCCGCTCGCCGGCGACGCACAGCTGTCGCTGCTCCTGCGCCGGGTGGTTGCGGGCGCCACGCTCGGCGACCTCGGTGCATCTGCGCGCTTTGCCGGCTTCGGCGATGCGCTCGGCACGGCGATCGCGGAGCTCGAAGCCGGTCTGGTCGAGCCCGACGACGTCGAGGGCGACCTCGCAGAGCTCTACCGGCGCTATCGCGAGGAGCTCGACCGGCTCGGGCTCTGGGACCGTGAGCTCAGGCGGGGGCACGCCGCAGGCCGGATCGGGAACGAGCTCGCCGCCTGGGACGGGCGGCCGGTCTATGCCTACGGCTTCGAGGACCTGAGCGGTGCGCAATGGCGCCTGCTCGAGGCTTTCGCGGGCCGGGCGGACGTCACGGTGTCGTTGCAGTACGAACCCGGCCGGCTCGCGTTCGCCTCGCTCGAGCGCACGGCCACCGACCTGACGGCGCTGGCAGCGGGCCGGATCGAGGAGCTGCCGCCGCGGTACGCGGAGTACGCGCATCCGGCGCTGGCGCACCTGGAGCGGGCGCTGTTCGAGGACGCCTCGCCGCCGGCGCCGCCGGCCGAGGGTGCGATCCGTTTCCTCGAGGGCGCCGGCACCCGCGCGACGCTCGAGCTCGTCGCCGACGAGATCCTCCAGCTCCTCCGTTCCGGAACGAGGCCCGAGCAGGTGCTCGTCGTGTGTCCGTCGGTCGAGCGCCTGCGGGCGCCGCTCGAGGCGGCCTTCGGCGCCCTCGGCGTCCCCTACGGGCTCGACGCGACAGTGAGGACAGCGCACACCTGCCTCGGGCGGGCGCTGCTCGCGCTGCTCCGCTACGCCTGGCTCGGCGGAGGCCGGCGCGACCTGTTCGGCTTCCTGCGCTCGCCCTACTCCGGCCTCGCGCGTGCCCATGCCGACTTCCTCGAAGGCCGCCTGCGCGGCCGGGGGATCCGCTCGCCCGAGCGCCTCGAGGCGACGATCGTCGAGCTCCGCGGCCAGCCGCTCGCTGCGCTCGAGCGGCTGCGCTCGGCGCCGACGTCGATCGCGGCCGTCCGCAATCTCGCCGCCTCGATGCTGCGTTCGGCATACGGGCTCGACGCTCCGCCGGCGTCGCAGGAGGCGCGGATCGACCTGCGGACGTACCAGACGGTGATCGGGTTGCTGGACGAGCTCGACGGCTGGGTCGAGCGCGGCTCGGAGCTCTCGACCGAGGAGCTGGTCGGGTCGCTGGAGCGGGCGCAGGTCCGGCTGGGCCCCGTCCGCCCCGGGCATGTGACCGTCCTGGACCTGCTGCGCGCACGCACGCGCCGCGCGGAGGTCGTGTTCGTCCTCGGGCTCGAGGAGGGCGTCTTCCCGCAGCGCGCCCAGAGCTCGCCGTTCCTCGACGACGATCGGAGACGCGCGCTCGGCGACCGCGCCCGGCTCGCGAAGCCCGACCCGGTCTCGCGCGCCCGCTACCTGTTCTACACCGCCTGCACGCGATCGTCGCGGCGGCTCTATCTCGTCCGCGAAGCCGCAACCGACGACGGCGCGCCGCGCCAACCGAGCCCGTTCTGGGAGGACGTCCGGGCCGTGCTCCGTCCCGACGACCTGCCGCGCGTGACGCGGAAGCGCGCGCTCTCCGAGCTCGTGTGGTCACTGGCGGGCGCCCCGAGCGAACGCGAGCGCCTCCGTGCCGTCTCCTGGCTCTCGACCACCGACCGCGCTGCGGCCGAGTCGATTGCGCAAGCGAACGGCTGGCAGCGCCGTCTGGCGCGGGCGCTCGATGCCTTCCGGCGGCCGACCCGGCTCACCGACCCGGCGGTGCTCGAGGCGCTCTCGGCGCGCACGATGTTCGGGGTCACCGAGCTGGAGGCGTTCGCCGGCTGCTCGTCGATCTGGTTCGTCGAGCGGATGCTCGACCCGAAATCGATGGACGCCCAGGTCGACGCGCGCATGCGGGGCTCGATCGCGCACCAGACGCTGTTCAAGTTCTTCTCCGGCTTGCCCCGGCGGCTCGGCTGCGAGCAGGTCTCGCCCGAGCAGCTCGACGACGCGCTCGCGTTCCTCGACGAATGCCTGACGGAGGCGATCGCGGGCGGCGCCGAGAACCGGCTCGAGCTCACCGACCTCCAGCGCAGCGAGCTGCGCGAGACGCTCTGGCGCGACCTCGAGGCGCTCGTGCGCGCGGAGGCCGAGTCGGAGCTTCCGCTCGTCCCGCGCAAGTTCGAGGTTTCGTTCGGATCGGAACGGTCGGCTCCCGAGCTCCAGCGGGGCCTCGACCTCGAGACGTTCCAGCTCTCGGGGAAGATCGACCGCGTCGACCTCGACCCGTTCGCCGCCCGCGGCATCGTCTGGGACTACAAGTCCGGCAAGAAAGCGCATACGGCGGCCGAGATCGAGCGCGAGCTGCGCCTTCAGATTCCTCTGTACATGCTGGTTCTCCGCGACCTGGTCGGCGTCGAGCCCCTGGGCGGGCTGTACCGGCCGCTGTCCGGCGACCGCAAGGCGCGAGGGCTGCTGCGGGCGACCGCCCGCGCGGACGGCGTGCCGGGCTACTCGGCGCGCGACTACGTCGACGAGAAGGACTTCTGGGCAAAGGTCGAGCGGGCTCAGGACGTCGCCCGCCGCATGGTCGCCCGCATCCGCGAGGGCGACGTGAAACACGACCCGCGGGAGGGCTCGTGCCCGTCCTGGTGCAAGCTCGGCTCGATGTGCCGGGTGGGGAGGGGATAGGTGACGACCACGACGGAGCGGCCGCCGACCCCGGAGCAGCACGCCGCGATCGAGGCCGAAGGTCTCGTCTTCGTCTCCGCAGGGGCGGGCACCGGCAAGACGGCCGTGTTGGTCGAGCGGTTCGTCCGCGCAATCGACAGCGGCATCGACGTCGGCTCCATTCTCGTCATCACCTACACGGAGCGGGCCGCCGCAGAGCTGCGCTCGCGCATCCGCGCACGCCTGGCGGAGCTCGGACGACGCGAGCTCACCCGTGAGCTCGACGGCGCGTGGATCTCGACAATCCACGGCTTCTGTCTGCGGCTGCTCAAGCAGCATCCGTTCGCAGCCGGGCTCGACCCCCGCTTCCGCGTGCTGGACGAGAGCCAGGCGGCCGTCCTCCGCGCCGAGGCATTCGACGACGCGCTGGGCGAGTTCTGTGTAGGACGGCAGCCCGACAGGCTGGCGCTGCTCGCCACCTACGGCTCGGCCGCTCTCCGGCGAATGTTGACGAGCGTGTACGAAACGTTGCGCGCCGCCGGTCGCGGCCTGGAGCTGCCGATCGGCGACGCGCCCGGGGTCGACGAGGCGGCGGCACGGGTCGTGGCGGCAGCCGGCGGATCGGACGAAGCCGCGCGGATGGTCGA
The DNA here is from genome assembly GCA_963841405.1 of uncultured Actinomycetes bacterium. GTDB lineage: Bacteria > Actinomycetota > Thermoleophilia > Gaiellales > Gaiellaceae > DATBLE01. Next base: position 241,296 of record CAWJCM010000003.1, on the reverse strand, counting down.
GCTGCTCGGACGGTGCCCGCCACCCGAGGCGCTGCTCGACCTCTCCGGCTACGCGGTCAAGGGCGACGACGACTACGAGGAAGCGTGCAAGGCGCTGGAGCAGGCCGCGCTGAACGCCGTCGCCGCGAGGGATCGCGCGCTGCTCGAGCGGTTGCTCCAGTCGTTCGAGCGCTCGTACCAGGCGGCGAAGGACCGTGAGTCCGCGCTCGACTTCGAGGATCTGCAGCTTCGCGCGCGCGACCTGCTCCGCGACGACGCCGCGATCCGCGATCGCGAGCAGTTGCGCTTCCGCCAGATCTGCGTCGACGAGTTCCAGGACACGAACCGGCTCCAGTGCGAGCTGATCGATCTGATCGCTCGTGGGGAGCTGTTCTTCGTCGGCGACGAGTTCCAGTCGATCTACCGGTTTCGCCATGCCGACGTCGAGGTCTTCAAGGAGCGGCGCGAGCAGGTGGGCGAGGTGCTGCCGCTGACGCAGAACTGGCGGTCGCGGCCGGAGGTGCTCTCGGTCGTCAACGAGCTGTTCGGCGCCACATTCGGGGGCGAGTTCCAGAAGCTCGTTGCCGCTGGGCGCTTTCCCGACCCGGCGTCGGGGCCGGCCGTCGAGCTGCTCGTCACCGACAAGGCCAGCTACAAGGACACCGGCGTCACCTGGCGGGCCGGCGAAGCCGGGGCCGTTGCCCGCCGCGTGCGCGAGCTCGTCGACGAGGGCGAGGCCGAGCCGGGCGAGGTCGTCCTGCTGTTCGCGGCCGGCACCGACGCCGAGCAGTACGAGGAGGCGCTGCGCGCGGTCGGCCTGCCCACCTACCGCGCGACCGGCCGTGGGTACTTCGGCCAGCAGCAGGTGGTCGACCTGCTCGGCTACCTGCGGCTCATCCACAACCGCTACGACGACGAGGCGTTCGTCACCGTGCTCGCCTCCCCGTTCGTCGGCGTCTCGAACGACGGTCTCGTCGTCCTGCGGCGCAACGCGACGCGCCGGCCCCTGTTCACCGCGGTCGAGAAAGGGCTGCCCGAGGGTCTGTCGGAACGCGACCGGCGACTGCTCCAGGCCTTTCGGCAGCGCTTCGACCGGCTGACCGCGCTCGCCGGCACGTTCGGCCTCGAGCGCCTCTGCGAGCAGATCGTGGTCGAGCACGACTACGACCTCGCTGTTCTCGCCCAGTGGGACGGCCGCCGCCGTTACGCGAACCTGCGCAAGCTCGCACGCCTCGCCCGCTCCTACGAGGAGTTGCGCGGCGCCGACGTCGAGGGGTTCGTCCACTTCGTCTCCGAGCAGGACGCCGCCGGCGTGAAGGAGCTCGAGGCGGTCGCGGAGGAGGAGGGCGCCGGCGCCGTCCGCCTGCTGACCATCCACGCGGCCAAGGGTCTCGAATTCAAGGTCGTCGTCGTCGCCGACGCCGGCCGCGAGCGCATGTCGACGAGGGGCGAGGAGATCATCTGCCTGCCCGACGGACGGTTCGGCTTCAAGGTCGTCGACCCGCTCACGGGGCGGCGCGTCGGCGCGTTCGAGTACGACGCGGTGCGGGACGCCGAGGAGGCCGCGGCCGAGGCCGAGCGGCTCCGCCTGTACTACGTGGCGATGACACGTGCGATCGACAGGCTGGCCGTCGCCGGCTCCGTGGACCCGGCCCGCCGCGACCCGAAGACGCCGATCGGATGGGTGCTCGACCGTCTCGAGCTCGGCGAGCTCGAGGACGGGGAGGTGACCCGGGGCGAGGCTCGGCTCCAGGTGCGAGTCGATCGGTTCGCGCCCGAGCCGGCGCCGGTGCGCGAGGAGCGGCCGGCGGAGGCGCAGCTCTCGCTGTTCGAGGCGGCCGTGTCGGAGCCCTCCACGACGGTGCCGGTCCTGCCGCCGCTCGAGCCGGTGGCTGCTCCCGCGGTCGAGCCTGTCCGCCGCCTGTCGTATTCGGCGCTCGCACTATTCGAGCGCTGCCCGTACCGCTTCTACGCGGAGCGGCTGGCCGGGATGAGGCCGGTGGACGGGGCCGGCCGCGGAGACGGTGTCGTCCTTCCCGCCGGGATGGCCGCGAGCGAGATCGGGGACTCGGTGCACCGCCTGCTCGAGCGGGTCGACCTGTCGGCGCCGACGCCGCCGTCGCTCGACCAGGTGCTGGGCTGGTATCCGAGCGCGACCGCCGAGGAACTGGCGCGGATCGGCGCGCTGGTCGACGCCTACTGCGGCTCGGCGCTCGCGGCCCGGCTGGCAGCCCTCGACGGTGCTTCGTCGGAGCGGCCGTTTGCGTTCGAGCACGACGGCGTGCTCTTCCACGGCGTCCTGGACGTGCTGCACCTGGAGAGCGGCCGCGCGCTCGTTGCCGACTTCAAGTCGAACCTTCTCGGTGAGCTGTCGCCGGACGAGATCTTCGACGCCGAGTACCGGCTCCAGCGCCTCGTGTACGCGATCGCCTGCTTCCGGGCGGGCGCCGACGAGGTCGAGGTCGTGTACCAGTTCCTCGAGCGCCCCGACGATCTCGTCCTGGCCGTTTTCCGGCGCGACGAGCTGCCCGCGCTCGAGGCCGAGCTCTCCGCGTCGATCGCGCAGATCCAGGCCGGAGTCTTCCCGCCGCGCCCCAGCGAGTTCGCCTGCGCCGGCTGTCCGGCGCTGGACGTGGTCTGCGCGGGGCCGGCGCTGCTCGACTAGACGGGGCGGCGCCTGAGCCGACCACGGTTGCACGCGGGCGCACCGGCGGGCATCCTTGGCCGACCGTGACGAGGCGCGAGGTCGTCGGCAGGCGACCCGAGCTGGAGGCGCTCGCCGCCTTCGTCGCACGCGTGCGCGACGGCCCGGCCTCGCTTGTCCTGTCGGGCCCCGCCGGCATGGGAAAGACGACGCTCTGGCGCGAGGGCGTTCGGATGGCGGCCGACAGCGGCGTTCTCGTGCTCTCTGCCCGGCCGTCGGGTGCCGAGGTGCGTCTCTCGTTCTCCGGCCTCTCCGACCTGCTCGCTCCCGTACGCCGCGAGCTATTCGACCGGCTCCCCTCGGTCCAGCGCCGCGCCGTCGACGTCGCCCTCCTGCGAAGCGACGCCGCGGCCGCCGATGCCGATGCGCGCGCGGTCGCGACCGGAGTGCTGTCCTTGCTCCGGTGGCTCTCCGCCGCCGAGGCGGTGGTCGTCGCGGTGGACGACGCCCAGTGGCTCGACACGGCGACGGCGACGGCACTCTGCTTCGCGTTGCGCCGGCTTGCCGGCGAGCGGGTCAGCGTGCTCACCTCGTGCCGGACGGACGACGGTCGGGCGTCGACGTTCGCCGACGAGCTCGGTCGCGAACAGCGGACCGAGCTGACCCTCGCTCCGCTGAGCGTCGCCGCGATCCACCAGATCATCAAACGCGAGCTCGGGCGCTCGCTTCCGCGTCCCACGGCCGTGAAGGTGACTGCGGCGAGCGAGGGGAATCCTTTCTTCGCACTCGAGATCGCCCGTGAGCACGTGCGGCTCGGCAGTGAGCCGGGTGCCGCGGCTCTTCCGGTCCCCGAGCACTCGCGGGCGCTGATCCGGGCGCGGCTGGGCCGTCTGCCACGGCGGACGAGAGAGGCACTCCTCGTCGCGTCCTGCCTCAGCACCCCAACCACGTCGGATGTCGACGAACGGGCGCTCGAGCCGGCCGAGCAGGCAGACATCGTCCGGATCGAGCCCGACCGCCGGATCCGGTTCACGCATCCGTTGCTCGCCTCCGCCGTGTACGACTCGGCGACCTCCGCGCGGCGGCGTGCCGTTCATCGCGAGCTGGCGCGCCGCCTGGACGACCCGGAGGAGCGCGCGCGCCATCTGGCCTTCGGGGTCGATCGACCCGACGAGGCAACGGCCGACCAGCTGGAAGAAGCTGCGCGGATGGCTCGTGCACGGGGTGCTCCGGGCGCCGCGGCGGAGTTGATGGAGCTCTCGCTCGGCTCGATGCCCGCACCCGATCCGGCTCGACAGTTCGGGCGGCTGATCGCCGCGTCGGGGCTCCACTTCGACGTCGGTGATCTCGGTCGGGCAGAGGCGCTGGCCGAGCAGGCGCTGGCCCAGGCGCCGACACAGCCGCAGCGCGGGCAGGCCCTGCGGCTCCTCGGGCAGCTGAGCGCTCGACGGACCGGCTTCGCGAAGGCGCTCGAGCTCGCACTCGCAGCGCGAACAGCGGCGGAAACCGATCGTTCGCTCGCGGCGGGGATCGAACTCGATGTCGCCTTCTATCTCGTGAGCCTCGGCAACTTCGCAGAGGCACGGCCGCACGCGCGGGCGGCGGTTGCGGCTGCCTCGGGGCTCGGCATCGACCGCGCGCTGGCCGCCCCGCTTGCGGTGCAGACGATGGTCGAGTTCCTGTGCGGTCACGGGCTGGCGGAGGCGGACCTCGACCGGGCGGTCGCGGTCGAGGACCCGGGCGACGCCACACCGGTTTTGCTGCGACCCCGGTTCGTCCGCGGACTGCTGCTGCTCTGGACCGGCCGTCTCGAAGAGTCGTTGACAGCGCTCGACGCCGTGCGCAGCGCCGCCCTCGAGCAAGGGCGCGAGAGCGAGGTGCCGCTCGTCTTCCTCTACCTCGTCTGGGCCGCACTGTGGCGGGGAGATCTCCGGCGCGCCCGCCGCTATGCCGAGGACGCGCGGGAGACCGCTCTCCTGCTCGACGACCTGCTGGCGGGGGCGATCGCGCTGAGCGCGAGCGCCCTTGTCGGTGCGCACGAGGGGCGGGCCGAGGAGGCCCGGGCGGAGGCTGCACGAGCGGTCTCGCTGTTCGACCGGCTCCAGTGGCGGGCGGGGACGATCTGGCCGCTCTGGGCGATTGGCCTTCTCGAGCTCTCGCTGGGGAACCCGGCGGCCGTCGACGCTGCGCTCGGGCCGCTCGCGAAGCTCGTCGCGGGGCTCGGCTCGACCGATCCCGTACTGGCCGTCTTTCTCCCCGACCAGATCGAGGCGCTCATCGAGCTCGGCAGGATCGAAGAGGCGCGCTCGCTGCTCGAGCCGTTCGAGGAGCAGGCGCGGACGGTCGACCGTGCCCGAGCGCTCGCGGTCGCAGGACGCTGCCGCGGGTTGCTCCACGCTGCCGCGGGGGAGCTCGCCGAGGCGAAGGCGGCGCTCGACGAGGCGCTCGTCCAGCACCGGCGCATCGAGATTCCCGTGGACCTGGCGCGTACCCTGCTCGCGCAGGGGCGCCTTCTTCGCCGCACCCGCAAGCGCCGGCAGGCGCGCGAGGCGCTGACCGAGGCGCTCGTGGTCTTCGAGCGGGCGGGCACCACGCTCTGGAGGGAGCGGGCGAGCGCCGAGATAGGGCGCCTCGGCCTCGCTCCGCCGGAGCCCGACGGTCTGACCCCGACCGAGCGCCGGGTCGCCGAGCTGGCCGCGGCGGGTCTCTCCAACCGCGAGATCGCAGATCGGGTGTTCGTCAGCGTCAAGACCGTCGAGGCGAGGCTGAGTCGCGTCTATCGCAAGCTCGGGATCCGCTCGCGCGCCCAGCTCTTCGGGGCGCTGATCGAGCGAACGGAGCGCGCGACGGCATAGGGATTCCCCCACTATCGCCGGGGGCCGCCCGTCCGTACCGTCGGCGGAGATGAGAGAAGCGGCCCAGGGCTTCGTCGCCGAATGCTTCTGCCCCGGCGTGACCGAGGCAGAGGTCCAGGCGCTCGACGTGCGCGCTTCCGCTTCGGCGGCCGAGCTGGCCCGTCACGGCGAGTCGGTCAAGTATCTCGGCTCGATCCTGATGCGCGAGGACGAGGTCGTCCTCTGCCAGTTCGAAGGGACGGCTGCGGCCGTGCGGCGGGCGGCCGAGCAGGCCGGGATTCCGTTCGCGCGCATCCTCGAGACCGCCCATTCGCCCTGGCAAACCTGAGCAGGAGGACATGCCAATGCGCTCCACGCCCATCGCCCTCGCTTTCGCTTTCGCGCTGGCCCTCGTGCTCGGCGCCGGCCCGGCTGTGCCGGCCGGTTCCGCCTGGACGCGGATCAGTGGCCCGAAGGGAGCCGGGCAGCAACTCGGCCTCGCCCGCACCGCCGACGGCACCCTGCACGTGATCTGGAACCGCGGCAACCCTGCGCCGACCGCGATCTTCGACACACGCTTCTCGCCGAGCGGCGCCAAGCTCGGAACGACCACGGTCGCGACCGACTGGGGCGGCGCCGACGGCCTTGCCCTGCTCGTCATGCCCGACAGGACGCTGCGCCTGTTCGCGACCGGCGCCCCGAAGACGGGCTCGGCGGTCAGCGGGGTGAACACGCTGACCGCCAGCGCGAACGGAACCGGGTGGGCCCTCGACCAGGGTGCGGTCTGGGGCGGGCCGGGCGCGGGCTCGTCGGCGACGATCGGTGCCACGCTCACCAAGGACGGCCAGCCGGTGACCGGCTGGCGGGGCGTCTTCCAGGTCGGGCTCGCCGCGGGCGGCGTCGGCACGACGGTCTGTTCCTGCTTCACCCTCCAGGGCGACCTGGCGACCGATTCCGGAAGCGGCGCGGTCGTGATGGCGGGCCTGACGATCGGCAACCCGCCCGGCACCTACGTCGAGCGGGCGCTGCCGGCGGCCGCCGGCCGGGTGGTGCTGCCGACCGGGACACAGGACGTCGGCGTTTCGGGCATCTCCGGCCGCCTCGGCGCGCCCGGCGTCTACGTCGCCTACAGCGACAATACCCACGCAGGGGTGACCAAGCCCGCCGTGCGGCTCTACCGCTACGGGGGGGCCACGCGGAAGATCTCCCGCGGTCCGTTCACGATCGCGAAGCCGTTCGCCGGCCCCGGCGGACGCCTCTGGCTCGTCTGGGGAGACGCGGCCGACGGCATCTTCGTCACCCGGACGAGCAAGGCTGTCGGCAGTACCGAACCCGTGCAGAAGCTCCACTCGCCGCCGGGCGCGGGCTTCCTCTGGAACGCCCAGGGCGAGGGCTCACAGGGCGCGCTCGACCTGTTCGTCGACGCCGACGCCGGCGGCCGTGGCTTCTGGCACACGCGCGTCCTCGCCGAGCTGACCCTGAAGGCCCAGGCCACGAAGCCCAGGGTGAACCTCTCCGTCCGCGACGCCGGAGATCCGGTGGGCGGGGTGGCGATCCTCGTCGGCGGTCACCGCGTGAAGACCGGGGCGAACGGGCTGGCGACCGTGACGCTCGGACCGGGCCCCTACTCGGCGACCGCAAGCGCACCGGGTTACAAAGCCGTGACCTCCCGGTTCACCGTTCGCTAGCGAAGGAAGATGTGGTACGCCACGTCGATGCCGTCGCCACCGTCCCGGGGGGCCGAATTGCGGCGCACCGTATCTTGCTCTGCTGGTCGTCCGCGCTCCTGGCAGGATCGGACGATGCCGAGAAGCTTCGTCGGAGAAGCCCGCAGGCGGGTCGGACCGAAGAGCGCCCGCATCCTGCCGATCATCGAGCGGCTGAAAACCGAGCACGCCGACGCCGGGATCGCGCTGCGATTCCGCACCGACGTCGAGCTGCTCATCTCGGTGATGCTCTCGGCCCAGACCACGGACGTGAACGTGAATCGCGTCACCCAGCGTCTCTTCCAGAAGTACCGCCGGCCCGAGGACTACCTCGCCGTCCCGCAGGAGGAGCTCGAGCGAGACATCTACGCGACCGGCTTCTTCCGGCAGAAGGCGAAGGCGATCCGGGGGACGGTGGCGATGCTGCTCGATGAGTACGGCGGTCGGGTGCCCCGGCGGATCGACGAGCTCGTCCGCCTGCCCGGCGTCGCGCGCAAGACCGCCAACGTGGTCGCCGCCGAGCTCGGTGATCCGCAGGGCGTCGTGGTCGACACGCACGTCCGGCGGCTCTCGCAGCGCCTCGGGCTGACGCGCCACGACGACCCCGTGAAGATCGAGCGCGACCTCCAGCGGCTCGTCCCGCGGGAACACTGGGGGATCTTCCCGCACCTGCTGATCTGGCACGGCCGCCGGGTGTGCATCGCCCGCGCGCCGCGCTGCCCGGACTGCGTGCTGGTCGACCTCTGCCCTAGCCGCCGAAAATCCGCTCGCCTTCGGCTCGCATGACGATTATCGGCGGAGTCTCACCGAGCTGCGTCGGTGAGCCGCAGCCGCTCATGTCGGCTGCAGCGGCGCCTCTCGCTGCACGCCCGCGTAGGCTGCGCGTGTGCCCGACCTCGAGACCACTCGGCTGCGTCTGCACGCACTGAGCGCGGACGAGGCCGAGACTCTGGAAGGCGGGGGACTGCCGGCGGGCTGGACGTACGCCCGCGACTACCCGCTGCCCGATACGAAGGACGGCGTCGGCCTCTACCTCCGGCACGGCGACCGGGTCTACGGGTTCCACTTCGTCGTCCGGCGGGAGGACGAGCGCGTGATCGGGGAGATTGGGTTCGTCTCACCGCCGCGAGGCGGGGCGGTGACGATCGGCTATGCGATCGTCCCCTCGGCTCGGCGCCGGGGTTACGCGACCGAGGCGATCTTCGCTCTGACGGAGTGGGCGCTCGAGCAGCCAGGGGTCGAGAACGTGCGCGCGCAGACGCTCCCGGACAACGAGGTGTCGGTCAAGGCGCTTCTCCGCGCCGGCTTCGCGGAGGACGACCGCTCCCCGAGGCTTCGCCGATTCGTGAAGGTCAGGCCCGCGGGCTGAGGGCGACCAGCAGGCCGCCGTCGTCGTCATAGGCCGGGAAGAGGTCGGCGATCACCGGCTTCGCCACGCCGGCCTTGGTACGCAGCTCGAGGTGCTCCCCGAGCCGGCGCACGCCCCATTCGAGCGCAAGCGAGACCGGGTTCTTGTCGTCGGCGAACCCGTTGAGGCGGAACCGCTCGATCACGTCATGGCCCATCAGCTCGCTCTCGCTGTAGCCGGTCAGCTCGAACACGCCGCGACCCGAGGCGAGGATCCGCCCCTCCTGGTCGCACACGACGAGCCCGGTGTTCGGCCCCGGGTAGTAGTCGTCCATCAACTCGAACAGGAAGCCGAAGCCGCAGCGGTGGCAGGCGACCGCCTCGTCCGACATTCCCTCGAACCCGTCGATGTCGATCGACCGGTCCTTGCAGTTGGGGCAGATGTAGTACGGCACCCGCTCAGGGTAGCCGCGTCAGAGCCAGCCCTTGCGCCGGAAGTAGAGGATCTGGGCGACCGATGTGACGAAGATCAGGGCGAGCGAGTAGTAGTAGCCGAAGCCCCAGTGCAGCTCGGGGATGTTGCGGAAGTTCTGACCGTAGAGACCGACGATCAGCGTGGGGAGGAGGAGGATCGATGCGATCGCGGTCAGCCGCTTCATCACGTCGTTCTGCTCGTTCGCGATTTGCGCCTGGTGGTAGTCGCGAACACCGGCGAGCAGGTCGCGGGCGAGCTCGAGGTTGTCCGCCGCCCGCAGCAGCTTGTCGTACGCGTTGCCGAAGTTGAGCTCCACCTCGTGCGTGAAGACCTCGTCGCCCGCGAACTCGACCCGGTTGTCGATCACCTCGCGAACGGCGTCGCGGGTGGGGGCGAGCGTGCGCCGGATGTGGAGCATGTCGTGGCGGAGGGACGAGAGGCGCATCCGGATCTGCTCGGACGGCCATTCTTCGACGTGGTCCTCGAGGTCATCGATCGCGTCGTTGACGCCGTCGACCAGGTCGAGGAAGCACTCGGCGACGTCGTCGACCAGGTGGTAGGCGACCATCGCGACGTTGTCCTCCTCCCGGCACGACGCCTGGGCCTTGCCGGGGTGCCAGGGCGGCCGGCCGCCTTCGGGCGTCTTGCGGACCGTGACGATCGTCTCGCGGGTGATCACCAGGTCGATCTCCTGATAGAAGACCTCGTCGTCGTCGCGGACGAGCACCGGGACGAGGAGTACGCCGAACACGTAGTCGCCGTGCGACTCGAGCTTGGGCCGGGGCTCGTCGTCGTGGAGCGCGGGGGCGAGCAGCTGCTCCAGTGCTCGCTCGTGGACCGCGGCCGGCAGCTTCGACTCCAGCTCGTCCCGGCTGGGGTCGAGCAGGTCGAGCCAGCGGGAACCCGCGGCCATCGCGGCCCAACGCTAGCGAGTCACTCGGCCGGAACTACGTGCGCGGCGCGGCGAGGGCGGTCTGCTCGTGGCCCTCACGCGCGGCGAGGAAACGCTCGGCGTCGAGGGCGGCCATGCAGCCGGAGCCGGCGGCGGTGACCGCCTGCCGGTAGGTGTGGTCCTGGACGTCGCCGGCCGCGAACACGCCGGGGACGTTCGTCTCGGTCGTCCCGGGTCTCGTCACCAGATAGCCGGCGTCGTCATGGTCGAGCTGGTCGAGGAAGAGCGCCGTGGTCGGGTCGTGGCCGATCGCCACGAACAGGCCGCTCGCCGCCAGCTCCCGCGCCTCGTCGCTCTCCGGGTTCCGGAGCAGGATGCCGCGCATCTTCCCGTCGTCGCCGGCCAGCACCTCGTCGACCACGTAGGGGGTGAGGAACTCGATCTTCTCGTTCGCGCGGGCGCGGTCGATCATGATCTGCGACGCCCGGAACTCGTCGCGGCGGTGGACCACCGTGACCTTGGAGGCGAACTTGGTCAGGAACGAGGCCTCCTCCATGGCCGAGTCGCCGCCGCCCGCGACGACCACCTCCTGGTCACGGTAGAACGCGCCGTCGCAGGTCGCGCAGTAGGTGACGCCGCGGCCCTGGAGGGAACGCTCGGACTCGAGGCCGAGCTGCCGCGCGGTGGCGCCGGTCGCGACGACCACTGCATCGGCGCGGTACTCGTCGTCGCCGACCCACACGCGGAACGGGCGCTCGGAGAATTCGACGCGCGTGGCATCGTCGGTCAGGAACTCCGCGCCGAAGCGCTCGGCCTGGTAGCGGAACTCCTGCATCATCTCCGGTCCCAGGACGCCGTCGGGGTAGCCCGGGTAGTTCTCGACGTCGCTCGTGATCATCAGCTGGCCGCCCCACTGGAAGCCCTCGATCACCAGCGGGCGCAGGTTGGCCCGCGCGCTGTACAGCGCGGCCGTATACCCCGCCGGGCCACCGCCGATCACGATCAGCTCACGCCTGTCGCCCATACCTGGGTAAACGTAGCGCGCCGGTCGGTGATTCCGTCCGTCAGGCGGCGTCGGCTGCGGGCGGAGTCAGCTCGGCGCGGGTCAACTCGGCTGCGGTGAGGGGCACGGGCGTCTTCTCGAGCGGCTCGACCTCGCCGAGCTCACCGGACGCTGCCCCGTGCTCCTCGAACTTCCGGGCGGTGACGAGCAGCCGCCGTTCGAGTGAGCCGGTCGCGTCGTTGTAGGCGCCGACTGCCGTCCCGAGCGCGCGCCCGACCTTGGAGAAATGGGAGGCGAACACGCCCAGCCGTTCGTAGAGCTCGCGGCCGAGGGCGGCGATGTCCCGCGCGTCCTGCGCGATCGTCTCCTGCTGCCAGGCGTACGCGAAGACCTTGAGCAGCCCGATCAGCGAGGTGGGCGACGACGTGAGGACGCCCGATTCGGGCCCGAACTCGAGCAGGCCCGCGTCGGCCTCGCAGGCGACGCGGAAGAAGGTCTCGTCGGGCAGGAACATGATCACGAACTCGGGTGCCGGCTCGAACTGCTGCCAGTACCGCTTGGCCGCGAGCTTGCCGATGTGGTCCCGTACCTGCCGCGCGTGGAGCTGGAGGTGCGCCTTCCTGGCGGGCTCGTCCTCTGCCTCGAGCGCGTCGAGGTAGGCCGCCAGGGGCGCCTTGGCATCGACGACGACCCGCTTGCCGCCCGGCAGGTTCACGACGAGGTCGGGGATGAGCAGTGAGCCGTCGCCGTCTCGCGTCGTCGCCTGCTCCTCGAAGTCGCAGTGCTGGAGCATCCCGGCCAGCTCGACGACGCGCTTGAGCTGGATCTCCCCCCAGCGGCCGCGGACGTGTGGTGCACGCAGCGCGGTGCGGAGGTTGCCGGTCTCGGCCCGCAGGCGCTCCTGGCCTTCGGCGACGGAGCGCACCTGCTCGGTGAGCGAACCGTACGCCCGCTGGCGCTCCTGGTCGAGCGCCTGCGTCTTCTCGTCGAAGGTCTTCAGGGTCACGGCGATCGGCTGCAGCTGCGTCTGCGCGAGCCGGAGGAAGGAGTCCGTGTTCTGCTGCAGCGCCTCGGCGGAGAGGGACCTGAAGGTCGCGGCGACCTCGTCGGCCGCGCGCCGATGAGCCGCGGCGCGTTCTCGCAGAAAGAGCCAGACGGCGAGGCCGCCCAGCAGCACACCGACGACGAAGGCTCCGATCAGCACGGGCCGACCAACGTAGCGACGCGGTCGGACGGAGCTGGGTTGTCGAGTCTCGTCGCCGGTGCTGGCCTGAGATCGCCTCAGTGCTGGTGGTCGTCGTGCTCGCCGTGCTCGTGCGGCTCGGTCTCCGTCGGCGCGACGTCGCCCGGCGCGGGGGGCGCGGTTTCTCCGGGCATGGTTGCCGGAGGCGGTGCGGTCTGCATCCCCTCGGCGGCGTCGTCCTGCTTGCGGCCGAAGAGCTTGTCGAGGAAGCCCATCGAGTTCTCCTGTCGTCGGTTGGAAGGAGCGTATTCCCGATCGAGGCAATAAAAATGCCAGATCCGGCGAGCCCGAAGGCCTACCGGATCTGACGCACGGAATCTATACGGGCGCCGGTCGGCCTGTCAAGCACGAAACGTGCGCACGTTGCGAACAAATCTGGCCTGCCGGGGCGAACAGGTGTTCTTCCGGCCGCAGCGCTCCGTACCCTGTCGCGCGTGGAGGCGTTCTTCGAGCCCGGCGGGCGCCTCGAGCGGGTCCTCCCAGCCTACGAGCCCCGCCCGCAGCAGGCCGCTCTCGCGGCCGAGGTCGAGGCTGCGTTCGCGTCCGGGCAGCATCTCCTGGCCGAGGCCGGCACGGGGACGGGCAAGAGCCTGGCGTATCTGATCCCCGCGCTCGACTCCGGCCGGCGTGTCGTCGTCTCGACTGCGACGAAGGCCCTCCAGGAGCAGCTGCTCGGCAAGGACGTTCCCGCTGCGGCGGAGGTGCTCGGCCGCGACGTGCAGGTCGCGGTGCTGAAGGGCCGCCAGAACTACCTGTGCCGGCAGGCCCTGCAGGGGTTCGAGCTGCTCGGCGGTCAGCTCTTCCCGCGACCCGAGGACGCGGCTGCCTTCGATGCCATGCGCGGCTGGATCGACGAGACCGAGACCGGCGATCGCGCCGAGCTCGAGGTCGAGCCTCCGGAGGCGGTCTGGGCGGAGATCGCTGTCGGCGCCGACCGCTGCCTCGGCCGTCGGTGCATGTTCACCTCGCTCTGCTTCTCCGAGGCTGCGCGCGAGCGCGCTGCCCACGCGGAGCTGCTGATCGTCAACCACGCCCTCTACTTCGCCGATCTCGGCCTGCGCAGCCGCACCGACGCCCCTGCGGTCCTGCCGGAGCACGACGCGGTCGTCTTCGACGAGGCGCACAGGCTCGAGGAATCGGCTGCCTCGTGGCTGGGCGGTCGCGTGAGCGGGCCTGTGATCCACCGGCTGCTCCGCGACGCCGACCGAGCCTGCCAGGAGGCCGAGGTACCTGCGCCCGCACGCGCGCTCGACCGGGTCGAGGGCGCCGGCCGCAGGTTGCTCGCGGCGGTCTCGCCGCCGGCCGGGCGGCGACGTCTCCGCGAGGTTCCCGCCGCGCCCGTCCACGAGCTCGCGACACGGCTGGTCGAGCTCGCCGCCGCGCTCGACGGTGCGCGCGACGAGCTCGATGCGGTCGCCGGCCGCGCCGAGCGGCTTGCGGCGGACGCGACGGCGTGCCTCGACGACGACGGCAACCGAGTGGTCTGGTCCGAGCCGGACCTGCTCGCCTGGGCGCCGATCGACGTCGGCGCCGCACTCGGCGAGCTGCTCTGGGACGAAGGGCCGACGTCGATCCTCGTCTCCGCCACGCTCACCGCGGGCGACGAGTTCGGCTTCCTGCGACAGCGGCTCGGGTTGCGCGAGGCGAGGGAGGTCGCCGTCGGCTCTCCCTACGACTTCCGCGACCAGGCGCTCCTCTACCTGCCTCGCGGCCTGCCCGACCCCCGGGCCGCCGACGCGCTCGACCGCGTGGTCGAGGAGGTGACCGCGCTCTGCCGGATCTCCGCCGGCCGGGCGCTCGTCCTCACCAGCTCGTACCGCGCCCTCAACGCCGTGGCCGAGGGCATCCGCGGCCGCATTCCGTACGAGATCCTCGTCCAGGGCGAGGCGCCCCGCGAGCGGCTGCTCGAGCGTTTCCGCGAGGAGGTCGATTCGGTGCTGGTCGCCACCTCCACGTTCTGGCAGGGGATCGACGTCCCGGGCGAGTCGCTCTCGCTGCTCGTGATCGACAAGCTGCCCTTCGCCGCTCCCGGCGACCCGCTGGTCGAGGCCCGCTGCGAGCGCATCTCCGAGCGCGGGGGCGACTGGTTCCGCGAATACGCCCTACCCGCCGCCGTCCTCCAGCTCCGCCAGGGCTTCGGCCGCCTGATCCGCTCGCACGCCGACCGAGGGGTGGTCGCGATCCTCGATCCGCGCGTCTCCTCGCGGGCGTACGGACGTGCCTTCCTCGAGTCGCTGCCGCCTTGTCCCGTCACCTCGGACCGCAATGCCGTCGCCGACTTCCTGGCCGAAGAGGCTCTACTGAGCGCCTGATACCTTGTCCCGCCGGTGGCCAAGAAGAAGCCGCGTACCCCCCAACCGCCCCGCAAAGTGCAGGCACCGAAGCAGCGCCAGGCGCAGCACAAGCCCATGGACCGGGATCGCCAGCGGAACATCCTCTTCGGGATCGCGGGCCTGGGCGTCGTCGGCCTGGTGATCGCCGTCGTCGTCATCTTCGCCTCCGGCGGCTCGAGCAAGGACGCCGCAAGCGGGAGCGATGCAACCGTGCGCAAGGCGATGATCGCGGCGGGGTGCACGTACGTCAGCAAGGCTCCCCTCCCGCCGAAGAAGGACGTTCCGAGCGGCTACCACCTCGACGTGCCCACGCTGACGACGAAGGTCAAGTGGAGCACGTTCCCGCCGTCGGGCGGCTCCCACTACCCGCTCTGGGCGGTCTGGGGCTTCTACACGCAGCCGGTCAACTCGCGTCAGGTCGTGCACAACCTGGAGCACGGAGGCGTGGCGCTCTGGTGGGGCCCGAAGGTCCCCGAGTCGACCGTCTCCCGGCTTCGGGCGTTCTACAACGAGAGCCCCACCGGGATGTTCGGTACGCCGCTCGCCGGGCTGGGCGACAAGGTCGGCATCTCCGCGTGGACGGGCGACCCGGCCCGGTACTACCGGAACGGCTACCACGGCATCGGGCATCTGGCGGTCTGCCCCGGCTTCGACAAGAAGGCGTTCACGGTTTTCCGGGACGCGTACCGGGGCCACGGGCCTGAGGGCACCCCGCTCGAAGCCGACCAGGAGGGAAGCGGCCCGTAGCCGTTCGCTCCGCTCGCTTCGCCGGGGAAACGACCGGTTCCCCGCGGACCCTCTTCCCCCGCTCTCTGCCGGGCGGTCTGCAGTCGGCAAGCGCGCTATTTCCAGCTTGCGGCTCGAGCCGCGGCCGCCATGTCGGCCGCGGCGGCCGGGCTATTCTGGCCCGGCCGGGGTGGCGAAACTGGCGAGACGCGCCTGGCTTAAAACCAGGTGTCCCCATGGGGGCGTACGGGTTCGAATCCCGTCCCCGGCACAAGGAAACTCCTGCTAAGCGGCCACATTCCTCCGAGGCGGCGCTAGCTGTCTCGGCAATGACCGGAGCCGCGTTTTCGTCGCCAGTGCCCATTCGTGCCCATTCAGGGCCTCTGACGAGCCTCGCCATCGACTCGCCCAGGCCCGAGGTGGCCCCGGCGACGACCTTCCCGTACACCTCGAGGGAGCGGGCAGTTTCAGTCGGCGCCGGTCGCGGTCGAGGGTGTGGGGGCGGGGGTGAGTCGCGGCAGGAGCATGCGATCGCGTCCGCCGGTAAGGGGCTTTGTCGTGGCCGTTGCCTGCGAGCAGGCCGGATGAGCGGTCGCGGGCTTTGGACGACCCGCGTGCCGAGGCGTTGCGGCAGAGGTTCGAGCGTGAGCGGCAGGAGAAGAGCCCCGATCCGTTGGCGGGTCTGTGAGGTTGGGGGTGGTGTCGGGGTCGGAGCGTGGGCCGCTCGCGCAGGAGTGGCCACGCTCGGTCCCCGCCGTCGTTTTGTCCAGACGTCTTCGGGGCGCAGCGTGAGCACGATCACCCGGATGTCCCTGAGGGAGCGGCCGGGACTCGAACGATCAGCAAGGATGGTTCGAGCCGGCGTCGGGCCGACGACGCGAGCGTCTCGGGCCAATCCTCACTGCTGAGTCGGATCAAGAGTCGAGCCGCTTCCCTTATGGAATCGCCACCGTTCTGGCATGGTTCGGCGCTGCTCAGCTATAAGTTAAGCATGACTACAAAAGAAATGCACTCGCAGGAACTATCGGCTGCGGTCCAGGACTACGTGAAGGCGATCTACACCCTCGAGACGCGCGAGGGGTCGGGGTCGGCGTCGACGACGGCGCTGGCGACGCGGTTGAGGGTGAGTGCCCCCGCGGTCTCCGCGATGCTGCGCAAGCTGATTGCACTCGGTCTTGTCGAGCACGAGCCGTATCGTGATGCACGTCTGACCGGGCGCGGCCGGCGGGTCGCGCTGGAGGTGATCCGTCACCACCGGCTGCTCGAGCTGTATCTAGTCGAGAGCCTGGGCATGCCTTGGGATCAGGTGGACGCCGAGGCGGAGGTGCTCGAGCACGTGCTCTCCGAGGAGCTCGAGGAGCTGATCGCCGCGAAACTCGGCCACCCGACGCACGATCCGCACGGCGATCCGATTCCCAGCCGTGAACTGGCGCTCACGGACAGCGAGAGCTCCAGCTTGTACGCGCTCGAGCCGGGCGACCGGGGCACTTTCGTCCGCGTGTCCGACTCTGACCCGGAGATGCTCCGCTACCTCGGCGAGCGTGGCATCACACCCGGCGCCCTGGTCGAGGTGATCGAGCGGCAACCGTTCGAGGGGCCGCTCTCCGTGCGCTTCGGCGACGAGGTGCACGTGCTGGGTGCGGTGCTGGCGCGCGCGATGCGGGTGACGGCCGCAGAAGCGAGTTGACACCGCCGCCTCCCGATCCGCCGCTCGTCGCTGCGACCGACGCCGGCGCGCTTCCCCACCCATTCGACGAGGAGGCGAGCGCGCTCGAGCGGCTGCTCGCGAAGGGCAGGCTCCGGGCGACGGTGGCGATGCTCGGCCCGGCCTTCGTGGCGGCGATCGCATATGTCGATCCGGGCAACTTCGCCACGAACATCCAGGGCGGCGCACAGTTCGGCTACCTGCTGCTCTGGGTCGTCCTCGCGGCCAACCTGATGGCGATGCTGATCCAGTACCTGTCGGCCAAGCTCGGCATCGTCACCGACCGCGACCTGCCCGAGCTCTGCCGCGAGCACTATTCGCGCCGCGTCTCCTGGGGGCTGTGGGGGCAGGCCGAGCTCATGGCGATGTCGACCGACATCGCGGAGTTCATCGGCGCCGCACTCGGACTCAACCTCCTCTTCCACGTCCCGCTGCTGATCGCCGGGATCATGACCGGCTTCATTGCCTTCGGGATTCTCGAGCTGCAGCGGCACGGCTACCGCCGGTTCGAGCTCGCGATCACCGCGCTGCTCGGGCTCATCTTCCTCGGCTTCCTCTACGAGACGTTGAAGATCGGTCCATCTGCCTCGGGCTCGGCCGGCGGCCTACTGCCCGGCCTGCGCGGGTCGGATTCCCTCTACCTTGCCGTCGGCATCATCGGCGCGACCGTCATGCCGCACGCGATCTACCTCCACTCCGCACTGACCAAGGGCCGCATCCCCGTCCGCAACGACTCCGAACGAGCACGCGTGCTCCGCTTCGAACGCTTCGACATCATCGTCGCGCTCAGCATCGCCGGCCTGATCAACATGAGCATGCTCGCCGTCGCCGCCAAGCTCTTCCACAACCAGCCCGGCTACACGGACGTGAGCACGATCCCGGAGGCCCACGCCGGCTTCGGACAGTTGGTCGGCGGCACCGCCGCACTTGCCTTCGCCGTCGCCCTCCTCGCCTCCGGTGCCTCCTCGTCCAGCGTCGGCACCTATGCCGGCCAGGTCGTCATGGCCGGCTTCGTCAACCTCCGCATTCCGCTACTGCTCCGTCGCGCGATCACAATGGTTCCCGCTCTCGTCGTCCTCGCGCTCGGCGTCAGCCCGACGAGCGCCCTCGTGCTCAGCCAAGTGGTTCTCTCGTTCGGCATTCCCTTCGCCCTGATCCCGCTCCTCCTGCTCACCCGCCGAAAGGACGTGATGGGCGTCCACGTCAACCGACCCACCACCACCTGGATCGCGATCGCGATCGCCGCGCTGATCAGCGCCCTCAACGTCTTCCTGCTCGCACAAACCTTCGGCCTCGCCTAGATACGGCGATCGATCAACGCCGCCGGCCTCGGAACAGTCACCGGCAAGGAAGGCGCGCAGAACATACCCTGCGGCTACCTGTCCTCTACCGTCAGACCATCGGCGACCAGCAGATCGACGCGGATTTCCTCGCCGATCTCTTCGCCGCGCCCCGCGACGAGAGCTCGCTCCACGAGATCGAGAACAAGCCCGGCCTGCTCGCCCGCCGCGAGAGCCGCCATTGGGTCTACAAGGCACTGACAAACCAGGCCGACAGCGACCTGGCCCCGCAGCAGCTCTGGCTGCTCTTCCGGATCCGCGAGGAGAACACCGCCGATCTGCCTGCGCTTGCCGCACTTGTCGGCAGCGACTGCGCCCGCCTCGCCGAGATGCGCAAACTCGTTGCCGATGAGCTCTTCCGCGTCGAAGGGGCCGAGGACGGCGAGGAGCAGATCGTCTTCCACACCACGCCCAAGGCGGACGCGATCCTCGAACGTATCGATACAGCCCGCCGTGAAGGACTCAACCAGATCCTTGCCGACCGGGCTCCCCACAGCACACAGAACTGATCGCGCTCATCGACCGCTTCGGCGCCGAACTCGCCGCCTCCGCTCCCGCCTGATGAGCGCGGGCGCCAAGGCTGCGCGGGCGGAGCGGAAAGGTCTCGTGCAGCAATTCTTTGCACCGAGACGCGGGTCCGGGCCGCGCCCGCACCGGTCGGGCGCGGCGGCGGATCTGCCAATCTCGTCGACGTGCGGTCGCCGGCTGGTTGAAGCTCTGCCGCCACAGCGCGAGCAGGAACGATGCGACCGCCTCCGGATAGGCTTCCGGCGATGGCCGACGAGACCACGAACTGCGGCTCGCCGATCGCCTACCTCGTGCTCAAGTCCGGGACAGCGGTCTACACCTCGGGGCGGGAGCGGATCGGCACCGTTGAGCGCGTGCTGTTCGTGCCGGAGGAGGACGTCTTCGACGGGATCGTGATCCAGACGGCAGACGGCCCTCGTTTCATCGACGCGGACCGCGTGGACAGCATCTACGAGCGCTGCGTGCTCACCTCGTTGAGCCTCGGCGAGTCGAAGACGCTGCCACCGCCCGAGCACGCGCCTGCCGTCTACGGAGTGGACCCCGCGGACGGGGTCGGGAGGTCGCTCCACGACCGTTTTCGCCGCTGGTTCGGGAAGGGACGCTGGACGCAGCGCTGACGGGGCCCAGCTAACGCCGCCAGAGCAGCGCGGCGGTGCCGCTCGCATAGGCGACGAGCGAGACGACCGCGCTCAGCTTCAGAGATCTGGTCACCGGGGGAGCCTTTCGTTCGACAGGCAGAGGATCGGCTCCTGCGCCACCGTGCTTGAGCGGGGAACGGTGAAAGGGGCAGGATGAATCCGCTCCCAAGCGCCTACACTCACCCCCGTGCCGGGAGTCGACGAGGTGACCAGGACGCATGCGCCGCTCGAGTGGGAAACGCCGCTCTTCCATCAGGCGATCGCCCAGTTCGAGCAGGCCGTTCCCCACGCCGAGGTCAGCGATGCGATCGTCGACCGGTTGAGCCTGCCGGAACGCTCGGTGATCGTCTCGGTGCCGGTCAAGCTCGACGACGGCCGGCGGACGGTCTTCCCCGGCTACCGCGTCCAGCACTCGAGCGTGCTCGGACCGACGAAGGGCGGGATCCGCTACGACGAGCACGTTTCGCTCGGCGAGTGCGCGGCGCTCTCGATGTGGATGACCTGGAAGTGCGCGCTGCTGCGCCTCCCGTACGGCGGCGCGAAGGGCGGGATCCGTTGCGACCCGCGCGCGCTTTCGCTGCGCGAGCTCCAGGCGGTGACGCGCCGCTTCACGGCCGAGCTGCTGCCCTTCATCGGCCCGCAGGAGGACATCCCGGCGCCCGACATGGCCACCGACGAGCAGACGATGGCCTGGATGATGGACACGTACTCGATGCAGGTGGGCCACGCCGTCCCGGAGATCGTCACCGGGAAGCCGATCTCGATCGGCGGCTCCGTCTTCCGCGCCGAGGCGACCGGGGCCGGCGTGGTGATGGTGATCGAGCGGGCATGCCGGCGGCTCGACTGGAACCTGGCCGGTCTCACCTGCGCCGTTCAGGGCTTCGGCAAGGTCGGCGCGGTCGCCGCCAACGAGCTCCACGTCCGCGGCGCGAAGGTGATCGCGGTCTCGGACGTGTCGGGGGGACTCCACGACGAAGGTGGTCTCGACATCCCGTCGCTCTACGAGACGACGCTCGAGCACGGACACGCCACGCTGGCCGAGCACGAGGGCGAGCACCTGACGAACGAGGAGCTGCTCGAGCTGCCCTGCGACATCCTCGTGCTCGCTGCGCTGGAGGAGCAGGTGACCGGCGAGAACGCGCCGCGGGTGAAGGCGCGGATGATCTCCGAGGGCGCCAACGGACCGATCACGCTCGAGGCGGACGCCGTGTTCGTCGACCGCGGCGTCCCGGTGCTCCCGGACATTCTCACGAACGCCGGCGGCGTCACCGTCTCGTACTTCGAGTGGGTGCAGGATCTCGGTCGCCTCTTCTGGGACCGCGACGACATCCGCAAGCGGCTCGCGGACAAGATGGGTGATGCCTTCGACCGCGTCTGGGAGCTTGCGCTGGCGCAGAACCTGACCCTGCGCCAGGCCGCGCTCGTCACCGGGATCCGCGAGGTGGCGGCCGCGTTGAACGACCGCGGGCTCTACCCCTGACCGTGACCCTCGTCCGCGACGGCATGCTCTCCGATCCGGCCGCGCTCGCGGCCGACGCGTCCGCGCAGGAGGCGGCCGAGCATCTCGTTCGGCCCGACGTCCGAGCCGTGCTGGTCGTCGACGCCGGCGGAACGCTGGTCGGCGTGGTCACGCCCGACTCGCTCGTCGAGCACGTCGTCGCGGCGGGGCTCGATCCACGGGCGACGCCGGTCTCGGCGGCCGCGCGAGAACCGCTGCTCGTCCTCGACCCTGACCTCTCGCTCGACGACGGGTACCGGCTGCTCGAGGAGGCCGAGGTCGAGCGTGCGCCCGTCGTCGAGCAGGGCCGGCTCGTCGGTGTTCTCTCTCGCTCGGTCGTCCAGCGGCGCCTCGCAGAGGACGAGCCTCCCGCCGACGAGGGCGACGCCGACTACTCGTAGACGAAGACGCGCTCGCCGACCGGCGACTGCTGGTACAGCCAGTCGGCGATCCAGATCGGCACCCGGACGCAGCCGTGGCTGGCCGGGTAGGTCGGCACCGACGGAAAGCCGTGGATCGCATAGTGCGTGTGGAACGTCAGCGTGCGGTAGAGGATCGCCGGGCCGAGCCACGTCGTCGTCGCGAGCGCCTTCCAGAGGATCCGATAGTTCCCGACCGGTGTGATCCCGCCCGCACCGGACGAGACCGGTAGGTACCAGAGCGTCTCACCGTTCCGGACGATCATCAGGATCTGCCGGCTCTTCGAGACCTCGATGTGCGTGCCCATCCCCCGGTAGCGCGGCGCCGGGACGACGTCCTGGGAGAGCGCGCGCCAGGTGGTCTCGTCGACCGAGCCGGTGCGGTCGAGGCCGCGCGCCTTCTGGAATGCGACCACGCTGTCGACGAGCTCCGGGCCGAAGGTCGTGGACGGCGCGGGCACGTGGACGCGGAGCCGCGCGAGCCGGGTTCGCAGGGCGGCGACGTCGGGACCGGACGATCCGTACGACAACGTCCGGGCCGTGGCCCGGAGCGGCACGATCAGCGTGCCGCCGGCCAGCTCGATGCGGGCGGCCAGCGCGCCGACGCCCGGCGTCGGCACGTTCAGCCTGGCGCCGGGACGGCCGTGCGTGCGGGCGACAGCGCGGCCCGCGCGGAGGACGGTGACCGTGAACTCCGACGACGTCGCCGGCCGCGCGCGGATGACCAGCGGCGCGCCCACGAACGCGACGCCGGCGCCGGCGTGTGCCTTCAGCTCGGGTGCGACCGTCAGCCGCAGCGCAGGTGAGCGAAGCGGGCCGACCCGAGCGCGCAGCACGCCTGTCTTCCCGGGGCGGAGACGCGCGTTGAACCGGCCGGCCGAGTCGGTCCTGGCCGAAGCGATCCTCGACCAGCCTCCGGCCGAGCGCCGCTCGATCACGACGGCGGCTCCGGCCCGGGCCGGGACGAGCGCGCCGCGAGCGATCGCGCGCCGGCCGAACACGACTGCCGTGGGCGCGATCCTGAGCGCGAGCGCCTGCGCCTCGACCTGCGTCGTCGCCGTACCGGTTCCGCCCAGTGCGTCCGTGACGGTCACGCCGACGGTGAAGCGTCCGGGGCGGGCGTATCGATGCGACACCGTCTGACCGGAGCCGGTCGCGCGGTCGCCGAACGACCACGCGTAGGAGACGATCGCCGGCGCCGGGTCGACGACGGCCGCATCCGCAGTGAAGCGGACCGTCAGCGGCGCGGGGCCGCTCGCAACGGAGACCCCGATCGCAGGAGCGGGAGCAGCTGCAGCCGAGGCGGGGAGAAGGACGACGAGGAGCGGCGCGAAGGCTGCACGGCGCATCGCCCGGACTGTAAACAGGCCTTCGGCCGAACCGACGATGAGCACAGACAGGGACAGGTCTTGCCGACCCGTCCCCGTTCCGTGTCATCAGCAGCAGGTGTAGGCGCCCGGCGGCACGGCGTCCTCGTCGGGCTCGGGAAGCTCGGCCGCGGCCAGCGCGATGCCGTGGAGAAGGTCGTGCTCGCTCGCCTCGATCGAGCCCAGCTCGTAGCTGCGCAGGATCTCGCGCAGGATGGCTGCACCGGCGACGATCACGGGTGCGCGTTCCGGCTCGAGCCCGGGCAGGTGCCGCCGCTCCTCCAGCGGGAGCGCCGCGAGCCGCCTGAGCTGTTCTCCCACGGACGCGACCGAGAACACGTGACCGTGGACGCGCTCCGCCTCGTAGTCGACCAGACCGAGGTCGAGGGCGGCCAGCGACGTCACCGTTCCGGCGACGCCGATCGCGGCTTCGACCGGCCAGTCGGGCAGGAGCTCCGCGACGAAGGCGCCGGCTGCGTCGGCGTCCTCGGCGAAGCGCTCGGTCAGTCGCACGCAGCCGACGTCCAGGCTCAGGTGCCGGTCGGCCATGATCAGCTCGGTCGAGCCGCCACCGATGTCGACGATCATCGTCCCGGGGTCGAGCGTCCGTCCGGAAGCGACCCCGCGGTACGTCAGCCCGGCCTCCTCGTCGCCCGAGACGAGCCTGGTGGGGAAGCCGTAGCTCCACTCGATCTCGCCGAGGAACGCCTCGCCGTTCTCGGCGTCCCGCACCGCGCTGGTGGCGACCGCGAGCGTGCGTTCGGCGCCGAGGCGCTCGAGCTCGCGGCGGTAGTCGGAGAGGACGTTGCGGACGCGTGCGATCGCTACGGAGAGCAGCCTCCGCCGGGTGTCCACGCCCTCGCCGAGGCGGGTGATCTCGAGGCCGCGCCCGACCACCCGCACGGCGCCGTGCTCCACGTCGGCGACGAGCAGGCGGGTGGAGTTGGTGCCGAGGTCGACCGCGCCGACGCGCACGGTCACGTCTTGGGGACGAACGCGAGCACCGACCGGAGAGTTCCGAGCACCTCGCTCGTCGCGTCGACCAGTACGCGCCCCCGGGCGGTCGAGCGTTCGAGGCGGGCAACCGCTGTTTGCAGCTCGTCCAGCTTGCGGGTCAGGCGGTCGGCTCCGGACGCCGCGAGCTCGCTCCGTTCGGCGAGCAGCTCCGCGCCGGCCGCGCCGACCAGGGCGAGGGAGACGAAGGCCTGCCAGGCTCGCCAGGCCCGGAGCCCGACGAACGCGGTGCCGACGACGATTGCGGCGATGAGAAACCCCAGCGCCGCCCAGAAAACCACCTCCACGGTGGTATACTGCCGCCCGCGACGCGGGGTGGAGCAGTCAGGTAGCTCGCCGGGCTCATAACCCGGAGGTCGCAGGTTCAAATCCTGCCCCCGCTACTCGAAAGCCTCCCGAAACGGGGGCTTTCGTCTCTCAGGGGCAGATCGCTGGGTGGTGTGCGCCGGCGTCGGCGGCGTCCTGCGCAGCCTGCTGGTCGTGCCTGCCTACGCCGCGTACTCGTGGCTCATCTGGCCCGTGATCGCTTCTGCGGCTGTGCGCCAGGCGCTCGGCCGCCGCGGGTGGGCCAAGACCGCCCGCGAGCCGATCGGCAGCACTCAACCCTGACTCATGCGTAGCCGTAGCGGGCGAGCGGCTCGATCAGTTCGCGTTCCTCGTAGGCGAAGTGGGAGAGAAGGGCGTCGGTGAGGACGTCCATCGCTGCCAGGACCCGGTCGAGAGCGCGGTCCTCGGAGGCGACCAGCGCGACCAGCGTCTCGTCCACCCGGCCGAGCAGCTCCGCGATCACCTCGTGCTCCTCCTCGAGCCGGTGGAGCACCGCGGCGAGCTGTGCGTCGTACCGGCCGAGGTGAGGGAAGATGCCAGTTCGCCTGCTCGGCCGCCGGCGCAATGAATGCCCCGAACTGAAGCTCGCGTCCGTAGTCGGGCATCGTCAGTTCAGTCGAGCGAGGTACTGCGTCATCGCTTCGGCGGCAAGGAGCGGGCGTACGCCACGCCGAGCTCGACCCACCTCGAGAGCGCCGGCCCGGTCGGCACGTCCTCGGAGTCGACCCGCAGCCAGCCGGCCATCTCTCGACCGCGCATCTCCATCGGGCGTGCGTTGGTCTCGGCCACGAGCTGATCCGACTCCGCCGGGTCGACGCGGACGAGCAGTCCGCCCTGGCCGCTGGCGGCGACGGCCATGTTGCCGCCGACCAGGAAGGCGAGGCCGCCGAACATCTTCTTCTCGGTCACCTCGGGGTCATCACCCAGGCGTTCGCGGATGCGTCCTGCGAGCTCCTCGTCGTACGCCACGAGCTCGATGGTACGTGGAGCCGACGAGGGTGAGGCACCCTCGGGCGCCTCTCATGCTGCGGCATCAGCGTGACCGGCTCACGGATGCGTGCCCCGGTCGATGGACCACGGCTTGTCCTGGTCTGTCTTCAGCTTCGTGACGCCCACCAGGCTGAACGCGGCCGAGGATCCCCTCGACCGGTACCGCCGATGATCGTGCCGCGCTCGAT
This sequence comes from uncultured Actinomycetes bacterium, assembly GCA_963841405.1. GTDB lineage: Bacteria > Actinomycetota > Thermoleophilia > Gaiellales > Gaiellaceae > DATBLE01. Next base: position 216,100 of record CAWJCM010000003.1, on the reverse strand, counting down.
CAGCATCGGATTCTGGCTCGAGCCTACGCCGGGCTCTGGTCACGGAGAAGCCACTCGGGGAGAAATGGCTCGATGATCCGGTACTCACGAGACTTCTCCCGACCGACGATCTCCTTCCTGATCAGGCCGGCGAGCGCAGTCTGGAGCGTCGGGGTCGCGGGCAGCTCGTGCCGCTCGTGGTAGTCGGCCGAGTAGATCCGGTTCGTGGGCTCGTCGGCGAGGGCCAGCATGACGAGCCGCTGGGCCCGGGGGGCGTCGTCCCAGAGCTGCGCGAAGTGATTGTGTTCGGAGCGAACGACACGGGCGATGCCGTCCTCGACGTCCGTCGCCGAGGCCTCGCCGCCCGCGGGCACGAGTTCCCACACGAAGTAGGCCAGCTCCTGGGTGCCGTACGGGTGCCCGACGGTCACCTCCAGGAGCAGGTCCAGGCCTTCCTCGGTGATGCCTTTGCCCGTCGCGGCGAAGCGCTCCCGGAGGAACGGCGCGAACGCGGCCGGCGGGATCATTCCGATCTCGAGCTGCTTCGCGCTGCGCCAGAACGGCTCGTTCCGGTCGTTGAAGATCCGTTCGAGCAGGTGCCGCTTGCTGCCGAGGTAGACGTGACTCACCTCCGGCTGAGCCTGGAAGACGGCGCGCATCAGGTTGGGGAAGCGCTTGTCGAGGTTGATGATCTCCTGGAACTCGTCGAAGACGATCACCACGCGCCGCTTGCGCTCGGCCGCCAGTTCCCCGAGCAGCTCCAGCAGCCGCTCGATCGTGTCGTCGATGTCGGACCGGCGGCGGCCGACCTGGAAGCTGAAGCGCAGCGAGCCGTCGCTCGGGTCGACCTCGATCGACGGCCGGACGCGTAGGCTGCGGAAGAGCTCGGCCGCGCGCTCGAACGCCTGGCCGACCGGAGATGCGATGTCGGAGTAGATCGTCTTCGCCAGCGCCGCCGCCAGGCGCTCCTTCGTCGGGGTCGTCATCAGGTCGCAGTAGCCGACGAGCGTCTTGCGGCGCATCGCCTCCTGGGCAGCGCGCAGCACCAGCGACGACTTGCCGTACCGGCGTGGGGCGTAGACGAGCACGTTCTGCCCGTTGCGCATGTCGGAGACGAGCTCGCGGAGCTCGTCCTCCCGGTCGGTGAAGGCTTCGTCGAGGGCGAGGTCGCCGAAGGTGAAGGGGTTGGTGGCGTTCTTATTCACAAGGGCATTATGTCTAACGAGATAGAGGTTCGCCGCCTGATATGCCACAGACATTATGTCGAGAGAAATAATTTTCGGATCTGTTGCATTCATGCAACACTTATGATGCATGAGCGAGCCCGGACCGGCGCAGGCTCTGCCCCTCGACGAGGCGCTTCGCCGCGCGACCATCGAGGTGCTGCGCGAGCGGGGATTCGCCGGGCTGACCCTCGAGCGCGTGGCGGAGGTCGCCGGTCGCGCTCGCTCCACCTTGTGGCGGCAGGGGGTGACGCGGGACGCCCTGATCGTCGGGCTCGTCGGTGACCTCGCCGACGACTTCCGCGCGACGATGTACCCGGTGCTCACGTCGGGTGGCACCGGCCGGGAGCGGCTCGAGGTGGGACTCGAGCAGCTCTGCGACGTGCTCGACCGTCACCTGCCGCTGATGCTCGCGACGGACGAGGCGTTTCACCAGGAGACGGGGCCCGACGAGCCTCCCGACTACCTGCACCCCTTCATCCGATTCTTCCGCGAGGGCGCCGAGGACGGCTCCCTGCCTGCCTTCGACGACGTCGTCGAGGCCGCGGATGTCGCGTTCAACGGAGTTGCCTGGCCGTACGTCCATCTTCGGGGACGTCACGAGTGGACGGCCGAGCGGGCGCGGACACGGATTGTCGGCCTGGTGCTGAACGGCGTTGCCGGCCCGCAGCCGGTCCCCTCGCGGCCCCGACGAAAGGAGGCACGATGACCATGACGTTGCCGTACCAGGATCCGCTCGTCCCGCGCACGCCGGCCGAACGGCAGATCCCCGAGCCCCCGCGGCGCGGCGAGCCGGGCGGGCCGCCCTGCGCGATCTGCGCAGGCGAGACGACGAGCGCCGTCTGGTCGGACGAGAACTGGACGTTGCACCCGCCGGTCGGAGGCAGCCTGCCAGGGGCCGTCTGGCTCGCGAGCCGCGTGCACGTCGACTCGTTTGCCGATCTGCCCGACGACCTCGCAGCCGACTTCGGCCGGATCGCGGCGCGCGTCGAGCGGGCGGTCCTCTCCGTGGGCGGCGTCGCCCGTGTACACCTCTACCGGTGGGGCGACGGCGGAGCCCACTTCCACGTGTGGTTCCTGCCGCGGCCGCTGGGCATGGTCGAGGCGTCGGGGATGATGCTCCCGCTCTGGGAGGACGTCCTTCCGAACGTGCCCGACGAGGAGCTCGCCGGCGCAGCCCGCCGGGTCGCAGACGGGATGTGACCCAGGCACAGGCACTCGTGCGCCGGCTCGGGACGGGCGACGCCGTCGTCATCGGGCTCGGCTCGATGATCGGGGCCGGCGTCTTCTCCGCCTTCGCACCGGCGGCGCGGGCAGCGGGGAGCGCACTCCTGATCGGCCTCGCGGTCGCGGCCGCGGTCGCCTACTGCAACGCGGTCGCCTCGGCCCAGCTCGCAGCGCAGTATCCGACCTCGGGTGGGACGTACGTCTACGGTCGCGAGCGGCTGGGGGAGTGGTGGGGATTCACCGCCGGTTGGGGCTTCGTGGTCGGCAAGACCGCATCATGCGCCGCGATGGCGCTCACCTTCGCGTCCTACGCCGTCAACGGCTCCGAGTGGGTCGTGCGCCTGGTCGGCTTCGCCGCGGTGGTCGCGCTGACGGCGGCCAACTACCACGGAATCTCGCGGACGGCGATGCTCGCGCGCGTCCTCGTCGGCATCTCGATTGCGGCGCTCCTCGTCGCCGTCTGTGCGATCGCGGCCAACGGCGGAGAGGGCGCCGGCAGGGACGGGCTGTCGTCCTTCGGCCAGGACGGCGTCTACGGTGTGCTCCAGGCGGCCGGGCTGCTGTTCTTCGCGTTCGCCGGCTACGCGCGCATCGCCACGCTCGGCGAGGAGGTCCGCGATCCGGAGCGGACGATCCCGCGCGCGATCCCGCTCGCGCTCGGGATCACGATCGGGCTGTACGTGGTCGTCGGCGTCGCGCTGCTCGTCGCCCTGGGCCCGTCCGCGCTGGCCGGCAGCCCCAGGCCGCTGGCCGCAGCGGTGGACGTGGTCGGTGCGGCCTGGGCGATTCCGGTCGTCCGGGTCGGAGCAGCCGTCGCCAGTCTCGGCGCGCTGCTCGCCCTCATCGCGGGCGTCGGCCGCACCGGCCTGGCGATGGCCCGGAACGGGGATCTCCCCGGCTGGCTCGATTCCGTCCACCCGAGGCACCGGGTCCCCGACCACGCCGAGCTGGTGGTCGCCGCGGTCGTGTCGGTGCTGGTGCTGACCACCGACCTGCGCGGCGCGATCGGCTTCTCGTCGTTCGGCGTGCTCACGTACTACGCGATCGCGAACGCGTCGGCGTTCACCCAGGACGGGGCGCACCGCCGCTGGCCGCGCACGCTGAACCTGGCCGGTCTGGTCGGCTGCGCCGTCCTGGTCGTGACGCTCCCGTGGACCGCCGTCGTCGCCGGCGTCGGAGTGTTCGCGGTCGGGCTCGGCGGCCGGCTGGTGCTACGCGGGCGATGAGTTCCGTCCGCCGGGTCGGTCCATTACCGATGTGCGACACGAGAGACGGGAGGAGCGACGATGAGGGCCGACGCCTGACGGTGGCGAGTACATACGATGTCGTCGTGGAGTCGGCCGCCGTCACGCCGGCATTCGAGGAGCTGGAGTCCTACCGGCGCGAGCTCACCGCCTACTGCTACCGGATGCTCGGGTCGCCGTTCGAGGCCGAGGACGCTGTGCAGGAGACGCTGATCCGGGCCTGGCGCGGCGCCGACCGGTTCGAGGGGCGGGCTGCGGTGCGGTCGTGGCTGTACCGGATCGCCACCAACGTCTGCCTCGATCTGCTCAGGGGCCGCGAGCGGCGGGCGCGGCCGATGGACCTCGGGCCTGCCGCCGCGCCGGTGGTCGAGAATCTGAACGAGCGGTCCGAGGTGACGTGGATCGAGCCGATTCCCGATCCTGCCGACGCGGTCGTGGGGCGGGAGTCGATCCGGCTCGCCTTCGTGGCCGCGCTCCAGCACCTGCCGCCGCGCCAGCGCGCGGTTCTGATCCTCTGCGAGGTGCTGCGCTGGCAGGCGAGCGAGGTGGCCGAGCTGCTGGACACGAGCGTCGCGTCGGTGAACAGCGCGCTGCAGCGGGCCCGCGCGACGCTGGAAGCGGCGGCCGTGAGCGCCGACGACCCCGCGCCGGAGCTGGGGGACGCCGACCGTGAGCTGCTCGCCCGCTTCGTCGAGGCGTTCGAGGCCTATGACATCGACCGGCTGACGGCGTTGATCCACGAGGATGCGACCCAGTCGATGCCGCCGTACGACCTCTGGCTCGAAGGCCGCGACGACATCTTCACCTGGTGGTTCGGGCCCGGGATCGGCTGCAAGGGCTCGCGCGTGATCCCGGCCGTCTCGGCGAACGGCTCGCCGGCGTTCGGCCAGTACAAGCCGAGTCCGGACGGCGGCCACGAGCCGTGGGCGCTGATCGTGCTCGAGCTCTCAGACGGGCGGATCGAGGAGCTGACGTTCTTCCTCGGCACCGAGCGGCTGTTCCCGCTGTTCGGGCTCCCGCCGCGGCTCGACGCATAGCACCTGGTCGAGCCCGGCGAAGGCGATCAGCCGCTCCAGGTCGGCGGAGGGCCTGCGCAGAAGCACCTGGCCACCGAGGCGTCCAGCCGCCAGCTGCAGCCGGGCGAGCAGGTCGACCGAGACCGCGTCCGCGGCCAGCGCGCTCGTGTCCACGACGATCAGGCCCGGCAGTGCAGGCATCGAAGTCGAGACTCCGCGAGGAGCGGAAACTCATCGCTGCCGCCCCCGATGAGTTCCGGCGCCGGGTCGCGTCGAACCGGTAGAACCGAAAGGAGCTCATGACCATCTCCGACAACCGCACCCGCTGGCTCGCCCTGATCGTCCTCTGCCTCGGCGACCTGATGATCGTGCTCGACACGACGATCGTGAACGTGGCACTGCCGTCGATCCGCGACGACCTCGGCTTCACCGAGACGTCGCTCGCCTGGGTGGTGAACGCGTACCTGCTGACCTTCGGCGGCTTCCTGCTCCTCGGCGGCCGCCTCGGCGACCTGTTCGGGCAGCGCCGGATGTTCCTCGCCGGGATCGCGCTCTTCACCGCCGCCTCGGTGGCCTGCGGGCTGTCGACGAGCCAGGGCATGCTGGTCGCGGCGCGCGCAGTGCAGGGCGTCGGCGGCGCGGTCGTCTCGGCCGTCGCGCTCTCGCTGATCATGACCCTCTTCACCGCAGGAACCGAGCGAACGAAGGCGATGGGCGTCTTCGGGTTCGTCATGGCCGGCGGTGGCAGCATCGGCGTGCTCCTCGGCGGCGTGCTGACCGACACCCTCAGCTGGCACTGGATCTTCCTCGTCAACGTCCCGATCGGCGTTCTCGTCTACGTGCTGACGCTGCGGCTGCTCCCGGCCTCGCCGGCGGGGGCGAGGCGCGGTCGGCTCGATGTCTGGGGGGCCGTGACCGTGACGGCCGCGCTGATGCTGGCCGTCTACGCGATCGTCAACGGAAACAAGAACGGCTGGCTCTCGGCCGAGACGCTCGGTCTGCTCGGGGGCGCGGTCGTGCTGGTGGCCGGGTTCTTCGCGATCGAGAACCGCGTCCGCGAGCCGCTGATGCCCTTGGCGATCCTGAAGCTCCGCAACATCTGGGCCTCGAACCTGGTGGGGATCCTCTGGGCGGCCTCGATGTTCGCCTGGTTCTTCCTCTCGGCCCTCTACATGCAGCTGGTGCTGGGCTACAGCCCGCTCCAGGTCGGGCTCGCGTTCCTCCCGGCCAACGTGATCATGGGGCTCTTCTCGGTTGGACTCTCGGCGAGGCTGGTGATGCGCTTCGGGATCAAGCCGCCGCTCGTCAGCGGGCTCGTGTTCGCCGCGGCAGGGTTGATCCTCCTCTCGTTCGCCCCCGTCGACGGCACCTTCGCAGTCAACATCCTGCCCAGCATGATCCTGCTCGGCATCGGCGCCGGCATGGCGTTCAACCCGGTGCTGCTGGCTGCGATGAGCGACGTCCGGCCCGAGCAGTCGGGGCTCGCCTCCGGGATTGTCAACACGGCGTTCATGATGGGCGGGGCGCTCGGGCTGGCCGTGCTCGCGAGCCTGGCCGACTGGCGTACCGGCGACCTGCGCGATTCCGGCTCGAGCGAGCTGGCGGCGCTCACGGGCGGCTATCAGCTCGCCTTCGTCGTCGCAACGGTGTTCGCGGTCGGCGCCGCGGCGATCGGCGGGCTCCTGCTCCGGCCGGGCGGGGCGCCTCAGCCCGCCGCCGCGCACGGTGAGGTCGCCGCCGAGCTCGACTAGCTCGAGCGGGGACAGGCTGAAGCCCCGCCTCTAGTAGCCGCCTCCGCCGCAGCCGGCGAGGACGAGCGTCGCCAGGAGCGCGAGCCCGATCGCCGCGAGCGTGAGGTGCCGCATCGAGACCTCCTTTCGTCAGGTGTGGGTACGCGCGGCTCGGGCCGCCGGTTTGACCGGGCTCGAGCCCAGAAACGGAGGTAGCCTCCGCTTCTGCTAGCCTGGACTTGTGACCCAGCTGCGACTGCGTCGTGATGCCGCACGGAACCGAGCCAAGCTGAAGGCCGCGGGCCGCGAGGTCTTCGCCGAGCAGGGCCCCGATGCCTCGCTCGAGGAGGTCGCCCGCCGCGCCGCCGTCGGGATCGGCACGCTCTATCGCCACTTCCCGTCCCGCGAGGCGCTCGCCGAGGAGATCTTCGCGGAGCACATCGAGGAGGTGATCGCCGCGGCCGAGGCAGCCGCAGCTGCGGATGATGCCTGGGCCGGCCTGGTCTCGTTTCTGGAGCGCGTGCTCGGCCTGCAGGCCCGCAACCTCCCGCTGCGCGGCCTCTTTCTCCGCCACGGCGGCGCCTCGGGCATCGCCGAGCGGCGGCGGCTGATCTTCCCCCTGCTCGAGCAGCTGGTCGAGCGCGCCCGCCAGCAGGGCGCGGTACGGGACGACCTCACCGTCGGCGACCTCTCGTTGGCCATGTGGTCGTTCGCGCCGGTGCTCGAGGCGACGGCCGGGATCGCGCCGAACGTCTGGCGCCGGCACCTGCGCATCCTGCTCGACGGCATGCGGCCCGGAGCGGCGACACCGCAGGAGGTCGCGCCGCTCGCCGGCCGCCGGCTCGAGCGCGCGATCGACGCGCTGCGCGAGCGCTACCACCGGCGGAGGGCGGCGGCGTGACGCCGCAGCCGCCTCGGATCCGGGTGATCTTCGGCGCGCTCGTCCTCGTCCTGCTGCTCGCCGCGCTCGACCAGACGATCGTCTCGACGGCGCTGCCGACGATCGTCGGCGACCTCGGCGGGATCCAACACCTCTCGTGGGTCGTGACCGCCTACCTGTTGACCTCGACCGTTTCGGGGCCGATCTATGGCAAGCTCGGCGACCTCTACGGCCGCAAGCTTGTCCTCCAGGTCGCGATCGTGATCTTCCTGGTCGGCTCCGCGCTCTGCGGACTGAGCCAGAACATGGGCCAGCTGATCGCCTTCCGGGCGGTCCAGGGAATCGGTGCCGGTGGCCTGATCATCACGACGATCGCGATCATCGGCGACGTGGTCGCGCCGCGCGAGCGCGGCCGCTACCAGGGCTTCATCGGCGCCGTCTTCGGCGTGGCGACCGTGATCGGGCCGCTCCTCGGCGGGTTCTTCGTCGACCATCTGTCCTGGCGCTGGATCTTCTACGTCAACCTGCCGATCGGGGTCGTCGCGCTCGCGGTGATCGGCACCGTTTTCCACGCGCCGGTCGAGCGCGTGCGGCACAGGATCGACTGGCTGGGCGCCTCGCTCCTCACCGGCGGGCTGTCGGCGTTGATCCTGGTGATCAGCCTGGGCGGCACGACGTATGCCTGGGGCTCTACGCCGATCGTCGTCCTGGCGGTGCTGGCCGCCGTGCTGCTGCCGCTGTTCGTGCTCGCCGAGTCGCGCGCGACCGAGCCGATCATGCCGCTCTCGCTGTTCCGCAACCGCGTGTTCGTCGCCTCGAGCGCGATCGGCTTCGCGGTCGGCCTGGCGTTGTTCGGGGCGATCGTCTACATGCCGGTGTTCCTGCAGATCGTGAAGAGCGAGAGCCCGACCGGCTCGGGTCTCCAGCTGACTCCGATGATGCTCGGCGTGCTCGCCGCGTCGATCATCGGCGGCCAGCTGATCTCCCGGTACGGGCGCTACAAGGTGTTCCCGATCGTGGGTACGGCCGTGATGACCGTCGGGCTGCTGCTGCTCTCGCGACTTGGCGCGGGCAGCTCGACCTGGACGGCGTCCGCGTACATGCTCGTCGTCGGGGTGGGAATCGGCATGGTCATGCAGGTGCTCGTGCTGGCCGTCCAGAACTCCGTCGACCACCGGCTGATGGGCGTGGCCACCTCGGGCGCGATGCTCTTCCGGCAGATCGGCGGGTCGATCGGCGTTGCGCTCTTCGGCGCGATCTTCGCCAACCGCCTCGGGGTGAACCTGGCCGACCGGCTGCCCGGCGTCACGTTGCCGAAGTCGGCGAACCCGAAGGCCGTCCAGCACCTGCCGCCGGCGATCCATGATGCGTACGTGTCGGCCTTCGCCGCGTCGCTCCAGCCGGTGTTCCTCGTCGGTGCCGCGGTCGGTGTTGCCGCCTTCCTGCTCACCTGGCTCCTCCGCGAGATGCCGCTTCGGCAGTCGACGGGCGTGGGGGAGGCGACCGGCGAGGCGTTCGGGCTCGAGGGAGCCGCCTAGCGACCTCGACCGAGACGAGCTCGTTCAACTCGTCGCCGCCCTTCACCGTCCGCTCGAGCACGTCGCCGACCCCGCGTACGTACAGCTTGTGGTCGAGGACGCCGGGCTCGAGCGGCGTCCACTCCTCCGTCCGCAGCGCGTTCGGGCCCAGGAAGGCGACCACGCGGAAGTGGTCCTGGGCGTGCCCCTTGTAGAACTCCGGCTGTCCCGTCTGGCCCACGCGCGGATGAGCCGACATCAAGATCCCCGGCCGGGCGCCGCGGACGCCGGCCCGCCAGGTCCCCTCGGTGCCGGTCACGCGCCCCTTCGCGTCGAGCTCGGCCGTGTCCTCGCCGAAGTACCAGACGTCGCCGTTCGCGTTCTGCGAGTAGTAGTCGAGCGTCCGCTCCTCCAGGTGGCCGGCGAGGTAGAGGCGGTCGGAGACGACGACGCAGGGGACGCCCGCGATCGTGATCGTCCGATGCGTGACGTCGACGACGTCTCGGGACGGCTTGCCGTCCTTGGCCCCCACGTAGGTGTAGGTCGTTCCCGGCTTCAGCGGAAACCAGGAGTTCGTCACCATGCTGCTGAACCGGCCCGGATCGAGCCGGGACGCGCCGGCGGCGCCGATCGTGCCGAACGCTCCCGCGATCAGGGTGGCCGAGAGCAGGATCCTGAGACGCATCGTGTTCCTCCTCGCTCGCAGTGACGGCAGGAGGCTAGGCGGGCGAGATGAACGGTCGATGACCGCGGGGTTCATGCGCGGTTCATGCGGCTGCGTCACGATTGGTCGGTGCGGGTGCTGATCGTCGAGGACGAGCTGCGCATGGCGAGCCTCCTCCGCCGCGGCTTGGTCAAGGAGGGTCTGGCTGCCGACGTCGCGCCGACCGGCGAGGATGCGCTCGTGTCGGCCGGCGCGCATGCCTACGACGCGATCGTGCTCGATGTGATGCTGCCCGGCCTGAACGGCTTCGAGACCTGCCGCCGGCTCCGCGAGGCCGGCGTCTGGACGCCGGTACTGATGCTGACCGCCCGCGACTCGGTGGAGGACCGCGTTGCCGGCCTCGACACCGGCGCGGACGACTACCTCGTCAAGCCGTTCGCCTTCGCCGAGCTGCTCGCTCGCCTGCGGGCGCTCGTTCGACGCGGCGAACTGGAGCGGCCGAACGTGCTCGAGGTCGGAGACCTCCGGCTCGACCCGGCGACCCATGAGGTGCGGCGCGGCGCCACCCGCATCGACCTGACCTCGAGAGAGTTCGCGCTGCTCGAGCTGTTCATGCGCCGGGCGGGCACCGTGCTCTCGCGCTACGAGCTGCTGGAAAACGCCTGGGACTTCGCCTACGAGAACCGGTCGAACATCGTCGACGTCTACATCCGGCGGCTGCGGGCGAAGATCGACGAGCCGTTCGGCCGGCGCTCCCTGGAGACCGTACGCGGCACGGGGTACCGGCTCTGCAGGGATGCGTCGTGACGCGCGCGCCGATCAGGGTCCGGGTCGCGGCTGCTTTCGCGCTCGCGATGGCCGCTGTCCTCGCCGGCACGAGCCTGTTTCTGTACTCGCGGCTCGGCGCAGACCTGAACCGCGCTCTCGACCGCGACCTCCGCCTGCGCGCCCAGGACCTGGCGGCTCTGGCCGGCGACCCGCGCGCCTCGATCGCGGGCGCGGGCGCCGGCGCGCTCGTCGAGAGCGGCGAGAGCTACGCCCAGCTGCTCGACGCGAACGGACGCGTGCTACAGGCGACGCGGCCGCTCGGGGGCGCCGCGGTGCTCACCGCCGCCGAGATCACACGGGCGCGGGCCGGCTCGATCTTCGTCGACCGCGATCCGGTGCCCGGCCTCGACGAGCCCTCGCGGGTGTTGGCCACCCCCGTCGGGCGCAGCGGACGGCGGCTGGTGCTGGTCGTCGGGGCGACCCGACAGGATCGCGCGGAGACCTTGGCGGGCTTCCGGAACGAGCTTCTGATCGCCGGGCCGGTCGCGCTCGTGCTCGCCACCCTCGCCGGCTACCTGCTCGCCGGCCTCTCGCTGCGTCCGGTGGAGCGCATGCGCCGCCGGGCCGCCCAGATCTCGGCGGAGACGCCCGGCGAGCGTCTGCCGCTGCCCGAGACGCGCGACGAGCTCGAGCGGCTCGGGCAGACCCTGAACGAGATGCTGGACCGGCTCGAGGCGGCTCTCGAGCGGGAGCGTGACTTCGTCGCCGACGCCGGGCACGAGCTGCGGACCCCGCTCGCCAACCTGCGAACCGAGCTCGAGCTCGCTCTGCGGCACGCCGGGTCGGCGGCCGAGCTGCGGGCGGCGGTCCGGGCGTCGTCGGACGAGGTCGAGCGGCTCGCGCAGCTCGCGGAGGACCTGCTGCTGATCGCCGGCTCGGATCGCGGCCGGCTGCAGTTGCGGACGGAGGCACTCGACGCGTCGCAGCTGCTGGCGGGGGTCGCGAGCCGGTTCGAGTGGCGCGCCGAGGAGTCCGGCCGCGACGTCAGTGCATCTGCTCACGCCGGCCTGGTCGTCGAGGGAGACCGGCTCAGGCTCGGGCAGGCGCTGGGGAACCTCGTCGACAACGCGCTTCGACACGGCGCGGGGCCCGTGCGGCTCTCGGCTGCCGCGGCCGATGGACAGGTCGAGCTGCACGTCGGCGACGAGGGCGCCGGTTTTCCACCGGCGTTCCTTCCCCAGGCGTTCGAGCGCTTCACCCGCCCCGACGAAGGGCGAACCGGAGCCGGTGCGGGCCTCGGGCTGTCGATCGTCCGAGCGATCGCCGAGGCGCACGGCGGCGCAGCGCACGTCGCCAACACCGAGGCCGGAGCCGACGTCTGGATCTCACTTCCGCGCCAGTCGACCGAGTAGCGATCGTCGATCGCCGGCTTGACCAGGATCGCCGTCTCGCGCGCGTACCAGACGCGGCGCAGCCGACGCATCAGCTCCTCGTCGGGGGAGCGCGCTGATCGGAGCCGCGATTCTCGCAGCGCGGTCCGACGGCGTGCCCGTTAGGGTCGCGAGGCGTGACGGTGTCGCTCCCCCCGGACGAGGACGCACCGCTCCTCAACGGCCTCCGCGCCGGAGACGAGCGGGCCTTCGCCGCGTTCGTGGACAAGTACGGGCCGGCGCTGCTGCGGTTGGCGCAGCTTTACGTGTCGTCGAGAGCCGTCGCCGAGGAGGTCGTGCAGGAGACGTGGCTCGCGGTGCTCACCGGCATCGAGCGGTTCGAAGGCCGCTCGTCCTTGAAGACGTGGCTGTTCCGGATCCTGACCAACAAGGCGAAGACGCGCGGCCAGCGGGAGGGGCGGACCCTGCCTTTCTCGTCGCTCGCCGCGGACGGCGACGAGGACCAGACGTCGGTGGCGGTCGAGCGATTCGCACGAGGTGGGGCGTGGGCGGCGCCGCCGCGCGGTGTCCCCGAGGAGCGGCTGCTGGCTACCGAGACCCGCGCCCGGGTCGAGCAGGCGATCTCGGCCCTCCCACCGAACCAGCGCGCGGTCATCACCCTTCGAGACGTGGAGGGGCTGTCGGCGGAGGAGGCGTGCAACGTTCTCGGCCTTTCCGAGACGAATCAACGTGTACTGCTCCACCGGGCCCGGGCGAAGGTACGGGCCGCGCTCGAGCGGTATCTGGAGGATGGATGAGCACAGTCGTCACTCGGGAGCTTCCGTGTCAGGAGATCGTCGAACTCGTCACCGATTACCTCGAGGACGCGATGGACGCTACGCTGCGGGCGTCGTTCGAGGCGCACCTCGCGGGATGTCCGCACTGCACCCATTACCTGGAGCAGATCGAAGCGACGATCCGGGTCGCCGGAACGATCCGGGCAGAAGATCTCTCGCCGGAGTTCCGCGCCGGACTGCTCGAGGCGTTCGCGGAGTTCCGCCGGGGCCGAAACGCATAGTGGTCACGCGAGTCGGAAGCCGAACACCGATCGAGAAGGTCGCATGAGGCCTTCAGCCCTCACCTTCACGGCGGCCGCGCTCGCGGCACTCGCTTTCTTGTCGGCGGCGATGGGCGGCCCGGCCGCCGCTCCGGTCAATTGCAAGCGCCGCCGCGGCCGACCTGTGCGGCCGCGGCTGCAACCGGTTCCTCGGGGCCGCGCAATGCGAGCGCCGCGAGCGAGCAGAAGGAGAGGACCATTGGGAGAACCATGGGTTCTCCCAATAGATTCACGGAGCCGGTGGCGGTTTCATCCACCGCTTCCGCTGGCTTTCCGACTTGGCCTTGCGGCCTCCCCGTACGACCCTCGGATGCGGCTTCGACTTACTCCCGCTCCGTGCTCCGTGCAAGCAGCAACCTAGGGGATCGGTCCTGTTCCGACAAGACCCGTGCGGATCCGAATGCCGCAAAGAGCGGAAAGTTCTCTCGTGCGCGCTCCGCGCGCATCGAGGGGCACCGGCGGCGCGACCGCAACTCGGTCGTAGCCGGCGTTCTTCGCCGACCGCTGCTGCTGCTACGGTGTGTCCACGGATGGCAACGGGCCGTCCCGTGAGATAGAGCTTCTCGTTCCTCCTTCGGGCGTTTCGGGTCGGTCATCTCGAATCCCGAATCAAGGAGTCGAACATCACATGCAAGACCAGTCTTTCCGTGCGCTGGGCATCAGCGCCGGGGTGGCAGATGCGCTCGGACGGCGCGGCATCGCCACCCCGTTTCCGATCCAGGCACTCGTCCTACCGGACGCGCTCGGCGGCCTCGACGTGCTGGCCAAGGCGCCGACCGGGTCGGGCAAGACCCTCGCCTTCGCCCTCCCGATCGTGGAGCGCGCGACCCCCGGCGACGGCACGCCGTCCGTCCTCGTGCTCGTGCCGACCCGCGAGCTCGCCGCCCAGGTGGCGGGTGAGCTCGAGCTCGTGGGCAGGCAGAAGGGTCTCCGGGCCGCGGCCGTGTACGGCGGTGCCCCGATCTCGAGCCAGGCCAAGCGTGCACGAGACGCCCACATCCTGATCGCGACGCCGGGACGCCTCCAGGACCTGATCGAGCGCCGCCAGGTCTCGCTCGAGCGGGTCCGCATCCTCGTCCTCGACGAAGCCGACCGGATGCTCGACATGGGCTTCAAGCCGCAGGTCGATCGGATCGTCCGCCGGCTCCCGCGCACCCGCCAGACGATGCTTTTCTCCGCCACGCTGGACGGCGAGGTCGGCGATCTGGCAAGGGCGTACACGAGCAACCCTGTCCGGTTCGAGGCTCAGCTGCCCGACGGCGAAGAGCAGGGCGAGGTCGAGCACACGTTCGTGTCCGTCACCGCTGACGGCAAGCTCGACCGGCTGGTAGAGGAGCTCGAGGCCGACCGCGAGCTGGCGCTGGTCTTCGTCCGCACGAAGCGCGGCGCCGACCGGCTCGCCCGCAAGCTGCACGCGCGCGACGTGCCCGCGCTGGCGCTCCACGGCGACATGAGCCAGGGACAGCGCGAGCGCGCGCTCGCACGGTTCCGGGCCGGCAAGGTAAAGACGCTGGTCGCGACAGACGTGGCCGCCCGCGGCCTCGACCTCTCGGACATCACGCACGTGATCAACTACGACCCGCCCGAGGACGACAAGGGCTACGTGCACCGGGTCGGCCGCACCGGCCGGGCCGGGCGCGGCGGCCGCGGGATCACGTTCGTCCTCCCCGAGCAGCAGGCCGACGTCGGCCGGGTCGCCGGCCGGCTCGGCCACGGCGAGCAGTTCGCGCGCGAGGGCATGCACCCCGGCCGCGCGAAGCTCCTCTACTCGGGGCGGCGCGGCCGTCGCTCGCGCTGGTAGAGAGGTGTAGAAGGGTCAGGCTTCAGCCTGACCCTTCCGGTGGACCCGGCGTGAGGCCCGGGGACAGGCTCAAGCCTGTCCCTTTCTGTCGAGCCGTACCGAAGCTCAGCAGGCAGGGGCTCCGCATGCACGACCACCAGCGTCTTCGTCGCGCGCGTGAGCGCGACGTAGAGCGCGCGCAGGCCGTCGACCCCGCCGGTCGCGATCGCCGCAGGCTCGACCAGCACGACCCGGTCGAACTCGAGCCCCTTCGCGGCGCGCGGCGTCAGCGCCTGGATCGGCGAGGACAGCTCGTCGAACGCCGTCTCTGGATGGGGTAGAAGCGGCTCGATCTCCTCGAGGATCTCCGCCGGGGCGATCAGGCCCGTTCGCCCGTCGCGGAGCGCCTCGAGGCCTGCTTCGCGCACGGCGACGGCCACGAGCCGGTCGGGCTCGGCTCGGACGAAGCGGGGCGGCTCGTCGCCCGCGCGATAGGCGATCGGCGGCGCGACGTCGGGGGCGATCAGCGGCAGCAGCGGCAGGGCGAGCTCCATCACCTCCGCCGGGACGCGGTAGGCGAGCCGGAGCTCCTCGACCGTCGGAGGCACGTCCGGTGCCAGGAACTGGACGAGCTCGTTCCAGCCGGTGTACGAAACGGGCCCGGACGACTGGGCGATGTCGCCGAGGATCGTCACCGCTCCCGACGAGCGACGCGCGAGCATGCGCAGCTGCATGGGCGTCAAATCCTGGGCCTCGTCGACGATCAGGTGGCCGCGGGCCGGGTCGGGGCCTCCGAGGAGCGCGCGGGCCTCGTCTAGCAGCGCCAGGTCGGCCTCGCTCCAGCCCCGGCCGCCCGGCCGGAGGAGCCGCTGCTCGTCCTCGTCGAGGATGCCGTCCGCGGCGGCGGCGAGCTGCTCGGGGCTCGTCAGCAGGCGCCGGACGAGCTGTTCGGCCTTCAGCCGCGGCCAGAGCTCGTTCAGCGTGCGGTTGAGGAAGCCGCCGCTCCGCAGCGTCGCCTCGATGTCGTCGAACGAATGGTAAGCGGCGTTGCCGAGGCGCGCCGTGTAGCGCTCGTAGAAGGCGCGGACGAGCTTCATGCGGAGGCGCTCGCGACCGGCGGCATGGTCGGTCGACTCTGCCTGCGCGTCCTGGATCAGCCTGCCGACCTCCTCCGGCGACAGCCGCAGCTCCACGCCCTCGAGGCGGATCGCGAGCAGCTCCTCAGGCGGCCGCGGAAGCGCCCGGCCGGCGGCGCCGATCACCTCCGCCAGCCGGGCGTCTCCTTTCAGGCGCGCGACCTCGGCCGCTTCGGCGCGAACGGCGTCGATCCCGCCGACCAGCTCGTTTACGGCCCGCTGCTCGACGCGCTCCTCGCCGAGCATGGGCAAGACGTGGGAGATGTAGTCCATGAAGACGGGGTTGGGCCCGACGACCAGCACGCCGCTCCGCTCCAGCTCACGGCGGTACGTGTAGAGGAGCCAGGACGCACGGTGGAGGCCGACCGCCGTCTTGCCCGTCCCGGGACCACCCTGAACGACGAGGACGCCGTCCGGGCCGCGCGTGATCAGGCGGTACTGGTCGGCCTGGATCGTGGCGACGATGTCGCGCATGTGCTCGTCGCGGCTCCGCTCCAGGTCCTCGAGCAGGATGTCCGCGACGCCGTGGACGACGTCGCCCGCAGAGCCGTCGAGCGGCTCGTCGTAGAGGTCGAGGAGCCTGCGGCCCTCGGTGCGGAACCGGCGCCGAAGCGCGACACCTTGCGGCTCCGCCACCGTGGCGGTGTAGAACGGCCTCGCGGCCGGCGCCTGCCAGTTGACGACGATCGGCGCCTGCTCCTCGTGCACCCAGCGGCGGCCGACGTACAGAGGGCGCGCGACGCCCTCGAGGTCGAGCCGGCCGAAGCAGAGGCCGCGTTCGGCGTCCTCGAAGGTGACCAGCCGCTTCGCCGCCCAGGCCTCCAGCACGATCGCCTCCACCTCGCCGATCGCTGCCTCGCCGGCGCGCTCGACCTGCCGCCGCATCTCCTCCAGGCAGGCGTAGGCGTGGTCGACATAGGCCTGCTCGGACTCCAGCTCGGGGTGCACGGCGACTACTCGGGCTGGACCGGGTCGCCGAGCGCCACGCGCCCCGGGTCCACCACCTGCGCCCAGACGCCGAACGGCAGCGGCTCGGTCGCCTCGACCCCGTCGCGGTACTCCGCGAGGATGTCGAGCGTCGGCAGGTTGCGCACGCCCGTCTCGGGGTGACGGCTGGTGACGATGCAGCGACCCGTGTTTCCTCCGACCGCAACGACCGCTCCGCCGACGCGGACGCGGCGGCCGATCCACTCGTCCTCCTCGTGCGGGCCGATCCCGTCGACCCCGAGCAGCATCCTGAAGCGGCGCGGGTCGACCGGCTCCGAGATCCCTGCGGCCTCGCGCATCGCCTCCAGTGAGCCGGTGGAGAGGATCGACACCGCGGCGCGGCCGCGGTCGACCCCCGCGCCGGCCTCGACGCACCGGACCAGCCGGAGCTCGCGGCTGACGAAGGAGGTGAGCGCGCCGGACCAGGGGCCGACGACCAGGCGTCCCTCGACCCCGCGCCCGTAGAAGCTGGTGGTCACGGTCTCGCCGAGCTCGACCGCGCCCTCGGCGACGGTGCCGTCCGGGAAGCGGAACGCGAGGGTCGAATCGATCTCGTCCCAGTTCACGGCGATCTGCTGGAGCTCGCCGAGCTGCTTGCCGTTCAGCAGCCGGCCGTCCTCGCCGATCACGTGGAAGCGCCGGTTCTCGAGCACGCCGAACGGCTCGAGCTTCACCGCGTACCGTTGCTCGAGCGCCATTCCCTTCACGGGGGCGACGGTGATCCACGCGATCCGGCCGGGCATGGCCCAAGTCTCGCAGGCGCGTATATGGTCCAGCGACCGCCAGCACGACGAGGAGGCGGCCGAAAGCTGAACGGCACAGCACGGGGACAGTTCCTCGGCCGAACGACTGTCCCCCGTGTCGTCCCTGGGCGTGCCCGAAGGCGACGCTCGCGCCTCGCTCGACTCCGTTCATCACCGTCAGCGGCTCGCCCGCCTGGGCGACGAGCAGGTGACCACGTACGTGGTCGCCGACGGGCTGGAGCATCGGTTCATCGTCCGCCGCGCCGCGGTTGTCTGGCAGCTGGACGTGGTCGACTGGCAGGCCGTGTCGAGGCTGCGGTCGACCGCCAGGACGCTCGTGCTGGCCCGGAAGCAGCGGGCGCGCGTGGGCTGAGGCTTCCAGGCCTTCGACACGTCCGAAACGGACAGTACGGTGCCCCGCATGCGCCCCATCGTCGCCCGGTGCGAGCCATCGTGTGCTCGACCACCGTGCTCCTCCTCGCGCTTGTCTCTGACAGGACTTCGCGAGGATGACGCGGTGGTCAGCTATCACCCGGACCCGCGGCCGTCACTCCGCGCTCGCCTACGGCTCACGCTCCACGACAGCCGCGGAAGCGAACTCAACCCGGTCGTACACCACGAGCCGGGACGCTACTCGGGCTCGAGTAGACACCTGCGTCGTAGGGTCGTAGGGTCGTAAGTAACGGAAGGCATTAGCAAGGGGGAGAGGGGGTTTAGCGATGAGGCTGCTGACGATGGCCGCAACGGTCACGCTCATGCTGGTCGCTGTTGCACCGGAGGCGAACGGTGGAGGAGGAACGCCGATCACGAGCTGCGGGCAGGCGGTCATGACGAATGCGTACCTGACTCATGACCTCTACTGCCCGGGCTCAGGTGGGGTCTTGGTCGGCGCTGCCAAGATCACGATCGACCTGAGGGGATTCACCCTTCGCGGTGACCGCACGCAAGCCACGTACGGAATCGCCGACAACGGCTACGCCCGGCTGACGATCAAGAACGGCGTCGTGCGCAACTTCGACTACGGCGTAGCCGTCGACGCGGACAGGGCCAGCGTCTCGAACCTGGTGGTTTCCGGGTGCGTCAACGACGGCATCCACATGGCCGGCGACTCGGCAACGGTCCGCTCGTCGACCGCCTCCGGGAATCACAACTGGGGCATCAGCGTCACCGGCGAATCGGCCAAGATCCAGTCGACCACCGCGTCCGGCAACGCGTCGTACGGCATCCACATCACGGGCGACTCGGGGTCGGTGCAGGCGTCAATCGCCGACGGAAACGGAATCGCTGGCATCGAACTCGACGGTGCGTCGTCCTCGGTGAAGTCATCTAGCGCCTCCACGAACTCCGTCGCCGGGCTCGTCGTCAACGGCACCGCAGGGTCGATCCGCTCGTCGACCGCCTCCGCGAACGGCTCCTACGGGATCTACTCCAACGGCGACGCGCCCGTGCTCAGGAGCAACCGAGCTGAAGCAAACGGCTTCCCCGGCGGCGTCTCCGACCTGACCGGGCTCGGCGCCTACGCGACGGGCTACACGACCCCGCCGGCCGGAACCAACGTCGCCCGCGGCAACGACGACCCGGCCGAGTGCAATCCGGCATCGCTCTGCTGAAACTAGATGGGGTCGGGGCGGCCTAGAGCGGGCCGCGGGCGGCCTGGCTCGAGCAGCGCCGATGCCCGCCAGAGCGAACGGAGTCGATCGTGCGCCACTTCGCTTCCGATGCGGAGAGAGCTACAGGGTGCACCGCCCCTCCCAAGCCGGCGGAGAGTTCTTCGGGCTCGGTGGGGACGACCAGGCCGCATTCGCACCCCCTGCCACTTGCCCTCCAGCATCTGACCGAGGTGGAGTATGCCGAGGCGCTGGAGGCCGGGCTGGTACCCGGGTACCTCATCGGCGAGGAGGAGCCGCCACCGGCCCCTTAGTGCTCGCGGCCGGAAGTTCGGTCGGGCTTGAAGGAGGTGGGCTGTTCGTGGCGAATCGGTTGCCGGGATGGCGGGACGGAGCCCTTTCGAGATCGTCTTGAGCGTTGAGGAGCGGACCGAGCTCGAGCGCCGGGTCGCCTGCTACACGCTCCCGCACAAGGTCGTGCAGCGGGCGAAGATGGTGCTGTACGCGGCTGAGGGTTTGACGAACGTGGAGATCGCCCGCCGGCTGGAGACGGTGCCGGAGGTCGTCGCCCGCTGGCGAAGACGCTTCCACGACGGGCGGCTGGCAGGCCTCGATGATCGCGCGCGGTCGGGTCGCCCGCGCCGTTTTCCCCCCGGAAGAGGTCGCCCGGGTGAAGGCGATCGCCTGCGAGCTGCCGCGCACGCAGGGCGTCCCGCTCTCGCGCTTCTCGCGCGCTGAGCTGCACCGGCTCGTCCTCGAGCGGGGCCTGACCGAGGCCTCCGCCTCGACGATCGCCCGCTGGCTTGCGGAGGATGCGCTCAAGCCCTGGCAGCACCGCTCCTGGATCTTTCCCAACCGATCCGGCCTTCCTCGCCAAGGCGGGGCCGCTGCTCGACCTCTACCAGGGAGCTGGGAGGGCAAGTTGTTGCACCCCGGCGAGTTCGTGATCTGCGCCGACGAGAAGCCTTCGATCCAGGCACGAGCGCGCATCCACCCGCCGCTCCTGCCCGCCTCCGGCTCGCGCGGGCTCAGGGTCGAGCACATCTACGAGCGCCGAGGAGCGCTCATCTATCTGGCCGCGCTCGACATCGGGCGCCGGGGCGGACGGCGCCGCCGCGTGTTCGGCCGCTCGGAGCCGAGCGGAGGGATCGCCTCCTTCGACAGGCTCGTCTGGCAGGTGATGACCAAGGAGCCCTACGCCTCCGCCCGGCGCGTCTTCTGGGTCGTCGACAACGGCTCCTCCCATCGCGGGCAGAAGTCGGTCGAGCGGCTCGAGGGCCACTGGCCGAACCTCGTTCTCGTCCACCTGCCGGTGCACGCCAGCTGGCTCAACCAGATCGAGATCTACTTCTCGATCGTCCAGCGCAAGGTGCTCGAGCCCAACGACTTCCAGGACGTGGCGGAGGTGGCGCGGACGCTCAATGCCTTCGCGCACCACTGGAACGAAATCGCCGAGCCCTTCGACTGGAACTTCACCCGCGACGACCTCGCCGCCCTGATCGAGCGGCTCTCGCTGCATGAGCCAGAGCTGCGGCTAGCGGCGTAATCAGCGAGCGTACTTACGGCCGCGAGCACTTAGAACAGGGCCACGCGGCGACGGCGCCGCCTTCGGCTACGGCCGCGAATGAGTGTGTACGGGTCTGGGGGTTTGCGTTGGGAGGGGTGAGCCGTAACGTGGCGCTGGAGCTACGCGGGCCGGCTGACGGCTCGTCTACCGAGTCGACCCGTCTGCCGGTCTCGTCCGGAGGGGACAGTACGTTCCCGCCCGTGCGCCTAATTGTCGCTCGCTGCGAGGTCGACTACACCGGCCGGGGTTCGACGCGCATGCCGGAAGGCGTCCGGCTGCTGATGATCAAGGAGGATGGAACGGTCATGCTCTGGTCGGACGGTGGGGGGCTTTCTGTAAAGCCCCTGAACTGGATGACGCCGCCGACCACGATCGAGGAGTCGGACGCCGTGATCGTGGTCCGCAAGCGTGCCGGCAGAACCGAGGACTGCCTCGAGATCCGCCTGGCCGAGGTGCTGAGCGACGTCTCGCACGAGATGGGGGAGGCCGCCGGCCTGGAAAAGGACGGCGTCGAGCGCGACCTCCAGGAGCTGCTCGCCGAGCGGCCGGACGTGCTCGGCGAGGACCTGCGGCTCGTGCGCCGCGAGTGGCCGACCGACATCGGTCCCGTCGACCTGATGTGCCGGGACGGCGACGACGCCTGGGTGGCGGTCGAGGTGAAGCGGATCGCCGGGATCGAGGCGGTGGAGCAGCTCGTCCGCTACCTGGAGCGGATCCGGCTCGATCCGGCGAGGGCCGAGTGCCGCGGCGTGCTGGTGGCAGCCCGGTTCCGGCCACAGGCGCTGACGCTGGCCGACTCGCGGGGCGTGCGCTGCGCCGAGGTCGACCTGGCCGTGCTCCGCGGCGAGCGCGAGCCGGAGCTCACGCTCTTCAGCTGAGCGACGATCCGCCGCAACATCCCCAGGAGCGGAGACGCGAGCTCGCTGCGGCGCCACTCGGCGTGCAGTTCCTGTTGGGAGCGGGGAGCGTCTTTACTTAGCACGATCGGTCGTTCTATACAATACGACCGGTCGTGCTAATTTGTCAAGCGTGAGCGTGACGAGGAGGCGGCGCGCCGACGGCGAGCAGACGAGGGCGACAATCCTCGACGCGGCGACGAAGCTCGCCACGGTCGAGGGACTCGACGGGCTGTCGATTGGCAGCCTGGCCGAGCACATCGGCCTCTCGAAGAGCGGTCTCTATGCGCACTTCGGCTCCAAGGAGGAGCTCCAGCTCGCAGCCATCGACACGGCGACGGAGATCTTCGCCGATAACGTGATCCGGCCCGCGCGTGAGGCCGAGACGGCGCTCGGCCGGCTCGAGGCGCTGTGCGAGAACTTCTTCCGCTACCTGGAGCGGCCGGTCTTTCCGGGCGGCTGCTTCTTCGCCTCGGCGACCGCCGAGCTGGACACGCACCCCGGGCCGGTGCGCGAGAAGCTCGTCCGTTCTCTCGACGGCTGGCTGACGCTGATCGAGCGGCGCGTCCGCGAAGCGCAGGAGGCGGGCGAGCTGGACACCTCCGAGGATCCGGCCCTGCTTGCATTCGAGCTCGACGCGTTCATGAAGATGGGCAACTCGCTCCGCGTGCTGCACGGGGGGCGGAGCGGGCTCGACCGGGCTCGTGTCGCGATCGCCGCCCGGCTCGAGCGCGCCCGAGTGACGAAAGCGTAAATCCGGGCCGGGAGTCCCTTGCGACGCCGGCCGCCGTTGTCCAGGCTGACGACATGCCTCGGATCGCAACGCTCGTGGCCCTCCTCGGATTCCTGCTCGGGCTCGCGCTGCTCTGGCACGGCTCGACCTCCGCACGGCCCGTGCTCGTCGCCGACCCGGCTCGCACGCCCGGCGTCCTCAACCCGGACGTCCGCCGGGAGACGATTGCCGACACGATCTGCAAGCGGGGCTGGACGCGAACGATCCGACCGCCGACCTCGTACACGAACGAGCTGAAGCTGCGGCAGATGCAGGAGTACGGCGTCGGCGGCGACCCATCCGACTACCAGGAGGACCACCTGATCAGCCTTGAGCTCGGCGGGCACCCCACCGACCCGCGGAACCTGTGGCCCGAGCCGCGGCCGCACGCGGAAGAGGTCGACCGCATCGAGAACGAGCTGAACGCGAAGGTCTGCTCCGGCGAGATCACCCTGGCCGAGGGGCAGCGGCGGGAGTCGGAGCTCAAGCACCGCTCGGGTTGACAAGATGTGCGCATGCTGGAGCTGACGCCGGACGAGCTGCTGTCGACGACACGGGCCGTGCGCAGGCGGCTCGACCTCGAGCGACCGGTCGAGCGCGGCGTGCTAGAGGAGTGCCTCCGCCTCGCGCAGCAGGCTCCGACGGGCAGCTATCGCCAGAACTGGCACTTCCTGGTCGTGGCCGAGCCGGAGCTGCGTGAAGGGCTGGCCGACCTGTGGCGGCAGGGCGCGGAGCGCTACCTCGCCGGGATCGGCGACCCGGAGGCGATCCCGGGGATGATGGGCCGCGTCCTCGCGGGCGTCTTCCATCTCCGGGACCACCTGCACGAGGTGCCGGTCCACGTGATTCCCTGCATCGAGGGAAGGACGGACGGCAAGAGTGTCTTCGCGCAGGCGTCGACGTGGGGTTCGATCATGCCGGCCGCCTGGAGCTTCATGCTGGCAGCGCGCTCGCGCGGGTTGGGGACGGTCTGGACGACGTTCCACCTCTTCCGCGAGCAGCAGGCGGCGGAGCTGCTCGGCATCCCGTTCGACGAGGTGATGCAGGCGGCGCTGATCCCTGTTGCATACACGGTCGGTTCCGAGTTCAAGCCGGCGGTGCGATCGCCACTCGACTCGTTCGTGCACTGGGACCGCTGGTAGCGCCCAACTAGCGGACGTTCTTGCGCGGCGTCACCTTAAGCTCGAGGACGTCGGGCCGGTGGTAGTGGCCTGCCGGGTCGAAGCGCTGCCGTTCCTCGTCAAGCCGCCGCGGCTCGAGGTCGGCGTAGAGGATCCCCTCCTCGCCGTAGATCGGGCCCGCGAGGTAGGAGCCGTCGGGGGCGAGGATCGCCGAGCCGCCGCGGCCGATCACATCCAGGCCGGCCAGCTCGTCCTTGAGCGGGAAGTCGTCCGGGTACGAGCCGGCCCGCTGGAAGTGCGACGGCGCGACCACGAACGCGCGTGACTCACGCGCGATGTGCACCAGCGTCGCCTGCCAGGCGTCCCCGTCGTCGGCGGTCGAGGCGACGTAGATCTCGACGCCCGATTCGTACAGCGAGAAGCGGGCGAGCGGCATGTAGTTCTCCCAGCAGATCAGCCCGCCGATCCGGCCGATCGGGGTCTGTAGCGCGCGGAGGCCGCCGCCGTCGCCCTGGCCCCAGATCAGGCGCTCATGGTTTGTCGGCACCAGCTTGCGGTGGTGGAGAGCAAGCTTGCCCTCGGGCGAGTGGTAGAGGAGGGCGTTGTAGAGCGTCCCGGGGTTCCCGGGGTCGCGCTCGTTCACGCCGGTGACGAGCCAGACTTCGTTGTCCCGGGCGATCTCGCCGAGGCGGTCGGCGGCAGGACCGGGCACCTCGACCGACTCCCGCGCGAGCATCGCGAACGAGCCCTTGGCGCGCGGGTCGGCCCAGCCGGCCAGGTACTTGGCCCACGACGAGCTCGGGTAGGCGGGGAGAAAGGTCTCTGGGAAGACGACGAGCGAGGCGCCGGCGGCCTTCGCCTCGGCGGTCAGCGCTGCGAGCTTGTCCAACGTGCGCTCGCGGTCGAGGACGATCGGCTCGGCCTGGACGCAGGCGACGCGGACGGTCTCGTTCACCGGGCGTACACCGAGACGTGCTGGCCGCTCCGCCGGCTGAACTCGTCGCGCTTCCAGTCGGACCAGCGGTGCTTCAGCTCGAGGCCCGCCAGCCTCGCCATCAGATCGAGCTCGCTCGGGAAGGCGTAGCGCATGTGGATCGGGTAGAGCGTCGTGCCCTGCTCGGTCACGACCACGTGCATGCTCGTGATCGTCTGCGCGGACCGGTCGTGCCTCGATGCGTCGAGCACCACCTCGGTCGCCGAGATCGAGTTCGTCTGGAGACGCTGGTCGCGGTCGAACCGCCCGAGGTCCGGGACGAATGCTTCGAGCACGAAGACGCCGCCCTCGGCGAGGCGGGCGGCGGCGTTGGAGAAGCAGCGGAGCTGGTCGTCCTGCGTCGTCAGGGCGAAGAAGGTGTTGAAGGCGACGAAGATCAGCGAGTACGTGCCCTCGACGCCGACGTCGGCAAAATTGCCAAGCGTCACCTGGATCGTGTCGCCGCCGGGCTTCTCGCGTAGCTTCGCGACCATCTCCTCCGATGCGTCGATGCCGTGCACCTCCAGTCCGCCTTCTGCCAGCGGGAGTGCAAGCCGGCCGGTGCCGATCGCGAGCTCGAGCACCGGTCCGTCGGCGGCGAGCTCGGCGAGCGTCTCGACAGCGCCTTTCGTGTCGAGCCCGATCTCCTCGTGGAATGCGTCGTAGACGCCCGCGATCCGGTCGCCGTAGGTCTGAGGCCCGTAGCCTTCCATGGCGGAACGCTACCTCGCCCGCAGCGCCTCGATGTTCTGCTGAAAGCTCTCGGCGAAGGTCCAGTCGGCGTACTCGGGCGGGATCTCGTGGTCGCCGGGCACTGCGGCCAGTTCGACGACCGTCTCGATGTACCGGCGGATCGTCGCGAGTGACTCCGGGCCGGCCGGCCGGCCATGACCCGGGACCACGTGCTTGGGCTCGAGCGCCCCCAGGCGGTCGAGGATCGCAAGCCAGTTCTCCGCCGGATGGCCTAGGGTGAGGTTCAGGTGCGCTTCGACGCCGACGAGGTCGCCCGCGAAGAGCACGCGGTCGGCGGTGAGCCACACGACCGAATCGCTGGCGGTGTGGGCGGCACCGCACTCGATCGCCGTCGCGCCGCCGAGCCCGCGCTGGCCGGTGAACGTCTCGCTCGCGAGGCCGAGCTCCAGGCCCGGCACCGCGGCGACGATCCGGCGGCCCTGTTCGCGCTCCCACTCGGGTGCGTCCTGCTCCTCCAGTTCGGCGAGGTACGTCTCCAGCTGCTCCTTCATGCCGGCGATGCGGCCGGGCCCGACCTCGGCGATCGTCGCGGCGGTCGTCTCGGCCGCCAGGATCGGCACGTCCGCGAACGCGTGCGCACCGCCGTAGTGGTCGAAATCGGCGTGGGTGATGAAGAGCCGTTCGACCGGGCCGGCGAGCTCCTCCGCTGCTGCGCGGAGGTCTCTCGCCGCCCCCGGTGTGAAGCCGCAGTCGACGACGAGCGAGCGCCCGCCGAGGTCGGCGACGCCGGCATTGCCGACGCCGGCGCCCGAGTCGAGGGCAACAGCCGCCCAGGCGTGGGGCGAAACCTGCTCGAACCGGTAGTGGTCGGAGATCATGCGTCGATCGCTTCCCTGAGCGAGCGGGCGTAGGCCTCGAGCGCGGCAGGGCCCCCCTCGGCGACCTCGACCGCCCGCGAGCCGACGACGATGCCGTCGGCCAGTGCTGCAGCCGCGCGGGCATGCTCGGGCGTGGAGATGCCGAAGCCCGCGTAGAGGGGCAGGTCGGTCGTGCGGCGGGTTCGTTCGACCAAACCAGCGAGGGTGGGTGAGAGGTCGGCCCGGGCCCCGGTCGTCCCGGTGAGGGTGACGAGGTAGAGCCAGCCGTCGGTCCGGGCGGCGGCGAGCGCGAGTCGCTCGTCGGTCGAGGTCGGGGCGACGAGCTGGATGCGCCTGAGCTCGGGCCGCTCGCCGGCGGGGAGGTCGGCGACGATCACACTCGCGGCACCGGCGCTGCGAGCGTCCTCGGCGAAACGCTGCCAGCCATACGCCTCGAGGAGCGAGGAGTAGGTCATCGGCACGAGCGGCACGGCCACGCGGGCGCGCGTAGCGGCCAGGCAGTCGAGGCAGGCCTTCGTGCGCATCCCGGCCGCGAGCGCCCGCTCGGCGGCTCGCCGGATCACCGGCCCGTCGGCCAGCGGGTCGGAGAAGGGGAAGCCGATCTCGACCAGGTCCACCCCGCCCTGCTCGGCGGCCGCGGCCAGCTCCGGCGTATCCGCGCCGGCCATCAGGTAGACGACGAGCGCCGGGCTCACCGGAGGGGGGCTTCCCGGGCGTAGCGGTCCAGCCCCCCGACTGGGGAGCAGCGTCCCCAGCAGTCACGCTACCGGCGGTCGTGTGTCGCGGGTGCGACGCGAGCGCGCCGGATGTGTGCCTCTTGGCGCTCACGACAGGTGGCTGAGCGCCTCGTCGAGGTCCTTGTCGCCGCGGCCGGACAGGCAGACGACGATCACCTCGCCGTCCAGCGCGGCTGCCCGCGCGAGCGCATGCGCGGGCTCGAGCGCGGGAATGATTCCCTCCGTCTCGGCCAGCCGGCGGAAAGCGGCGAGCGCCTCTTCGTCGGTCGCGGCCCGGTACTCGACGCGGCCCGTGTCGCGGAGCTGGGCGTGCTCAGGCCCGACGCCGGGGTAGTCGAGACCCGCCGAGATCGAGTGCGCGTCGACGATCTGGCCGTCCTCGTCGGCGAGGAGCGACGTGCGGGCGCCGTGCAGGACACCGGTTCGCCCCGTGCCGAGGCTCGCGGCGCCCGCAGCCTCGACGCCGTAGAGCCGCACGTCGCGGTCGTCCAGGAAGCCGGCGAACATCCCGATCGCGTTGGAGCCGCCGCCGACGCAGGCGACGGCCGCATCTGGCAGCCTGCCCTCGGACTCGAGGACCTGCGTGCGCGCTTCGCGGCCGATCACCGCCTGGAGCTCGCGGACCAGTTCGGGGTACGGCTCCGGCCCGACGCACGAGCCGATCAGGTAGTGGGTCGTCCCGACGTTCGTGATCCAGTCGCGGATCGCCTCGCTCGTCGCCTCCTTCAACGTCCTGGTGCCGAACTCGACCGGGCGGACCTCGGCGCCCAGCAGCCCCATGCGCTCGACGTTCGGGCGTTGCCGTCGCATGTCCTCGGCGCCCATGTAGACGACGCACTCGAGGCCGAAGCGCGCGCAGACGGTCGCGGTCGCGACCCCGTGCTGACCCGCGCCGGTCTCGGCGACGATGCGTCGCTTGCCGAGCCGTTGCGCCAGCACCGCCTGCCCGAGCGCGTTGTTCAGCTTGTGCGCACCGGTGTGGAGCAGGTCTTCGCGCTTGAGGTAGAGCCGCTTCCCCGGGGCGAAGCGCTCGGCGAGCGTCAGCGGGGTCGGTCGTCCGCCGTACTCGCGGCCGAGCCGGTCGAGCTCGGCGGCGAATGCAGCGTCGGCCCGGGCCTTTCGCCAGCCTGTCTCGAGCTCGTCGAGCGCCGGAATCAGCGTCTCCGGGACGTACCGACCGCCGTACTCCCCATAGCTCACCGCGCCGCCGCCACGAACGCCCGCACGCGGTCGTGATCCTTGATCCCAGGTGCGATCTCCAGGCTCGAGCTCGCGTCCACCGCCCACGGGCTCGCCGCCGCGATCGCGCCGCGGACGTTGTCCGGACCGAGCCCCCCCGCCAGGACGACCCGGCCGGAGACCGCGCGGGCGCGCTCGAGGAGCGTCGGGTCGTCGCCCTCCCAGGGCAGGTCGACAACCGTCGCCACCTGCTCCCCTTCGCGCAGCAGGACGGCGTCGCGTCCGCGGACGGCTCCCTCTGCCCGCTCGTACAACTGGACGAGGTCGGCACTTGCTTCCCGCGGCTCGCCGACGAAGACCGCCACCGACAGGACGGTTTCCGGAACCGG
This sequence comes from uncultured Actinomycetes bacterium, assembly GCA_963841405.1. GTDB lineage: Bacteria > Actinomycetota > Thermoleophilia > Gaiellales > Gaiellaceae > DATBLE01. Next base: position 187,907 of record CAWJCM010000003.1, on the reverse strand, counting down.
CAACACGCGGTCGGCCGAGCGTGGGCTGGCGGGCTCGAGGATGAATCCGCAGAGGTCCGCGCCGGCGCCGACGGCGACCCCGACGTCCTCCTCGCGCGTCAGGCCGCAGACCTTCACGAGCGGGCGGGAGAGGATCGCCCCGAGCGCGACGGACGGGTCGTCGGCCCGCATCAGCGCCGTCCCGACCAGGACGGCGTGCGCGCCTGCGAGCTCCGCCGCCGCGCCCTGCGCCCGCGTGTGGACGGCGCTCTCGGCGATCACGACACGGTCGCGCGGTGCCTCGCCGACCAGCCGCAGCTGTGCGTCCCGGTCGATCGCGAACGTCTCCAGGTCGCGGGCGTTGATCCCGATCGGGTCCGCGTCGAGCTCGACGGCACGCGCCAGCTCGGCCGCATCGTGCGCCTCCACGAGCGCGTCCAGCCCGACCCTCGCCGCGTGGGCCATCAGCCTCGCGGCCGCGCGGTCGTCCAGGTCGCGAAGGATGAGCAGAGCGGCGTCGGCCCCGGCGGCGCGAACGGCGTCGAGGTCGTCCTCCGACGAGAAGAAGCCCTTCGCAAGCAGCGGCACATCGCTGGCAGCCCGCGCCGCGGCGAGGTCCGCCGGCGAACCGGCGAAGCGCTCGTCGACGAGGATCGAGACCGCGGCCGCTCCTGCCCGGGCGAACGCAGCCGCCAGCGCCGCGGGATCGGCGTCGGGTCGCAGGTCGCCGGCCGACGGCGAGCGCCGTTTGACCTCGGCGACCCCGGCCAATCCCGGCCCGGCCAGCGCGTCGCGGAACCTACCCACGACTGAACGCCACCAGCGCCTCGAGCCGCTCGCCTGCGGCTCCCGAATCGACTGCCCGCCGGGCCGCCTCGAGGCCCTCGCGGAGATCCTCGGCATGCCCGCCTGCCGCGATCGCACCGGCCGCGTTGAGCAGAATCGCATCCCGCTTCGCGCCCCGTTCCTCGCCCGAGAAGACCGAGCGGATGGCCTCCGCGTTCTGGGCGGGCGAGCCGCCTCGGAGCTCCTCCGGCGCGCAGCGCGCGACCCCGAGGTCGACCGGGTCGACCGTCCGTTCGCGGACGGTCCCGTCGACCATTTCGCAGACGAGGTTCGGGCCGGCGGGCGAGAGCTCGTCCACGCCGAACGCACCGTGCACGACGAACGCCCGGCGGGCGTCGAGCCGGGCGAGCACCTCCGCGATCGTGGGGACGAGTGCGGGGTCGTAGACGCCGACGATCTGCGCCCGCGCGCCGGCCGGATTCGTCAGCGGGCCGAGCACGTTGAAGACCGTCCTTGCCGCCAGCTCCTTCCGCACCGGCGCAGCGTGCCGGAAGCCGGGGTTGTGCGTGGGGGCGAACAGGAAGCCGAAGCCGAGCTCGTCGATCGAGGCCGCGATCCGTCCGGCCGGCACCTCCAGGGCGAAGCCGAGCGCCTCGAGGACGTCGGCCGAGCCAGATGCCGACGACACCGCCCGGTTGCCGTGCTTGGCGACGCCTGCTCCGGCGGCAGCCGCGACCAGTGCGGCTGCCGTGGAGATGTTGATCGTCGCCTGCCCGTCGCCGCCGGTTCCGGCGGTGTCGACGAGGTCGTCCCGCTGCGGCCTCACGGCTACTCGGCGACCGCGGATCGCCTCGGCGAAGCCGGCAATCTCGTCCGGCGTCTCGCCCTTCATCCGCAACGCGACCAGGAAGCCGCCCACCTGGGCCGGCGTCGTCTCGCCGGCCATGATCTCGTCCATCACTCCGCGCGCGTCGCCGCGGGCGAGGTCGCGACCGTCCAGCAGCGCCGCGAGCGCATGCTGGATCACGAGAGGAAGTTCCTCACGAGCTCGCGGCCGAGCGGCAGCGTCAGCACCGACTCCGGATGGAACTGGACGCCGTCGATCGGCACCTCCCGGTGCCGTACACCCATGACCTGGCCGTCCGGTGTCCACGCGCTCACCTCGAGCTCGTCGGGCACGCGCGTGGCGGCGAGCGAGTGATAGCGGCCGGCCGCGAAACGCTCGGGCAGCCCGGTGTAGATCCCACGGCCGTCGTGCTCGACGACGCTCGCCTTCCCGTGCAGGAGCGCCTTCGCCGGGCCGACCTCGCCGCCGAACGCGTCCAGGATCGCCTGGTGGCCGAGGCAGACGCCGAGCGTCGGCACGCGCGGCCCCAGTGCGCGCACGAGCTCGACGGAGATGCCGGCGTGCTCCGGCCGTCCCGGTCCCGGCGAGACGACCAGGCGGTCGGGCTCGAGCGCCTCTGCCTGCGCGACCGTCACCGCATCGTTCCGCCGCACGACGACGTCCGCCCCCAGCTCCTCGAACAGGTGGACGAGGTTGTAGGTGAACGAGTCGTAGTTGTCGACCATCAGGACTCTCACGGGCCGTTCTCCTGCCTGTGAGGGGGGAGGGAGCCGAAAACGAACGACCTCATCGCGCTTCATTCTCCGCGAGATCGATCGCGGTCTCGAGCGCCGCCAGCTTGCGCAGGCACTCCTCGTGCTCGGCCGCCGGATCCGAGTCGTACACGATCCCGGCTCCTGCCTGAAGGTACGCGACGCCGTCTGCCATGACGATCGTGCGCAGCGTGATGCACGCGTCCATCGTTCCGCCCGGAAGCGCGTACAGGACCGCGCCGGCGTACGGCCCACGGCGGTAGCCCTCCAGCTCGGAGATGATCTGCATCGCCCGCACCTTGGGCGCGCCCGAGACAGTGCCGGCAGGAAAGCAGGCGCGGAGCAGGTCGAACGGCGACACGCCGTCGCGCAGCTCGCCGACCACCTCGGAGACGAGGTGCGAGACGTGCGAGAAGCGCTCGACCTCCATCGAGCGGGCGACATGGACGCTGCCCGCCCGGCAGACACGCGAAAGGTCGTTCCGGCCAAGGTCGACGAGCATGACGTGCTCGGCGCGGTCTTTCTCGGACGCGAGCAGCCGCTCGATGTCCCCCTCGGTCGGCTCCGTCGTCCCCGCGATCGGGACCAGGCTGGCGCGCGGGCCGTCGCAGGCGACGAGCCGCTCCGGCGACGAGCCGACCAGCGCGATCCCGTCGAGGTCGAGCAGGAAGAGGTAGGGCGAGGGGTTCACGCGGCGAAGCGCCCGGTAGACGTCGAGCGGCGAGGCGGAGGTCGGCCGCTCCGCGCGCTGCGAGGGGACGATCTGGAAGGCGTCGCCGGCGACGATGTGCTGCTTCGCGATGCGCACCGTCTCCTCGTAGCGCTCCCGCGACGGGAAGCGCCGGAGCGGGCCGGGCTCGCCGAAGCCGCCGGGCGCCGGCGGTTCGACGGCGCGGGCGAGCAGCTCGCCGATCCCGTCGCGGTCGCCGGCGACCACCTCCGCGAGCCCGGCGCCGTGGTCGAAGCGGACGAGCGTCTCGGCGACGACGAGCCGGCTCTCCGGGAACGGCGGCCCGTCGGCCGGGAGCGGCACCGTCGTCTCGAGTGCGGCGGCGTGGTCGTAGCCCAGATAGCCGACGACAGGCAGGTCGATCTCTTCTGCCTCGACGAAGGTGACGAGCCGCGAACCGGCGCCGATCCAGGAGTTGCGGCCGAGCCGCCCACGCTCGACGGACTCGAGCAGGAAGCTCGCCCGCCCGGCCGAGCGCAGGCGGAGGTACGCGCCGAGGGGGGTGAGGAGGTCGGTGGATATGGATGCGGTCGGTGTCATGGGTCGGCAAGGCTCCTCCGGTGGGAGGCGATCGAGCGGGCGGGGTTTCTCTCTAGCCGTTCGAGCGCGGAGCGGTCAAACGGCAAGGCTCCCGCCTCGCTCGCTGCGCCACGACCAGGCCCAGGTGCGAAGCGGAAGGTGCATCGCTTCGGAGCCTACCTCGCCGGGGGATAGATTTCGAGCATGGCCCGTTCCGTGATCGTCTCCGCGGTGCGCACGCCGTTCGGAAAGCTGGGCGGCGCCCTCGCCGGTCACCAGGCGGCCGAGCTCGGCGCGATCGCGATCCGCGCGGCGCTCGAGCGCGTCGACGTGACTGACGACGAGATCGAGTACGCGATCATGGGCCAGGTGCTCCAGGGTGGCGTCGGCCAGGCTCCGGCGCGGCAGGCGGCGGTCGGCGCCGGGCTCCCGATCTCGCTGCCGGCGGACACGATCAACAAAGTCTGCGCGTCGAGCATCCGGGCGGTCGAGATCGCCGACCAGATGATCCGGTCGGGCGACCACAGCGTGATCGTCGCCGGGGGGATGGAGTCGATGTCGAACGCGCCGTATGCGCTGCCGAGGGCACGTTTCGGCTACAAGCTCGGCGACGGGACCATCGTCGACCTGATGGTGCACGACGGGCTGACCTCGACTTTCGACGGCCGCCACATGGTCGAGCAGGCGTCGTTCGTCTCGCGCGAGCTCGGGATCACGCGCGAGGTGCAGGACGAATGGGCGCTGCGCTCGCACGAGCGGGCGGCGGCGGCGATCGACGAGGGACGTTTCGACGACGAGATCGTTCCGGTGGGCGAGGTGACGACGGACGAGGGGCCGCGGCGCGACACGACGCTGGAGAAGCTGGCCGCTTTGAAGCCGGTCTTCGATACGGAGGGGACGACGACGGCGGGGAACGCTCCGGGCGTGAACGACGGAGCCGGCGCGCTCGTCGTCACCAGCGAGAAGTTCGCGCAGAAGCGCGGGCTCGAGGTGCTGGCGACGATCGTCTCGCAGGGCTACGTCGCGGACGAGTTCGCCTACCTGGCGCGGACGCCGGCCGGCGCCGGAAAGGTGGCGCTGGACAAAGCGGGCAAGACGATCGGCGACGTGAAGCGGGTAGAGGTGAACGAGGCCTTCTGCTCCGTCGCGCTCAACTCGACGAGGATGCTGGAGGCGGATCCCGAGACGGTGAACGTGAACGGCGGCGCGGTCGCGCTCGGCCACCCGATCGGCGCGTCGGGCGCGCGGATCCTCTCGACGATGATCTACGAGCTCCGCCGGCAGGGCGGCGGGCTCGGGCTGGCCGCAATCTGCTCCGGCGGCGGCCAGGGCGACGCGCTGCTGATCGAGGTCTGAGATCGACCGGGTCGTCCTGAGGGGCGGCCGTGTGGTCCTGCGCCCCTACCGTGAGGATGAGCTGGAGGAGGCGGTCCGGCAGGCGCAGGCGGCGGAGTCGCGCGTCGGCGGCACGCCGACCCCGGAGCAGGTCGCGCAGCGGGTCGAGCGCTCGGGCGCGTTCGTCGACGGGCACCTCGAGCTCGCGATCGAGGTCGACGGCCGGCTGTGCGGGAGCATCCAGGCACGGGCGCCGGAGCGGGCGCTGCCGCGCGGCGTCTGCGAGCTCGGCATCGACCTCGTGCCGGAGGCGCGCGGGCGCGGCGCCGGCACCGAGGCGGTGCGCCTGCTCGGCGAGCATCTGCTGGAGAACGGCTATCCGCGCGTGCAGGCCTCCACCGACGTGGACAACGTCGCCATGCGCCGCGCGCTCGAGCGGGCCGGGTTCGCGTTCGAAGGCGTCCTCGGAGCGTTCATGCCGGACGGCGACGGCCGCGCCGATTACGCCCTGTACGCGCTGACCCGCTAGCGGCCGCGCCCGGCCTCGCGCTCGCGGATCACCTCGAGCGTCTGGCGGAGCGACGGCAGCACGGCCTCGTCCTTGGGCCGCCCGGCTGCCTCCTTCATCCGGATCACGTCGATCAGCGATGCGACCAGCACCGGGGTTCCGGTTCCCAGGTCGAGCTCGATCGCGCTCCGGCGCAGGTCGTCGAAGCCGCTGGTTCCCGCGGGCGTATAGACGAGATCGAGGACGCCGGCGTGGGTGATCAGCGTCCACGCGTCGTTGCCGGCGAGAAAACGTGGCTCGATCGGGAACTCCACCCCGCGTCCGTCGGGAAGCCGCAGCTTGGCCTCGAGTGCGTGGAGCGCAACGGCGAGCCGCTCGTAGTTGTCGAGCTCGCGGGACGGCGTCACGTCGAGGTCGCGCGTCGGTACCGGCGAGCCCTGGGCAACTGCTGCCATGAGGCCGACGACGATGAAGGAAACGTCGTGCTTCTGGAGCGTTCCCAGCATCGGCTTCGGGTCGAACAGCGGCTCAGACGCCATGCGCAGCCTCGCGAGCAGCCTCCCAGGGGCGGAGGGCATTGACGAACGCGACGGCTCGTTCGACTCGTTCTGCGGGGGTCATCCTCAGGTTGTCGGCGATGTCCGGTAGGTAGGAGTCGTCGTAGTTCGCCATCCGGAACCAGAGCTCCAGTCCGCAGGCCCGGATCAGCTCGCGCAGCGTCTCCAGGCTCGGCTTCACGTCGCCGCGCTCCCAGCGCGCGATCTGGGACTGCGACCGCTGTACCCGCCGGCCCAGCTCGGCCTGGGTGAGGCCCGCGCGCAGCCGTGCCTCCTTGAGCAGATCCGCACTGATCATCAGTACGGATATGCTATCAGAGCCCGGCGGCGTTAGGCTCCCACCCGATGGCGTTCGAGCACGTCCTCGTCGTCGGCGCCGGCCAGATGGGCGGCGGCATCGCCCAGACCTTCGCGGGCTCCGGGCGGCACGTCTCGCTGTACGACGCCGCGCCGGGGGCGGTCGAGCGCGGGCTGGAAGCGATGCGGAAGAGCCTGACCCGGCTGGCCGAGAAGGGAGGGGGCGACCCGGACGAGGTGCTCGCCCGCGTCGAGCCCGTGGAAGGCCTCGTCCCGGCCGACCTGATGGTCGAGGCGGTGGTCGAGGACGTCGGCGTGAAGGCGGACCTCTTCGGGCGGGCCGACGGTGTGCTGCCCGCCGAGGCGATTCTCGCCTCGAATACCTCATCGATACCGATCGCGACGCTCGCCGCCGCCACCGGCCGCTCCGACCGCGTGATCGGCATGCATTTCTTCAACCCCGTGCCGGTGATGGCGCTGGTCGAGGTGGTGCGTGCGCCCTCCACCTCGGACGAGACCGCGGACGCGATCGTCGAGCTCGCGCGGGAGCTCGGCAAGACGCCGGCGGAGGCGAACGACTTTCCGGGCTTCGTCTCCAACCGCATCCTGATGCCGTTCATCAACGAGGCGGCGTGGGTGCTCCACGACGGGGTCGCCGACACGGAGGCGATCGACACCATCGCGAAGCTCGGCTTCAACCACCCGATCGGGCCGCTCGCGCTCGCCGACCTGATCGGCCTCGACACGTGCGTGGCGATCATGGAGGTGCTGCACGCCGGCCTCGGCGACGACAAGTACGCGCCCTGCCCGTTGATCCGCTCGCACGTCGCGGCCGGCCGCCTCGGCCGAAAATCCGGCCGCGGCTTCCATGACTACTCGTAAACTCCAGTCGGCATGCGCGCGCTGATCAAGGAGAAGCGGGAGGTGGCGAAGGGGACGCTGCTCGTCCTCTTCGACCTGCACGGCGCAGAGACCGACTTCCGCCCGGGCCAGTACTTCTGGGTCGAGCTGCTCGACCCGCCGTACGACGACGAGAAAGGGCCACGGCGGCACATCTCGGTGGTCACGTCGCCGACCGAGCGCGGCGTGCTCGGGCTGTGCACCCGTCTGCGCGATTCGGCATTCAAGCGGTCGCTCGTCGAGCTGCCGGTCGGGACGGAGGTCGAAGTCGAGCAGCCGAAGGGCGATTTCGCGTTGCCGGAGGACACGTCGACGCCCTATGTGTTCGTCGCGGGCGGGATCGGGATCACCGTCTTCCGCAGCATGCTCCGGTACATCGACGACACCCGCGAGCCGTATCGCGTGACGCTCGTGTACTCGAACCGCGACCGCGAGTCGACCGCGTTCCTCGACGAGCTGGAGGAGCTCGCTGCGCGCAGCGACTGGTTCCGGCTGGTGGCGACCATGACGCAGGATCCGGACTGGGAGGGCGAGCGGCGGCGGATCGACGCGGCGATGCTCGCCGACGTGGTCGGCGGCGACCCGGCCTCGTACACGTATCTCGTGGCGGGGCCGCCGGGAATGACCGAGGGCGTCGTCGGGGAGCTGGCCGGGGCAGGGATCCCGGACGACCGGGTTCTGTCCGACGGGTTCTCCGGCTACTAGAACGCCGGCCTGTCGACAATCTTCATCGGCGGCTAACCGATCGCACACGCTTCGGTCGGACGATTGAGCGGTGGCGGTTTCTGCGCGCCCGGCGCACTTGCTCGCGATCGCTTCGTGCAGCGTCGCGGCGTTCGTCCTCGCATCCTGCGGCGGGTCGAAGGCGACGCCCGTCGCCAGAGTCTCGGTTTCACCCTGGCCCGGGGGCCGGGTCGGACCGGTGGCCGCGCCGAGCCCTGTTCCGGGCATCTATGCCCCGCTCAGCCGGATCGCGGATGCCGTTCCGCCGGGGCTGCCCCGCAACCCGAAGCAGCGCTGCGGGGCAGGGGCGACGGTGCGGATCACGCTCGAGGGCGGCACGACGCGCACCTATGGGCCGTGCAACCGCCCGGCGTCGATCGAGCGCCTCCGGGTGGCGCTGGTCCTGGCGGCGGCGAAGACGCACCCGTTCCCGCCGAGCCGGCCGGTGACCGGACGCGAGTGGAAGAGCTTGATCAACGACTGGTACGACGGGCGCATCGACGGCTGGTATCGGTGTGCCGTCGTTCGCGAGGCGATCGGACACCTGCCAATGGATGACGCGTTCGGCACCGTCGTAACCGACCTACGGTCCTACGCCCACGCGGTCTGTCCTCCGGTGCCGTGATCCGGCGCTGGCTGCGAGGCTGCCGGTGGCACTAGGCTTCGTCCGTGGACTTCGAGCTCACGCCGGAGCAGCGCGAGATCCAGGCGCTGGCGCGGGAGTTCGCCCAGGCGGAGATCGAGCCGCATGCGGCCGACTGGGACCGCGAGCACCGGTTTCCGGTCGAGCTGTACCCGAAGCTCGGCGAGCTCGGACTGCTCGGGGTCTGCGTGCCCGATGAGTACGGCGGCGCCGGCGCTGACTTCGTCGCGTACGTGCTCGTCCTGGAGGAGCTCTCCCGGGCCGACGCCGGGGTCGGCGTCACCGTCGCCGTACACACGAGCGCGGTCACGCTGCCGATCCTGCGGTTCGGCACCGACGAGCAGCGGGCGCGCTTCGTCCCTGCGCTGGCCCGCGGAGAGTCGCTCGGCGCCTTTGCACTGACCGAGCCCGAGTCGGGCTCCGACGCCGGCTCGCTACGGACGGCGGCGACGGCCGAGGACGGGGGCTGGCGGATCTCGGGAGCGAAGCGCTTCATCTCCACCGCACGCCACGCGGGTACCTTCCTGCTCTTCGCACGCACCGATGCCTCCAGCGCGAATGCCAAGGGCGTCTCCGCGTTCGTCCTCGACGCCGCCGACGTCACGGTCACGCGCGACGAGGAGAAGCTGGGCATCCACTCGTCGACCACGAGCGACATCGCGGTGGACGCCGTCGTCGACGGCGACCGCCTGCTACACGAGGAAGGCAAGGGCTTTGCGGTGGCGATGGCGACGCTCGACGCCGGCCGGATCGGGATCGCCGCCCAGGCGGTCGGCATCGCCCGGGCCGCGTTCGAGGCGGCGCGCGACTATGCCCTCGAGCGGAGACAGTTCGGCAAGCGGCTCGGGGACTTCCAGGCGATCCAGCACAAGCTCGCGAACATGTCGATGGAGATCGACGCCGCCCGGCTGCTGGTGCTGCGGGCGGCCTGGCTCAAGGCGGCCGGGCGCGACCATGCCGAGGCGGGGGCGAAGGCGAAGCTGTTCGCCTCCGAGATGGCCCGGCGGCAGACCGCGGAGGCGATCCAGGTCTTCGGCGGCTACGGCTACACGAAGGAGTTCCCGGTCGAGCGCTACTACCGCGACGCGAAGATCACGGAGATCTACGAGGGCACCAGCGAGATCCAACGCCTCGTGATCGCCCGCTCGATCCTCGGCCTGAAGCAGAAGGCGCTCGCGTCCGGCTGATGGCGCGCAAACGGGACGAACCGGTCCGGCTCACCCGGATCTACACCCGCACGGGCGACCGGGGCGAGACCAGCCTCGGCGACGGCTCCCGGGTCGCGAAGACCGATCCGCGGATCGCCGCGGTGGGGGCGGTCGAGGAGGTGAACGCCCAGCTCGGGGTCGTCCTCGCCGGCGAGGCGCCCGAGGATCTCCGCGCGCCGCTGGAACGCGTCCAGAACGAGCTGTTCGACCTCGGCGCCGACCTCGCGGTTCCCTTCGAGGAGGGCGACGGCAAGCTGCGGATCGCCCAGGGACAGGTGGATGGGCTCGAGGAACTGTGCGACCACGTCAATGCCGACCTGCCGACGCTGAAGAGCTTCGTCCTCCCCGGCGGAAGCGACGCGGCGGCACGGCTCCATCTCGCGCGGACGGTGTGCCGGCGCGCCGAGCTCGCCGCGCTGCGGGTCTCGCCCGCCAACCCGCTCGCGCTGACGTATCTGAACCGGCTCTCGGATCTTCTGTTCATCTTCGCGCGAGCTGCGAACGCCGGCCGGCCCGAGCCGCTCTGGAAGCCCGGCGACTCGCGCTAGGAGAGCCGCCGCGACACGGAGAATGACGACCGTGGCGACGCCGACGAGCGTGAGGCAGCCGACGACCCCGTCGCGGGCGCTCCTCGGCTCGGGGCTCTTCATCGGCGTCGCGACCTTCGCCGCGAACGGCCTGAACGCCCTCTTCCAGATCGCGCTCGCCCGCGTCCTCTCCCCGGCCGAGTACTCGGTGCTCGTCGCGCTGGTGGTGATCACCCTGATCGCCGCCGTGCCGCCGCTCGCCTTCCAGGCGAGCGTCGCCAGGGAGGTCGCGCTCGAGCTGGAGGGCGGCCGCCGCGGGCGGGCGGGCGCCGCGCTCCGCGACACCGTGCGCGGGCTCGTCCCCTGGGCGGCGGGCGTGCTGCTGCTCGGCGGCATCGTGTCGGTGGGGATGGCGGCGGCCGGCCGCGGCGACGCGGCGGCGATGTTCGCGACCACGGCCACCATCGCCTTCGCGCTCGTCATCCCGGCCGTCTGGGGCGGTCTGCTCGGCGCACGGCTCTTCCTCGTCTTCGGCTTCGCCCAGCTGGCATTTGCGGGGACGCGGTTCGCCGCCGGACTGGCGATCGGGCTCGCCGGCGGCGACGCAGCCGCCGTGATGGCCGGCGTCGCGGCGGCGACCGCAGTCACGCTCGGCCTGACCTTCCTGCCGCTGCGCGACCTCTGGCACGCCGCGGACCGGGCGGGGCGCCGCCGGCTGGCCACCCGTCCGAACGCCGCGGCGGCCGCCGGCCTGACCGTCCTGATGGCGCTCGCTACCGTGGACGTCCTCGTCGCCAACCTCGCCTTCTCGTCGAGCACCGCAGGCGCCTACGGGGTCGCGTCCGTCTGTGCCCGCGTCCAGCTGCTGATCCCGATCGGCGTCGTCACCGTCCTGTTCCCGCGCGTGGCGACGCTCCGTGATCCCGAGCGGGAGCGGCGGCACCTGCTGGCCGGCCTGGCTGTGGTGGCGGGCCTCGGCGCGCTGGTGACCGCCCTGCTCTGGGTCTTCGCCGGCCCGATCGTCGACGACATCTTCGGCGAGAAGTACCACGCCGCAGTCCCCTGGCTGGGGCCGCTCTCGCTGGCGATGGCGCTGTACGCGCTCTCGAGCGTCTACCTGTACCACTTCCTCTCGCTCGCCCGGACCCGCTTCGCCCTCGTGCTGGTGGCGATCCAGGCGGCGCAGCTGATCGCTTTCGCCGTCCTGCACGGGAGCCCGCGGGAGCTGATCGGCGTCCAGATCGTCACCGCCGCGGTCACGGTCGGAGCTGCGGAGGCGTGGTACCTGCTCCGCGGCGGCCGGTAGTGGTCCCGGAGGACTTGCGTTGTCCGGCTGGTAAAGAGAGGGCGCCGTCGGCACTTGCCGCCGCCACGGGTCGCGTCGGGCCGTCGAGCTCGGCGCGGCCCGTGTATCGAGCTCACGGTTCGAGGTCGAGTGCCGTCGGGCACAATTCCAGCGGATGGCGACCACGGAGGACACGGCCGGCCTCGACAGCCGGCCGGAGCGCGAGGAGCTCCACTCGACGATCTCGGGCGTTCCGGTCGAGCCGCTGTACTCGCCCGCGAACGTCGAGCTCGACTACGACCGCGACCTGGGGGCGCCTGGCGAGTTCCCGTTCACCCGCGGCGTGTACCCGTCGATGTACCGCGGGAGGCTGTGGACGATGCGCCAGTTCGCCGGCTTCGGCACGGCGGCGGAGACGAACGAACGTTTCCGCTACCTGCTCGAGCACGGCCAGACCGGGCTCTCGACCGCATTCGACATGCCGACGTTGATGGGCTACGACTCGGACCACGTGCGCTCGCTGGGCGAGGTCGGGCGCGAGGGGGTGGCGATCGACTCGCTCGACGACATGGAGACCCTGTTCGCGGGGATCCCGCTCGACGAGGTCTCGACCTCGATGACGATCAACTCGCCGGCGGCGATCCTGCTCGCGTTCTACGTCGCGGTCGGCGACGGGCAGGGCGTCCCGCGCGACCGGCTCCGGGGGACGGTGCAGACCGACATCCTCAAGGAGTACATCGCGCAGAAGGAGTACATCTACCCGCCCGAGCCGTCGATGCGGCTGGTCGTGGACATGATCGAGTGGTGTGCCGGTGAGCTGCCGCGCATGCATCCGGTGTCGATCTCCGGCTACCACATCCGCGAGGCCGGCTCGACCGCGGCGCAGGAGCTCGCGTTCACGCTCGCGGACGGCTTCGCCTACGTGGACGCCGCGCTGGAGCGCGGCCTGGACGTGGACGAGTTCGCGCCGCGGCTGTCGTTCTTCTTCAACGCGCACATCGACTTCTTCGAGGAGATCGCCAAGTACCGGGCCGCCCGCCGGATCTGGGCCCGCGAGCTGCGCGACCGCTACGGGGCGAAGAACCCGCGTTCGTGGCTGATGCGCTTCCACACGCAGACGGCGGGCGTCTCGCTGACGGCGCAGCAGCCGCACGTGAACATCGTCCGCACGGCGATCGAGGCGCTGGCGGCGGTGCTGGGCGGGACGCAGTCGCTGCACACGAACTCGTTCGACGAGGCGCTGGCACTGCCGACCGAGGAGGCGGTCCTCCTCGCGCTCCGCACCCAGCAGGTGATCGCGCACGAGACCGGCGTCGCCCGGACGATCGACCCGCTGGGCGGCAGCTACTACCTGGAGGAGCTGACCACCCGGCTGGAGGCGGAGGCCTACGACTACTTCCGCCGGATCGACGAGCTCGGCGGTGTGGTCGCAGCCATCCGCGACAACTTCTTCCAGCGTGAGATCGCGGAAGCGTCGTTCCGCTACCAGGCCGAGGTGGAGGCGGAGGAGCGGATCGTCGTCGGCGTCAACCACTACGAGCTGGACGAGGACGGGCCGATCCCGATCCTCCGCATCGATCCGGAGCTCGAGCGCGGGCAGATCGAGCGCGTGCGGGCGCTGCGTGCGCGCCGTGAGGGCGCGGCGGCCGAAACGGCTCTGGCGGAGCTCAGGCAGGCAGCCGCCGGCGAGGCGAATCTGATGGAGCCGATCCTGGCCGCCGCCAAGGCGTACGTGACGATGGGCGAGATGTGCGACGCGCTCCGCGAGGTCTGGGGCGTCTGGAAAGAGACTCCGGTCTTCTAACTTCGCCGCTACCCTGACAGTCTCAGTGGGAAACCAGGTGGAATCCTCGACCTTCAACCTGAAGTCACGGCGGAACCAGAGATTCCTGCTCTGGGCATCCGGGTTCGTTCTCGCCGCCGGCATCGCCGCGGTGCTGATCGTGTTCCTCCGCAATACCGGCCATTCGGAGGTTGCCCCGTTCACGAACAGGCCGGTGGACACGGTGACGACGTCGAAGCAGGTGACGCTCGAGCCGGCCGCGCGGCTGGTTGCCGGCCGCTTCATCCTGACCGCCGTCCAGCGCAAGGACCTGTCCGAGGCGTGGAAGCTCGTGGGGCCCGGGATCCGCCAGGGGATGACCTACAAGGAGTGGCTGACGGGCACGATCCCCGTCGTTCCGTTCCTCGACCCGATCAAGCTCGCGCCGATGAAGGTCGACCTCTCCGAGAAGAACCACGCGATCCTCGAGGTGATCCTCATCCCGGCATCGAAGAAGGTGAAGTCGCAGATCTTCACGATCGACGTGAACAAGGTCGGGAAGGGCAAGGACGCCCGCTGGGTGGTCAACTCGTGGGCGCCGCGTTCGATGCCGGCCATCCCGAACAACCCGGGCAGCTAGACGGCGGACCGGCAGATGCCGCGGAACGCGGACGTATCCTGAGCCGATGAGGCTGCTGCGCTCCAGCCGGTTCCGTCGCCGGGCCGGACGGGTCGCAGTCTGCCTGGCGGTCGCGGGCGGCGTCGCCTTCGTCGGTCTCCGCTTCTCGAACACGGGGCACCCGGAGAAGCAGGTCTTCGAGCGCGGGAAGCCGCAATTCGTTCCGGCGAACCCGAAGGCGGACGTGTTCACCCCCGCCGAACAGCGGCAGGTGCGCGCGGTCGCCGTCCGGTTCATCCAGAGCGCCGTCTACCGGAAGCACGTCGCCGCCTCGTTCGCGCTCACGACCAGCGAGCTGCACCAGGGGCTCTCCCGCGCCGACTGGGCGACCGGCACGATCCCGGTGGTCCCGTACCCGGCGAACGCGGTCGACGACGTCCGCTGGCACCTCGACTACTCCTACGCCGACGAGGTCGGCCTCAAGGTCGCCTTCTACCCGAAGGCGCGGTCGGGCGTCGACCGGCAGATCTTCGACATCGCGCTCCAGAACGACGGCGAGGGCGGAAGGCCGCACTGGCTCGTGTCGTACTGGGCGCCCGAGGGCGGCGTGCAGCTCTCACGCGGAGACCCGCGTGCGCCGTCGGTGGACCTGAAGCCGCCGAAGCCGGCGCTCGGGGCCGTCTGGCTGTTCGTCCCGGTCGGGCTGATCGTCGGGGGTCTGGGCGGCGTGATCGTGGTCCTCGTGATCCGCGGCCGGGTCCGGCACCGGCGCGCGGTGCGCGCCGCTCGTCTCTACAGGTCGAGCTCGAGCCCGTCCTGAGCCCGCTCGAGCCCGGCCGGGAGGTCGAGCTCCTCCGGCCGGTGCGTGATCAGCAGACGCTTCGCGCCCGAGGCCGTGAAGGCCGCGACCGCCTCGTCGGCCGAGAGGTGGCCGCGCGGCTCGCCGTCAGACGCGTCGTCGACGAGAGTGGCCTCGCAGACGAAGAGATCGGCATCGCTGGCGACCTCGGCGAGCGCGTCGCTCGGGGCCGAGTCACCCGAGTACGCGAGGGTCTTCTCTCCGTTCGTGACCCGGAAGGCGAAGGTCAGGAGCGTGTAGTGGGGAACCCTGATCGGCGTGACCGTCACGCCGGCGGCGGTCGTGAACGGCTCCCCCTCCGCGTACTCCTCGATCTCGAAGGCGTTCCAGAACATCGTCGGCGTCCCCATCCGCTCGCCGAACGTCCGCAGCAGGTCGCTCCCCTCGGGCGGCAGCCAGAGCTGGGGCTTCCCGGCTTCCCGGCCGAGGCCGAACATGCTCCCCCAGACCCACGGCACCAGGTCGCCCCAGTGGTCGAGATGCCAGTGGGAGATCACGATCGAGTCGATCTGCGGCCAGCCTTCCCGCACGCGCAGCTTGGCGAGGACGCCGGGACCGCAGTCGAGCAACAACCGGCCGGACGCCTCCACGAGGTAACCGGATTGCGCCCCACCGGGGTTCGGCCACGCCGGTGAGCAGCCCACGACGGTCAGTTTCATTCTCGGTCTCCTGAGCCGGGGCCGACAACGGAGGTGCCGCCTGCGGCGCGCCGCAGCGTACCTGGACTGCGGAGGAGCGGCACCGGAGCTGCGTCCGGGCGCCGGCGCCGGCCCGACCGGTGAGCAGAGGCCATCGCCGTATACTGCCGCCCTGATGGGGCAGCGGATTCGCGTCGTGATCGCCAAGCCCGGCCTCGACGGACACGACCGCGGCGCCAAGATCATCGCCAGGGCGCTCCGGGACGCGGGCATGGAGGTGATCTACACCGGGCTCCACCAGACGCCGGAGCAGATCGTCGAGACGGCCATCCAGGAGGATGCGGACGCCGTCGGCATCTCGATCCTCTCCGGCGCGCACATGACGCTCGTCCCACGCATCCTCGACGGGCTGCGGGAGAACGGCGCCGAGGACGTGCTCGTCGTGCTCGGCGGGACGATCCCGGCCGAGGACGCCGAGGAGCTGAAGGAGAAGGGCGTGGCGGCGGTGTTCACGCCCGGGGCGCCGACGAGCGAGATCGTCGAGTTCCTAGCGCACGCCGTGAGCGTGGGCTAGTCGATGCCGGTCACCGTCGGCACTCCTTCCGGCCACGAGGGCGTAGCTCTCGTGGCGCTGGACCGGCCCGACGCGCTGAACGCGCTGAACGGCGAGACGCTCACCGCGCTCCGCGACCGGCTGCGCGAGCTGGCGGGCGACGCGGACGTCCACGTGGTCGTCCTCACGGGCGCAGGCGACCGCGCGTTCGCGGCCGGGGCCGACATCAAGGAGATGGTGCACATGGGCGTGCTCGAGAGTCACGCCTGGGGCTCGCTCGGACACGAGTGCGCCCGTCTGCTCGAGACGATGCCGAAGCCGACGATCGCCGCGGTCAACGGGCTCGCGCTGGGCGGCGGCTGCGAGCTCGCCCTCGCCTGCGACATCCGGTACGCGGCAGAGAACGCCGGTTTCGGCCAGCCCGAGATCAACCTGGCGGTCATCCCCGGCTGGGGCGGCACGCAGCGCCTCGCGCGGGCCGTCGGCGCGGGCCTGGCCAAGGACCTGATCCTCACCGGCCGGACGATCGACGCGGCCGAGGCGCTCCGCATCGGGCTCGTCAGCGCCGTCCACCCGCGCGAGGCGCTGCTCGACCGCGCGCTGGAGACCGCGTCGGCGCTGGCGAAGAAGAGTCCGGTCGCGCTTTCGGCCGCCAAGGACGCCAGCAACCGGGCGCTCCAGGGCGACCTCGGCGCCGGACTCTCGTACGAGGCGATCCTCTTCTCCGCGCTCTTCGCCACCGAGGACCAGAAAGAGGGGATGATGGCTTTCTCGGAGAAGCGCGAGCCCCGGTTCAAGGGCCGCTAGCCTTGGCGCCCATGGCCGACACTCACCTGCAGGCGGCGGTCCGCGAGAAGATCGAGGCCGCGCCGATCGAGCGCGAGCCGTTCCCGAACCTGATCGTCGAGGATTTCCTCCCCGGGGAGTTCTTCACGCGGCTGGCCGAGACGATGCCGCCGGTTGCCGAGTTCCAGCCGGACGACGACATCAAGTCGAATCTCCGGATCGAGGATCGGAACAAGTACTTCGCGCGGGCGCCCGAGGAGTTCCGCGCCGTCTGGGGACAGCTGCGTGACGAGGTGATGCAGGAGGTCGTGGCGCCGGTGCTCGCGCACCGGCTCGAGGACGATATCCGGGCCAAGTACTCCGAGCTCTTCACGCCCGAGATCGCGGACGAGGTGATGAGCGGCGGGCTCGTCTCGAACCCGGGCCGGATCATGGCCCGCAAGCCCGGGTACAACCTGCGCCCGCACAGCGACTCCGCTCACTTCGCCGTCACCTGTCTCCTCTACTTCACCTCGGCCGGCGAGGTGAACTCCGGGGCGCTCTGCCTCTACCGGCCCGAGCGCGAGCCCGAACTTCGGCATGCCGGGACGTACTACGCCGAGCGCGAGGAGGGGATCGGAGTCGAGCTGGCTGAGTCGATCCCGATCAGCGGGAATCTGTTCGTCGCGTTCCTGAACACGCCGATCGCACTGCACGGCGTCCGGATCAAGGAAGGCGAGGCGGCGACGGGCGACCGGCTCGCGTACCAGGTGCACGTCCTCCCGCGCACGGATCCGCGGCGGAGCCTCGACGAGAACATCGAGAAGCTCGAGCCGGGCATCCCTCGTTCGCGCTGGGAAAGCTACCTCGAGCGCCGCGCGGAGAAGCTCGCCCGCAAGTCGTCCGGCTAGGGCGCGAGCACGACCCGGGCGGCAGAGAAGGCGCCGTCCCGGGCGGCCTGCGCCTGGAGCGTGGTCTTTGCGGGCAACGTGAGGATGATCGCCGGCCTGCCGACGAGCGATCCCGCCGGGTCGGCGACGCCTCCGGAGGGCGTGGCGGGCACGTCGACCAGGGCGGTCGGCGTGAGCGTCAGCATCATCGGCTTCCGCAGTCCGAGCAGCTTGAGGCGCGACGGGAAGACGGTCGCCGTCTGCACTTTCATCGTCAGCTGCGTGTCGGTCGCTGCGACGATGGTTCCCTTCAGCGAGAGCGTGACGGCGCTGCCGGGCGGCGCCGTGAACAGGATCCGCGTCGCCTTGTTCAGGTAGGGGAACGGATTGGTCGGTCCGCCGTCATGGGGGTGCACCTCGAAATGGAGATGAGGCGTCCCGTTGGCATCGCCCGAGTCGCCGACGAAGCCGATCGCCTGCCCGGCGACCACCTTCGCGCCGTCCTTCAGGCCTGGCCAGTACGACCCGCCGGCGACGCACTTGCCGCGGTTGTCGTTGGCCTGCGTGACGTCGTTGTTCAGGTGGATGTAGAGGTAGGTCGTTCCGCTCGCGCCGTAGAGGTAGAGCATGCAGCCGGCCCGGGCCGAGGTCGTCCAGAACTTGATCTTGCCGTCCTCGACCGCAACAACCGGCGAGTGCTTGGGCGCGAGGATGTCGTTGCCCTCGTGGCGGCCCTGCGGCCGTGGGTCGCCGAAGTCGTTCGTGTACCGGTAGGGCCCGACGACCGGGAAGATGAACGGATTCGGGACGCCGCCGGCCCGCGGCGCCGCGACAGCAGGCCCTGCGAGGAGGGTGGCTGCCAGGATCGCGAGGACCCCACGGATTGTGCTCCGGCGATCGCGCATCGACTCGGACCGACTTCGAAGGGTCGGAGGGTACCAGGCCTCCCGCCCGCCTCCACCGTCGCGGCTGCGCACGCGGCCGCCCGCACCGATTCGGTAATAGTCTGGCCCGGTGAAGATCGCGGTCTGCGTCAAGGAGGTACCCGAGGCCGGTGCGGCTCGTCGCATCGACCCCCAGACGATGCGGCTCGACCGTTCCGGCGAGGCGGCGCTCAACGCGTTCGACGTCAACGCGGTCGAGGAGGCGCTCCGGGTCAGGGAGTCGCAGGGGGAGGCGGAGGTGGTGGTCGTCTCGCTCGGCCCGGCCCGGGCGCTCGACTCGCTGCGCAAGACGCTCGCGATGGGGGCAGACCGTGCGGTGCTCGTCGCCGACGACGGGGCGCCGGGTTCCGACCTCGTCGCCACCAGCCGCGCGCTCGCGAAGGCTCTCGAGCGCGAGCAGGCCGACCTCATCCTCTTCGGTCAGCAGTCGTCCGACTCCGACGGCGCCGTCCTGTGGGCGGCGGTCGCCGACCGGCTGCGGCTGCCGCTGATCTCGCAGGCGGCCGAGCTGGCGATCGCCGACGGGATGGCGACGGTCAAGCGGCAGACCGAGTTCGGCTACGACCGGATCGAGGCGCCGCTTCCGGCCGTCGTCGCCGTCTCCGACGCGATCAACGAGCCTCGGTATCCGTCGCTGAAGGGGATCATGAGCGCGAAGTCGAAGCCGCAGGATGCGATCGGCCTGGCCGACCTCGGTCTGTCGGCCGAGGATGTGGGAGCGGCGGGATCCAGGACAGAGGTGCTGGCGCTCGGCGACCCGCCGGCGAGGGGCGAGAGCCGGAAGATCGAGGACGACGGCTCGGGCGCGCAGCAGATCCTCGACTTCCTCGTGGAGCAGAAGCTCGTATGAGCACGCTCGTGTTCCTGGAGCACCACGAGGGCGAGCTGCAGAAGGGGCCGCTCGGCGTGCTCGCCAGGGCCGCGTCACTGGGCGACGCCGAGGTCGCCGGCGCGATCCTCGGCGGCGGCGCCGCGGGCCTCGCCGCCGAGGCCGGTCGTCACGGGGCCGCGAAGGTCTGGGTCGCCGAGGCCCCGACGCTCGAGGCGCCGCTGCCGCAGCCGCGCGTCGACGTCCTCGCGAAGGTGGTCGAGGCCGGCGGCTACGAGACCGTCCTGTTCGGTGCGTCGGTGCTGGCCTCCGACGTCGCCGCCGGCCTGGCCGCACGGCTCGACGCCGGGCTGAACTGGGACCTCGTCGACCTCGTCCGGGAGGACGGCCGCCTCGTCGGCAAGCGCCCGGCGCTCGGCGACACGGTCGTCGTCGACGTCGGTTGGAAGGGCAGCCCCGCGATCGGGATCGTCCGCAGCGGCACGTTCGAGCCCGCCGAGACCGGCGGCCAGGCGGAGATCGTGCAGGCCCCGGTCGAGCTGGAGGAATTCTCGACAAAGGCGACGATGCTCGAGCAGGCGCACGAGGAGCAGGCCGGGCCGTCGATCGAGGACGCCGACGTGATCGTCGCCGGCGGCCGCGGCCTCGGCGGCCCGGAAAACTTCTCGCTCGTCGAGGACCTCGCCAAGGCGCTCGGGGGTGCTGTGGCGGCCACCCGGGCCGTCGTCGACGCGGGCTGGTACCCGTACTCCGCCCAGGTCGGCCAGACCGGCAAGAACGTCGCGCCGAAGCTCTACGTCGCCTGCGGCATCTCCGGCGCGATCCAGCACAAGGTGGGGATGCAGGGCTCGAACGTGATCGTGGCGATCAACAAGGACGCCAGTGCGCCGATCTTCGAGTTCAGCGACCTGGGCGTGGTCGGTGATCTGCACCAGGTGCTGCCGAAGCTGACCGAGCTCGTCCGGGCGAGGAGGTCCGGCTGATGGGCTCGATTCCGGCGAGGTATCCGCCGCCCTGGCGGCTCGAGGACGCGCTGGGCCGGCCGAGCGACGCCGACCCGATCGAGGTCGGGATCCTGATCGTCGGCGCTGGTCCTGCGGGGCTTGCCTGCGCGATCAGGCTCGGGCAGCTGCTCGAGCAGGACCCGGAGACGGCCGGACGCCTCGGCGAGGTGCCGGTCGCGGTGGTCGAGAAGGGCAAGCAGCCGGGGTCTCATCTGCTCTCGGGCGCGGTCGTCAACCCGCGCGGGCTCCGCCGGCTCTTCGACGGCAGCAAGCGATTCGAGGACATGCCGCACTACGACGAGGTTGCGCACGAGTCCGTCTACTTCCTCAGCGAGAAGCGCGCCTACCGGATCCCGGCGCCGCCGCCGATGCGGAACCACGGGAACTTCATCGTCTCGCTGTCGCAGCTCGGCCGCTTCCTCGCCGGCGAGGCCGAGGCGGCGGGAGCGACGGTCCTCGCCGAGACGCCCGCCACGAAGCTGCTCGTCGCCGACGGGCGCGTCCGCGGTGTGCGCACCGCCGATCGCGGGCGCGGCCGGAACGGCGAGGAGCTCGGCAACTTCGAGCCGGGCTCCGATCTGCTCGCGCGCATCACCGTCCTGGCCGAGGGCACACAGGGTCACCTGACCGGCGCTGCCCTCGAGCGTTTCGGCCTGCAGGGCCCCAGCCCTCAGGTCTGGGCGCTCGGCGTCAAGGAGGTCTGGAAGGTCGGGAAGAGGCTCGACCGCATCGTCCACACAATGGGCTGGCCCCTCCGCAGCGGCAGGAAGTACCGCGAGTTCGGCGGCTCGTTCGTCTATCCGATGGGCGAGGACCTGGTCACGCTCGGCATGGTCGTCGGCCTCGACTACCGCGACACCCAGCTCTCCGTCCACGACCTGCTCCAGCAGCTGAAGACGCATCCGAAGATCCGCAGGATCGTCGAGGGCGGCGAGCGGCTGGAGTGGGGGGCGAAGACGATCCCGGAGGGCGGCTTCCTCTCGTTGCCGAAGCGCCTGCACGCGCCGGGGCTGCTCCTGTGCGGCGACGGGGTCGGCATGGTCAACGTGCCCGCGCTGAAGGGGATCCACTACGCGCTGGAGTCGGGACGGCTGGCAGCCGAGGCGGCGTACGCCGCGCTCCAGAAAGGCGAGGCGGTCGGCCGCCGCGGCGCGCTCCTGGGTTACGACGACTCGGTGCGGGAGAGCTACATCTGGAAGGACCTGAAGAAGGTTCGCAACGTCCGGCCCGCGTTCTCGCGCGGCTTCTGGTTCGGCAGCGCGCTCGCCGGCGGCGCGATCGCCTCGTTCGGCAAGCTCCCGCCGAAGGACGAGGTGCTCGAACGCGACGCCGAGCAGGAGCTGATCACGACCGACCGCGCGGCGTTCTTCCCCGCGCCGGACGGCAAGCTGACCTTCGACAAGCTGTCGTCCGTCTTCGCCTCCGGGAACAAGACGCGCGACGACCAGCCCGACCACATCCGGATCGAGCCGCGCGTCCCGCGCGACGTCGCCGAGATGTGGGCGCGGCTCTGCCCGGCGCACGTGTACGAGGTGGGCGAGGAGGACGCCGGCAAGGTGACCGTGCAGGTGACGCCGTCGAATTGCGTGCAGTGCGGCGCGATCACGGCGAAGGGCGGGCGGCTGACCCCGCCCGAGGGGGGCTCGGGGCCGGAGTACACCCGCACGTAGCGGGCCGCTGCTCTTTTACGGCGGCTTTACGCCGGGGAGACGGGCGCTTGACCGGCCGCGACGACGCTTGGGGCCGATACCGGGCCGGGGCAGGGAGGGGCCGCCCCGGCTCGCCAACGTCTCAGGAGGTTCAACGAATGCGCATGAAACTGTTCCTCGCGGCCGCCACGGCGGCGCTCGCCGGTGTCGTCGCCGCCACCGCCGGCGCCGCCGGGGGCGGGATCGCCTACTCCTTCCTCGGGAAGCTCTCCGCTGCCCCGTCGGGAGGTCAGCTCTCGATCTCGGTCGAGGGCGGCAACCGGCCCGCGCTGCGCGCGCTGCTCGGCTCGTCCGCCGCCCAGACGTTCGCCTACGGGAACAAGACCGAGTTCCTGCGCTGGACGAACGGCCTACCCAAGGTCGTCCAGGCCGGCGACCTCCAGGCGGGCGACCACGTCCGCGTCAACCTCCGCGCCCCGCGCGGCAGCTCGCTCGACGCGATCGAGAGCACGGCGGCCGGTCTGGTCGGCGACCACGGCACCCAGCTGACGCGGCCCGACCAGCCCGAGTACCTGTTCCGCGGTACGGTCGCCGCGGTCGGCTCGTCCACGGTCTCGGTCGACGTTCGCGCCGGCAACCGGCGCGCGCTCCGGCTCCTGCTCGGCGGCTCGCGGGCCCAGACGTTCGCCGTCGGGGGCTCGACCATCTACCTGCTGTGGCAGGCGAAGGTGCCGACCGTGGTCGAGAAGTCAGACCTGAAGGTCGGCGAGAAGGTCGTGGTCCGCGTCCGCGCGAAGGCCGGATCGACGCTGGGCGAGGTCACGTCGACTCCGGCGGCCAAGGTCGCCGAGCACGAGCAGGCGTAGAAGGAGACTCGGTGACAGGCTCAAGCCTGTCACTGCTCGGCCGCCGGGCCGCCCACACGGGCGGCCCGGCGACGTTTTACCCGTTCCTTACGCCGAGATCCGGGATCAACGCGATCATGTGAGCATGTCGCGACGTCGTTTTTCCCTGCTCGTCTGCGCTCTTGTCGCCGTCAACGCCTTCTTCTGGCTCGCCCAGGGCTCGTTCGCGCTGCCCCGGGCGATGATCGACCGCTTCTTCGGCCCGAGGATGATCCGCGCGGAGGTGATCCTGCAGGCACCGGGCGGGGTCGTGAACGACTTCCGCCTCGACCGGGGCGTGATCACGGCCGTGACGTCCGGCTCGATCGACCTGCGCGAGCGCGACGGCAGCACCGTCACCATCCCGGTCGCACGCAGGGCGCGGGTCGCGGGGTCGCCGTCGGTGACGACCGTCGCACAGCTGCGTCCCGGCCTGCGCGTCCTCGTCGTACACAAGGCGAACGCCCGCGCGAACCTGATCCAGGTCGAAGCCGGCGGGTAAACGCATGGGAGGCAAGGCGACCGGCAGCGTGCTCATGCTCGTCGAGGACGACGACGCGATCGGGCGCCTCGTCAAGCAGTACCTCGAGCAGCAGGCCGGCTGGCGCGTCCTCTGGCTGCGCAACGGCGAGGAGGCGGTCGCCGAGCTTCGCCGGCATCCGGTGCGGCTGATGGTGCTCGACGTCGGGCTGCCCGGCATCGACGGCTTCGAGGTGTGCCGCCGCGTCCGCGCCCAGTCCAGCGTGCCCATCGTGATGCTGACCGCCCGCGACGAGGAGCCCGACCGCGTGGTCGGCTTCGAGCTCGGCGCCGACGACTACGTCCCGAAGCCGTTCTCGCCCCGCGAGCTGGAGGTGCGCATCCGCGCGATCCTGCGGCGCGCGGAGCCGCGGTCGTCCGAGGACGTCGTGCTCTCGGCCGGCGAGATCGTCCTGCGACGCGACTCGCACGACGTCACGGTCGAGGGCGAGGTCGTGCAGCTGACGGCGAAGGAGTTCGACCTCCTCACCTGCTTCCTCGAGCACCAGGGAATCGTGCTCTCGCGGGAGCGCCTGCTCGACATCGTCTGGGGGATGTCCTACCCCGGCGGCACGCGGACGGTCGACATGCACGTCGCCCAGCTCCGCCGAAAGCTTGGCGACGCGGAGGCGATCCACACCGTCCGCGGGGCGGGGTACAAACTTCTGGCTACGTGAGCTCGTTGCACAGCCTGCGGGTCAGGCTCTTCGCCGCGATCGGCCTGATCGTGGCGCTGTCGGTTGCGGTCACGCTCGTGCTCGGCGTCGTCCTCACCCGCCGCGCGGTGCAGGAGGCGACCCTGAAGGACCTGGCCCACCAGGCGGCGCTGATCGTCGGCGAGGAGCGCAACGCCCTTTCGCCGCTGACCCATCTGCCGCAGCTCCGGCCCTACCTGGCGCGGCAGCACGAGCGCTACCTGCTCGACACCGCCGTGCTCTCGGCCGGCGCGAGGCGGGAGCTGGCGGCCGGCCGCCCGGTCACCGGCAGCGTGACCGTCGGCGGCACCGCCTACTACTACGCGGCCGAGCCGGTGGGAAAGCGCGCCTTCATCCTCCTGCGCCCGAAGAGCTCGACCAACCCGCGGTGGACGCCGTTCGTCGAGGCGATTGTGATCGCGGCTCTCGTCGGCGGCGTGTTGGCCGCAGCCGCGGCGTTCTTCCTGGCGCGCCGGATCGTGCGGCCCGTCGCCCGCGTCGCGGCGGCGAGCCGGAGCCTGGCAGCCGGCCGCCATCCCGAGCCCGTGCCTGTGGAGGGCGCTGCGGAGCTGGAGACCCTCGCAGTCGCCTTCAACGACCTGGCCGACCAGCTCGGCCGCGCGCGTGAGGCCGAGCGCTCGTTCCTGCTCTCGGTCAGCCACGAGCTGAAGACACCGCTGACTGCGATTTCGGGCTACGCCGAGGCGCTGCACGAGGGCGCGGTCACGCCGGACGACGCGGCCGAGACGATCGTCGCCGAGGCCGAGCGGCTCGGCCGGCTGGTCGGCGACCTGCTCGACCTGGCGCGCATGAACCGCACCGATTTCGCCGTTCGTCCGACCGAGGTCGACCTCGCCGAGATCGCCGGCGATGCCGTGCGGCGCTACGAGCAACAGGCGGCCGTCTTCGGCGTCTCGCTGGCGGCGATCTCGGACGGCCCGGCGCCGGCCGTCGCCGACGCCGACCGCGTGCTCCAGGTGGTCTCGAACCTGGTCGAGAACGCGCTGCGACTGACTCCTCCGGGCGGCGAGGTGAGGGTCGTCAGCGAGCCGGGACGGCTGTGCGTCGAGGACACCGGCCCCGGGCTGGCGCGCGACGATCGCGAGCACGCCTTCGAGCGCTTCTACCTGCACTCCCGGTACGGGCGGGAACGGTCGGTCGGCACCGGCCTCGGCCTCGCGATCGTCAAGGAGCTGACGCAGGCGATGGGAGGCACCGTGGCGGTGACGAGCGAGCCCGGCCGGCTGACCGTCTTCACCGTCCGGCTCCCGGTCCGGGCCGTTGCGGCCGAGCCCGCGCATGTTTGAGCGCCGGCTGCGCCGCGCGGGGGCAGCGGTCGTCGTCCTGGCGGTCGCAACCGCCGGCGTCGGGGCCGGCTCCACCCTCACGACCGGCGCGGCGAAGCCGAAGGTCAAGCCGCCGACGGCGGTGCGCGTCGTCGCCCGCGACTTCACGTACGTCCTCTCGCGGAGGGCGGTCCCGGCCGGCCGTGTCCGATTCACCGTCGTCAACCGGGGCGCGGTCGCCCACGATTTCGCGATCGGGTCGCGGAAGACGCGTCTGCTCCAACCGGGCCGCTCGGCGGTGCTGCTGGTCACGTTCGCCCGCGCCGGCCGGTTCGCGTTCCGCTGCACCGTGCCCGGCCACGCCGCCCTGGGGATGCGCGGCAGCCTGGCGGTCGGACAGGCGCCACCGCCCACGACGACTACCAGGCCCTCGACCACGGCCGCACCGCCCACGACGACCAGCGCGCAGGTTCAGCTGCAGCTGACCAAGATCGGCGACTTCGCGCGGCCGGTGTACGTGACCGCCCCGCCGGGCGACCCGGATCACCTCTTCGTCGCCGAGCAGCGCGGCACTGTGCAGCAGGTGGTCGACGGCCAGGTAGAGGCGGCGCCGTTCCTCGACGTCACCGACCACGTGCTCGAGGTGAGCGAGCGCGGCTTCCTCGGGATCGCCTTCGCGCCCGACTACGCGACCAGCGGCCGCGTGTACGTCGACTACACCGACCGGACGGGCAACGGGAACGTGAACGTGGTCGAGTTCCGGCGCTCCGACCGCTCCCCCGACCACGTCGATCCCTACTCGGCGAGGCAGATCCTGGAGATCGACAAGCCGTGGGAGAACCACAACGCGGGGATGCTCGAGTTCGGCCCGGACGGCGAGCTCTACGTCGCGGTGGGGGACGGCGACTCCGGGGTGATCAACCCGCCGGGCGCGTTCGCGCAGACGCTCGACGACTTGCTCGGGGACATCCTGCGCATCGACCCGCTGCATCCGTCCGGCCCGCTCCCGTACTCGGTCCCCGACTCGAATCCGTTCGTCGGCCGGGCGCCTGCGCGCGGCGAGGTCTGGGACTACGGCCTGCGCAACCCGTGGCGGTTCTGGGTCGACCCCGTCACCGGCGACCTCTACGTCGGCGACGTGGGCGAGGGCGAGCGCGAGGAGATCGATTACGTCGCCGGCAACACGGGGGGCCTGAACTTCGGCTGGCCGTGCTTCGAGGGGACCGTCACCGCTCCGACCACGCAGACCTGCACCGACCCGGTCGGGCCGGTCTACGACTACGACCACGGCGGCGGTCGCTGCGCGGTGATCGGCGGGGTCGTCGTCCACGACCCGCGCCTCCCGTCGCTGGCCGGCCGCTACCTCTTCGGCGACTACTGCGACGGCAAGCTGCACAGCCTGCGCGTCGACGGAGGCAAGGCGACGGACGTCACCGACCTCGGCCTGACGGTGCCGACCCTCGACTCGTTCGGCGTCGACGGCCTCGGCCGCGTCTACGTCACCGCGACGGACGGCGGCGTGTACCGCCTCGATCCTTAGGACTGTCAAGGAACGGGACGGTCCCGGGTTCGAAGCCTAGACTCGGCCGATGCTGCCGCCACCCACCCTCGACGACGTCCTCCGGGCCCGCGAGCGCACCGCCGACCGGCTGGTGCGCACGCCGACGCTGAGCTCGCGCACGCTGTCCGAGCGGACGGGCGCCCGGGTCCAGCTCAAAGCAGAGCTCTTCCAGCGCACGGGCTCGTTCAAGCCGCGCGGCGTGCTCGCCAGGGTCGAGTCGCTCACGGCCGAGGAGCGGAGACGCGGGGTCGTCACCTGGTCGGCGGGAAACGCGGCGCAGGCGGTCGCCTGGTCCGCCACCGCCGCAGGCGTCGGCTGCCGCGTCTTCATGTGGCGCACCGCCAGCCCGCTCAAGGTCGCGGCCACGCGCGGCTACGGAGCCGACCTCGATCTCGAGGCGGAGGACGCCGCCGAGGCGTACGAGCGGCTGCTCGCGCACGTCGATCAGACCGGGGCGGTCTTCGTCCACCCCTTCGATGACCCTGTTCTGCACGCGGGGCACGGCACGCTCGGCCTGGAGGTATTGGAGGACGTGCCGAGGGCGGCCGCCGTCGTCGTCCCGATCGGTGGGGGCGGGCTGATCTCCGGTGTGGCCACAGCCGTCAAGGGGCTCCGCCCCGAAACGCAGGTGATCGGTGTCGAGCCGGACGGCGCGGCCACGATGACCGAGGCGCTGGCCGCGGGCCGGGTGGTGCGGATCACGCCGAAGTCGGTCGCCGACGGTCTCGGAGTCCCCTTCGTGGGAGAGGGCACGCTCGCCGTCTGCCGCGAGCTCGTCGACGAGGTCGTGCTCGTGAGCGAGGACGAGATCGAGGAGGCGTTCCGGTTTCTCCACACCCGCGCCAAGCTCGCCTGCGAGCCCGCCGGTGCGGCCGCGACGGCGGCTCTCCTGGCTGGAAAAGTCCCGCTCGAGCGGGGTGCGGAGGTGGTCGCCGTAGTCTCGGGTGGCAACGTGGCGCCGGAAACGGCCTCTGCTATCCTGGCTGCGCGATGAAGGCCGGGATCCATCCTGAATACGTGCTCGCGACCGTGCGCTGCGCGTGCGGGAACGAGTTCCAGACGCGCTCGACGAAGCCCGAGCTGCACGTCGAGATCTGCTCGGCCTGCCATCCGTTCTACACCGGCAAGCAGAAGCTGGTCGACACCGGCGGGCGCGTGGAGCGCTTCCAGCGCAAGCTGGAGAAGGCCAGATCTTCTCGGCCGGTGACCGAGAAGACCTAGCACGAGACCGTAGATGACCGAAGTGGCGTGGTCTGCTCTGGTGCCATCCGCCAACCCGTCATTCCAACTGTGGCTCGGGCGAGGTAGAAGGCTCTCTGCCAGTCATCTCCGGCAAGGCCGGAAATGACTGCGATCGGCGGCCAGGCCGTCCTGGAGGGCGTGATGATGCGCTCGCCGTCGTCCTGGGCGGTGGCCGTTCGCAAGCCCGACGGGAAGATCGCGCAGGTCGTCAACGAGATCGCCTCGCCGATGGCAAAGCGGCGGATCTGGCGGCTCCCGGTGATCCGCGGCGTGATCGCGCTCGGGGAGTCGCTCGCGATCGGGTTCCGTGCACTCGCGATCTCGGCCAACTACGCGGCCCAGGAGGAGGACGAGGGCGAGGACGACGTGCCGACCGAGCTCTCGCGGGGGCAGCTGATCTTCGCCTTCGCGATCGCGATCGGCTTCGCGGTCCTGCTCTTCAAGGTCTCGCCGGCACTGATCACCAACTGGCTCCCCGTACACGGCACGAGCGGCTTCGTCGCCGTCGAGGGTGCGATCAGGGTGACCCTGTTCGTCGCCTACCTCGCGCTGATCTCACTTCTTCCCGACCTGCGGCGGGTCTTCCAGTACCACGCCGCCGAGCACAAGGCGATCAACTGCTACGAGGCCGGGGACGAGCTGACGCCGGAAAACGTGCAGCGCCACAGTCTGATCCACGTCCGCTGCGGCACCGCTTTCCTGCTCTGGGTGATGGTGATCGCGATCTTCGTCTTCGCCTTCTTCGGCCATCCCGTCTGGTACTGGCTGATCGGCACGCGGATCCTGCTGCTGCCCGTGATCGCCGGCCTGGCCTACGAGCTCATCCGGTTCGCCGGCAAGCACGCTCACAACAGGGTCGTGCGCTGGCTACTCGCGCCGGGCCTCTGGCTCCAGCGGCTGACCACGCGCCAGCCGAGCCTCGACCAGCTCGAGGTCTCGATTCGGGCCCTCCAGCAGGTGCTGGACCGCGAGCGCGCCGCCGCTCCCGGCGCGCAACGGGTCGAGGTCATGGCCTAGCCCCTCTACCCGGCACGAGGTCGACCCTTCGCCGAGCCTCGCCTGCGCGCCGGCATCCGGGAACATGCTCCGGGCGATCACCGCCCGGCGGGCCCACTCCGCCTCGGTAGAGTCAGCTCACCTAGACCGAGGAGGAGCGATGGCGGTGGAGCGGCACGCAGAGGTGACCTGGAACGGGGGCCTGACGGAGGGCTCGGGGCAGATCGACTCGACTGGCAGCGGAGCGTTCGGCGGTCTCGAGGTCACCTGGGCGTCACGTTCGGAGCCCGACGAGAGCGGGCGGACGAGCCCGGAGGAGCTGCTCGCCGCCGCCCACGCGACCTGCTTCTCGATGGCGCTGTCGTTCGGTCTGGCCAATGCGGGCACGCCGCCGGAGGAGTTGCGCACCTCGGCTACCGTCAGCTTCCAGCCCGGTGAGGGAATCACGAAGATCGCCCTCGCAGTCGAGGGCCGCGTGCCCGGGATCGACCAGGACGCGTTCCGGTCGGCCGCGGACGGCGCGAAGGCGAACTGCCCGGTCTCGAAGGCGCTCGCAGGTGTCGACGAGATCACGCTCGACGCGAAGCTCGCGTAGCGCCAAGGGGGAACCCCTGGGTTCCCCCTTGGGCCCCCTCCCTGCGAGCGGCTCCGAATGCGCCTGCCGAAGCTGGGCCGGTCGCTGCTGGATGATGCGACCGTTGCCTTTCCGCAGCGTGCCTCCCGCCGGGCGAAGCCCGGCTCCGGCGGCGGCGCGCAACGACTCGAGTGAGCTCCGAGGCATGTCGCCCTGCCTGCCGCACAAGCCGGGCCGGCTGTCTCGACGTGATCGGGCTTTGGCGTGCACGCTACGAGGGAGTGGTCAGCGCTGCGCCTACCAGAACGCGCAGTCCGTTGGTCTCCTCGTCCAGCGGCCAGTGCGGAATGACAATGCTCAGCATTGGCGCAGGGCTCGGCACGAGTTCGGGCCTCTAGTAGATCGCGGACCCAGTCTCGGGGTCGAAGAAGTGGAGGCGACGGGTGTCGACGGCGACATCGAGCCGCTCGCCCTCCCGCGCGGTGGTGCCGCGCTCCAGGCGGGCGACGAACGGGACGCCGTGGCGCATCCGCTCGAGCACGGCTCCGCGGACATCCTCCTCCTCCATCGCCTCGAGCACCTCCTCTGACTCCACGGGGTCGGCGTCGAGCCGGAAATGGGCGTAGACCTCCGCTCCCATGTCTTCGCGGATGTCGACTCGCACCGAGACGACGGTGGAGCTCTCGAAGCGCGCCAGCGAGGCATCGTCGAGGTCCTCGGGCCGGATGCCGAGCACGACTCGCCTGCCCTCGTAGGCCTTCAGCCCCGGCCGGGCGCCGACGACCTGATCCGGCACGGCCAGGCTTCCGGAACGGAACCGGGCTTCCACCCGACCGTTCGCGGCGGCCAGGTCGCAGACGACGAGGTTCATCGCGGGCGAGCCGATGAACTCGGCGACGAACAGGTTGGCGGGGCGGTCGTACAGCTCCTGCGGCGCTGCCGCCTGCTGGAGCAGGCCTCCGCGCATGACGCAGACCCGATCGCCCATCGTCATCGCCTCGACCTGGTCGTGGGTGACGTAGATGGTGGTCACGCGCAGGTCGCGCTGGATGCGCTGGATCTCGGCGCGCATCTCGACGCGCAGCTTGGCGTCGAGGTTCGACAGCGGCTCGTCCATCAGGAACGCCTGCGGCTCGCGCACGATCGCGCGCCCCATCGCCACGCGCTGCCGCTGCCCGCCGGAGAGCGTGCGCGGCTTCTTCTTCAGCACCTCCGAGAGACCGAGCGTGTCGGCGGCCGAGGTCACGCGCCGCTCGATCTCCGCCTTCTCGATCCCGCGCATCTTCAGCGCGAACGCCATGTTGTCGTAGGCGCTCATGTGCGGGTAGAGCGCGTAGTTCTGGAAGACCATCGCGACGTCGCGGTCCTTGGGCGGGAGCGTGTTCACCACCTCGTCCCCGATCCGCACCGAGCCGTCCGTGATCGGCTCCAGCCCGGCGATCATGCGCAGCGCCGTGGTCTTGCCGCACCCCGACGGGCCGACGAAGACGACGAACTCGCCGTCGGCGATCTCCAGGTCGAGCGCCGAGACTGCCTTCGTCCCGTCCGCGTAGACCTTCGTCACCTTCTCGAGCCCGATCTCTGCCACACGCGCTCCCTTCGCCCGGAATCTAAACCACGACCGCGCCGGGGACGTTCTTCCCCGAATCCGGCCGTTCGTATTACGATCCAAAGCCGTGGCAGCTGCGGCGGGGGGCCTCGCTCGCACGAGCCGGACGAGCCGGAGGCATCTGCTCGAACAGAACCGGGTGCTGGCGCCCCTGCTGATCGCACCCGCGGTGATCTTCTGCGTCGTGGTCGTCGGCGTGCCGCTGGTCTGGGCGATCTATCTGAGCCTGACCGACGCGAGCGGCGGGTCGCTGTCCGGGCACTTCATCGGCTTCCAGAACTTCACCGACGCGTGGCACGACCAGAACTTCCGCAACGCGCTCGAGAACACGCTGATCATCACGCTCGCGTCGCAGGCGATCGTGGTCGTCGGCGCGGCGATCCTCTCGCACCACCTCGTCCGCGACTTCCGCGGCAAGTGGTTCGTCCGGCTGCTCGTGATCCTGCCCTGGGCGGCACCGGTCGCGCTGGTGACGATCGCCTGGCTGTGGATCCTCGACTCGCTGCTCAGCGTGCTCAGCTGGACGCTCGGGAAGATGCACCTGCTGGGCGCGGTCTGCGGCGCGTTCGGCGTCCACGGCTGTAGCGCCGCCAACCCGCCGCCCTGGCTCGGCCACCCGAAGCTGGCGATGTTCTCGATCATCGTCGTCCAGGCGTGGCGGATCCTGCCGTTCGCGGTGATCATCTTCATCGCCGGCCGCGCGTCGATCCCGAGCGAGGTCGACGACGCCGCCCGCATCGACGGAGCGACCGCGCTGAAGAAGCTCTGGTACGTCGACCTGCCGTTGCAGCTGCCGATCGCGCTCGTCGCGGTTCTGTTCGGGATCGTGTTCACGGCCGCCGACTTCGCAGTCGTGTGGATCCTGACCCGCGGCGGGCCCTTCAACTCGACGCAGGTGCTGACCACCTGGTCGGAGTCGATCGGGATCGAGTCGACCCGAGTCGGCGCGGGCGCGGCGATCTCGCTCTACCTGTTCCCGCTGCTGCTCGCCGTCACCATCCTGATGCTGTTCTTCGCGCGCCGGGCTCAGGTGTCGTGATGGAGGTGATCCGGGCGATGCGGCAGAAGGCCGGCACGTATGTCGTGCTGGCGCCGTTCGTGATCGTGCTCGCGTTCCCGTTCTACTGGGCGCTGACGACGACGTTCAAGAAGGACCGCGACCTCTACAACGCGCAGAGCAACCCGTACCTCTACAACGACGGGTCGGGGCACGCGCACTGGGACTTCTGGAACTACATGACGTTCCACCACGTCTCGTTCCTGTTCAAGCACACCGAGTACGGCACCTGGCTCGTGAACACCGCGATCGTCGGCGTCGCAGTGGTGGCAATCACGCTCGTACTGGCGCTGCCGGCAGGCTACGCGCTCGCCCGCCTGTCCGGCAGCTGGGGTCAGAGCGCGGGCGTGGCGATCTTCCTCGTCTACCTCGTCCCGCCGACGCTCCTGTTCCTGCCGCTCTCGCGGCTGGTCGCCGAGCTCGGGCTGCGCGACAGCCTGTGGGCGCTGATCCTCGTCTACCCGTCGTTCACGGTGCCGTTCGCGACCTGGCTCTTGATGGGCTTCTTCAAGACGATTCCCCAGGAACTGGAGGACGCGGCGCTGGTCGATGGCTGCTCGCGGCTGCGGGCCCTGCGGCGGATCGTTTTTCCCGTCTCGCTCCCGGGAATCCTCACCGTGGTGATCTTCGCGTTCTCGCTCTGCGTGAACGAGTTCATCTACGCGTTCACCTTCACGTCGTCGACGGGCGAGCGGACGATCTCGGCCGGCGTCCCGAACGAGCTGATCCGCGGCGACGTCTTCTTCTGGCAGTCCCTGATGGCGGCGGTGCTGATCCCGAGCATCCCGCTGGCCCTGCTCTACAACGCGTTCCTCGACCGGTTCATCAAGGGCTTCACCGGCGGAGCGTTCCGGTGAGCATCGACCCCGAAAGGGGAGACCCGAAAGGAGGGGAGAGATGGCAGAGAGGTCCGGCCTGACCAGGGAGGAGCTGGTCAAGCGAGGCGCCGCCGGCGCGTTCGCGGTCAGCATGTTCGGCGGGCTGGCCGAGCGCTCGTACGGCTTCGCCGGCCCGCTCAGGTACCAGCACAAGCAGCTCAAGGGGGACCTGAAGATCCTCCAGTGGGCGCACTTCGTGCCGGCGTACGACACGTGGTTCGACAACACCTACGTGAAGGCGTGGGGGGAGAAGAACGACGTGCAGGTCCATGTCGACCACATCAACAACGCACTGCTGCCGGCCTCGGCCGCCTCGGAGGTGGCGGCGAAGAGCGGGCACGACCTCGTCCAGTTCCTCTTCCCGCCCTCGGCGCTGGAGAAGCAGGTGGTGCCGGTGAACGACCTCGTCCAGGAGGTGACGAAGAAGCTCGGGAAGATGTCGGACGTCGCCTACAAGTCGACGTACAACCCGAGGACGAAGCGCTACTTCGGCTTCCCGGACAACTACGTCCCCGACCCGATCCACTACCGGAAGAGCTTCTGGTTCAACGCCGGCGTCGCGCCGAGCACGTGGGACAACGTCCGCAAGGCCGCGGCGAAGCTCAAGCAGGCCGGGCACCCGGTCGGGCTCGGCATGTCGAACGAGCTCGACTCGAACATGTTCCTGATGTCGCTGCTGTACTGCTACGGCGGCGCGCTCCAGACGGCCGACGGCCGTCCGAACATCAACACGAAGGGCACGATCGCCGCCCTGAAGGTGATGAAGGAGATCTATCAGCAGGGCGAGTCGGACGAGGTGTTCGCCTGGACGGCCGCGTCCAACAACCAGGCGTTCCTCGCCGGCCGTCTGTCGCTCGCCGTGAACGCGATCTCGATCGCGCGCTCGGCCGAGGACTCCGGCAACACGCAGCTGTCCGACGACACCTGGCTCCGCCCGATCCCGCGCGGTGACGTGCGGGCGCTCGGCAACGAGCACGTGATGGGCATCTACTTCATCTGGAAGTTCGCCAAGAACATCCCGGCGGCGAAGCAGTACCTGGTCGACCAGCAGCTGGCCTACCGCCAGCACTTCATCCAGTCCAAGTTCTACAACTTCCCCGCCTGGACGAACGCGGTCAAGGGCGGGTTCAAAGCGATCAACAAGCTGGCCGCGGCGGACAAGCACAAGCCGCTCGGCAAGTACACGATCCTGACGACGATCGCGCAGAAGTACACGACCAACGTGGGCTACCCGGGCTTCGCGAACGCAGCGGTCGGGGACATCTTCAACCAGTTCCTGATCCCGCAGATGTTCGCCCAAGTCGCGCAGGGCAAGATGACGGCGGAGGAGGCGGCCCGCTCGATGCAGGGGCAGTTCACGAAGATCTACTCCAAGTGGAAGGCGCAGGGACTGCAGTAGCAGCCGTCTGCGGCGGCCGCTAGAAGGCCGTGGCGACGGGGGCGGGACTCGCCCCGCCCCCGTCTACTCTGTACCGCATGGCCGGCATCGCACAGCTCGTCGACGACCTCGAGCGCTCCTACCGCGAGACGCAGGAGCGCATGTCCGACCCTGCCGTCTACAACGACCACCGCGAGGCGGCCGAGGTCGGCCGGCGGCTGAAGGAGCTCGAGGTGCCGCACCGGCTCGCGCTCGAGTGGCGCTCCGCGAGCACCGACCTCGAGGAGGCGCGTTCCGACGGCGATCTCAGGGAGCTCGTGCCGGAGCTCGAGCAGCGTGTGGGGGAGCTCGAGGAGGAGCTGAAGCTCGCCCTCGTCGAGGCCGACCCGGCCGACCGCAAGGATGTGATCGTCGAGATCCGCCAGGGCGTCGGCGGCGACGAGGCCGCTCTCTGGGCGGGCGACCTCCATCGGATGCTCATCCGCTACGCCGAGCGGCGGGGGTTCAGACCGGAGGAGCTCACGGCCAGCCCCAACGACGGCGGCGGCTTCAAGGAGCTCGTGTTCGCGGTCAAGGGCGACGGCGCGTACTCGGTGTTCAAGTACGAGGCCGGCACCCACCGGGTGCAGCGGGTGCCGGAGACGGAGTCGCAGGGGCGGATCCACACCTCGACCGCGACGGTCGCCGTGATGCCGGAGGCCGAGGACGTCGAGGTGGAGGTCGATCCGAACGACCTGAAGATCGACGTCTATCGCTCCACGGGCCCCGGCGGCCAGAGCGTCAACACCACCGACTCCGCGGTGCGGATCACGCACCTGCCCACCGGCCTGGTGGTGGCGATGCAGGACGAGAAGTCGCAGCTCCAGAACAAGCAGAAGGCGATGCGTGTGCTGCGCGCCCGCCTGTACGAGCAGGAGCGCGAGCGGCAGCAGGCCGAGCTCGCCGCGACGCGCCGCTCGCAGATCGGCGGCGGCGAGCGCGCCGAGAAGATCCGCACCTACAACTTCCCGGAGAACCGGCTCACCGACCACCGGATCAAGCTGACCGTGCACCAGCTCGACCGGATCCTCCAGGGTGAGCTCGACGAGTTCACCGAGGGGCTCGCCGCGGAGGATCGCCGCCGCGCGCTCGAGGCGTGAGAGGCGCAGCCGGGCGCAAGGGCGACGGTGAAGCCGTCGAGGCTGGCGCGGGGCGGCGTCGCGACGCCGAAGGCGTCACGGTCGGCCGGGCGGTCGCCGAGTCCGAGCGCCGGCTGGCTGCCGCGGGTGTGGCCTCGCCGCGTGTCGATGCCGAACGGCTCGTGGAGAAGGCGCTCGCGGCCACGCGCACCGCGCTCTACGCCGACCCGGAGCGCGAGCTGTCGGCCGCAGAGACGATCGACCTCCACCGGCTGCTCGAGCGGCGGGCTCGCCGCGAGCCGCTCGCGTACGTGCTCGGCGAATGGGGCTTCCGCCGGCTGACGCTGAAGGTGGACAGCCGTGTGCTCGTGCCGCGGCCCGAGACCGAGGTCGTGGTCGAGCGCTGCCTCGAGCTCCTTCGCGGCCTCGACCGGCCGGCCGTTCTCGACGTCGGCACCGGCTCGGGCGCGATCGCCCTGGCGATCGCGGGCGAGCACCGGGGGGCGCGGGTGACGGCGATCGACGTCTCGCCGGGAGCGCTCGAGGTGGCGCGCGAGAACGCCTGCATCGCAGGGGTCGACGTCGTTTTCGGCGAGCACGACGTCCGCGACGGGCTCGACGGCGAGTACGACCTCGTCGTCTCGAATCCGCCGTACGTGGGCCCCGAGGAGATCGAGACGCTCGAGCCGGAGGTGCGCGACTGGGAGCCCCGCCTCGCGACGGTCGGCGAGGAGCACACGGCCGCGATCGCGGCAGCCGCCGCGGGGGCGCTCGTCGCCGGCGGCCACCTGGTTCTCGAGGTCGCGGACGGCCGCGCCGCCGACGTCTCAGGGGTGCTGCGCCGGCTCGGCTACGAGGATGTGCGCAGCAGCCGGGATCTCACGGGTCGCGACCGCGTCGTCGAGGGACGATGGTCGAGGACGCAGTAGCGGCGCTGCGCGCCGGCGAGGCGGTGATCCTGCCGACCGACACGGTGTACGGCCTGTGCGCCGCGCCCGAGCATGCCGCGCGGCTGGCCGGGCTGAAGCGGCGACCGGAGTCGATGCCGGCCGCGCTCCTCTGCGTGGACGTCGAGCGGCTGCTCGAGCTCGTCCCCGCGGCGGACGGCTACCAAGCCGTACTGCCCGGGCCGTACACGCTGATCCTCCCGAATACGGCGGGCCGTTTCCCTGGGCTCGCGGGCGGCGAAACGATCGGCGTCCGGGTGCCCGTACTCACCGGCCAGGCGGCCGAGATCCTCGGGCGGGTCGGAGCGGTGGCGGCGACGAGCGCCAATCGTCACGGCGGCGCCGACCCGCGGCGGCTCGAGGACGTCCCGCAGGAGCTCCGCCGGGCGTGCGCGGCCGAGGTGGACGGCGGCGAGCTGCCGGGCGTCGCGTCGACCGTGATCGACCTGACCGGCCCGGAGCCGAGGGTGGTGCGCGAGGGCGCCGTGCCCGCCGGCGAGGCGCTGAGACATCTCGGCGGGAAGGCCGAGTAGGATCGGAGCGGTGCCCCGCTCCGCCGCCGCCCGTGAGAAGAAGGAGACCGTCGATGATCTCCGCCGCGCGCGGCTCGCCGACGTCGACCCCGAGATCGCGGAGCTGATCGGCGACGAGCTCGAGCGCCAACGCGGCCAGATCGAGCTGATCGCCTCCGAGAACTTCACCTGGCCGAGCGTGCTCGAGGCGGTCTCGGGCGTCCCGACGAACAAGTACGCGGAGGGCTACCCGGGCCGGCGCTACTACGGCGGCTGCGAGGTCGTCGACCAGATCGAGCAGCTGGCGATCGAGCGGGCGAAGGAGCTGTTCGGTGCCGAGCACGCGAACGTCCAGCCGCACGCGGGCGCGCAGACGAACATGGCCGTGTACTCGGCCGTGCTCGAGCCCGGCGACACGATCCTCTCGCTGCGCCTCGACCACGGCGGCCACCTCACCCACGGCCTGAAGGTGAACTTCTCGGGCCGGCTCTATTCGATCGTCCACTACGGCGTCAGCCGCAAGTCGATGCGGGTCGACTACGACGAGGTGCTGGCCCTGGCGAAGCAGCACAGGCCGGACCTGATCGTCTGCGGCGGCTCCGCCTATCCGCGGACGGTCGAGGCCGACCGCTTCCGGGAGATCGCCGACGAGGTCGGCGCGTACCTGCTCTGCGACATGGCCCACTTCTCCGGACTGGTCGCCGCCGGCCTGCACCCGAACCCGGTTCCGCACTGCGACTTCGTCTCGTCCACGGCGCACAAGACGCTGGCCGGGCCCCGCTCCGGGTTCGTGCTCTGCCGCGAGGAGCACGCGCAGGCGCTCGACCGCGCCGTGTTCCCCGGGATGCAGGGCGGCCCGATGCAGCACGTGATCGCGGCGAAGGCGACGTGCTTCCGGATCGCGGGGACTCCCGCGTTCCGCGAGTACCAGACGCAGGTGCGCGCCAACGCCGACGCGCTCGCCGACGAGCTGCAGGCAGGGGGGCTCGACGTCCTGACCGGCGGCACCGACACGCACCTGCTCCAGGTCGACCTGCGCGCCTCCAAGTGGACGGGCAAGGACGCCGAGGAGCGGCTTGCCGAGGTGAACATCACCGCCAACCGCAACACCGTTCCGTTCGACGAGCGGCCGCCGACTGTCGCCTCGGGAGTTCGCATGGGGACCCCGGCGTGCACGATGCGCGGCTTCGACGAACTCGACTTTCGCGAGGTCGGCAGGATCGTCGCTGACGCCCTCGAGGACGACGCCGAGGTCGAGGCCCTCGCTGAGCGAAGCCTCGCGCTCTGCGAGCGGAACCCGCTCTACCCCGGCTTCCGCGGCTGGGCGTCGTACGAGGACTGAGATGCCCGAGCGGCGTCTCACCGTCGTCACCCATCCGCTCGTCCAGCACAAGCTCTCGTACCTGCGGGACCGGGAAACGCCCACCGTCCACTTCCGCAAGCTGGTCAACGAGCTGACGCTGCTGCTCACGTACGAGGCGACGAAGGACTTCCCGACCGAGCCGGTCGAGATCGAGACGCCGCTCGAGCGGATGAAGGCCCAGCGGATCTCCGGCAAGAAGGTGGCCGTCTGCCCCGTGCTTCGTGCCGGGGTCGGCATGCTCGAAGGGACGCTTTCGCTGATCTCCAGCGCCCGTGTGGGCTTCATGGGCATGTACCGCGACGAGGAGACGCTGGAGGCGGTCCAGTACTACGTCAAGCTGCCGGATGACCTGGGCGAGCGCGATGCGATCGTGCTGGACCCGATGCTGGCCACCGGCAACTCGAGCGTCGCGGCCATCGGCCACGTGAAGGGGGCCGGAGCCCGTTCCGTCACGCTCGTCTGCCTGGTCGCCGCCCCCGAGGGGATCGAGAAGGTGCACGCGGCGTATCCGGACGTGCACATCG
This sequence comes from uncultured Actinomycetes bacterium, assembly GCA_963841405.1. Classification (GTDB taxonomy): domain Bacteria; phylum Actinomycetota; class Thermoleophilia; order Gaiellales; family Gaiellaceae; genus DATBLE01. The sequence continues at coordinate 148,656 of CAWJCM010000003.1, read as the reverse complement.
TCTGCGCCTCGCAGGACCGCGGCCTGAACGAGCACGGCTTCATCGTCCCGGGCCTCGGCGACGCGGGCGACCGGCTGTACGGCACGAAGTAGTCGTAGGAGGCACCGCTGCGAGCCGTCGGCGGGAGTACCGTGTAGGCCGCCGTGACGCTGCACGAGCTTGGCGACCACCTCGAGGTGATCTACGGCGCTGCGCTGGCGTTCCTGATCGTGATCCTGCTGACGCCGGCGGTCGCGGGGATGGCACGGCGGCTCGGTGCGGTCGACCAGCCCGACGAGCGGCGCGTCCACCGGATCCCGATCCCGCGGCTCGGCGGGCTCGCCCTCTTCTTCGGGATCATCGTGCCCTCGCTCGCGTTCCTCGACCTCAGCCGCTCCGTGCGCGGACTGCTGCTCGGAGCGGCGGTTGCGACCGCGGTCGGGGCGATCGACGACTTCCGCGGCCTGCACTGGTGGGAGAAGCTCGGCGGCCAGGTGATCGCGGCGTCGATCCCCGTCATCTTCGGGGTCTGGATCGACCACTTCACGCTGCCGCTGATCGGGGTGTACGACCTGCCCGTCTGGCTGGGCGGCCCGCTGACGGTGCTCTGGATCGTCGCGGTGATGAACATGGTCAACTTCCTCGACGGCCTCGACGGGCTCGCGGCAGGCGTCTGCGCAATCGCCGCGCTCACGTTCACAGCGATCGAGCTCTCGCTCGGCAAGCCGACCGCAGCCGCCTTCACCGCGATCGTGTTCGGGGCGACCCTCGGCTTCCTGCGCCACAACTTCTTCCCCGCCCGCATCTTCATGGGCGACTCGGGCGCGATGCTGCTCGGGTTCTCGCTCGCGGCCGTCTCGGTCGAGGGGCTGCTGAAGACAGCCGCGACCGTCGCACTGTTCTTCCCGCTGCTGGTGCTCGCCGTCCCGATCCTCGACACCGGTTTCGTCGTCGCCCGACGGCTGAAGTACCGGATGCCGATCACGACGCCGGACAAAACGCACCTGCACCACCGCTTCGTGAACATCGGCTTCTCGCAGCCGCGGGCGGTCGCCTACATCTACTTCTGGGTGGCGACCCTGGCCGCGGCCGCGCTCGGCACCCGGTACATCCCGTTCCGCGCGGACGGCCGCTGGCATCCCTGGCCGACCGTCGGCGCCGCCGCCCTCGGACTGCTGGCGATCGCGGCCTCGGTGTACATGGTGTACCTGCTCGAGATCGTCAAGCTCGCGAACCCGCGTATCCGCCGCCGCCGCCGGGAAGCGGAGGAGCGCGAACGCCGCAGCGCGTAGCCAGGCCTGCCACCGGTGCGGCAGTGTGGCGCGACCTCGGATCGGTGCCCTTGCCCGCCGCGAGGATGGAGTTACAAGCTTTCGGAGGATCGACGTGGCCAAGCGATTTTCACGTGTCACAAAGTCGGATGATATGCTCGCCTCCGCAGATGGAGCCTGCGCGCCAGACGTTCGATCCTGCCGGCGCGGGCGCCCTGCTGGTCACGGGTACCGCGGCAGGCACTGCGGGTGGCGCCCTGATCGGCTGGGCGGCCGGATCGGTCGGCTACGGCCTGCTCGGAGGGGCGGCCGTCGGCGTGCCCCTCGGCATCTTCGCCGTCTACCGCCGCTACGGGAAGGCGATGTGATGCCGTCCGCGCTGTTCAGCCCTCGGCCGGAACCGAACCGCCTGCTCCCGGCGCTCGCCGGAGGAATCGTGCTGGTGGTCGCGCTGCCCGTCTTCCTCGTCGCCGGCTGGCCGATCGGCGGCTGGGCGCTCGCCACCGTGCTCTACGTCGCCGTCCACGCGCTCGACCTCGTCGTCACCCGGCTCGGGAACGGCGCAAAGGTCTTCGGCGTCCTCTTCAAGGCGCTCGGCCTCCTCGTCGTGCTCGTCGCCACCGCGGCCTCGAACAAGGAGCTCGCGATCTCCGCCGTGCTCACCTATGCGCTCGCCTACACGGCCGAGTTCGGCCTGTCCCTCGCCTCCTACTACGGCAGGGAGCCGATCGGGAAATGAAGCGCTGGCTGCTGATCGCAACGAGTGTGGCGCTGGCCTTCCCGACCGCGGCCTTCGCCCGGGGCAAGTTCGACCCGACCACCGAGTTCGAGCAGCACGAGTGGATCTCCATCCACGTCGGCGGGCTCGACCTCTCGATCACCAAGGCGGTCGTCTACCTGATGATCGGGACGCTGCTGACGATCCTGATGGGGCTCGGGCTGATGCGCTGGAAGGTGGTCTCGGGCAAGGACGTCGGACGGCGCCAGTCGATCGGCGAGCAGGTCTACGAGGTCGCCCAGGTGCAGATCGCCGAGCAGGGGCTGCCGACCAAGGCGATCGGCCGCTGGTTCCCGTACGTGGCGACGCTGATGCTCTTCATCTGGGTCGTGAACGTGATCGGGTTCATCCCGCTGCCGCTGACCGGAGAGAAGTGGCACGGCGTCCCGACCTGGGGCATCTATGCCGCCACCTCGTCGCTGTCGGTGACCCTGGCGCTCGCACTGCTCACCTTCGTCTTCACGCACTACGAGGGAATCCGGTGGAACGGGCCGCGGCGCTACTTCAAGAGCTGGATCCCGGAAGCCCCGAGGGCGCTGCTCTTCCTGATCGTCCCCCTCGAGATCCTCGGCCAGTTCATGAGGCTGATCTCGCTCAGCGTCCGCCTCTTCGCGAACATGCTCGCCGGCCACATCCTGATCCTCACCTTCCTCGGCCTGATGTTCATCCTCGAGTCGATCATCCTGGCCGTGTTCGTCGTGCCGATCGCGACGGTCTTCTACCTGTTCGAGGTCGTGATCGTCGTCTCGATCCAGGCGTTCATCTTCTCCGCCCTGTCAGCCATCTACATCGGCTCGGCGATCGAGCCGGAACACTAGGAGGAACACCGCAATGGCAGTGATTCAGCTTCTCGCCGCCACCACCGGCGACGTGACCAAGGCCGGCAAGGCCATCGGTCTCGCGCTGGGCGTCGGCCTCGGTGCGCTCGGCGCCGGTGTCGGCATCGGCAACATCTTCGGCTCGATGATCCAGTCCGTCGCCCGCCAGCCCGAGCTCCGCGGCGAGTTGCAGGGCATCCAGTGGCTGGGCTTCGCGCTCACCGAGGCCGTTGTCTTCTACGGCCTGCTCGGCTCGATCCTCGCCTTCGTCCTCGTCTGATGGCGGGAACGCTGGTGCTCGGCGCGAACGCGCTGATCAAGGTCACCCCGGGACTGATGATCTGGACGATCGTCTGCTTCCTGATCGCCCTCTTCGTGCTGAAGCGGTACGCGTTCGGGCCGATCCAGAAGGCGATCGACGAGCGACGCGACCGGATTCGCCAGTCGATCGAGGAAGCCGACCGCGCCCGCGAGGAGGCCCGCAACCTGCTGGACGAGCACCGCAAGCTCGTCGGCAAGGCCAAGTCCGACGCGGAGGAGATCCTGGCCGAGGCGCGCAAGCAGTCCGAGGCACAGCGCGAGCGCGTGCGCGAGGAGACCGAGGCCGACCGCCAGCGGCGGCTCGAGGACACGAAGAAGCAGATCGAGGCAGAGACGCTGCGCTCGCTCGAGCAGATCCGCGCCGAGGTCGCCGAGCTCACGCTCGTCGCCACCGCGAAGGTGACGGGCAAGGTCCTCGACCGCGACGACCACCGGAGGCTGATCGAGGACGCGATCGGCGACCTCGACTTCTCGGTGCTGGAGCAGGAAACCGCCTAGGCCGTGTCGGTTGTCCACCGCACCTACGCGCGGTCCCTCTTCGAGGCCGCCAGGGAGGCCGGGCGCGTGCCCGACGTTCGCCGGGACCTCTCCGACTTCGTCGAGGCCGGCCGGCAGGTACCCGAGCTCGACGAGCTGCTCCGCAATCCGCAGCTCGACAAACGGGCCAAGGCGGCCGCCGTCGACGCCGTCGCGAGCGGAGGCGACCCGCTCGTGCTCAACCTGCTGCGCCTGCTCGTGGAGAAGGGGCGCGGGGGAGAGGTGGGGCAGGTCGCCGAGGAGTTCGAGCGGATGGCCGCCGCCGAGGGGGGCGAGCTGTCCGTCGAGCTGACCACCGCCTACGAGCTCTCCGACGAGGAGGCGCGCGCGATCGTCGGCCAGATCGAGCAGCGCTCCGGCCGGAAGGTCGAGGCCAACCGGACCGTCGACCCCGGGCTGATCGGCGGGCTGGTCCTCCAGGTCGGCTCGCGCAGGGTCGACGCCAGCATCCGCGGCCGGATCGAGCGGCTGGCAAGGGAGCTGACAGTCAAGGCATGACGTACGGAAAGGAGGAGGGGGCTCGTGGCGAAACCACGGGGTCCCCCACGCTATGAAGCTACGCCCCGAAGAGATCACCGCTCTGCTCAAGGAGCGGATCAAGGACTTCGACGTCGAGACCGACCTGGCCGAGGTGGGCCAGGTGCTGCAGGTCGGCGACGGCATCGCTCGTGTCTACGGGCTGGAGAGCGCGGTCGCCCTCGAGATGCTCGAGCTGGAGCACGGCGTCACGGGCGTCGCGCTGAACCTCGAGGAGGACAACGTCGGCGCCGCGCTGCTCGGCGACTGGGACAAGGTCAAGGAGGGCGAGCCGGTCCGCCGCACGGGCCGCGTCGCCAGCGTCCCAGTGGGCGACGAGCTCGTGGGCCGGATCGTCGACCCGCTCGGCAACCCGGTCGACGGCAGTGGGCCGATCGAGGCGGCCGAGCGCCGTCCGCTGGAGTTCAAGGCGCCCGGCGTCGTCCAGCGCCAGCCGGTGAAGGAGCCGCTCCAGACCGGGCTCAAGGCGATCGACTCGATGATCCCGATCGGGCGTGGCCAGCGCGAGCTGATCATCGGCGACCGCACGACCGGCAAGACCGCGATCTGCGTCGATACGATCCTCAACCAGCGCGGCCAGGATGTGATCTGCATCTACGTCGCCATCGGCCAGAAGGCCTCCACCGTCGCCCAGGTGTACGAGCGGCTGAAGGAGGAGGGCGCGATGGACTACACGATCATCGTCAACGCCTCGGCCTCCGAGGCCGCGCCGATCAAGTGGATGGCGCCGTACGCCGGCTGCTCGATGGGCGAGTACTTCATGTTCCAGGGGGGTCACGCGCTCTGCATCTACGACGACCTCTCGAAGCACGCCGACGCGTATCGGCAGATGTCGCTGCTCCTCCGCCGGCCGCCGGGCCGCGAGGCGTACCCCGGCGATGTCTTCTACCTGCACTCCCGCCTGCTGGAGCGCGCCTGCAAGCTGAACGACGAGCTGGGGGCCGGATCGCTGACCGCCTTGCCGATCATCGAGACGCAGGCGGGCGACGTGTCGGCGTACATCCCGACGAACGTGATCTCGATCACCGACGGTCAGATCTTCCTGGAGAGCGACCTGTTCTACTCCGGCGTCCGTCCGGCGATCAACGTCGGCATCTCCGTCTCGCGCGTGGGCGGCAACGCCCAGGTGAAGGCGATGCGCCAGGTCGCCGGCCGCCTGAAGCTCGAGCTCGCCCAGTACCGTGAGCTGGAGGCGTTCGCCCAGTTCGGCTCGGAGCTCGATCAAGCCACGCAACGGACACTTGCCAGAGGAGAACGCATGGTTGCCACCCTCAACCAGCCGCAGTACTCGCCGTGGCCGATGGAGGAGCAGGTGGTCGCGATCTTCGCCGGGATCAACGGCTATCTGAACGAGGTGCCTGTCCCGCAGGTACCGCGCTTCCAGGACGAGCTGCGTGAGCACATGCGGACCGAGAAGGCGATCCTCGACGCAATCCGCGAGCAGAAGGAGATCTCCGACGAGCTCGAGGAGAAACTGAACGCCGAGCTGAAGCGCTTCGCCGGCATGTTCAACGTGCAAGAGGAAGGGTCGCTCGTTTCCTGACGGGAACGAGCGAGGAACACGCGTGGCCTCCGTCCAAGACCTGAAGCGGAGAATCAGGTCGATCCGCAACACGCGGAAGATCACCAAAGCCATGGAGCTGGTTGCGTCCGCGCGGCTGCGCCGCGCGCAGGCGCGGATCGAGGCGATGCGGCCCTACGCAGACCGGATGATGGAGCTGATGGTGGGTACTGCACGGGCCAGCTCCTCCGTTCGCGGCCTGCCGCTGCTCGAACGCCGCGAAGAGGAGCGGGCGGTCGCGATCCTGCCGCTGACCGGCGACCGCGGCCTGGCCGGCGCCTTCAACGCGCAGGTGCTGCGGCATGCGCTCGCGCTCGATCGGCAGCTCCGTGGCGAGGGCAAGCGCGTGCGCTGGCTCGTCTCCGGCCGGAAAGGCTCGTCCACGCTCCGCTTCCGCCGGTTCGAGGTGCTGCAGGCCTGGACCGGCTTCAGCGACCGGCCGACGTACGCCGACGCCCAGGCAATCGCGCACCGGATCGCGGACCTCTACGTGGCCGAGGAGGTCGACCGGGTGGTGATCGTCTACAACCACTTCGTCTCGCCGCTCGTCCAGCAGGTGGTCGAGCAGGACGTGCTGCCGATCCCGGAGCAGATGCTCGAGGCGGGCGAGGCCGAGGAGCGGCAGTCGGCGCTGCTCGGTGACTTCATCTACGAGCCCGAGCCGGAGCAGATCCTCGAGCGGCTGCTCCCTGTTTACGTCGAGACCGAGCTCTACCGCGCGCTGCTCGAGTCGGCCGCCTCCGAGCAGGGCGCTCGGATGTCGGCGATGCGCAACGCTTCGAAGAACGCCGGCGAGCTGATCGACAGCCTGACGCTGGCGATGAACCGGGCCCGCCAGGCCGAGATCACCCAGGAGATCCTGGAGGTCGTCGCCGGAGCGGACGCGCTCACGGCGTAGCGGTCGCGGCGAGATGCAGTGACAGGCTCGAGCCTCACTGCCGGGACGATCGTCGCGCCCGAGGCCTAACTTTCCGGTCACCGGGAAGTCTCAGCGTGAGAACGGGTGTGGTGCCCGTTATGCTCCCGTAGACCAGTGGCCACTACCGAACGCCCCGAGCTCGTCTCCTCCGGCGCAGGCCTTGCCTCGACGGTCGCGGCCGAGTCGCACGGCGCGCTCGGTACCGAAGGTGCGGTACGCGCGCGCGGCTACTGGGAGGGCGTGTTCATGCGGTTCCGCCGCGACAAGTTCGCGATCGTCGGCGGGATCTATGTCGTCCTGCTCGTCCTGATCGGCTTCATCGGCGCCCCGATCGCCGCGCACTTCCTCGGCCACGGGCCGAACGAACAGTTCGCCGGCGGGCTCGACCCGCAGACGGTGCTTCCGGTCGGGCCTTTCTCGGACGTTTCCACCCAGCCCTACCCGGGCGCCGTCGGCAACTTCAGTCACACCTTCTTCATCCTCGGCGCGGACGGCCAGCTCGGCCGCGACGAGTTCCTGCGCCTGCTCTACGGCACGCAGACCTCGCTCGAGGTCGCCGTCGGCGCGACGCTGCTGGCGATGACGGTCGGCGTCCTGATGGGCGCCCTCGCCGGTTTCTACAGCGGCGTGACCGACACGGTGATCAGCCGGCTCACCGAGATCGTGATGGCGTTCCCGGTGCTGCTGTTCGTGATCGCCCTGGCGAGCACTGCGGGTGAGCGGCTGAACGGCGTCACGTTCGGCTTCCTCTCGCCCGGGGTCGTCACCCTTATCTTCGTTCTCGGCATCTTCGGGTGGTTCTATCCAGCCCGAATCGTGCGAGCCCAGGTCCTGTCGCTGCGCGAGAAGGAGTTCGTCGAGGCGGCGCGGATGATCGGCACGAACGACTGGAAGATCATCCGGTCGCACATCCTGCCGCACCTCGTCGCTCCGATCATCGTCTACTCGACCCTGGTGATCGCCACGAACATCCTGGCCGAGGCGGGTCTGTCGTTCCTCGGCCTCGGGATCCAGCAGCCGACGGCGAGCTGGGGCAACCTGCTGGCGACCTCGCCGGACTACTACCTGACGCAGCCGTGGCTGATGGTCTGGCCCGGCGTCGCGGTGCTGCTCGCGACGCTCGCGTTCAACCTGCTCGGCGACGGCCTGCGCGACTCCTTCGACCCACGGTCGTCCGGCTAGCGAACGCCGTGCGGGGGGTCGGACTGCCGTCCCTCCCGGCGCCGGCGGCGGCCACCGGCCAGGCGCACAGGGCAGCGGCCGCTGCGACCAACAGGTTGACGCCGCGGAGCGGCGGTGCGGCTCCGCTCGAGCCGCCGCCGAAGGCCGCGAGAACGGCGAGAGATGCGACCGCCACTGCCGCCAGGCGGAGGGTCCGGACCCCGGTCATTCGCCTCAAGCTGGCCAAACGGATTCCCCTCTTCACATTTTCGCCACCTGCCAACTAAACTCCGCGCGGCTCGTCTAACGGGTCGAGGATGCGTCTACCACTGAGTCCGGCGAACGCGCCTGGCTCGTGCGTCATCGAAAGGAGATCGATGCAGAAGAAACTCTGGCTTTCCGGCGCTATGGCCGCGCTCGGGGCCGCGATGCTGGTCGCGGCTGCGTTTGCGGGCCCGGCGTCGAGCAAGTCGAACCGTCCGTCTGCCTCGGGGCAGAAGAAGGGCGGGACGATGAACGTCAACGTCTCGGGAACAGACGTCGACTACATCGACCCGTCGCTCGCGTACGGGACGATCTCGTGGCAGATCCTGGATTCGGTCTGCATGAAGCTCATGTACTACCCGGACAAGCCGGATCCGGCCGGGGCGAAGCTTGCTCCTGATGCGGCGGTCGGCTTCCCGGCGGTGTCCAAGGACGGCAAGACGTATGTGTTCACGATCAAGTCGGGTGTGAAGTCGAACACGGGCGAGACGCTGACTGCTGCGAACTTCGCGGCCGTGTTCAACCGTGACCTGAATCCGAAGATGCAGTCGCCGGCGGTGCCGTTCATGACCGGTGACAACGGGATCGTCGGGGCGCAGGCCGTGAACGACGGCAAGGCCGCGACCGCGAGCGGCGTGGTCGCCAAGGGCCAGAAGCTGACGATCAGGCTGCTGAGGCCGGACGGGTCGTTCCTGTCGAAGATGGCGATGAACTTCTTCTGCCCGATTCCGAAGGGGACGCCGATCAACGCGGACGGGATCAACACGTTCGCGTCGTTCGGGCCGTACTACGTCGCCAGCCGCCAGGTCGGCCGGCAGCTGATCACGAAGACGAACCCGAATTACAAGGGCTCGCGCCCGCACAACATCAGCACGTTCGTGTTCACGATGAACACGAACCTGGATCAGAGCCTGCTGCAGGTGAAGGCGGGTCAGGCCGACTACGACGCCGGTGGTCTGCCGGCGACGGCGAACGCCGGGCTTGCGCAGCAGTACGGTGTGCACAAGGGCGGCCCTTACCGGTACTTCGTGAACGGCGGTCTGAACATCGACTACGTCGCGCTGAACACGTCCCGGGCGGCGTTCAAGAGCGTCGGCATGCGCAAGGCGGCGAACTACGCCGTCGATCGCCCGGCACTCGTCCGGGTCCGTGGCTTCCTCGCCGGCAAGCGCTCGCAGCAGATCCTGCCTCCGGGGATCGACGGCTACAAGCCGATCAACACGTACCCGCTGAAGGGCGCGAACTACCCGAAGGCGAAGACGCTGGCCTCGCAGGCGGGCGGCTGCAAGGACGTCACCCTGTACAGCGGCAACACGGCTGTCGGCCAGAACCTGGCGCAGGTCTTCAAGTACAACCTGAGCCAGATCGGCTGCAACGTGAACGTGAAGCTCTTCCAGGGCTTCCAGATCTACATCGCCACCGGCACGAAGGGTGAGCCGTACGACGCCGCCATCGCGGTGGGCTGGTTCGCGGATTACGCGGATCCGTACGACTTCATCGACATCCTGCTGAACGGCGACAACATCCACGAGGCCAACAACAACAACCTCGCGTACCTGAACGTGCCCGCGCTGAACAAGCAGATGAAGGCCGCCAACGCCCTCACCGGCGACAAGCGCGGTGCTGCCTATGCGGCGCTGGACAAGAACATCACCAACAACTACGCGCCGCTGGCGGTGTACGAGAACCGCAACACGCGCGAGTTCGTCTCGGCCCGGACCGGTGGCTATCTCTTCCAGGCCGCGCACGGACAGGCGAACCTCAACACCTTCTTCCTCAAGTAAAGGAGCAAGGACCGAGGAACGCAGAACAGTTCGAAAAGGGTGGGCGCCGGGTATCAACACCGGCGCCCACCTGCTTTACTTGTAGGCCCGAAAGGTGAAACCGACGAGTCGATGACGAGACCGTGACGCGCTACCTGATCAGACGACTTCTCTGGGCGGTGCTGCTCTTCTTCGCGGTCACGGTCGTCGCCTACATCCTCTTCTTCGTCATCCCGGCCGATCCCGCCCGGCAGTTCGCCGGCAAGGGAGCGACGCCCGCGACGATCGCGAAGGCAAGGCACTACCTCCACCTCGACGAGCCGATCTACCAGCAGTACGGGCGCTTCGTCTGGCGGTTGGTGTACCACCATAATCTCGGCCACTCGTACTACAACCGCGAGAGCGTCAACCACATCATCGCCGACGCCGCTCCCGTGACCGCATCACTCGTGATCGGCGGAGCGTTCTTCTGGATGCTGATCGCAATTCCGATCGGGGTCCTCTCGGCCCTGCGGCCGCGGTCGCTGTTGGATCGAGGAGCGATGACCTTCGTCCTGATCGGGATCTCGGCGCACCCGGTGTGGATCGGCCTGATCTTCGCGTGGTTCTTCGGCTTCTACCTGCACGAGCACGGGTCGCCGATCTACGCGCCGATATCGAACTACGCCGACTTCTTCAACCCACCTCCGGGGCAGCCCGGAGGCCCCGTGCAATGGGCCTATCACCTGATCCTCCCGTGGATGACGTTCATGATCCTGTTCGCCGCCCTGTACGTGCGGATGATCAGGGCAAACGTGATGGAGACGCTCAACGAGGACTACGTGCGAACCGCACGCGCGAAGGGCGCCCCGGAGTCCGTGGTGCTGCGTTCGCACGTGCTGCGGAACGCGATGCTGCCGGTCGTGACCATGCTCGGCATGGACATCGGCCTGGCGCTGGGAGGCGCCATCTTCACCGAATCGGTCTACGGCTTACCGGGGCTCGGCCGGACCGCGGTCCAGGCGCTCCAGAACTACGACACGCCGACCATCATGGGCGTGATCGTCTTCGCGACGATCGTGATCATCGTCTTCAACCTCATCGTCGACCTGCTCTACGCAGCGATCGACCCCCGGATCCGGCTGGCATAGTTCCGGGCGGCCCCATCGCCCTCGATGCGGTTTCAGCCTTGAATCGATGTCATCCTTCCTCCTGAGCCTATGGCCCTCCTCGACGTCAAGGATCTGAAGACCTACTTCCGGACGGACGACGGGATCGTCAAGGCCGTCGACGGGGTCAGCTTCTCGGTCGAGAAGGGCAAGACCCTCGGGATCGTCGGCGAGTCCGGCTGCGGCAAGAGCGTCACCTGCCTGACGATCATGGGCCTGAACAACCGCAAGACGACGATCTCGAGCGGCGAGGCGCTCTGGAAGGGCAAGAACCTGATCGGGCTGAGCCCGAAGCAGCTGCGCTCGATCCGCGGGGACGAGATCGCGATGATCTTCCAGGACCCGATGACCTCGCTGAACCCGGTGCACAAGGTCGGGTCGCAGCTCGTCGAGGCGATTCTCCTCCACCAGGACATCACGAGGGCCGCCGCCCGCAGACGCGCGCTCGACCTGCTCAAGGCGGTCGGGATCCCGCGCGCCGACGCCCGGATCGACGACTACCCCCACCAGTTCTCCGGCGGCATGCGCCAGCGGGTGATGATCGCGATGGCGCTCGTCAACAACCCGGACCTGCTGATCGCCGACGAGCCGACAACCGCGCTCGACGTGACCACGCAGGCACAGATCCTCGACCTGATGAAGCGTCTCCAGGACGAGTTCGGCAGCGCGATCATCATGATCACGCACGACCTCGGGGTGGTCGCCGAGGTCGCCGACGACGTCGTGGTCATGTACGCAGCCCGCGTCCAGGAGGAGGGCGAGGTCCGCAATCTCTTCAACAGGCCCAACCACCCGTACACCTGGGGCCTGCTCGGGTCGCTGCCCCGCCTGAATCAGGACGTCGACCGGCTGGTGCAGATCTCCGGGCAGCCGCCGTCGCTGCTCTTTCCGCCGAGGGGGTGCCGGTTCCACCCGCGCTGTTCCTACGTGATGCCGATCTGCAGCCAGACCGAGCCGGAACTCGACGCCGTCCCCGAGGCGAGCGGACACCACCGCGTGCGCTGCCACCTCGATCAGGAGACCAAGGACCACGAGGCGGCCAAACTGATCGAGGGCACGCTGGCGGAGGCGAGTTGAGCTTCGCTCGCCTTCGGCTCGCTCGCGCGGGGGAAACGGCCGGTTTCCCCCGCGAGCCCCCTTCCCCGACTGCCCACGCACCTCAGCAGCAGCTGGGGGCCGCGCCCGCCAGGTCGGTCGCGGCGGCGAAAGCCTTCCGCAGATCCGAGGAGACTGGCCCATGAGCGCGATGAATCCCGAGCATACGATCGCGCCTGCAGCAACCGCCGAGCCGCGGCCGCTCGAGCTGACGGGCGACGAGCTGCTCGTCGTCGACGACGTCAAGAAGCATTTCCCGGTGACGCGCGGGATCATCTTCCAGAAGGAGATCGCCTCGGTGAAGGCCGTCGACGGCCTCAGCTTCACGCTCAAGGAAGGGGAGACGCTCGGGATCGTCGGCGAGTCGGGCTGCGGGAAGTCGACCCTCGCCCGCTGCATCATGAAGCTGCTCGAGCCGACGGCCGGCCGCATCGTCTTCGAGGGGAGGGACATCACACGCCTCTCGCGCGCCGAGATGCGTCCCGTTCGCCGCGAGATGATGATGATCTTTCAGGATCCCTACGCGTCTCTGAACCCGCGCAAACGCGTCGGCTTCATCATCGGCGAGCCGCTCCAGGTGCATGGGATCGGCACCGACGCGGAGATCAAGCGCCGCGTGCAGGAGCTGCTCGAGATCGTCGGCCTGAACCCCGAGCATTACAACCGCTTCCCGCACGAGTTCTCCGGCGGCCAGCGGCAGCGGATCGGCGTCGCCCGCGCGCTCGCGATCAACCCGAAGCTGATCGTCTGCGACGAGCCGGTGTCCGCGCTCGACGTCTCGGTTCAGGCGCAGATCCTCAACCTGCTCAAGGACCTCCAGCGCGACTTCGGGCTCACCTACGTCTTCATCGCGCACGACCTCAACGTCGTCCGCCACATCTCGGACCGTGTCATGGTCATGTACCTCGGCCACGCCGTCGAGATCGCCGACCGCGACGCCCTCTACGCCGAGCCGAAACACCCTTACACCGGGGCGCTGATGTCGGCCGTGCCGCTTCCCGACCCGGACGCCGGCCGCGCTCGCAAGCCGGTCGTGCTCCAGGGAGACGTGCCGAGCCCGATCAACCCGCCGTCCGCCTGCTGGTTCCACCCGCGCTGCCCGCGCTTCCACGCCGGGCATTGCGACGTCGAGACGCCGGAGCTCAGGCCCCTGGGCGCCGAGGGCCACGTCGCCGCATGCCACTACCCGCTCGAGGGCTGGCCCCTGACGGAGGAGGAGTTCCGCGGCAGCGGCTCCCAGCTTCCGCCGACGGCCGACCTCGACGAGTAGCTCCCGTGTGGCTCGCGGCCGCACGCCGCTTCTTCACTCTCCTCGGCGTGGTCGTCGGGGCGATCTTCCTGTGCGCCGTCTCGATCGGGCTGATCCTCGGCACGTCCCTGAACCGGTCGATCGCGGTCGCCTTCGAGGCGTTCGGCTGCCTGCTGCTCCTGTTCGCCTTCTTCGTCGGCAACCGCGGTCCGGTGCGGACGAAGGGGGAGGCACAGCCTTTCGTCGGGCCGCGCTTCCTGCGCTGGGCCACTCCGGAGGAGCATCAATCGACGATCGCCGAGTCGGCGATCTTCCTCGTGCTCGGGATCGTCTTGATTCTGATTGGACTCGCCGTCGATTCGCGTTACCGATTGGTGTGAACGCTTTCCCGGCTAACAACGGGTACACCGGGACGTCGTAAGCGGTATGGCACTGCGACCGCAGCCCCACACCTGTGACCGCGCCCGCGGGTGGGTCTCGCTGCGCCTCGACGACGAGATCTCGGAGCTCGAGGACGCTCTGCTCGAAGCGCACCTGCGGCGCTGCGGTGCCTGCCGCGAGTACGAGGCGAGCGTGCGCGGCGCGGTGCTGGCGTTGCGAACGCGGACGCTCGAGCGAATGGACCAGCCGATCGTCGTCTCCGGCAGCCGCCGGGCGCTCTTCCGCCCGGCCGCCGTCGCCAGGGTCGCCGCGGTCATGGCGGCAGTCGTCGGGGTGACGACCGTGCTCAGCACCCAGGCCGCGAAGGGGCCGGCCTCGCATGGCTCGAACACGGTGCCGGTCGCCTCCGTTCCGGACGACCAGGACCTCAAGCAGTTGCGCACGCTCCGCGTGCTCCAGCTCGGCGGCAGGCCGCCGCGCGGCACCGGGATCGGCTCGTACGGCGTGAATGGCGGCGCGCCGCCGACGTAACGACGTCACGGCGAAGTAGTCTTCGAGGGGATGATGCCGTCGCTCGTCACGTCGTACTGCTGAACGCTCGACCACGAGGCCCGGGTGGCCACGCTGACGCAGGAGCGCCGGGCGCTGCCGAGCGACGTTCCCGAGCGTCCGGGCTTCGCTAGACTCCGATCGCTCGCCCGCCGGGCGCGGCGAGGCGGGCATCCTCTCGTGCAATCGCACCCTCAGGAGTCACATGGCTGAGCGCAATACCTCTGAAAACAATGTTGGCAAGGTTGTCGAGGTCAGGGGCGTCGTCGTCGACGCGGTTTTCACCGGCGCGCTGCCCGAGATCTACAACGCGCTGCGCATTACCGTCCCGGGCGAGAACGGCTCCGCGGGCCTCGACCTGATCGCCGAGGTGCAGCAGCATCTGGGCGACGACCGCGTCCGCGCGGTCGCCATGGACTCGACCGACGGCCTGCCGCGCGGCGTCGACGTGATCGACACCGGCGCGCCGATCAGCGTCCCGGTCGGCAAGGAGACGCTCGGCCGCCTCTGGAACGTCCTCGGCGAGCCGGTCGACGACGGCGAGCCGTCCTCGGGCGAGCGTTCGCCGATCCACCGCGATCCGCCCGAGTTCCGCGAGCTGTCGCCGAAGGCCGAGATCTTCGAGACGGGGATCAAGGTCATCGACCTGATCGCCCCGTTCGTGCGCGGCGGCAAGATCGGCCTGTTCGGCGGCGCCGGGCTCGGCAAGACGGTGCTGATCCAGGAGCTGATCCACAACGTCGCGGAGCAGCACGGCGGCGTGTCCGTGTTCGCCGGCGTCGGCGAGCGGACCCGCGAGGGGAACGACCTCTGGCTGGAGATGGAGGAGTCCGGGGTGATCGATCGCGTCGCGCTCGTCTACGGCCAGATGAACGAGCCGCCGGGCGCGCGCCTGCGGGTCGCGCTCTCGGGCCTGACGATGGCGGAGCATTTCCGCGACGAGGGCCAGGACGTGCTCTTCTTCATCGACAACATCTTCCGCTTCGTGCAGGCGGGCTCCGAGGTGTCTGCGCTCCTCGGCCGCATGCCCAGCGCCGTCGGCTACCAGCCGACGCTCGCGACCGAGATGGGCCAGCTGCAGGAGCGGATCACGTCCACCCGCGTCGGCTCGGTGACGTCCGTGCAGGCGATCTACGTGCCGGCGGACGATCTCACCGACCCCGCCCCTGCGAATACGTTCGCCCACCTCGACGCCTTCATCACGCTCGCGCGCTCGATCTCGGAGAAGGGCATCTACCCGGCGATCGACCCGCTCGGCTCGAACTCGCGGGCGCTGTCGCGCGGCGTGGTCAGCGACGAGCATTACGACACCGCGACCCGCGTGCAGGAGGTCCTCCAGCGCTACCGCGATCTCCAGGACATCATCGCCATCCTCGGCATGGACGAGCTGTCGGACGAGGACAAACTGGTCGTCCAGCGCGCACGCAAGATCGAGCGTTTCCTGTCGCAGCCGATGTTCGTGGCCGAGGTCTTCACGGGCACGCCCGGCGCATACGTGAAGCTCGAAGACACGGTCAAGGGCTTCGTCGAGATCCTCGACGGCAAGCACGACTCACTGCCCGAGCAGGCGTTCTACATGGTCGGCACGATCGACGACGCCGTCGCGAAGGCGAAGACGCTCGCGTCGGAGGACGAGGCGCAGCCGGCCGAGGAGGCCGAGGCAGAGGCGGAGGCGGAGGCCGAGGCGGAGCCCGCGGCGGTCTAGGCGGTTGGCCGAAGACGCCCATGTGATCGAGGTCTCCCTCGTGACGCCGGACGGATCGGCGTTCGAGGGAGACGCGGAGATGCTGATCGTCCCCGGCGCCGACGGGGAGATCGGCGTGCTGGCGCGTCACGCGCCGCTCGTGGCGATGCTGAAGGCGGGCTCGACCCGGGTGCACATCCGCCGCGGGCAGGAGGTACGCGAGTTCGCGACCGGCCCGGGCTTCTTCAAGGTCGAGCAGGACCGCGCGCTCGCCCTGGTCGACGACGCGGTCGACGTCGACGAGGTCGACGCCGGCCGTGCGCGCACACAGCTCGAGGCCGCGCAGGCCGAGCTCGCCCGCGTCGAGGCGGGCGAGTCGGACGCCGACCGCTGGCAGCTGGAGCAGCGCGTCAAGCACGCGGAGAACCAGCTCACGGTGGCGAACGGCTCGGACGACCGGCCGATCCGTGCGCGCACCTCGGCCGGGCCCGAGCACATCTAGGGTCTGGCCGTGCCGATCGAAGCACCGCGACGGCGCCACGCAGGCACGGTCCCCCGGCGGGACAGCCCCTGAACTCTCAGCTAAGCTGAGAACCCCGGAGAGCTTTGAAAGGCAGCTTGGCGACCGGGTCAACAAACGCCTAAAGAGCCCGCGCGCACCGTCGGTGGACTCTTTCGGCAGCGGAGCGCGATGACCGACCGGATCCAAAATCTCAAGCGACTGCTGGACGAGCGGATCGTCCTGCTCGACGGGTCGTGGGGCGTCCTGATCCAGCGGGACGTCCGCGGCGAGGAGGCGTACCGCGGCGAGCGGTTCCGCGGCCACCCGCGCGACGTCGCGGGTGATCCGGACCTGCTGAACCTGACGCGGCCGGAGGTGATCCTCGACATCCACCGGCGCTACTTCGAAGCCGGCGCCGACATCGCGACCACCAACACCTTCACCGCCACCAGGATCGGCCAGGCCGACTACGGGCTCGAGGAGGTCGCCGCCGAGATGAGCCGCGAGGGCGCGCGGCTCGCGCGCCGCGCCGCCGACGAGGCGGGCGGCTTCGTCGCCGGCTCGCTCGGCCCGCTGAATGTCTCGCTCTCGGTGTCTCCGAAGGTGGACGACCCGGGCTTTCGACCGGTGACGTTCGACCAGGTCCACGAGACGTACGCCGAGCAGATCGAGGCGCTCCGCGACGGCGGGGTCGACCTGCTGATGTTCGAGACGATCTTCGACACGCTCAACGCGAAGGCGGCGATCGCGGCGGCGCTCGACGTCGCGCCGGAGCTGCCGCGGTGGATCTCCTTCACGGCGATCGACGCCAGCGGCCGCAACCTGTCGGGCCAGACGGTCGAGGCGTTCTGGGCGTCCATCGAGCACGCCGGGCCGCTGATCGCCGGCGTGAACTGCTCGCTCGGCGCCGAGCAGATGCGCCCGTACGTCGAGGATCTCTCGCGGGTCGCGGACACCTACGTCTCGTGCCACCCGAACGCGGGGCTGCCGAACGCCTTCGGCGAGCACGACGAGCAGCCGGCCGACACCAGCCGCTACCTCGGCGAGTTCGCGCAGTCCGGCCTCGTGAACGTGGTCGGAGGCTGCTGCGGGACCACGCCCGCGCATGTCGCGGCCATCCGGGACCGGACCGAAGGTCTGGCCCCCAGGCATGTTCCTCAACGGCAAGCGCGGCCGCGCTTCAGCGGCCTCGAGCCGTTCGAGATCGAGCGCGACACCGGCTTCGTGATGATCGGAGAGCGCACGAACGTGACCGGCTCCGCCCGCTTCCGGCGCCTGATCGAGGGGGGCGATTACACGAGCGCGGTCGCGGTCGCGCTCGAGCAGGTGCAGGGCGGCGCCAACCTTATCGACGTGAACATGGACGCCGACCTGCTCGAGGCCGAGCAGGCGATGACCACCTTCCTGAACGTGATCGCGACCGAGCCGGAGATCGCCCGGGTGCCGATCATGGTCGACAGCTCGCGTTTCTCGGCGATCGAGGCCGGCCTCAAGTGCATCCAGGGCAAGGGGATCGCCAACTCGATCAGCCTGAAGGAGGGCGAGGAGTCGTTCCTCGCGCAGGCGCGGGCGATCCGGCGGCTGGGCGCGGCGGCGATCGTGATGGCCTTCGACGAGGAGGGCCAGGCGGTCACGGTCGAGCGGAGGGTGGAGATCTGCGAGCGGGCCTACCGCCTGCTGATCGAGCAGGGCTTCCACCCGGAGGACATCGTCTTCGACCCGAACGTGCTGGCGGTCGCCACCGGGATCGAGGAGCACAACGGCTACGCGAAGGCGTTCATCGAGGCGCTGCCGCCTGATTAAGGAGCGCTGCCCCGGCGTGCGCACCTCGGGCGGAATCTCGAACCTCTCGTTCTCCTTTCGCGGCAACGAGGTCGTCCGCGAGGCGATGCACTCGGCCTTCCTCTACCACGCGATTCGTGCGGGGCTCGACATGGGCATCGTCAACGCCGGCCAGCTGACCGTGTACGAGGACATCGAGCCGGAGCTGCTCGAGCGCGTCGAGGACGTCCTGTTCGACCGGCGGCCCGACGCGACCGAGCGGCTGGTCGAGCTCGCCTCCAGGGTTTCCGGCGAGGGGACGAGGAGGGAGGTCGACCTCTCGTGGCGCGAGCAGGGAGTCGAGGAGCGCCTCTCGTTCGCCCTCGTCCACGGGATCGACGAGTTCATCGAGGAGGACGTCGAGGAGGCGCGGCAGATGTTCGCGCGTCCGCTCGAGGTGATCGAGGGGCCGCTGATGGAGGGGATGCGGATCGTCGGCGACCTGTTCGGCTCGGGGCGGATGTTCCTGCCGCAGGTGGTGAAGAGCGCGCGGGCGATGAAGCGCGCCGTTGCCTACCTGGAGCCGTTCATGGAGCAGGAGAAGGACGGCGGCGGCCGGGCCCAGGGCACTGTCGTCCTCGCCACCGTCAAGGGCGACGTGCACGACATCGGCAAGAACATCGTCGGCGTCGTTCTCGGCTGCAACAACTACGAGGTCATCGATCTCGGCGTGATGGTCCCGGCCGACAGGATCCTCGAGACCGCGCGCGAGCGAGGTGCGAACGTGATCGGCCTCTCGGGCCTGATCACGCCGTCGCTCGACGAGATGGTCCACGTCGCGCAGGAGATGGAGCGACGCGGCGTCTCCCTGCCGCTCCTGATCGGCGGCGCGACCACGTCCAAGCAGCACACGGCCGTACGGATCGCGCCCGCCTACTCGCAGCCGACCGTGCACGTCCTCGACGCCTCGCGTGTGGTCGCGACCGTGTCCAACCTGCTCGACCCGGGACGGATCGGCGAGTTCGACCGGGAGAACCGCGAGCTTCAGGAGCGCCTGCGCGTGCAGCACGCGGAGCGCGACCGCAAGCCGCTGCTGCCGCTCGACGCCGCGCGCGCCAACAGGCTGCGCGTCTCGTTCGACGTCCTGTCCGAGCCGCCGTTCACCGGCACGCGGATCGTCGAGCCCGACCTGGAGACGCTGACGCGCTTCGTCGACTGGCAGTTCTTCTTCCACGCCTGGGAGCTGAAGGGCAAGTTCCCGGCGATCCTCGACCGCCCGGAGGCGAGGGAGCTGTACGACGACGCCCTCGGGCTGCTCGACGAGATCACCCTCGACCGGTCGCTCGTTCCCCGCGGCGTCTACGGCTTCTGGCCCGTCCGCTCGGACGGCGACGACGTCCTGCTGGAGGAGGGGACGCGGTTCTGTTTCCTCCGGCAGCAATCGGACTACGGCGACTCGCGCCCGAACCGCTCCCTCGCCGACTTCGTGGCGCCCGCCGGGGACACGCTGGGCGCGTTCGCGGTCGGCATCCACGGCGCCGGCGAGCTCTCCGCCCGCTACGAGGCCGAGCACGACGACTACCGCTCGATCATGGTCAAGGCGCTCGCCGACCGGCTCGCGGAGGCATTTGCCGAGTGGCTGCACGCGGAGGCGAGGAAGGCCTGGTACGCGCCGGACGAGGCGCTCTCGAGGGAGGATCTGATCGGCGAGCGCTACCGCGGGATCCGGCCCGCGTTCGGCTACCCAGCCTGTCCCGACCACAGCGAGAAGGAGAAGCTCTTCGCGCTGATCGGCGCCGCGGACGCCGGCCTCGAGCTGACCGAGAACTTCGCCGCCACTCCCGGCGCGAGCGTCAGCGGCGTCTACTTCGCCCACCCCGAGTCGCGCTACTTCGCGGTCGGGCGGCTCGGGCGCGACCAGGTCGACGACTACGCGGCCCGCAAGGGCGTGTCGCTCGAGGAGGCCGAGCGCTGGCTGCGACCGAACCTCGGCTACGAGGTCGCGGTCGAGGCCGTGCGATGATGGACACGTGAGGCGGGCGCTCCTGACGACGGCGATCGCCGGGGTCCTCGTCCCGGCTGCGGGGGCGGCGCCCGGCGAGCCGCAGCACGCCTTCACGAAGACGGACCAGGCGCTCGCTCGAGCCGCCTCGCTGAGGCTTTCCGACTTCGCCCCCGGCTGGACGGCGTCGAAGTCCGCCGGCACGACCTCGGACTCCCAGCCTCGCTGCTCGAACTATCACCCCGACCAGTCCGACTTGATCGAGACCGGCAAGTACGACTCCCCGGACTTCACCCGCAGCGCCGACCATTCGTTCGTCTCCGTGTCGACGGGCGTCTTCAAGACGGCGGCGATGGCAAAGCGCGGGTACGCGCGGGTCGCGGTCCGCCAGCTGCCGGCGTGCTTCGGCGAGCTGTTCGCGAAGGGAATCACGAAGCCGAGCTCCGCGAAGGTCGTCTCCACACGCCCGATCGCCTTCCCGAAGGTGGGCGACCGATCGAACGCGTACCGGCTGGTCGCGTCGGTGAAGACGCCGAGCGTGACGTTGCCGGTCGCCGCCGACATCGTGCTCTTCAACACGGGCCGCACCGACGTGGCGATGATCTTCCTCGGGATCGCGAGGCCGCTGCCGGCCTCGCTCGAGCAGACGGCGGTCGCGCGCGTACTCTCCCGCGTCACCAGGTAACGCGGGAATCAGCAGCAGGCTCCGCTATCCTGACCGGCGGCGGCGTGCCGACCCGGGCGCGCCTTCTTTCGATCCGGTGCCGGCTTGAAGACGACGCTGAAACGAGGAATCGGTCGTGGCGGCGTCCTCGAGGGGAACGGCCACTCCGTTCTCCCGCCGTCCGCACTGACGCCGATGACCCGATACTGGTCGGAGGGCCCTCCGCATCGATCGGGCCTTCGCACCGTCGGCCGGATCCTGCTCTGGATCGCGATCGCCGTCGCGATGCTGGTCGTCTCGTTCGTGGCCGGGCTCTATCTCTGGTTCCACGAGAGCGTCGCGGCGATCCAGGCCCACTCGGCGGACGTGAAGAGCGCGCAGAAGTTCCTGGGCGAGCCGCCTGCGCCCGGTCACGCCGCAATCGGCCTGGTGATCGGCTACGACCATCGCGCGAACGAGACGGCGAACACGCCGTCGCGGTCGGACACGGTGATGCTGATTCGCACCGACCCCTCGAACAAGACCGTCTCGATGATGTCGTTCCCGCGCGACCTGCTGGTGAACGTGCACTGCCCGGGGCAGCCGGTCTACTCGGGGAAGATCAACTCGGCCTACGCCGCCTGCGGCGCGAAGGGCACGGTCCAGACGGTCAGCGACCTGATCGGCCTGCCGATCAACTACCTGGTCACCGTCAACTTCCGCGGTTTCAAGCAGATCGTCAACCGGCTCGGCGGCGTCTGGATCGACGTCGACCGCCGGTACTTCAACGACAACGCCGGCCTCTCGCCGACGTTCGGCTATGCGAAGATCAACCTCCAGCCCGGTTACCAGCTGCTCACCGGCGGCAGCGCGCTGGACTACGTCCGCTACCGCCACACCGACTCGGACCTCTTCCGCGTCGCCCGCCAGCAGCAGTTCGTGAAGGCGATGAAGTACCAGTTCAAGCACAACTTCAGCGTCCTGAAGGTGCCCAAGATCGTCGGGACGCTGACGAAGAACATCGAGGTCGCCGCGGGCGGGGGAGGCGGCGTCTCCGGCCGCACCATCCTCAGCTACGCCTTCTTCGCCTACCACCTTCCGCCGGGCCACTTCTTCCAGACCCAGATCCAGGGGCTGACCGGGTACTCCGACCTCACCACGTCGTCGGCGAACATCGCCGCCGCGGTCCAGGACTGGGAGACGCCCGACGTGGATGCAGCCCAGGTGGCGACCGCGGTCGCGCTCGGTCGAAAGGTCAAGCTGAAGACGCCGACGCGCGCGGAGACGACGATCACGGTGCTGAACGGCAACGGAGTCGCGGGCGCGGCCGGCGAAGCCGGCAGCGGACTCTCGCAGCAGGGCTACCACATCCTCCCGCTGCCTCCGAACGCGACCGGCAACGCGCCCCGGTTCGACTACTTCCACACGACGGTCTACTGGAACCCGAAGGTGAAGCGGTCGGCGGCGGCGGCGAACTCCGTCGCCAAGCTGTTCGCGCCGGCCGACGTCAAGAAGGTGCCTGGGACGATCGCTCCGCTCCAGAACGGCGCGATGCTGACGGTGGTCGTCGGGCGCACCTTCCACGGGAGCGTCGCGCCCGCGCCGCCGGCGCGCGCGCCGGTGACCCGGGAGCCGGCCCACGTACAGTCGAACCCGTACGACACCTCGGGCCTCCTGCGGCCGCTGCGCAAGGAGGTCGGATTCGGCCTGATGGTGCCCACCGTGCTGGACAGCTCGTCGGCGCCCGACTCCACCAAGCCCGTTCACGCGTACCTGATCGAGAGCAGGCACCACGCCGTGCGGCTCGTGTTCCGGACGTCGAGCGGCGCCTACTGGGGCGTCCAGGAGACCGACTGGTCGGACGCGCCGGTGCTGACCGACCGCAGCTTCCGGCACGTGCTCGGCGGCCGCGCGTACGACTTCTACTACAACGGCCCGAAGCTCCACATGATCGTGTTACATGAGAAAGGAGCCACCTACTGGGTGGTCAACTCCCTGCTGGACAACATCACGAACGAGACGATGATCGCAATCGCGAAGGGGCTGAAGCCCCTGAAGGCAAGATAGGCGTGGCGCGGATCGCGTTCTTCGGCGCCGGCTATGCGGGCCTGGTCAGCGGGGCCTGTCTGGCCGAGCTCGGCCACACCGTCGTGATCCGCGACGTCGTGCCCGAGCGGATCGAGCAGCTCGACGCTGGCCGGGTCCCCTTTTACGAGCCCGGACTCGAGGAGCTGATCGCCTCGAACCGCGAGCGGTTGTCGTTCACGCTGTCGATGGAGGAGGCGGTGGCCGGCAGCGAGTTCCTGTTCGTGTGCGTCGGTACGCCGCCGACGCCGTCGGGCGACGCCAACCTGGCGGCGGTCTGGTCGGTGATCGAGGACCTGCCGGCCGACATCGACTCGCCGGTGCTGGTGATGAAGAGCACGGTTCCGGTGGGGACGGGCGAGAAGGTGCGCGCCGCGCTCGACGCCCGCGGGCTGGTCAGGGTCGGCTACGCGTCCTGCCCGGAGTTCCTCGCCGAGGGCACGGCGGTGCGCGACTTCATGGATGCCGACCGGGTGGTCGTCGGCTCGTTCGACGAGGCAGACGGCGAAGCCGTCGCCGCGCTGCACGACGATCTCGACGCCGAGAACGTGCGCACGGATGTCCCCTCGGCGGAGATGGTCAAGCTGGCGGCGAACGCCTACCTGGCGACGCGGATCAGCTTCATCAACGAGATCGCGAACGTGTGCGAGCTGGTCGGCGCCGACGTCGAGGACGTCGCCCGCGGCATGGGCCTCGACCGGCGGATCGGCACGCACTACCTCCGCGCCGGTCTCGGCTACGGGGGCAGCTGTTTCCCGAAAGACATCTCGTTCCTGAAGCTGCTCGCCGGCAACTCGGGCTACCACTTCCAGCTCGTCACCGCGGTCATGGAGGTCAACGATCTCCAGATGCGCCGGCCGGTGGCCAAGCTGCAGAAGCACCTCGGCGCGCTGCACGGCAAGCGGATCGCGCTGCTCGGGCTCGCGTTCAAGGCGAACACCGACGACATGCGCGAGGCGCCGAGCATCGTGCTGGCCGCTCGGCTTCTGGCGGAAGGCGCCGAGGTCGTCGCCTGGGATCCCGTTGTCGACGCACGGAGCGCGCTGCACGGCGTCACCTTCGTGGACTCGGCCGCGGAGGCATTGGCCGCTGCCGACGCAGCGGTCGTCGTCACGGAATGGCCTCAGCTGCGCGAGCTGCCCTGGGCGGAGCTGCGGGAGACGATGCGCTCGCCGATCGTGATCGACGGGCGCAACCACCTCGACGCCGCCGCGATGCGCGCCGCCGGGTACGCCTACGAAGGGATGGGGCGCTCGAGCTCGCCGTTCGCCACGCTGCCCGAGACGCCCGAGCCGGCGCCGGCGGCTTCCCGGGACTAGGCAGGCGCGACCGATGGAGGCGATCGTCCTCGCGGGCGGGAAGGCCGAGCGCATGGGCGACGCGGCCGGCGGCCGGCCGAAGGCGCTCGTCGACATCGCCGGCAGGCCGCTGGTCGCGTACCAGATCGGCCGTCTCGCGTCGGTCGGAGTGAGCCGCGTGATCGTCTCCTGCGCCGCGGGCCAGGGCGGGGCGTTCCGCGCCGAGCTCGGTGGGCTCGGAGCCGAGATCGTCTGCGCCGAGGAGCCCGAGCGGCTCGGCCGCGGAGGGGGGATCAAGTTCGCGGCACGGGGGCGCTCCGAGAACGGCGACGTCTTCGCGCTGAACGGCGACGAGCTGGTCGACGTGGACTTCGGGGCGCTGCTGGCCCGGCACCGCGAGACGAGTGCTGCTGCCACGGTCGC
This sequence comes from uncultured Actinomycetes bacterium, assembly GCA_963841405.1. GTDB lineage: Bacteria > Actinomycetota > Thermoleophilia > Gaiellales > Gaiellaceae > DATBLE01. The sequence goes on along the minus strand of CAWJCM010000003.1, from coordinate 123,927 downwards.
GGTCGCCCGGCCGGCGTCGCCGTTCGGGGTGGTCGAGCTCGGCGACGGGGACATGGTCACCGGTTTCAGCGAAGGCGGCCGGATCCCCTACTGGGTCAACTGCGGCGTCTACGTCCTGTCCGAGCAGGCGATCGAGCGCTTCCCGGACCGGGGCGATCACGAATCGACCGCCTTTCCGGAGCTCGCCGCCGAGGGGCGGCTCCGCGCCCACCGGCACGACGGCCTCTGGCTGACCGTGAACACGCCGAAAGAGCTCCGCCGCGCGCAGGAGCACGTCGCATTGCATCCGGAGTGGCTCGCGTGACTGTCGCTCGGCTTCGCCTCGCTCCCGTGGGGGGAACGGCCGGTTCCCCCCACGAGCCCCCCTCCCCTTCGTGCTCACGGCAGACGGTGCGGGGCCGCGCCCGCCATGTCGGTCGCGGCGACGGAAATCCTCGAAAGAAGAGGTGTCGGTGAGCGAGCACACCTTCGAGCCGCGCACGGTGGACAAGCCCTGGGGCTCGGAGCTGATCTGGGCGGAGAGCGAGCACTACGCGGGCAAGATCTTGTTCGTCAAGGCAGGCGAGTGACTGTCGCTCGGCTTCGCCTCGCTCCCGCGGGGGGAACGGCCGGTTCCCCCCGCGAGCCCCCCTCCCCTTCGTGCTCACGGCAGACGGTGCGGGGCCGCGCCCGCCATGTCGGTCGCGGCGACGGAGATCCTCGAAAGAAGAGGTGTCGGTGAGCGAGCACACCTTCGAGCCGCGCACGGTGGACAAGCCCTGGGGCTCGGAGCTGATCTGGGCGGAGAGCGAGCACTACGCGGGCAAGATCTTGTTCGTCAAGGCAGGCGAGTCCCTCAGCCTCCAGTACCACGAGGTCAAGGACGAGTCGTGGTACGTGCTCGAGGGCCGGGCGAAGCTCGAGCTCGGCCGTGTAGGTGGGGGGAGCGTCGAGGAGATCGAGATCACTCCGGGCCAGGCGTTCCGCTTCCGGCCCGGAACCGTCCACCGCGTGACCGCGATCGAGGACACGCGGATCCTCGAGGTCTCGACGTCCCACCTCGACGACGTCGTCCGCCTCGAGGACGCCTACGGCCGCGAGGGCACGAGCGAACCTTGACATAAATGTGGTAAGGTTGTGCCGATGGAGTTGACCGTCGGCGCAGCGGCACGGCAGACCGGCTGGTCGGCCCGGATGCTCCGCTATCTCGAGGACGCAGGACTCGTCGCTCCCGCTCGCCGGCCGAGCGGCTACCGCGTGTACGGCATCCGCGAGCTGAACCAGCTGAGATCGCTGCGCGAGCTGCGCAGCCGGTTCGGCGTCGAGCTCTCCGACGTCGCGTTCGCCGCGAGGCTCCGCCACGAGCCGGCGCTCCGCGACGCTGTCCACACGTGGCTCTCCGGGCGCGAGAGCGCGCTCGAGTGGGAGCAGCGCAAGCACGAACGTCTTCTGGCCGCGTAAAAACGGAATCGGTGCCAGACCCCTGGTCAGGCACCGATGCAGAAAGGAGTAGGACTGCATGGCGACGACGAAGCGATACGACGTGAAGGACCTGGCGCTGACGCCGGAGGGCGTCCGGCGCATCCAGTGGGCCGATCGGCAGATGCCGGTGCTGGCCGCGATCCGTGAGCGCTTCGAGCGCGAGCAGCCGCTCTCCGGCTACCGGATCTCGGCCTGCCTGCACGTGACCACCGAGACGGCGAACCTCGCCCGGACGCTGAAGGCCGGCGGGGCAGACGTGGTGCTGTGCGCGTCCAATCCGCTGTCGACGCAGGACGACGTCGCGGCCGCGCTGGTCGACGAGTACGACATCGCCTGCTTCGCGATCAAGGGCGAGGACAACGACACCTACTACTCGCACATCGAAGCCGCGGTCGACCACAAGCCGCAGCTGACGATGGACGACGGCGCCGACGTGATCGGCGTGCTCCACTCGGCCCGGCGCGAGCAGCTCGGCGACATCATCGCCGGCACCGAGGAGACGACGACCGGCGTGATCCGTCTCAAGGCGCTGGAAGCCGACGGCAAGCTCGGCTTTCCGATCATCGCCGTCAACGAGGCGAAGACCAAGCATCTGTTCGACAACCGCTACGGCACCGGCCAGTCGACGATCGACGGGATCATCCGGGCGACGAACGTCCTTCTCGCCGGGAAGCGCTTCGTCGTCGGCGGGTACGGCTGGGTCGGGCGGGGCGTCGCGAGCCGTGCCCGTGGGATGGGCGCGCACGTGATCGTGACGGAGGTCGACCCCATGCGCGCGCTGGAGGCGGCGATGGACGGCTTCGAGGTGCTGCCGATGGCGAGGGCCGCCGAGATCGGCGACGTCTTCTGCACCGCCACCGGGGACAAGGGCGTGATCACCGCCGAGCACATGGAGCGCATGAAGGACGGCGCCATCCTCTCGAACACGGGCCACTTCGACGTCGAGATCGACAAGGGCGCCCTGCGCTCGCTCGCGACCGAGACGCGGCACGCACGCGAGTTCGTCGAAGAGTTCACGATGGCGGACGGCCGGCGGATCTACCTCGTCGCCGAGGGCCGGCTCGTCAACCTCGGTGCGGCGGAGGGCCACCCGGCGCTCGTCATGGACATGTCGTTCGCGAACCAGGCGCTGGGCGCGGAGTACGCGGTGCAGAACGCCGCCTCGCTCGAGCGGAAGGTCTATCCGGTGCCGGACGGGATCGACCGTGAGATCGCCCGCCTCAAGCTCGCGACCATGGGCATTGACATCGACCGGCTCACCGACGAGCAGCAGCGCTACCTCGCCAGCTGGGACGAGGGCACCTAGCAACGGGGAACTTGATGGCTGCGCGGAATGAGCGCAGCCGGGCAACGCCCGGCTGCGCCGCGCTCCCGCAGGCGTTCCTGATCCTGCTCTCCCGGGTCGCGGTGCGCGCCTGCGACTCGCGTTTGCGCTGGACCGGGCCGGAAGCAGCCTAGACTGCCGGACATGCTCGAGCCAGAGCGCATCGTCCGGCTCGAGGACGGCGCGGTCGTCGTCCTCGACCAGCGGCGCCTGCCGGACGAGGAGGTCGATCTGGTCTGCCGCTCTTCGGCCGAGGTCGCCGAGGCGATCCGGACGTTGGCCGTCCGCGGCGCGCCGGCGATCGGGATCGCGGCCGCCTACGGCTACGCGCTCGCGGCGCGCACAGGGGAGGACCTGGAGGCGGCGGTGTCGACACTGGCCGGCGCGCGGCCGACCGCCGTCAACCTGGTCTGGGCGCTGGAAGAGATGCGGCGCTGGGACGGCGAACCCGCCGAGCGGGCGCGGCAGATTCACGCTGACGAGGTCGAGCACTGCCGGCTGATGTCGGCGTACGCAGCCGCCCTGTTCGAGCCCGGCAGCCGCGCCCTGACGCACTGCAACGCGGGCGGGCTCGCCACCGGCGGCTACGGCACCGCGGTCGGTGCGCTGCGCGCGGCGTGGGAGCGGGGCCTGCTCGAGCACGTTCTGGTCGACGAGACGAGGCCACTCCTCCAGGGCGCACGCCTGACCGCCTGGGAGCTGGAGGAGGCGGGTATCCCGCATGCCGTGATCGCCGATTCGGCTGCGGGCTCGCTGATGGCCACGGGCGAGGTGGACGTCGTCGTCACCGGCGCCGACCGCATCGCCGCGAACGGCGACACTGCGAACAAGATCGGCACCTACTCCCTCGCCGTGCTCGCTGCACATCACGGCATCCCGCTCTACGTCGTCGCACCGAGTTCGACCGTCGACCACGCGACCGCGTCGGGTCAGGGCATCCCGATCGAGGAGCGCGCCGCCGACGAGGTGACCTCGCGGTTCGCAGCGCGCAATCCGGCCTTCGACGTCACGCCCGCCGGCCTGATCGCCGCCATCGTCACCGAGGCCGGCGTCCACCGGGCGCCGTTCTCGGCGTCACTCTCCGGCCTGGTGGCCGCGTGAGGGCGATCATCCTGGCCGCCGGATACGCGACGCGTCTGCGCCCGCTGACCGACACGATCCCCAAGCAGCTTCTGCCGGTCGGGGGCCGGCCGATGCTGGACTGGATCTGCGACCGGGTCGCCGAGGTCACGGACCGGATCGACCTGGTGACGAACGCGCGCTTCTCCGGCGACTTCGAGCAGTGGGCGAGGCGGCGTGGCGGCGTCACCGTGCACGACGACGGCACCGTGTCGAACGAGGACCGGCTGGGCGCGATCGGCGACATCGCGTTCGTCCTGGAGCGAATCGGCACCGGCGACGAGCTGCTGGTGGTCGCCGGTGACAACCTGTTCGACTTCGCGCTCGGCGACTTCGTCGAGTTCACGCGCGGGAAGGGTTCCGCCAGCGGCGTCGCCGTGTACGACTGCGGCGACCTCGGCCTCGCCTCCGAGTACGGGATCGTCGACGTCGACGAGAACGACCGCATCACCGCCTTCGAGGAGAAGTCGCCGGCGCCTACCACCACACTGGTGGCGACGGCCGCATACGCCTACCACCGCGAGCACGTCCCGCTCGTCGCGCGCTACCTGGACGAGGGCAATCCCCCGGACCAGCCGGGGTGCCTGGTCGCGTGGCTCTACCGGCGCGAGCCCGTCTACGCCTATCGCTTTCCCGGGCTGTGGTTCGACATCGGGAATCCCGAGCAGCTGCTGGAGGCAGACAACCACTGGCGCGAGCGCGCCGGGCTGCCGCCGCGCGAGACCTACTCGAGCGTCAGCTAGGCGGGGTGGGCGGCTTCTGCGCCGGGCGGGGCGCCGGCGCCGGCGGCTTGCGCCGGAGGCCCCACCGTCCCCACCAGCTCAGGCCCGGGTGATCGGGGTCGTTCGATCCCCAGCGGAACGGCTTCTTCTTCGGCGGCCGGGGCGGCTGCGCTGCCATGCCTCGAAGTTACACCCTCGTTCCACTTCTGGCAAAGACACGTCACGGCTTTCGGCCTAGCGTGCCTGGGTGTGCTGCTGGACCTGCTGTTCCCCCGGCGCTGCGTCGTGTGCTCTGTCCCGGGTGCCACCCTCTGCGCAGCGTGTGCGAGCGCCCTGCCACGGCTCGCTGCGCCGCTCTGCGCCCGCTGCGGTGCGCCCACCGCGTGGCCCGTCCGGCGCTGCCGCGAGTGCTCGGGCAGGCGGATGGCCTTCGCCACCGCGCGCGCTGCCGTCGAGTACGAGGTGGGCGTCCGGCTCCTCGTCTCCGCCTGGAAGGAGCGTGGCCTACGCGGCGTCGGGTCGCTCGCCGCCGACGTGATCATCGACGCCGTTCCGCGGCCGTCCGGTCGAACGATCACGTTCGTCCCGCCCGACGGCGACCGCAGCCTCAAGCGAGGTCATCACCCGCCGGCATGGCTCGCCCACGAGCTGGGACGCCGCTGGGAGCTGCCGGTGCGGCCTCTCCTGGAGCGCAGGCGACCGCTCAGGCCCCAGCGCGGACTCGGTCGGGACGAGCGTCGCCGGAACGTCCGCGGCGCCTTCCGCGCTTCGGCCGCGTCGGGCGGGCCTGTGATCCTCGTCGACGACGTGTACACGACTGGTGCGACCGTCTCGGCGGCCGCGAGTGCGCTGCGAAGCGCGGGGGCCGGTTCGGTTGACGTGGTCACGTTCGCCCGGGCGGTGAGACGGTGAGATCGTCTAGGCTGCGAGTTGGCCGCCCTGTGGAACGGGGGAATCGCAATGCGCCTGCAGATCAAAGGCAAGAACGTCGAGATCAGCGACGCGATTCGGTCCTATGCGGAGGAGAAGCTCGGGAAGCTCGAACGGCAGCTCGCGGACCCGACGCAGGTCGAGCTCGAGCTGGCGGTGGAGCGGAACCCGTCGATCGCGGACAAGATCGTCGCCGAGGCGACCATCTGGACGAAGGGGCCGACGTTGCGGGCCAAGGAACGTTCGACCGACATGCGGGCGTCGATCGACCTGCTCACCGACAAGCTCGAACGCCAGGTCACCCGCTACCGCGAGAAACGCCGGGGCCGTCATCGCGAGCACGAAGGCCAAGGCATCGACGCACATGCACGGAAGACAACCGACGAGGAGGGTGGGCCCGTGATCGTCAAGACGAAGCAGTTCACGCTGCATCCGATGAGCGCAGAGGAGGCGGTCCTCCAGCTGGAGCTGGTCGGCCACGACTTCTTCGTCTTTCGCCACGAGGACAGCGGCGAGATCAACGTCGTCTACAGGCGTCGCGACGGCGGCTACGGGCTGATCGAACCGAGCTAGCGAGTGGGACTCTTCCGGCGGCGCGAGCCGCTCCACGAGCAGCTTGCCCGCCAGGGCGGCCTCGACGTCGGTCCGGTGCGAAGCGGAATCGGTGACAGGCCGAAGCCTGTCACCGATGCAGGTGTACGCCCACCCGGGTGGATGGAGCCGGGCATTCACGGCGTGCCTCGGGCGCGCGAGTGGGATGCCGTCGTCACGGTCGAGGCCGAAGGGGTCCAGGGGGAGACAGCTCGATTCGTCGCGCTGCCCGGCGACGTCCTCCTGGTCGAGGAGGGCGGAGAGGTGGAGCCGCTGGCGAGCGCGGTCGACCTGGTCGCCAGGGTTCCCTACCGTGCCGAGGCGGCGCGCCAGGGTGAGTCGCAGTGGGCGGTCGGCATCCGCGAGCTCGACGTCGTCGAGCTCCTCGACGATCCCGGCGGCGAGGAGATCACGCTGACCGTCAACGACAGGGAGCGCGAGCTGCTGGTCGACGGCGCGCATGCGTTCGCGGCGCTGCCGGCGCTCGAGCGCTTCGGTGAGACGAGAGGATCGGCGTACGTCGTCCGGGCCAAGCGGCTCGACGGCGCCGTGTGGGAAGTCGAGGCGATGCCCCTGTAGATGACTAGCGCGCGAGCGCCGCCTGCACGTTCACCATCGCCACCGACGAGACTCGACGGCCGACCGCGTAGCTGAGTCCGTTGTGCTCCAGGACGGCATACGTGGAGCGGCGCAGGAGCGCGTCCTTGCCGGTGGAAGCCCGACGGGCCCGGATCTGCGTCCCGCGCTTGTACAGAAGGATGCCCTCGGCGTAGTCGAGCATGCTCGCGCCCGCCGGGAGCCGCAGCGTCCTCACGACGGAGGCGCCCCGGCGGATCTCGACGCGTCCCCCGGCCAGCTGGACGACGAGCCCGGCCCCGGCGAGGGCGAACTCCTGTACCGAGCCCGGTGCGAAGGTGTACGTCTGTTGCACGATGCCCGCCGGCGAGAGCACGAAGCACCGCCCGCCGGCGACGAAGGCGGCGACCGCGGCGCCGTATGCGGTCGTGTTCGTGACCCGGCCCGGCGCCCGCCATGCGTACGCCCTCGCCCCATTCGCCTTCAGAACCTTCACGGTTGCGCCGATCGAATACGGCATCACCTGCTCGGAGGCGACCCCCAGCACGATCGGCGGCCGCGCGTCGACGTCCACCTCCCGGAACTCGAGCTCCCGCTCGGTCGGCCGCGTCGTCGTCGCCGTCTCGAGCAGCCAGTCGCGCCGGTTGCCGCCGGTATAGAAGAGCCAAATCGCCCGGGTGCCGGCGACGGCGATGTCGGTCACGCCGCTCGCGGTCGAGGGGGCTTCCCGGCAGATCAGATCCGGGTACCGGCCGATCCGGTATACGCCGTGCGTGACGAGGTTCCAGAGCCAGACCTGGGAGCCGCAGTGTCCGGCGTACGGGCCGGAGAGAAAGGCCACCGAGTAACCGCTCCGCGCGAGTGTCTGCACCCTCCCCGGGCTCGTAACGGTGCGGTCCGCTCCTGCCGCCGCGGCGATCGACGCGGTCGCGAACAAGGCCCCCAGAGCAACGAGCGCTCTCATCGCGCAAATGGTGCCCTCCGCGACGGCTACCCTGTACTGGTGCCCGGTCAAGATCTCGGCGGGTTCGAGAGAATCCTGCGCGCCGGCGAGGGCCGGCGGGTCAAACGGGTGGCCGGACAGGCCGCCTACATCACCTCGCTCGAGCCGGACTTCCAGAAGCTGTCCGACGAGGAGCTGCGAGGCAAGACCGCCGAGTTCCGACAGCGGCTGGAGAACGGCGAGACGCTCGAGGACCTGCTGTTCGAAGCATTTGCCGCCGTGAGAGAAGCTCGCCTCCGCGAGTCGGATCAGCGCATGTTCGACGTCCAGCTGATGGGCGGGATCGTTCTGCACGAGGGCGATATCGCCGAGATGAAGACCGGCGAGGGCAAGACGTTCGTCGCCAGCGCGCCGCTCTACCTGAACGCGCTCGCCGGCACCGGCGTGCACCTGGTCACGGTCAACGACTACCTCGCGAAGCGAGACGCCGAGTGGAACCGCGGCGTGTTCGAGCGGCTGGGGATGACGGTCGGAGCGATCGAGAACATGCTCCCCTTCTCGGAGCGGAAGGCGGCCTACGACTGCGACATCACCTACGGGACGAACTCGGAGTTCGGCTTCGACTACCTGCGCGACAACATGGCCGTCTCCCTCGAGCAGTGCGTGCAGCGCGGACACGACTACGCGATCGTGGACGAGGTCGACTCGATCCTCGTCGACGAGGCCCGCACGCCGCTGATCATCTCCGGTGAGCCCGAGACCGCAGCCCAGGTCTACGTCGACTTCGCCCGTGTTGCACGGATCCTGACCGGCTACCCCCAGCCGAAGGCGAAACCCGGCGGCGGCCCCGTCGAGGCCGACATCCCGGAGGGGACGGACTTCCTCTACGACGAGAAGTTCAAGACGGTCGCGCCGCTCGAGTCGGCGATCGAGAAGTTCGAGCACGCCCTGCGTATCGACAACCTCTACGACCCGCGCAACGTCCAGCTCGTGAACCACCTCAACCAGGCGCTGAAGGCTCAGGCGCTCTACCAGCGCGATGTCGATTACGTCGTTCAGGACGGCGAGGTGAAGATCGTCGACGAGTTCACCGGACGGATCATGGAAGGTCGCCGCTGGTCGGAGGGCCTGCACCAGGCGGTGGAGGCGAAGGAGGGCGTCCGGATCCAGGAGGAACACGTCACCCTGGCGACGATCACGCTCCAGAACTACTTCCGTCTCTACGCGAAGCTGGCCGGCATGACGGGCACCGCGAAGACCGAGGAGAAGGAGTTCGTCGAGATCTACGGCACGCACGTCGTCGAGATTCCGACCAATCAGCCGGTCGCACGCGACGACAGGAACGACTTCATCTACAAGACGGTCGACGCGAAGTTCAGCGCGGTGATCGAGGACATCAGGGAGCGTCACGAGATAGGGCAGCCGATCCTCGTCGGCACGATCGCGGTCGAGACCTCCGAGCACCTGTCCGAGCGGCTGACCCGGGCCGGGATCAAGCACAACGTCCTGAACGCGAAGGAGCATGCGCGCGAGGCTGAGATCATCAAGGACGCCGGCCAGGTCGGCGCGGTCACGATCGCGACCAACATGGCCGGCCGCGGCGTCGACATCAAGCTCGGCGACGGCGTCGTCGACCTCGGCGGCCTGTACGTCCTCGGCACCGAGCGGCACGAGGCGCGGCGGATTGACAATCAGCTCCGCGGCCGCTCCGGCCGCCAGGGCGATCCGGGCGAGACACGCTTCTACCTCTCCGCTCAGGACGACCTGGTGCGCCTGTTCGCCGGCGACCGCATCTACCGGATCATCGAGCGCTTCAAGATCCCGGACGACCAGCCGATGGAGGCGAAGCTCCTCTCGAAGCAGATCGAGAACGCGCAGAAGAAGGTCGAGGAGCAGAACTTCGTCTCGCGCAAGAACGTGCTCAAGTACGACGACGTGATGAACAAGCAGCGGATCGTCATCTACGAGCAGCGGCGGCGGGTGCTCGAGGGCGAGGACTTCTCCGAGGAGATCAAGGGCTGGATCGAGGAGGTGATCGGGCGCTCCGTCGAGACATTCGTCGATCCCGAGAGCGGCGATCCGGACCTGGACGCGCTCACCCAGGCTATGCAGCAGCTCTACAACGCCGAGATCACCGCCGACGAGCTGCGCGAGGACGGGGTCACCGACCCCGGTTCGCTCGTGGCGGAGTTCATCGAGGACGCGCAGGAGGAGTATGCGGGCAAGGAGGAGGAGCTCGGGCCGGAGCTGATGCGCGAGCTCGAGCGGTTCGTGATCCTCCAGGTGGTCGACCAGCGCTGGCGGGAGCACCTCGAGAACATGGACTACCTCCGCGAGGGCGTGCACCTGCGGGCCATGGCCCAGAAGGATCCGCTGGTCGAGTACACGTCCGAGGGACACGCGATGTTCGGGGAGCTGAACGCCCAGATCCGCGAGGAGGTGCTCACGCTCCTGTTCCACGCGCAGCTCCAGGCCGAGGGCGGGGAGGAGGAGCTCCGGTCTGTGCAGGAGGCGTCGGCCGTCGGCAACGGCGGGCTCTCGTACGAGCACGAGTCGGAGGCGGGCGCGGCCGTGATCGCCGGCGCCCTCGGTGGCGAGGCCGGCAGCGTCAGCACGCTGTCGCGGCCGCAGCAGCGGAAGGTCGAGGAGCACGAGAAGCTCGGCCGGAACGACCCGTGCTGGTGCGGCTCCGGCAAGAAGTACAAGAAGTGCCACGGGGCCTGAGGCCGCCGTCTCCGCCGCTCGCAGACGACGCGATCCGGCTCGACCCGCTCGCCGGCCGCTACGTGCCCGACTTCGAGCAGCTGCTCGGCGATGCGGAGGTCGTCCGCAACACCAGGCTTCCGTCGTCTCCGCCGCCGAGCTTTGCCTCGAAATGGGTCGCCCGCTACGCATCACCGGCTGGGCGCTCGACGAGCTCGGGCTCGAGCGCGTCGAGCTGCACATCGACCCGGAGAACACCGCCTCGATCCGCGTCGCCGAGCGCTGCGCCTACATCCGGCAGGGGATCCTGCGGTCGCTGCACTTCAAGGAGGGCCTCCGCGGGGACACCGTCAGCTACTCACTGCTTCGCGGCGATCCGCGGTAGCAGCGGCCGGATGAGGTCGACGGCCGGCCGTGCAAGTCCGAACGCCACACCCCACCCAGCACACCCCCACGCAGCGCACCTCCACCCAGCGCACCCCCACCCAGGGTGGGGGCTTGCCCCTTTCCCCTGCCGGTGAGGCTACCGGGTCGAGGCGCACGCGTTCGTGTCGGATTTGTGCCGATGTCGGCCTCTCGGGAGAACGACGGGGCCCTCGGCTAGCCTTACGCCATGGCCGAGACACAGGAGCAGCCGCTCGACCAGCAGCTCGAGGAGATCAGGACCCAGCTCGCCTGGGTCCGTGATTACCTTTGACCCCGATCGCCTGACCGCGCGCGCCGCCCAGCTCGAGGAAGCGATGGGCGCACCCGGTTTCTGGGACGACCAGCAGCGCGCGACGGAAATTACCACCGAGCACTCGCGGGTGACGAAGCGGCTCGCGCGCTTCCGGCGGCTGGACCAGGAATACCGCGATGCTCGCGACCTGGCCGAGATGGACGGCGAAATGGCCGAGGAAATCGCCGCCAGTCTCCGCCCGCTCCGCGACGAGCTGGCGCGGCTCGAGGAGGACGCCCTTTTCAACGGCGAGTACGACGGCGGCGACGCGGTCGTGACGATCCACGCAGGGGCGGGCGGGACCGATTCGCAGGACTGGGCAGAGATCCTCCTGCGCATGTACCTGCGCTGGGCGGAGCGGCGCGGCTTCCAGACGGAGTTGCTGGAGGCCAGCCCGGGGGAGGAGGCCGGACTCAAGTCGGCGACGTTCACCGCGCGGGGCGAGAACGCCTACGGCGTGTTCAAGGCCGAGCGCGGCGTCCACCGCCTCGTCCGTCTGTCGCCGTTCGACTCGGCCCACCGGCGCCACACGTCGTTCGCGCAGGTGATCGTCAGCCCGCTCCTGCCCGAGGACGCCGCAGCGGAGATCGACGAGTCCGACCTGCGGATCGACACGTACCGCGCATCCGGCGCCGGCGGCCAGCATGTCAACAAGACGGATTCGGCCGTCCGGATCACGCACCTGCCGACGGGGATCGTCGTCCAGTGCCAGAACGAGCGTTCGCAGACCTCGAACAAACAGACCGCCCTGCGCATCCTGCGCTCACGGCTGGCCGAGCTCGAGCAGGAGCAGCGCGACGCGGAGCTGGCGAAGGAGCGCGGGGCGGTGCAGGAAGCGGACTTCGGAAGTCAAATTCGCAGCTATGTGCTGCACCCGTACCAGCTCGTCAAGGATCACCGCACCGACCTCGAGGCCGGGAACGCCCAGGGTGTCCTCGACGGCGATCTCGACGAGTTCGTGCACGCCTACCTGCTCGCGCGAGCGGCGGGAAGGGCCGTCTAGCCGTGGACTCGGCTAGAATCGATCCTCCCCTGATCGGTGCGGCCCCGGGCTCGTCCGCGCGCTCGAACGGCGACGTGCCGCTCACACTTCCGGTGCAGCAAGCAGACGAACTCCAGATCGAGACCCCGGTAGCCCTGGCCGAGCCGGAGGCGCGCCCCGCCGCCGCCTCCGCGGCCACGATGATCGTCTTCGAATCGGTGACGAAGGTCTACGACCCGGACGTCGTCGCGCTCAGCGACGTCTCGTTCGTGATCGAGAAGGGCGAGTTCGTCTTCGTCGTCGGCGCCTCGGGGTCGGGAAAGTCGACGATCATCCGCCTGCTCCTGAAGGAGATCGAGCCGACGCGCGGCCGCATCCTCGTCGGCGGCCGTGACCTCGGACGGCTCAAGCACTCCAAGGTGCCGCTCCTGCGCCGGAACCTCGGTTGCGTCTTCCAGGACTTCAAGCTGCTCCCCAACCGCACCGCGGCCGAGAACGTCGCCTATGCGCTGAAGGTTCAGGGCGACCGGCCCGAGTCGATCCGCAAGAAGGTGCCGGAGGCGCTCTCGCTCGTCGGCCTCGCGCACAAGGCGAGCTCGCTGCCGGGCGAGCTGTCCGGCGGCGAGCAGCAGCGCGTCTCGATCGCGCGCGCCGTCGTCAACCACCCGCCACTCCTGATCTGCGACGAGCCGACCGGGAACCTCGACCCCGACACCTCGGTTGGGATCATGCAGCTGCTCTACCGGATCAACCGCGCCGGCACGACCGTGCTGATGGTCACCCACGACCGCGAGATGGTCGACAAGATGCGCAAGCGCGTGATTGCGCTCGACAGCGGCCGCCTGGCGCGCGACGAGCGCCGCGGAGGGTACACGACCGAATGACGCGCCTGCGGATGATCGTCGGCGAGGCGTGGCGGTCGATCACGGCCAGCATGTCGACGACGGTCGCGGCGACGATGACCGTCCTCGTCGCGATGCTCGTGCTCGGAACGACGATCGGGCTCGGCACCTGGGTGCTCTCCTACAGCGACCATCTCAAGCAGCAACTGCTCGTGAAGGTCTACTTCAAGAACGACCGTACGCCTCAGCAGGTCAACGCAATCGGACGGCGGTTCGACCCGAGGGTGAACCCGCTCGTTGAGAAGCTGACCTTCGTCCCGAAGGAAGAGGCGCTGAAGATCATGCAGAAGCGCCTGCCCCAGCTGAACAAGGGGCTCGCCTACAATCCGTACCCGGACGCGTACGAGATCCGCCCGACGAAGGGCGAGTACATCAACGACATCCGCGCGCAGCTGCGACCGATTCCACCAGGTGTCGACCGGATCAACGACGGCGGCACCACCTCACACCGGGTGCTCAAGGTTGGCGGCATCATCTCGGTCGTTTGCCTGATTGGCGTGCTGCTGCTCCTGATCGCCTCCACGCTGCTGATCGCCAACACCATCCGGCTGTCGATCTTCGCCCGTCGGCGCGAGATCGAAGTGATGAAGCTCGTCGGCGCCACCAACTGGTTCGTTCGCGGGCCGTTCATGGTCGAGGGCCTGATCTGCGGCTTGGCCGGCTCGATCGCGGCCGTGGTGCTGCTCCTGATCGGCAAATCCGTCGTGCTGCCGTCGATCGGGCTCCACCACTCGAAGGACGCGCATGCGATGGCGTTCGAGCTGAACTCCCTGATCCTGATCGCGATCGGGCTGGCCCTCGGCGTCTCCGGCACCGGGCTGACGCTTCGGCGGTTCCTGCAGGTCTAGCCTGAGGGTCGCGCCGGCGGGCTCGAGCTCGAAGGCGCGCAACTCGGCTCAAAGTCACCGCTCCGGCACAAAGCAGCACAGACACGTGATGGTTTCCCCGCTACGCTCGCAGCGGGTGGTGGGACGGGGTGCCCCGAGAGCTGGGCGGTAGGGTCGGCCGAGGATGGAACCGGTCCTGACGGTGGTGGAGGTCGCGAGCCGCGGCAAGCTGGTCGTCGGCGAGCCGTACTTCGCGCCGGGGACGCCGATCGTGCTCGATCGCAAGTCGCTGCACGGCGCCGAGAACGGTGATCTGGCCGTGGTCGCGAGCGGGCGCGGACGGGCGAAGGTCGAGCGCGTGCTCGGACCGGCCGTTCGGATCGACGCGGTGCTCGAAGGACTCCTCGTCGAGCGCGGCGCACGCGTGCCGTTCGGGCCGGTCGACCTCGCAGAGCCGGACGCAGAGGGGCGCGTCGACCTCCGCAGCCTGACCACGTTCACGATCGACCCCGACACGGCGAAGGACTTCGACGATGCGATTTCGGTCGCGCGCGAGGCTGACGGTGTCCGCGCCTGGGTCCATATCGCCGACGTCTCGGCGTTTGTCGCCGCCGGTTCCGCCCTCGACCGCGGGGCAGCCCAACGCGCGTTTTCGACCTATGTCCCCGGGCTCGTGGCGCCGATGCTCCCGCCCGAGCTCTCGGCCGACGCGTGCTCGCTGCGGCCCCACGTCGAACGGTCATGCCTGACCGTCGAGTTCCCCCCGGTCGGCGACCCGCTCTTCTATCGCTCCGTGATCCGCAGCGACGCCCGGCTGACGTACGGCCAGGCCCAGCGCCGCGACGTTCCGGCCCAGGTGGCCGAGGAGCTCGAACTCGCCGCCGTGTACTCCGTCGATCTGCGCCGCCGACGTTTCGCCCGCGGCGCACTGCGCGTCGACCGGCCCGAGCTGTCGTTCGACTTCGACGGCGACGGCGGCGTCGCCACGGCCCGCTGGCAAGGCGAGCCGGAGGCCCATGCGCTCGTCGAGGAGCTGATGATCATCGCGAACGAGGCCGTCGCGGGACTGCTCGCCGGGCGCAACCGGGACGCGCTGTTCCGCGTCCACGAGCGACCAGATCCGCTGTCCGTGTCGCTCCTCGTCGCCAAGCTCGCCGACCTCGAGGTGCCGACGCCGCCTGTGCCCGATCGGCTGCCCGCCGGCGACGCCGCCCGCGTCGTGGCCGACGTGAGCGAGCGCGTCACCGACTACGTCGGCAAGTCCGGCCGTGGGCGAGAGGCGTTCCCGGCGCTCGTCCTCCGCTCGCTCAAGCAGGCCCGCTACGACCCGCGCAACCTCGGTCACTCCGGCCTCGCAAGCCCAGCGTATTGCCATTTCACGAGTCCGATCCGCCGTTACCCGGACCTGGTCGTCCACCGAGCGCTCCTCCGCGAGCTCGGCGTCTCCGACGAGCCGCTGCCCGAGCATCTGGGCGACGTGGCCGAGCACACCTCTGCCCGGGAGCGCGAGGCAGCCGAGGCGGAGTACCTCGCCGACGACATCTGCCTCGCCTGGTTGCTTGAGGCGAAGCTCTTCGACCGCGGCTGGGACGAGCCGTGGCCTGGGGAGATCACCGGCGTGATCCCGTCCGGCCTGTTCGTCCGCTTCGGTGATGTCTTCGAGGGCTACCTCCCCGCGCGCAGGCTCCGGAGCGACTACTTCGAGCTGAACGCGCTCGGCACCGGACTCGCCGGCCGGCGCGGGGGAGGGGTCTTCCGCCTGGGCGATCCCATCAGCGTGCGGGTCGAGGAAGTCCGGCGCTGGGAGGGAAAGGTCGAGCTTTCACTTGCGAGCAGCCGCCGTGCATGAGCGGCGGCCGGTGACTGGGGGGCGCGAAACGGCGAAAGCCCGATCCTCGGTTCACCAGGAGTAGTCGACCTCGGCGAGTTGCGGCTGCCCCGACCGGCAGGCCTCCCAGCGGAGGGCCTCATTCCAAAGCTCCGGCCCCTGCATGGAGCGCTGAGGCGCGAGAGAACCGAGAACCTACGGTCCTCCGGCGTTGAAGGTCGAGATCATCCTCATGTAGTGCGCCCGCTCGAAGGCCGCGGGGTCCGGGCAGGACTGCTGGCTCATCGATCCCTTCAGCTGTTGGATCGATTCGAACTCGTTCTCCTCCAGCCAATGCTTGACGCCCTGAAGCAGTTCGGTCAGCCGCTGCGGTCCGTGCCGGATCAGGGCCGAGGCGGACATCGCCACGTCGGCGCCGGCAAGCAGCGCCTTGATCACGTCCTCGGGCTCGTGGACGCCGGTCGTGAGTGCCAGCGAGAGCGGAACACGGCCGTGCAGGATCGCGACCCAACGGAGCGGCAGCCGTAGCTCTTCGCGCGTCGAGAGTGCCATCCGGTCGACGACCGCCATCGTTTCCAGGTCGATGTCGGGCTGGAGGAAGCGGTTGAAGAGGACGAGGCCGTTCGCGCCCGAGACGGCAAGCCGTGCCGCGGTGTGGGCGAGCGCAGTGAAAAACGGGCCGATCTTGACTGCGATCGGGATCTGCACCTCCGACCGGACGGTGCGGACGACTTCGAGAATCCTCATCTCGGCCTGATCGGCGGTTGTCCCGGTGTCGGCCTCGACGGCGTACACGTTCAGCTCGAGGGCGTCGGCTCCGGCCTCCTCGATCAGCCTCGCGTACTGTGTCCAGCCCCCTCGGGAGCTCCCGTTCAGGCTGGCGATCACCGGGATGTCGAGTGCGTCCTTGGCGGCGGCCATGTGCTCGACGTACTTGCCGGGACCGGTGTTGTAGTCGTCGAGCTCCGGAAAGTAGTCGAGCGCCTCCGGTGAGCTCGAGCGACCGACGTCGAGGGCCCAGTGGACGGCGAGCTCCTCGTGCTCGATCTGCTCCTCGAACAGCGACGGCAGCACGACGGCTCCCGCCCCCGCCTCTTCGAGGCGGCGCAACGTGTCCAGGTCGGCGCCGAGCGGGGAGGCAGAGGGCACGATCGGGCTTCCCAGCTCGAGGCCCAGATAGCCGGTCTGGAGGGCGGCGGTCACGAGTCGCCTTCGGGCGGGTCGCCTTCGCCGGCGAGCTGTTCGTAGAGCCGCCGCTGCTCGGTCACGGCTGCCTGAGCCTCGGCTGCAAGGCGCTCGGCGTCGTCGGGGCGGGCGCGCTTCAGCATGGCGAAGCGGGCCTCCTTGTCGGTGAAGTCGGACAGGGGAATCTTCGCCGCACGTGAGTCGAGATGGAGCGGGTGGTCGGACCTCGGGTCGAACCGGTAGAGGGGCCAGTAGCCGGAGTCGACCGCCTCCTTCTGGTGGCCCATGCTCGTCTCCATGTCGATCCCGTGCGCGATGCAGGTCGAGTAGGCGATGATCAGCGACACTCCATGGTAGGCCTCGGCCTCGGCGAACGCCTTCACCGTCTGCGGGTTGTCGGCGCCGAGCGCAACCTTCGCCACGTACACGTTCCCGTACGACGAGGCGATCAGGCCGAGGTCCTTCTTCTGCGTCCGCTTTCCGCCGGACGCGAACTTTGCGACTGCGCCGAGCGGCGTCGCCTTCGAGGCCTGGCCGCCGGTGTTCGAGTACACCTCCGTGTCGAGCACGAGGATGTTGACGTCGCGGCCGGAGGCGAGCACGTGGTCGAGACCGCCGAAGCCGATGTCGTAGGCCCAGCCGTCCCCGCCGACGATCCAGACGCTCTTGCGGACGAGCGAGTCGGCGAGGCCGAGCAGCCGCCGGGCCGCCGGATCGTCTGAGCCGGCGATCCCGGCTTTCAGTTCGGCCACGCGGGCGCGCTGCGCGGCGATCCCGGCCTCGTCCGACTGGTCGGCCTCGAGCAAGGCCGGGGCCACGTCGGGTGCGACCTCGGCGACGAGTGCACGCGCCTGGTCGGCCTGGTGGTCGAGGGCGACGCGCATCCCCAGCCCGAACTCCGCGTTGTCCTCGAACAGCGAGTTCGACCAGGCGGGGCCGCGGCCTTCGCCGTTCGCGCTCCAGGGGGTCGTCGGGAGGTTGCCACCGTAGATCGACGAGCAGCCGGTGGCGTTGGCGACCAGGGCGCGGTCGCCGAACATCTGGGTGAGGAGCTTCAGGTACGGGGTTTCGCCGCACCCCGAGCAGGCGCCGGAAAACTCGAACAGCGGCTCGAGCATCTGCGAGCCCTTGACCGTGGCCGGGTCGACGATCGACCGGTCGATCTCGGGCAGTGCGAGGAAGAAGTCCCAGTGCTTGCGGAGCGTCGTGAGATCGTCGGGCTTCGGCCCGGCGTCGAGGGACTTGTGCTTCGCCACCTCCTTCGAACGGGCGGGGCAGGTGTCGATGCAGATGCCGCAGCCCGTGCAGTCATCCGGCGCGATCTGAATCGTCATCGCCATTCCCGGCAGGTGCCGGTCGCGCCACTCCTTCTGCTTGAAGCCCTCGGGCGCGTGCTCGAGGGCGGCCGGCTCGACCACCTTCATCCGGATCGCCGCATGCGGGCAGACGAGCGCGCACTTGGCGCAATCGATGCAGATCGCGGGATCCCACACCGGAAGCTCGTCGGCGAGGTTGCGCTTCTCGTAGCGGGCGGTTCCCACGGGGAAGGTGCCGTCGGCGACGAACGCGCTCACCGGCAGCTCGTCCCCGCGCCCGGCGATCAGCTCGCGAACCAGCGCAGGCATGCCGTCGTCCTCGGCCGCCTCGTACGGCTCGGCCGTCGCCGGCACGTCAACCTCATGCAGCGCCTCGAGGGCGGAGTCGACGGCGGCGAAATTGCGCTCGACGACCATCTGGCCTCGCTTGCCGTACGTCTTCTGGATCGCCTCCTTGATCGCCGCGATCGCCTCCTCGCGCGGCAGGACGTCGGCGAGGGCGAAGAAGCACGGCTGGAGCACGGTGTTGACGCGCGCGCCGAGGCCCGCCTCGCGCGCGACCGTGCCGGCGTCGACGACGTAGAAGCGAAGCCGCTTGCTGACGATCTGCCCTTGCACCGGCGGCGGGAGGTGCTCCCACACCTCGTCGGGGCCGTACCGGCTGTTCAGGAGGAAGGTCGCGCCTTCCTCGGCCACGCCGAGCACATCCATCCGGTCGAGCAGGTCGAAGTGGTGGCAGGCGACGAACCCGGCCCGATCGATCAGGTAGGTCGAGCGGATCGGCTCCGGGCCGAAGCGAAGGTGCGAGACGGTGGTCGAGCCGGCCTTCTTCGAGTCGTAGACGAAATAGCCCTGCGCGTACAGACCGGTCTGCTCGGCGATGATCTTGACCGAGTTCTTGTTCGCGCCAACCGTCCCATCGGAGCCGAGGCCAAAGAAGACCGCGCGCACGACGCCGTCCGGCTCGGTGCGAAAGGCACGGTCGTGGTCGAGGCTCGAGCCCGAGACGTCGTCGCGGATCCCGACCGTGAAATGGCGCCGCGGGGCGACCGACGCGAGCTCCCCGTACACCGCTGCGGCCATCGCGGGCGTGAACTCCTTCGATGCAAGGCCGTAGCGGCCGCCGATCACGCGCGGCGGGCTGTCGAGCTGCTCGGCGAGCGCGGCTACGACGTCCTGGTACAGCGGCTCACCGATCGCTGCGGGATCCTTCGTCCGGTCGAGTACGGCGACGCTCTTCACCGTCTCCGGCAGCGCGGCGACGAGATCCTCGGCCGAGAACGGGCGGTACAACCGGACCGTGACCAGGCCGACCCTCTCGCCGCCGGCGTTCAGGGCCTCGACCGTCTCCTCGAGTGCTCCCGCCGCCGAGCCCATCGCGACCACGACCCGGTCCGCGTCGGGCGCGCCGGCGTAGTCGAAGAGGGAGTAGGTGCGGCCCGTGAGCTCGCCGAAGCGGCGCATCGTCTCGGCCACGATCAGAGGCACGGTCCGGTAGTAGGGGCTGGCCGCCTCGCGTGCCTGGAAGAAGACGTCCGGGTTCTGGGCGGAGCCGCGCAGCACCGGATGATCGGGGCTCAGCGATCGTCCCCGGTGAGCTTGCACGAGCGCGTCGGGAACGAGCGCCGCGATCGCCTCGTCGTCGACGAGGTCGATCACGTTCAGCTCGTGCGAGGTGCGGAAGCCGTCGAAGAAGTGGAGGAAGGGAACCCGCGTTTCGAGCGTCGCCGCCGTGGCCACGAGCGCGAGGTCCTGGGCCTCCTGCACCGAGGAGGAGGCGAGGAGAGCGAACCCCGTGCTGCGGGCGGCCATCACGTCGGAGTGGTCGCCGAAGATCGAGAGCGCGTGGGTTGCGAGTGCCCGCGCCGCGATGTGGATGACCGTCGGCGTCAGCTCGCCCGCGATCTTGTACATGTCGGGGATCATCAGCAGCAGACCCTGGGAGGCGGTGAACGTCGTGGCAAGGGCGCCGGTCTGGAGCGCTCCGTGGAGCACGCCTGCGGCGCCGGCCTCGCTCTGCATCTCCACGACCTCGGGAACGGAGCCCCACAGATTCGGCTCACCCGCGACCGCCCAGGCGTCCGCGAGTTCGCCCATCGGCGAAGCGGGCGTGATCGGGTAGATCGCTATCACCTCGCTCGTCCGGTAGGCGATCCGTGCAGCCGCCTCGTTCCCGTCAACAATGACGCGTCGCATAGCGCCACTTTGCGATAGGTGTGTCGCCGGTGCATCAGTGCCGACGCCCATCCGTCTTCGGACAAGTACGGTCACGCGCAGTGGTCGAGGGGATCCGCCGCCGGGAGGGGAAGGTGGAACGATCCCGGCCGGTGCTCGGTCACACCGACCGTTAGGGTCGTCGCCAGGATGGCGACCGCGAACGCCGTGCCGGCAAGCAAGGCCGCATCGGGCTCACAGCTCGTCCTGTTCACGCTCGCGGCCGGTCAGTTCCTGATGACGCTCGACAGCTCGGTGATGAACGTCTCGATCGAAGAGGTGGCGAAGGACGTCGGCACGACCGTGACCGGCATCCAGACGGCGATCACCCTCTACACCCTCGTGATGGCCGCGCTGATGATCACCGGTGCGAAGGTCGGCGCGATGATCGGGCGGAAACGGGCGTTCGCGATCGGCTGCGTGATCTATGGGTGCGGCTCCTTCACGACCTCGATCGCGCCGAACTACCCGGTGCTCCTGTTCGGCTGGTCGTTCCTCGAGGGCGTCGGCGCCTGCCTGATCCTGCCTGCGATCGTCGCGCTCGTCGCCGGGAACTTCACCGCTGCGAGACGGCCTGCCGCCTACGGGCTCGTCGCCGCGGCAGGCGCGATCGCCGTCGCCGTCGGACCGCTGATCGGCGGCTTCTGCACGACGTATTTCTCCTGGCGATGGGTGTTCGCGGGGGAGGTCGTGATCGTGGCGATCATCCTCCTGTTCACCCGGAAGATTGCGGACGCCCCGGTCGAGAAGCGGCCGCAGTTGGACGTGGTCGGGGCCGTGCTGTCGGCGGCCGGGCTCGGGTTGTTCGTCTTCGGCGTGCTCAAGACCGGCACATGGGGCTGGATCCGGTCGAAGCCCGGCGGCCCGTCCTGGGCGGGGCTGTCTCCGAGCATCTGGCTGATGATCGCCGGGTTGTTCGTGATCTGGCTCTTCTTCGCGTGGCTGCACCGCCAGGCCGATCGTGGCAAGGAGCCTCTCATCCGCCCCGACATGCTCCGCAACAACCAACTGGTCGGCGGGCTCGTCATGTTCTTCTCGCAGTTCATGATCCAGGCGGGGGTCTTCTTCGTCGTCCCCCTCTACCTCTCGATCTGCCTCGGCCTCTCGGCGCTGGAGACCGGAGTCAAGCTGCTGCCGCTGTCGGTCACCCTGCTTGCCGCGGCGATCGGTGTCCCCAAGATCTGGCCAAGGGTCTCGCCGCGCCGCATCGTGCGCTCGGGCCTGCTCTCGCTCCTCGCCGGCGGGCTGATCCTGCTCGGAGGGCTCGACGCGAACTCCGGGGCCGAGGTGGTCTTCGTCCCGATGCTCCTGATCGGCCTCGGCATCGGCGCACTCGCATCGCAGCTCGGCGCGATCACGGTTTCCGCTGTCCCCGACGACGAGAGCCCGGAGGTGGGCGGGCTCCAGAACACGATGACGAACCTCGGTGCGTCGCTGGGGACGGCGCTCGCCGGCTCGGTGATGATCGCCGCGTTGACCGCCGCGTTCATCGCGAACATCCAGTCGAGCGACGCAATCCCTACGCCGGTGAAGTCGAAGGCGAGCACGGAGCTGGCGAGCGGGGTGCCGTTCATCTCGGACGAAGATCTCGAGAAAGCGCTCGCCGACGCCCACGTCAGCAGCCGGGCGGCGGACGACGCGCTCGCCGGGTACCAGAGAGCCCGTATCGACGGTCTACAGGCCGCCCTGGCGATCCTCGCTCTGATCACGGTGATCGCGCTGTTCGGAGCGAGGCGGATCCCGACCGTCCCGGTCGGCTCCACCGGGCCGCCGGTCTAGATGGTGACGTCGGGGTACGGCCAGCCGCACGCGGAACGCCTGCCGGCCGTAGCGACACCGTTGTTCGAGGCACCGATCGTGCAGCGATGCCCGTCGCAATCGCATACGCGCTCAGCTCAGCGCCGTTCCTCATGCTCGGCTTCGGGCTGCTGCGGTTGACCCGCGCCTAGACTTGTCGCGGCATGGCCGGAGAGAAGCTGATCGCGGACAACCGCCGCGCGCGCCACGACTACGAGCTCCTCGACCGTTTCGAGGCGGGCCTCGTCCTGACCGGAACCGAGGTGAAGTCGCTGCGCGACGGCCGCGCCTCGCTTACGCAGGCGTTCGCGGACGTCCGCGACGGCGAGGTCTGGCTCGTCGGCGCCGAGATCTCCACCTACGACCAGGGCAACATCGCCAACCACGTCCCCACGCGCGACCGCAAGCTCCTCCTGCACCGCGGAGAGATCGCCTCGCTGTACGGCAAGGTGCGCGAGAAGGGCCTCACCCTGGTGCCGACCCGCATGTACTGGAAGGACGGGCGCGCGAAGGTCGAGATTGCCCTCGCGCGCGGCAAGCAGACGATCGACAAGCGTCGCGACATCGCCAAGCGGGAGGCCGACCGCGCGATGCAGCGGGCGCTCAAGTCGCGCCGGTAGAACGGCCGTTCGCCGACGATCTGGTGAGCATCCGGAGACGAGGTTTCGCCGGGCGGAAAAGGGGCACGGGAGCCTCAGCGGCGCTTCTGCCGCACGACCGAAGGAGGGATCAATGCCGAAGCCCATTCCGGAGGGGTATCGCACCGCCACGCCGTACCTCGTGTTCGACGACGCGGCTGCCGCAATCGAGTTCTACAAGAACGCCTTCGGCGCCGAGGAGCGCATGCGAATGGAGGCGCCCGGCGGCAAGATCGGACACGCCGAGATCGAGATCGGCGATTCGATGGTGATGTTGTCCGACTCGGTCCCGCAGTCGACGACGAAGTCGCCGACCGAGCTGGGCGGCACGACCGCGGGCATCTTCCTCTACGTCGAGGACGTCGACACGGTTGCGCAGCGGGCGATCGACGCGGGAGCGACCGTCACGATGGAGGTCGCCGACCAGTTCTGGGGCGATCGTTTCGGCTCGCTCACGGATCCGTTCGGCCACTCGTGGTCGATCGCGACCCACGTCGAGGACGTCCCGCCCGAGGAGATGGCCGAGCGCGCAAAGGACGCGATGGCCGCGATGAGCAGCACCAGCTGACGCTGGGTGCAGGGGAGCCGGGCGGGCCGCCGCGGGCCCGCCCGGCCTTCCTCGGTCGCTACTCGGCGACCTTGGCCTGGCCGCGGATCTCGCCCGCGGCGTTCTTCTTCGTGTGCACGTTGATGTAGGCCTTACCGCCCTCGAGGGCAGAGACCACGGCCTTCGAGATGTGGACCTTGCCCGTCTGGCCGTTCTTGCAAGGGCCGCAGAGCGGGACGACCACCGGGCCGGCGACGCCCGGCTTGCCCATGTGGATGTGGGCGGCCAGCGCGTTGCCCGTGAGGCGCGAGTACGTCAGCTTCCAGGTGAGCGTCGCGCCAGTCTTATTCTCGACGTATTTCGCGCTGAACGCGCCCTTCGCGAGCCGTGCGCTCTTCGGCTTCGGGACCTCGATGTTGTTCTTCAGCGTCGCCCTGACCGTGTAGGTCTCCGCTGCGCCGGCGAAGGCGACGACAATCAGTGCGACCGTCGCTGTTGCGGCGACGAGCAATGCGAGCTTCTTCACGACGTTCCTCCCGTCTCGGTGTGCTCTCTGGGAGGTGTTCGCACGGATGCGGCCGGTCGGATTGAAGCTGCCGCGGCTACACTGTTCCGGAAGACATACGGGGGCGACCAGGTCTCGACGTGGTCGGTTCTCCGGCTGAGCTGCAGGTCGAGGTCCCCGGTCGGCCTCGTAAAACAACCGGGAACCAACGTAAGTGCGGATAACGATCTCGCACTCGCCGCCTAAGTAATTAGGTGACGCGTCGCTCCGGACTCGGCCCGTGGTTCGGGTAGCGGCGTCATAAACGGGCTGGCCCCGACGCAGAGCCAATCGGCGGAGGGGTGAGACCACAGGATGGCTGGCCCCGGCGGTAGGTCGCTCACCACCGGCCGGCGGGGCGAGAGCAAACGGTGAGCTACACCTGTAGAGGCTCGGACCGGTGCGGCTGCGGACGCGGGTTCGATTCCCGCCGCCTCCACTCCTCGGTTTCGAGGGTACTTGAGGGTTGATCGCCAGGCGTCGTCAGATCAGACGACGCTTGTGCGCCTCTTTGCTCTACGGCTCTCCTCAGTGCATCGGCCTGCTCGTCAAGGCTCAGCTGATCCGTATACCCCTGGGTTGTGTCTGGACGGGAATGGCCGTAGAGCGCCTGCAGGGTCGCGAGATCCTTCCCGCTCTCCCTCAGAAATCGATTGCCGAACCCATGCCGGAGGGAGTGGGGTGAGTACTCACGAATGCCGGCCCGCTTGCAGACTCGCTTTACCATTCGACCGAGCGCCTGAGACGACCTTGACTTGGTTGCGTCGAGCCGCCGACGCCGACGATCGGTTGAGGAGTTCCACTGCTCGACTTCGACTGTGAAGACGTAGTGGGTCAGCTCCGGCCCAATCAGACGGAAGCAGTTCCGCAGTTCCGCCAATACGTCCGGGGCAAGCGGAACCCACTGCCACTGGCCACCCTTGCGGAACACGTGAACCCGTCCGTTAACGAGATCAACGTCTTTCCACCGGCATCCACGTACCTCGCTGTTCCGCAGACCCGCGCCCTCCATGAGAAGAAGCGCCGGCCGCTCATGGAGAGTGGCCGCTGTTCGTAGTCTTTCGAGATCAGAGAGCGTCGGACGATGGATCGCCGGCCGCCGTTTCGGCGGCCGCCGGATCTTCCTGCTGGGATCGACTTCGACTAGGTCAACCTCCTCCGCCCACGCAAAAAATGAGTGGATCACCGAAATCACATTCGACCGTGTGGCAGCGCTTCGTTCGCGCCAAGTACGTAGGAAACCGCGGAGGTCGTCGGTGGTCAGATCGTTCACTTGATCTTCGGGAAATGCATCGACGAGCTTGCGGAGAATCGCCCAATACGAAGCCACCGATCGGGGCGTTGCGTCGCGCTCCACCTGACGCCAGGCGAGGAAGTCATCGACAGCGCGACCGAGCCTCATCCGTGGAGGCTCCGTTCAAGCACCGCCCATGCTGGCAGCACAGCCCGGCGGACGAGGTCCTGGTGCTCCGCATCATCAAGAAACCGAAGGAAGCCCCGATCTAGCGTCTCGACTACCTCGCCGACGTTCAGCCGGGTTCCGAGAAGAAGGCCCCCACGCACCGTGCGGCGTAGCTCTGCGCGCTTGTCTCTGTCCTGGTACTCCGGGCAATAGTCACGGAGGAACGCATCCCACCCAGGCTCGCCGGGATTACTCCCATAGATCTGGCCCACAAGGCTCAGCCAATGAGCCAGAGCGCCTAAGACGATCCCGGGTCTCCCGTTCGCAACCCACGCTTCTCGCACACTGGCCAGACCCCGCTCATACAACGACCTCCGCAACGCGGCAACCTTCCGGCGTTCCCCTGGCGTCGGCTCCGTCGTCGCATCGAGGTTTCGACCGTCGTTGTCACGGCGGACACCGAGGAAGGTGGCCTCGCCTCCACGTGCTCGGTGCACCTTCTCCCGAACCTCTCCGAGGTATAGCGACGCGCCCTCCCGTAGAGCCCGCGACAGCGTGACGTTCCGCTCCTCGGCCAGCTGCTCCAGACGTGCCTTCTCCTCCGCATCGATCCGCAGAGTGATCAATTTCATGGGTCTGCTAACACGGGGCATGCGTATATACATACACGCACCGCGTAATTACGTCAAGGCGCTTCCCACTTTCCCCTAACCCTTCGGGGGCTGAAGGCCGCCAAACTGCCTTCGCGCCTGTGGTTTACTGCCGACCGGGACGAATGGCCTGGAACAAGAAGAAGCTAAGAATTGAAAGGCTGGAAGTCTCAGTCGCCTACCACTCGGCCTATACCTACTGGAGCCTCAAAGGCGTCCTAGCCGAACAATGGGCTCACGGGCCCGTCTTTGGTGCCTTCAACGAGAACCCAGCCCAGGTGACGCTCAGCCCGCCACTCGAGGAGAGCGATCGCCGCATCGCCGTCCTCTACGGACTCAAGAACGCTGGTATTAACGCCGAGGGTCCGAAGTGGGCGCCAGAAGCCCCGGCTCTTGGCGAAGCGTGGCTCAGCGACGTGTACAAGGTCCTGAAGCCAAAGAAGACCACCCGAGCGCGTGTTGATCTCATCGGGCTCCACCCAATCTCCGACCCAGACCGCGTCTCCCAACTCATACGCGCACGCTTCTACAACGATGGCGAGCTAAGCAAGGTAGTGCCGGAGCATTTTGGGTCGTTCCACTCAGCTGTCGAAGGAATCGCCTCCGCGCATGACCCGCGCATCTCGTTCGTAATGGGTGTCGTCGGCCCCGTACACGAGAACCAGTTCTTCGCCTTCCCGGATCCCGACCGGGACTCGCGGTGGTGGCTGGGCCTACGGCTCGCCTACCAGTACGCCGACGACGAGGGGATCGACAACCCATTGGAAATTGTGCGCGACACAGTGGGTATGGCGCGCAACGACTTCGCAAGCATTAGCTCCAAAGCATTTCCGTCCATCATGGGGTGACTGAATGACGGAACAGACGACTGTCGCGGACACTTCAGGCCCACCACTTGACCTGGCCGACGCCCTCGCGGCGAGCATCAGCGCAGTCTCCGACCTGCCCTCATCCGCGGCGCAACCGAGCCCAGCAACCGGCGCCGATGCCGCGCGGGGAGCGCGCACAGCCAGCAGCTCCGGAGGAATCATTGTTGAACGGATCGACCCCGCCAACCTCGATGCGCTCCTCGAACAGCACCGCGAGGCTGTGAAGCTCTTCGAAGGACTTGTCGCGGCGCGCGGCCGCACCACCGGCACGACGCTACAAGCAGCGAGCCACGAGCATGCGCGGACGACAGCGCTGGTGCCAGCACGCGAGCCATGGCGAGTCGCATCAGCCTCGGCGATCGCGGCCGCTCTGACCGGCGCGGGCGTCGTCCTGCTGATCTCGTCGCTCATCGACAATGGTCTATCGGCGAACCCCTTCGTAGCGCTCGTCTGCGCTCTAGGCGGTGCTGTACTTCTCGCCACTGTTGTCGTGGCCCTCAGAGACCGCGGATGAACGGGCACATCCGGGCAGTCATCGAGTTCGCCCGCGCCGCGATCGACGCCGAATACCTAACACCCGCTGGCGTTATCAACCTGATCGGCCTATTTATCCTGTTCATAGTCATCGTCGTCCTGGGGCTCGCAGATCTGTGGCAAGCCCTGGTCAGAACATGGAACAAAGGCTACGAGACTGGCCTACCCTCACCCCTCAGCTGTGGGATCCTCTTCGCTACGGTGTTGCTCCTCTGCACGCTCATCGTCGGCCTCCTCTACCGCCGCGCCGAGCGTCCCTGACCAGCTCATCAGGCGCCGGCGGTGGGAGACCCTGAGCCTTTGCCTGTACGCACTCCCTACATACGAGTCGAGTCAAGTCGGGCGATGTAACCAAGTACCGCGGCGTCTGACAGGACACGCGTGACATGGGATCCCGTGGCCCCACGTGCGGCGTCAGCCGGCCGTTCTACCCCGCACGGTTTTTCCCTGGCGGCGCCTAACCGAGTTCCGGATGATCGTTAGTCAACACACGGATTACCCCGTCGTACACAAATGATCCAAATATGAGATGAGGCTCCGGGTAAGACATCCGTCTATTGCCAACCGCATCATCTGAGTAATAACGTTCGAGTGTTCCTTCCGGCACCAGGGCAAAATGCAGTACGTGCCGTAAACCTTTCGCGAGCCCATTCCTTCGGATCTTCTTTGGGGCATACGTTAGGAGTAGTTCAGCCTCCTCGGGGAAACTGAAGGCTGGGTCGTCGTAGACGGTTGATGCTTGGACGAAATCATCGCGGTGGAGTATCGGAAGGGCGACAGGCTGATTGAGAGTAGGCGCTTCAACAAGCAAATACCCATACGCCCCGACTTTGCTCCTTGCTTTGACGCTTTTTGGTCCGGCGTCTAGATCAACGGTGGTGCCTTGCCTGTCAAAGTCCAAAACGCGAAAAACCATCTGGACAACGTCAAGCCATGGGATCTGCGCACCAACGACCGGAACGGATGAATCACTTTCTTGTCCTCCCAGCGTCATTAGCTAACTATACGCGGCCCCCGTGAGTGTCTAACGTCCTCGCTACGGCTTGAGCGCCGCAGCGAGGAGTGATCTGGCGCGCAAGTGACTGGGCGATGCGTGAAGGCACTTCTTGGGACGGACCGGAGTTCGGCCGGTGGGTACGCCTGCGGCGGAACCCATCCGGCCGCCCCCCAACTCCGGCCCGTCATGCTGCCTCGCGCTCTTCGCCCTCACCAACGATCCCTAGCACCCACTCCCTGTCCTCTGGACGGAACCACCACGACGGGCGGCGTGTCGTCAGTCCTCCGAACGGCCCGCTCGACCCTCGCCACGTGCCCCGCTGCACGTGCCACCCCTGCCGCACCCATTGACACCGTTCGAGCGACCACCCGCTCTGCTTGAGAAGCGTGGGGGAGACCCACAAAGGCTTCCAACTTCGATCACTCGCCTTCAGGAACTCCGCGAGCTGTCCGCTCGCGAGGTAGCGACCAACGTACGCGCCAGCGATCTCGGGACGCTCGAACACCATGTCTCGCATCTCCCCGTCGCGGCCTCGGCGCAGCTTGAACGGATCATCGACAAAACCGAAGCCATAGCTCTCCGCATGCCCTCGATATTCATCGACCCACACGCGCATTCGTTCATGCTCATCCGGAGTCCGGCATAGGTAGATCCCGTGGAGGTGGTCGGCGCCTCGCCGCTGCCTCTGCCCGACCCGCGCGACGATCCGCGGAGGCTGAAGACCATGCTCCCGGCTCATCACGACGCGCAGCCGGCTGTTGAGCGCTCGCCACCGCCTAGCGGCTGTCCGGTTATCGAACTTGCCAGGCTGAGTCACGGTGACGAGCGCGACCGCGCCATGGACGCATCGCATGGACTCGCGCAGGACACGCGACATGTCTCCAGCGAGGTACCGCGAAACCTTCCGCTCATCGGCTGGACCCCCGGCCGGTCGCACTACTCCTCCGGGGGATCGAAGAGCGAGAGCTGCTCCCAATCTTCGCGAGGCAGATAGTCCCGCTCGTAACAGTCATCCGGGGCCCATTCGAGAGCCCCTTCTGGCTCTAAGTCCGCGTCCTCTTCAGATTCGCTCGGACCGGACCGCCGACGCGGGTTCGATGCCCGATGGGTGCGGCCGCCCGGATGCCGGGAGGCTGACGGTCCGCCTTTACCGTTTGCTGCTAAAGTAAAGGAATGAGTGTGATCTCCCGAAAGAATCAGGTCACGCTGCCGGTCGAGGCGCTTCGTGCTGCGGGCTTGGAACCTGGCGACGATCTGCGGATCGAGGTCGTCGGGCCAGGTCGGCTGGAGCTGATCCGGGCGGAGGATCTCGTCAAGGAGTTCGCCGGTGTCTTCGACGGGACCGTCTATCCCGAGGGCTACCTGGATGAGCTCCGCCGCGAGTGGCCGTAGTCGTCTTTGACGCAGACGTCCTGATCGCGTACCTCGGTGGCCAGGATGCTCACCATGCCGAGGCCGTCGAGAAGATGCGTCGCGCGCTCGAACCGGGGATCCGGCGGCTCGTGTCGGCGGTGAACTACAGCGAGGTGCTGATCGGGCCACTCCGCTCTGCCGGCAGCGCCGGCGCCGCGACCGTCGACGCGATGCTCGTGCGCTTCGGCATCGAGACGATCCAGGTCGATCTGGCTCTCGCGAGACGCGCGGCCGCGGTACGCGTGAGAACGGGCCTCAAGCTGCCGGACGCGTACGCGCTCGCGACTGCGATCCATGCGGAGAACCGTGGCCACGGCGAAGTTGTCCTCGAGAGCTTCGATGCGAAGGTTGCCGGGGCATACGCCTCGTTGCATCCCCTTCCGCCCGAATTCGGATAGTTCCGAACCGTCGGCGGGAATTCTCCACGGGTTCGCTTCCCGCTTCGCGGGGAATCGATTCACCCGTTTCCGAGCGAGGACCTCGCGCATCTTGACGATCTAGCGGATAAGAGCACGTCCGGCATCGTGGTTGACGATCTCGCAGCCGCGACCGAGTTCTTCGTCGAGCTCGGACTGTTCCTGGAGTAACGGGTCGAGTCCATTGTCGACTCCCGGAGCTGAACGGCGGAGAGTGTGACTGAGCCTGTCGACGGGATCGCTGAGCAGCGGCAGGACACGATCCGACCTCGACGCGGCACTGTTCCAGCCGCTCGCCGTACAAGACCTTTACCATGCTGCCGCCGTGTCCTTCCGTGCCATCCTTCCCGACGAACTCGAGTGGATGACACGTCCCCACGAGCGGGACGAGCCGCCACGTCATGTCGCCGAGCTGAGCGAGCTGGCCGGCTTCGCCCACACCCGCGCGAACATCTGGCGCTACGAGCCCGGCGCCAAGGGACGGCGCCACCAGCACCCGTTTCAGGAAGAGACGTTCGTTGTCCTCTCGGGGACGTTGTCGATGTACCTCGGCGACCCGCCGGAGCGGCAGGATGTGCCGGCGGGCGGACTGATCCACGTCGCGCCGAGCACGCCGCTCCAGACGGCCAACCACGGCGACGACGATCTCATCGTCTACGCCTATGGCACGCCGCCCGAGAGCGAGCACGCCGAGATTCTCGAGTCGGCGGTGTAGCGGTCGCAAGCAGCACCACTCGATCGGGATCTCGAAGCGAGCGCTGAGGCTGGGGCCGCCGCCGCCTCGCAATGTCCCGCTGAGGTGAGCACCGATCGTCTACTGCGCGAAGCGCACGTTAGGGGATGTATTGCTGGGCAAACGTCCGAACTCTGTCTCCGTGTACGAGGATCCAGACGCCGCTGGAAAGGGGCTCGAAGAGCTTCAGCGACCTCTTGTCTGCAACCAGCTCCGCCAGCTGGGCAGTCGTGATCCGGGTTGAGGGGAATGGCCACCGTTCGCACCGTTTCCCGACGGCCAGCTTGGATCGGGCGATGACGCCTTCGTGCTCGTCGAATGGAAAGCCGAGGTTGGAACGCACTGGATCGCCCCTCTGCACGTGCATCGCTCAGACGACGAAGCGTGGTATGTACTTGAAGGCAAACTCGGGTTCCGACTTGGCGACGATGAGATCGAAGCGTCGGCAGGCTCGGCTGTCCTCGCTCGACGTGGTACGCCCACACGTACTGGAATGCGGGCCGGTCGAGGCTCGCCACCTCCTCGTGATGACGCCGAGGATCGCAAGACTGATCGAGGCCATTCAGAGTACGACTCCGAAATCCTTCAGTAGCGTCCTTGAGGACGTGAGGCTGGATCTGGCCAGAGCCGATGAGTTTCAGGTGGACTGCCTGTCTCTACCGCAGACGCATCGTCAAGCGCCCAGAACGTTTCTCGAAAGTTCTCGTCTGCAGTAATGACTCCGGGAGGCAGTATGAGGTTTCTGCTCACTTCCGCTGGTGTCAAGAACGCGAGCATCCGCGACGCGCTGGTCGAGCTGCTGGGCAAATCGATTGCCGAGTCGAGCGCCCTCTGCATTCCGACCGCGATGTACGGGCACCCCATGGTCGGCCCCGGCGCGGGGGCATGGCGGTTCATCACCGGACGATCCGCGGAACCGATGTGCGAGCTGGGTTGGAAGTCCTTGGGGGTGCTTGAGCTGACCGCGCTGCCCAGCATCGATGAAGAACGCTGGGTCCCCTTGGTCCGAGAGACTGACGTCCTGCTGGTCGCAGGCGGCGATGCCTTGTATCTGTGCCACTGGATGCGGCAGTCGCGGCTGGCGGACCTCTTGCCGTCGCTGCGAGAGGCAGTCTGGGTGGGACTCAGTGCCGGGAGCATGGTGCTGACCCCATGCATCGGGGAGGACTTCGTCGGCTGGAAGCCGCCCACAGGTGGCGACAGAACGCTGGGAATCGTTGATTTTTCGATCTTTCCGCATGTGGATCACGAGGACCTGCCGGACAACTCCATGGCCAACGCGGGACGATGGGCGGCCGGGATCCCAAATCCGGCGTATGCGGTCGACGATCAGACCGCCATCAAAGTGATAGACGGCACCGTCGAAGTCGTCTCCGAGGGGCACTGGAAGCTGTTCACCCCCAGCCCGTAAGCAAGCGAATCGGGCCAGAAGACAACGCGCCGCTCGGCTGCGCGAGTGTTCACGAATGACCCCTGAGCGATCGTGTCGCCAGCCGCCGCGCGGGTGAGGGCTGAATGCATCCCGGCCGTCAGTTGGCCGATGACGGCGTCGGCACATGGCGGGGGTTCCAGATGATTTCCCAGAGGTGGCCGTCAGGGTCGCGGAAGTAGCCGGAATAGATTCCCCACGGACGTTCGTGAGCCTCGTCGGTCAGCGTTGCGCCTGCTTCTTGGGCCCGAGCGAGTAGCGCGTCGACCTCCGATCTTTCTCGGACGATGTGTCCAATGCTGAACTCGCCTGAGGCTGGCGGGGTTGGCGGAATGCGTGCGTCCTTGGCGAGCTCGCTGCGAGGATAGAGCGAGAGGATCAGGCCGCCGTCGAGCTTGAATGGCACGATCGCTCCGGCTGCTTCGGTCTCGCTTCCCTCGTACCCGTCGGCAACCACCCCCTTCGTGGGCAGGCCGAGTCCGTCACGGTAGAACGCGAGTGCGCGCTGGAGGTCGTCGACGGCGAGCGTAATGACATGCACGCAAGGCTCCATGAAAGGGCACCTCCCGACGAGATCGCTGGCATACGTGCTCTGAAGTCCTGTCCTACCCACCCGCGGTCGATCTATTCGGCTGCCCGAGTGTTCGAAAATGTCGCCTGAAGCTGGTACCGCTCAGCTTCCCGGCTAGTCACCATGCCCGTCGGCGGGCGCGCGCGGGCGAATGAAAATGGTGGATGATCGGCGGGTCGCCCGTGACGCCGTCGTTGCTCTTGGTGCCGGTTGAGCCCGAGGCTAGTCTGGCGTGCGGGTCTCGCCGGAGCTCCGGACTGTTGCCACGAGCACGCCTGTCAGACTCGCCAGTCTTCCGAGGCCCCTGGGCGACGATTGGTTCCTTCGATCCCGAGGAGGTCTCGTGGAGACGATCGTTGAACGGCCGGCGGCGCTCGATGTGCACAAGGCGCAGGTGACCGTCTGCGTGCGCGTGCCCGCGGTGGAGGGGAACGGGCGCGAGCAGCACGTGGCCGAGTTCCCGACGACCGTGCGCGGGCTGTTGACGCTGCGTGACTGGCTGGCCGCGCACCGCGTCGAGCAGGTGGTGATGGAAGCGACCGGCGTGTTCTGGAAGCCGGTGTGGGCGATCCTCGAGGACGACTTCCCGCTGCTGTTGGTCAACGCCCGCCACGTCAAGCAGGTCCCCGGGCGCAAGACCGACGTCTCCGACGCCGCCTGGCTCTGCCAGCTGGCCGAGGCTGGCCTTCTGCGGGCGAGCTTCGTGCCGCCGAAGCCGATCCGGGCGCTCAGGAACCTGACTCGTTACCGGAAGGCGCAGATCCAGGAGCGCGCGCGGGAGGCGAACCGGCTGCACAAGGCGCTGGAGGACACCGGGATCAAGCTCGACTGCGTCGCCACCGACATCCTCGGCGCCTCCGGCCGGGCGATGCTCGATGCGCTGATCGCCGGCACCAGCGACCCCGCCATCCTGGCCGACCTCGCGAAGGGCCGTCTGCGCCGGAAGCTGCCGGCGCTTCGGGAATCGCTCGAGGGCCGCTTCGACCAGCTGCACGCGACCTGGATCGGGGCGATCCTCGCCCATGTCGACTTCCTCGACGAGCAGATCGACCGCCTCTCGGAGGCGATCGAGGAGCAGATCCGCCCTTTCGCACCCGCGGTTGAGCTGCTCTGCACGATCCCCGGCATCCAACGCCGCGGCGCCGAGTCGATCATCGCCGAGATCGGCACCGACATGGGCGTCTTCCCGACCGCCAAGCACCTCGCCTCCTTCGCCGGCCAATGCCCCGGCAACGACCAATCGGCCGGCCGTCGCCGCTCCGGCCGCACCCGCAAAGGCTCCAAGTGGCTCGACTGGACGCTCGAGGAGGCAGCGCTCGCAGCGATCCGCACCGACAGCTACCTGGCCGCGCAGTACACCCGGCTGAAGCCGCGCCGCGGTCACAAGAAGGCGCTCGGCGCGGTCAAACACTCGCTCATCTGCATCTGCTGGCACATGCTCACCACCGGCGAGCTCTACCGCGACCTCGGCGGCGACTACTTCCGCAAACGCGACCCCGAACGCGCCACCAAACACCTCATCCGCCAACTCGAAGGGCTCGGCCACCGCGTCACCCTGGAGCAGCCCATGGCCGCCTGAACCGTATTTTCCTGTCAGATTCGAACGCCACCTCGGCGACTGTCACGCCTGCGCTGTGTGTGAACGCGAGAAGCCCCATTGCCCGCTGGGCCGACTACAGGGGGTGGACGGAGTCGTGGATGAGCATGAGCCGCATCGACCAGAGCCTGGGTCGGGGCTGGGGGAGATCGTGCCGGGCCCAGAGGAAGCCGGTCAACGTCACGGGGACCGTGGCGAGCCAGATGATCACCCCGCTGGCCAGGACCCACGACGTGGATCCGAACGCCAGCGCGATCGCGCCCGCGATGGCGACGGCCAGCCCGAGGTATCCCACGCGGAGGGTCCAGACGGCCATCCTCCAGTGTCCGTTGTGCTGTAGCTCCGGCGGCTCCTTCATGTCAGGAATCGTACGGGCGCCAAAGTTCCGCGACCAGGAAGTTCTGATCCTGGTGGCAGCAATTGCCTGTGCGAGTGTTCAGGAAGATCTCTTGAGACTCTTGCGCGGCGGGAGCGCTAGATGAGCCCCTTCCTCAGGATCACCGCCTGCCTCTCGAAACCGCGCGACTCGTAGAAGTCGACGGCGCCGACGTTGCCGTCCGGGTTTTCGCGGGTTCGATCCCTGCCGCTTCATGGTCGAGCGAAGTCCGGGACGGCATGGCCCGGAGCGCAGTGTGCCGCGGCCGTCACGCCCCGTCGCGGCGGCGGCTCTTGCCATACAAGATCTGGCTCCGCTGCTCAGACGACACTGACGGGCGGTCGGGCTCGGATCGCGTTGGTGTACGCCTCCAAAGAGCCCGCCCCAGCGTTCGCCAGGGAACTCCGGAGATGCTGACTCGGCTCGACGCGTTTCTTGCCGAAGATCAGCTTCGAGCCCGCCGCCTGGGCGCTCGGGCCGGGCTCAGGCCGTTCGCGCCGCCTCCGGCGCTTCCGCCAGCTGGACGTGTCCGTCGGCGACGAGCCGCTGGACGAGCTGCACCGCGATCGAGCCCTCGCCGACGGCGGCGGCGACGCGCTTGACCGACGCATGGCGCACGTCGCCCGCGGCCAGGACGCCGGGCATGCTGGTCTCGAGTGAGAGCGGGCGGCGCTCGAGCGGCCAGCCGGCGGCCGGGAGGTCGTCGCCGGTGAGCAGAAATCCGTAGTCGTCCCTCGCCACGTCTGCCGGCAGCCAGGCGGTCTGCGGGCGGGCGCCGATCATGACGAACAGGGCATCGGCCGACACGGTCTCGTCGACGCCGGCGCCGTCCCGTAGGACCAGCCGGTGCAGGTGCCCATCGCCTCCTCCCCCGACCACCGTCGTGCTCGCGCGGATCTCGACGTTCGGTGCTGCATCGATGCCCTGGACGAGGTAGTGCGACATCCCCACACCGACTGACGGAGCGCGGACGACGACCGTGACACGCCCGGCGTACCGCGCGAGATGAAGCGCCGCCTGGCCCGCGGAGTTCCCGCCGCCGACGACGTAGACGTCCTTCCCGGTCAGTCCCGGAGCCTCCGAGGTCGGGCCGCCGTAGAAAACGCCCGCACCGCGCAGCTCCTCCAGCGACTCGATGCCCAGGCGGCGGTAGCTCGCGCCGGTCGCCAGGATGACGGCGCTCGCGGTGATGAACCGGCCGTCCGAGAGCGTCAGCTCCAGGGAGTCGTCCGCACGGCTCAGGGTGGACACCCGGTGCATGAACAGGAAGGTGGCGCCGAACGACGCCGCCTGTCCGTACGCCTCCTCGGCCAGCCGGCTGCCGCTGACGCCCCGGCCGAAGCCGAGGTAGTTGCGGATCAGCGAGCTCGACCTCGCCTGCCCGCCGATGCCGCCCGCATCCACTCCGAGAACGCGCAGGCCCTCGGAAGCGCCGTAGACGGCCGCGGACAGGCCCGCCGGCCCCGCGCCGACGATCACGAGGTCGAACGTCCGCTTCACCAGCCCGGAGGGCGCGCCCGCCGCCTCGGCGATCTCGGTGTCGGAGGGGTCGCTCAGAATTCGCCCGTCCGGCAGCACCATCAGCGGCAGCTTCGGGTCCGGACCGGCTCTGGCGACGAGCTCGCGTCCCTCGTCCGAGTCGGCCAGGCAGAACGCATGCGGAACGGCACAGTGCGCGAACACCTCCCTGAGCTCGTAGGACCTGCCCGACCAGGCCTCGCCGACGATGTGGACCGTCTGCGGGACGAGCAGCCGCTCACGGGCCCACTCGAGCAGGAACTCCGACACCGCTTCGTGGAAGACCTCGTCCGGAGACGACGCGGCCGGGGCAGGCACGTAGTAGTCGATGCGTCCGAGTGCCATGTACGCCCGGATCGCCGCTGCCGTCGGCTCGTCCGTCCAGGCGTTCGCCGGGACCAGCAGCGCGCGCTTCGCGTGTGGGTGCAGCCGCCGCAGGTTGTCGAGGAGCTCGTCGCCGATCGTGCCCGGCGGCGACTGCCCCACGAGCACGAGCGCCACGTCCTCGCCGGCGCCTCGCAGCTCGGTCAGCCGCCGCAACGCGTCGTCCGGATCCGACAGGCACTCCACCCGATAGTCGCGGTCGTAGCGCTGGGAGAGCTGGGACTCCACCTTCTGCAGAACGTCCGGGTGCTCGTCGACCGCAACCAGGAGCGGGAGAGCCATCCGGTGCAACCTATCCCAATGCTCCGTCCGCAGCCGGCCGGCTAGGTTTCGCGCGATGGCCACTCGTGCCGCCTGCCGCTGTTCGACCCGATCCGCGACGACTCCGCGTACCCAGGAGCTGGGCGGAACCTGGAAGTCGATTCGCATCACCACCCGGCGCTTGGTCGGCCGGTTGACCTCGGCGAGCCCGGCGGCTGCGAAGACGCCGCGGCTGCCCACGTGGATCTCGTCCCAGCTGATCTTCTGGTCTGCGCTCGTGAGCAGCGGATACGCCTCCAGCGCGCGGGCGCCGCGGTCGCGGGCGAAGTGGACGGCCGCCCGCGCCAGTGCGTACGCGATCCCGCGGCCGCGGAACCCGGCGCGGACGAGGACGCAGGTCACCGCCCAGACGCTTCCGTCGGCCCTGTCCTCCGAACGGCCCTCCCAGGGGACGCGGTTGTTGCGCACCAAGCTCTCGTAGGCGGATCGTGGCTCGACGGCGCACCAGCCCACGGGCTCGCCCTCGAGGAAGGCGACGAGACCGCTGGTCGTCGGCGACTCCGGCCGGCCGCAGGCGGCCTGCTCGCGGAGCCGGCGGGCGCCGCTCCTCGACCGGGAACTTCGCGAACGCCTCCCGGGGCCGCAGCTTGTAGCGCTGGCACCGGCAGTAGGCGGCGCTGCCGCGCACGCCGAAAACCGCCTGGAGGTCGTCGCAGCCCGCCTGGTTGGCGGGGACGATCCTGACGCCGGCGTCCATGCAGGCAGCGTATTCGACGCCGCGACCTCGACCTGCGAGACTCACCCGGTGCCCGGGAACGGTCGCACGATCGTCTTCCTCTCCGACTTCGGCTATCGCAACGAGTGGGTCGGCATCTGCCACGCGGTGATGAATCGCATCGCGCCCAGAAGCCCGATCGTCGATCTCTCGCACGGGGTGCCGCCGCTCGACGTCCGGAACGGAGCGCTCTTGCTCGTCGACTCGCTGCCCTATCTGGCCCACGACGCGATCCTGCTCGCGATCGTCGACCCGAGCGTCGGGCGCGACCGCGACCTGGCCTTCGAGACGCAGGAAGGCCGGCTCGTGGTCGGGCCCGACAACGGCCTGCTAGCGCCCGCCGCCGTGGCACTGGGCGGGGTGCGGGAGGCCGTGGAGATCACCTCGCCCGGCGTCGTGCTGACTCCGATCTCGCCGTCGTTCCACGCCCGCGACGTGCTCGCGCCCGCTGCCGCGCACCTCGCTGCAGGCGCCGCCCTCGAGACGCTCGGGCCGGCGGTCGACCCTGGC
Organism: uncultured Actinomycetes bacterium; assembly: GCA_963841405.1. GTDB lineage: Bacteria > Actinomycetota > Thermoleophilia > Gaiellales > Gaiellaceae > DATBLE01. The sequence continues at coordinate 85,625 of CAWJCM010000003.1, read as the reverse complement.
TCGCTCGCGCAGATGACCATCCCCGAGCCGACCGTCCAGCACGGGAAGATCGAGTGCGAGGTGCTCGACCTGAATCGCTTCGGGAACGTCCTGCTCAACGTGCGCGTGGCCGATCTGGCGACGTCCGGCCTCGAGGAGGCGGGCATCGTGCAGATCGACGCGACCTCGGGCTCTGCCGTCGCCCACCGGGTCTCGACCTACGCCGACGTCGAGCCCGGAGGCTGGGGCCTGATCGTCGACCCTCGCGGCTGGGCCTCGGTGATCCGCGGCAACCCGGCGAACGCGGCCGAGGGGCTCGGCGGCGTCGCCCCCGGCGACCCGATCTGGCTGACGGCGGCGCGCGCCTGACCGGGAACGACCGCGTCGAGCCAGCGCAGGATTGCGGATGGCTCGCCGCCTCCAAGGCCTTGTCGAGGGCCGTGGGGCACTGAGGGTCAGGCCTCGAGCCTGACCCTGCTACCGCATCACCCGCAGGCTGCGTGTGTCGATGCGGGCGAACACCGCGCCGGAGCCTTCGCGCACCGCGAGCGTGTTGCCGGTCAGCTCCAGGCGGGCGCTCCAGATGTCCTCGCCCGCCGCCCGGGCGGGGAGGTCGATGCAGAACGCCGATCGCCCGGCCGCGTTCAGCGCGTGGACGAACGTGGCGGATCCGCCCGGCCCCTTGGTGTAGAGCGTGTAGACCCAGGCGCCGCCGGGGGAGGTCGCGCGCGCGATCGGATAGCCGCTCATCGTCTCGTCGGGCTCCCGCCTGTCGACGATCGCCTGCGGCAGCAGGCGCCGCTTCGCCAGGTCGTAGGCGCGGACGACGTAGCGCACGAGATCGGCCTGTGAGGCGTGCTCGATGACGTAGAGCGTCCGCCGGTCCGGCGAGATCGCGTCGAAGCCGAACTCGCCCGGGAGCGTGATCGTCGCCGCCTTGGCGAGCGTCCGGGTCGAGAGGACGACGAAGCGGCTCTGCTGCCGGAGGCCGTTGTAGCTGGGCGGCTCGACGAGCACGAGCAGGCGGCCGTCCGGGGAGAGGCCTCCGGCGGCGCCGGCGGAGGTGACGGCGGGGATCCCGAAGGCGCCCGCGATCCGCCTGGACACGACCAGCCGCCCGTCGGCGTCGACCTTCCTGACCGTCGTCGCGCCGCCTGCGCGCGCGGCCGCGTACCGCACGTCGCCGGACGGCGCCTGCACCGACGTCGCCAGCCCCGGCCAGGGGCCGACCGCCCACGCCGCGCCGGCGGCTCCCAGCGCCGCCGCAGTGACCACAACCGCCATGATCGAACGGGACACTCGCATCTTGTCCTCCTCCTGGTCGACACCCGCGATACACCCGATTCGGCCGATCGGTTCCGAGCCAACTGCATCCCGCCGCCGACCCCGCGACCCTGGAGCGTCCACCGACGATGAGTCGGTTGCTTTATGTGGATTGATAAGGACTGCGGTCATCTATGGATGAGCAAACAGGAAGGTAAGGGGTCTTGCAGTGAAGCGTCCACGCCTTTCAGGTGCCGCGCTCGCCATCGCCGCGCTGGTGGCGGCGATGGTCGCGTCGACTGCCTACGGGATCACCACCGCCGGTGTGTCGGACCGACCGACGTCGCCGCGACCGGCAGCAACGCCTACGTCGTCATCGACGGCAGCGACTCGATCGTCACGCTGACGAAGGACAACCAGGGGGCGCCTGGTTCGCGTACGCCGCGGGACCGGCGGGCTCGCGTCCTTCGCCCACGCGGCCGAGCGTGCGGTAGCTGCCGCCCACACCGAGGTAGAGGCCGTGGAGTCCTTCGGCCAGCCGGTCGTCCGGGCTCAGGCGATCGGCTTCCGCATCGACACGCAGGTGACCCTTACTCCGTCGGGCATCGTCATCTCCTGATCCTCGATCCGCTCGAACCCGTACGCGATGTAGAGGGGCAGCCCCGACATCGTCGCCGACAGGACGAGCATGCGGAAGCCCTCTGCCCGTGCCGCCGCCTCGCAGGCGTCGAGGATGCGTCGCCCCAGGCCGCGGCGCGTCCAGTCCGCCCGCACGAACATCGCCCGGACTCGCGCCGGCTCGGCCGCCGGGTCGAGCAGCCGCTCGCCGCCGGCGTCGTCGCCGCCCGTGTACAGCTTGTCGCGGCGGCTCCAGCCGCCGCAGCCGACCAATTCGCCACCGGCCTCGAGCACGAAGTAGGTGCCGTCCTCGAGCAGGACTGGATCGACCTGCGAGACGAACCGCACCATGCTCGCCGCCTGCCGGCCGTCGTAGACGTCGGGGAAGAGCGCCGCGCCGGACTCCTTCATCAGCGCTTCGATCGCCCCGGCGTCCGCCGACGTCGCCACGCGCATGGTTGGCTCCATCGGTCGGTCTAGATCGAGCCCGAGAAGGTGTCGCAGGCGGCCGGCTTGCCGGTCTCGTAGCCGCGCGAGAACCAGCGGCGGCGCTGCTCGGACGAGCCGTGCGTCCACGTCTCGGGGTTGACCTGGCCCTGCGTCTTCTCCTGGATCCGGTCGTCGCCGATCGCCGCCGCGGCGTCGAGGCCCGAATTGATGTCCGCCTGCGTGAGCTCCTCGATCAGCCCCGTGTCGACCGCGTGGGCGGCCCAGACGCCTGCGTAGCAGTCGGCCTGGAGCTCCGAGCGGACTGCCTTGCTCTCGGGGCCCTGGCGGTCGCCGCGGATCGCGTCCAGGACGCCGAGCTGGTCCTGCACATGGTGTCCGTACTCGTGCGCGATCACGTACGCCTGCACGAACGGCGTCACCTCCACGCCGAGCTGGTCCCTGACGTCGTCGAAGAAGCCGAGGTCGATGTAGACGAGCTTGTCGGCCGGACAGTAGAAAGGCCCGACCGCCGAGGTCGCGCGGCCGCAGCCGGTGTTCTCCGAGCCGCTGAAGAACACCGTGTTGACGGGCTGATACGTCCGGTTGCTGTTCTGGAAGACGCCCGTCCAGAACCTCTGGACGCTGTTCACGACGCCGACGATGCGGCAGTCGTCGCGCGTGTTCGCGTCCTCGCCCGTCCGGCAATCGGCCGCGACGGTACTTGGCGTGGTTCCCTGGCCGACCGCCTGGTCGTCCAGCGCCCCGAGCTGGCCCAGTCCGCCGCTGTTCCCTGTCAAGAGCGTGATCGCGAGGAAGATGAGCACTCCGACGACTCCGAGGCCGCCGGCGCCGCCGCCGAGCGCGAGCCCGGTCGAACGGCGGCCGCGGACGTCCGTGACCTGGCTCGTGTCGAGCGTCGCGCCGCGGCGGAAGCGCATCTAGCCCGCCGTGCCGAAGCGGACGGCCGCGCGTGCCCGCCGCCGCTCTGCGTCGACCTCGCGGTCGCGCGGCGGAGCCGACGTGACGAGGCTGTCGAGCAGCCGCTGCGTTACCGCCGCGACCTCCTCGACCGCGTGCTCGAACACAGCCGCATTCGCCTGAGAGGGACTTTGCATGCCGCTGACCTTGCGGACATACTGGACGGCGGCGGCGTCGATCTCCTCGCGCGTCGTCGGTGGCTCGAAGTTGTAGAGGGTGCGGATGTTCCGACACATGGCGACGCTCCTTCCTATACCCCGATTGGGCCTATTCCCCCCTGTGCACCGCGTCGGGGGCGAACGCAGGGACGCAGACGGCAACGTACTCGGCCCCGTCCGGCGTCGAGTAAAGCACCCGCTCGCCGGCGCGGGCGAGGATCGCCTCGCCCGCCTTCGCGGTGATGAATCCGCCGTCGTGCTCGACGACGACCGCGCCCTCGAGGACGACCGTGACCTCGTCGAACTCGGGCGTCTGGGCGGGTTCCTCCCAGCCGGGCGGGCTCGTCATCCGCGCGACGCTCAGCGTGTCGATCCCAGTGCTCGCATTGCCGACCAGCTCGCGGATCACCTTCTCGCCGACCCCGGGGACGACGGTCGGGTCGGTCACGTGGAGCGGCGTCACGAGGGCGGCCGCCGCTCGGGGTAGCGGGCCAGGCCGTCGTCGGGGATCGGCTCCCAGGCGGCCGCGTAGGCCGTGAACTGACGGTACGAGGGCGCGATCCCCGGGTCGCCGTCGAAAGTACCCATGCGGACGTTGCGAAGGCCGGGGTCGTCGTTGCTCTGGGCATAGAGGGCGCTGCCGCAGGCCGAGCAGAACACCTTCGACCACCCGTCGGGAGGGTCGAACGACGCCAGCAGCTCCTCGCCCTCGGTGATTCGCATCGAGCCCGGGACGATCAGAGCCGAGCACGCCGCCGCGCTGCCGGTGCGGCGCTGGCAGCGCGTGCAGTGGCAGTAGCCCGCCACGACCGGCGCCTCGGCCAGCTCGTAGCGGACGCCCCCGCAGAGGCAACCTCCGGTCAACGGCAGGTCGGCCATGAGCGGAAGGGTAGAGAATCGAGGCGCGCAGGACGCGAGGCAGCGCTCGGCCGCCGGCGACTAGCCCGACGCGGCGCGGAGCGCCTGGAGGTGAGCCGCTTCGATCCTCCGGGCGGTGGAAGCGTCGTGCGACCAGAGCGGCCAGGAGAAGCGCGTGGAGCCGTGGAGCTCGCAGCCGACGCTGCTCGCGAGCTCGACCCTCTGCGCCGCGGCGCTGAAGAGGCCGGCGCTGCCGAGGATCGCCCGCACCGCGGCCGGGCCGCGCTTCCGGCGAACGACGTCGAGGAGGTCCCAGCGGTGCGCGGTGGCCGCCTGCTGCGCGACGAGCCGCATGCCCTCGAGGCCGGGCTCGTCGAGGGTGTAGAGGTACGAGAGGTAGCCGGCGCGCGACGTCGGCTCGCCGAAGCCCCAGCCTGCCGGCGAGATCCGGTAGGCGGCGAGGAACGAGAAGAGCCTTGCGTCGGTCGCCGAGCGCGCAGCGTTCGAGCCGAGGTGGTAGAGCTGGTCGACCTTCGACACGTACGACTGGGGCATGACGTGGAAGGAGGTGAGCAGGTTGCCGTGCACTGCGGAGGGAGCCGGCAGCTGCACGGCGAACACGCGGATCGAGACACGGACCGGCGTCGGCTTGCCGTCGGCCGTGACCGTGACGGTCGCGGCGTAGTTGCCGGGACGGGCGTCGGGCGGGACGAGCACGTGCAGGTAGAGCGGCTGGTTCGGCTGCTCCGTTTGCCGCTCCGACCCGTTCCAGGGCAGCAGCGCATCTGGAACGGCGCGCGCGCCGAACGAGACGAAGTGGCCGAAGGAGAGCTGCGCCTTCAGCTGGCCGAGCGCGCTACCGTCGACCGTTGCCGAGACGGTGCGCGCGTCCGTCGCCACGAGCCAGGCACCCTCGCGCTCGCCGATCGCGGCTTGAGCGTGAGTGACGGGCTGCCGCCTCCGGGCAGGCGGCCCCACGCAGGGATGCTCTGCGCGGCCGGGTAGGCGACGACGACGGCTCCCGCCGCCGGAGCGAGGGCGAGCGCGAAGACGACCACCGCCAGGCGTGCGACTACCGTCACTGCAGGTGAGCATCGACGTTCCGGCGGCCGGGCTGAACCCTGGGCGGCTCTAGCCGAGCTCGTCCCGCCAGGCCAGCGCCTGCTCCAGGTCCTTCAGATCCCAGCCGGGCCCCTGAACGCTGACCACGAAGTCGGTGAACCCGAGCTCGATCAGCTTCTCGCCGTCCTGCTGCTCGCCGCGCGACTGGGAGAAGATCGTCGTCGAGCGGACGATCTCCTTCGGGTCGCGACCGACCTGCTCGCACCAGTCGTCGAGCACGCGCGACTTGTGCACGAGGGTGCCCGCGTCGCCGAAGGTGTGCCACTCGTCGGCTGCCTCGGCCACGATGCGCAAGGTCACCTTCTCGCCGCTGCCGCCGATCAGGATCGGGATGCGCCGAAGCGGAGGAGGGTTCAGCTTCTCCCAGCGGGCCCTGATGATCGGCAGGGCGCGGTCGAGGTCGCGCAGGCGGCTGCCCGCGGTACCGAACTCGTAGCCGTACTCGTCGTAGTCGTGCTGGAACCAGCCCGAGCCGATTCCGAGCACGAAGCGCCCGCCGGAGATGTGGTCGATCGTGCGGGCCATGTCCGCGAGCAGGTTCGGGTTGCGGTACGAGTTGCAGATCACCAGCGACGAGATCTCGGCATTCTTCGTCAGCGCCGCCATCGCGGCCTGGACGGTCAGCGACTCGAAGTGCTTGCCGTTGCGGTCGCCGCTCAGCGGGAAGAAGTGATCCCAGTTGTAGATCCGGTCGACGCCCATCGCGTCGGCCTCGATCCACGCGCGCTTCATCGACTCGAAGTCGCCGTGCTGCGGGATGACCTGGAGCCCGATGGTGACGCGCGGCATCGGAAAAATCTACCTAGTCGAAGAACGTGTCCTCATGTCGGTAGGCGGGAGCGCAGCAGCAGAGGAAGCGCAGGCCGTCGGCGTCCGCGCGGATCTGGTGGCGGGCGCGAGGCGGGATCAGGACGGCGTCGCCGACGCCGACCGGCCGCCGCTCGCCGTCCAGCTCCATCTGGCCGGATCCTTCGACCACGTAGTAGATCTCTTCGCTCTCGGCGTGATAGTGGCGCTCCGTCGCCTGTCCGCCGGTGAGCGTCGCCTCGGCCAGGCTCTGGTTGCGCACGGGAGCAGTCGGAGGGCCGAGCAGCTCGCGGATCGTGCTCCCGTCGGCGGTGGTGAAGGGCTCGGCCTCTGCGAGTGCGCGGATGATCACGCGCAGAGGCTACTTCACGTGCGTGCAAACGGAGTCTTGCGCTTGGGTCGCGTGGTGAAGCCCATCCCCACGCCGGTCTCCGCGGACAGCCTGGCGTAGCGGGCGCAGTCGACCCGTCCGGCGGTCACGGCGCGGACCGCCGCCTTGAACGGTCCGTACGACGGCTTCGGGCTCAGGTCGGCCCAGAGCACCCCGGACTGCCAGCCGGCCAGGTTCCGCTCGTCGGCGAGCTCGAAGTTGAAGAAGGCGCCGACGGCGGGCTGGCAGTACGCGACGCGGAGCGCATCGGAGAGCTGCGTGGCCTGGTCGGGCTCAAACCCGGCTGTCCTGCGCGCCGCCGCGAGCGCGAAGAACGACGGCAGCACCTGCCGGTCGGTCTCCCTGCCGCGGTAGAGGGGCCGCTTGACGGGGTCGACGGAGGTCTGGAAGCCCTGCTCCATGTACCAGATCCGCACCTGCTTCTGGCCGGGCAGAGGCTGGCCGCTGCCGCCGAACGCCTGCTGGAGCAGCGCCATCAGCTTGTCGTAGTCGCCCTCGGCGATCGTCCTGCCGGTCGTGTGGCGCACCCACGGCCGTTCCGCGTTCGTGACCGGGTAGGGGTTGTGCCCGACGGTGTCGAAGATCGGCAGCCGCCGGCCGCTCGCGCGGTAGGCATTGCCGAGCCCGAGGTAGAAACTGACGGGCGAATGGGAGACGTTGGACGAGGCGGCCGGCTTGTCGTTTCCGCGCGGGGAGGATGCCGCGATCAGGTTCACGCCGGGCCGTGCAGCGTGGAGCACGTCCCAGCACCGGGCGAGCAGCGCCTCGTACATCGCAGGCGCCAGACTCGTTCCGTTCGGAGCGAACTGCGGCCGCCAGAAGCGGCTGGAGTTCGGCTCGTTCCAGATCACGACGTCGCTGACGCCCGGGTAGCGGTGGAGGAGGCTCGCGACGAACTGGCAGTAGGCCGCGCGCTGCGCGTCGTTCTGGGGAGCGTCGCCGGGTCGGCCGTAGACGGCGAGCACGACCCGGAGCCCGCCGCCCCAGGTGGCGAGGATCATGCGGTCGACCGGCTGGCGGTCGATCACGCTCAGCTGCGTCTGGCCGGGCTGCCAGGGGACCGTGACGCGCACGGCGCGGACGCCCAGGTCGCGGGTGTAGACCAGGGCGCGCTGGGCGGTCGCCTTGTCGGACCATTTGAGGCTGTCGTCGGCGACGCCGATCAGCAGGCCCGAGCTCGCGTGGGCCGCCCCCGCGAATGCGCCGGCGAGCGCCAGGCAGGCGAGCAGTGTCCGGACCGCGCGTCGCACCCGCTCTACATCGGCCCACGGGGAGCCGAACGTGAGGTTGCGCGTGGCTGACACCTATCCGTGGAGCTGGTACTCGGATCCGGCGGTGCTGGCCGCGGAGCGCGAGCGGATCTTCCGCCGTGCCTGGCACTACGTCGGCCATGCCGCCAGGCTGCCCGAGCCGTCCTCCTACTTCGCCTGCACGACCGGCGGGCTGCCGGTCGTGGTCACGCGGGACGCCGACGGCGAGCTGCGTGCGTTCGTGAACGTCTGCCGCCACCGCGGCTCCGAGATCGTCGCGGGTGCCGGTCGCCGCGAGACGCTGCAATGCCCGTACCACGCGTGGACGTACGGGCTCGACGGGCGGCTGCGAGCGGTGCCGCGGGCAGACCGGGAGGAGGGCTTCGACGCAACCGGCCTCGGTCTCGCCCCGCTCTCCCTGGACCGCTGGGGGCCGTTCCTCTTCGCAGGCGTGGATCCGGAAGGGCCGCCGCCGTCCGAGCTTCTCGCGCGCGCCCGCCTGCCGTCGGACCCGGCCGATCTCGTCTTCCGCGAGCGGGTCGACTACGCGCTCGAGGCGAACTGGAAGGTCGCGGTCGAGAACTACCTCGAGTGCTATCACTGCCCGACCGCTCATCCGGCGTTCAGCCGCCTGGTCGACGTCGACCCGGACGCGTACTCCATCGAGGGCGACGGCCCCGTCTGGAGCCAGTACGGGACGGCCCGCGACGGCAACGGCACCTGCGCGTTCCACCTCGTCTGGCCGGCGCTGAAGATCAATGTCTACCCCGGCTCCGCCAACCTCTCGATCGGGCCGCTGTGGCCGGAGACGACCGGCCGCACCGCGGGCTTCCTCGATTACTTCTTCGGCGCGGACGTGGACGACGCATGGGCGCGGGAGCTGATCGCTTTCGACGATCAGGTCGGCCGGGAGGACACGACGCTCGTCGAGTCCGTCCAGCGTGGGGTCGCCGCTGGCGTCGTCGAGCGAGGGCGTCTGCTGCCCGAAAGCGAACGCCTGATCGCCTCGTTCCAGAGGAAGGTGACCGCTTCGCTCACCTGGAGGAGCGCGCTCGGCCCTTCCGCTTGCTACGTTCCGTGGGCAAGCGCAAAGCCAGACGGCTGAGCGGCCGCGGCGCGCGAGTCCTCTCGAGGCGAGACGACGACGTGCGTTCCCCAACGTGGTTGACCGCTCCGGTCGTCGCCAAGCACCAAGGAAGGAGTCCACCGCGTTGAAAAACGTCGTCCTGTTTGCCGTGCTCGTGGCCGGTGCGATCGCGCTCGTGCCGCAGGCGACCGCGCGGCAGCAGGCTCCGAACCGGGTGCGTGCAGTCAAACGCGTGGCTCCGGACACGGGGTCCGCGCTGCTGCCGATCATCGCCGCCCACCGCGACGAGACCTGGCGCTGGCAAGGGGTGATGCTGCGGCCGCGCACGCCCTACAGCGACAGCGCCCGCAGGGTGGAGAACCTCGGCTACCGCCGCTGGGTGCTCGGGGTGTGGAGACACCGTGCGACCGTCGCCAGAACCCAGGCGCACCGCCCGCCGCACCAGTCACAGTGGGTCTGTATCCATCGGTACGAGGGCTCCTGGACCGACGCCGACGCCCCCTACTACGGCGGGCTGCAGATGGACGTCGAGTTCCAGCGGACGTACGCGATCCAGCTCTACCGGGCCAAAGGAACCGCCGACCACTGGACGCCGCTCGAGCAGATGTGGGCCGCCGAGCGGGCGTATCGGACACGCGGATTCTGGCCCTGGCCCACCACCGCGCGCTATTGCGGGTTGCTATGACGGTGGCAAAGGTTAGTCTGAGCAATGATCGGGGACTCTCCAGGGCGGAGCTGATGGACCGGCTGACAGCGCTGATCGACCGAGCAGAGGAGCAGGGCTGCGTCAATCTGTCGCAGTTCAACGAGCTCATCCACGAGCTCGACCTCGACGACGACGAGCTCGCGCGGGTCTACGAGCAGCTGGACGAGCGGGGGATCGAGCTCAGCGACGACTGCGGGCATGTCGTCCAGGACGACGCCACCTTCGACAACGGCGAGCTGGCGCACGCGACCACCGACGCGCTTCAGCTGTTCCTGAACGAGGCCGGTCGGTACAAGCTGCTGACCGCCGAGGACGAGGTCGAGCTTGCGAAGCGCATCGAGCGCGGCGACAAGGAGGCCAAGGACCTGATGATCAACTCGAACCTGCGGCTGGTCGTCTCGATCGCCAAACGCTACCAGGGGCACGGCCTGTCGCTCCTCGACCTGATCCAGGAGGGGATCATCGGGCTGATCCGCGCCGTCGAGAAGTTCGACTACCGCAAGGGCTTCAAGTTCTCCACCTACGCCACGTGGTGGATCCGTCAGGCCGTCCAGCGTGGCGTCGCGAACAAGTCGCGGACGATCCGGATCCCGGTGCACATCGTGGAGCGCGAGCAGAAGATCGCGCGCGCCGAGCGCGAGCTGGTCGCGAAGTTCGGACGCCAGCCGACCGACCAGGAGCTCGCCAAGGAGGCCAAGCTGCCGCTGAAGCAGGTGCGCGAGGTCAAGTCGGCTGCGCGCGCGGTGACGAGCCTGGACAAGCCGATCGGCGAGTACGACTCCGGCTCGTTCGGCGACCTGTTCGCGGCCGAGGCGCACACGGACGAAGAGGTCGAGGTCAGCCTCCGCCAGGAGACGCTCCGGAAGGCGCTCGACGAGCTGCCCGACCGCGAGCGCACGGTGCTCGAGCTCCGGTACGGCCTCGCGGGCGACGGCGAGCCGATGTCGCTGGAGGCGATCGGCCGCCACCTGGGGGTCACGCGCGAGCGGGTCCGGCAGATCGAGGCCAACGCGCTCGAGACTCTGTCGATGCTCCGCGAGGTCGCCGGGCTGCGCGAGGCCGCCTAGCGCGCTCAGACCACGCCGAGGCTCTCGGCGATCACGAAGAACGCGCGGCCGAACGGCGTGTCGGCGCTCCGCTCGCGCACGTCGTCCCAGTCGATCTGCTCGCGCAGCGCACGGGCGATCTCGAGGCAGCTGCGGTAGTTGATCGAATGCTCGGTCATCGCGTGCAGCTTGGTCACGAGCAGGTCCTCGGGCCGCATGACCCGCATGGTCATCGCCTCCACCTCGAGCTCCTCGCCGCGCTCGATCATCTCGTCGGTGATCTCGAGCCCGGCCGGTCGGAAGATCAGGTCGACATCACTTCCCCGTCGTAGGCCTTGGGCGACATCCACGCGTCCGAAGCGACGCGCGAGCGCGTGACCGCGGCTTTCGCGTCCCTGGCCGGCGCGGTCGATCTCGTCCTGCTCGCCGGCGACCTGACCACGTGCGGGGACCCGCGGGAGGCGTCGGTGCTCGCGGACGCGTGCCGGGGGTCGGAGATCCCGGTCTGCGCGGTGCTCGGCAACCACGACTGGCATCTGAACCGCACCCACGAGGTCGTTGCGGTGCTGACCGACGCAGGTGTCCGCGTGCTGGAGCGGAGCACCGCCCGCTTCGCCGTCCGCGGAGAGGAGGTCGGCGTCGTCGGGCGGAAGGGCTTCGTCGGGGGCTTTCCGGATCAGGTGCTGCCGGACTTCGGCGAGCCACTCCTCCGCCGGGTCGACGCCGAGAGGACGGAGGACGTCGAGGCGCTCGAGCGCGAGCTGGCGGCGATCGAGGACTGCGACCTCCGGATCGTTCTGCTCCACTTGGCAGCGACCGCCTCGCCGGCCCGATCACCGAGCATTCGCCCGATCTCGTCCTCCACGGCCCCGCGCACGCGGGCACGTTCGAGGGCTTCATCGGCCGGGTGCCGGTCTACAACGTGGCCACGTTTGTGACCGCCAAGGACTTCTGGATCTTCGAGCTCGGGGTCGAGGAGCGGCCGCGGGTGGAGCGGCAGGCCGAGGCGCGGGCCGAGTAGATGGCGTCTGACACCTCGGTGTCAGACGCTCATTGGCTGCCCGACGCTCTGCTTTCGGTTGTGGGGCTAATGCCCCACAACTTGGACGATCCAGCGCCGGTCGCGCTCACGGTCGAGCTCGAGGAAGAGCACGCGCTGCCAGGTACCGAGCTGGAGCTCGCCGTTGCGGATCGGGATCGACTCGCCGGCGGTGCCGAGCAGCATCGCCATGCAGTGGGAGTGGCCGTTGCCGAAGTCCATGTCCTCGGGGCAGATGTTCTCGGTGCGGCGGTCCCAGTCGTCGTGTGCGTAGTAGGTCTCGCGCGGCACGAGGCGGAGGAGGAGCTGGGCGAAGTCCTCGAGGAAGCCTTGCTCGAACTCGTTCACGCGGACGCAGCAGGTCGTATGCGGGGAGTAGACGCAGGCGATGCCGTCCTGGACGCCGCTCTCCTGCACCGCCTCGGCGACGTCGTCCGTGATGTCGCGGATCTGGAGCCCGCCTGTCGTCCGCAGCTGCTGCTCGCGCTGAAAGATCTTCACCGTTCGTTCACCCCCCATCGCTGGTTGTCCCGACCGGGCAATTGTGGCCGATCGGCGGCCCCTTTGCCATCGATCGCCGCGAACCCACCGCACTCAGTTGCGGATCGTCACGTCCGAGTAGGCCTCCGACTCGTTGCCGGCGATGTCCCAGGCAAGGATGTGGAGCCGGTAGTTGCCGTTCGGGAGGCTCGTCGTGTCCCAGTACGGCTTCGGGAAGAGGCGGAACCAGTAGGTGCCGTCGCAGCGCATGGCGCGGTGCTCGGCCATGCATTCGTTCGCTGGCAGGTTCTGGTCGGTGCCGGGCGCGAAATGCTGTCCGGCCGGCGTGTCGACGGAGCGCTCGGCCCGGAACACGTCCCGGTTGAGGACGACGTGGCCGTTCGGGAGCTCGACGACCGCCACCGCGAGACGGAACGGGTGGTGAGGCGCGGCCATCCAGGGCAGGTCCGCGAACCAGCCGATGAACGACTGCGGGTCGTCCAGGTGCACGCGCACGTCCACCTTCCCCGACAACGCCGCTTTGTTCAGCCGCGTGCCTGCCTGGGGGAACAGCGCGACGGTGGTCTGAGGGCGCCGCTTCCAGGCGGGCTCAGCCGGTGTGTAGTAGCGGATCTCGTGGATCTCCGGCGGAGCCGTGTCGACGAAAGGCCGGAGCTTCCCGCCCGGCCTCAGCGGGTTGACGAGGATCGGGTCGCCGCCCGGCGGGAAGATCCACTCGCCGACGTGGACGTGCCAGGTGTCGAAGCACGTCCAGCCGATCACGTCGCCCGGGTCGATCTGGTCGCCGACCTTGACGAGCGCGTCCACGTGCTCGTAGCGAAAGTGCCCGATGTCGACGAGCCCCCGGACCCCGTGCGGCGTGGCGCGGATGACCTTGCCGCCCTCGATCGCATGCACGCGGTGCGTGCGGCCGGGTGGGGCGCCCGCCTCGGGGCGGTCGTCGCGCGCGGCGACGTCGACCCCGTCGTGGTAGATCGCCCCCAGCTCGGGATCGGGCCGCGGGTCCATGAAGGCGCCGCGGATCGGATGAGGCTCGTGCACGGGGGCCAGCGGCCAGCCACGGTAGTTGTCGTTGTAGGTCTGGTCGACGTTCAGCTTGCCCGGAACGCTCGCCATGACCGGCACTCTGCCAAACCTGGCGCATCTGCGACGATCGGCACGTGGAAGGTGAGCGTCCCGAGTCGCCGCCGGTCGTCACGGAGGAGAAGACACGCGCCCAGGCGCTCGCAGCACAGGCGGAAGCCTGGCGCCGGCGCGCCGAGCGCCTGCCCGGCGTGCCTCTCGTGATCGAGGTGCTGGAGACGGAGCGCCGTCTCGGCGGCGTGCTGATCGAGGCGGGGGTCGCCTTCCGCTTCTTCCTGTGGCTCGTCCCGTTCGGGCTCGTCGGGGCGGCGGTTCTCTCTTTCTGGGACGAGCTCGACCCGGGCGCGCTCGAGCACGAGGCACGGCGGTTCGGCATCACCGCCGCTGCGGCCCATTCCGGCGCGAGAGCGCTCGAGCACGGCAACCGGGGCATCGTGCTCGTCCTGCTCTTCGGCGTAACGATGCTGCTCTGGTTCAGCATCGGAGGGATCCGGGCGCTCGTGCTCGCCTTTTCACTGGCGTGGGGCGTCCCGCCGCGACGGCTCCGGCGGCCGCTGCACGCGATCGTCCTCTTCAACGGGCTCTTCCTCGTCGCTTTCGCCGCCTCGTCGGGCGTCGCATGGCTGCGTGAGGAGATCGGGGCGCAGGCGCTGCTCGGCAGCCTGCTCAGTGCCGCGTTGATGATCGGCATCGCACTCGTTGCGATGTGGTTCCTGCCGCACGGCGACGCCCGGCTTCGCGATCTCGTGCCCGGCGCGGTCTTCGTCGGCATCGGCTACCAGCTGATCACGGTGGCGGTGCTCTTCTACTTCGCCCCGAGACTCGGCCGTGCCGAGGAGACCTACGGCGCCTTCGGCACCGCGGCCACGATGCTCGTCTGGCTGTACGTGCTCGCCCGCCTGGTCATCGGCAGCGCGTTCCTGAACGCTGTGCTGTGCCACCGCCGCCCGGCTGAGCGTGTTTCCGTGCCCGACGCGTGACGAGGTTCACTAATAGAGTGGCGGCGTGCGGTCGGTCGAGAGCGTGGCTGCCCTGGTGCCTCAGCTGAAGACGGACCTGGCCCGGCTGGTGGCGATCCCGTCGATCTCGGCGCCGAACTACCCGGAGTCGACGCGGCCCGCCCTGCTCGAGGCATACGAGGCGGTCTGCGAGCTCTGCCGTGACGCGGGCGTGACCATCCTCGATCCGCTTGAGCTGCCGGGCACGGCTCCGGTCGTGATGGGCGAGATCCCCGCACCGCCGGGGGCGCCGACGGTTCTCCTGTACGGCCACTACGACGTCGTGCCCGTCGGCGACGAGTCCAAGTGGGAGTCGCCGCCGTTCGAGGCGACCCAGCGCGACGGCGCGATCTACGGGCGGGGGACGGCGGACACGAAGTCGAACATCCTGATGCACGTCGGCGCGCTCCGCGCCTGGGAAGGCAAGCCCCCGGTCGGCATCAAGGTCGTGATCGAGGGCATGGAGGAGGTCGGGAGCGCCTTCTCCACGTTCCCGCCCACCCGCCCCGAGCTGTTCCAGGCCGACGCGATGGTGATCGGGGACATGGGCAGCGTCCGTCCCGGCGTGCCGACGCTCACGATCGCACTGCGCGGGATGGCGATGATCACGGTCGAGGCGACGACCCTCGCCGGCCCGAAGCACAGCGGGCAGTTCGGCGGCGCCGCGCCCGACTCGCTGCTCGCCCTGATCCGCGCCCTGGCCGGCCTCACCGACGAGAACGGCGACGTCGCGGTGGCCGGGCTGCGCCGCGAGGAATGGACGGGCGCGTCCTACACCGACGACGAGTTCAGAGAGCTGGCGGAGGTCCTGCCCGACGCCCCCTTCATCGGCACCGGGGGACTCGGAGAGCGGATCTGGTCCGGCCCGGCGATTACCGTCACCGGCATCGACGTGCTCCCGGTCGACAAGGCGGTCAACGCGGTCGTGCCGCACGCGCGGGCGAAGGTGAGCCTGCGGGTGCACCCGCAGCAGGATCCCGTCGAGGCGCAGGCGGCACTCGTCCGCCACCTCGAGGAGCTGAAGCCGTTCGGCATCCAACTGGGCGTGCACGCGCTGGAGACGGGCACCGGCTTCGCAGCCAAGACCGACGGGCCGGCGTACGACGCCGCGCGCCAGGCGCTCGGCCACGCCTGGGGCGGCGAGACGGTATCGATCGCGACCGGCGGCTCGATCCCGCTGGTCAACGCGCTCCAGCAGGCGGCGCCGGAGGCCGAGATGCTGCTGTTCGGAACGACCGACGGCTTTGCCAACATCCACGCGCCAAACGAGCGCGTGATCGTCGACGAGTTCGAGAAAGCCGTTCTCGCCGAGGCCGAGTTCTTCGGCCTCTACGCCACGCAGAGGACGCCGTGAGCGAGCCGGCAGGCGCTCCTCCGGCCGAGGTGCCAGAGCACAGCTTCCTCGAGCGGCTGCTGGACAAGGTCGAGCGGGCGGGCAACAGGATGCCCGACCCGGCGATCCTGTTCCTGCTCCTCTGCGGCGGGGTGATCGTCCTCTCGCAGATCCTCTTCTGGTTCGACGTCAAGGCGACCTACCAGGTGATCAAGCCGCCCCCCGTCCCGACGCAGCAGACGTACTACGGCGGCTCGGTCGAGCCGACCGACGTCGGGCCGACCGAGCCGGTTCCGCCCGGCGCCTACCGGGAGGTGACCGAGACGGCGAAGGTGAAGGGCCTCCTCCAGGGCGAGGGGATCAGATACCTCTTCACGTCGTTCGTCAGCAACTTCCGCAACTTCGCGGCGGTGGCAATCATCCTCGTGGTGATGGTCGGCGTCGGCCTGGCGGAGGCGACCGGGCTGATAGCCGCCCTGATACGCAAGCTCGTCGGCGTCTCGGCAAAGAGCACGCTGACGTCCATCATCGTGCTGCTCGGCGTGCTGTCGAGCATCGCCTCAGACGCCGGGTATCTCGTCCTCATCCCGCTGGGAGCGGCGGCGTTCAAGAGCGTCGGCCGAAATCCGCTTGCGGGCATGGCGGCGGCCTTCGCCGGGGTCGCCGCCGGGTTCGGCATCAACTTCCTGATCACGCCGCTCGACGGGGTGCTGGTGGAGATCACGAACGACGCGAGCGGCGGCAAGGCCCACCACATCGACCTCGCCTCCAACCTCTACTTCGGGATCGGCTCGACGATCTTCGTGACGTTCGTGCTCACCTTCATCACGGCGAAGCTGGTCGAGAACCGGCTCGGTGTCTGGGACCCCGCCGACGCCGGTGAAGGCCCGCTGGAGGCCGACGACGCCCCCGAGGTCACGCCGGAGCAGGAGAAGCGCGGACTGCGGTTCGCGCTGTGGGCGACGCTCGCGGTCCTGGCGGCGATCACGCTGCTGACCGCGATCCCGGGCGCTCCGCTGCGCAACCCCGAGACCGGGAAGGTGATCGGCGACTCGCCGTTCATGGACAGCCTGATCGTGATCATCACGCTCGTGTTCTTCGCCGCCGGGTACGCCTACGGCCGCGGGGCCGGGACGATCAGGGGCTCGGACGACGTGCTGAAGACGATCACGAAGTCGTGGGCGGGGCTCGCGGGGCTCCTCTTCCTGTTCCTGCTGATCGCGCAGTTCATCGCCTACTTCAACTACAGCAGGATCGCCGAGGTGCTCGCGGTCAAGCTCGGCGACGTCCTCGAGCGAATCAACATCGGAGCGGTGTGGCTGCTGATCGGCGTGATGATCGTCACCATGATCGTCAACTTCATCATCCCGCAGGCGATCGCGAAGTGGGCCCTGCTCGCCCCGATCTTCATCCCGCTGTTCATCCGGCTCGACGTCGCGCCGCAGACCGTGCTCGCCGCGTACCGGGTCGGGGACTCGCCGACCAACGTGCTCACGCCGTTGATGGCGTACTTCCCGCTGATCGTCATCTTCGCCAGGAGATACAAGAAGCACGCCGGCATCGGAACCGTCGTCTCGATGATGCTCCCGTACGCGATCATCCTCCAGATCCTCTGGATGCTGTTCTTCGTCGTCTGGTACCTGATCGGGATCCCGCTCGGCCCCGGCGCGCCGGTGAAGCTCTAACGCTGCGCCGACGACGACGCCGGCGAGAGCGCGAACTCCGTGAGCCACACCACCATCACCTTCGTCGTGCTCGCGGCGGTAGTGGTCGTGTTCGTCCTCGACCGCTTGCCGGTCGCGGTCGTGGCGATCGGGGTGGCGCTCACGCTCTGGGCGACGGGGGTCCTCGACTTCCTGGTCCTGATCTGGGTCCTCGTCGGCGCCCTCGTCGCCTGCGTCCTTATCCTGCTCGCCCGCCGTCTTCGCGACGCGATCCTCGACCGGATCAGGCGCCGGTGGCCGGGCATCCGCGCCTCGCTCGTCGCCCTGCGCGCGTCGCACAAGCTGGCGCTGCTCCTGCTCGGCAGCCTCGCGACAGAGCTGCTCTTTGCAATCGCGCTCGGGCTCTTCGCGCGCGCCTTCGGCGCCCACATCGACCTGACCGAGCTGCTGGTGATCAACATCAGCGTCTCGCTGCTCGCCAGCTTCATTCCCGTCCCCGGCGGCATCGGCGTCGCCGAGTTCGGTCTCACGATCGGCCTGACCTCGGCGGGCATGGCCCCGGCGGCGGCGATCGCGGCCGTCCTGCTCTACCGGATCTCGACCTACTACCTGCCGCCCGCCTGGGGCTTTCCCGCCATGCTCTGGCTGCACCACAACCGCTATCTCTAGGGAGCAGTGATGGATGTCCGAGCCGGAATCGCCGCGGGAACCGAGTCGTCCTTCGTCTCGACCGGACGCCTGCCGGAGGAGGATCTCGTCCAGCAGCTCGTCCTGGAGGCGCACCGGCGCTACCGGACGAACGGCGACGGAGCGCTCTCGCAGGTCTATCCGGCGCTGGGGCGGGTGCCGAGGCGGGCTGTTCGGGATCTGCGTCGCCGGGATCGCCGGCGAGCTCCACGCCGCAGGCGACGTCGAGGAGGAGCTGACGATCATGAGCGTCGCCAAGCCGTTCCTCTACGCCCTCGTCTGCGAGCAGCTCGGGCGGGAGGAGGTGCGCAGGCTGATCGGCGTGAACGCCACCGGGCTCCCGTTCAACTCGATCGAGGCCGTCGAGCGGAGCGGCGACGGGCGTACGAACCCGATGGTCAACCCCGGTGCGATCGCGGTCACCAGCCTGGTTCCGGGCACGGACGTCGAGGAGAAATGGCGCTTCGTCCAGGAGGGGCTCTCGGGTTTCGCCGGCCGCGAGCTCGCGCTCGACGACGAGGTCTACCGCTCGGCGAGCGAGACCAATCACCGCAACCAGAGCCTCGCCCGGCTGCTCCAGAGCTACGGCTGCCTGTATTCGGATCCGGCCGAGGCGGTCGACCTGTACACGCGCCAGTCCTGCCTGCGGGTGACCGCGCGTGACCTCGCCGTGATGGGCGCGACGCTCGCGGGCGGCGGACTGAACCCGCTCACGCACGCGTCGGTCGTCGATCCGGAGAGCTGCCACTGCACGCTCGCGGTGATGGCGACCGCCGGCCTGTACGAGACCTCCGGCGAGTGGCTCTACGACATTGGCCTCCCGGGCAAGAGCGGGATCGGCGGCGGCATCGTCACCGTCGCTCCGGGCAAGGGCGGCCTGGGCACCTTCGCGCCGCTCCTGGACGAGGCCGGCAACAGCGTCAAGGGGCAACTCGCCGCCGCCTTCCTGTCGCGCCGGCTCGGCCCCGACGTCTTCGCCTCGGAGCACGCGTGAGAGCGACGCTCGTCGCCGCGCTCCTGGCGCTCGCGCTGCCGGCGACCGCGCTCGCCGACCGGGCCCAGGAGACCGCGCTCGCCCAGCGGTACGCGCCGGTCGTACGGCTGGTCGCCGACACGGACTGCGAGCCGGGCGATCCGTACGTCCCGATTCCGGTCGACCTGCTCTTCGACGAGCCGACGGTGGCGCTCCGAGGGCCGTGGTCGAACGCGGGCGTCGTCAGGATCGGGCCGGACGCCGAGGATCTGGCAAGAGGCCTCTACCAGTACCACCTCGACTTCCCGGGCAACGCGCTCGACCCCGGTTGTGACTACCTCCACTGGCAACGGCGACTGACCGTCGGGCACGCGCCGGCGGTCTACGCGCACGTCGCCACCGATCCGGCGCACCCGGGCAAGCTCGCGCTGCAGTACTGGCTGTTCTATGTCTTCAACGACTGGAACAACCTGCACGAGGGCGACTGGGAGATGATCCAGCTCGTCTTCGACGCGTCGAGCGCGGCGCAGGCGCTGCGGCGGGTGCCCATCGAGGTCGGCTACAGCCAGCACGAGGGTGCCGAGCAGGCGGCGTGGGACGACGACAAGCTCGAGCGCGTCGACGGCACGCACCCGGTCGTGCACCCGGCCTCCGGCTCGCACGCGAACTTCTACGACGAGGCCCTGTACCTGGGGAGCTCGGCGGAGCAGGGCGTCGGCTGCGACGACACGCGCGGGCCGACGATCGACGTGCGGCCGGTCGTGCGCACGATTCCGAGCGATCCGGGCCAGGCGCGGCAGGCGTTTCCCTGGATCGCCTTCCAGGGCCGCTGGGGCGAGCTGCGCCCGGCCTTCTTCAACGGACCGACGGGGCCCAACCTCAAGACCCAGTGGACGGCTCCGATCGAGTGGTCGGATGGCTGGCGCACCCGCAGCTACACGGTTCCGGGCGGGAGCGCGTTCGGGCCCGCGGCGACCGGCTTCTTCTGCGGCGCCGTCGGCGGCGGCTCGAGAGCGCTCGTCCGGTTCGTCGACCACCCGCTCGAATTCGGTCTGCTGCTCGCTGCGCTTGTCCTGCTCGCGATCGTCCTGCTCTCCCGGGCGACCTGGCGGCCGTCCGCGCCGCTTCGCGTGGCGCGCCGACGGGCCTGGGGCCAGATCCTGTCCGCCAGTGCCCGCATGTACGTGTCCCGGTTCCCCCTGTTCGTCGGGATCGGCGTCGTGTTCGTGCCGATCGCGCTGCTCGTGTCGCTGCTACAGGGGCTCGTGCTGCACGCGACGAACGTGCTGGGCGTCCAGACGGGTGGCGAGAGCAACGGGGTGGTCGCGGTCCTCGTGCTCGCGATCGGCACCGCGCTGACGCTGCTCGCTCTCGGGGTCACGCAGGCCGCGACCGCCCGCGCCCTGGTCGAGATCGACGAGGCTCGCCCGATCGGCGCCCTGCGCGCCTACCGCCTGGCCGCCGACAGCGTCGTGCCGCTCCTCGGTGCGCTCGTCGTCGTGACCGTGATCGTCTCGCTGCTCGCGAGCTCGATCTTCCTGCTGCCGATCGCCGTCTGGCTCGCCGCCCGCTGGGCCCTGATCGCCCCGGCGATCGAGCTGGAGCGGGTCTCCGCCCTGCGCGCGCTCCGCCGGAGCGGTCGCCTGGTGTCGACGAGATGGCTCAAGGTCGCCTCCCTGATCGTCCTGGGCGGAGGGATCGTGCTGGTCGCGGGGCCGCTCGTCGGCGTGGGCCTGATCCTCGGAACAGATGCGCCCTTCTGGCTCGTGAATGTGATCGCGGGCGCCGTGTACGCCGTGGCGATGCCGTTCGTCGCCCTGACCACTGTGTACCTCTACTTCGACGCCCGGGCCCGCGAAGAGGCGGTCGACGAGGTCGAGCCGGCCGAGCTGCCCGCGGAGTTCGGCCTCTCCGTCTAGCTCTTCGACTGCCCGGGATTCTGTCCGGGTGCGGCTTCAGCCTAGGCCCCCGGTGCTGATCCAAGCTGGAGGCGGCGGCTCGAACGACGACGCGACCGCACGGATCCAGCCTACTTCTGGCTCTGGCTGTTGCGGCCCAGGCTCGAGATCTCGCTCGCAAGTATCGACCTCGACGGCGGCGGGCTGCGGACAACTGCAACACGCTCGCAACCGCTCTGCTCGCAACCGCTCCGGAAGAACTAGCCCGAGCTCTCCACAGGAGGAACGCCGACGGGGCTACCGAACGACGATCTTCCGCGCGACAGGTGGGGGATACGCGTAGCCCGGCGCGCACCAGTTGGGCACGATCAGCTGCCACCGGCCGGCTCGCGGGAAGCGGATGTTCGCGCGCCAGGTCTTCGGGCCTGTCTGCGCTGTCGACACGAGAAAGCCCATCCGGGACGTGGGCCGAAGCCGGTGGAAGACGGGCCCGGACGGCCCGTTGACGCCGTACCCGCCGTTGATGAAGGCGTCGAGTGCTCTGAACCGGTCCACGTGCGGCGCGACCGCGAGCAGACGCATTCTGCAGCCGGATTCAGCGGTGGCGCTGCGGAGAACGGCTTGCGCTGCCACGTGGACGTGGGGCGAGCTCGGAGCGACGGAGAGCCGGACTCGGAACTTCGCGACCGCGGCGGGCGCTGCGCTCAGCGCAACGACCGTGAAGGCGAGGAGCGTTCTCATACCCGGGTTACACCGCCGACGGGGAATGGGTTCGCGGCGGATCTGCTCGGCACCGTCCGAGGCTCAAGCCGGAGGAGCTCCACGCAAGGGCGCGAGCAGCGGGTCGGGGTCCGGTTCCGACGAAGACCACGGCTGAAGACCTGGAGACACGCAACAACAAGTCCGTGGTGGCTGTGTTATGCCTGAACATCGGCGTCAAGCTCGTCGACGACGCGATCAGTGGCCTGTCGGGCTAACGGGGCAGATGAGCAACTCCATCGTTCTCGGGCGGGCGCTTTCCGTTCTCCATCCGCCGCCGCGACCGACCTGGCGGGCGCGGCATCGGAACGTCGGCTTTGCAGCGCGAATGCTGGCGGCATAGCCGCCCGACAGGACGAGGGAAGAGGGCCCACGGGGGAAACCGACGGTTTCCCCCGTGCGAGCGAGTTCGCGCGGCGCAGCCGCGCGGCGAGCGCAGTGGGCCCGCCAGGACTCGAACCTGGGACCAACGGATTATGAGTCCGCTGCTCTGACCAGCTGAGCTACGGGCCCCGCGCAACGCAGCGTAACGCGGAGCCCGCGCTCGGGCTACGTCGCCGCCGGCGCGATCTGCGCGCTGTCTTGGCTCCGGCGCATCAGCATGAAGGTCGTGCCGAGCGTCCAGATGGGGACGCCGAAGATCAGCGCCGTCCGGCACGGTCCGGAAGGCGACAAGGGCAGCCGCGGCGAACATCGCGACCAGCGTCAGCTCCGCGCCGACGAAGAACAGGTCGTCGATGTGCGTGAGTGCACCGGCGGGCGCCGCGCTGACGTCGTTCTTGTTGATCGCGACCGCGACCGGACCTGCCATCGTCCCGACCCCGAAGACCGTCGCGGCGACCGCGGCGCCGTAGGCAATGCCCGTGAATGTGTGGCGGCCGCCCTCAGCCTCCGCCATGCGGCCGCGCAGCGTGCCCGCGAACCAGAGGAAGAACACGCAGCCGAGCATGAACAGCCAGGAGCCGAACAGGATGTTGTTCGCGTGGTGCTGATAGACGCCCAGGATCTGGGCGTCGGTCTTGTCGGTCAACGTGTCCGGCGCGTCGGTGATCGCCAGTCCGGCGATCCAGAGGACGACGGCGGCGACGCCGGCACGCAATTTGCGCGAAAAATCGTCGCGCGGGCCCTTGCAGCACCTGTCCGGAGCCTCTAGGTTTCCGCTTGCGCCGAGCACGGAGCGCGATTAGGTCGAGGCCCAGCCGGGCGGCAGTACGCGGAAGCGGAAGGTCGGTCGGCCGGGCGGACGAAAGCGCCACCGGCTCGGCGAATTTCTGGTCCGGTATCGAACAGGTCGTCCGTCCGACCGTCTCTCTAGCCTCCCGGCCGCGTGGAAGGCGACTACCTCCGCCGCGGCACGGCCGAGTTCATCGGCACGTTCACGCTGGTCTTCGTCGCCGGCGGCGCGATCATGGTCGGCTCGGGCGGCCTGATCGGCGTGGCCGTCGCGCAGGGGCTCGCGATCGCGGTGATGGTCACCGCGCTCGCCCACATCTCCGGCGGCCACTTCAACCCGGCGATCACACTCGGCTTCGTCGCCACGCGGCGCATTCGGGTGAAGCTCGCGCTCGTCTACTGGCTGATGCAGTTCGGCGGCGCTGTCGCAGCGTCGCTGCTGCTCTGGTGGATCTTCCCCAAGGAGGCGATCGCCCCCGCCCGGCTCGGCGCGCCGCTCCTGCACCCGTCGGTGGGAAGCGGTGCCGGGATGGCGCTGGAGGCGATCATGACGTTCTTCCTCGTCCTGGCCGTCTTCGCCACCGCCGTCGACGAGCGCGGCGCGTTCAGGGCAGTGGCGGGCTTCGGGATCGGGCTGGTGATCACGATGGACATCCTCACGGGCGGGCCGCTGACCGGCGCCGCGATCAACCCGGCGCGCGCCTTCGGGCCCGAGCTCGTCTACAACGTCTGGGAGAGCTACACCTGGATCTTCTACGTCGGTCCGTTCGCGGGCGGTGTGATCGCGGCGCTGCTCTACGAGCACCTCTTCCTCCGGCGGCCGGTCGAGGCGCCAGGGCCGGAAGAGACGGGCCTGATCGAGCCCGGCGTCGGCGGGTGATCGAGTAGCGTCCCGCCGCGTGGAGTCGTTCCGCACGGCCGACGGCCGCACGCTCTCGTTCCGCTGCGAGGGGCAGGGGCCGGTGCTCGTCTGCCACCCCGGCGGCCCGGGGTTCTCCGCGCGGTACTTCGGGGACCTGGCCGGCCTCGGCTCGGCCTTCACGCTCGTGATGCTCAACCCGCGGGGCAGCGAGGGGTCCGACCGCCCCGCCGACCCGCGCGCGTACGAGACCGCCGACTACGTCTCCGACCTGGACGAGCTGCGGGGGCATCTCGGGCTGGAGCGCATGCTCCTGCTCGGCCACTCGCACGGCGGCGTGGTCGCAACGGCGTACGCGGCTGCGCACGAGGACAGGGTCGAGCGCCTCGTCCTCGCCAGCACACTGGCCCGCTTCGCGGCCGAGCAGGAGGCCGTGATGGAGGCGGCCATGGACGCGAAGGCCGCCGAGCCGTGGTACGCCGACGCACGTGCTGCCCTCGAGGACGAGCAAGCAGGCCGCTTCCAGACGGACGAGGAGCTCGGCGAGCTGGCGATCCGCGAGTTCCCGTTCTACTTCGCCCGCTACGGCGACGCCGAGCAGGCGTACCTCGAGACGCTGCGCGGTGAGGTGCCCGTCGCCGACGCGCTGTTGCTCTTCAACAACGAGGTCTTCAACACCTTCGACCTGCGTCCCGAGCTGCCCGCGATCGCGGCGCCGACACTCGTGATCACCGGCGAGGACGACTTCATCACCGGGCCGGTCTGCGCGGCCGACTTCGCCGTCATTCGCGGCCAGCGGACCGTGGTGCTACCCGGCTGCGGCCACTTCATCTTCGTCGAGGCGCGTGACCGCTTCCACGACGAGGTGACTGCGTTCCTCCTCTGAGCTACCGGGGCGTGCTCACCGGCGGGCCTGTCCGGTTCAGGGCGCGTGCGATCTCGTCGCTCTCGTAGACCGGCAGCTCCCGCTCGACCCCGGCGTCGCGAAGTATGAAGCCGGGACCGTCGGTCACCTCGCCGATCAGGGTCAGGCGGACGCCGGTGCCGTCGGCGGTCGCAATCAGCCGTTCGACCGATGCCGGGTCGGCGGCGACGAGCAGACTGCCGGATGCAAGCATGCCCAGCGGATCGAGGTCGAGGGCGCCGGCGATCGCCGCCGTCTCGGGGAGCACAGGCACGGCGTCACGATCCACCATCGCCCCGCAGCCGGCGGCGAGAGCGAGCTCGCGTACGCCGGTTGCCAGTCCCCCCTCGGTCGGGTCGTGGAGAGCTGTCACGCCGCCGGCGCCGAGGAGAGCCATGGCCTCTGGAACGACGGAGATCCCCGGAACGGTGAGAAAGGTCGCAGCGCGCTCCACGACGTCGGGATCGACGATGCGGCTGAGCCGATCGCCGAGCTCGCGCGCGACGAGCGCGGTTCCTTCGAGCGCGAGCGCCTTTGTCAGGAGCAGAACGTCGCCCGGGCGGGCGCCGCCCGGATGCAAGAGCGCGCCCCGTCGCACCTCGCCGATCAGGACGCCGACCAGGATCGGCCGGGTGACTGCAGACGTGACTTCCGTGTGACCGCCGACGAGCACGACGCTCAGCTCGACACAGGCATCGCGCAATTCCCGGAAGTGGATTTCGACATCGTTCTCGGTCGTTCCCCTGGGGAGGAGCGCGGTGACCATCATCCAGCGCGGCGTCGCGCCGAGGCAGGCGAGATCGTTGGCATTGACGTCGACGAGGTAGTGCGCAGGGCTCTCGCTCACGAAGGTGATCGGGTCGGACTTGACGACGAGCGTGGTGGCACCAAGGTCGATGGCCGCGGCGTCACCGCCGATGCCGGGACCGACGAGGACCGTCGGATCGCTCGACGCGTACGCGGCGATCAACCGTCCGAGCAGCTCACCCGGCAGCTTGCCGGCAGGCAACAAGGCGTGTTCCTCGTGCACCGGCCTAGCTTAGAGCGACCGTGAGGGCCGTCGGTTCCGTCCGTAGCCAGGATCATGATCCACGCCGTGGCCGTGAATCGGGCAGGCTGGGCGACGGGATCGTTTCTCTGGTACACGGGCGCGTCGACGGTCCTGGTGGCAGCGGCGGCCTGGCTCGGGGTGATCTCGGACGACCACGGACAGGCGGCGTTCGCCGGGTGGTCGGTGCTCTTCTGGGTGCTGGCCGAGCTGCTCGCATTCGCCCTGCTCGCGCGCGGTCGCCGCGTCCTGGCGGGGTTGTTCGGGTTCGTCGGGCTCGGGCTGTTCGCGCTCATGGTCGGCGCGTTCTTCTCCTGGTTCGGCTGGCTGCCGGACGACAAGCCGCTCGGCGGATTCCACATCGGCATCCTCGCCCTCCAGCTGCTCGTCCTGATCGCCGCGTTCGTCGATCTCGGCATCTTCAAGTTCCCGCTCTTCTCCCTCGTGCTCGCCGGGCTCGGCTGGTACTTCGTCACCGACGTCGTCTCGAGCGGCGGCAACTGGAGCGCCTGGGTGACGTTGTTCGTCGGGCTCTTCCTGTTCGTGATGGGGCTCGCGAACGACGGCGGCGACACCCGGCCGTACGGATTCTGGGTGCACGTCGTCGCCGGGCTGACGACCGGCGGCGCGCTGCTCTACTGGTGGCACTCGTCCGACTTCCAGTGGGCGCTGATCATCGTCTTCGGGCTCATCTTCACGGCGGTCGGCTCCGGGATCAGACGCTCGAGCTACGCGGTGCTCGGCACGATCGGGCTCTTCCTCGCCACCTGGCACTACGCGCTCGGCGGGAACCCCGGATCCAGCTCGAGCGACCTCTTTTTCGGCGAGGAGGCGCCGAGCAGCCCTTCGTCCTGGGCCGGCCCGGTCGCCTTCCTCTGCCTCGGCCTCTTCCTGGCCTTCGTCGGGCTCGTGCTCTGGCGGCGCGACGCGGACACTGCCGAGCCGACTCCGAGCTAGGATCGGGCCTGCGCGCGAGGGCGCACCCGGTCCGCGGGCAGGGCTGAGCCCACCTCCGACTGCACTGCGGTACCGAATCGATCTTCTTCCCGCCCGCCGCGGACACGGGCCTCAGAGGGAGGAGGTCGAGATGAACCTCGAACAGCTTCGGAAGCAGGCGAAGGACCTCGTCAAGGCTGCGCGTGCCGGAGACGCGGACGCCGTTGCCAGATTGGGCGATCTGCCGGTGCGCCTCGCCGGCGCCCAGCTGGTGCTCGCGCGCGCGCACGGCTTCACCAGCTGGCCGGCGCTCGTCCACGAGCTCGCCGAGCAGCCGTTCCGCACCGACCTCGAGTACTACGAGGGCCGCGCGGAGGGAATCGCCACGGTGAACGGCGTGTCGCTGGCATCCGCCCGTCGGGATCTCGCGCAACGGCACGGATACTCGACCTGGGCCGGACTGACCCGGCGCGTGACCGCGCTCGCCAGCGGCGACGAGGCGCCTACTCCGTTCATGCTCGCCTACCGCGCGGTCGAGGCCGGCGACAACGAGCGGCTGGCGGAGCTGCTGGACGAGCATCCCGAGCTCGTGCGTACGCGTGGCACGAACGGCAACGACCTGCTCGGGATGGCCGGCGACCTGCAAAGCGTGAGGCTGTTGCTCGAACGGGGGGCGGACGTCAACCGCGGCAACGACCACGGCTGGACGAAGCTCCACCAGGCCGGCTACTCCGACGACCGGTCGCTCGCGGAGCTGGTGCTGGCAGCAGGCGCGCGCACGGATCTGTCGGCGCGTGGGGACGGCGGAACGCCGCTCGTCGCCGCGCTCTTCTGGGGCCACCGCGAGGTGGTCGACCTGCTCGGGCTCGAGCCGCGGAACCTGCGCGTGGCCGCGGGCCTGGGCCGGGTGGACCTGATCGACGAGCTGGTGGGGACGCCGGCGGCGGGCGCGCACCGGGAGTTCTACCGCCCGCACGGCGGCTTCCCGGCCTGGCAGCCGTCCGACGATCCGCAGGAGATCCTGGACGAGGCGCTCGTGTGGGCCGCGAAGGCCGATCGCGTGGAGGCGATCGACCGGCTGGTCGAGCTCGGCGCCCGGGTCGAGGCGGATCCTTACCGCGGCACGTCGCTCGCCTGGGCCGCGGCGAACGGCCGGGTGGCGGCGATCCGCCGGCTGGTCGAGCTCGGCGCCGACGCGAACGGCCGCGGCAGCTTCGGCGGGCCGACGCACGGGGACGGCGTGCCCCCGCTCCACCTCGCCGCGCAGTCGGGGCAGGAGGAAGCGGTCGACCTCCTGCTCGAGCTCGGCGCCGACCCGAACATCCGCGATCGCCTCTACGACGGCACCGCCGCCGGCTGGGCGGCGCACGGCTGCCGGCCCGATCTCGCCGAGCGGCTGGGATGAGGTCGCCGCCGTACAATTCGTGCCCGTGAGCCGTGGTCCGGTGCGAGAGGAGGCGGATGTCCGGGCATAGCAAGTGGTCGTCGATCAAGCACAAGAAGGGCGCCGCCGACGCCAAGCGCGGTCAGCTGTTCACGAAGCTGACGCG
Organism: uncultured Actinomycetes bacterium; assembly: GCA_963841405.1. Taxonomy (GTDB): domain Bacteria; phylum Actinomycetota; class Thermoleophilia; order Gaiellales; family Gaiellaceae; genus DATBLE01. Next base: position 57,528 of record CAWJCM010000003.1, on the reverse strand, counting down.
GGCGCTGATCGTCGCCGCGAAGGACGGCGGCCCCGACCCGGCCGCGAACCTCGCGCTCCAGAACGCGATCGAGAAGGCCCGCGCCGCCTCCATGCCGAAGGACACCATCGAGCGGGCGATCGCCCGCGGCAGCGGCACCGGCGCCGACGCGGCGGCTTACGAGCACATCTCCTACGAGGGCTACGGGCCGGGCGGGGTAGCCGTCTACGTGGACGTGCTCACCGACAACCGCAACCGCACCGCCGGCGAGGTTCGCCACATCTTCGCGCGGCACGACGGAAACCTGGCCGAGTCGGGCGCGGTCGCCTGGCTGTTCGGGCGCAAGGGCGTCGTGCTCGTCGACCGCGACTCGACCGACGAGGACGAGCTGACGCTCGCGGCCGCCGACGCCGGCGCGGAGGATGTGGCCGAGGAGGGCTCGTCCTTCGAGGTCACCTGCGCGCCGGAGGATCTCACTGCGGTCCGGGAGGCGCTGGAAGCGGCAGGGATCGCCGTCACGGACGCAGAGGTGACGATGCTCCCGAAAACGACGGTCGAGATCGAGGACGAGTCGGTCGCGCGCAAGGTGCTGAAGCTGATCGACGGCCTGGAGGAGAACGACGACGTCCAGGAGGTCTACGCGAACTTCGACATCCCCGAGCGCGTGCTGGAGGCGGTCGCAGTCTGATCCATCCGGTGCGGTGCCTAACCTCACCGCGTGAAGGTCCTCGGCATCGACCCGGGAACAGCTGCTTGCGGCTACGCGATAGTCCACAGATCAGACGGACGCCTCCGGGCCCTCGTCCACGGGTGCTGGCGCACGGAGGCGCGCGAGCGGCCGGAGCTGCGCCTGAGGATGATCTTCGAGGGCGTCAGGGAGCTGGTGGAGCAGCACGCGCCGGATGCCGTCGCGCTGGAGGAGTCGTTCGTCGGCGCCGACGCCCGCATCGCGCTCTCGGTCGGCCAGGCGCGGGGCGCCGTGCTCGTCGCCTCCGCGCTCGCCGGCGTCGAGTGCGCCGAATACGCGCCTGCCCGCGTGAAGCAGGCGGTCTGCGGCTACGGGCGGGCCGAGAAAGGGCAGGTCGAGCGGATGGTCAGGACGATCCTCGCGCTGCGCGCTCCGCCGAAGACGACCCACGCCTCCGACGCGCTCGCGGTGGCGATCTGCCATGCGCTCGCCCCGCCGCTGTTGAAGGCGGTCGGGTCGTGATTGCCCGCCTGCGCGGCCGTGCGGTCGGGCGCCGTGCGGACGGGCTCGTGCTCGACGTCAACGGGGTCGGCTACCTGGTCGCTGCCACCCCGAGTGCCCTCCGCCGCTCCGAGGGTGGTGAGGTGACGCTCGAGGTCCACACCCACGTCCGCGAGGACACGCTCCAGCTGTACGGCTTCGCCGACGCCGCCGAGCGCGAGTTGTTCGAGCAGTTGCTCTCGGTGTCCGGCATCGGGCCGAAGGTCGCACTCGCGATCGTCTCCGGCTCGCCCCCCGCCGAGCTGAAGCGCGCGATCGTGCTCGAGGACACCGCCCGCTTCGAGGCGATCCCGGGCATCGGCAAGAAGACAGCCCAGCGGGTCGTCCTCGAGCTGAAGGAGAAGGTCGGCGGCGACGTCGGCGTGTCCGAGATCCGCGTGGAGGGTCACCTCATTGCCCGCGACGCGCTCGTCGAGCTCGGCTACTCGATCGGCGACGCCGAGCAGGCGCTGGCCGGCGTCGACCCGGAGCTGCCGACGGAGGAACGAGTGCGCGAGGCATTGAAGAAGGCTGCATGAGCGAAACCGAGACCCGCTTCCTCGCACCGGCACTGCGCGAGGAAGAGGACGACTTCGACCGATCGCTCCGGCCGCGCCGGCTCGACGAGTTCGTCGGTCAGGAACGGGTCAAGGAGCAGCTCGAGGTCGCCCTCGCGGCGACCAAGACGCGCAACGAAGCGCTCGACCACGTGCTGCTCGTCGGCCCGCCCGGGCTCGGCAAGACGAGTCTCGCCAACATCGTCCGCGAGGAACTCGGCGTCGGGCTCAGGACCATCGCCGGTCCTGCCGTCGAGCGGAAGGGCGACCTGGCTGCGATCCTGACCTCGCTCGAGACCCGCGACGTGTTGTTCGTCGACGAGATTCATCGCCTGAATCCGGCGGTCGAGGAGATCCTCTACCCGGCCCTGGAGGACTTCCGGCTCGACATCGTGGTCGGCCAGGGGCCGGCCGCGCGCACGCTGACCCTCGACCTGCCGCCGTTCACCCTCGTGGGCGCGACCACGCGCACCGGCCTGCTGACGACGCCGCTCCGCGACCGCTTCGGGATGACCTTCCGGCTCTCGTACTACAAAACCGGCGAGCTGGCGACGATCGTACGGCGCTCGGCGAGCATCCTCGGAGTCGAGATCTCCGACGCCGCCGCCGACGAGATCGCGCGGCGTTCCCGCGGCACCCCGCGCGTCGCCAACCGCATCCTGCGCAGGGTCCGCGACGTCGCCGAGGTGCGTCACGCGGGCGAGGTCACCACCGAGATCGCCTGGGAGGCGCTCGAGCTGCTCGAGGTGGACGGGGAGGGGCTCGAGCGCACCGACCGCGAGCTGCTCGAGTCGATCGTGCACAAGTTCGCGGGCGGCCCGGTCGGCCTCTCCACGCTGGCGGTCTCGCTCGGCGAGGAGCCCGACACGATCGAGGACGTCTACGAGCCCTATCTGCTCCAGCTCGGGTTCATCCAGCGCACCCCGCGGGGCCGGATCGTCACCGACCTCGGCCTCGCACATGTGGCCGCCGACCAGGCGGCACGCGCCGACAGCCTGTTCTGACGCTCGCTCCGCTCGCTTCATGGGGGGAACGGCCGGTTCCCCCCATGGATCCCCCTCCCTAACCTGGTTCGCACCCTCGACAGGCTTCGAGCCGCGCCCGCCATGTCGGTCGCGGCGGCGGTTGCTACGGTCGATCCCCCGGTGTCGCGATCGCCTGGCTCCGTGTCGTCTGACTTGTGGGTGCCGGGGTTCGCCGGGCCGCTCGACGACCTCGACCGAGCGGATAGCATCGACGGATCGAGCAGTTCGCCCCCGATCGGTCAGTCAAGCGCATCGGGCTGAGTAAGGCGGCGGAGGAGTGGACGACGCTCGGCTTCTCCGTGCCGTCGTCGTGATCCGTCGCCTCCGGGCCGGCGACGGCGGGGAGCTGGTCGAGGTGGCACGGCGCTTCAAGGAGCACGTACCGACGCCGGAGGCCGCGGACGCGTTTCTTCTCGATCCCCGCCATGTGGTGTTCGTCGAGGGCAAGCTGGACGGCTTCCTGCTCGCCTACGTCCTGTCCAGGATGGACGGTCGGACGGCGGTCTTCCTGTACGAGCTTGGCGTCGCCGAGCATGCGAGACGGCAAGGAATGGGTCGTCGGCTCGTCGAAGAGGCGAAACGGATCGGACGGGCGAAGGACGCGTTCGAGATGTACGTGCTCACGGAACCGGACAACGAGCCCGCGAACCGCCTCTATGCCGCCACCGGCGCCGAGGTCGAGGCGGCGGCGATGTGGGTCTGGAAGCTCTGAGTTCCGGTCGTCGGTCAGGGATCTCGCCGCCGCGACCGACCTGGCGGGCGCGGCTCCTCGGCGCTACGAGGGACGACCGTCTTCGAACTTCAACCCCTGAAAGTCGTCATGCCCGCGAAGCGGGCGGACTTTCAGGGGCGATATTGCAGTTCGTGCCAGCTCGGCACCGGCGCGAGCTCGAGCAGTGCGCGCGAGCCGCGGGGGTCGCGGTAGGCGAATTCGGAGTTGTCGTCGTCCCAGACGACCTCGAGCAGACCCTCCTTGACGCGGTGGTCGAGCCATGCGCCGCGGAAGATCAGCTTGCGTAGCCAGTAGACGAGCGACTCGCCGGCGACGAGGGAGATCCGCTCCCAGTGGCGGACGAGGTAGCGCCCGAATTGGCTCCGCGGCTCCTCGATGCGGCCCTCGGCTGCGAGCTCGACGAGATCGGCGGTCTCGTCCTCGTCCAGCTCGTTCGCCTCGACCAGGCCGAGCTTGACCGCCGCGCCGGTCACGCGCTGCTCGAAGTCGGCGCCGTTGAAGCTGAAGCGGTATCCGAGGAATTCGACGACGTAGTCGTCGCCGGAGCTGTAGTTGGCGTCGCCGAGCGGCAGCGAGCGGCTGTCCACCGACCCAGGATACCAACGGGTTTTTCGCGCCTAGACTGGCGGCCGTGCGCCTGCGCGTCGCCCTCGTCGCCCTTGCAGCCTGCCTCGCGCTGGTCGCGGTTGCCGCGCTCCTGCTGGACTGGTCCTTCGAGAAGGCCGTGATCCTGTCGCCGGTGATCGTGATGGTCGCAGGCGCGGCGGGATTCCTGGTCGTGCTCTGGTCGCGGATCGTGTGGGAGTCCATCCGCGGCGAACGGCAGGACGGGCGAGGCTGAACTATCGTTCGTCCAGGACGAGGGGGAACGGGAGGCTCTGGGCGGCGAGCCGGTCAGCCACCTCTGAGCCGCCTTCGGAGCTCCGTCCGGTGCCGTGCGTACCTTCGACTGTCCATGGTCGAGGGGACGTGGACGATCAAGCAGTGCGATCCCATGCAGGAGGCGTCCCTCGCCGCCGCGCTCGACCTGAGCGACACGACCGCGAGCGTGCTCGTCCGCCGCGGGTACGCCGACCCCGAGCAGGCGGCGGCCTTCCTGGGCGGAGAGCTCCCCGGTCACGATCCGTTCGCGCTCGGCGACATGCGGGAGGCGTGCCAGCGGATTCGCACTGCGATCGGGGCCGGCACGAAGATCTGCGTCCACGGCGACTACGACGTCGACGGGATCTGTGCGACCACGCTCGCGGTGCTCGTGCTGCGGGAGCTCGGCGCCGACGTCGACTGGCACCTGCCCAGCCGCTTCGAGGAGGGCTACGGAGTGTCGAGCGAGACGCTGGCCCGTCTCGCTCGAGAGGAGTTCGACCTCGTGATCACGGTGGACTGCGGTATCACTGCGGCCGCGGAGGTTCGACAAGCACGGGCGGCGGGTCTCGACGTGATCGTCACGGATCACCACCGCCCCGGTGACACGCTCCCCGACTGCCCGATCGTCGCGACGAAGCCCTCGGCGTATCCGTTCCCCGAGCTGTGCGGCACCGGCGTCGTGTACAAGCTCGCCGAGGCGCTGCTCGGCCAGGGCGACGAACGGCTCGCCCGTCACCTCGATCTCGTCGCCCTGGCGACGATCGCCGACGTCGTCCCGCTCGTCGACGAGAACCGAGCGCTGGCGACCGCCGGGCTGCGCCGGCTGGCCACGACGACCAGGCCCGGGCTGAAGGCGCTGATGCGGGCCGCCCGCGTCGACCCCGCGGTCGCCGACGAGGGCGCCGTCGGTTTCCGGCTCGCGCCGCGGATCAACGCCGCCGGGCGGCTCGGCAGGCCGACGGCCGCGCTCGAGCTGCTCCTGACCGACGACGAGGAGACCGCGACCCGGATCGCGACCGAGCTGGAGGAGCTGAACCGGGAGCGCCAGGCGGTCGAGGAGCGGATCCTCCGCGACGCCTCGGCCGTCATCGACGCGTGGCCGGAGGCGCGGCGCCGCCATCGCGGATACGTGGTCGCCGACGAGAGCTGGCACGAGGGTGTGATCGGAATCGTCGCCTCGCGGCTGGCCGAGCGCTACCACCGCCCGGTCGTGCTGATCGCGGGGACCGACGGCGACCTCTGGAAGGGCAGCGGCCGCTCCATCCCGGCCTTCGACCTCCACGCCGGTCTCGTCGCTTGCGCCGACCACCTCGAGCGCTTCGGCGGGCATCGCGCCGCGGCGGGACTCTCGATCCGGCCGGAGTCGGTGGAAGGGCTCGCGGAGGCGTTCGCGGTCCACGCGGACGCGCACCTCGACGACCACGCGCTGCGACCGGTCATGCCGGTCGACGCGATCGTCCCGGGCTCGGCGCTCACGCTCTCCCTGTGCGCGGAGCTTCGGCGGCTCGCACCCTTCGGCCTCGGGAATCCGGGCGTCAACCTGCTCGTCGCCGGCTGTGAGCTGAGCGAGCTCGCGACCGTGGGGGAGGGCAAGCACCTTCGGTTTCGTGTCCGCGACCGCGGCCGCCCCGCCGGCAGCGCGATCGCGTTCGGACTCGGGCCCCAGCTCGACCGGTTCCGCCGCGTCGGCGCCTACGACGTCGCCTTCAGGCTCCAGGAGAACACCTGGAACGGGACGAGCTCGCCGCAGCTGGTCGTCCGACGGATCTTCGAGACGCCCGACCGCTACCTTTCGCTTCGCGAGCGGTTGGTCGCCGAGTGGCGATCCGATTCGTTGAGCCCCGAGGGCCGCGCGATCTTCGAGGAGCTGGGACTTCTCGCCGGCGGCGAAGACGCCGGCTGGCGAAGCCTGCTCGAATCGGAGACCTTCCGGGCGCTGCTCGAAGCGCCGCCCGAGCTCGCCCGGGCGGCCTAGAGCTAGGACCGGACGAGCAGCAGCTCGAAGACGCGGACGAGCAGCTCTGCCCGCTTCCGCTCGATGAAATGACGTCTGCGCACGACCTGCATCCCTTCGGCACCTGTACCGCGCTTCCTTCGGAACGACACCCGGCTGAGGGACGTTTCGCACGAGAACCCCCGAAGTACAATGTGACCATGGCCGTGCTCGAGGTCTCCGATCGACATCAGGAGCTCGTCGACGAGCTGATCGAGGCCGTCGAGCAGTACAAGCCGGAGCTCGACCGCGACCTGCTGACCCGCGCGTTCTCGTTCGCGGCAAGCGCGCACGAGGGTCAGCAGCGGCGCTCGGGCGAGGAGTTCATCAACCACCCGTTCGGCGTTGCCAAGATCCTCGCTGAGCTCCAGCTCGACGAGCAGACGATCGCCGCGGCTCTGCTCCACGACGTCGTCGAGGACACCGACCAGGACCTGAAGGCGGTCAAGGACGAGTTCGGCGACGAGATCGGGCAGCTGGTCGACGGCGTCACCAAGCTGACGAGGATCCAGTTCCAGAGCCGCGAGCACGCCGAGGCCGAGAACTACCGCAAGCTGATCGTGGCGATGGCCCAGGACGTGCGGGTGATCCTGATCAAGCTCGCCGACCGGCTCCACAACCTGCGCACGATCGAGTACCTGGGCAAGCAGAAGCAGGTGCAGAAGGCGCGCGAGGCGCTGGAGATCTACGCGCCGCTCGCGCACCGGCTCGGTATCCACGCGCTCAAGTGGGAGCTCGAGGACCTCTCCTTCGAGACGCTGCACCCGCGCAAGTACGCCGAGATCAAGACGATGGTCGCCGAGCGGCGCGCCGACCGCGAGGAGCACGTCCGCGAGGCGAGCCTGATCCTGCAGCGCGAGCTCGACAAGGCCGGCATCCCCGCGCAGATCTCCGGCCGCGCGAAGCACTTCTACTCGATTTACGACAAGATGGTGAAGAAGGGCCGCGAGTTCAACGAGATCTATGACCTCACGGCCATGCGGGTGCTGGTCGAGCGGACCGGGGAGGAGGGGACGCGCGACTGCTACGGCGCGCTCGGCCTGATCCACTCGCTCTGGAAGCCGATGCCCGGCCGGTTCAAGGACTACGTCGCGATGCCCAAGCTCAACCGCTACCGGGCGCTGCACACGACCGTGATCGGGCCGCAGGGCCGCCCGCTCGAGATCCAGGTGCGCACGATCAACATGCACGAGACGGCCGAGCTCGGGATCGCCGCCCACTGGGCGTACAAGCGTGGCGGTAAGGCGCGCAAGGGTGACGACGAGTGGACGGCGTGGATGAAGCAGCTGATGGACTGGCAGCAGGACGAGGCCGACCCGCGCGAGTTCATCAAGACGCTCCGCACCGACCTGTTCGACGACGAGGTCTACGTCTTCACGCCGAAGGGCGAGGTGAAGACACTGCCGGCCGGGTCGACGCCGATCGACTTCGCGTACTCGGTTCACACCGACGTCGGCCACCGCACGGTCGGCGCGAAGGCGAACGGCCGGATCGTGCCGCTCCACTACCGCCTGAAGAGCGGCGACATCATGGAGATCATGACCTCGAAGTCCGGCCGCGGCCCGTCGCGCGACTGGATGTCGGTTGCCGCGTCGTCGCGCGCCCGCAACAAGATCCGCCAGTGGTTCTCGCGCGAGACGCGCGCCGACGCCGAGGCCAAGGGCCGCGAGACGCTCGAGCAGGCGCTGAAGAAGCAGAACCTTCCGTACCGCAAGGTCGCCGGCTCGGCCGTGCTCGCACAGGTGATCCGCGAGACCGGCTTCAAGAAGGCAGAGGACTTCTACGTCGCGCTCGGCTCGGGAAAGCTGCAGGCGAGCCTGATCGTCAACAAGGTGATCCAGCGCCTGAAGACCGAACAGGTCGTCGAGGAAGACGCGGTCATGCTGAAGCCGCCGAAGGCGAAAGACACCGCGGCCAGCCAGACGTACGGAATCAACGTCTCGGGCGTCGAGGACGTCCTCGTCCGGCTGGCGAAGTGTTGCACGCCGGTGCCGGGCGACCCGATCGTCGGCTACATCTCGCTGGGCAAGGGGATCACGATCCACCGCGAGGACTGCCCCAACGTCCGGGCGCTCCGCAAGAACGCCGAGCGCTTCACACCCGTGGAGTGGGAGGGCGGCTCGTCGCAGAGCTTCCGCGTCCAGATCGCGGTCGACGCCTGGGACCGGGCCCGGCTGCTCGAGGACGTTGCCAGGACGTTCTCCGAGTACGGCGCGAACATCGTCTCCTACGGCGGCGACGTCCATGACCAGCTCGCCAAGAACTGGTACACGGCCGAGATCGGCGACGTCGGCTCGCTGCGGGCGCTCCTGACCGCGCTGCGGAACGTCGAGGGCGTCTTCGACGCCTACCGCGTCACGCCGAACTAGCCGTCGTCGCCCTCACTCGTTTGGGGGATTCCCGAGCGGCCGGGCCTGGCCTAGAACGAAAGCAGGGGTTGTTCCGGCAGGGAGAGCCGGCGGCGCTCATCCGGACGGCGGTACGGACGAGCGCCCGGCCTCCGCCTCCACGTCGTCGCCTTCGAAGGCGCGGACACGCTCGCGCCACCAGTCGGGAACCGGCGAGGGCTTCCGGTCGGAGAGATCGACGAGGACGGCAGTCTGCGACGCGGTCACCGCCAGCGTCTCGCCCTCGAGGTAGGCGGCGAACTCGTAGGTGACGCTGGTCGTCCCGATCCGGCTGATCCGCACGTCGACCTCGATCCGGTCGTCGAAGCGAGCTGGGCGGTGGTACTCGACGTGCATCGCCCGCATCACGAGCTCTCGCTCCTGCTGCTCGGCCCGGAGCATATCGAGGCTACGGTGGTACTCGACGCGCGCGAGGTCGAAATACGGCATGTAGCGCCCGTAGTAGACGACTCCTTGCGCGTCGGTGTCGGAGAAGCCCACCCGCGTGGTCGCGCTGAACTTGAAGGGCGCCCTAGGCACGGATGGCCGCGAACACCTCGTCGCGCTTACGCTCCATCAGCTCCTCGGAGCGCGCCTCGAGATTCAGTCGGAGCAGCGGCTCGGTGTTCGAGGGCCGCACGTTGAAGTGCCAGTCGGCTGCCTCGACGGAGAGTCCGTCGAGGTGCGACACCGTCCCCTCCGGCCCGAAGCGCTGCTCGAGCTCCGCCAGCTTCGAGGGCACGTCGGCGACCGGAGTGTTCAGCTCGCCGGTGATGAAGTACCGCTCGCGGAACGGGCGGAGGAGCTCGGACAGGTTGGCCCCGTGCTTCGAGATGCGCTCCAGCATGATCAGAAACGGGACGACGCCCGTGTCGGCCTGGGAGAAGTCGCGGAAGTAGTAGTGGCCGGAAACCTCGCCGGCGAAGGTAGCGCCGAGCTCGCGCATGCGCTCCTTGATGAACGCGTGCCCGACGCGGTTGACGACGGCGCTGCCGCCTGCGCGCTCGATCGTCTCCGGCACCGCCCAGCTGGCGCGCACGTCGTAGATCACGGTTGCGCCGGGCTCCTTCTCCAGCACGCCCTGCGCGAAGAGCGCTGTGGCGAAGTCGCCCGGGACGAACTCGCCGGTGTCGTCGACGAAGAAGCAGCGATCGGCGTCGCCGTCGAACGCGACCCCGAGGTCGGCTCCCGCCTCGAGCGTCTTCCGGACGATGAACTCGCGGTTCTCGGGCAGCAGCGGGTTCGGCTCGTGGTTGGGGAAGCTTCCGTCCGGCTCGAAGTAGCACTGCACCGCCTCGATCGGCAGGCGCTCGAGCACCGGCGGGAGCATCGTCCCCGCCATGCCGTTGGCGGCGTCGATCACCACTTTCAGCGGCCTGAGCTTTGTGGCGTCGACAAAGGACAGGACGCGCTCGACATAGGCGGACCAGACGTCCTCCTCCTGGACCCGCCCCTTCGGGCCATATCGAGGGGACTGTCCCCCGGACGCCGCTCGTTCGGCCACGTCGAGGAGACCCGAGTCGCTCCCGACCGGCAGCGCGCCGGCCCGGACGATCTTCATCCCCGTGTAGTCCCTGGGGTTGTGCGAGGCGGTGACCATCACGCCGCCGTCGAGACCGAGCTCGCCGACCGCGAAGTAGACCATCTCGGTGCCCACCAGCCCGATGTCGAGCACCTCCGCGCCGGCCTCGGCGACGCCCTCGATCAGCGCGGCCGCCATCGTCGGCGAGGAGAGGCGCATGTCGCGCCCGACCGCGATCCTCCCAGGCGAGAACTGCTCGACGAACGCGCGCCCGATCGCCCGCGCCCCCTCCTCGTCGAGCTGGCCCGGGTAGAGCCCGCGCACGTCGTACGCCTTGAAGACCTTGGGGTCGAGCATCCGCCGTAGGCTAGACGGAGGCGGCCAAGAGCGGAGGCGCCGGCTCCGCCGGTGCCGGAGCAGGTTCGGTCGGGATGCTATCCGGGCGCTCGTTCGTTTCTACACTTCAGGTATGGAGCGCAAGCTCGCAACCGTCCTCTTCGTGGACCTGGTCGGCTCGACCGAGCTGATCAGCGCCGCCGACCCCGAGGTCGTCCGCCGCCGTGTGACACGGTTCTTCGACGACGTCACGCACTGCGTCACCACGCACGGCGGGATCGTGGAGAAGTTCGCCGGCGACGCCGTGCTCGCCGCGTTCGGGGTCGCGCAGGCGCACGAGGACGACGCCGAGCGGGCGATCCGCTCGGGACTCGGGATCCTGGAGGCGGTCAAGGGCCTCGACCTGCAGGCGCGGGTCGGGATCGAGTCGGGCGAGGTCGTCGTCGACACCACCGAGTCGACCTTCGCGACCGGCGAGGCGGTCAACCTCGCCGCGCGTCTCCAGCAGGCCGCCGGCCCTGGCGAGATCCTGATCGGCCCGGGAGCTCGCAGCCTCGCCTCCGGCCCGATCGAGACCGAGCATGCCGGCCGGATCGAGGTCCGGGGTCGCGCCGAGCCGATCGACGCGTGGCGTGTGGTCTGCGCCGCCGACCGCGCGCAATCCCCGCCTGTCACGATGGTTGCGCCGCTGATCGGCCGGGGCGAGGAGCTCGAGCTGCTGTCGAACACGTTCGACCGCACGGTGCGCGACCGGCGCGCCCACCTCGTGACCATCTACGGCGAGCCGGGGGTCGGCAAGAGCCGTCTTGCCCGCGAGTTCGCCGCCTCCCTGGAAGGCGTCACCGTAGTCGGCGGACGCTGCCTGCCGTACGGCGAGGGGATCACCTACTGGCCGCTCGCCGAGATGGTCAAGTCGGCGGCCGGCATCTCGGACGACGATCCGATCAAGGAGGCGATGGAGAAGCTCCGCAAGTCGTGCGAGGACGACGCGGTCGCCGACCTGCTCGGGCTCGCCGCCGGCGTGCTGGAGGCGGTCGAGGATGAGCGCAGCGCGCAGGAGATCGCCTGGGCGGCGAGAGAGTGGGCCGATCAACTGGCGCTCGTCCAGCCGCTCGTTCTCGTCTTCGAGGACATCCACTGGGCCGAGGAATCACTCTTCGAGCTGATCGAGCACCTCGCCACCTGGGTCCGCGAGGCTCCCCTTCTGCTCGTCTGCCTCGCCCGGCCGGAGCTGCTCGACGTGCGGCCGTCGTGGGGCGGAGGTCGCATGCGAGCTGCCGCGCTCGAGCTCGAGCCGCTACGCGACACCGAGGCAGAAGAGCTGATCGACCTGCTCTCCGATGGGGGGAAGCTCACCGCCGAGGCGCGGCGGGAGCTGCGCGAGAAGACCGAGGGCAACCCGCTGTTCGTCGAGGAGACGATGCGGATGCTCGCCGAGCAGGGCGACTCGTACCTGCCTTCCCGCATCCCCGACACGCTCCAGGCGCTGATCGCCGCCCGCATCGACCAGCTCCCGACCGCGGAGAAGGCATTGCTGCACCGGGCCTCCGTGATCGGCCGGATCTTCTGGCACGGCGCGATCGCCTACGTCGCACCCGACCTGGACGTGGACGCGCTCCTGGACGACCTGCTCCTGCGGGACTTCGTCCTCGCCGAGTCGCGGTCGACGATCATCGGCGAGAAGGCCTTCCGCTTCAAGCACATGCTCATCCGCGAAGTGGCGTACGCCGGTCTGACAAAAGCCGAGCGCGCCGAGCTGCACCGCCGCTTTGCCGAGTGGCTCGCGGAGCGCGCGGGCGACGAGCTGCTCGAGATCCGCGCCTACCACCTGGATCACGCCACGCAGCTGCTCGCCGAGCTGGACGGCGCAGCGCCGGCCGAGCTCGCCACGGAGGCCGCCGCCGCTCTCGAGGAGGCGGGCAGGCGGGCGCTCGCCCGCGAGTCGAACCGCGCCGGCCGCAAACTGCTCCTGCGCTCGGTCGAGCTCGAGCCGACGCTCGAGCGCCGCTACCACGCAGCACGGGCTGCATGGCGGCTGAGCGACCTGCCGGCGGTGTCGGTCGAGATGCGCCGCGTGCTCGACGAGGCGCGCTCGGCGGGCGACAGCACGATCGAGGGCAGAGCGCTGACGGCGCTCGCCGAAGTGGCGCTGCTGCGCGAGGCGAACCTGCCGAAGGCGACCGAGCTGATCGACGCTGCTCTCGAGGCGCTGCCCACGGACGGGCGCTTCACGGCGCTCGAGGTGCGCGCCCGCATCGCGTGGTGGGAAGGCGACTTCACCACCCAGGAGCGCATCGCCGACGAGGCATTGGAGATCGCCCACCGGCTCGAGCGCAAGGACCTCGAGTCGCACGCGCTCAACGACCTGGCCCAGTCGTACCGCCACCAGCAGCGCCTCGACGAGGCCGAGGAGCTGCTCACGCGGGGCCTCGAGCTCGCCGGCGAGAGCGGCAGCATCGTCGCCCGCGCGGAGGCGCTGCATTCGCTCGGCCTGGTCAAGCTCGACCGCAGCGAGACGGTCGAGGGCGAACGGCTGCTCGAGGAGGCGCGCGCGCTCTTCTCGGAGGTCGGCGGCCACTGGATGCTAGGGCGGACGCTGAACGAGCTCGCCCGCGCCGCCGAGCAGCAGGAGGACTACGCGAAGGCCGAGCGGCTGCTCCGCGAGGCGATTCGCCTGCTGAAGCCGCTCGAGGACCGCGGCGCGCTGTGCGAGAGCCAGCGCCAGCTGGCGGAGGTGCTGATCCGGCGGAATCATCTCGACGAGGCCGAGCGGATCGCTCTGGAGGCGGTGGAGACGGTCGGGGAGCAGGACGTGAGCTCGCGGGCGACGACGACCATGACGCTCGGGCTCGTCCGCGCCGCGCAGGGTCGCGACGTCGACGCGGAGGCGCTGCTGCGGGAGGCGCTGGCGATGGTCGAGGAGACCGGCTTCTTCGGGATCGAGACCTGGGTGATGTCGCGGCTGGAGGAGTTCCTGCGCGAGCGCGGCCGCGACGAGGAGGCCGCCGCCTACCGCGCGCGCCTGGCCGAGTTCTCGCCGACCACGGCCGTGTCGGCCGCGTTCGCCTCGAGAATCGAACGCATCGTCTGAAGGGCACGGGGAACCCCTGGTTTTTGGCACGGGGGAACCCCTGGTTCCCCCGCCGTTGCCTCTCCGCTGGCCTTGGCGATGAGGGCCCCTGAGTCGCATCGTTATCCGGCCCGCCGAAGCTGCTGACGCCGAGGGAATCGCTCGCGTCTGCGCCGCGGGCTGGCGAGACACCTACAGGGGCATCTACCCGCCGGAGCAGATCGAGGCGGTGATCGCCGAGTACTACACGCCCGAGCGAATCGGCGGCGAGATCTTGGAGCCGCAGGGGTGGGACGGCTGGATTGTCGCGATCGAGGCCGGCACGGTGATCGGCGCTGGAGGCGGCGGCATGATCGATCCGCACGTCGGCGAGATCTTTGTCCTCTACCTCGATCCGGGGAGGCGCGGCGAAGGGATCGGGACACTCCTTCTCGATGCGGTCACCCGGCAGCAAATCGCACACGGCGCGCTCGAGCAGTGGGTCAGCGTCGAGCCGGAGAAGACGAAAGGATTACCGTTCTATCTGGCGCGCGGCTTTGAAGTGCGAGGCGAGCGCCCGGCCTGGGGATCGACACCGGAGGAAGGGCGGCCGTCGTTGCGGCTCCGGCGCCCACTCGACGACGACCTGACGCCGGGCTGACCCGTTAGGGGCGCTCTCCGGCCGGAGCGCTCTCCAGGATCGAGCGGATCGCCTGTGAGGACGCCTCGTCCGGTGACTCCGAGATCACGGTCGCCGGACGCTGGAACCGCTGTAACGCTTCAGCCAGCGGCTCGGCGCGCAGGGTGCCGTCACCGTAGGGCAGGTGCTTCGTCTCGTTCCGGTTCGCGTACTGGATGTCGCTGAAGTGGATGTGGAACGGCGCGCCCGGCTCGAGGAGCGCGTCGGCGGCCTCGAGCACGCCGGCGAACGTCTCCGTCTCGGTGAAGGCGCCGTCGGTGACCGCGTGCAGGTGGGCGAAGTCGAGCACCGGCCGCACCCAGTCGAGCTGCGCGGCGACGGCGAACACGTCCTCGGCCGTCCCCAGCTCGTTCACCCGCCCCATCACCTCGAGGCCGAAGGGGACGCGGCGATCCTTGCCGACGAGCCGCTCCCGCAGCTCGCCGAGCTGCTCGACCACGTCGGCCAGTGCCTGCTCGCGCGTCCGCCCGAGCAGGAAGCCGGGGTGCAGGACGACCAGCTCGGCGCCGCAGGCGATCGCGACGCCGGCTGAGTGGTCGAGCATGCCGATCGCCATCCGGTGCTTCTTGTCGCGCTCCACCTGGCCGAGGAAGCCTGCGAGCGGCGCGTGCACGGAGAGCGCGATCCCCGCCTCACGGGCGAGCTCGCCGAACTGCTCCGCCCAGGGGTAATCCATCCAGAAGCCGCCCTCGAAGTCGATCTCGCAGGCGCGGTAGCCCCGCTCCTGCAGCAGGTCGACGGCGATCTCTGGGGTCTCCCTGGAGGGAACGCGAGCCGGCCCGACGCGAACCTCGCCCATCGAGGCGACGATAGCCGATGCCGTCCGGGGGGCTCCGTATGGTGATCTCATGGCACGCAGACCTTCACGGATCGACCTGCTCGAGCTCGACATCGACGTGCGTCTCGCCGACCTCTGGCGCGAGGCGCACGACATCTCCGAATGGAGCCTCGAAGTCGTCGGCGCCTTCATCAGGGCCGCGTATGGCAAGGGGTACTGCGACGCGCTGACCGAGGACGCGCATGGCCAGCTCTGCGTGGAGCACGGCTACCGCGTGCCCGAACGGCGCCCGCAGGACGCCCTGCCCGCAGCTCAAACGCAGAACCAGCCGGTCGAGCCCTAGGGGCTTCCGCCGGCATCGATAGATCGCAGCCTGTCGCCGCCGGAGCCGGGCACCGCCCGGCGGGAGGCACACAAACGAGAGGCAACGGTGACCGCGCACTGACCGCCGCCGGCTTCGCCAACGCTGGTAGCCCGCGGCCGCCCGCAAGGAGGGGGTCCGTGGGGGAACCAGGGGTTCCCCCACGCTCCAAAAACCCCCCGGATCGGGGATCGATTTATCCGCCCACGGGGCGCATGATTCGTGGTCGATCCAGCGAACGGAGGAATGACGTGAACGCACGGCTACGCCTGCACCGACCCTCCCCGGCGCTCGTGCTCAGCGCGATCGCGCTGTTCTTCGCCGTCGGCGGGTCGGCCTTCGCCGTCGGCCAGCGCATCGGCGTCGCCCAGCAGCGGTGCGTGAACGGGGCGGTCAAGGGATTCGCCTACGTCACCGGCGACCCCGCAGTCGGCATCCAGAACATGTCGGAGTCGTACTCGAGCAGCCCGAAGCTGTTCAGTGCCCGCTTCGACTGCGCGGGCGCCGCCGTCCAGGTGCGGCGGGTGCAGGACGCGTTCCAGATCAAATTCAACGGCATCGCCGGTCGCAGCGCCCTCGTCTCGGGCGTCGGCGCGAACCCGCAGACGATGACCGTGACCGCGCTCCCCGACGGCTCGTACCGGATCACGCCGATCCCCCCGGACAAGGGGTCGTTGCAGCTCGGGCCCGAGCACCAGTTCGTCGTCGTGGTCTTCTAGCGGTGTTCCTCCCCGCGTGCGGGGGGTAGAATCCTGCCGTGGCTCGCAGACGCAGTCCGGCGCGCCTCGTGATCGCGCTCTCGGTGGCGGCCGTCCTCGCGGTGTTCCTGCTCTACTCGTCGATCGCGGGCGGCGGCACGCCCTCGCTCCGGCCGAGCTCGCTCTCGGGACATTCGGGCAAGGTGTCCCTCACAGGCGTGGTGCTGAAGCCGATCACCGGCGACGCCCACGGCGGCGGCCTCCGTTTTCTCCTCCGCGACAAGAACGGCACCGCGACGGTGCCCGTCGTCTACAAGGGCACGGTCCCGGACGCGTTCAAGGCAGGCGGTGACATCGTCGTCGACGGCCGGTATGCGAGTGGGGTCTTCACCGCGATTCCGGGCACGCTGATCACCAAGTGCCCGTCGAAGTACACCCCCAAGCAGACCCACTGACCCATGCCCGAGCTCGGTAGGGCAGCGCTCGTCGTCTGCTTCGGGCTCGCCCTCTACGCGGTCGCGGCCGGTTTCTGGGGCGCGCACACGCGGCGGCGCCGGCTTTCGCGCTCGGCGCAGAACGCGCTCGTCGCCGCCTTCGCCTGCACGCTCGTCGCCTCGGTCGTCCTGCTGGTCGCGCTCGCCCGTAGCGACTTCACGTTCACTTATGTCGCGCAGCACACGAGCCGCGAGCTGCCGACGCCGTACAAGCTGGCCTCCTTCTACGGCGGCCAGGAGGGCTCGCTGCTGCTCTGGCTGCTCGTGCTGACCGGATACAGCACCGCCGCCGTGCTGCTCGACCGGAAGGCGGGGCGCGAGCTGGTCGTCTGGGTCGTCCCCGTACTGGGAGTCGTCGCGGCGTTCTTCTCGATGCTCGTCGTCTTCGTCGCCAGCCCGTTTCACACCCAGCTCGCGAACGTGGACGGCGCCGGGCTGAACCCGAGCCTGCAGAGCCCGTACTTCCAGATCCACCCGCCGATGCTGTACCTCGGCTACGTCGGGCTGACCGTGCCGTTCGCCTTCGCGATGGGCGCACTGCTCTCAGGCCGGACCGACGAGCGCTGGATCGTCGCCACCCGCCGCTGGACGCTGGCCGCCTGGCTGTTCCTCGGGGTCGGCCAGCTGCTCGGCGCCAAGTGGGCGTACGAGGAGGTGGGGTGGGGCGGCTACTACGCCTGGGACCCGGTCGAGAACGCGGCGCTGATGCCCTGGCTGGCGGCGACCGCCTTCCTGCACTCGGTGATGGTGCAGGAGAAGAAGGGGATGCTGAAGGTCTGGAACATGCTGCTCGTGATACTGGCGTTCTCGCTCTCCCTGTTCGGAACCTTCCTGACGCGATCGGGCGTGCTGAACTCGATTCACTCCTTCACGGAGAGCTCGATCGGCCCCTGGTTCCTCGGGTTCATCTGCTTCGTCGTCGCCTGCTCGCTCGCGCTGCTCTTCTACCGGCTGCCCATGCTGCGCGCGAAGACGAAGCTGGAGTCGCTCGTCTCCCGCGAGGCGACCTTCCTCTACAACAACCTGCTGCTCGTCGCCCTCTGTCTGACCATCCTCTGGGGGGTGACGTTCCCAATTCTCTCCGAGGCCGTGCGCGGCGAGGCGGTGACGGTCGGCCGGCCCTATTACAACTTCTTCTTCCGGAGCTTCGGGCTGCCGCTGCTCCTGCTGATGGGGATCGGGCCGCTGATCGCCTGGCGGCGCGCCTCGCTCTCGTCGTTGAAGCGCATCTTCCTGGGGCCGACCGCGTTCGCCCTCGCCGTCGGGATCTTGCTGATCGCCCTCGGCGCAGGCTCGTCCATGCCCGGACTGATCGCGTACACGTTCTCGGCCTTCGTCGCGGGGACGATCGTGCTCGAATTCGCCCGCGGGACGGCCGCGCGGAGGACGCTCTCGGGCGACTCGGTGCCGCACGCGTTCACCTCGTTGATCGCGCGCAACCGCCGCCGGTACGGCGGCTACGTCGTCCACGCGGCAATCGTGCTGCTCGCGATCGGGATCGCGGGCTCCAGTGCCTACGACACCTCCCGAAGTGCCCGCCTGGGCCCTGGCCAGTCGCTGAAGGTGCGCGACTACACGCTCGTCTATCGAGGGCTGACGAAAGCGAGATCGGCCAACGCGATCGAGGAGCGGGCGACGATCGACGTCTACCGCGGCGGCTCCCGGATCGCGGTGATGCACCCGGGCAAGAACGACTACCCGGTCGAGCAGCAGGTCTCGAACGAGGTGGCGATCCGCTCCGACTGGCTGACCGGCGAAGACCTCTTCCTGATCACGGAGCAGGTCAACGGCAACGGGACGATCGACTTCAAGGCGATCATCAACCCGCTCGTGAACATGATCTGGCTCGCCGGGCTCGTCTTCGTGCTCGGCTCGGTGATCACGCTCTGGCCGGACGCACGCGAGGAGCGGCGGCTCGCGATCCGCTATGGGCGCCTGGCGCCCGCGCCCGAACCGCAGGCCTGAGTGCTCACAGCTGCGCTCGTGCTCGGCGGCCTGCTGGCGGTGGTCGCCGTGTGGTTCGTCGCGCGGCCGTTTCTGGGACGGGAGACGGACGTCCTGCCGGCGGAGCCGCCGCCCGAGCGTCTCGCCATGGAGGAGGAGCGGGACCGGGCGCTGGGCGCGCTCAAGGAGCTCGAGTTCGACCACCGGACCGGGAAGATCTCCGACGAGGACTACCGCGGCCTGGTCGGTGATCTACGCCGCGAGGCCGCGGAGGCGTTGAAAGCGCTCGACCGGGGAACACCGCGGGCAGATGCCCACGTCCCAGACTGATCCGCCTCCCAGCCCCGGCGTCCCGGCGCCGGTGCCGGAGCCGTCGCCGGCTCCCTCCGACCCACCTGGGCCGGTCGTCGTTCCCGAGCCGGAGCCCGTCCCACACGAGCCGCCCGGGCCGGCGATCGTGCCCGAGCCGCAGCCGCCGGGGAACGCCTAGCTCCTTCGGGCAGGGTCGCCTGCCCAGCCGGCGAAACCACCAGGAATGCGCCGCCTCGCCCTCGGCCTGGTCGCCCTGCTCGTCGTCGCTGCGCCTGCCGGCGCCGACATCGTCGACCGCAAGCAGTCGGTCGATGCGAAGATCGCGACCCTCCAGGACCGGGTCGCTGCGGCGCAGGCGCAGGAGGAGTCGCTCCGGCAGGAGATCGGCGACGTCTCGGGCCGGATCCGCGGGCTGGAGCGGCAGGTCGGCGACGTCTCCTTGCGCCTCGCCCCGCTCGAGCACGAGCTCCAGCTGCGCGAGGTCAAGCTCAACCGGCTGAACGCGCTCTTCCAGGTGCAGACCGACCGGCTCGCGTTCCTGCGGGCCGAGTACCGCATCGCGCTCGGACGGCTCAACCACCGGCTCGTCGCGGCCTACGAGTCGAACACGCCCGACGAGCTCTCCATTCTGCTTTCCTCGAGTAGCTTTTCGGCGTTCCTCGACGGTCTCGACTACGTCAAGCTGGTTGCCGGCCGGGACCGACAGATCGCCGACGCGGTAAGGTCGTCCAGGGACGGGGTGGCGGTCGGGCTCGCCCGCACGAAGGCTGCGCGCCGCGACATGCTCCGCCAGGCGAAGATCCTCGCGGTTCGCGTGCACCAGGCGCGCGTCCTGCGCGACGAGCTGCTGGCCAGCAGAGGGGCGCTCGTCGACGCCCAGAGCAGGAAGAAGGCCGACCTCGCGTCGCTGAGCGCACGGGAGCGGGCCGACGCCGGCGAGATCGACTCGCTCCAAGAGGTGAGTGCCGAGCTGGCCGCCAAAATCCAGGCGGCCCAGTCGCATTCGACCGTCCAGCGCACGGGCTCGGGCCAGCTGGGCTGGCCCGTGAGCGCGCCGATCACGAGCCCGTTCGGCTGGCGCTGGGGCCGGATGCACGAGGGCATCGACCTCGGGGCCGCGTACGGCACGCCGATCGCGGCTGCCGGCTCCGGGACGGTCATCTATGCGGGCTGGCTCGGAGGCTACGGCAACCTGACCGTGATCGACCACGGCGGGGGCCTCGCCACCGCCTACGGCCACCAGTCCCGGATCGCGGTCTCGGTCGGCCAGCAGGTCGCCGGCGGCGAGATCATCGGCTACGTCGGCTCCACCGGCCACTCGACCGGGCCGCACCTCCACTTCGAGGTACGCGTCAACGGCCAGGCAGTGGACCCGCTCGGATATCTCTAGCGTCGCCGCGACCGACATGGCGGGCGCGGCTCACTGCGGCTGGACGCGACAGCTCGTAATGCGAGCGAAGCGAGCGAGCACAGGAGGGGCCAACGGGGGAACCATGGGTTCCACCGTTTTAACGGAGGATGTGGAGGTCCGGCAGGTTCCGGTACCGCTCCTCGATGTCGAAGCCGTAGCCGACGAAGAACTCGTCGGGGACGGTGAAGCCGACGTACCGGACCGGCAGATCCTCGACCAGGCGGCGATACGGGCGGTCGAGCAGCGTTACGGCGGCGAGCGAGCGAGGCGAGCGCAGCGTGAAGGTGCGCACGAGGTAGTTGAGCGTCAAACCCGTGTCGACGACGTCCTCGACGATCACGACATCGCGTCCCTCGAGCGGCGCATCCAGGTCCTTCAGAAACCGGATCGCCGGCGTCCCGCCGGTCTCGTCGGACGTGTAGCCCGCCAGCTCGACGAAGTCGACGTGGTGGAGGATCGCGATCGCCCGCGTCAGGTCGGCGAGGAAGACGAAGCTCGCCTTCAGCGACGCGACCAGCAGCGGCTCGCGGCCCTCGTAGTCGGCGGCGATCCCGGCGCCGAGCTCGGCCACGCGGGTCGCGATCTCCTCGGCGGAGAGGTACACCTCGCCGACGCGGTCGTCGCGCGGGACGTGCGCGCCCGCAGGGCCGAGGTGAGCGACAGCATCGGTGCCAGGCTCGAGCCTGTCACCGATGCGGATCAGCTGGCGAGCTTCAGACCGTATCGCTGACCCAGGCGCTCGATGTCGCGCTTGTAGAAGAGCTTGATGTTGACCTCGGGGTAGCGCTCCTTGAGCTTCCGGAGCTTGCGGTTCTTGCGCGTGACGAGCGACTGCTTCATGACCGTGATCTCGAGATACAGGTCCTGCTCGGGCAGGTAGAAATCGGGTGCGAACGCCTCGAGGACACGGCCGTCCTGGTCGACCTCCAGCTCGAAGGTGCGCGGCTCGTACAGCCAGGGAACGCCGTAGTAGTCCAGGATCTTGGCGCACTCGAGCTCGGCCTCGTTCTGGAACAGCGGTGGCTCGGCGCCGCGATATGCCTGGAAATCGGGGGTCTCGAGCATCGACACCAGTCAGGATACCCGCCGATCCGGACACCCCTAGACTTGGGCCATGGCTGCGGGGCAGTTCACGATCGCTCACATCTCCGACCTGCACTGCGGCGGGCCCTACTTCGTCCCCAACCTCATGGAGCGCGCCATCTCCGAGATCAACGACCTCGACCCGGATCTCGTGGTCTGCTCCGGCGACCTGACCACGTTCGGGTTCAAGCCGGAATACGTGCAGGCGAAGGAATACCTGTCGCGCCTGGAGTGCCAATCGCTCGTCGTCATCCCCGGAAACCACGACGCGCGCAACGTCGGCTACATCCACTTCGAGGAGCTGTTCGGGCAGCGGAACTCGGTCCTGCGGATCGGCCCGACCACGGTCGTGGCAGTCGACTCGACCGAGCCGGATCTCGACCACGGCCAGATCGGCCGCGGCCGCTATCCGTGGATCGAGGAACAGTTCGCCGAGGACTCCGACCTCCGGATCTTCGTCCTCCACCACCACCTCCTGCCGGTGCCGGGCACGGGTCGCGAGCGCAACGTCGTCTACGACGCCGGCGACGCCCTCGAGTGCCTTCAGCGGGCACGGGTGCACATGGTTCTCTCTGGGCACAAGCACGTTCCGTACGCATGGCGACTCGAGAACATGTTCATCCTCAACGCGGGCACGGTCTCGTCGCTTCGGCTGCGCGGGAACACGCGGCCCTGTTACAACGTGATCGAGGTCGAAGGGGCGCACGTGTCGGTCTGGCGCCGCTACCCCTTTCACGGCCAGGAGCGGATCATCCAGTTCTCGACCGAGACGCTCGAGTTCGAGAAGTACACGGCCCGGATCGAGGGAGAGCTCTCGTCGCGAAGCTGATCAGGGCCGTTGCGGTGATCGACGGGGAGCACTATCCGCCGGTCGTTCGCGATGCCTTCGCCGGGTTGCCCTACGACTTCGTCGCCGCCGTGCTCGTCGGCGGCACGGAGAAGCTCCGGGGCGGCGAGGAATACGGCGTACCGCTCGGCGCCGGCCTCGAGGAGGCGATTGCCGAGCACCGGCCCGACGTGGTCGTCGACCTGTCGGACGAGCCGGTACTGGGGCCGAGGCAGCGCTTCGGGCTGGCCTCGAGGACACTCGCCGCCGGCGTCCCCTACATCGGCGCCGACTTCCGCTTCGAGGCCCCGGTGTTCGAACCCTTCGCCCTGCCGTCGCTGGCGGTGATCGGGACCGGCAAGCGCGTCGGCAAGACCGCCGTGACGAGCCGTCTCGCCGGGCTGCTCGCTCGTGACCGGGACGTCGTCGTCGTGGCGATGGGCCGCGGCGGCCCCGCCCGGCCGGAAATGATCGACGCTGCC
The DNA here is from genome assembly GCA_963841405.1 of uncultured Actinomycetes bacterium. Classification (GTDB taxonomy): domain Bacteria; phylum Actinomycetota; class Thermoleophilia; order Gaiellales; family Gaiellaceae; genus DATBLE01. The sequence goes on along the minus strand of CAWJCM010000003.1, from coordinate 34,766 downwards.
CCGTCGCTCGACGATCTCCTGGCGCTGTCGCGCTCGGGCCGCCATGCGGGCTCCGACCACCTGGAGATCGCCGCGCTCGCCGGCGTGCCGACGATCGGGTGCCGTCGTTGCGGCGGCGGCCTCGCCGGAGCGACGTTCACGTCGACGGTGCTCGAGGGTGCCGGGCTGGCCGCGGAGCTCGAACCCGACCTGGTCGTCTTCGACGGCAGCGGCGCCGCGATCCCGCCGGTCGCCGCCGGCGCCCGCATCCTCGTCGCGCACGACCTCGACTCCGGGCTCAACCCGTTTCGCGCGCTGATCAGCGACCTCGTTCTGACCATGAGCCCCGAGGTGGCAGCGGCCGCCGCAGCGCTCGGCCGCCGCGCGCTGCGCTTCGACCTGCGCCTACGGCCAGCCGAGCCGCTCGACGGCCGACGAGCGGCCGTCTTCACGGCCGGGCCGGCTCGTCTCGACCACCTCGAGAACGTGGTCTTCGCGTCGCAGAGTCTCGCCGACCGGCCCCGGCTGGAACGCGAGCTCGAGGGCGTCGACGCCGACGTCTACGTCACCGAGCTGAAGGCGGCCGCGGTCGACGTCGTCGCCGAGCATGCCGCTGCCCGCGGGCTCGACGTCGTCCTCGCCGCGAACGAGGTCGTCGCTCCGGACCTGGACGAGGCGCTGCTCGAGCTGGCGGAGGTGGCAGCCGGGGCCGTCGCGCGGGAGAATGTCTGACGATGACAGAGCCGAGACACGCCGACCCGCTCCCGCTCGGGGGGAGGGACGGACTCCCGTACTCGAGGGGCCTGATGGCGCGAGCGCTGATCGCGGCCGGTGTTCCCGCCGTGCGGGCGTACGAGCTGGCCCTGCGCGTCGCCGCCGACCTCGCGGAGCGCGGGGAGGAGGCGATCGACCTCGACCGGCTCGAGGAGCTCGCTCTCGAGGTGCTCGGCGAGAACGAGGGCTCGCAGGCCATCCGCCGGCTCCGTCGCTACGAGGCGCTTCGCGAGCTCGACCTCCCGATCATCGTGCTGATCGGGGGAGCTACGGGCACCGGGAAGTCGACGGTCGCGACCGAGGTCGCCTACCGGCTCGGCATCACGCGAGTCACCTCCACCGACTTCGTTCGTCAGACGATGCGCGCGTTCCTGAAGCGCGATTTCATGCCTTCGATCCACTACTCGAGCTTCGAGGTGCCACCGGCGGAAGACGGGCTCGGCACGGTCGAGGGGTTCCTCGAGCAGACGCGCAACGTCCTGATCGGCGTGCGGGGGCTGATCGACCGGGCGCTGACCGAGGGCTGGTCGCTCGTGCTCGAGGGGGTCCACCTCGTGCCGGGCATGCTCCCGCCCGTCGAGGGTGCGCTCGTCGTCCACTGCGTGCTGGCGATCGAGGACGAGGATCTGCACGCGTCACACTTCTGGGTTCGGGATGCGCACTCTGAAGGCCTGCGGCCGGTGCAGAAGTATCTCGACGCGATCGGCGAGATCCGGAAGCTTCAGGACTTCATCCGCGACCAGGCTCGCGTCCGCGGCGTGCCGGTGGTCGAGAACGGCAACATGGAGCTCTCGGTCGGCACCGTGATGGAGCTGGTCGTCGCCGGCGCCGAGCGATTCGCGAAGGTGTGATGGTGACCGAACAGGAGGCTGCACCCTCGTCGGCCCTCGAGGAGCGCACCGACCTCTGCCTCTGCGAGACCTACCTGCGGTCGACCGAGCGCGCGGCGCTTGCGGGCGCGCGCTGGCTGGGTCGAGCTGATCAGGAGAGCGCCGAGGAGGCAGCGGTGTCGGGCATGCGCGGCGGGCTCGACGAGCTGCCGATGACGGGTCGCGTGCTGATCGGCGCGGGCGACGGCGACACGAGCATGCCCGAGACGCTCGGCGCCGGCGGAATCGACGTCGATCTCGCCCTCGACCCGCTGGAGGGCCGCGGCGTCGTCGCCCGGGGCGGCAACGGGGCGATCTCGATGATCGTCGCCGCCGAGCCGGGCAAGCTGCGCCGCCTCCCCGACATGTACATGCGGACGATCGCGGCCGGCCCGATCGCCCGCGGGCGGATCAGCCTGCTGGCGCCGGTCGGCGACAACGTCAGCGCGATCGCCGAGGCCTTCGGCCGGAACGTCGGCGACGTGACCACGATCGTGCTCGACCGTCCGCGCCACCACGACCTGATCGAGGAGATCCGGACGGCCGGGGCACGCATCAAGCTGATCCAGGACGGAACCGTGACCGCGTCGATCTCCGCTGCGATTCGCGGCACGAACGACCACCTGGCAATCGGCATCGGCGGCACGCGCCAGGCGGTCCTCACTGCCGGCGCGCTCCGCTGCCTCGGGGGCGAGGTGCAGGCACAGCTCTGGCCGACCTCCCGGCGGGAGATCGAGGCCGCCCGCGAGTACGGCATCGAGGACGTGGAGCAGGTGTTCACGACCGACGACCTCGTCGGGGGCGAGGTGATCGTCGCCGCCACCGGCGTCTCGAACGGCGACCTGCTCCGCGGCGTCCGCTTCCTCGCCGACAGCGCCCGGACGCACTCGCTGGTCATGTGCACGCGCTGCAACTGGGTGCGCTTCGTCGACGGGATCCACTTCTTCGCGCGGGAGCGGCGGGAAGAGGTGCGCCTTTTGGGCTACTGACGCAGCCCCGTATGAGCACGGGGGAACCCCTGGTTCCCCCGTGGACCCCCTCCTCGCCGACGGACGAGGAGCTCCGACGGACGCAGAGCCGGCGGCAGGAAAGGTGAGACCGGCGGTGCCTTGCCCGAAGCGAATTCCCCGCCGGGCAAAGCCCGGCGTCGAGTGCCGTACGATCGCCCGCAGGCGTTAGCCGAAGCCGAGGATGAACTTGGCGTCGTCGGACATCCGGTCGGGCGTCCACGGCGGGTCCCAGGTCAACTCGATCTCGACGTCCTCGACGCCCGGCACCGACGAGGCCACGTTGTGGATGTCCTCCTGGATCATCGGCCCGGCCGGGCAGCCCATCGAGGTCAGCGAGTGGATCACCTTGATCTTCGGCCCTTCGACCTCGACGTCGTAGAGCAGCCCGAGCTCGACGATGTCCATCCCGAGCTCGGGATCCTCGACGGCGTGCAGCGCCTCGACGACCTCGTCCTTGGTCGGCACGCAAGCGAGTCTACCCTCGCGTGGGCAGACGAGGCCGGGCTTTGCCCGGCCGGAAGCCGCTTCGGCGCGAGAAACTGCCAGGATTACGTCACCATCCGCCGGCTCTGAGACCACTTGAGCTGCACCTGCGCACGCGAGGAGGGGGTCCATGGTGGAACCAGGGGTTCCCCCATGCTCAGCAGGATCTTTCCGAACTGCTCGCCGCTCTCGAGCCGCTCGTGCGCGGCCCTCGCTTCCGCGAGCGGGAAGATCTCGTCGATCACCGGGGTCGCGCCCGTGGCGACCAGGTCGTAGGCGCCCTCGAAGTCGGCGCGCGTGCCCATTGTCGAGCCGAGCAGGTCGAGCTGCTTCCACCAGAGCCGGTGCAGCGCCGCCGGGGGATTCGGGCCCGACGTCGCTCCGCACACGACCACCCGCCCGCCGGGTCGCGCGGCGTCCAGGGTCCGCTTCCAGGTCGCCTCGCCGACCGTCTCGACGACGACGTCCGCGCCTTTCCCGGTCGCCTCCTTCACGGCCGCGACGACGTCGCCGCTCTCGTGGTTGACGGTCGCGTCGGCGCCGAGCTCGCCGGCCCGGCCGAGCTTCGCGTCGCTCGACGACGTGACGATCGTCCGTGCGCCGAGCGCCTGCGCGATCCGGAACGCGGCGGTCGCGACCCCGCCTCCGATCCCCCAGACCAGGACCCACTCGCCTGCCTGGAGCGCGGCGCGCGTCACGAGCATCCGGTACGCGGTCTCGTAGACGAGCGGGAAGGCGGCCGCGTCCTCGAACGAGACGCCGTCGCGTAGAGGCACGACGTTCGTTGCCGGAATCGCGGCCAGCTCCGCGTGCACGCCCTGCGTGTGCTCGCCGATCACGTGGATGACCCCGTCGTGCTCGAGCCCCGGGTTGATCACGACGGGCTCACCCGGCTCCAGGCCGGAGACGCCGTCGCCGAGCGCCTCGACCACGCCGGAGCCGTCGGCCCCGAGAATGCGCGGCTTCGGCACGGAGGGCAGGCCCCTCCGCGTCCAGATGTCGAGGTGGTTCAGCGATGCGAAGCGCATCCGCACGAGCACCTCGCCGGGGCCGGCGACCGGATCCGGAACGTCCTCGTGGCACAGGACGTCGGGCCCGCCGTCCTCGTGGATGACGATCGCCTTCACCGCACGATCGTATAGTCGCGCCGTGTCCGCGAAACTGGCGATCGCCGGGACCGCCGTGGCATTGCTCGCCGGGTGTGGCGGCGGCGCCCACGGCCGGCAGACCCCTCCGCCGACGAAGGCCGGCTTCGCCGCCGCGGCCGACACTGTCTGCCGGGAGACCAAGACGCACCGTGGCAGGCTGGCCGGGCTCCGGAAGCTGCGGCCGCCGGCCGACGAGCGCGACCTCTACGGCCACTGGCTGAGCGCCGAGCGGCTCGCGATCGCGGCCAACGACGTGATCGCCGGCCGCGAGAAGCCGGAGGGGAAGACGGATCCGCTCGTCCAGCTCGCGGTCGCGCAGGGCAAGATTTCCGGCTACGCGGGCCGCCTGGGTGCGCTCGCCTGTCGGGGCGCGCCAGGCGTCACAATGTCCTCGTGACGACGGTCGAGCTCGACCGACTCGCCGACGAGCTCGGGATCGACGCGATCGGAGCGGCGCCCGCCGCGCCGTACACGGAGACCCAGCTGCACATCAGAGACCGGCGCACCCGCGGGCTGTTCGCGGACATGCGGTTCACGATGGCGCAGCCCGAGGTGTCGTGCCACCCCGAGTCGCTGCTGCCGGGCGCACGCACGGTCGTGGCCGCAGCGCTGTGCTACTACGCACCGGCGGCACCGCCGGGTCGCACTGAGGGGCGCCTGCCCCGCTACACGTGGAGTGACCGCTACGCCGAGCTCCGGGAGAAGCTGGACACGCTCGGAGCGCGGCTCGGGGGCCGGTACCGCGTCCTGGTCGACGCCAACCAGCACGTCGACCGCGAGGGCGCCGTCCGTGCCGGGGTCGGCTTCTACGGCAAGAACACGATGCTGATCACGCGGCGCCACGGCTCCTGGGTCGTCCTCGGCGCGCTCGTCACCGACGTGGAGATCGAACCGACCCCGCCGCTCGAGCTCGACTGCGGCGAGTGCCGGCTCTGCATCGACGCCTGTCCAACCGATGCGCTCGACGAGCCCGGCACGCTCGACGCCACCCGCTGCCTGTCGTACTGGACACAGGCGCCCGAGGCGATTCCAGAGGCCTACCGGGAGCCGCTCGGCGACATGGTCTACGGCTGCGACATCTGCCAGGAGGTCTGCCCGTGGAACCGCGGGGTCGAGAAGCGCCGGCGGGACGAGCCCGCACAGGGGGAGCCCTCGGTGTCGCTCGCCGACTGGCTGCGGGTCGACGGGCACTCGCTGGTCGAGCGCTACCGCCGGCTCTACGTGCCGCGCAACGACCCGCGGTACCTGCGCCGGAACGCGCTCGTCGCGCTCGGCAACATCGGTCGTGTGGAGGACGCCGCGCTGGCCGAGCCGTTCGCCGGGGGCGACGACAAGCTCCTCCGCGAGCACGCCGAGTGGGCGCTGGCCCGGATCGCAGACCGGGAGGACGCGGCATGAGCCCCGATTGGTGGCTGCTCGTCGGGATCGCAATCGCAGGGTTTGCGGTCGGAGCGCTGGTCGTCAGCTGGCTCGTGCAGCGTCTCCGGGCGGAGGCGACGCTCGCGCACGATCGAGCGGAAGAGGCCGAGCAGCTGCGCGACGAGCTCGACCGGCGCAGCGACATGCTCGACCGCGCGAATCGGTGCGCGCAGGCGCTCGGCTCCTCCCTCGAGCTCGAGGAGGCTTTCGGCGCGTTCATCCGCGAGCTGCGCGGGCTCGTCCCGTTCGACCGGACGGCGATCATGCTGCTGGAGGAGGGCCGCGTGCGCGTGATGGCGACCGCGGGCCTGAAGCACGACGAGGTGCTCCGGCCCGGCGAGGCGCTGCCGCCCGGCGCACTCGTCGACGAGGTCCTGCAAACGGGCGAGACCGTGTACCGGCGCGACATGAACGACCATCGCTACCCCGAGGAGGTGACGCTGACCGCGATCGGCCTCAGGTCGCGGGTGGCGGCGCCCCTGCTGCTCGGCACGACGCCGATCGGGATGGTCTCGATCCTGCGCCGGCGCGCCGAGGCCTTCGACGAGGACGAGCTCGAGCTTGCGGGGCTGCTCGGACGGCTGCTGGCGAGCAGCGTCCAGAACATGAGGGCCTACGAGTCCGAGCGCGCGACCGTGGCCGAGCTGCGTCGCCTCTCCGCGCTCCGCGCCGACTTCGTGTCGCTCGTCTCGCACGAACTGCGCAGCCCGATGGCGGCCGTGATCGGCGCGGCGCGGACGCTGGAGGAGCGCTGGCACGAGCTGAACGCCGAGCAGCGCGGCGCCTTCCTCGCACTGATCGCGGACGAGACGAACCGGCTGGCGACCCTGATCGGCGACGTCCTCGACACCTCCCGGATCGAGGCGGGCACGTTCTCGTACCGGTTCACCGAGGTGGACGTCGCCGAGCTCGTGCAGGCAACGGTCGCCGGCTTCTCGCTGCACCAGGACGAGGTCAGCGTGACCGCCCACGCCGACCGCGACGTACCGACCGTGCGCGGCGACCGCGAGCGGCTGCGCCAGGTGCTGAGGAACCTGCTCGAGAACGCCGTCAAGTACTCGCCGGCCGGCGAGGCGGTCGACGTTCGCGCGCGCGCGGAGGACGGCCGCGTTCTCGTCACCGTCGAGGACTCGGGGCCGGGCATCCCCGCCGAGCAGCACGGGCTGATCTTCGAGCGGTTCGGCCGCGCGAACGTCGGCCTGGGCAAGCCGGGCACCGGCCTGGGCCTGTTCATCGCCCGCTCGATCGCCGAGGCGCACGGCGGCACGCTCTCGGTCTTCTCGGCACCCGGCGAGGGCGCGACCTTCACGCTCGAGCTGCCGGTCGGAAACCGGCGTGAGCCCGGCTGAAGCCTGGCACCCGCGCTCCTGTGGCTACGCCGGCGCGCGCAGCCGGGTGACGCCGAGCTCCCGGCCGAGGGTTTGCGCCCGTTTCGCGATCTGGCGGCGCAGCTCCGGCGGCTCGAGCAGCTCGGCCTCGCCGCGGTAGCGGAGGATCTCGCCGACCAGCCACTCCTTGCTGCCGATCTTCTGCTCGTTGATCGCCGATCCGTCGGACAGGGGCCGCGCGCCCCGCTCGACCTCCCAGCGCGCGACCGCCGGCGAGTAGAGGACGCGGGCGACAAGCGCCCCGTCGAGCAGGCCCGGCTCGAACCCTTCGCGGGCCTCGAACTGGTCGTCCAAGAGGGTCGCGCTGCGCATCCGGTCGAGCCGGAAGCTGCGCTCGGCGTCCCGGGTGCGGTCCCAGGTGTGGACGTACCAGTGCGGCAGCCGGCGCTCGATCGTGTACGCCTCGACGACGTGCAGCGTCGGCGTCCCTTCCTCCTCCTTCAGGTACTCGAGCTCGACCAGCTGCCGGCGGCGGATCGCTTCGGTCAGGATCGCGACCAGCCCCTCGGCGGCCTTGTCCGAGCTCGGCTCCGAGCTGTGCGAGAGCTCGAACTCGCCGAACGTCTCCTCGAGCTTCTTCCGGACGCGGTCGAGCGGACGGTGCGCCTCGGCGGCGATCAGCGGCCCGACGAACTCGAGGGCGAGCCGGATCGCGCGCGCCTCGAGCGGGGTGAGCCGGGGCGCGGAGCGGAACGTGTCGCCCCAGAGCTCCTTGTCGATCTGCACCTCGTCGCCGTGCAGCTCGGCGTAGACGGCGTAGCAGCCGCCCCCGAAGTTGACGAGGTTGAGGAGCGACAGATGACCCTCGAGCTCCTCGGCGGGGATCTGGAAGCGCTCGACGATCTCGGCGGCCGGCACGACGGCCTCCTTCTCCTCGCCGCAGGCGGCCAGCAGGTACGCGAGCAGCGCCTGGAGCAGCCCGAATCGCTCCGGTGTGACCGGTCCGGACGAGCGCTCGACGGCGACGTCGTCCAGGCGGCTCGTCACCTCCCTGGCGGGTTTGGACGGGGCGTTCTGATGGCGCGCGCGCACGCGGCGCAGGCTCTCGGCGACCTCGCGGCGCAGGTCGTCCGGCTCGCGCGGAACCGCGCGCCCGTCCTGCCGCAGCACCCAGGAGGCGAGCATCGGCAGGCTGGAGTACTCGGTGACGAACGTATCGTCCTCGAGCCGCCCGCTCGGCCCGAAGGCCCGTTCGACCCACCAGGCCGTCTCCGGCCGTACCTCGATCCGCGCCTCGCCGACCGGGTCGCCGAACTGCCACGATGCCCGTCCGCGGTACGCGTCGATGTCGAAGTCGGGCGGCAGCCGGAAGTCGCGCTCGCGGCGCGTTGCGAACCGGATGTCGCCCCGGATGCGCGAGACGCGGAACGTCCGGATCGCGTCACGGTCCCGGTCGGAGCCGATCACGTACCAGACCCCGCGGTCGTGGAGGAGGCCGTAAGGGTTCAGCGTGCGCTCGGTCTCCTTCCCGCTGGTCATCGCGCGGTAGGCGAACTTCACCGTCCGCTGCTTGGAGATCGCCGTCTCCAGCTTCGCCAGCCGTCCCGGCATCTCGGCCGAGTAGTCGGGGTCGCGCATCTCGACCCGCACGGCGGTCGCCGAGGGCGCCTCGTCCGCGAGGGTCGGGCGGCCGAGAGCGAGGTTCTGCAGCGCGAGCCGCAGCGGCTCCGCGTACGCGAACTTTCCCTCCAGCAGGTAGAAGCACGTCTGCAGCGCCGCCAGCTCGTCGTCGGTCAGCTCGAGCTTGGGCAGGAAGTAGTTCTCCGAGCGCAGCGTGTACAGCTCCTCGCCGGTGAACTCGTCGCGCTGCGAGTGCAGCGGGACGCCGAGGTCGCGAAGCTCGGCCCGGTCGGAGTAGAAACGCCGCGCGAACGCCTCGTCGGACATCTCGGAGTAGCCCTCGACGTTCCCTTTCACGTCGCGCGCGGTCAGCGGCCGCCGCTCCGCCATCAGGAACGCAACGAGGGAAAGCTGACGGATCAGCTTGTCGGTGTCGTGACTCACGTCACGACTCTATCGAGTCGCTCTCGTGGGGGAACCCCCCTGGTTCCCCCACGGACCCTCTCCTTGCGAGAGCCCGGCCTCGACGGCGATCGTGCTAGGCCGCCACTTTCGAGCGCTCGAGGTGCTGGTGCGAGGGGCAGTAGTCGCGCTCGGGGAGGGGGGTGCGCTGGCACGGCTTGCCCTTGCGCGTGGTCGCGCGGCAGCGCGCGACGCCGCCGTCGAACGCCCCTGCCTCGATCTGCGTCTGGACGAACGCCACGGCCGCGCCGACGCCCTCCTGCACCGCCCAGGCGACCTGGGCCTGCTGCGTGATCGGGAAGTACCGGCGGATGTCCTGGAAGAGCGTCTTGTCCGGATTCGCGAAGTAGTGGGGGTCGGTCGCGAGGCGTTCCATCGTCTCCTCGCATGCCTCCAGCACCGCGCGGCGGTACTCGAGCTGCTCGTCAGGGTCGGCGTACGGGTCGATCAGATCCTTGATCGTCCGGTAGATGGCACGCGAGTACTGATACATGCAGTTACGAATCTGAGCGTTCAATTCGTCCATAGCCAGTATCCGGGTCTCCTGTTAAGTCGCAGAAAAGCTTTGTTACGCGCCTGTTAAGCGTCCGCGCAGCGAATCGGGAGCCCAGTCTACCCCCTTTCGCCCTCTGTTACAAAGTCGGGATTCGTGTTGTCGACACAGAGAACGAACTAGCCGTCAGCGCGCGACCTCGCGCGCGTACGCGTTCGGATACTTCGAGGTGGCCGCCCGTGCCGCACGCTCCGCTTCCTCGAGCGAGCCGTAGATGCCCGCGAAGACCACGTAGTAACCCGGATGCAGACTGGCGAACTTGCCGGACTCGAGCACGCCGGCGCGGAGCCCGCGCGTCCGAGCCTCCTTGGCCTTCGCGGTGGCGTCGCCCAGGCCGGTGCCCCGCGCCGGGATCGATGCGATCACGACCGTGTACCCGTCCCTCGCCGGCCACGTGGCGAGGCCCGTCTTCGGCCGGGCGGCGGGCGGCTTCGGCTTCGCCGCGGTCGTGGTGGCCGTGGTCGTCGGGACGGTCTGGGCCGGGGGCGATGGAGGGGCGGTCACGACCGGCGACGTCGCCACGATCGTCCTTGAACCGGCCGCGGTCTCGGTGTCGCGGCCCGCAACGATGCCCGCGGTCGCAGAGCCGGCGGCGACGAGCAGCAGGAGCAGCGAGGCGAAGACCCAGTCGCCGGGGTAGCGGCCGATCCGGCGTTGCCACGCATGCCCGAAGCCGCTCAGACGGCGCGTCGGGACGATCCGGGCCCCGCAGCGGAGGCAGTACTCCTGGTCGGGCTCGGCGGCTGTGCCGCAGGCGGGGCAGGCCTCAGGCTGCGCCATCGTCTTGCCCGTCGGCGGCGACCGGCTGCGGCTCGGGCAGCGGCTCCGCCTCGGGCGGCGGCTCCGTCTCGGGCAGCGGCTCCGCCTCGTCTCCGACGGGGGACTCGGCGTCGGCGTCCGCGTCGGCGGCGGCGCCACAGTTCGCGCAGAAGCGGGCGTCGGCCGGCAACGGGTGCTCGCATTCGGGGCAGGCGACGATCGTCTGTCCGGCCGGGCGGCCGCAGTTCGGGCAGAAGTGCGAGCTCCACGGCAGCGCCGCTCCGCAGACGCAGCGGCCGGCCGGGACGCGCCGGCGCGAGGCGGCGAGCATCTCGTCGAGCTCGTGGAGGCGGGCGTCGAGACCGAGCAGCTCGTTGCAGCGCTCGGCGAGGAGATCCTCGCGGAACGTGTCCCGGCGGTACATCTCGAGCATCAGCCCGCCGAGGTCGCGGAGCTTTTCCTCGCGCAAGCGCTCGACGTTGCGGCGCTCGCGCCGGATCACGCCTGGCGGCGGCAGTGTCCGCCTGGGCGCCTTCGCCTTCGGAGCACGGCGGAAGCGGGACAGGAGAGTCATCCTAGAGCTGGAGCACGATCACGCGCTCCTCGGTCAGCTCGCGCACCGCATACGCGGGCCCCTCGCGCGTGTTGCCCGAGTCCTTCACGCCGCCGTAGGGCATCTGGTCCGCGCGGAAGGTCGGCGCCTCGTTGACCGTGACGCCCCCGAACTCGAGGCGCCGGGCGGCCTCGAGCGCCGTCTTCACGTCGGCGGTGAAGATCCCGGCCTGGAGTCCGTAGCGGGTGCCGTTGGCGAGCTCGATCGCCTCGTCGAGGGAGTCGTAGGACGTGACCGTGCAGACGGGGCCGAACACCTCGTCGCAGGAGACCTTGGCGTCGCGACTCGGCCGCGCGATCACCGTCGGCCGGATCAGCCCGTCGTCGGTCACGTCGCCGCCCGTCAGTACCTCGCCGGCCGACTCCGCGATCCACTCGAGCACACGATCCTTCGCGTCGCCGTCGATCAGCGGCCCGACATCGGTCTGCTCGTCGGCAGGATCGCCGACGACGAGCGCCTCGACCTTGGGCAGGAAGCGCTCCAGGAAGCCGTCGTAGGCATCACGGGCGACGTAGATCCGCTGCACCGAGATGCAGCTCTGGCCCGCGAACGAGAACGCGTTGCCGGCCAGCCGGGCGGCGGCGTCCTCGAGGTCGGCGTCCGCCTCGACGATCACCGGCGTGGCGTTTCCGAGCTCGAGCGCGACGTGCTTCCGCGGGGCGCGCTCCTTCAGCTTCCAGCCGACGTCGCCGCTGCCGGTGAACGTGAGCGCCGCGACCCGCGCGTCGCCGACCAGGACGTCGCCGATCTCGGCCGAGGAGCCGGCGACGACGTTCAGCCAACCCGGGGGAAGCCCGGCCTCCTGTTCGAGCTCCGCCAGCAGCAGCGCGGAGAGCGGCGTGGCGCTCGCAGGCTTGAGCACGACTGCGCAGCCGGCTGCGAGTGCGGGCGCGATCTTGTGCGCGACCAGGTTGAGCGGGAAGTTGAACGGGCTGATCGCCCCGACCACGCCGATCGGGACGCGCAGGGTGAAGGCGAGCTTGCCCTCGCCGGCCTGGGACGCATCCATCGGCACCACGTCGCCGGCGAGCGTGCGCGCCTGGACGGCCGCCATCGTGTAGGTGGACATCGCCCGCGAGGCTTCGACCCGTGCGGTCCTCAGCGGCTTGCCGGCCTCCGCGCAGATCGTCCGGGCGGCTTCCTCGTGACGCCGGCCGAGGTAGCCGGCGACCTTGACGAGGATCTCCGCCCGCTTGTGGGCGGGCAGCGGGTCGCGCATCGCCTCGGCTGCGGCGTCGACCGCCCGCCGGGTCTCCGAGGCGCCGGCCTTCGGCACGCGGCCGACGACCTCGCCGGAGTAGGGCGAGCGCACGTCGAGCCAGTCGCCCGTCTCCACCCACTCGCCGCCGACCAGGAGCCGCTTCTCGGTGGCCGTGGCCGCCATGCCGGAAGTCTAGGCTTTGCTCCGTGGAGCCGGACATCCGCTACGCGCGGAACGGCGACGTCGCGATCGCCTACCAGGTGGTCGGCTCGGGGGAGCACGACCTCGTCTACGTCCCCGACTTCGTCTCGAACCTCGTCTACTGGCTGGGAGTCGCCGTACTACCGTGAGTTCTACGAGCGCCTGGCGCGCTCGTTCCGGTTGATTCTGTTTGACAAGCGTGGAACGGGCTTGTCTGATCGCGGCGGCGCCGGATGGGCGGCCCTCGAGACGAGGATGGACGACATGCGCGCCGTACTCGAGGCCGCCGGCTCCGAACGGGCGGTCGTCTTCGGTGCCCACGAGGGCGGCCAGATGGCGGCGCTGTACGCCGCGAGTCACCCCGAGTCGACGGAGGCGCTCGTTCTCTTCCAGTTCAGCGCCTACGAAGGGCCCTCCGACACCCCGTACTGGCAGGAGTCGTTCACGAAGCTGCGCGGCTGGGGTACGCAAGCGTTCGCGGACCAGCTTCTTGCGGAGATCTGCCCGACGCTGCTGCGCAGCGAGGCGGATCGGAGCTGGGCGGCGAACTGCCTACGTGTCGGTGCGAGCCCCGAGATCGCGCTCGAGCTGAACATGGCCCTCGCCGGCAGCGACCTCCGTGACGTCGTGTCGACGATCCACGTGCCGACGCTCGTTCTCCACCGCGGTCGCCTGCTGCGCGACCAGGCTGAGGAAGCGGCAGGCCGGATCGCCGGCGCCAAATTCAGGGAGATCGCCGGCGACGACTACTGGGGCATGTTCCTCTCGCCCGAGCTCGTCGACGAAGTCGAGGCGTTCGTCGCCACGCTCGGTACTCGCTCCGCGCCCGAGAGCGTGCTGGCGACCGTCGTGTTCACCGACCTCGTCGGGTCGACGGCGCGGGCGGCCGAGCTCGGCGACCGGGCGTGGCGGGAGCTGCTCGGGGAACACCACGCTCTGGTTCGGCGCGAGCTTACGCGGTTCCGCGGCGTGGAGCTCGACACCGCCGGAGACGGGTTCTTCGCCCGTTTCGACGGCCCTGCGAGGGCGATCCGCTGCGCCTGCGCGATCCGCGACTCGGTCGAAGAGCTCGGGCTGGAGGTTCGCGCCGGGGTCCACACCGGTGAGTGCGAGGCGCTCGAGCACAAGGTTGCCGGCATTGCCGTCTCGATCGGTGCGCGTGTGATGGCCGAGGCCGCCTCGGGCGAGGTGCTGGTCTCCCAGACGGTGAAGGACCTCGTCGCCGGGTCCGGGCTCTCGTTCGTCGACCGTGGCGCCGCCGAGTTGAAGGGCGTGCCCGGCGAGTGGCGGTTGTACGCTGTGGTCGATGCGTGACGCCCTGATCATCGATGCGGTCCGCAGCCCGATCGGCAAGCGGAACGGCACGCTCGCGTCGGTGCGGGCCGACGAGCTGGCCGCGCAGGTGCTGAAGGGGCTCGTCCAGCGGCTCGACCTCGATCCCGGAGCGGTCGAGGACGTCCAGATGGGCTGCGTCTCGCAGGTCGGCGAGCAGGCCCTGAACGTCGGCCGGGTCGCTTCCCTGATCGCCGGCTGGCCCGAGACGGTGTGCGCGACCACGGTCGACCGGCAGTGCGGTTCGTCGATGCAGGCGGCGATGAACGCGGCGTCGGCGATCCAGGCCGGTCATCTCGACCTCGTCGTCGCGGCGGGGATCGAGAACATGTCGCGCGTCCCGATGGGCTCCAACCTCGGTGAGGCCGGCTGGTCCGGGTTCTCGGAGAAGCTGCTCGACGAGTGGCAAATCGTCCCGCAGGGGATCTCCGCGGAGGTGATCGCGGAGGAGTGGGGGCTGTCCCGCGAGGCGCTCGACGAGTACTCGTACGAGTCGAACATGCGCGCCGTGCTGGCGATCGACGAGGGCCGCTTCGAGCGCGAGATCGTCCCGGTCGAGGTGTCGAACCCGCACACGGGCATCCTCTTCGCGGTCGACGAGACCCCACGCCGTGACACCACGCTCGAGAAGATGGCCACGCTCGCGCCGGCGTTCAAGGAGGACGGCGTCGTCACCGCCGGGAACTCGAGCCAGATCGTGGACGGCTCCGCGGCGATGCTGGTCGCGAGCGAGGAGCGCGCATCCGAGCTGGGGCTGGAGCCGCGCGCCCGGTTCGTCTCGTTCGGGATCGCCGGCGTCGACCCCTACCGGATGCTGCACGGCAACCCGCAGGCGTGCGACCGGGCGCTGACCGGCGCCGGGCTCTCGTGGGACGACATGGCCGTGATCGAGGTCAACGAGGCCTTCGCCTCGGTCGTGCTCCAGTTCGTGCACGACACGGGTCTCGGTGACCGGATGGGGGACGTGAACCCGAACGGCGGCGGGATCTCGCTCGGCCATCCGCTGGGCGCCACCGGGGCCAGGATCACCGCGACGCTGCTGAACGAGCTCGACCGCCGACAGGCGCAGTACGGGATCGCGACGATGTGCATCGGCCAGGGCCAGGCGATCGCCGCGGTGCTCGAGCGCCTTTAGCACGGGGGGAACCCATGGTTCCCTTGTGGTGCCCCCTCCTTCGCTCGCTCGCTGCGCTCGCGTCGGCCGGCAACGACACGCGCTCGTGTGCGGCGACCGCGCATGTCGGTCGCCGCGGCGCTTGGCACTCACACAAGAGGTGGGCTCCTGGGTGAGGAGCGGCCACAGGACGTCGTCGCTCGCGGCTACGACGCCGGCGCGGACGCGTTCGCCGTCTGGCAGCATCGGATCGAAGGCTCCAGGCGGCTCGAGCGTCTCGACGAGCTCCTCGGGCGACTCCCGGAACGGCCGGACGTGCTCGAGCTCGGCTCCGGGGCGGGTGTCCGTTCCACACGCGTCCTGGCCGAGCGGGCGAGCCTGACCGGGATCGACATCTCGGCCGAGCAGGTGCGCCGCGCACGTGAGCGAGTGCCCGGCGCGCGGTTCGTCGAGGCGGACTTCACGCAGCTGAAGTTCGAATGGGCTGCGTTCGATGCGGTCGTCTCGTTCTATGTCTTCAACCACGTGCCGCGGGAGGAGCTCGGCCCTCTGCTCGGCCGGATCGCTGTGTGGCTACGGCCCGGCGGCTACGTGCTCGCATCCTTCGGCGCATCGGACCTGCCGGGCTGGTACGGCGAGGCGATCGGCGGTCTGGAGACGTTCTTCAGCGGCTACGAGCCGAAGGTGACGCTCGAGCTGGTGCGCACCGCCGGCCTGGAGATCGTTCGCGACGAGCTGGAGACGATCCGGGAGCCGGAGGGCGACGCCACGTTCCTCTGGGTGCTCGCCCGAAGCCGGCCCAGGAGGGGCCGTCCCGAGCGCGTCGTACCCTAAGAGCATGATCACCTGTGCCCTCTGCGGGCGCACCATGTTGATCGGCGAGGCGTTCGGGCACTGGCGTGCGGACGGCGCGGGCAGCGAGCAGATCGTCTGCCGCCTGTGCGAGGAAGAAGCGGAGCGGATCGGGTGGGTGCAGCTCGACCGGCCTCCCGAGCGCCGGACGACGGTCGGCTCGACGTGGCACGCGCGCAAGGTCGCCTGAGCAGCAGCAAGCTCAGGAGCCGAACAGCTTGCGAAGCGCCTCGACGTCGCCGAGGTCGGTGATCACGCGCAGCCGGTCGCCCGGCTCCAGCGTCGTCGAGCCGCGAACCGGCTGGGTCCGTCCGTCGCGCTCGAGTCCGTCCACCCAGGTGTGATCGGCCAGCGGGAGCTCCCTCAGCGTGTGTCCGACGGCACGCGAGCCTTCGTGCACGTCGAACCGCGCAACGGAATGCGGCTCCGAGAGCCGCATCGGCACCCCGAGGAGGGGGGCGACGAACGGGATCGACGTTCCCTGCACCACGACCGACACCAGGACGACGACGAAGACGAGGCCGTAGATCCGCTGGGCATCGTCGACGCCCGCGATGACTGCGAACGTGGCGAGCAGGATCGGCACCGCCCCCTTCAGCCCTCCCCACATGACGAGCACGCGCTCGCCCTGCCTCAGCTTGGTCGCCAGCAAGAGCGGCCCGCACGCGAGGGGACGTGCCACGAGCGCCAGGATCAGCGCGAAGAGAATCCCGTCCAGCCAGACCAGGCGTCCGTCGAGGCTGCCGAAGTCGATGGTCAGGCCGAGCGCGACGAACACGACGATCTCTGCGAGGTTCGCCAGCGAGGTGTGAAACCGCTCGATCTCGCCCTTGTAGGGAGCGCGTGCGTTCCCGATCAGTACGCCGGCAACGAAGACCGCCAGAAAGCCCGATCCGTGGGCGACCGAGGCGGCGCCGTAGATGACGCCGGCGGCGGCGAGCGTCCTGATCGGATGGAGCGCCTCGTTCGGCAGGTCGACACGCCGCATCAGCGGCAGGAGGACGACGGCACCGACGACGCCGATCGCGAGCCCGACCGACATCTCGACCGCGAACTCGCGCACCACCGTCCAGAAGCTCGAGTGATCGTGGGTGGCAAAGTCGAGCATCCCGATCATCAGCGCGATTCCGACCGGATCGTTTGCGCCGGATTCTCCTTCCAGGATCGTTCCCGTGCGACCGCCGATCTCTCGCTTGCCGAGGACGGAGAACATCACGGCCGGGTCGGTCGGAGCGAGCGCGGCGCCGAGGATGCCGGCCGTG
The DNA here is from genome assembly GCA_963841405.1 of uncultured Actinomycetes bacterium. Lineage (GTDB taxonomy): Bacteria > Actinomycetota > Thermoleophilia > Gaiellales > Gaiellaceae > DATBLE01. The sequence continues at coordinate 17,787 of CAWJCM010000003.1, read as the reverse complement.
GTCCAGCCGAATCCGAACAGCGTGTGGGCCGCGACCGCCATCAAACCGGCGGTCGCAAACGTTCCGACGACACCGAGGGCGACGATCGGCCCGCCGGCGATCCGGAAGCGCCTCCAGCCGACATGCATGCCTCCGTCGAAGAGGATGGCGATCAGCGCGACGACGGCGATTCGCTCGACATCGACGGGCGACAGCCTCGCCAGTCCGGGCCAGATGTCCGAGGCGACGGCCGCCGCCGCGAGGAAGAGCGCCGGCGCCGGGACCGGGAAGATCTCGGTTGCCTTGTGCGCGCCGACGGCGAGCGAGAACGTGCCGGCGACCAGCAGGACGACCAGACCGAAGTCGGTCAGCTCGCTCACGGCCGATACTCTCGCAGGCCGTGGGCACGTACTCCCTGATCTGCGACCTGCCGGTCGTCGTCGACCGCTACGAGCTCGAGGGTCTCGAGCAGCCGGTTTCCTCCGACTTCGTCCGGCGCTCGACCGTCATCCGCCTGCACGGGGACGGCGAGGAAGGGGTGGGGGAGGATGTCACCTACGACGCCGAGGATCAGGGCCGCTTCCAGGCTGCGGGGCCCGTGCTCGACCTCGCCGGCGAGCACACGCTCGACGCTCTCTCGGCCCGTCTCGACGGCGTGCCCGACTACCGGCGGTGGGGCTTCGAGAGCGCCGCGCTGGATCTGGCTCTCCGCCAGGCGGGGCGGTCCCTGCACGAGCTGCTCGGGCGCGAGCCGGGGGCGGTCACGTTCGTCGTCTCGACCTCTCTCCCGGACGGGAGCGCCGAGCGGCTGCGTGCCCTGCCCGGCATGCGCTTCAAGCTCGACCCGGAGGCGAGCTGGAGCGAGGAGCTCGTCGCCGAGCTGGCTGCGCTCGGAACGGTCGATGTGGTCGACTTCAAGGAGGCCTACACCTGGCGTGCGCACGAGCGGACTCCGCCCGCGAGCCTGTACCGCCTCGTCGTCGAGGCGCTGCCGGACGCGCTGATCGAGGACCCGGACGCGGCCGACCCCGAGAAGGGCGCGATGCTCGAGCGGTATCGCGACCGGATCAGCTGGGACGCGCCGATCCATTCGGTCGCGGACGTGGACGCGCTGCCGTTCCCGCCGAAGGTGCTGAACTCGAAGCCGTCGCGGTTCGGCTCGGTCCGCCGGCTGTTCGAGTTCTACGACCTCTGCGCCGAGCGCGGGATCCGGCTGTACGGGGGCGGCCAGTTCGAGCTCGGGTCCGGCCGCGGCCAGATCCAGTACCTCGCCTCGCTCTTCCACCCCGATGCGGCGAACGACGTCGCGCCGTCCGGATTCAACGTCCGGCCTCTGCCGCCGGGCCTGCCGTCGAGCCCGTTGGCGCCGGCACCGGAGGCGACGGGCTTCCGCTGGTTGCAGGCGTAGCCGGAACGGGCATACGCTTCGAGGTTCCGTGCCGAGGTACATCCATCCGCGGCTGGACGCCAACGAGCGGTTCCGGGAACGGCGCCGGCAGGCGCTGCGCAGGCGTCGTCGCCGCCGACTCGCCGGGGCGGCGGCGCTCCTCGCTGTCGGGGCCGGAATCGGCCTCGGCGCGACCCAGATCAGCGGAGGCCACCGTGCCGCCCCACCGCCTTCGCGGTCGCCGATCATGGTCGACAAGCCCGTCGTTCCCCGGCCGTACCCGAGCGAGGTGCGCGGAGTCCACGTGACCGCGCCGCTCGCGGGCCTGCCGGGGAAGCTCGAGGACTACACGGCGCTGAAGGCCTTTGGCCTGAACACGATCGAGGTCGACGTCAAGGACGAGAACGGCCAGGTCGGGTTCGTCACGCGCGACGTCCCCGCGCTCGCCCGGGAGATCGGCGCAGCCCGGCCCTACTACGACGTCCAGTCGGTCGTCGCCAGGGTGCACGCGGCCGGGATGTACCTGATCGGCCGTGTGGTCGTCTTCGAGGACCCGACCCTCTCTGCGGAGCGTCCGGCGCTCGCCGTCCTGCGTCCCGACGGCTCGCGCTGGCTGAACAACGGCGGCCTGGGCTGGGTGAACCCGTACGACCGCCGTGTGTGGCGCTACGCCGTCGGGATCGGAGCCGCCGCCGCCAGCGCCGGGTTCGACGAGATCCAGTTCGACTACGTCCGCTTCCCCAGCGACGGCGACCTCTCCCAGATCGTCTACCGCCACGCGCGCGCCGAGCGGAAGGGCGTGACGATCGCTCGGTTCCTGCAGTACGCGTCCTCGACGCTGCACCCGCTTGGCGTGCGCGTCTCCGCCGACGTCTTCGGGCTGGCCGCAACCCACGACCTCGGGATCGGCCAGGTGCCGAAGAGGATCGCCGGGTACCTCGACGCCATCTACCCGATGGTCTACCCCTCGCACTTCTCCCCGGGCGAGTACGGCATCGACGATCCCGATGCCTACCCCGGCCGGACGGTGGCGCGGGCCCTGTTCGACTTCCGCCGCCAGGTGAAGGGCCGAGCGGTCCTGATCCCGTGGCTCCAGGACTTCTCGCTCGGGCACCGCTACGGGCTGATCGAGGTCACCGACCAGATCGCCGCGGCCCGCCGGCAGCACGCGCGCGGCTATCTGCTCTGGAACCCCGAGGGCGTCTACACGCGCGACGCGCTGGCCGGGTAGTGACCGCCGACGCGCCTTCGCCTCCGCCGCTCGCGCTGGTGGCGCCGGCCGAGCGCGAGGTCTCGTTCGGGCGGATCGCGGGCCGGCTGCCGCGCGGCACGTGGGCGGTCGTCGTCGGCGTGGGGGAGAGATCGATCGCAGTGCGCCGTGTCACCGGCGGCAGCTTCGACTTCACCGTGGCGCTCCCGCGAAAGGACGTGACCGTGAAGGTGGCCGCGTACTCGGCGGGGCATCGGGCCGAGCGGGCGACCGTTTCGCACGTGTTCGGCCTCCCTCGTTCGGCGGCGCCACGCGCGGTCCGGGCGACGCAGGATCGCCGGCTGGCGCGTACCGTCCGCGCGCTCGCCCGCTCCTTTCCGGGAACGAGCGCCCTCTACGTAGAGGATCTGGTCACCGGACGGGGCGGCGCCTGGAACGCCCGTGCGCGCTTCCCGGCGGCCTCGACACTGAAGGTGGCAATCGCCGTCGAGGCCCTGCGCAGCCACACGGGCAAGCTGGCGAGCGGCTCGTACCTCGACTCACTGCTCCGCCGGATGCTGATCGAGTCCGACAACGACGCTGCCAACGAGACCGAATCGACCTTCGGCGGCGGCACCCGGGTCGACGAGTTGCTGCGCGGACTGGGCATCGGCGACACCTGGATGGGCGGCGGCTACCTCCGCGGCACGCCGGCGCTGCCGCCGATCCGGGTCCGGGTCGAGAGCCAGTCGTCGTTCCCGTGCTGCAAGTACACGACCGCCTACGACCTGGCGCGGCTGTTCACAGACATCCACCTCGCCGCCGACGGACACGGACCGCTGATCGCCCGGCACGGAAGCGCGTTCACCCCCTCGGATGCACGCTACCTGCTCTACCTGCTCGTCCACGTGCCCGATCGCGGCAAGCTCGGCCGCTTCATCGGCGGCGGCCCTGACACGCTCCTGCACAAGGCCGGCTGGATCTCGTCTGCCCGCCACGACGCCGGGCTCGTCTACTGGCCTGGCGGCGTGCTCGTCGCTGCCGTGATGACCTACGGGAACGGCGTCGGCACGGCCTCGGACGTCCTCGCCGGTCGTGCCGCGAAGCTCGCTCTCGAACGGTTCAAGAAGGTCGGCTAGCTACTCTGGGCCGCCGTGGCTGCCCTCCTCGTCGCCCTGGCGCTGCTCGCGCCCGCAGCAGCTCCGCCGAAGCCGCCGGTCGTCTCCAAGCCGATCCCGTTCGGCGCGCGGCGGCAGGCCGAGACCGCCGCATACGCGCGGCGGCACTACGGCCTGAACACCTGGCGGCTCGAGAACCCGCGCGTGATCGTCGAGCACTACACGGCTTCCGAGAGCTTCTCGTCGGCGTACTCGACCTTCGCCGCCGACACGCCCGACTCGGAGCTGCACGAGCTGCCGGGCACCTGCGCCCACTTCGTGATCGACAGGGACGGCACGATCTACCAACTCGTCTCGCTGACGACCATGTGTCGGCACACCGTCGGACTCAACTACACGGCGATCGGGATCGAGCACGTCGGGACGAGCGACGCCGAGGTCCTCGGCAACCCGCGGCAGCTGGCCGCGTCGCTGCGGCTGACCGCGTGGCTGATCGGCCGCTACGACATCCAGCTGCGCAACGTGATCGGGCACAACGAGAGCCTGACCAGCCCGTATCACCACGAGCGGTATGCTCCCTGGCGCTGTCAGACGCACGGGGACTGGACGCGCAAGGACATGAACGTCTACCGGGCCCGGCTCGGCACGCTGCTGCGGCGCTACCACGTGGCTGGGGGACCGCCTGTGCGGCCTGTTGCCCCCAGCTGCTGAAGGCTCTTACACTCTCTTTACACGGCGATTAGACCGACAACAACACGGAAGGCGATACTGACTCTGGCGATGCGTCGCTTCTTTCCGCTTGTCCTGGTGATGGCGCTCATGCTGCCGGCAGCAGCCTGGGCCGCCACCGCAACCCTCGGCTCCCCCAGGGCGCCCGGCGACGGGACGCTCGTCGTCGACAACGGCAACGGCAACGTGGTCGTGCGCGCGCGCGGCGGGATCCTCGGCCGCTTCGACCAGGGGAACGTGATCGTCTCGGACCTCGACCTCACGGACGGTCGGGTGCCCGTCGTCTCCGGAGCGGAGGGGGTTCGGTTCCTGAGCGGCGGAAGGATTCAGTACAGCGGCGACGACATCCGCTTCCGGATGATCGGCGGGCTCTTCCGCGTCCAGATCAATGCGACCGGGGTCGACATCAGCGCCGTCGGTCGGGGCACCGCCGTTCTCGACGCGTCGGGCTACACGGACTTTCCGGGCCGCTATTCGATCGACGGCGGCCCGTTCCGTTCGCTTCCCGGTCATCCGACCACCTACACGCTCGGTCAGGCACCCAGCCTGCCGGCGAAGTGACCACCCGCCCCAACCAGAGCGTCCTGGTCGTCGAGGACGAGAGCTCGATCGCGTCCTTCGTCGCCCTGTACCTGAAGAACGCCGGCTACACCGTCCGCACGGCCGCGACCGGGAACGAGGCGCTGGCGCAGTTCCAGGCCTCGGCGCCGGCCCTGATCGTCCTCGACCTGATGCTCCCGGACATCGACGGGATCGAGGTCTGCCGGCGCATCCGCAAGAGCTCCGACGTCCCGATCCTGATGCTGACCGCCCGCGACGAGGACGTGGACAAGATCATCGGCCTCGAGGTCGGCGCCGACGACTACCTGACGAAGCCGTTCAATCCGCGCGAGCTCGTCGCCCGGGTGAAGTCGATCATGCGCCGTGCCTCCCCCGAGCGGCGCCAGATCGAGAGCAAGCAGCTCCGGCACGGCCGGCTCCTGATCGACGCCGGCCGACGCGAGGTGCATGTCGGAGAGGAGGAGATCCAGCTCGCGCCGAAGGAGTTCGACCTGTTGTGGGAGCTGCTCGACCACCGCGGTCTCGTCCTCACGCGCGACCAGCTGCTCGAGCGCGTGTGGGGCTACACGTTCGCCGGCGACACGCGAACCGTCGACGTCCATGTCCGGCAGCTCCGGCGGAAGCTCGGAGATGCCTCGCCGGTCGTGACGGTGTGGGGCGTCGGGTACAAGGTCGCGCCCGCGAAGGACGCGGCCGCCTAGGCGACAGCGTGTTTCGGTCGCTGCGCTTCCGCCTGCCGGCGTTCTACCTGGCGGGCGTCGCGTTGGCGGGCGTCGTGACGAGCCTGATCGCGGTCCAGCTGTTCCAGGACCATGTCCGCTCGCAGTCGCTCTCCGAGCTGAAGCGGGAGGCGCGCGGGCTCTCGCAGCTCTACGCAAAACAGGCGCTCCGCTCGATCGACGAGGGCCGGTCGGCCCCGGTCTTCGACAGGCCGCAGCTCGAGCAGGCGACCGGGGCGCGCCTCTACTACGTCGGCGCCCCCGTCTTCTTCCGGCACGCCTCCGGCCTTCGCGAGCTCTCCCGCCCGCAGGTGGGTGACGAGTGGCAGACACTGATCGACGGCAAGAGGGTGACCACCTTCGAGTTCACGCCGCCCGGCGAGCACAAGACTTTTCTCGCGGTGGGTCAGCCGCTCGTGCTCGACGGGCAGAACTTCGGCGCCCTCGTGGTCGCCAGGAAGAAGACGGACCTGACCCAGGGCTGGTTCTCGCTCTTCGAGCTGCTCCTGGTCGCGCTCGGCGTCGGGCTGTTCGTGGCCGCCGGGCTCGCCTGGTACCTGTCGCGGCGGATCGCGGCGCCCGTGCTCGCGCTCTCGAAGGCGGCCGACGGCATCGCCAGGGGCCGGTACGACGTCGACATCCCGAATGTGCGGGGGACGGACGAGATCAGCCACCTGTCCGAGCGGTTCCGTGAGATGGCGGCGAGGCTGGCCGAGGCCGACGAGCGCGAGCGGAACTTCCTGATGTCCGTGTCCCACGAGCTGCGGACGCCGCTGACCGCGATCCGCGGGCACGTCGAGGCGCTGCGGGAGGGGCTGATCATCGACCCGGTGATGGAGGCCGAGTCGCTCGGGGTGGTCGCCGCGGAGGCGGAGCGGCTCGAGCGGCTCGTCGGCGACGTCCTCGACCTGGCGAAGCTCGACGCGCACCGCTTCACGGTGTTGCACGAGGAAGTGGACATGGGCCGGCTGGTCGAGCAGGCGTTCGCCACTTTCGGCGAGGAGGCGCGGCGGCGGGAGATCGACTATCGCTGCGACAGCGACGGTGCGCCGGTGATCGTCTCCGACGGCGACCGGGTGCTCCAGATCGTCTCCAACCTGCTCTCGAACGCCTTCCGCTGGACGCCGGACGGCGGTCGGGTCGACCTGGCGCTCGTCGCCGCGAACGGCACGGTCTCCGTCTCGGTCGCGGACACCGGGCCGGGGATCAAGCCGTCCGACCGCGACCGCATCTTCCGGCCGTTCTGGTCGCGGGACGGCGGCGGCACGGGGCTGGGCCTGGCGATCGCCCGCGAGCTGGCGGTCGCGCTCGGCGGCCGGATCGAGCTCGAGAGCGAGCTCGGCGCCGGCAGCCGGTTCGATCTGCGCCTGCCGGTGATGCCTCCCTCCTGAGCTTGCCCGCGGCGCCGGTGGGTGGGGCGACTACCATCCGGCCGATGGCCGTGACCGCCGTCGCCGCACCGCGCTCGGCCGCACGCGCCGCGCTCGTCGCGCTGCGCCCCCGTCAGTGGACGAAGAACCTCCTCCTGTTCGCGGGCCTGCTCTTCGCCGGGAAGATCGGCGACAGGGGCCTCTGGCTCGACGCCTGCGTCGCCTTCGTCGCCTACTGCGCCGCGTCGAGCGCCTCGTACCTCGCGAACGACGTCCGCGACGCTCCTCACGACCGCGACCATCCGGTGAAGCGCCTGCGGCCGATCGCGAGCGGCGAGCTGCCGGTCGGGCTCGCGCTCGCGCTCGCTGTCATCCTCGCCTGCGCCGGCTTCGGTCTCGCCGCCTACCTCGGCCCGTGGTCGATCGCGCTCATGGCGGGTTTTCTCGCACTGCAGATGGCGTACTCGGCCGGTCTCAAGCACGTCGTGCTGATCGACGTGCTGGTGATCGCAGCACTGTTCGTGGTGCGGGCGAGCGCCGGCGCCGAGGCGGTGGACGTGCACATCTCGCCGTGGCTACTGATCTGCACGGGGCTGCTGGCGCTGTTCCTCGCGCTCGCGAAGCGCCGCGCAGAGCTCGTCCTCGTCGGCGCCGACAAGACGCCCGGGCGCCCGGTGCTGGAGGGGTACTCGCTGGCGCTGGTCGACCAGCTGGTCTCCGTCGTCGCCGCTTCCACCGTGATCGCGTACTCGCTGTACACGTTCGGCGCTCGCGACTCGAAGGCGATGATGGCGACCGTCCCGTTCGTCGTGTACGGCGTCTTTCGCTACCTGCTGCTGCTGCACCGCCACGATCTCGGCGAGGAGCCCGAGAACGTCCTGCTCACGGACGTGCCGCTGATCGTGACGCTGGTCGCCTGGGCGGCGACGAGCGCCGTGATCCTCGCGCTGACGTGAGGCCCGTACCTATCTGGTTCTTCGCCGCCGCGGCCGACATGCGCGGCCGCGGCCACAACGGCTGCAGCGGTGCGTTGGTGTTGGGGAAGGGGGCACACGGTGGGAAACCGGCCGTTTCCCCCGTGAAGCGAGCGGAGCGAGCGTCCTAGCCGGCTTCGCCGAGGCGGTAGACGGTCGCAGCCTGGCGGTTCTGCACGGCCTCCTCCATCCGGCGCAGCCGCTCGTCGACCGCCCGCCAGCTCGACTCGATGAGATCGACCAGCAGGCCGAGGTCGTCGACACGCGAGTGGCGCTCGGCGAGCAGCTCGGTCTCGATTCGCTCCAGGCGGCGGATCGTCTGGTTCTGGAGGCCGCGTACCTCGGCGAGCTGGCGAGAGACGGGGCGGGCCTCCAGGCGGATCCCGTCCCGGACCGCCTCGCCGACCCGGTCGGGGAGCGTCGATTCGAGCGCCGCGGCAGTCTCGGCGAGCGCCTCGACCTGTGCGCGTGCCCGGTCGAGCGCTGCTGCGACGTCGGCCGGCTGGGCCTTCCCTTCGGCCGCTTCGGAGAGCCGTTCGCGTGCCCGCGCGAGAGCGTCGTTCTCCACGAGAGCGACGATAGCGTGTCCACCGGATGAAGTCATCCGAGCTCGACTACGACCTGCCGCCCGGGCTGATCGCACAGCATCCGGCCGAGCGGCGCGACGAGTCCCGGCTTCTGGTCTACGACCGTGCGGTCGGGCGTCCTCGGCACCGGCGGTTCGGCGATCTCCCGGCGGAGGTCGGCGATGCGCTCGTCGTCGTCAACGACACGCGCGTGGTTCCGGCCCGGATCCCGATCGAGAACCCGAAGGGAGAGGTGCTCCTGCTCGAGGCGCTCGGCGACGGTCAGTGGGAGGCGCTGGCGCGGCCGACCCGGCGCCTGCGGGCGGGGAGGAGGTACGGCGGCGTCGAGCTGCTCGAGCACCTCGGCGAGGGTCGCTGGCGGGTCCGGCTCGGCGGGGATCCGGCCGGCCCAGCTTGGGCCGGCACGGTGCCGCTGCCGCCGTACATCCGAGAGCCGCTCGCCGATCCGGAGCGCTACCAGACCGTGTACGCGCGTGAAGCGGGGTCGGCCGCTGCGCCGACCGCCGGCCTGCACTTCACGCCGGAGCTCTTGGCTCAGCTGGAGGTGGAGCGGGTGACGCTCCACGTCGGCCTCGACACCTTTCGTCCGGTCTCCGTGGACGATCTCGCCGAGCACCGGCTGCACGGCGAGCGCTACTCGGTGACCGCCACTGCCTGGGAGCGCATTCGCGCCGCGCCGCGTGTCGCCGCGGTCGGGACGACGACCGTGCGCGTGCTGGAGACGCTGGCCCGCGGCGGGCCGCTTGCAGGCCGCACCGAGCTCTTCGTGACGCCCGGCTTCCAGTTCCGCCGTGTTGACGCCCTGCTGACGAACTTCCACCTGCCGCGCTCGACGCTCATTGCGCTCGTGATGGCCTTCGCCGGCGTCGCGGAGACGAGGAAGCTGTACCGGCTGGCGATCGCCGACCGCTACCGCTTCTACTCCTTCGGCGATGCGATGCTTATCCGCTGAGAGTGCTGCGCACTCTCAGCGGGGCGGCGTAGGGTCAGCCGGATGATCGTGCTGGTCAACGGACCGTTCGGCGTCGGCAAGACCTCTGTATCAAGGCTCCTGGCGCCACGGCTCGGGGCCGGCGTCTTCGACCCCGAACGGATCGGCTGGGTGCTTCGCCGGGTCGCGCCGACGCCGGATTACCAGGACCTGGCGCTCCTGAGGAAGCTGACAGTTTTCGGCGCCCGCCTCGCTCGTCTGCGGCGGCGCACAGTGCTCGTTCCGATGACAGCCTTCTCCGACCCGCACCTCGGACAAGCGATCTGCGCAGACGGGTCTCTCGAAGAGGTCGCGCACGAGGTGGAGGTGCGCCTCCGGTGACGTTCGAGGTCACGGCGACCGACGGGGCCGCGCGGGCAGGGATTCTCCGCACCGCCCACGGCGACGTGCCCACGCCGGCGTTCATGCCGGTCGGGACGAAGGCAAGCGTCAAGAGCCTTCACCCCGACGAGGTCCGTGAGGCGGGCGCGGCGATCCTGCTCGGGAACACGTACCACCTCCACTTCCGACCGGGCGAAGACCTGATCGCCGAGCTCGGCGGTCTGCACGCCTTCATGGGCTGGGATGGCCCGATCCTCACCGATTCGGGCGGCTTCCAGGTCTTTTCGCTCCGCGACACCCTGCTCGCCGTGGACGACGGGGGCGTCACGTTCCGCTCGGTCTACGACGGCGGCCGCGCCCGCTTCACGCCGGAGCTGGCCGCGGCGATCCAGGCGAAGCTCGGATCCGACATCGCCATGTGCCTGGACGTCTGCGCGCCGGCGGGCGTCCCACGCGCGGAGCTCGAACGGGCGGTGCGACTGACGACCACGTGGGCTGCCCGCCAGCGCGAGGCGCCGAGGGCGACGGGCCAGCTCGTGTTCGGGATCGCCCAGGGCGGATCCGACCGCGAGCTCCGCGCCCGCTCGGTCGAGGAGATCACGACGCTCGGGTTCGACGGCTATGCGCTCGGGGGCCTCTCGGTCGGAGAGCCGCGCCCGGAGACGGTCGACGCGGTCGAGTGGGCGGCGCCCCTGCTCCCGGCCGACCGGCCGCGCTACTTCATGGGCATCGGCGACCCCGACGGGATCCTCGACGTGATCGCACGCGGGATCGACATGTTCGACTGCGTTCTGCCGACGCGGCTGGGTCGCACCGGCACCGCGCTGACCTCGCACGGGCGCCTGAACCTCCGCAACGCCCGATTCGCGCGCGACGCACGGCCGCTCGACGAGCGCTGCTCGTGTCCGGCCTGTACTCGGTTCTCGCGCGCGTACATCCGCCACCTCGTGAACCAGCAGGAATTGCTCGCGCTTCGCCTGCTCAGTCTCCACAATCTTCGCTTCCTGCTCGACGTCACACTGGAAGCGCGGTCCGCGATCGTGGACGGACGGCTGGCAGACTTCACCCAGGAAATGCGGCAACGGATGGCAGAGAAAGCATGAGCGTCGCTCGGCTTCGCCTCGCTCCCGCGGGGGAAACGGTGGTTCCCCCGCGGGCCTTCTTCCAGAGGCCGAGCGATTCGAGGAACCTCCCGGTTCCCCTGGGACTTCTCCCCGATCCCTGGCCGAAGGACAGCCTATGAGCAGCGGCGCGATCTTCATCCTCGTCATCCTTGTGCTCTTCCTGGTCTGGCTGATGCTCGTCCGCCCGCAGCGGCGGCGGCAGCTCAACCAGCAGCTGATGATCGACCACCTGCGCGTCGGCGACGAGGTGCTGACGGCCGGCGGGTTCTTCGCGACGGTGGTCCGGATCGACGAGGACGAGGTCACGGTCGAGCTCTCGCCCGGCTCCGAGGCGCGGCTCTCCAAGCGCGCGATCGCCGTCGTCATGCCGGACGAGGACGAGGCCCAGCCCGTCGAACCGGAGGCGGAGGCTTCCGAGCCGGTCGGCGAAAACCGGCGCTAAGCTGGTCAGCCCGTGCACACACGCCGGAACCATCTGATCCTCGTCGGACTGATCATGGCCGCGGTCGTCGGAGTCGCCCTGCTCGGCGTCCCCGGATCGCCGGCACACAAGAAGACGCGCCTCGGCCTCGACCTTCAGGGAGGGCTCGAGGTCGTCCTCCAGGCGATTCCGCCGAAGGGGCAGAAGGTCACTCAGCAGGGGCTCGACAACGCGATCTCGATCATGCGCAGCCGGGTCGACAAGCTCGGTGTGGCCGAGCCGGAGATCCGCAAGCAGGGCGGCGACCAGATCGTGATCGAGCTGCCCGGCGTGAAGGACGCCGCCCAGGCAGCGCAGCTGATCGGCAAGACCGCCCAGCTCGAGTTCTACGACCTCCAGGCCGACCTGACCGGTCCCTCGGTGACGACCTCCGGATTCGCCCGCGCCCCCGTCGCGACCGCCAGCCTCTACAACCTGCTATCCGGCCAGCAGGCGAAGGCGAAGAAGGGCACGCCGACCGCGTACTACTTGTTCGGCAAGAACAAGCAGCTCCTGTCCGGGCCTTCGCAGACGAGGCAAGGGCTGTTCAACGCACGCCACCCGAAGCTGCCGCAGGGCGGCAAGGTCTTCGCCGTTCCGGCCAGCACCGTCGTGATCACGTGCACCGCGACCGAGAACAACCCGTGTCCGCCCGGCGACACCGCGGTCGGGCAGACCGTCTACTACCTCTTCAAGTACGACCCCAACAATCCGAACGAGGAGAAGCGGATCCCGGAGATGACCGGGGCGGAGCTGAAGTCGTCCGGCACCCAGGCCGACTTCGACCAGAACGGCCAGCCGATCGTGCGGCTCTCCTTCACCGGCAAGGGTGACCGCATCTTCCAGCGAATCACGAAGAACCTGTACCAGCGTGGTCGTCTATGGGGAACGCCGCAGCAGTTCGCGATCGTGCTCGACCGGGACATCAAATCGTGGCCGCAGATCGACCCGGGGGACTCGAGTCTCTCGAACGGCATCTCCGGCGGTGGGCAGATCACGAACATCGGCAAGTACGGCGAGGCGAAGGATCTGGCGATCGTCCTCCAGACCGGTGCGCTGCCCTACGTCTTCAAGCAGCAGGAGCAGTCGCAGGTCTCGGCGACGCTCGGTAAGGACTCGCTGAACGAGGCGAAGCTGGCCGCCGCGATCGGCCTGCTCGTCGTCGCGCTGTTCCTCCTGCTCGTCTACCGCTTCCTCGGCGTCGTCGCGGTGATCGGCCTGGGCATCTACGCCGCCTTCCTCTACGGCGTGATCCTGCTCCTGAACGTGACGCTGACCCTGCCGGGCTTCGCCGGGATGATCCTGACGATCGGCGTCGCGGCGGACGCGAACATCGTCGTGTTCGAACGCATCAAGGAAGAAGTGCGCGCCGGGAAGTCCGTGCGAGCGGCGATCGGCGCCGGCTACTCGAAGGGGTTCCACACGATCGTCGACGCCAACGTGGTCACGGCGATCACGGCGCTCGTCCTCTTCGCAGTCGCGACCGCCGGCGTGAAGGGCTTCGCGCTGATGCTCCTGATCGGCACCGTGCTCTCGCTGCTCACGGCGGTCGCCGCCACCCGCGCGATGCTCGGCCTGCTCGCCGGGTTCCGCTGGTTCGACAACCCGGCGCTCATGGGCGCGGGCGGACAGCAGAAGGGCAAATGGCTGCAGATCGACTTCATGAGGCGCCGCTACGTCTGGTTCGCGATCTCCGGCGCGGTGATCGTGCTCGGCATCGGCGCGGTCGCCGTCCGGGGATTGAACCTCGGGATCGACTTCAAGGGCGGCACCCAGGTGGTCTTCAAGACGCCCGGGTACACCTCGCTCGCGTCCGTGCGGAACCAGGCGGCGACGATCGGGCAGAGCGACGCGGTCATCCAGGGGAAGGGCAGCTCGCAGGGCGACGCCTACAAGTCGTTCCAGATCCGGACGAAATCGCTGAACCCGTCGCAGCAGAACACGCTCTCGAACGACCTGCAGACGAAGCTGAAGGCGGAGTCGATCGGGATCCAGAACGTCTCGTCGAGCTTCGGCCGCCAGATCGCCAGGCTGGCGATCCTCGCGATCATCGTCTCGCTGGCGCTGATCATCGTCTACATCGCGATCCGGTTCGACTTCAAGTTCGCGATCCCGGTGATCATCGCGCTGATCCACGACCTCCTGATCACGGTCGGCATCTACGCGCTGAGCGGAAGCGAGGTGACGACCGCCACGGTCGCCGCTGTGCTCACCGTCTTGGGCTACTCGATCTACGACACGATCATCATCTTCGACCGGGTCCGCGAGAACATCCCGCTGATGCGCGGATCGTCGTTCGCGACGATCGCCAACGTCTCGCTGTGGGAGACGATCCGCCGCTCGCTCGCCACGACCTTGATCACGCTGCTGCCGGTGCTGTCGCTGTACTTCTTCGGCGGGGACACCCTGAAGACGTTCGCGCTGGCGCTGATCGTCGGCATCGCCTCCGGTGCGTACTCGTCGATCTTCATCGCCGCGCCGCTCCTGACCATGTGGAAGGAGCGCGAGCCGGAGTACAAGCGCCTGATCGGTAGCAAGGAGATCAAGGGTGGGGTCGGCCAGCTCGAGGTCGCGCTGGAGGCATCCGAGGCGGCGCTCGCCGCGGAGCCTGCGCCGGCGACGCCGCTGGACATCCTCGCCCCGATCGAGGACGAGCGGTCTCCGCAGCCGGCGGCGACCGGCGGCGACGGCGCGATCTCCAAGTCGCAGGCAAAGCGCGAGCGCAGGCGGCAGCGTCGCCGGAGCCGGCCACATGGCAGAGCCAGGTAAGTCCGACCGGGACCTGACCGAGCGGCTCGCGCTTGCGGCCGTCGGCGTTGTGTCTCTCACCGCCGAACGCATCGACGAGCTGGCCGGCGACCTGAGCGAGCGCGGCGGCATGCGCCGAGACGAGGCGCGGCAGCTGCTCGAGGAGGCGGTTACACGCTGGCGCGCCGACGCGGCCAGATTCGGCGAGCGGGCGGGGGAAAGCCTGGCGGGCGTTGCGCGGCAGCTCGGCCTCGTCACGCGCGACGAGATGGACGAGCTCGAGCTCCGGGTCGCTCAGCTCGAGCACCGCCTGCGGCTGCTCGAGCGGCCCCGGGCCGTTCCGCCACCTCCGGCGTAACAGCAGTGACAGGCTTGAGCCTGTCATGCCCTGCGCCGTCTCGGCCGCAGACGCGGGGAGGCTTTTCGGGTCGGCCGTGCAACACTGACCGCGTGGCGCAGCCCGCGCAGCGCACCCTCGGCCGTATGTCCGAGATCGCCCAGGTGGCGGTCCGGCACGGCTTCGGCTACTGGCTCGAGACCCACAAGCTGACCGATCTGCTGCCCTGGCCGCGGCCGCCGGCGACGCTCGACGTCCAGCCGTCGCCGACCCAGCGTGGGCGCCACCTGCGCGAGATGCTCGACGAGCTCGGGCCGACGTTCGTGAAATTCGGCCAGCTGCTCTCGACCCGGCCGGACATCGTCCCGCCCGACATCATCAGCGAGCTGCGCGCCCTCCAGGACGACGTCACGCCCTTTGCGTTCGCGGAGGTCGAGCGGGTCGTCCGCGAGGAGCTCGAGCTGCCGATCGAGAAGCTGTTCACGTCGTTCGAGGAGACGCCGATGGCGGCGGCGTCGATCGGCCAGGTGCACCGCGCGGTGCTCCCGAACGGCAAGCGTGTCGCCGTCAAGGTGCAGCGCCCGGACGCGCCGCGCCAGATCGAGGCCGACCTGCAGCTGCTCTACCAGGCGGCGAGGATCGCGAAGGAGCGCGTGCGCGCGCTCGACTTCATCGACGCGCGGGAGCTGGTCGACGAGTTCGCCCGCTCGATCAGGCACGAGCTCGATTATCGGCTCGAGGCCAGGAACGCCCAGACCTTCCACCGGCACTTCGCCGGCCACTCGCACGTTCGGATCCCGCACGTGTACTGGAGCTACTCGCGGCAGCGCGTGCTCACACTGGAACTGCTCGACGGCGAGCAGGTTGCCGACCTCGAGCTCCAGGCGTTCACCATGGACGAGCGCCGGCACCTCGCCTACCTGATCACCGAGGCGTGGATGACGATGATCTTCCGTCACGGCTTCTTCCACGCCGACCCGCACCCGGCGAACATCCTCCTGCTCGGCGGCGAGCAGATCGGCCTCGTCGACTTCGGCCTGGCCGGGAAGCTGTCCGACGACGACATGTCGAAGCTGACCGCGCTGTTCATCGACGCGGCGGAGGAGAACGTCGACGCTCTCGCGAAGCGGCTCGGCGATCTCGGCGTGCGCTACGACCGCTCACGCGAGGCGGAGCTGACCCGGGAGCTGCGCGAGCTCTACTACAAGTACTACGGCGCGCGGCTCTCGGAGATCGACCCGCTGCAGGTGATCAGGGAGGGGTTCGCGCTGATCTACTCGCAGAACCTGCGCCTGCCGACGCGCTTCGTCCTGCTCGACAAGGCGATCGCGACCGTCGGCTCGGTCGGCGTAGAGCTGTACCCCGACTTCAACGTGTTCGAGGTCGCGAAGCCCTACGCGCGCGACCTGATGCTCCACCGCTACACGCCGGGGCGGATGATGTCGCGCGCCCGGAAGGAGGCGCGCGCGCTCGTCGGCATCGTCCGTGAGACGCCGTACCAGGTGCACGACATCCTCGAGTCGCTGCGCGACGGGCAGATCGAGGTCGGGTTCGTGCACAAGGGGCTGGACGAGTTCATGCACAAGCTCGACATCGCCTTCAACCGGCTGGTGATCGCGCTCGTCGTCGCCGGCGGCCTGATCGGCTCGAGCCTGATCGGGATCTTCGCAACGGGCGGGCCGCACGTCCTCGGCCTGCACGTGATCTCGCTGGTCGGCTTCGCGCTCTCGACGGTGCTCGGTGTCTGGCTCCTGATCGGCGTGATCAGGTCAGGGCGTCTCTGACTCCGAACAGCTCGTCGAGCAGCGCGGACCACTCGTCGTCGGTCACTCGGCGCTCCGTCTGCACCCCGGCCGCCCGGACGATCAGCCGGTCGTCCATCAATGTGCGGCGACCGTCGGCCGTCGCCAGCGTGCAGAAGCGGTGTCGCGTGAAGAAGGGCGACTCGGTCTCCTGCCACCGGCATGCTGCGGCGAAGTCGACCAGCTCGTGGGGCATGAGGTCGAAGCGGTAGGCGATCCGCCAGCCGGGCGTCGACTTCAGGTTGGTCTCGAGGCTGTCGTCGTGACGCTCGACCACCTGCCAGCGGCCGCCCAGCTCCTCGAGCCGGTACGAGGCGATCCCCTCGTCGACGTGCTCGTTCCCGGCTCGGAGCGCGAACGGCCGCCGATAAACCTCTCCCCAGCCGATGTCCACCAGCAGGCGCCCGTCGAGGTCGACCAGCAGGGCGAGGTGCGCCCGCTCGGGGCCGGGCTCGCCGCTGACGGGGTCGACGAGCCGGCCGGCGAGCAGCGTGACCTCGAAGCCGAGTTCTCGCAGGAGCCACGCGAAGAGGCCGTTCAGCTCGTAGCAGAACCCGCCGCGACGCCGGACGACGAGCTTGTCGTAGATCGCCTCGAGCTCGAGCGACAGCGGCCGCCCGGCGGCGATGTCGAGGTTCTCGAACGGCACCGCGCACAGGTGCGCGAGGCCGAGCTCGCAGAGTCCGTCGAGCGTCCGTTCGGGCCGCGCCGAGAGGCCGATCCGTCGGAGATAGGCGTCGATGTCCACTGCAGGCGACTGTAGATAGCTCGGCGCAGACTCGCGCGAATGGACATCTAGCCGGTCCGCCTGCGCGGCGCTACCGTCGGGCGAATGTCAGCCGCGTTGATCGTCGCCGAGCCGGAGACCGAGACCCGCGGCTTCCTCGAGCGGCAGCTCTCCGACGACGGCTTCGACGTCCTCGGCGCCAGTCACCCGGGCGAGGTCTTCGACCTGGCCGAACGCGTACGTCCCGACCTCGTCCTCGTCGCCGAGCTGGAGCTCTGCACGCGCCTCCGCGACGGAGTGCCGGGGCGGTCGTGGGACCGCGACGTTCCCGTGATCCTGCTCGGCCGCGAGGCGGCGAACGCCGTCGACCGTGCCCGCGCGCTCGAGCGCGGCGCCGACGACTACGTCGACCGGCCGTTCGCATACGAGGAGCTGCGCGCGCGGATCCGGGCCGTACTCCGGCGGGCAGCCCCGAAACAGGGCGACGTGCTCGAGGCGGGGGAGATCCGCATCGACCGGCCGACCCGGTGCGTCCTGGTCGGCGGCCGCCGCCTGCTGCTCCCCGCCAAGGAGTTCGAGCTCCTGGCCAAGCTCGCCGAACAGCCGACGCGCGTCTACGAGAAGGACGAGCTCCTGCGCGAGGTCTGGGGCTTCCGCTCGATCG
>CAWJCM010000002.1:0-359926 GCA_963841405.1 uncultured Actinomycetes bacterium | reverse complement strand
AAAACTCCATAGCGGCAAATTAGGTGTTCTTCATGATCAAGAGACGAAGGGCACACGGTGGATGCCTTGGCGCCAAGAGCCGAAGAAGGACGTGGGCGGCTGCGATAAGCCCGGGGGAGGTGCTGACCAACCTTCGATCCCGGGATTTCCGAATGGGGAAACCCACACGTGGTAATGCGCGTGTGTCCCTGCCTGAATCCATAGGGCAGGAGACGGCAAGCCGGTGAACTGAAACATCTAAGTAACCGGAGGAAAGGAAAGAAACCTCGATTCCCTGAGTAGTGGCGAGCGAAAGGGGAAGAGCCCAAACCGCTGCATCGTGATAGACGGCAGTCGTTGGTGCAACGGTGTTGTAGGGCCTGTCTGGATCCGTCTGCCGGCGGGTCGGGAAGTTACAAATCCGTCCGTTAGCCGAAGCGAATGGAAAGTCGCACCACAGCGGGTAACAGTCCCGTAGGCGAAAACGTTCGGACTTCCTCGACAGGTACCTGAGTACGGCCGGGCACGGGAAACCCGGTCGGAACCCGCGGGGACCACCCCGCAAGGCTAAGTACTCCTTGGCGACCGATAGTGAACTAGTACCGTGAGGGAAAGGTGAAAAGTACCCCGGAAGGGGAGTGAAATAGTACCTGAAACCGTGTGCTTACAAGCGGTCGGAGCCGGCTTGTCCGGTGACGGCGTGCCTTTTGCATAATGAGCCAGCGAGTTACTCTTCGACGGCAAGGTTAAGGAAACGGAGCCGAAGCGAAAGCGAGTCCGAACAGGGCGTCTAGTCGTCGGAGGTAGACCCGAAACTGAGTGATCTACCCATGGGCAGGTTGAAGCGGGGGTAAGACCCCGTGGAGGACCGAACCCACGTCGGTTGAAAACGGCGGGGATGACCTGTGGGTCGGAGTGAAAGGCTAATCAAACTCAGAGATATCTGGTTCTCCCCGAAATATATTTAGGTATAGCGTCATGCGTTCATTGCCGGTTGTAGAGCACTGTTTGGGCTAGGGGGCCTACCAGCTTACCGAACTCAGGCAAACTCCGAATGCCGGCAATCCAGAGCATGGCAGTCAGAGTGCGGGGGATAAGCTTCGTGCTCAAAAGGGAAACAGCCCAGACCGTCGGCTAAGGTCCCTAATTCCTTGCTAAGTGGGAAACGATGTCCGATTGCAAAGACAACCAGGATGTTGGCTTAGAAGCAGCCACCATTCAAAGAGTGCGTAACAGCTCACTGGTCAAGTGGTCGGGCGCGGACAATGTAACGGGGCTCAAGCAAGGAACCGAAGCCACGGACTCGAGCCATGTCCTCGTGATTTGGCTCGAGTGGTAGGGGAGCGTTCCCTGGCCGGCGAAGCGGCGGCGTAAGCCAGCCGTGGAGGCCTGGGAAGTGAGAATGCTGGCACGAGTAACGAAAGAGGAGTGAGAAACTCCTCCGCCGAATGCCCAAGGGTTCCTGAGTAAAGCTAATCTGCTCAGGGTTAGTCGGGACCTAAGCCGAGGCCGACAGGCGTAGGCGATGGACAACAGGTTGATATTCCTGTACCACGTATCCACCGTTATGACCGATGGCGGGACGGGGTAGGCTATGGGATCCCTGGCGATGGTCGTCCAGGGGTAACCGCGTAGGGCGGGTGATAGGCAAATCCGTCACCCTCAAGCCTGAGACGGGATGCCGAGCGCTGTGAGGCGCGAAGTTCCAAAAGCCATGCCTCCGAGAAAAGCGTCTAGGCAGGTGGAGCGTGCCCGTACCAAAACCGACACAGGTGGGCAGGTAGAGAATACCAAGGCGATCGGAAGAACCCTCGAAAAGGAACTCGGCAAAATGGCCCCGTAACTTCGGGAGAAGGGGCGCCCCGGTAGAGTAAAAGCCCTTCGCGGGCCAAGCTCGAGGGGGCCGCAGTGAAACGGCCCAAGCGACTGTTTACCAAAAACACAGGTCTCTGCGAAGTCGAAAGACGACGTATAGGGGCTGACGCCTGCCCGGTGCCGGAAGGTCAAGCGGAGAGGTTAGCCCTCGGGCGAAGCCTTGAAGCCAAGCCCCGGTAAACGGCGGCGGTAACTATAACCGTCCTAAGGTAGCGAAATTCCTTGTCGGGTAATCGAATTGCCCGAGTTGGCAGTAATGTCAGCGGACAAACCGGCTAATAACGGGGAAGCCCTCCTCGTATGCGGCGCTTCAAGGACGCC
The DNA here is from genome assembly GCA_963841405.1 of uncultured Actinomycetes bacterium. Taxonomy (GTDB): domain Bacteria; phylum Actinomycetota; class Thermoleophilia; order Gaiellales; family Gaiellaceae; genus DATBLE01. The sequence continues at coordinate 357,751 of CAWJCM010000002.1, read as the reverse complement.
GTGACGCGAGTGGGTAATCCCGTGGGAAGTCGGAACTGTGACGAATGTGTGACAGTTCTTGACCCCGTAACGACTGATCGTCCTTTCTGGACGTGAGATCGTGTTCCCTTCGTCCGCACGGCGGGCGAAAATCAATGGATGCGATCAGACGCCGGCCCCTGGTTCAGCAGTCGCGAGTTCCTCTCGGCATACATCTCCGGCTACGCTGACGGAGAAGGTTGCTTCACCGTGTCCATCTCGCCTCGAGCGAAGTTGCTCGTCGGATGGGAGGTGCGGCCGAGCTTCTCAGTCAGCCAGAACGGCGGTCGTGCCGAGGTGCTTCACGTCATTCAGACCCATTTCGGGTGCGGAAGCATCCGGCCAGATCGCAGGGACAAGACGCTCAAGTGGGAAACCCGCCGGCTCGACGGTCTCGTCGGCCGAGTGATTCCGCACTTCGAGGCGTACCCGCTGCTTTCGGGGGAAGAGACTCGATTTCGAACGGTTCGCGGCCGTCTGTCGGCTGACAGCGGCGGGAGTCCATCGAAGAGGGCCGGGTCTGATGGAGATCGTCGAGCTTGTTCGGGAGATGAACCCGAGCGGGAAACGGCGGTACGACGCTGAGGCGATTCTCGCGAGTCTGCGCAAGCAGGGTGAAGGGATAGTCTGTGCCTCCGGAAACGGAGGAATTACGCGAAGTTCCGACCTGCACGAATGGCGCAACGACTTGGGCGCTGTCTCTTCGAGGGATCCGGTGAAACTGTAGTCTCGGTGAAGATGCCGAGTACCCGTGGTTGGACGGAAAGACCCCGTGAACCTTTACTGCAGCTTGACATTGGAGTTCGGTATACGTTGTCCAGGATAGGTGGGAGGCTGCGAACCGGGGGCGCTAGCTCTCGGGGAGCCACCCTTGGGATACCACCCTTCGTGTTCTGGGCTTCTAACTCGCTTCCCTGATCGGGGGCGGGAACAGTGTCAGGTGGGCAGTTTGACTGGGGCGGTCGCCTCCTAAAATGTAACGGAGGCGCGCAAAGGTTCCCTCAGCACGGTTGGAAATCGTGCGTAGAGCGCAAAGGCATAAGGGAGCTTGACTGCGAGACAGACATGTCGAGCAGGGACGAAAGTCGGCCTTAGTGATCCGGCGGTAACGAGTGGAAGTGCCGTCGCTCAACGGATAAAAGGTACTCCGGGGATAACAGGCTTATCCTTCCCAAGAGTCCACATCGACGGAAGGGTTTGGCACCTCAAATCTGGGGTGGGCCTGCAGAAATGCAGGTCAAGCATCGGCTAATAACGGCGAAGCCCTGCAGAGTTGTCGTCCGATGAGACAACTAAGATGGGTAACGTCGTGGGAAGTCTGTCGGAAGTGCAGCATCAGATCGTCATCGGGATGCTTCTCGGTGACGGCGCCATGCGCTGCAAGACCAACGCACTTCTCGAGATCAACCATTCAGCCAAGCAGCGTTGCTATGTCGAGTGGAAGTACAGGCAACTTGCTGACTTGGTGGCCACACCACCAAGGAGCGGCCAGGCAACGGAGGACGAATCGCGTGTCGGTTCGTCACCAGGAGCCTGCCGGCGCTCATACCGTATTACAGGCTGTTCTACGCGAACGGTCGCAAGGCGGTGCCCGAGGTGGAGTTCACTCCGCTGAGCTTGGCGGTGTGGTTCATGGACGACGGTTGCAGATCGAGAAGAGCGGTGTACTTGAACACTCAGCAGTTCGATCTCGCAAGCCAGGAGCGGCTCTTGCGATTGCTGCGCGAGCAGTGGTCACTCGACGGGGCGCTCAACCGCGACAAGCGGTACCACCGCATTCGATTGACGGTGGGCAGCACGGAGCGACTTGCGAACCTGATCGAGCCTTACCTGCTACCTGAGCTCAAGTACAAACTTCCGCAAGTGACCCCGTAACGACTGAGGTCGGAAGGCCGAGGTGGCGAGTCACTGCTCGCAAAGCGGGCAAATTCAAGACCGCCACAACACGCCGACCCCTCGCCTTTGGTCAGGCAGGGTGAAGACATAGTCTGCGCCATCGGAAACGGTGGAACAACGTGCGATGTCGGCTCGTCGCATCCTGGGGCTGGAGTAGGTCCCAAGGGTTGGGCTGTTCGCCCATTAAAGCGGTACGCGAGCTGGGTTCAGAACGTCGTGAGACAGTTCGGTCCCTATCCACCATGGGCGCTGGAAGCTTGAGAGGAGTCGTCTCTAGTACGAGAGGACCGAGACGAACGGACCTCTGGTGTATCAGTCGTCGTGCCAACGGCGCTGCTGATTAGCCACGTCCGGATGGGATAACCGCTGAAAGCATCTAAGCGGGAAGCCCACCTCGAGATGAGGCTTCCCATCCTCTAGAAGGAGTAAGGGCCGTGGGAGACCACCACGTCGATAGGCGGGACGTGCAAGTGCAGCAATGCATTCAGCGGACCCGTACTAATTGCCCGAGGTCTTGATTTCGAACACCGAAATGTCGCTATGGAGTTTTGAAGGTCGTGGGAGGACCGCGCCTTGACAGCTTCCGGTGGTCATAGCGGCGGGGGTACACCTCTTCCCATTCCGAACAGAGCAGTTAAGCCCGCCAGCGCCGATGGTACTCGGAGGGCAACCTCCCGGGAGAGTAGGACGCCGCCGGATTATTCACTCGGCCGGAAGTCTCACGACTTCCGGCCGTTTCCGCTCTAGGATCTGTTCGTGGAGCTACGCGACGATGACATCGTCCTGCGTCCGCCCGCCCCCGAGGATGCCGATTCGGTCGTCGCTGCGTGCAATGACGACGAGATTGCGCGGTTCATTCCGTTGATGCCGACGCCGTACGAGCCGGCGGACGCCGCGGTGTGGATCGAGCGATGCGTCCACGCCTGGCAGACCGGCGGCGCCTGCCCTTTCGTCATCGCCGACGCGCAGTCAGCCGAGCTTCTTGGTGCGATCGAGATCCGGCCGGAGGACGGTTCGATCGGCTACTGGACCGCAGCGGGGGCGCGAGGCCGGGGCGTTGCCACTCGCGCGCTGAAGTTGCTCTGCGACTGGTATGGGAAGCGACCGTTGCACGTCGTTACCCACCCCGACAACCAGGCGTCGCAGCGTGTCGCCGAGAAGGCCGGTTTCCGTCGGGTCGGGCTCACCCCGCACGAGCCTCACTTCCGCGACGGCACCGCGGAAGCGGTTCTGTTCCGGCTCGGCTAGGCCGCGCGCAGCTTCTCGCGCCAGCCCGGATCGAGATCGCGCAGGCGCTGCACGCGCTCGCCGACCGGCGGGTGCGTCACGAACAGCTTCGCCAACCCCTCCTCGGCGAACGGGTTGACCGTGTAGAGCGGCTCGGTCGCCGGGCTCGCGGTGAACGCGACCAGCTCGCTTGCCTGATCGAGCCGGACGAGCGCGTCCGCCAGGCCGTGGGGCGACTCGCAGAGTTCGGCCGCGAGCCGGTCGGCCTCGAGCTCCCGCTTCGGCGACAGCAGAAGATGGGTGAAGGACGCCGCCACCGGGCCGAGGACGTAGAGCAGCGCCCGTGCGAGCCAGCCACCGATCCGGGAGAACTCGACGAGCGAGCCGGCCAGCACCACCACCGTCGCCTGGACCAGGGTGTCGCGATTGCGGATGTGCGCGACCTCGTGCGCGACGATCCCTTGCAGCTCGGCCGGCGACGGCGTGCCCAGGAGCCCCGTGCTCACTGCGATCGACGAGCTGCCGGGGCTGCGCCCGACCGAGAGCGCTCGCGGATAGCTGTCGGGGATCACGTAGAGCCGCGGCTTCACGACCCGCGCCCGGAGCGAGAGCTGCTCGACCAGCGTCTGGAGCTGCGGGGCCTCACCGGAGAGCAGCTCTCGGGCCTCGACCATCCCCAGGACGATCCGGTCGGAATACCAGTACGAGCCGAGCCCGACGAGCAGGCCGCCGAAGCCGAACACGAGAGCGACCCGAAGACCGCCGATCCACCAGCCGAGCGCCCCCAGCGCGGCGCAAAGACCGATCAGGAGCGCCCAGGCTTTCAGGACGTTGCGGATCGCCGGCCAGGCGGCTCGCAACGGGCGCTCCTAGCTCTCGTCGTCGCGCTCGTCCTCGGCGAGCCCGCGCGGCGGCCAGTCCGGCTCCGGCGCATCGCACCGGCTCGAGCAGTGGAGGGACGCCACGTTCTGCAGCGGGATCAGGATGTGGCCGTTCAACTCGACGTGCGCGACGTCGTCGACGGCGCAGTACGAGGTGAGCACGCCGTCCTGGTAGTCGCCGTTCATCAGCGCCACCTCGACCTGCTCGCCCTTGTACTTGCTGGTGTAGTCCTCCACCCATCGGAGCGTAGCCGTTTCGTGTCAACCAAGCGAGTCGTCCCCTGCCGTACTCGCCCCTAACTGCGATGCCGGTGTGGTCTGGGTGTGGTCTCGGAAGCTTCGCCAGTCGCGACGACGGAGACGAACCCGGGCGACCGTGTGGCTGATCATCCACGGCCGCGCAACTCCGTCCCTGCTCTCGGGTGACGCTGTGGCCGTAGTCGGGCGGCTGGGCGCTGCGCTGTTATCCGTCCCCGGCGCCGCGGAAACCGCCCAGGCAGGGAGGGGAGCGGGCCGTGCGGATCGCGAAGAGGGGCGGGTGCCCGGATGATCGCCCGGGCAGGGGAGAGAGGTCGCCCTGACGGCACAGCGGCGCACCCGCCCAGGGCCACTATCGCGGACCCGTGTCTCAGTCGCCATCTGGTGCGGCTGTAAAAGCTTCGTCAAGGCCGGTTTTCACGCTGGCGACGGTGAGAAGAACCACTGTGGGAGGGCCGCCTCGGGGAGAGACCGTGTGGCCCGGCTGCGAGCGGCTTTTCGATAGCCGGACAGCATGGTGAGGCGCCCCCCTTATGCTGCGTCGACCCTCTGGCGGCAGGACGATGCTGATTCGTCTTCGGGCTCGTCCGGGAGACAGCCGCCGGCGGGTCGACCGCGACTCAGAGTCACCCCTGCACTGTCGACTCAAGTCGCGCCTCGCCGCAGACTCGCTCCGCGATCCGTGACCACGGCAGCCCCTCGGCCTGCATGCGGCGTGCCTCCCCTGGTAGGCGTCCGTCCACGTGCGCGTTGCCGTTTCTGATCGGCCGAGGTGGCGGTGGACGGTCGCGGCCTCCTCGGGTAACGGAGGCCGACCCGGCGGCTCGCCGGTGAACCCGAACGCGCCGTCGCCGAGCACAGGAAGCGCAGCCCACCTCGAGGTCGGGCGGCGGCGTGGTGATCTCGACGCAGACCGGGCGCCCGCTCGCCGTGCGCACCGGTCGCGAGTTCACCGCCGCCGGCGAACCACGCGCGGTCCGACTCGGGACGCACGGCCGGGTCCGCGTGCCCCGTGAGGCGCTGGCCGAGTTCGCCCGTCCTTACAGCGAAAGGGAGACCACTATGAGAAGGCTCCGCGATATCCAACTCCACCCGTATGCCGGCAGCTACGACGGACACGAAAGGAACAACGATCAAGGGCGAATTCCCGTGGCTCGGTGAGCCGGGCATTGAGAAAGCCCTTCTTACTGCCGACGAGGCCGGACACATCACCCAGCAGGAAGCCGACCAGTCGCTCCGGCGTTCACAAGCTCGTCATCAAGGCCGCCCAGACCGAAAGCGACGACATCGACTTCTGTTGGCCACCGTCGCCGCCACCGGCCTGACCACCAAAACACTCGCCTGCGCGATTGACAACTCGGTCATGCCAGGGAAGCTGAGAGGGGGACGGGCTGTGAGCCCCGGCTGGAGGCGGGAGAGAGAGCAATCGCCCCTGGCCAGGCAGGCCCGTCCCCTCTCCGAGGCGATCGTCCCGCGACGCCAAGGTTCAGGCTTGCCTCGTCACGGTCGAGCAGACCGCCGTCCGCGAAGGAGATCTCGTGCCGATGGCGTTGGGGGCACATGGACAGCAAGAATCTCAAGGTGCTGATCCCGACGTCATCGTCGAAGACGAGCAAGGAGCGGTCGTGCAGCTCCCCGAGTGGCTGTTCGACGCGATCGAGCAGGACGCGGCCTTGGTGTGGTCTCGGTGTGGCCTCGCCGCGCAAAACGCGGCGCAAACCCGCACGGTTACACCAAGCTAGGATTAGCTGGTGTAGTCCCTTACCTCGGCTCAGTCTACTCCGCGCAGGACGCCGTCCACGATCTCGACCCGGACGACGTGGCAGTTGTCGATCCGGCCCACCCCGTCCATGCCGCAGTAGGCCAGCACGGCCCGCAACGGCCCTCCGTGGGAGACGACGAGCACCCGGCCCTTCGGGTGGGTTGCGGCGATGCGACGGAGCGCGTCGAGCACGCGCTCCGCCATCTCCTCGCGGGTCTCGCCGTCGCCCCACGCCGCGTCGGGCGTCGGGTTGAAGCGGGCGAAGATCTCGTCGTCGGTCAGGCCCTCCCACCTCCCGAAATGGCGCTCGCGGAGGTCACGGATTGCGGTCACGCCGAGGCCGCGGGGTTCCGCAACCGCTCTGGCGGTCTCATGTGCCCGGACCAGGTCGCTCGAGTAGACGGCGTCGATGCGCTCGCCTGCGAGCTGCTCCCCGAGTGCCTGGGCCTGCTCCCGCCCGGTGTCGTTCAGAGGCGTGTCCGAATGGCCCTGGACACGCCGGTCCACGTTCCAGTCCGTCTCTCCGTGCCGTGCGAGCAGGATCGTGGTCATCTGCCGGGTACGCTAGCGAGCCATGGATCTAGGCCTGCGGGACCGCGTCTGCGTCGTCACCGGCTCGACGGCCGGTATCGGCCTGGCGACCGCGCGGCTGCTCGCCGACGAAGGCGCACGTGTTGTCACGTCGGGCAGGAGCGGCGCCCCGGCGGTCGGCGAGGTACTGCACATCGAGGCCGACCTCTCGCGTCCCGGCGAACCGGAGCGGGTGATCGAGCGCGTTCTCGCCGACCTCGGCGGGCTCGACTGCCTGGTCAACAACGTCGGTGCCGCCCGGCAGGCGCGATTCGAAGAGGTGCCGGACGACGAGTGGGACGACTACTGGCAGCTGAATCTGATGAGCCACGTCCGGGCGATCAGGGCCGCGCTGCCGGCGATGCGGGCGCGTGGGGGAGGCAGGATCGTGAACGTCTCCTCGACCGCGGCCAAGCGTCCGTCGACCGGCATGCCGCACTACTCGGTGACCAAAGCCGCCATGTTGTCGCTGTCCCGTCTCGTCGCCGACCTGTACGCGAAGGACGGGATCCGCTGCAACGCCGTCACGCCCGGGCCGACCGCAACGGACGCCTGGCTCGGCGACGGCGGCCTTGCCGACCAGCAGGGCGGCGACCGCGACGAGGTGCTCGCCAGGGTTGGTGCGGGCAGGCCCCTCGGCCGCCTGGCACGGCCCGAGGAGATCGCGGCCGTGGTCGTCTTCCTCTGCTCCGATCGCGCGTCGTACGTAACGGGCTCGGCGTGGAGCGCCGACGGCGGCACGGTGCCGATCATCATCTGAGCGCGAAGCGGAGCCGTCGAGGCGGGCGTGACTGCCCCGCGGTGCGGAGTCTTTACGGGCATCCGGCCAAGGCGCAGCAAGGTGGCGCGAAATCGTCCCATTTCCGACACCGACGCGTCGCGACTTGACGGGTATCGTCGCCTCTGAGGGTGGCGGGACGGCTCCCCACCCTGGGTGGGGGAATGGAAAGAGGGCGGCGGGCATCGCGGGTGAGCAGTTCGCGCCGCGTCACCGACTAGTCTGAGACCAGATGCCCGAGCTGGCCGGGAGAGTTGGTGACGCGTTCGAGGCTCGCGTCCGCGAGCATGAGGACGCCTGGCTCTCGCCGCTCGCGGTGCAGTCGTACGAGACCCGCGGGCGAGAGCGAGACGAGGAGCCGTGCGCTGTGCGCACGCCGTTTCAGCGCGACCGCGACCGGATCGTGCACTCGAAGCCGTTTCGCAGGCTGAAGGGAAAGACGCAGGTCTTCATCGACCCGCAGGGCGACCACTACCGCACGCGCATGACGCACACGCTGGAGACGACGGCGATCTCACGGGTCGTCGCCCGCGCGCTTCGGCTCAACGAGGACCTGACCGAGGCGATCGGGCTCGGGCACGACCTCGGGCACACGCCGTTCGGCCACGCAGGCGAGGACGCGCTCGACCAGGCGTTGAGGTCGCGCTTCGGGCTGTGCTTCCGGCACAACGAGCAGTCGCACCGCATTGCACAGAGGCTCAACCTGACGCACGAGGTCTGCGAAGGGATCCTGACGCACACCGGGCCGATCGAGCCGGAGACGCTGGAGGGGCGCATCGTGCGGCTCGTCGACCGCGTCGCGTACATCAACCACGACATCGACGACGCGCTCCGCTACGGACTGCTCGAGGAAAGCGACCTACCGCGGGCCGAGATCGAGCTGCTCGGTCCGTCGGGCAGCCGGCGCATCGACCGGCTCGTCCACGATTTGATCGAGTCCTCGGCCGAGGCGAACGACGTCCGTCAGGGCGAGGAGATCGGCGGGGCCATGCACCGGCTCCGCGACTTCATGTTCGAGCGCGTCTATCTCGCCGATTCCTCTCGCGGGGAGCATCGGCGCGCGCACCAGACGATCGAGCGGATCGTTGCGCACCTGGTCGGCCGGGGCGAGACGCCCGACGCGATCGTCGAGTACGTCGCTGGGATGACCGACCGCTTCGCGCTGACGTACGCTGCGAAGCTCTGATGGCGCGGATCAAGGATTCCTCGGTCGAGGCCGTCAAGGCCGCGACGGATCTGGTCGCGCTGGTCGAGGCCTACACACTGCTTCGGAAGTCCGGCAGCCGTTACACGGGTCTGTGTCCGTTCCACCAGGAGAAGACGCCGAGCTTCGGCGTCTCGCCCGACCGCGGCACCTTCAAGTGCTTCGGCTGCGGCGAGGGCGGCGACGCGATCACGTTTGTCGAGAAGATGGAGAACGTCGACTTCGTCGGCGCGATCGAGTGGCTCGCCGATCGCTTCGGTGTGCCGCTCGAGTACGAGGAAACTTCGCCGGAGCAGGATCGGTTGCGAAAGCGGCGGGAGCGGCTGTTCCAGCTGCTCGACCGGGCGGCGACGTTCTACGAGCGCTGTCTGTGGGAGTCGGAGGCGGGCGCCTTCGCGCGCCAATACCTCGCGTCGCGCGGACTGGGGGAGAAAGTCTGCCGCGAGTTCCGTCTCGGGCTCGCCCCGGGCGGCGCCGCGCTGACACGCGGCGCCCTGGAGCAGGGGTTCACGCGCGACGAGGTCACCGGAGCCGGCCTGACCAACCGGCGCGGCAACGACTACTTCTCCCGACGCCTGCTGTTCCCGCTCGCCGACGCTCGTGGTCGTGCCCGCGGCTTTCAGGCACGACGCCTCCACGACGACGACCCGCTCCGGGCGAAGTACGTCAACTCGCCCGAAGGCGACCTCTTCCGCAAGGGTGACCTGCTCTACGGCCTCGATCTCGCGCGCGCCTCGATCGCGAAGGCCGACCAGGCCGTGATCGTCGAAGGCAACCCGGACGTGATCGCGCTCCGCCAGGCGGGATTCGAGCCGGTCGTCGCCGCGATGGGGACGGCGCTGACCGAGGCTCAGCTCCGCGAGCTCTCGCGCCTGACGAAGCGCGTCTCACTCTGCTTCGACGCCGATGCCGCAGGGCAGGAGGCGACACTGCGCGGGATGGAGCTCGCCGCGGCGCTGGGATTCGACATCCGCGTTGTCTCACTCCCGCCCGGCACCGATCCGGCGGATGACCCGGCCGCCTTCGAGGAGCAGCTCGCCGGGGCCGAGGACTACCTGCCGTACCGGGTGCGGGTCGAGATCGAGCGGGTGCTGCCCGACCGCGAACGAGCCTTCGAGCGCGTCCGGGAGGTCCTGGCGCCGTTCGCCGAGTCGCCCGAGCGGCAGGATGCGGTCCGGCTCGCCGCTGATCGGCTCGGGCTCGACATCGGGCTGCAGGCGGGGCTGGCGCCGGCGGCACGCTCGCGCACGCACGCCGTCTCGACCCGGGTCCTCGACGCGGGCGTGCGGCAGGAACGTGAGGCGCTCGCGGGCGTGAAGGCCCACGGTGGGCTGGCGCCGCTTCTGGCCGAGCTGACGCCGGAGCACTTCGACGTCGAGCTGCACCGGCGCGTCCGCGAGCACCTGCTCGAGCCCGCGAACACCGCCGATCGTGGCCTCGTCGAGGTGCTCGCCGAGCTGGATGCGCTCGCCGCGAGCGAAGCGATCGACGAGGCGTCCGCCACGGAGCGGCTGCTGCGGCTCCGGGAGCGCGGCATCAAGCGCGAGCTGGCGCGGTCGGAGGATCTCGAGCGAACCGCAAAGCTGGCGGCCGACCACCGGAAGATCAGAGAGGCGATCGACAGTCTCTCCTGAATGTCGAGTCGCGACGCCGCTACCCTTCGTCGTGCGGGAGCCCCCGGGACGTGGGGCTGAGGCGGCCACGAGGCTGCGACCGCGGAACCGGATCTGGGTCATGCCGGCGAAGGAAGGAACGACATGAACGACTCATTGGCGATTGCCGGCCGCGAGCTCCGCTCGCGCCTGATCACCGGCACCGGCAAGTACCCGTCGCCCGAGGCCATGCGCGACGCAGTGGTCGCCTCCGGCTGCGAGCTCGTCACCGTCGCGGTCGGACGCATCGATCTCGACACCGTCGAGGAGGCGATCACCGACTACCTCCCCGACGATGTGATGCTGCTCCCGAATACGGCCGGATCGGCCACGCCCGACGAAGCCGTCCGGATCGCCCGGCTGGCACGGGCGGGCGGCCTGCCGGACTGGATCAAGCTGGAGGTCATCCCCGATCCGCGCTGGCTGCTCCCCGACCCGGTCGGCACGCTGCAGGCGGCCGAGCGGCTCGTGGACGAGGGGTTCACCGTGCTGCCGTACGTGTTCCCCGACCCGGTGCTGCAGCAGAAGCTCGAGGCGGTAGGTTGTGCCGCGGTGATGCCCCTCGCCTCGCCGATCGGCAGCGGACGCGGGCTCAAGCTACGGCACGCAATCGAGATCATGGTCGAGCAGGCCGAGGTGCCCGTGATCGTCGACGCCGGCCTGGGCGCGCCGTCGCAGGCGGCCGAGGCGATGGAGTTCGGCGCCGACGCCGTGCTCGTCAACACCGCGATCGCGCGCGCCGACGATCCGGCCGCAATGGCCAGGGCGTTCCGGCTCGCCGTCGACGCCGGACGCGCGGCGCGGCACGCCGGGCTGATCGAGGAGCGCGAGACCGCCGAGGCCTCCAGCCCCGCCGGCGGCCTGGCTGCCCGTCCGTGAGAGACGAAGCCGAATACAAAGGCGGCGAAGCCGAGCGTCTTGGTTCAAGGCGATGTCTTGACGCCGAAGGTGTCACCGTCACCGTCAACGGCCGAGCCCAGCAGGCCGACCCGGGCGAGACGGTCGAGTCGCTGCTCGATCGCCTCGGCCTCGCCGCGCGCTACGCGCTCGTGGAGCGGAACGGCGAGCCGGTCGAGCGCGGCCGCCACGGCGAGGTCGCGCTGGAGGACGGCGACACGCTCGTCGTCGCCCGGCCGGTTGCCGGTGGATAGCCAGCTCTATCTCATCACCCCGGCACGTCCCGACCTGGAGTCGTTCCTCGAGGCGGCCGTGCGGGGCGGGGTCGACCTCGTCCAGCTACGCGAGAAGTCGCTCTCCGGCGGCGAGCTCCTGACGGTGCTGCAGCAGGCCCGCGAGCTGACGCGCCGGCTCGGCGTGCCGCTCGTCGTCAACGACCGGCCCGATCTCGCGCGGCTCGCGGAGGCGGATTTCGTCCACGTCGGCCAGGACGACCTTCCAGTGGCGGCGGCCCGCGGCTTCGGCGTCGGCGTCGGCCAGTCGACCCACGCACCGGCCGAGTTGGACGCGACCGAGGCCGACTACGCAGGCGTCGGGCCGGTGTTCGAGACGCCGACCAAGGAGGGACGTCCGGCCGCCGGGCTCGAGTATGTCCGCTACGCGTCCGCCCACGCGCGCGTGCCGTGGTTCGCCATCGGCGGCATCGACGAGTCGACGGTCGGCGATGTCGTCGCCGCCGGGGCGCGGCGCATCGCCGTCGTGCGCGCGATCGGCGATGCCCCCGACCCGGAGGGTGCCGCCGCCGCTCTCAGCCGGGCCCTGCGCTAGAACGCTCCGCTACCATGCCGAGGCTCAAGGCCGATCCCCGGTAGCTCAATTGGCAGAGCATCCGGCTGTTAACCGGAGGGTTGTTGGTTCGAGTCCAACCCGGGGAGCCTATGAAGTCCCTGCAAGGAGGCCGTTTCGGCGGCCTCCGCCGGGTCGGCGGGGCCGGACTTGGCAGGTTCGGGGCGAGCAGGATCGCGGCTAGGCCCGCGACCGGACTGGGGCGCCGGAGCTGGCTCGGCGAGGGCGCTGAACCTGCTCCGCGAACCAGGGGCTGACGTTTGGTTGCTGTGGTGGTGGATGCCGGGGCCGGTGCGCGCCTGGGGACGATAGCCCGACACGGCCTGGGGGCGCAGCACGGCCCGGTTGGTGCGGCCTAGCAGCGGGTGTGCGGCGACAAGCGCTTCAAGTCGACCGTGCAAGGTTGGCTGCGACGGCCGGCTCTGCTGCGAAGCTCGCGGAAACTGGATCCCGGTTTGATGCCTAGCGGGAGAGCAGGCGCAGGACGGCATCTCCGGTGAACGGCGGCGTGAACGTCTGCGCGGCGCCGCCGCTGGCGGCGGCGGTGGTGGTGGCGCCGGTTGCGGGGTTGTACCAGGTGACCTGGTACGTGCCCGTGCTGGCGGCGGGGAGGTTCAAGGTGAAGCTGCCGCCGAGCGCGCTGTAGGCGACGTACTCCTTGCCGGCCTCGGCGAGCACGTATACGCGGTTGCTGGCCGTGATCGCGTTGGCGCTCGCCATCCGCCAGTACTGGACGCCCTCGGTGGTGAAGAAGGAGACGAGCCGCTGGATGTCTGCGTATTCGCCGAGTTCGTCTTTCCAGTCCGCGCTCATCAATGGGATCTCGCCGTTCGGGAGCCTCTCGCTGTCGCCGGCGCTGCCATAGCCGCCGGCGGCCGCGATCGCCCAGATCGTCTGCCGGTGGCCGGTTCGCGAGTAGGCGAGGATGCCGGTGCTGACCGACTGGGCATCGCCGATGTAGCCGTACTCGTCGTTGACGACCGGCACGTTCAGGCCGGCATTGGCGATAACGCCCTTGTTCCCCCACTCGTCCGGGTAAGTCATCGTCCCCGCTGGGCCGCCCAGGTTGGGCACGTAGTTCCCGTGCAACTGGATAACGGCGTGGCTCGGCCAGCTATGGGCGGGCGGCGGGTAGTTGAAGGTGAGATCCGAGCTCTGGTGGATGGAGAGCGGACGCCGGTTCGACCCGTCGCTCGCCCAGGGGTCCTCGTTGGCGACGATCGAGCCTTCGCCGTCCCAATAGGACTGGCTCTTGTGCGTGAAATCCCACTCGTTGCTCATGCACCAGATCACGTTGTGGTAGGCGGCAAAGCGGGCGATCGCGTAGCGGGTGTAGCGGTCGTCCTGGGCCTGGGTACCGAAGATCCGGGCGGCGTCCGCGTAGACGATCAGGTCGGCCACCATTCCCTTCGAGTCGAGGTACTGGATGATCTGGTCGAGCTTCTGCCAGTGATCGAGGTTCAGCGAGTCGTGTTCGGGTGCCGTGCTCGCACCGGTGAACGGCTGTGAGTCCGGATACGGGCTGTAGACGGCGGTGTCGTCCCAGGGGTAGACGAGCAGTCGCACCTTGTTCATCCCGTAGGCGGCCGTGTGGTCGATCGCCGCCTGCCAGCCGCCGCCCGCGACCGCGTTCCGGACGATCTCGTAATAGGTCTGACCCCACATGAAATACCGGCTGCCGTCATCCCAGACGAAACTGCCCGGATCGGCAGCATCGACCCGGAGGAAGCCGTGGTTGCCGGCCTTCGGCGCCACGCACTCGAAACTGCCGCTCTGGCCGTCCAGACCGGTGTCTGACGACACGGTCGTGTATGACCAGACACCCAGGGTCGTGCAGGCGAAGCGGATCTTCCAGGTCGAGCCGCCGTCCCAGAATCCCCACACCGTCTTCGTCACACCCGGCCCGGTGAAGATCGCCGACACCTCCGCCTCCGTATACGGATTCGCGTACCTACCAGCCGCCGTCAACGGAACCTCGTACACCGACCACTCCGGGACCGCCGCCCCGCCGGGAGGAGGCGGAGGAGGCAGCGACCAACCGGCGTCAACCTCCGACGCACGGATCGAGACTCCCCAATCAGCCGGAGTCGCGGGTTGCGCCAGACTCGTCGTCGCCGTTGCCCCCGCGACGAACGCCGCCGCCAGCCCTACCCGAAGGACGGAGATCATCGCTCCGAGTCTAGGGCACCCTGCCGCCGAGTCAGCTGGCCGACTTGCGATATCGAACCCCGGCCACCTCCCGCGTGATGGAATCGGCTGCAGTGACTGGCGTCCGGTTACCGCGCTGAGCACCTCCCTCACGGCCGCAAATCCGGAACCCGGTACCGCCCGCTGCGACTGCAACTATCAGGGGTGTGAACGGCGTTCAGAGCAACGGCCGAACGGGCGGGATCACCGGCAAAGGGCTCATGCCCGGCCAGGGGAACGACGTGCGGCGGCCGACCTCGCTGTGCGAAACTGTGATGCAACCGAAGCCGAGACGTCGGATGCCTGGATCCGGCGCGAGACGTCTCCTCGATCCGACCGCAGGGCGAAGGAGGCACGTGCCATCGAGGAGAGTCATGGAGGCGGCAGCCCGCCGCTTTCACGAGCACCAGACCCAGGATCCCCTCAGCCACCTGGCCGACCTGGTGCACGACGACGCGGACATGACGCTGCTGATCAACCACCTCCAGCCGCTTCGTGGTCGGCAGTCGATCATGGCCGCACTCGAACGCGGCCGCGAAGCGGACTACCACCGCGCGCACATCGAGCGGATCGAGTGGCTGGACGACAACGTTCTGTTCCTCTCCGGCCAGGCACGCTACGTCCACCAGGACGGCGGTATCGCGAACTCGCGCGTCTGGTGGCTCGACGAGTTCCGCGACGGTCTCCTGTGGCGCGTTCGAGCGTTCATGACCGAAGCCGAAGCTCGCGTCGTGTACGACGCCTGGGTCACCGAGACGGTCGGATAGGTGCTGCGTCGGGTATGCAGGAGCCGCCGGCCCGATTGTGAACAATGTCCTGGGGGCGGGCCTGCGGACCGGCGGGATCTGCCTCTCCCTCCCGCCGGGACGCTCTTTCGTCCGCCCCCGCTGCATCTACCGGCTGTGGCATGCGCTACCCTCGGTCGCGGCGCGCCGCAGGCCCGCGCCGAACCGGCATCGTGAACGGCTCTCATCGTCTCGGCCCGCGCGTCTATCTGCCCGCCCTCGCGGCGGCCGCCGCCTTCGCGGTCGGTGTCGTCAACCTCGTCTCGGCGCTGACGCCGAACGTCGCCTGGCGGCACCACCTCTTGCTTCGGCTCGAGCCCGTGGAGGTCGTGCCGGTGTTCCACACCCTGGCGGTTCCGCTCAGCGTCGCGTTGATCGTCGTCGCCTTCTACCTCCGCGGGCGCAGGCGTCGCGCCTGGCAACTCGCGCTCGGGTTGCTGATCGTCCTCGGAGTGGTTGCGCTGCTCAAGGGCCTCGACTTCGAGGAGGCGATCCTGAGCTGGTCGGCGGCGGCGCTCCTCTGGTGGGGACGCGGAGCCTTCAGCGTCCGGCACCGGACGCTGGGGCCGCCCTCGCCCGTGCTGGTCGTCGTGGGTGCGGTCGCGGTCGCGTCGGGCGGCCTGCTGGCCTGGAACGCATCCGCCCTCGAGCTCCACGACGAGCTCGAGTGGCTGCCTGCCGTGGTCGGAACCGCCGGGCTCGCGGGGGTGCTCGTGCTCACCTACGTCCTCTTCCGGCCGCTCGGCGCTCCGCGGGAGCTGCCCGGATCGACCGAGCGCCGGGTAGCCGCCGACCTCGTTCGCCGGCACGGCCACGACACGCTCTCCTTCTTCAAGCTGCGCCGGGACGCCCACTACCATTTCAACCGCGACCACAGCGCGTTCCTCGGCTACCGCGTCGCGAACGGCGTCATGCTGGTGTCGGGTGACCCGATCGGTGCTCACGGGGAGCTCCCGGGACTCGTGAGCGACACCTGCGCGTTCGCGGCGTCGCGTGGGCTCCGCGTCGCGGCGCTCGGGGCGAGCCCAAGCCTGGTCACGCTCTACCGGCAGGCCGGCTTCCGGTCGCTCTACCTCGGCGACGAGGCGATCGTCGACACGCGCTCGTTCTCGCTCGAAGGGCGCCCGATCCGGAAGGTCCGGCAATCGGTTTCCCGCGCCGAGGCGGCCGGCTATCGCGCCGAACTGCTCGACCACGACCGGCTCGACGTGCGCATGATCGAGGAGCTGGAGCACGTCTCCGAGCGCTGGCGCAACGGTGCACCCGAACGCGGTTTCTCGATGGCGATGGACTCGCTGCGGGGTGGACATCAGGCGGGGAGCGCGATCGTCGCCGCGCGGGACGGCGACGGCCGGATCCGCGCCTTCATCCACTTCGTGCCGGTCTACGGACGGCCGGCGATGTCGCTGTCGTTCATGCGGCGCGACCGTGACACCCCGAACGGCCTGATGGAGTTCGTCGTCGTGCGCGCGATCCAGCTGCTGGGCGAGCGCGGGGTGGAGGAGGTATCGCTCAACTTCGCCGCCTTCGCGCGCTGGCTGTCCGCGCCCACCGGCCGGTTCGAGCGTGCGCTCGGCCGGGCGGTATCGCTGGCCAACCCGTATTTCCAGATCGAGAGCCTGCTCCGCTTCAACGCGAAGTTCGGTCCGCGGTGGGAGCCGCGGTACCTCGTCTACGAGCGCAGGCGGTGGCTTCCGCGGGTCGGTCTCGCCGCGCTGCGGATCGAGGGACAGCTTCCGAAACCGTGGGGGTGAGAGACGAAGCCGAGCACCAGGACGACAGCGACGCTGTCGGGCGTGGTGCGAGGCGATGTCGTGATGCCAAAGGCCCCAATCACCGCTGGGCGGGCGTCTTCTTCGCGGCGCTCGGCGTACTCCTCGTCCCGTGGTCTGTCTGGCTTCTCCACTCCCTGCCGTCGCGGCAGGTCACCCACCACTGGGATCTCGCGTGGGCGGGCTTCGACGTCGTCCTCGCGGCCGCGCTGCTGGGGACGGCGTTCGCGCTGCTCACCGGCCGGGCGGTCGGGCGCAGCTTTGCGGCGGCGACGGGGGCACTGTTGCTCGCGGATGCGTGGTTCGACGTCGTCACAGCCGGCGGGGGAGGCGACCGCTGGGCAGCCGTCGGCTTCGCCGTCTGCGCGGAGATTCCCCTGGCGATCCTCTGTTTTGCCCTGGCCCGTCCGGGGCCGGGTGGTTAGGATCGGCACATGATTCGCAGGCAGCGACTGCGGCCGTTGACCGAGGCCGAGGCGTATGCGCGCTGCCACGGCACGCGCGAGTCCGAGGTGCGGATCGTCAAGCTGGAGCCGCGGCGGCCCCGCTACGACCTGGATGTCTCCGGAGAGGATCTTCGCCGCTCGTTCGAGGCCAAGCTCGCCCACCGGGAGCTCGAGGACGAGCCGGTCGGCGGCACCGCCTGACGTGGTCCCGAGATCGGCGGAGGCCGGTCCCGGGTCGAGGACGCCGTCTACAATGCCCACGTGAGCTGGCTCTTCATCGCCCTGCTCGCGGCGGCCGTGGTCGTGCTCCTGGCCGCGGAATGGCCGCGGTTCTCGGCGCATCTGGGCACCCGGTCGCGGCAGAAGCGAGCCCGCGCCGCCCAGAAGGCTCAGTTGCGCCTGATTCGCGAGGAGAGCGACGAGTTCGCGGCGAGCGTCCAGCGCGACCTGGAGCGGCTGCCGACGATCGAAGAGCAGGAACCGCGCCGCTAGCGCTCAGCGGACGGTGAAGACGGCCGCGAACGTCCTGGTGTTCGGGAGGATCTGCGGCACGTTCTCCATGTTCTTCAGCTCCTGGTAGTCCGCAGCCACGAACGAGACGCGGTGCCTGCCGGGAACGACTCCGGCGAGGCTGACGACCGCGCCGCCCTTCGCGGGCATGACCGTCGCCGACTTGCCGTCGATCGTCGCGGCGAACGACTTCGGATCGACGCCGGAGCCGGCATCGGTCACGGAGAACCAGAGCCGGGAGCCCGCCTTGGCGGTTCGCGCGACCAGGCGGACGGTCGGCGGGGTGACGTCGTTGACCCAGTACCGGAACGTGTACCGGCCGGGGCCGGCGCCGCTCGTCGTGACCGCCGCGGGCGTCTCGAACACGACGTCGTACGAGCCGGGGCCGGGCCGGATCGCTCCCGCCACCGGCCGCGGCGTCCCGAACGAGTCGAGGTACGGGTTGATCACGAGCGGCAGACCCGCGTTCCCGGTCAGGCGGTTCTCGTCGCCGGCGGCGACGACGCGTGGAGAGGGGCGGAAGCGGGTAGGGCCTGTGCTCCCGAGGAGCACGACGCCGAAGTTGGCGACCGGCCGCGTGATCCTCACGCGAAAGACCTGTTCTGGGCCTGCGGCGCCGGGCACCGAGCGCGCGTCGGCGGGATAGCGGTACGAGGTGACCAGCGACTGCTTCCCACGCATCTGGCCCTTGTGCAGGCCGGGAGCCGTCAGCGGGGTGGCCGGCTCGGTGCCCAGCTTCGGGCTCTCGACCCGGAGCCAGAACGGGATCCGGCGCACGGTCGGGCCGAGGGTGAGCACGACGAAGCCGGTCACGTCTGCCTCCGGCGCCGATGCCGACGCGGCCGCGGTGACGTCGAGCGAGCCTGGAACCGTCACCGCCGGGGGCGCGGTCACGGTCACGCCGGAGGGGCCTCCCTGCAGAGCGACCGCCGCCGTCCAGGCCCCGGCTCCGCCGCCCGCGTCGGTGAGCACGACCGAGCGTATGGCCTGGGAGCCGGTGCGGACGAGGCCGAACGAGAGGTCGGCCGGAGCCGCAAAGATGAGGGGCGCGTTCGCTGCTGGCACCTGAACGAGGCCGCCGCCCTCGCGCGTGGTCGGCAGCTCGTTGGCGGCCGACGGGACCGGCTTGCCGGTGAGGACGAGTGCGGACTTGACCTGCGCGGGCGTCCAGTCCGGATGCCGCTGGAGTAGGAGGGCGGCCGCGCCGGCCACGTGCGGCGTGGCCATGCTCGTCCCGCTGAACGAGGCCCAGGTGCCGTCGGCGGGCGGCACCGAGGAGGTGATGTCGACGCCGGGTGCGGCCACGTCGGGCTTCATCCCGAGCGAGATCGGGGTCGGCCCGCTGCTCGAGAAGGAGGCAACCGCCAGCTGCTTCGTCACGGCCGCCGCCGTGATCGCCTTCACCGCGTTGCCGGGCGAGGAGACACTGCCACGGCCGAAGTCCTCGTAGTCGTTGCCGGCCGCGATCACGGGTACCACGCCGGCATCGGCGGCAGCGTTGATCGCGGTGGCGACGAGATCGCGGGCGGGGTCGATCTCGGCCTCGCCGAGCGACAGGTTGATCACGTCCATGCCGTCCCTCACCGCCGCCTCGACTCCGGCGGCGATCTCGGGCGCGTTGCCGTTCAGGCCGAAGTTCTCCGTCGGATAGGTGAGCACCTTGTAGTTGCCGATGTACGCGCGGGGAGCCACGCCGGAGAGCGGCCCGCGGCCGGCGACGGCGTTCGGTGTGTAGTCGCCCGCGGCGATCCCCGCCACGTGCGTCGCGTGCTCGGACTCCTTCGGGTCGAAGGGCAGCTTGGCGTACTGCCACTTCGTCTCCGGGGCCGGAAAGACCCGCGCTGCGATCACCTTCGCGGTCGTGTAGGCGGAATCGCCCTTGGGGAAGCCGGGCGGCATCGTGTAGCCCGCCGGGTTGAAGAACGGGTGCGCCTGGTCGACCCCGTCGTCGATGATCCCGATCTTGATCCCGTTCCCCGCAGTGCTGAACGACGGCATGCCCCACATCTGCGGTGCGCCGATCAGGCCCGGGCTGCGGTCGAGGAGTGGCCGGTAGGCGACGTTCGGCCAGACGCGCTCGACTCCCGGCGTGGCCGCGAGGCGGCCGAGCTGGGAGCGGGGGAGAAGGACGGCGAGGCCGTCGAGGACGACCCGGTAGCGCCACATGATCCGGGAGGCCGGGATCGAGGTGGTGACCCGGGCGGCGAGCGCGCGCTGCGCCGTCGCCAGCGACGCCAGGTACCCGACGCTCGTGGGCATGCGCAGGTCGAGGCGTCGCGCTTTCGCGCGGCCCGTGAGCACGCGGCTCCTGGCGATCGCGTACGCAAGGGGTGGGGCGTCCATGCTGATGACGACCTCGACGAGCCCGTCCCCGCGCGCTGGCTGCGCGGCAGGGGCAGCGGCGAGCGCGGCGAGCGCCGCAGCGGCGATCAGGACCCCGCGCCTCAACGAGAACAGGCTAGCTGCTGCCGAGGGCGCCCAGCACCTGAGCGGCGTGGTCGGCCGGCTTGACGCGGCGGAAGACCCTCTCGACGACGCCGTCAGGCCCGATGACGACGGTCGACCGCTCGACGCCCATGTACTTCTTGCCGGCGAAGCTCTTCTGCAACCAGAAGCCGTACCGCTCCGTGAGCTCGTGGGCGGGATCGGCCAGGAGCGCGAACGGGAGACCGTGCTTCTGCTTGAACTTCGCGTGTGACTCCTCGCCGTCCGGGCTCACGCCGAACACCTCGGCGCCCGTCTCCCTGAATGCGTCCCAGGCGTCGCGGATCCCGCACGCCTGCTTGCTGCAGCCGGGCGTGTCGTCGCGGGGGTAGAAGTAGAGGACGACCTGCTTCCCGCGCAGGTCGGCGAGCCGCACCGTTTCGCCGGCGTCGGAGGTCAGCTCGAAGTCGGGTGCGGGCTTGCCCTCCTCGACCATGGGCGCAGCCTACCCGCGGCGCCGATGAATCCCGGTCGGTGCCGCCACGTCGCCGATCGCGTCGCCCGCCGAGCGCGCTCGGGCGGCGGGCTACACTGTCGATCGCGCGGATGTGGCGGAATTGGTAGACGCGCACGGTTCAGGTCCGTGTGGGCTTCGGCTCGTGGAGGTTCAAGTCCTCTCATCCGCATAGCCATTTCAAGGGGTTTCTGTGCCCGATCAGTGCCCGAACGAGAGTGAGTCCAGGGGTGGGGTACTTCGTGAAGGACGAGCAAGGCGTCTCGGTTCATCCGCCGCCTGCCACCACCAAACGGCCGAACGAGCCCGACAAGAGGCCGAAAGGTTACTTGGACACGTGCTTGATTATTGGGCTCGCGAAAGGCGACCTCGGCCCGGAGCATGAACGGCTTCGCGACCTCCTGCAGCTTCGCAAGGCAGGTTGGATCGATCTGGTCACGTCGGCGGTAGTCGAAGAGGAACTCGCTCGATTCGAGCGGGAAGGTCAGGGGTTGCAGCAGGACATCTACGCACTCCTCACCGACGTTCCCCGAGTACCTGAGAGTGAACACAACCTGGAACATCCCGCGTTCGCAGCACTGACGACCGTCCTTCCGCACTTGGTCGATGCTCGCCACGTCTTTCAGGCGGTCGTGAACGGTGTCGAGTACTTCGTCACCAACGACGTGAAGTCGATCGTGCAGCACGCGGCGGCGGTGCAGTCGGCGGTGGGGATCGCGGTCCGGTTGCCGAGTCAACTAGTCGCCGAGGTTGCACCAGCGGCGGCCGAATCGTAGGCATCGAACGCCGCGCGGAGTTGGTCGTCAGTGCGGGTCAGCCACCGGGCGTAGGTGTCCTCGAGCTGTGTGACGCTTGTCCCCATGATCGTCGCGAGATAGCACAGCTGACATCACCCGATTCGATCGCCCAGGTCGCGAACGTGTGCCGGCAGTCGTAGACGCGGCGGTGCGGGATGCCGGCGGCGCGAAGCGCGGGCGACCATTCGCGGTGTCGGAACTTCTCGAGGTCGATGTAGCCGCCGCGCGGGGCGGGGAAGAGGATCGGCGTGTCGATCCTCGCGGGCATCCGGTCGAGAGCGTCGAGGACGCGCTGACGAAGCGGCACGGTGCGGACGCTTCCGGGCGTCTTGCCGCCCTCCTTGAGCTCGCCGACAACGAACCGCCGGCGGACGGACACGGAGCGGGTCTCGCGGTCGATATCGGACCGATGCAGCCCGATCCACTCCTCGGGGCGAAGCCCGGTCCCGACCGCGAAGATGGGGATCGCCGCGTAGCGGGAGTCGCGTTCCTCGGCCGCGGCGTCGACCTCCACCCACGACTCGAAAGCCGTGACCTCGCGCCGCTCGCGCCGGTCCCGTCTCGGGTTGCGAATCCCGTCGCTAGCGTTGCGCTCGACGAGGCCACGGGCGACGCCCCAGGTCAGCGCCTGACGGAACACCCGGAAGACGCCGTGACGAGAGCCAGGCGGCAGGGACTCGCCCCAATCCTCCGGCTCGATCCGGCGGAGGCTGTCCGGGAGACGGCCGCCGAAGTCCTTGCGCACCTTGCGGAACTGCGCGGTCATCTTCCGCACGGTCAGCGAGTCGACCGTGCGGCCGTGCTTCTCGAGGAACAGGTCGAGCAGGTCGCCTATGGTGTCTCAATCGTCGTATACGCGCCGGCGCACCATTCGCCGTCGAGGCGTTTCCGCTCGCGCTCGTACCCGGCGTCGTCGCGGACTAGTTGACGTTGCCGCAAAGCGCGTTTCGCTACCCGTGGCGGGAGGAAAGCTCTGATGCGGCGGGTGCTCCGGGAGAGAGGTGTGGCTGGTCTCGGAGGCTGCGGCCACCAGCCCAGCGCTCGGGGCGCCCGCCTTGAGTCGAACGACAGCACGTGTGGGCGGGCGCGCCCGTCCATCAGACCGCCTGGCAGGGAGAGGCAAACACCAGGCGGCAGGAAGGAGCACCCGCCCCGGTCTCCTTCTCGCTTCGGGAAGCGGATCCTGTGCGGCCAGCGCGGAGGCGGCTGCTCGATCCGGCCGCCCGAGCATCTGGGGCGTACACTCGTCTCACCATCGGCGTCGAGCGGCGGCGCCGAGGACAAGAGAGAAGGAAAGAGATGATCCTGGCAACGACAAAGGTCGAGGATTTCGACCGCTTCTTGAATACCTTCTCGACTAAGGGCGCTGAAAAGCGAAAGCAACACGGGTCCAAGGGTTCGCATGTTTTTCGCGATCCCAATGAGGACGACCGGGTCTGGGTGCTCTTCGACTGGGATGCGGAGGGTTGGCAGAGCTTCGTCTCCGACCCCGAGGTCCCCCCGATCTTGCAAGAAGCCGGGCACAAAGGTAAGCCCCAGGCGGCGGAGCTCGGCGGCCAGTACGACGCCTAAGAGCCTATCTCTGTAGGCAGGCTGCACTGGTCTGACGGCGAAGCGGTCCTTCGTCATCCGACGGAGGAGGTAGACGATGGGTCTCGTGGCCAAGGACGACGGTTGGCGGATTCCGGACGAGACGTGGGCGCGGATGGAGGCGCTGCTTCCGCCGCGGCCGCCGCACCCGCTCGGCTGCCACAACCCGCGCGTTCCCGATCGGGATGCGCTGAACGCGATCCTGCTCGTGCTGCGAACCGGGATGCAGTGGAACGCGCTGAACGCGACCGGGATCTGCTCCTCGAGCTCGGCGCACCGGCGCTTTCAGGAGTGGGCGCAGGCGGGCGTGTTCGAGCAGTTCTGGCGGCAAGGGCTGCTCGCCTATGACGAGCTGCAGGGGATCGAGTGGGAGTGGCTGTCCTGCGACGGGTTGATGGGCAAAGCGCCGCTGGGCGGGAAGGAGACCGGCCCCAACCCCACTGACAGAGCGAAAAAGGGGGAAGCGCTCGCTCCTGTGCGACGGCAGGGGCGCCCCGCTCGGAGTCGAGATCGCCGGCGCGAACGTCAACGACTTCAAGCTCCTGCGGTCGACGCTCGAGCGCATCGTGATCGCCCGTCCGGACGCCACCGCTGAGCCGCAAGCGATCTGCCTGGACAAGGGCTACGACTACCCAGAGGTATACGAGCTCATCGACGAGTACGGGCTCACTCCGCACATCCGCTCCCGCCGCGAGGAGAAGCAGGCGCTCGAACGTGAGGCCAGCTTCCGCGCCCGCCGCTGGGTCGTCGAGCGCACCCACTCCTGGCTCAACCGCTTCCGCGCCCTGCTGCAACTCGCCTGCGGCCTGATCACCTGGCGTCTGGCGGCACCGGAGCCCCTACCGGGATAGGCTCTAAAGCGCGTCCCCGTGCCGGCTGCTGAAAAGGGCCGGTTTCGACTCCGAAGCTCCATCGAGGTCGCTGTCGCTGACCACCCGGTGCGCCAGCGATCTCGCACCACGTTGTGTCTGGCGAGGCTGGGCGGGCCGTCGCACGAGGAGCGTACGGAATGCATCTGGCCATGGCCGAAAGAGCGACTAGGCAGCGGGCAGGTCACCGCGTAGCGTCCTGACCGGCCGGGCATGCGGGGGAAGCGTTCGTCCGGCCGGCGAGAGTTCGACCCCCGCGCCGGGCTCAATGCGCTGGGCGCCGACGTCTGGCTGTCCTCCCGCCGCAACTCGCGCGGGCGACGGCGAGCGTCGCTCGGGTGGCGCGGCCTGTTCTGGCGGAAGCAGCTCTAGCCGCTGACCGTCGCCTGAGTGATTGACTACATAGCGCCTGCTGCGCTACGGGACTGACGTACTGACCGGCCCCCGTTTGTCGGTCCAGCCGCTATGAGAGTCGGGCTGTTGTCTCCTTTGCCTTCGAGGTCAGGGTAGCGGCGTAGGCGGCTGGGGGTCTCCAGCCGAGGCTGCTGTGCGGCCGCTTGTGGTTGTAGATGTTCTTCCAGTCATTTATGACCGTTTGTGCCTCGAGCACCGAGTCGAAGGCCTCGACGGAGAGCACCTCGTCGCGGACGCGGCTGCCGAACGACTCGACGAACGGGTTCTGCCAGGGTGAGCCGGGCTCGATGAAGCTGCGGCCGCTGCCGCCGAAGCGGCACCAGTCCCTGATCGCGTTCGCGGTCATCTCGGGGCCGTTGTCCATCCGCACGAGCTCCGGAGCGGGGCCGCGTTCGCGCACGATCTGGTCGAGCACGCGGACGGTGTGGTCGGCGTCGATCGAGCGTGCGACCCAGATCGCCAGCGCCTCGCGGGTGTGCTCGTCGACGACATTGAGGAGCTTCAGTGTGCGGCCGTCGGTGGTGGTGTCGAACTGGAAGTCCAATGCCCAGACGTGGTTGGGCCGTTCGGCCCGCAGCCGCTTCGCCGGCACGGTCGAGTCGCCGAGCCGCAGCCGCTTACGCTTGCGCTGCGGCACCCGTAGGCCCTCCTCGCGCCACAGCCGCTGGATCTTCTTGCGGTTCACGACCCAGCCCTCCTCGCGCACCCGGCCCCAGGCGAGCCGGTAGCCCCAGCGGGGATGCTCCGCCGAGAGCCGCCTCAGCCGCTCCCTGAGCGCGTCGTCGCGCCCACCGCTCCGCCCGGGCTGGTGGCGCTGGGTGGAGCGGTGCTGACCGGTGATCCGGCACGCCCGCCGCTCAGACACACCGAGGCGCTCGCGGAGCATCCGCACGGCCTCGCGTCTGCGCGACGGGCTCACCAGTTTCCCCGGCCGATCTCTTTCCAGGCGTCGATCTCGAGCAACTGATCGGCCACCATCCGCTTCAGCCGCCCGTTCTCGCGCTCGAGCTCCTTCAGCCGCTTCGCGTCATCGGCCTTCAGGCCACCGTACTGCGCCCGCCAGCGGTGCAGCGTCTGCTCGGACACCTCGAGCTGCTTCGCGACCAGTGCGACCTCCTGGCCCCCACCGAGCAGCCTGTCGGCCTCACGCAGCTTCCTGATGATCTGCTCCGGCGTATGCCGGCGACGTCTCTGTCCCATCCTCCGATTGTCCTCCTTGCCCGACAACGGGCAGTAAGACTCTCGAAGCGACCGGACCGATCTCAGGGGGTCATGCCAGTACAGCCAGACGTCTGCGGCGTGGATTCAACCATCTCGCCGTTCTCGAACGTGGCCGTGACTGAGGATGCTCCCCAGGCGCAGGTTGGCGGATCAGACGATCGCCTGACGGTCGCGCCGGCAGACGCGGTGCAGGCGACAATGACGGTCAGAGCTGCGCTGACCATGAGGAGCGTTCTCTTGTGCTGCAGCAGGAAGATCCTTCATTCTCGATTCGCTCCGACGTGTGCGCCATGGGCCGACCGGCTCATCCTCTTGGAGCGACAGTCCCATGCGCCACCGCGCCGATCAACTGCTGCCCGCTTCGCGCCGCTACCCACAGATTACGGCGTTTGCCCTGCAATTTGGCTCTCTGCGTCTCTGGTCGGCTGTTTACAAAACTGGCTGGATGTGCAAACCATGTTTTGAGGGGAGGCAAGTGCGCACTGCGGAACGAGGTTTCGGCTGGGGTTGGTGGGCGTCGTGAAGTGCACGATGGCAGTCGTGCTCGTGTGCGTCGCGATTTCTGGCTTCTTCGTCGCTAACGTGTTCGCCACTGCTCATCCTGACGGGCTGACGGTCACGTTGCCGACGGTCACGGTGCCCACTGTGACGGCCACGGTGCCGGGCGTGACGGCCACGGTGCCGGCTGTGACGGCCACGGTGCCGGGCGTGACGGCCACGGTGCCGAGTGTGACTGCCACGACGCCGAGTGCGACTGCCACGACGCCGAGTGTGACTGCCACGGTGCCGGCCGTGACTGCCACGACGCCGGGTGTAACAGCCACGACGCCTGTCACCACAGCCGCGGTGACAACGCCCTCGTCGAGCGGGGTCGTGGGCAGGACGGCTCAGGCTGGGCCGCCAACGCTCCCCACGCGGAGCAGCGGTCAGGATTCTCCAGCGACGGGGGCAGGGAAGACACGTCGGGAACGCGGAACGGGCTCGGCGGCCTCTCCAGGCTTGCCGTCGACCTCGGTTCAGGGGACGGCGCTCGACGGTTCCTCGACGGGCAGCGGCTCGATGGTCTCGGGCACGGCTTCTACGCGTGTCGTCGTCGGGTCGCGCGCAGGGAGGCCGGCTGTCTTCCTGGGTGGGTTCCGACTCGAGCGTCTGCGCGGGTCTCGTCGTGCTGTGGGGCTGCGGCTCGTTCTCTCCCGGGCGGCGCGGGTGCGGTTCCTGGTTATCGGTCCGGCTCCGAGCTGCCAGATGGTTGGGCGTTTCATAGTCGCGGGTCATAGAGGGCTGAACAAGGTGGCGTTTCGGGGACGTGTTCGCGGCAGACTGCTCAGACCGGGCACGTACACCATCGTTCCCCAGTCTGCTGCCGACTCGCGCCGGCTCCCCAAGGCGGTAGCGATCGCGATCGATGCGCGAGGGATCCGCCCGACCTCTCCGGTGCGCTGGCGGAACTGCGATCCGGTGGCCGCGGCTGCGTCTCCCGCCCTCACCACTGGTCATGCTCTTCCTACCTCGGCACTCCGAGCCTCCGGTGTTGCTGCTGCTAGAGCGACCGAGCCGGCACAGCGAGGAAACGCGGCCGGGTACCGTCCCGACGCGCTCAGCTGGCTTCCGATCGTCGTACCGTCGCCGCAGCTTTCTGCCGTTCTGCTCGCCCTACTCGCGGTCTCGATCGCGCTGCTGATCATCTCAGCGGTCGAACCGGGCCACATGCGGCGATACCGAACAGTACGAGTGATGGCGCGCCACCGAGGGCAGATCGCCTGGCTCGGCGGAGCAATGCTCTTCAGCACGCTCGTGTTCTACGTCCTACCGTAACTGCCATTCAGGCGTCGCAACGGTGGCGGTCGGCTAGCGTCGTGACCGGCCCGGCCGCGGGATGTGCTCCGACCAGGGCGACCCACGCCCGGGCCTTTCCGGAAGCCCCCTGCAAGGGAGGATACGGGCGGCTCGGTTGCGCCCAATCTGCCCCCGAACGCCGCGGATCGATTCGACTCCAGGACGACAGCGCGGAAGCCGATTCCGCTTGTCTAACCAGTTCCCGCCACTCGCCGACAAGACCCGCCACCGTCCCGCGAACCTCCTGGAGGTTCAAGTCCTCTCATCCGCATAGCCCCGTGAAGTCCGGCCGCTTCGCGGGCCATGACGATTTCACGGGGGTCGTCGTCTCGAGTTACCGAAGTGAGCCGAGCCCGCCAGGTCGGGCTCGGCGACGAAAACATCACTCAGCGTCGCTAGCCTGATTCCGTGCGCGCTCGCCCGACGCTGCGTGGGTTCCTGATCATCGCCGCGATCGCGGCCGTGATCGTCGCGCTTCAGCTCCAGGCGACGCTCGACGCGCTGTACCTGATCGCCAAGATCGCGTTCCTCCTCGCGATCGCTTTCTTCTGCTTCCTGCTCTGGCGCGAGCACCGCAGTGACATCGACGCGTGGCCGGGGCGGGCACGAGCCGCGTTCTACGGCGGAGCCGCGCTGATCGTGCTCGACATCACGGCCATCTCGTTCCTCGACGAGACCGGCCTCGACGCGGTCGCGTTCGTGTTCGTGCTCGCGGCCGGCGGGTTCGCCATGTGGCGAACCTGGCGCGACCAGCACACCTACTAGCTAGTTCGCTTCGCAGGCCGGGGCGAAGCCCGGCCGCTCGCTCGCGCTCCGCGCGGGGATCTGCCAAAGCCAGGAGAGATCTGGGCGAGCTATGCCTGGATCCGGGCTGCTGCGCCGTCCAACGCGTCGACCGCGCTGCGGATGTCGGTCAGCTGACCGACGAAGATCGGCGTGTCTCGCTCCGTGTAGCGGCTCGCCTCGCTGTCGCGCAGGCGCAGCATCAGGTGCATGAAGTCGGCAGGCTCGTCGCACTCGAACGCGGTCATGAACTCCTGGTCGTCGATGCCGAACGAGTACGCCGTGTGGTTGTGGATCCCCGGGAACTCCTCCCGGCCGATGGTGATGTGCTCGTCCATCGCCCGCTGGCGGTCCCCTTCGGACAGCGCGTACCAGGGCCGCACCTTCACGAACGGGTACACGACCAGGTAGGGCTGGTCGTGCGGCGTGACCTTCCGCGGCTTGCGCGCGCTCGTGTACTGCGACGCCCTCGTGGTCGCAAGGTACGAGTACGGCGTCTGCAGCCAGCCCGCGAGCGGGGTCGCGTTCAGCGCCGCGCCGAGCTCGCCGAGGTCCTCGTAGCGGTCGGTGATCTTCCAGAGAAAGAAGTCGCAGTCCGGTCGCACGCCGGTGCAGGTGTACGTCCGCAGGCCGGCCATTCGCTCCGACCACGACTCGATGACATCCGCGAACGCGTCCTTCCCTGCCGCCCGCTCCTCGACCGGCAACTGCCGCCAGGCCGGATCGATCCGGTAGAACGTGTACGCGACGTACTGGCCGGTGTCCACGCCTGAATGCTAGCCCGAGCGTCGCCGGGCTTGGCCGGCGGCGCGCGAAAAGGCGAGCCTAGCGACAGGCCTTGACCAGCGTCCCGGCGAGCGCGGCCAGGACGGCCGAGCGGACCACCGGAAAATCGGACTTCGGCGTGTCGTTCGCGTAGTAGATCCCGGACTGCCAGCGGTCCAGGTCGGCCTCGTC
Organism: uncultured Actinomycetes bacterium; assembly: GCA_963841405.1. GTDB lineage: Bacteria > Actinomycetota > Thermoleophilia > Gaiellales > Gaiellaceae > DATBLE01. Next base: position 328,657 of record CAWJCM010000002.1, on the reverse strand, counting down.
GGAGACGTGGAAGAAGAGCAGCCCGACCACGTTCGGCTGGCAGGCGGCGAGCTGCAGGGCCTTGCGGTAGTACCGGCCCTGGGTTCCCTCGTCGACGGCGTCTCCCGCCGACGGCATGCCCTGGTTGGCGTAGAGGAGGCGCTTGTCGTCGGGCTGCTTCGTCTGCACGCCGAACTCGTCGTAGATGATCGGCAGCTTTGAGCCGCGCTGGCGTGTGCCGTCGAACGCCCGGCCGAGGAGCCGGACCAGCTTCCCGTAGTCGGAGAGCGAGATCGCCGTCGATCTCGGGTGCGCGAACGTGGGTGGGATGCGCGCGCGCTCGGGGTAGGGGTGGATTGCGAACCAGTCCATCACCGGGCGCTTGCGTCCGCTCAACCGGTACGCCTTGCCGAGGTCGAGGATGAAGCGCGTGGGAGAGTGGGTCGGCCGGGGAGAGCGTGGATTGTCGCTGCCGCGCGGTGCGAGCGAGCCGCCGATCACGATCGTTCCGGGGGCGGCCGCCTTGATCGCGTCGTAGGTCTGGGCGAGCAGGCCCAGGTAGGAGGAGGCGGCAGCATCGAGCCCCTTCTTCGTGAACTGCGGCATCCAGAAGCGGTTCAGGTTCGGCTCGTTGCCGACGATCACGTAGCGGATCGAGGGAACGAGACGGGGAATCGAGGCGGCGTAGTCCGCGAACTGCTTCCGCGTGGTCGCGTACAGGGGCGTGGTCGCCGATCCGTACGGGTAGACGGAGACGATCAGGCGGATCCCGTTCGCCGTCGCCGCGTCGGCGACCGTCTGGAGCGTCGCCAGCTCGTCGCCGGCGACGGCCGCTTCGCCGGGGCGCCAGATCGAGGTGATGCGGATCGTGTCGAAGCCCGCCTCTCCGGCGAGCGCCATCTTGGCAGCGGCGTTCCCGCTCTTGGCGGCGTCCTCGGCCGCGCCGGCGAGCAGCAGCCTCGGCTTGGTCGGCGAGGCCGGTGCCGAGACGACGGGCACCGCCGCGGCGAGCGCGGCGCAGAGCACGGCGATGAGCGCGGGGAAGAGACGCATCGAAAGGTCGGCCGGGGCCGTGAGGGGACCGGCCCGGGACTCTAGCCGCCCGATCCGGAGAAGGGAATAGGTCTAACGGACTATCAACGGGCCACTCGCGACCACGAGCGGCTCGCCGCGATTCACCGGCGCGGTCAGGCGAACGGTGAAGCGGTAGCGAGCGGGAGCGAGCCGCAGCTTGCGGAACTTCGCGAGGGTACGCTCGCCGGCTTTGCCGGCGGCGCGGGCGACGAGCGTGGTGGAGTGGCGCGGTAGCCGCTCGAGCCGTGCGTAGACCGTGCAATCGATGTCACAGGTGACGCCGATCGCCGCGGTCCCGGCGGCGACTGAGCGGATCCGGGGATACGAGACCTTCGCCTTCGGGGTCAGCTCGAGCCCGTTGCACTTCGCGATCACTCCGCCGCGGACGTCGCGCGCGGCTGCCCGGACGGCCGACAGGCTCGACTTCGGCGTCTGATCCACGTAGTAGAGGCCCGACTGGAACCGGTCGAGGGCGCTCTCGTCGAAGGCGTGGAAGATCAGCAGGCCCATCACGTTCGGCTGGCAGAACGAGAGTGCCATGGCCTGCCGGTAGTACGATGCCTGCGTCGACTCGGGGACGGGCTTGATCGTGGCCGGCTCCGTGCCCGTGTACTCCGACGCCTTCCCCGCCGGTATCTGTGTTTCGACCCCGTACTCGGCGTAGAGGATCGGCAAGGTTGCGCCGGGCTGGGCCGTGCCCTGGAAGGCCTTGGTGAGGAGGCCGACCAGCTTCGTGTAGTCGGCGATCCCGACCGGTGTCGAGTTCGGGTGCGCAAGCGTCGGCGGAACTGTCGAGTTCTCCGGGTAGGGATGGATCGCGAGCGCGTCCATCACCGGCCCGGTCATGCCGCTCGCCCGGTAGGCGGCGCCCAGGTCCTGGATGAACACCGTCGGCGAGTGGGTGTCGCGGCCGGTGCCCGGCCGGTCGATCCCGCGGGGGGAGATCGCGCCGCCGAAGACCTTGATCTCCGGGTTGAACTCCTTGAGCGCCGTGTACGTCTTGGCGAGCAGCGAGAGGTACGCAGGAGCGGCAGCGTCGGACCCGTCCGCGTTGAACTGCGGGAGCCAGAACCGGTTCAGGTTCGGCTCGTTGCCGATGATGAAGTTGTGGAGGTCGGGGACCTGGCGGGCGAGCGCGACGGCGTGGTTCGCGAAGCTCGCCTGGTCCTCGGGGCTCAGCGGGGTCGTTCTGCTGCCGAAGTTGTAGACGGCCACGAACACGTCCAGGCCGTCGAGCTTCGCCGCGGCGGTCAGGTTGTTCAGCTGATTGACCTCGTCCGCGGTCGGGTAGGGATTGGTGGGATCCCAGATCGAGGTCACGCGCACCGCGCCGAGCCCCGCCACCTTCAGCAGGTCGAGCTTCGCCTTGGCCTCGGTCAGCGAGCCGGCCTTGACGCTGTCCTCGGCCGCGCCGACGACCATGGACGGGCCGCCGGAATGAGCGACAGGCGCGACCAGGAGTGCGGTCGCGGCCGCCGCGGCGAGCAGGCCCCTCATCGCCGCCACGATAGCCTGATCTCCGGTTGGACCAGAGGATCGAACAGCAGCTGAAGCGCCTGCCGGCGAAGCCCGGCGTGTACCTCTTCCGGGACGCCGGCGGCCGCGTGCTCTACATCGGCAAGGCGAAGTCGTTGCGCCCGCGCGTGCGCTCCTACTTCCAGCAAGGCGGCGACGGCAGGCCGCAGATCGGCCGCCTGCCGCGCATGGTCGCCGACATCGAGGTGATCGTCACCGGCAGCGAGGCGGAGGCTCTGCACGTCGAGCAGAACCTGGTCAAGCGGCACCGGCCGCCGTTCAACATCCGCCTTCGTGACGACAAGTCGTTCCCGTACATCGCGGTCACGGTCGAGGACGACTACCCGCGCGTGATGTTCACCCGCGAGCGGCACCGCCGTGGCGTCGTCTACTTCGGGCCCTATGCGAACGCGAAGAAGGTCCGAGAGACGCTGGACGTGCTCAACCGCGCCTTCCAGTACCGCCCCTGCGAGGGCCCGAAGCCGGGCCGCCACTCCGGGATTCCGTGCCTCGACTACCACATCGAGCGCTGCAAGGCGCCGTGCGTGGGCTACATCGACCAGGAGGCGTACCGGGAGCTCATCGACCGCGTGATCGAGTTTCTGTCCGGCGAGACGCGGCCGATCCAGCGTGAGCTCGAGCGCCGCATGCAGGAGGCGGCGGCCGAGGAGCGGTTCGAGGACGCCGCGCGCTACCGGAACCGGCTGTTTGCCATCCGCCACCTCGCGGAGCGGCAGGCGGCCGACCGGCGCTCGGTCGGCACCGTCGACGTGATCGGGCTCGCAACCGAAGGCGACCGGGCGGCTGTGCAGATCTTCCCGCTCCGCGACGGCCGGCTCGTCGACCGGTACGGGTTCCACCTGGAGAACGTCGAGGGTCGCGACCTCGCCGCCGTGCTGGAGGCGTTCTGCCTCGAGTACTACGGCTGGGCGCCGAGCATCCCGCCTCAGCTCGTCGTCCCGCCCGGTGCGGGCGACACTGCCGCGCTGGAGCAGTTCCTCTCCGATCGGCGGGGAGCGCGGGTCGAGGTGCGCACGCCCGCGCGCGGCGAGAAGCGGCGCCTCCAGGACCTGGCCGACCAGAACGCCCGCTTCGCGCTCGACTCCGACCTGCTCCAGTCCGAGCAGCGCCGTCTGCGCCGCGTCGAGGCGCTCGAGGAGCTGCGCGAGGCGCTCAACCTGGAGAGCCTGCCAGTGCGGATCGAGTGCTACGACATCTCCAACATCCAGTCCGAGTCGCCGGTCGGCTCGATGGTCGTCTTCCAGGACGCGGTCGCGAAGAAGGCTCACTACCGGAAGTTCGGTGTGCGGCGCCTCGACGGACCGGACGACTTCGCGGCGATGGCGGAGGTTGTCTCGCGCCGCTTCGCCCGGTTGAACGACCAGACCGCCGCGGAGTACGACGAATCCTTCGCGTCGATGCCGAACCTCGTCGTGATCGACGGCGGCAAGGGACAGCTGTCCGCGGCGCTGGCGGCGATGCAGGCGTTCGACCTTCCCCGCGTCGCCGTCATCGCTCTCGCCAAGAAGGAGGAAGAGGTGTTCGTCCCCGGCTGCGCGGAGCCGATCGTGCTGGGGCGCGACTCGCCCGGGCTGCAGCTCTTGCAGCGGATCCGCGACGAGGCGCACCGTTTCGCGCTCGGCTTCCACCGGCAGCGGCGCGATGCGAAGGCGCGAGGCTCGATCCTCGACGAGCTCTCCGGGATCGGGCCGGTGCGCCGCCGGGCCCTGCTGCGGCACTTCGGCTCGGCGGAGCGGCTGCTGGAGGCGAGTCAGGAGGAGCTCGAGGGCGTGCCGGGCGTGCCGGCCAAGACCGCGCGCGCGATCTACGCGCAGTTGCACAAGGCCGGCCGGGCCTAACATCAGACTGCCCGGTTTGGCGTGGTGCCGGGCTTTGCCCGGCGCCACGCTCACTACTATCAAGCGGTGCGGCGATTCCCTCCGCTGGTGCTGGCGCTGGCGCTCGCCGCGTGCGGCGGCGGAGGCGACAAGGCGCAGCCGACGACGATTCGCCTGCAGCCGGCGCCGGCAGATCCGGGCAAGGCCGCAGTTCAGGCGGCTCTGGCAGCGGCGGCCGCCGGGAAGACCGCCCAGCTCTGGGGGATGCTCTCCACGGGGTCGAAGCAGCGTCTTGGCCCGACGCTCCCGCGGTTCAGGAGCGGCGCTGCCGGCGAGCTCGCCGACCGGTTCGGCTCCCTCCGCAACTCGAAGGTGATCGTCTCCGAGCGGATCACTCCCGCGTTCGGAATCGTCGCTCTTGACGGAGGGCGGAACGGCACGCGCGCCGTCGATGCCGTTCCGGTCAGGCTCGAGGGCACCAGCTGGAAGCTCGAGCTCGGCGGCCCGGTCAAGGTCCGGCCGATCGGCCCGCTCCCGGGGAAGCACGAGCCGGTCGTCGCCCAGGTCGCCGCCGCCGTCACCGGGCCCGGCGGCAGCGGCACCGCCGTCATGTACCTCGACGGTCACACCGAGAACCCGAAAGTGGCGGGAACGTCCAGCAATGCGACCCTGTACGCCAATTTCGAACCGCCGCTCGACCCGGGCCGCCACACGGTCGTCGTCTTCGCGAGCGACGGTGGAGACGCCGGAGCGACGGCCTGGGATTTCACCGCGGGTTAGCGCGGGAGAACCCATGGTTCTCCCGCGGGCCCTCTCCTTCGCCCGCTCGCTCCGCTCGCATTGCCTGTCGACCTCGAGCCGCTGTGTGCCGTGCCCGCGCCGGTCGGGCGCGGCGACGGAGTTCTGGCTTCACGAAGCGGCTTGACTAGAAGGCCTTGGGCATCACGAGCACGAGGATCGTGAGCCACCCGGCGGCGAGGGCGAGGAAGCGCATGTCCCGAGCGTAGGCGGTCAGTGTTAGAGGAGGGTGAGAAGCTGTTAGGGGCCGGTTAGAGCCGCGTAATTCTTCTATCGCTTGGTGGTTTGCCAGAGCCGTACCACGCCGTTGCGAAGGTCATCCCCGGCCCGATGCCGCTGTTTCCGGTCGCTCGGCGGGCCGAGCGGGTCCGACGCCGTTTGCCAGCGGCCGTCGCGCCAGATCAGCAGGCGCGGGTCGGTCGGCGACGCCATCGAGAGCGGAAGCCGCGGCCGACCATGTTCGACTGGCCGGCGAGGACGAAGACGTGAACGGGCTGGGCAGCGGTCGCGTCGGACGGAATCGTGGATCCGGCCACGGCCAGGGCGAGCAGGAGGAGCCGGCGACCCGTCCGCAGCCTCAGCGCGATCCGTCGCCCGCGCCGTCGGGGGCGAGGAACGGGTAACGGTAGTCGGTCGGCGGCACGAACGTCTCCTTGACCGTCCGCGGCGAGACCCAGCGGATCAGGTTCCACATCGAGCCGGCCTTGTCGTTCGTCCCCGACGCGCGCGCACCGCCGAACGGCTGCTGGCCGACGACCGCGCCGGTCGGCTTGTCGTTCACGTAGAAATTGCCCGCCGCATACTGGAGCTTCTCGTCCGCGAGTTCGATCGCCGCCCGGTCTCGGGCGAAGACCGCGCCGGTCAGCCCGTAGGGAGCGGTGCTGTCCACGAGGTCGAGCGTCTGCTCGTACTCCTTCTCCGGGTACACGTAGGCGGTGACGACCGGGCCGAACAGCTCGTCGCGCAGGAGGCGGAAGTCCGGGTCGCGCGTCTCGATTACCGTCGGCCGGACGAAGTAGCCCTCCCTGTCGTCGTAGTCGCCCCCGACCAGCACGTCCGAGTCGCCGTGCGCGCGCGCCTCCTCGATCGCCTCCTTCTGGGTGGAGAACGAGCCCGAGTCGATCACGGCGCCCATGAAGTTCTGGAAATCCGAGACGTCGCCGACCCTGATCGCCGCGATCTCCTCGGCGAGGCGCTCGCGCAGGTCGGGCCAGAGATTCGACGGCGCGTAGACGCGCGACGCGGCCGAGCACTTCTGGCCCTGGTACTCGAACGAGCCGCGGACGATCGCCGTCGCGAGCGAGTCGACGTCGGCGGAGGGATGCGCGACGATGAAGTCCTTGCCGCCCGTCTCGCCGACGATCCGCGGGTAGTTGCGGTATCGCTCGATGTTCGCGCCGACCGTCTGCCACATGCGCTGGAAGACCGCGGTCGATCCCGTGAAGTGGATGCCGCCCAGGTCGGGGCTGGCGAGAACCGGGTCTCCGACAGCCGAGCCGCGGCCGTAGACGAGGTTGACCACGCCGTCGGGCAGGCCGGCCTCCTGGAAGAGGCGCATCGTGTAGTAGGCGGAGAGCGCGGCCGTGGACGCCGGCTTCCAGACGACGGTGTTGCCCATCAGCGCCGGCGAGCTGGTCAGGTTCCCGCCGATCGCCGTGAAGTTGAAGGGGCTGACCGCAAAGACGAAGCCCTCGAGCGGCCGGTACTCCAGGCGGTTCCAGACCCCCGGCGACGAGACCGGCTGCTCCGAGTACACACGTGTCATGAACTCGACGTTGAAGCGGAAGAAGTCGATCAGCTCCGCGGCAGCGTCGATCTCGGCCTGGTGCGCCGTCTTCGACTGGTTGAGCATCGTCGCGGCGACCATGGTCGTCCGCCACGGCCCAGCCAGGAGTTCGGCGGCGCGAAGGAAGACGGCGGCCCGTTCCTCCCACGGCGTCCGCGACCAGTCCTGCCACGCCTCGGCGGACGACATGGTCGCGCGCTCGACCTCGGCCGGTCCCGCCTGGTGGACGTCGGCGAGGACGTGCTCCTTGCGGTGCGGCATCACCGCCTCGACGGTGTCGCCGGTGCGAACCTCCTCGCCGCCGATCACGCACGGAACGTCGATCCGCTCGCGTTCCAGCTCGGCGAGGCGTTTCTGCAGCGCCGCGCGCTCGGGCGAGCCGGGCGCGTAGTCCTTGACGGGTTCGTTCGCCGGCGCCGGCGGCCGGAAGATTCCGTGGGAGGTCATTCGCCGTAGGCTCGACGGAGACGAACACCAAGGAGCGAAGGTGCGGGCTTTGCCGGCGCCGTAACGACCATGTCCGGATTGTATGGTGGCAGGCGATGCAGGTCGTCCGCTACGCCGCCGGCGACTGGGGCGTGGGCGAGCTGTGGTTCGACGCGGACGCGCTCCCCGTGTGGCACGAGCTGCCGACGCGGGCGCTCGAGCTCACGCGGGCAGCCCCCCAGAAGGGGGCGCCGGGCCCCCCGACGATCACGCTAGCGGGCTCCGGCGCACGCGTCCGCAACGGAACTGTGCCGGCTGTCGCCCGGCGGATCGCGGCGTACTTCGAGGGCGAGCGGGTCGCCTTCGACGACGTTGCGGTCGACCTGGGATGGTGCACGCCGCTGCAGCGGGCGATCGCCAGCGCGCTCCGCGCGGTGCCCTACGGCGAGACGGTCACCTACGGCGAGCTCGCCGCGCTCGCGGGCCGGCCGCAGGCGCCCCGCGCCGGCGGCGCGTTCTGTTCCCAGAACCGGCTGCCGCTGATCTTTCCGTGCCACCGCGTCGTCGCCGCCGGAGGGATAGGCGGCTACGGGTCGCTCGGGGTCGAGTACAAGCGCCGGCTGCTGGAGCTCGAGGGTGCCGCTCTCTGACGAGGTCAGGCGCGAGCTCGCCGCGATCGAGCCGCGGCGCGACTGCGACCGGCTGGCGGAGCTCTCGGGCCTCTTCCATACCGCCGGCAGCCTGCACCTGCTCGCGCGCGGCGCGTTCTCGGTGCACCTCGACCTGGCCGAGGCTGCGGTGGCGCGGCGGGCGTTCGGGCTGCTCCGCTGGTTCGGGATCGAGGCCGAGATCCGCACGTACCCACGCCGGTCGTTCGACCGGGCGACCCGGTACCAGATCCACGTCCCGGGGGACGAGCGCGTGCTCGCGGTGCTTCGTCGCGCGGGTGTCCTCTCAGCCTCGCACGCGCCGCTCGAGGCACCGCCGAAGCGGGTGATCGGCCGAACCTGCTGCCGCCACGCCTACATCCGCGGGGCTTTTCTCGGCGGCGGCTCGGTCAGCGGCCCTCGCGCACCGCACCTCGAGATCCGTAGCGCGAGCCGGGCCGCCGCCGACCTGCTGGCTGCGGCCGCGGCCGCGGACGACGTCGTCCTGCACGTCCAGGAGCGCGGCCGGTACACGGCCGTCTACGCCAAGAGCGCGGAGGCGGTCGCCGATGCGCTCGCGCTGGCGGGCGCCGGGGACGCGGCGCTCGCGCTGGACGAGCACGCGGTCGTCGCGGAGGCGCGGGCGCGGGCGAACCGGGTTGCGAACGCCGACCACGCGAACCTCGTCCGCTCCAGCCGTGCCGCCCATCGGCAGCTCACCGCGATCCGCGAGCTCGAGACCGACGGCCGCCTGGCGCGGCTGACTCCGCAGCTGCGCGAGATCGCGGAGCTGCGTCAGCGCCACCCCTCGGCCTCGCTGCGCGAGCTCGCCGCGAAGTGTCGCCCGCCGGCCACGAAAGCGGCCGTTCACCGCCGCCTGGGGAGGCTCGTCGCCCTCGCCGATCGCAAATCGGGCTAGCTCCACACGTGGCTTTTGTCGCCCGCATGGGTCATACTCGGCGCGGCGGATCTGCGCTCGTCCGCCGGCGGATTCAGACCCCGTCTGCCGGCTCGGTCCTGAGCGCGGTGCAACCGGAGGGGAGGGTCGTCCTCGGAGCTTCCCCTCCGGCCCGCCGCTGTGGGCGACTACTGATTCCCCGTCGCGGGGACAGACTAGACTCGAGGCGAAACCGGAGAAAAACGGGGGAAACCATGGCAAAGGTACGGGTGGGCATCAACGGACTGGGCCGGATCGGCCGGAACTTCTTCCGCGCGCACATGCAGCGCGGGGCCGACTTCGAGATCGTCGCGGCGAACGACCTCGGGGACGCGAAGACGATGGCGCACCTGCTGCGCTACGACTCGACGCTCGGGCTGCTCGGCGAGGAGGTCGAGGTCGGCGACGGCACGATCCGCGTCGGTGACACCGAGCTCAAGATGCTGGCCGAGCGCGACCCGGCGGCGCTGCCGTGGAACGACCTCGGCGTCGACGTCGTGCTCGAGTCGACCGGGTTCTTCGCCGACCGGGAGGGGGCGCAGAAGCACCTCGACGCAGGCGCGAAGAAGGTGGTGATCTCCGCGCCCGCCACGGACCCGGACATCACGCTCGTCCTCGGCGTCAACGACGCCGACTACGACCCGTCGTCGCACCACGTCCTTTCGAACGCCTCGTGCACGACCAACTGCGTCGCACCGCTGGCGAAGGTGCTGCACGACGCCTTCCGGATCGAGCACGGCTTCATGACCACGATCCACGCGTACACGCAGGACCAGGGCCTCCAGGACATGCCGCACAAGGACCTGCGGCGTGCGCGGGCGGCGGCGATCAACCTGATCCCGACCTCGACCGGCGCCGCGAAGGCGATCGGGCTCGTGCTTCCGGAGCTGAACGGCAAGGTCGACGGGGTGTCGGTGCGCGCGCCGGTGGCGACCGGCTCGCTGACCGACCTGGTCGTGCAGTTGCGCGACGAGGCCACGCGGGACGCGGTGAACGACGCCTACCGCCAGGCCGCCGGCGGCGCGCTGGGGAAATACCTGCAGTTCGCCGACGACCCGCTCGTCTCCACGGACATCGTCCACTCGCCGTACTCGTGCATCTTCGACAGCGAGCTGACGATGGCCAACGGGCATCTGGTCAAGGTCTTCGGCTGGTACGACAACGAGTGGGGCTACAGCTGCAGGCTGGTCGACCTGATCGCGATGGTCGGGGCGACGCTTCCGGCCGAGGCTGCCGCGGCAACGGCGTAACCATGCACCTTCCGCGGTCGGTTCGCGACGCCGACGTTGCCGGCAGGCGCATCCTCGTGCGCGCCGACCTGAACGTCCCGCTCGAGGACGGCCGCGTCGCCGACGACACCCGGATCCGGGCTGCGCTGCCGACCCTGCGGCTTCTGCTCGAGCGCGGTGCCGCGGAGGTGGTCGTCTGCTCGCACCTCGGGCGACCCAAGGGGCCCGATCCTGCATACGCGATCGCCCCGGTCGCGCAGCGGCTGACCGAGCTGCTCGGAGCCGACGACCGCGTGCGCGTGCTGGAGAACACGCGGTTCGACCCCCGTGAGACGGCCAACGACCCCGCGCTCGCGGAGGAGCTCGCTGCGCTCGCCGACCTGTACGTGAACGACGCCTTCGGCTCCGCCCACCGGGCGCATGCCTCGACGGAAGGCGTCGCCCATCTGCTGCCGGCCTATGCCGGTCTGCTGCTCGAGCGCGAGCTCCAGGAGCTCGGGAAGCTGCTCGAAGGCCCGGAGGAGCCGTTCGTCGCGATCGTCGGCGGCGCCAAGGTCGAGGACAAGATCGGCGTCCTGCGCAGCCTCGCGGAGCGGGCCGACGTGGTGCTCGTCGGCGGGAAGATGGCAGCGGAACTCGCTTCGCGAGTTCCGCTAGAGATTTCCGTCGAGCTTCCCCTCGACGTGGTTGCCGCGGAAGCGTTCGAGGCCGACGCGGAGTCGAGGGTGGTCGCAGCAGACGCTGTCCCGGAAGGGTGGCTGGGTCTGGACATCGGGCCGGCGACGCGCGAGGGCTACGCGAAGCGGATCGCGACGGCGAGGACGGTGTTCTGGAACGGGCCGATGGGCGTGTTCGAGTGGCCGCGATTCGCGGAGGGGACGCTCGCGGTCGCTCGTGCCGTCGCCCACGCGGACGCCCACACGGTCGTCGGCGGCGGCGATTCGGTGCGGGCGATCGAGGAGGCCGGCCTCGCCGACCGGATCGACTGGGTCTCGACCGGCGGCGGCGCCTCGCTCGAGCTGCTCGAGGGCAAGGAGCTCCCCGGCGTAGCTGCGGTCCCGGCTGCGTAGGATCACGCCGTGCTGATCGCCGGCAACTGGAAGATGCACAAGGGCCCGGAGGAGGCTGCCCGCTTCTGCCGCGAGCTCCGCGACCAGCTCGAGTGGATCGACGGCGTCGACGTGGCCGTCTGCCCGCCGTTCCCCTCGCTGAGCGCGGTCGTGCAGGCGCTCGCCGGCACCGACATCGCCGTCGCGGCCCAGAACGTGCACTGGGAGGTCGAAGGCGCCTTCACCGGCGAGGTCTCCGCTCCGATGCTGTTCGAGCTCGGCGTCTACGGCGCGATCGTCGGCCACTCCGAGCGGCGCCGGCTGTTCGGCGAGACCGACGAGAGTGTTGCGCGCAGAGCCGCGGCCGCGCTCGAGGCCGGGCTCTGGGTGATCGCCTGCGTCGGCGAGACCGAGGCCGAACGCGAGGCGGCGGAGACGGAGGAGGTGCTGCGCCGCCAGGCGGGCGTGCTCGAGGCGCACGAGCAGCTCGTCCTCGCCTACGAGCCGGTCTGGGCGATCGGCACCGGCAAGACTGCCACCCCGGCGCAGGCCGAGGAGGCGCACGCGTTCCTCCACGGGCTGATCGACGTGCCGATCCTCTACGGCGGCTCGGTGAAGCCGGACAACGCCGCCGAGCTGCTCGCCCAGCCGGCCGTCGACGGCGCACTCGTAGGCGGCGCGTCCCTCGACGTCGAGTCCTTCACGGCGATTTGCAAAGCGGCGGCCCAGTCGTTCTCGTGATCCTCGACGGCTGGGGCTGCGCGCCGCCCGGCCCTGGCAACGCCGTCGAGCTCGCGAATACCCCCGTCTTCGACCGGCTCTGGGCCGAGCTGCCGCACACGACGCTCGCAGCGTCCGGCGAGGCGGTCGGCCTCCCGCCTGGACAGATGGGGAACTCGGAGGTCGGCCACCTGACGATCGGCTCGGGGCGCATTCTCTACCAGGACCTGATGCGCGTGAACAAGGCGATCGAGGACGGCTCGTTCTTCGAGAGCCCGGCGTTGCGAGGGGCATTCGAGCGAGGCGGGAACGTCCATCTGCTCGGCCTCGTCTCCTACGGCGGTGTCCACTCGCACGTCGACCACCTGCGCGCGCTACTTCGCTTCGCGCCGGAAAGGACCTGGATCCACGCGTTCACCGACGGCCGCGACGTCTCCCCGCACGCCGCCGTTCGAGACCTCGCCGAGCTGCCGCAGGAGCGGATCGCATCCGTCTGCGGCCGGTACTACGCGATGGACCGCGACCAGCGGTGGGAGCGGACCGACCGCGCCTTCGACGCTGTCGTCCGTTCCAGCCCTGTCACGGGAACGGCCCCTGTCACCTACGTGCAAGAGCAGTACGACGCGGGGATCACGGATGAGTTCCTCGAGCCCGTTCACTTCGAGGGCAGGCCCGGGATCGAGGCGGGTGACACGGCGATCTACTTCAACTTCCGCCCCGATCGCGCGCGGCAGCTCTCGCAGAGGCTGCTCGAGGCGGAGATCGACCTGACCACGATGACCCGGTACCGGGACGACCTGGACTGTCCGGTCGTCTTCGAGGAGCAGGACGTCCCGAACACGATCGCCGAGGTGCTCGCCGCACACGGCGCCCGCCAGCTGCACTGCGCCGAGACCGAGAAGTACGCCCACGTCACCTACTTCTTCAACGGCGGCCGCGAGCAGGCGTGGCCCGGCGAGGAGCGGATCCTCGTGCAGTCGCCGCGCGACGTCGGCACGTACGACCGAAAGCCCGAGATGTCCGCACCCGAGGTGGCCGAGCGCTTCGCGGCCGCGATCGGCGACGGCTACGGCTTCGGGATCGTCAACTTCGCCAACCCGGACATGGTCGGCCACACCGGGTCGATCCCGGCGGCGATCGCGGCTGTCGAGACGACCGACCGGTGTCTGGGCCGCGTGCTCGATGCGGTCGAGGCGGCGGGAGGCACGGCGCTCGTCACGGCAGACCACGGCAACGCGGAGACGATGGTCGCGGAGGACGGCGTCAGCCCGCACACGGCGCACACGACCAACCCGGTCCCGCTGGTCGTCACCGCACCGCGCGCCGCGCTCCGCGGCGGCGGAGAGCTCTCCGACCTGGCGCCGACCTGCCTCGACCTGCTCGGCCTTCCACAGCCGACCGAGATGACCGGAAAGAGCCTGATTACGTCCCGTGGCCGAGAGGGCGATCCGGCTTCGTAAATGTTGCGTAAGCGACATGGCGACTGCGAAAAGCCGGGCTATACTCCGCCCGCCTTGTCACTCCAGCAGCCTGACCTCGGTGTCCTGCGCAAAGCACAACGGGGAGACGAGCGCGCCTTTGCGATCATCGTCCGGGCCTACGAGACGCCGGTCTTCAACTACGTGCTGCGACTGGTGGGCGACCGTGCCCTCGCCGAGGATCTGACGCAGGAAGTCTTCCTCCGCGTCTTCCAGGGGCTGCCGAAGTTCTCGCTCCGCTGCAAGTTCACGACCTGGCTCTTCCAGGTGACGAAGAACCGCGTCCTCGACGAGCTGCGGGCGAGCGAGCGCCGCCCCCGGCATCTGGTCGCACTCGACGACGTCGCGCCGCTCGAGGTGATGGACGCGCCGATCGAGCGCGGCGAGACCGTGGACGCGCTCTGGCGCGCGATCGAGGGGCTCTCGACCGATCTGAAGATGGCGCTGCTCCTTCGCGACGTCGCCGGCCTCTCGTATACCGAGATCGCGGACGCGCTCGAGGTCACGCTCGCGACCGTCAAGTGGCGCATCTACAAGGGGCGGGAGGACGTCGTCCTGGCACTGGCCCGCGAGGGAATCAGCTTCGACACTCGGCCGGCCAAGGTCGAGGCCAAGTCTTCCTGAAGCGCGGCTACACGCCGTGGGCGAGCCGCTCGGCGAGCGCGTCGGGCAGCCCGGCGGCTCGGATCGCCTGCTGCGCCCCCGCGACGTCGTAGGCCGTCCGCCGGAACTCGGCCGTCCGGGCCCCGAGATCGAGCAGCAGCCAGGCCGCGTCGCGGTCGCCGTCGCGCGGCTGACCGACAGATCCGGGATTGAGCAGCCAGCGCCCGCCGGCCAGGTCGATCTCGGTGCCGCCCGGGGCGTGTCCGCCGGCCGCATGCTCTCCGTCCGGGATCGCCAGCGGGACGTGGCTGTGGCCGACGAGCGTGACCTCCGTTCCGGAGTCGTGGATCGCGTCGCGCGCCGCCTCCCAGGAGAGCACGTACTCCCAGATCGGATCGCGCGGGCTCCCGTGGTGGAGGCCGACACCGTGCGCGACCCCGCTCGGGCCGAGCGCCGACAGGTAGGCGTGTGCTTCGGCGTCCAGGACCGTCCGCGCCCACCTGGCCGCGACGGCCGCGTCGCCGGCGAAGTCGTCCAGCTCCAGCGTGCCGAGCACGCCGAGGTCGTGGTTGCCGACCAGGCACTCGCGCGCGTTCGCCTGCGCCCACGCGCAGCATTCGCTCGGCTGCGCGCCGTAGCCGACGAGGTCGCCGAGGCACCAGATCTCGTCGGGTGAATCCTGCTGGATCGCCTCGGCCGTCGCCTCGAGGGCCGGGAGGTTAGCGTGGATGTCGGAGATGACGGCGACGCGCATGGGGCACCCGTTGCGGCTCGCAACGTTAGCGGCGCTCGCCGGGGCCTGGGCAGCGGCCGCCTTCCTCCTCTGGGATTCGACGAAGGTGCCGGACGGCCTGGATCTCGGCGGCGTTCCGGTGCGAGCGCTGTTCGGCGCGACCTTTCTCCACCGGGCCGAGCACTACGAGTCGTTCTTCTACTGGCTCGCGCTCGGGCAGACCGCCGTGACCGTGGTCGTCTTCGTGCTCTATGCCTGGCGCGGCGTGGGGTTCGCGCGCGAGTCGGCGGCGGGGCCGATCGGCACCGCGATGCTGCTGGCGATGCTCGGCGTCGGGCTGGTCTGGCTGGTCACCGTTCCCTTCGACGTGCTCTCGCTCTGGTGGCAGCGCCGCTACGACCGGGCGACGGAGAGCTACGCCGAGGCCCTCTTCGGCGACTGGGTGCTGCTCGCCGTCAAGTTCGCACTGCTCTCGTTCGCGGTCCTGGTCGCCGTCGGGCTTGCCAAGTGGCTGCCCCGGCTCTGGTGGATCCCCGCCTCGGCGGTCTTCATCGGCCTCCAGGTGCTGCTGGTCATTGTCACCCCGTACCTCGTGCCGGACACGCACCGGCTCCGCAACCAGCGGCTCGAGGCGGCCGCGGCCCGGATCGCCGAGAAAGAGGGGGTCGCAGACATCCCCATCCGCGAGCAGAAGGTGCACACGAAGGATCCGAACGCCTTCACGAGCGGGCTCGGCCCGTCGCGCCGGGTGTTCGTCTGGAGCTCGATGCTGGACGGCCGCTTCACCGAGCGGCAGCTGGAGGTGGTCGTCGCCCACGAGTACGGCCACCAGGCCAGGAACCACCTGCTCAAGGGGATCGCCTGGTACGCCCTCTTCACCGTGCCGCTCGCGTACCTGCTCGCCCTCGCCGCCGGACGGCGCGGCGGGATGCGCGCAGCCGCGGCGATCCCACTCGTGCTGCTCGTCTACGTCCTGTTCGGGCTGGTCACGACCCCGATCAAGGCGGCCGTCTCCCGGCACCTGGAGGCGGAAGCCGACTGGATGGCGCTCCAGACGACGACGGACCCCCGGGCGGCGGAGAAGCTGTTCGAGCGCTTCGCCCTCACGGGCCTGACGGACCCGAGCCCGCCGACCGCGCCGTATCTGGTGTTCTGGGACCACCCGACGCTGGCCCAGCGCGTGGCGATGGCCCGCGCCTGGAAGCAAATGGAATCGACGCCAGGCTGAAGCCCGGCACCGACGCTAGTCCTTCTCGCCTCGCTCTGCCTCCGGCAGGCTCCTGATCCCCTCGCGGGCGGACCATTTCGACCACGAGTCCTGCATCGCGTCGAGCAGCTCCTTCATGAAGCGGGTCGACATGTTCACGCGCGCGACCACGACGCCCGGGATGTCGCCTTCCTCGACCTCGTGGTCGATCCGGGCGAAGGTGATCGCGAACTCGTAGTCGGAGAAGCTGATGTTCGCGAAGTTCGAGTAGACCCCGCCCATGTGCTGCGGATCGACGTGGATGTTGAGCTGACGCTCCTGGCTCTCCTCTTCCACCGGCACGGATACTACTCCCGTGGAGAAGTCGTTCAGCGTTCGCCGGTTCGCCTATGCGGTCGCGGCGTTCGTCGGGATCCTGGCCGTGGCAACGGTCGTCTTTCGATTCGTCGAGGAGGAGAGCTGGGTCGACTCGCTCTACCGCAGCGTCGTCACGACCACCCTGACCGGGCTCGACACTCGTCCGACCACGGTCGCCGGGAAGGTGTTCTCGATCTTCGTTCTCTTCACCGGCGTGGCAATCTTTCTGTACGTCGCCGGCGCCATCGTCGAGATGATCGCCCGCGGCGTCTTCACGGGAGCTTGGGCCGAGCGCCGGCGCAGACGCATGATCGAGACCATCCAGGACCACTACATCATCTGCGGGTACGGGCGCGTCGGCCGGCGGATCGCGCACGAGTTCCGCAGCGCGGGCGTCCCGTACGTGGTCATCGACTTCAACCCCGAGGTCCTCCGGATCGCCCGCCGGGACGAGGACATGTACGTCGAGGGCAGTGGGACGAACGACGAGGACTTACGGCAGGCCGGCCTCGAGCGCGCCCGTGGGCTCGTCGCAGCCTCCGACTCGGATGTGGACAACCTCTACATCACGCTGTCCGCGCGCGCCGCACGGCCCGACCTCCAGATCGTCGCCCGCGCATCGACCGAGGATGCGGCTACCAAGCTCTCCCGCGCCGGCGCCGACCGGATCGTGCAGCCCTACGCGACGGCCGGCCAGGAGATGGCGAAACTGATGCTGAAGCCAGAGGTGGCGGCGTTCCTCGAGATCGTCTCGACGCATGCGGGGCTGGACCTCCGCTTCGAGGAGATCGTCGTCACGCGGGAATCGGGCCAGGTCGACAGGACGATCCGCGACCTCCGTATCCGCCGCGATACCGGCGCGGTCGTGATCACGATCCGTCGCCCCGACGGCACGTTCGAGACCACGCCGTCGCCGGACCACGCGCTCGTCGAGGGAGATGTCCTGATCGCAGTCGGCACGCAGCAGGAGCTCCGGGCGCTCGAGGAGCTGTTCGCGCCGCAGGGAGCCCTTGCCCGCTAGGAGCATCGCGGAGCTCGCCGCTGCGCTGATCGGGCCCGCAGGGGCCGAGGTGGAGCTCGAGCGCCCGTCCGATCCCGGGCACGGGGACTACGCGACCAACATCGCCCTGCGGCTCGCACCTGCGCGAAAACGCGCGCCGCGCGAGCTGGCGGAGGAGCTCGCCGAGACGGCCCGGGCGCAGCCCGCGGTCGAGCGCGCCGAGGTCGCAGGGCCGGGGTTCCTCAACCTCTTCCTCCGCGACGAGTGGTACGCGGGCGCGCTGGCCGAGCTCCTCGACGCGGGGCCGAGCTTCGGCGCCGGTTTCGGCGAACCGCGCGAGCGGGTGCAGGTCGAGATGGTCTCCGCCAACCCGACCGGGCCGATCACGGTGGCGTCGGCCAGAAACGGGGCGATCGGCGACTCGCTCGCCCGCCTGCTCGCGCTCGCCGGCCACCAGGTCGAGCGCGAGTACTACTACAACGACGCGGGCGCCCAGATGGAGCGCTTCCGCGCCTCGGTCGAGGCGGTTCGGCGCGGGGAGGCCCCGCCGGAGGACGGTTACCAGGGTGAGTACGTCCGTAAGCTGGCCGGGCTTCCCGGCGATCCGGTGCCGGCGATGCTGGAGCGGATCGAGGCGAGCCTGAAGCGGTTTCGGATCCATTTCGACTCCTGGGCGCTGCAGAGCCGGCTCGAGGAGCGGCTGCCCGAGCTCTTGCCCCGGCTGGACACGTACGAGCGAGACGGTGCGCTCTGGGCCCGGTCGTCCGAGTTCGGCGACGACCAGGACCGGGTGCTGCTGCGCTCCGAGACACGCGAGCCGACGTACCGCGCAGCCGATGTCGTCTACCTCGTCGACAAGCTCGAGCGGGGGTTCGACCGGGCGATCTACGTGCTCGGTGCGGACCACCACGGCACCCGCAACTGGTACGCGGCGGTCGCCCGCATGCTCGGCTACGACGCCGACCGGGTCGAGGTGCTGCTCTACCAGCTCGTCCATCTGACCCGGGGCGGGGAGCAGACGAAGATGTCGAAGCGCCGGGGCGACGTCGTCTTCCTCGACGATTTCATGGACGAGATCGGCGTCGACGCCGCCCGCTGGTACCTGGTCAACCGCAGCCCGGACCAGACGATCGAGATCGACGTCGACCTCGCCGCGGAGCGCTCCGAGAAGAATCCCGTCTACTACGTCCAGTACGCGCATGCCCGGATCGCCGGGGTGCTGCGGAAGGCGGGCGGCGCACAGGCGTCGGCCGGGCTCTCGGCGCCGCTCACGCCCGAGGAGCGCGACCTGGTCAAGCGGCTGCTGGAGTTCCCCGAGGTGGCAGCAGAGGCATTGGAGCGGCGCGGGCCACACGGGATCACGACGTACGCGATCCGCGTCGCCGACGAGTTCCACCGCTTCTACCACCACCACCGCGTGCTCGAGAGCGAGGCGCAGGCGTTCCGCCTCGGGCTGTGCCGGGCGACACGCAGCGTGATCGGTTCGTGCCTCGATCTCGTGGGGGTAGAGGCGCCCGAGCGGATGTAGCCGGCTCGACCGTGCAGCCGTCCTCCGCCGGACCGTAGGATTCGGCCGTGGCCGAGGCTCCCGATCGCAACCTCGCGCTCGAACTCGTCCGGGTGACCGAGGCGGCGGCGATGGCAGCGGGCCGGTGGGTCGGTCGCGGCGACAAGAACTCGGCCGACCAGGCGGCGGTCGACGCGATGCGGCTGATGCTCGACACCGTGTCGATGAGCGGCGTGGTCGTGATCGGCGAGGGGGAGAAGGACGAGGCGCCGATGCTCTACAACGGGGAGGAGGTCGGGAACGGCAACGGCCCCGGCGTGGACGTCGCCGTCGATCCGCTCGAGGGGACGCGGCTGACTGCGCTCGGCATGCCGAACGCGATCGCGGTGATCGCCCTCGCCGAACGAGGCACGATGTTCTTCCCCGGCGCTGCGGTGTACATGGACAAGATCGCGGTCGGGCCGGAGGCGGCCGACGCGATCGACATCGAGGCGCCGCCGGCGGAGAACGTGCGGCGGGTGGCAAGGGCGAAGGGGATGCACACGGACGACGTCAGCGTCGTCGTCCTCGACCGCGACCGCCACGAGCAGCTCGTCACCGATCTGCGCGAGGCCGGCGCGAAGGTACGGCTGATCACCGACGGAGACGTGGCCCCCTCGATCGCGGCCGCTCGGCCGGGAACCGGCGTCGACATGCTGATGGGCATCGGCGGCACGCCGGAGGGCGTGATCTCGGCGGCGGCGATCAAGTGCCTCGGCGGCGCGATCCAGGGGAAGCTCTGGCCGCGCGACGACGGCGAGCGGCAGCAGCTGGTCGCCGCCGGCTACGACGTCGACCGCGTGCTCTCGACCGACGACCTCGTCGTGGGCGACGACGTCTTCGTCGCAGCAACCGGCGTCACCGACGGCGCACTGCTCCACGGCGTGCGCTACACGGGCGCGGGCGCCGAGACGGCGTCGATCGTGATGCGCTCGCGCTCCGGTACGGTGCGCCGCATCGAGGCGTCACACCGCTGGGGCAAGCTCGAGCAGATCGCCGGCGAGCGGTACAGCTGATATGGGGTGAGGTTTGTCAAGTCGGTACGGCTTGAAGGCCCGCGTGTGCGGGCCTTCTTGTTTCGGCGGGGAGAGCGCGGCGGCAGCTTGTCGACGCGTTGTGTCGCGGCTGATATGCGCGGGTCGGGACCGCATGACCGGGTGTGCGAGCTGGAGGAACGGAGCCGCTCTCTAGATGACGTGCCCACACACGTTGTGAACGGCTGAGAGTCGTCCGGGCCCTTCCTGAGGCTGTGCGTCTGCGAGGACGTCGGCCAAAGGAGGGCCCGGATGCAGCTGCACCGTAACGCCAAGCTCGGACTGTCGGGACGTTTCGCGCTGGTGCGCGCGATTGAAGCTGGATGCTCGATTCGGGAAGCGGCGAGACGCCATGGCGTCTCGCCGGCGACTGCTTGTGAGTGGTCGCGTAGGTGGCGCGTGGCGAGCCGGGCAGAGCGTGAGTCGCTGGCGTGTTTGCACGACCGCTCGAGCCGTCCGCATCGTTGCCCGCGGATGCTCCCGCTGGCCGAGCAGGAGCGGATCTGCGAGAAGCGCCGCCGCACCGGCTGGGGCCCTCGTTTGCTCGCGGGTGAGCTCGGCCATCCGCACTCGACCGTTTCGAAAACGTTGCAGCGCAACGGTTGTTCGCGGCCGGAGAAGCGACCGCGGGGACCGGCCAACCGCTACGAGTGGCCCTGCCCGGGCGACCTGCTACACATGGACTCCTCGAGCTACGCGCGCTTCGAGCGGCCCGGCCACCGCGTCACCGGAAATCGCTCCCAATCCTTGCGCGGTCGAAGCGTGGAGACGCGGGTCGGCTACGACTTCGCACACGCGGTCGTCGACGACCGCTCACGGCTCGCCTACGCCGAGCTGTTGCCCGACGAGCGCGCCGTTACCGTCGTCGCCTTCACCGAGCGGGCGCTCGCCTTCTTCGCTCGGCACGGAATCAAAGCCAAACGGCTGATGACGGACAACGCCTGGTGCTACACGCGCAGCCGGGCGTTCCGAAGCCTGCTCAGCGAGCAAGGGATCAAGCACCTGACGATCGAGCCCTACCGGCCACGCACGAACGGCAAAGTCGAACGCTTTCACCAAACAATGGCGCGCGAGTGGGCCTACGGCGTCAGCTACCGCAGCTCACGAGACCGCGCCGCCGCTCTGCCACACTGGCTGCACCACTACAACACCGCCAGACCGCACAGCTCGCTCAGAGGCCGGCCACCAATCAGCCGCGTATGGAACCTGTGTGGGCAGGACATCTAGAGTCGAGCGTCGCCCAGTTCGGGCGGCTCATAGCTGTACCGCGGGTCGTTCCTCGCGTGCCGTTGCGCCGCTGCGCTCTCCTCGCCGAGCCGTTGGGGAGGCGCGGCTACATGGTGGCGAGTGCCCAGCAGTGGCCGGCGAGCTCGCGTGCGACCGCGACCGCGACGATCGTGCGCCGCTTGCCGCGACGTTCGAGCGCGTGCCAGCGCTGGTGAAGCCGGCGGGCGCTACGGTCGGCTCGCGCGCGGACGGCGGCGGGCTGTCCCTGCCGTCGGCGCGTGAGCGTGGCGCTTTCGCGCAGCGGCCGCCGCTGATGCCAGGCTGCTTCGACGAGCAGGCGGCGGGCGTGGGTGTTGCCGGTTTTGGTGATCGAGCCGAGACGGCGCCGCTCACCACTGGAGTCCTCGCTCGGGGTGAGCCCGAGAAACGGGCCGAGCGCCTGCGGCCGGAAAGCGGCTCCAGTCGCCGAGCTCGACCGTGAGCGCGAGTGCCGTCAGGGTGCCGACGCCGCGCAGGCAGCAGAGTCGCCCGACGATCTCGGCGAACGGCGGCTCAGCGGCGAGCTCGGCGATTGCCTGATCGAGCGCGTCGCGGCGCGCCTTCGCCTGCGCGGCGGCCGCGTACGATTCCTCGAGCGCGAGCTGCAGCGGCCGCGAGTCGAACCGCTGCCGGCGCAGCCAGGCGTCGTGGGCGAGCGTCCAGGCCGAGGCGTCGTAGATCAGCCCGTGCCGCAGAAGCAGCTTCGAGAGCCGATGCCGGGCGCGCATCAACTCGCCGCGGGCGTCCTCGCGTGCCCGCACGAGATCGCGGGCCGCCTCCTCGTACGGCTCCGGGACGCGAACCGCCACCAGCTCGCCCAGCCGCAACAGGCGCGCCAGCCGCTCGGCGTCGCGGCGATCGGTCTTGACCCGGTCGGCGGGCGCCCGCTGGATCTTCGAAGGCGCCGCCACCGTGCACACGATCCCGCCAGCGGCACAGGCGCGCGCGAGCCCGTACCCGGTCGGCCCCGCCTCGTAGGCGACGCGCACCGGCGCCGGAAACTGCCGCAGCCACTCGACCGTCTCGGCCGGCAGCGTCGGCGCCCGCAGACTCCGAAGCTCGCCCGACCTTGCATCCAGTACACCCGCCACGACCTTGCGCGCGTGCACATCCAACCCGACCCACGTACCCTCAGCCATACCGGCGCCTCCCGTAATTGCGGCTCTACCGCCGGCCCAGCGCCGAACGGCAACCCGCGCCAACTTACGAGCGAGGCGCCGGGTCTACGCCATACGGTCTAGAGGATGCCCCGGCTACGCGGCGACTTTCGTCTCCATGTCCGGCGAGTACGAGCCCGACCGGGCGAGCCCGTTCATCTTCGCGCGGTGCAGGTAGGCCGCCTGCCCCGACGCGACGTTCGCATTATCTCCCGACCAGGCCTTCAACGCCGGCGCCTGCAGCGCGCGTCCGTACGAGAACGACAGCTCCCACGGGTGCGGGCCGATAGCGTTCATCGCGTTGAGGTGCGCGGTCGCGTCCTCGTCGGTCTGGCCCCCGGAGAGGAAGACGATCCCCGGCACCGCGGCCGGGACGTGCCGGCGGAAGCAGCGAATGGTCTGCTCGGCGACCTCCTGGACGCCTGCGCGGCCGGACGCGTCGTAACCCGTCAGCACCATGTTCGGCTTCAGCAGCATCTGCTCGAAATGCACACGCTGGTCGCGCAACTCGGTGAAGACCGCGTGCAGCGTCCTCGAGGTGACGTCGAAGCTGGTCTCGATCGTGTGGTCGCCGTCCATCAGCACCTCGGGCTCGACGATCGGAACGAGCCCGCCCTCCTGGCTGAGCGCCGCGTACCTGGCCAGCGCGTGAGCATTGGTCCACAGGCAGTACTCGCTCGGGATGCCGGCGCCGATCGTGATCACGGCGCGCCACTTGGTGAAGCGCGCGCCGAGCGAGACGTACTCGGCCAGGCGCTCGCGCAGCCCGTCCAGTCCGTCGGTGATCTTCTCGCCGGGCGCGTGGGCGAGGTCCTTCGCACCCTTGTCGACCTTGATCCCAGGGATCACGCCCTGGCTCTCGAGCAGCTTGGGAAACGGCGTGCCGTCGAGCGCCGACTGGCGGATCGTCTCGTCGTAGAGGATCACGCCGCTGATGTGGTCGGCCGCGCCCTCCGTGGTGAAGAGCATGTCGCGGTAGGCGCGCCGGTTGTCCTCGGTCGACTCGATCCCGATCGAGTCGAAGCGCTTCTTGATCGTCCCGTCGCTCTCGTCGGCGGCGAGGATGCCCTTGCCCGCCGCAACGAGCGCTCGGGCCGTCTCCTCGAGGTTATGTCCCATCGTTCCTCCTCCGTCTGGTCGGGTCACCTGAAGTATCCCGGGTCCGAAGGGGGTGTTCCTCCCGAGCGGGCCGATGGCGCGCGCCATTGACAGTCGTCGTCTTCGCACGCCCCCGCGCATGGCAAGGCGCCCGGCTGCTCTCCCGCGTCTCCCCGCCGTCCCGTCAAGCTCGGGATCGGCGAGCGCCGGGCCGCTATCCTTTCAGCGCCCGCGGGGGTAGCTCAGTTGGTAGAGCATCAGCTTCCCAAGCTGAGGGTCGCGGGTTCGAACCCCGTCCCCCGCTCAGAGAAAGACCCTGGAAACAGGGTCTTTCTGTCTTTCTGCTCTCTCGCTCGCCCACCCGAGTTGAAGCAGGACTGGTCTCCCAAGCCGAGATCGAGGGTTCGAGCCCCTTCCCCAGCTCGAGCGAGAACTCCGCCTCCGCGCGAACGCTTGCTCAGGCCGAGCCCGCGACCGCGGTCGACCTCGCCGGAGCCTGCGGCGTGAACGGGTGCAGCTCGTCGGCGCCGTCCTGGATGACTCCGTAGCTCGACTCGGGAACCGTGTTCCAGGCGCCCGGAAGATCGCGCAGCGGTTCTGACACGACGAGGCGGGACTCGTCGCTCAGCCGCTCGAGCACCGCGAGGTCCGGATGCGCCTTCCGCAGCGCCGGCACGTCGGTCGAGTAGAAGAGCGACCGCGAGTCGCGCTCGCTGGAATAGCGGAACGCCCACACGCTCTTCCCATCCGTGGTCGCCACCGTCATCTGGATCGGGTGCTCGACGCCGTGCCGGCGCCCGGTCTCTTCGATCAGGCCGACCGCGCGCGCGACCGAGCCGGGCGGGTCGTCCTCGAGCCCGAGCGTGAATGCGAGGAAGAAGAAGACCTCGGAATCGGTCGAGCCCTCGATCTGCGGGTAGAGCGACGGGTCGACTGCGAGGACGAGGTCACGCTTGACCTGGGCGAAATCGCGGATGACCCCGTTGTGCATCCAGAGCCAGCGGCCGTGGCGGAACGGATGGCAGTTGGTCTGCTGGATGGCCGACCCGGAGGAGGCCCGGATGTGGGCGAACAGGACCGGCGAGGTGTTGTGACCCGACAGCTCGCGGAGGTTGCGGTCGTTCCAGGCCGGCTCAATCGAGCGGAAGACGCCCGGTGCGTCGCCGGCCCCGTACCAGCCGATCCCGAAGCCGTCGCCGTTGGTCGTCTCGGCGCCGAGCGTGGAGTGAAGGCTCTGCGCAATCAGCGAGTGTGCCGGCTTTGTAGAGGATGTCCTCGATCAGGAGCGGGGACCCGGAGTATGCGAGCCAGCGGCACATCGTTTCTCCTGTCAGTGGCGGAAAGCGGTTCCGGACGCCGAGTCGTGCACCGGCGCCGGCTGCTGTTCCAGCCTCGGAAGCTGGCGCTCGAGGTCCGCGATCAGCATGTCGGCCAGGTCGTGGCTGAAGCCCCGCCGCACGACCACGCGCAGCGCGGCGAGGTCGGTCCGGTTCTCGGGGAACGTGTACGCCGGCACCTGCCAGCCGCGCTCCCGGAGCGCGTTCGACACGTCGAACACCGTGTAGTTCTCGATCTCGTCGTCCAGGGCGAACGCGAACACGGGCAACTCATCGCCGTGGGTCAGCAGCCGGAACGGCCCCAGCTTCGCGATCTCGGCCGAGAGCCGCGTAGCGACGTCGCGCGCGTAACCCTGCACCTCGCGGTATCCCGCGTATCCGAGCCGCAGGAAGTTGTAGTACTGGGCGATCACCTGCGCGCCCGGCCGCGAGAAGTTGAGCGCGAAGGTCGGCATGTTGTCGCCGAGGTAGTTGACCCAGAAGATCAGATCGTCGGGCAACGCGTCGGCGTCACGCCAGACGATCCAGCCGACGCCCGGGTAGACGAGCCCGTACTTGTGACCCGACGTGTTGATCGAGGCCACGCGCGGGAGCCGAAAGTCCCAGACGAGCCCGGGGTCGAGGAATGGGGCGATCATCGCTCCGGATGCTCCGTCGACGTGCACGGGGACGTCGAGACCGGTGTCGGACTCGAACCGGTCGAGCGCGGCGCAGATCTCCTCGACCGGCTCGTAGGAGCCGTCGAACGTGGAGCCGAGGATGGCGACGACGCCGATCGTGTTCTCGTCGCAGAGCTCGACGGCCTCCTCGGCGGACAGGTGGAAGCGGTTGCCCTCCATAGGGACGAGACGCATCTCCACGTCCCAGTAGTTTGCGAACTTCTCCCAGCAGACCTGGACGTTGATGCCCATCACCAGGTTGGGCCGATCGGCAGGCTTACCCTCGGCGGCGCGTCGCTTCTGCCAGCGGCGCTTGAGCGCGAGGCCGCCCAGCATCGCCGCTTCGCTCGAGCCCGTCGTCGAGCACCCTGCGGCATCTCCGGCCGCGGCCGGGGCCTGCCAGAGGCTGGCGAGGATGTTGACGCACCGCCGCTCGATCTCGGCGGTCTGGGGGTACTCGTCCTTGTCGATCATGTTCTTGTCGGAGCACTCGGCCATCAGCCTTTCCGCCTGCGGCTCCATCCAGGTGCTGACGAAGGTCGCGACGTTCATGCGGGCATTCCCGTCGAGCATCAGCTCGTCGTGGATGACCTGGTACGCGACATCGGGCGCCATCTCACCCGCCGGCAACTCGTGCCGGGGAACGGCGTCCGTCTCGCTCGCGAACAGCGGTGCGATCGAGAGAGTCGGGCTACGCCGGGCCGGCGTTCGCCGTTGGGTGTCTGTCATGGCCGCTCCTGGTTGAACGCCGTGCGACGCAGACGCGCCGGATGTCAAGCATACGCATGTCCGGCCCCCTGATCGGTTGGATCAGCCTCCCGCGCCTGGTCATCGCGCCGTTTCGCGCTTCGCGCCCGGGGTAGCGATGACGGAGCGATTCCGCATCGTCGACAGAGGAGGGATCATGACCAACGCAGACGAGGCCAAGGGACGCGTCAAGCGGGCGGCCGGCGAGTTGTCGGACGACGAGAAGCTCAAGCGCGAGGGCAAGGTCGACAAGGCCGCAGGAACCGCGAAGCGTGCCGTCGACAAGGTCTCGGACCAGGCGAAGGACGCCCTGAACCGATAGCCGCTTTCAAACTGGCTACGGGCTGCTCGTCTCCGCCGGAGGGCCACCGAGTCGCGCCCAGACATTCTCGACGAGTCGGGTCGCCTCCGGCCACAGCAGAATCTGCCCGCCGAAGTTCAGTGCGCCGGCCGAGAAGACCCGCGCGCCGCTCTCGTGCTCGTAGTAGGTCATCTCAGCCGAGCGGCCGATGCCGAACAGGTCGGGGATCCTGGCCAGCACCTGGGTCTGCCTGGGCGAGCTCCACGCGCGGGCGTCGATCTCGATCCCGTAGACGCCGAACTCGTCGCCCTGCTCCAGACCGGTGCCGTCGAATGCCCACGGCGCCGCGTCCGCGCCCTCGACGACGAACGCGCCGTGGCGCTGGCCCCGGTCGCTCGCCAGGTACTGCACCCCGCACAGCGCCGCCTCAGGCCGGCCGAGAGAGCGCCACTCGTCGACCAGCATCATCGCTTCTTCGAGACGGTCGACGCGGCGGAAGAAGTTGTTCGCAGAGAGGAACATCAGGTTGCCGCCGGCATCGCGGTAGCCGGAGACCAGATCGAACAGCCGCGTGGACACGTACTCGCTGTGCCCCGGGAAGACCAGCAGGTCGTAGGCTGCGCGGAGCGCGACCGGAGAGGCGAACCGCTCGACGTCCTCGTCGGCGTAGAAGTCGACCTTGCGGCCGGTGGAGGCGAGCCAGCGCAGGAACTGCAGGTCGTAGCTGCGGAACCGGAAAGGGACGCCGCGGTTCGCGTGGGGTCGGGTGGGGTCGACGCTGACGGTCTTCCAGCGTGCGTACCACGTGTCGCCCCATCCGTCGCCGTCGGCGTCGTAGAAGTTGTACGCCTGCCAGGTACTCGTCGGCATCACGACTGCGACCCGATGCCTCGCCGCCACGGGCCTGACCACGAGCGGCGCGAACCCGATCCGACCGTCGTCGGCCTCGAGCCGGGCCGCGTACATGCCGCTCGGCCAGTCGCCGATCCGGAGCCTGATCGTGGCCGGCCGGTCGATGTTCCGCGACCAGTTCATCGGGATCTTGCTGGTTACCGGCACGCCGTTCATCACGTCGTTCGAATTCGTCGGCTCGTCCTCGGGGCCGCAGTGGAAGACCTGGACGGAGAGCTGTTGCGCGTCGGTCCGCACGGTCAGCAGCGCGTTGTCGCCGGGCGCGGCTCCGAGCGTCCGGAAGCCGGCGTCGACGCCCAGCACGCGGACAACGGCGCGCTCCGCAGCCTGGACGCCGGTCTGGTCCTCGACCCGCAACGTGAGCAGATACGTCCGCGGCTTCAGGGTCGTGTCCGGCACCCAGTCGAGCGTGTGCGGGCCTGCCCCGAGCGAGACCGTCCGCGTGCCGACGGCCTGCTGGGCCGCATCGGTCGCGAGCTGCTCGGCGGCGGCACCCTGCCCGGTGACGAACGTCTCGAGCGTGACGCGCGCGCGCCGGCTGAGTACGAACCGAACCTGCGCGCTGTCGCGTCCCGGCGCGATCCCGAGCGTCGCGAGCGAGGCGCCGTCTCCGAGGTAGGGCTGCTGCGTTGAGAGCCTGACCCCGGAGAGCAGCGGCCGCCGCAGGGCGCCGCGGGCCGTCGGGGCGAGCAGAGCCCCGGCGCCGAAGAGCGCAAGACGCAGCAACCGCCCTCGAGTTCCGACCCAGCCCAGCAAACCCCGAATCAGTGTAGACGGGGGGTCAGCGCGCCACCCTACTGCCGGTAGTGCTCGACCACATCCTCGGGCCTCGCCTGCGCCGCTTCCGGGTCGAGCCCGGCCTCGCGGAGTGCCCGCCGCTGGCGCAGCAGATCCCAGCACTGGTCGAGGGAGATCTTGAGGTCCTCGAGCCGCCGCCGATCGTCGTCGGTCGCGTTCCCGGCCGCCTCACGCTCCCAGAGCTCGTGCTCCTCCGCGACCAGTTCCTCGATCGTTCCGTGGATCTTCCCGTCGTCCATGCGTCCGCCTCCTGTCACTCGGCTTTCCGCAAGAGTAGAGGCATGGTTCGCCACGTCGTGCTGGTCGGCCTGATGGGGAGCGGGAAGACGACCGTGGGCCGCGTGCTGGCGGCTGCGCTGGGCCTGCCGTTCTCCGACAGCGACGCGACCATCGAGCGCGAGCACGGATCGACCGTGCAGGCCCTCGCCGTCGAGCTCGGAGTGGAGGAGATGCACGAGCTCGAGGCTCGACACCTGCTGCGTGCTCTCGAGGCGCCGGAGCCGAGCGTGATCGCAGCCGCAGCGAGCACGATCGACGATCCCGCCTGCCGGGCGGCGGTGGCCGCGCCCGGCGTCAGGACGATCTGGCTGAAGGCTGCTCCCGACGTGCTCGCCGACCGCTTCGACCGTCAGTGCCACCGGCCGCGCTTCGGGCGGTCGCCGAGAAATCTGCTGGCCGAGCAGGCCGAGGAGCGCGACGCGCTCTTCCGGTCGCTGCATCCGATCGAGCTCGTGACCGGCGAGAAGAGTCCCTCCGAGGTGGTCGAGCTGGCGCTGGCCGCTCTGCCGCGCGTCGGGGAACAGGAGTAGATCGTCGTCCAGCGGTTGCATGATCACGGACGGCTTTTCGCTCGGCGATAATTGGACCGTGCAGCTCGGCGCCGTCTTCCCGCAGACCGAGATCGGGGCCGATCCCGGCGCGGTGCGCGAGTTTGCGCAGGCGGCGGAGGAGATCGGCTATCGACACCTGGTCGCGTACGACCATGTGCTCGGCGCCGACGTTTCGCAGCGGACCGACTGGCCGGGCCCGTACACGTCGGGCCACCAGTTCCACGAGCTCTTCGTCCTCTTCGGCTACCTGGCCGCGGTCGCGCCGGGGCTGGAGCTCGTCGCCGGCGTGCTCGTCCTGCCGCAGCGGCAGACGGCGCTCGTGGCCAAGCAAGCCGCCGAGGTCGATCTGCTCACCGGCGGGCGCTTCCGCCTCGGCGTCGGGCTCGGGTGGAACTACGTCGAGTTCGAGGCCCTCGGCGAGGACTTCCGTAACCGTGGCCGGCGCTCGGAGGAGCAGATCGAGGTGCTGCGGCGCCTGTGGACGGAGCCCGTGGTGGACTTCGACGGTCGCTGGCACCGGGTTCCCGCTGCCGGGATCAACCCGCTGCCCGTGCAGCGGCCGATCCCGATCTGGATCGGCGGCTCGGCGGAGGCCGCGATCGAGCGAGCCGCCCGCCTCGCCGACGGTTTCTTTCCGCAGCGGCCGCTCCAGGGGGGCTGGGCGGCGACGATGGACCGGTTTCGGGCCTGGGCGGAGGAGGCCGGCCGCGATCCCGCGTCGATCGGGGTCGAGCAGCGGATCGACGCCTCCGGGGGCACGCCGGACGAGTGGCGCACCGCCGTCGAGGAATGGCGCGGGCTGGGCGCGACCCACGTCTCGGTGGTGACGATGCGCGGCGGCCTCGACGTCGACGGGCACGTCGAGCGCATCCGGGAGGCGTTCGAGGCGCTGGCGTAGGATCTGTTCGCATGGCGAAGACTAAGGCGCCGGCGCAGGACTTCGAGACCACCATCGCCGAGGCCTACAAGGCGCAGGGCAAGACGCTCGAGCTGGGCAAGGGGGTGCTGGACGGCAAGGTCGCGGCCACCGCCGTCGTCCAGGTGCCGCTGCGGATGACGAACCGGCACGGGCTGATCGCCGGCGCCACCGGCACCGGGAAGACGAAGGGTCTCCAGGGGATCACCGAGCAGCTCTCCGAGGCCGGGGTCCCCGTGTTCGCCGCCGACATGAAGGGCGACCTTTCGGGACTGTCCGAGCCCGGCGGCGCGAGCGGGATCGCGGCCGACCGCTGGAAGGAGCTCGACGAGACGTTCACCCCGACCGCCTTCCCGGTCGAGTACCTGGCGCTCGGCGGGATCGGCCCCGGCGTCCCCGTGCGGGCGACCGTGTCCGACTTCGGCCCGCTGCTGCTCGGGAAGGTGCTCCACGCGAACGAAACCCAGGAGCAGAGCCTGTCGCTCCTGTTCCGCTACGCCGACCAGAATGGCCTGCCGCTGCTCGACCTCTCCGACCTGCGAGCGCTCCTGGCGTTCCTCGCCTCGGAGGAGGGCAAGGCGGAGCTGACCGGGATCGGTGGAGTCGCGAACTCGACCATCGGCGTCCTCCTGCGCCAGCTCGTCCAGCTCGAGGACGGCGGCGGCACCGAGTTCTTCGGCGAGCCGCAGCTCGAGATCGGCGACCTGCTGCGGACGGCCCCCGACGGCCGCGGGATCATCTCCTGCCTCGAGCTGCCTGCCGTCCAGGACAAGCCGACCCTGTTCTCGACCGCACTGATGTGGCTGCTCGCCGAGCTGTTCGAGGAGCTGCCCGAGGTCGGCGACCGGGACAAGCCGAAGCTCGTGTTCTTCTTCGACGAGGCTCACCTGCTTTTCGACGGCGCGACCAAGGCGTTCCTCGACTCGATCGTCCAGACGGTGCGGCTGATCCGCTCCAAGGGTGTCGGCGTGTCTTCTGCACGCAGCAGCCGAAGGACGTCCCGTCCGATGTCCTCGCGCAGCTCGGGAACCGGATCCAGTACGCGCTGCGCGCCTTCACGCCGGACGACGCGAAGGCGCTGAAGGCGACGGTCTCGACCTTTCCGAAGTCGGACTTCTACGATCTCGCCGAGCTGCTCACGCAACTGGGAACTGGCGAAGCGGCGGTGACGATCCTGGGCGAGAGCGGCGACCGGCGGCGGTGCGGGCGCCGTGGGCGACTACCTCAAGTCCACTTCCGGGCGCCAGCTCCAGCGCGAGGTCGTCCGCGGCCTCTTCGGCCTGCTCTCGAAGGCGCTGAAGTAACGCGTCACGCAGGCCAGGCGGCGGCCAGCTTCTCGCGTGTCTCCGCCAGGTGCTCGGGCAGCACCTTCACGTCGGCCAGGACCGGCATGAAGTTCGTGTCGCCGGACCAGCGAGGCACCAGGTGCAGGTGGACGTGGTCGACGATCCCGGCGCCCGCGATGCGGCCGAGGTTCCAGCCGATGTTGTAGCCCTCCGGCGCGAAGGTGTCGGCGAGCGCGGTCATCCCGCCGGCTGCGAGCCGGTGCGCCTCGAGCGCCTCGTCGTCGGCGAGCCCGGCGAAGTCGCCGGCGTGCCGGTAGGGGGCCACCATCAGGTGACCGGAGGCGTACGGGAACTTGTTCAGGAGGACGAACGCCGCCTCGCTCCGGTGGACGACGAGCATCTCCTCGTCGTCGCCCGAGGCGGCGAGACAGAAGACGCAGCCCTCCAGCTCGTCGGCCTGCCGGATGTACTCCAGCCGCCAAGGGGCCCAAAGCTGCCTGGTCATGCCCGGCTTCTACCAGACGAGAGGGTTCGCCACCGCGGCCGACCCTCGCGGCCGCGGCTCGCGACGTTGAGGGTCCGCCCGACGTCCGGCTTCGCCGGAGCCGAACTTCGGGCGGTCAAAGCCACCGCTTGTAGCGGAAGAACCCGAGCAGCCCGCCGAGGACGACGAGCATTCCGCCGATGATCGCCCACCATGCGTGCACGGTCTCGAATCCGGGGAACTTCACGTTCATCCCGAAGATCCCGGTGATCAGGGTCAGCGGGAGCAGCACGACCGAGAAGACGGTCAGGATCCGCAGGATGTCGTTCTGCCGGTGGGAGATCACCGACTCATTCGTCTGCTCCAGCCCCTCGACGACCTCCTTGTAGTTGTCGAGGAGATCCCAGATGCGCTCGGCGGCGTCGACGATATCGTCGAAGTAGAGGTCGAGCTCCTGCGGAAGGAACCGCTGGACCCGGCCCTCGAGCACGCGCAGGGTGGAGCGCTCGGGCTTGATGATCTTGCGGTACGAGATGATTTCCTGCTTGACGTTGGAGAGGTCCCGGACGATCTCCTCGGCCCGGCCCTCGAACATCTCGTCCTCGACCGAGTCGAGCTTGTGGCCGATCTTGTCGAGGATCGGGAAGCAGTAGTCGAAGAGATCGTCGAGGACGTGGTAGAGCAGATATCCCGATCCCTTCGAGAACAGCGAGTCGCGGAGCTCGTCGTCCTGCTCGCAACGGGCGAAGAGGCGGGTGACCGGGAGCAGCTCGGCGTTGGGGAGCGTGATCAGGAAGTCCGGTCCGAGGAAGACGTCGAGCTCGGCCGCGTTCAGTCGCTGGATCGCCTTGTCATACGCGGGAAAGTGGAGCACCGAGAACAGGTACTCCGGGTATTCGTCCACCTTCGGACGCTGGCGCTTCGAGAGCACGTCCTCCAGGTCGAGGGGGTGCCAGCCGAAGCGCTCGGCGAGCTGCGCGGCCTCGTCCGCTGTCGGGGCGTCGAGGTGGATCCAGGTCAGGCCGTGAGCAGAGAGCTCGGCGAGCCGCGGCTCAGCGGGGCCGACGGCCACCGCCTCGGCGAGCGCACGCTGCCGCTTGATGCGGGGCAAGCTCGGCACGGGGACTGAGGGGGTCGTCGGTCAGGAGCATGGTCGTCGGATTCTAGCTGGCGGCCGCCGGAAAAGCCTCTCGGCGCACGGGCGGACTCGGGGGGCGCGCGTCTGGCCGAAATCCGGGCAGAGAAAAGCTCCGCACGACTAGCAAGGGTCCCGACGGGGAGAGAGTCGACATCGGAACGCATCTGGGCGAGCGGAGCCGACCCCATCGTAGCGGGATCACCGCCGGTCTCGCTCGCCGGCCGAGGGAGTGCCCCGCTCGAGGCGACTCTTTCACGGCTGGGCCGGCCGTCTCGCTGCTTTGCGCCTGGCAGGAATCGAACCTGCGACCTCGCGCTCCGGAGGCGCGCGCTCTATCCCCTGAGCTACAGGCGCGGGGGTCGTAGTGTACCGGCGTGGACGTCAGCGCCCGGATCGTCTCCCTCGAGCTGGCCGAGACCTTCACGATCGCGCGCGGGTCGCAGGACACGGCCGATGTCGTCGAGGTCGAGATCCGCCATGACGGCGTGTCCGGCTTCGGGGAGGCGGCGCCGATCGACCGCTACGAGGAGTCGGCAGCGTCGGCACTGGATTACTTGGAGTCGGTCGCAGCCGGCCTCGGCGACGACCCGTTCGCGCTCGACGACGTGATGCGAGGGCTGCCGAACGAGCAGTTCGCCGCTCGTGCGGCGATCGACGCGGCGCTGCACGACCTCTGCGGGAAACTGGCCGGCGAGCCGGTGTGGCGCTTCCTCGGGCTCGGGCGGCTCGGGCCGCCGACCTCGTGGACGATCGGGCTCGCTGCTCCGGACGAGATGGCGACGAAGGCGGCGACGGCCCACGCGAGCGGGCGCTTCCGCCGGCTGAAGCTGAAGCTCGGAGGCGGTGACGAGCTCGACGTCGACCGGGTGCGAGCGGTGCGCGAGGTGACCGACATCCCGTTGCAGGCGGACGTGAACGAGTACTGGTCGCTCGAGGAGGCGCTGGACGCGCTGCCCCGTCTCGCGGAGCTGGGGGTCGAGTACTGTGAGCAGCCGCTGGCCGCCGGCGACCCGGACGGCCAGAAGCTGAAGGCGGCGGCGGCGATCCCCGTGTACGTCGACGAGGACTGCCACACGCTGGCCGACGTCGCCGCCTGCGCGCCGATCGCACACGGCGTCAACATCAAGCTCGCCAAGTCCGGTGGCATCGGCGAGGCCGTCCGCATGGCGCATGCCGCGCGCGCGCTGGGGCTGGGGGTGATGCTCGGCTGCATGGTCGAATCGGGCCTGGGCATCGCCGCCGGCGCGGCCATGGCCAGCCTGTGCGACCACGTCGACCTCGACGGCAACCTGCTGATCGCGCACGACCCCTGGCCGGGCGTGGAGCTGGCCGACGGCGTCCAGACCCCTTCGGACGAGCCGGGCCTCGGCGTGCGGCGCGCGCCTTGACGGCGCCTTAACGGTGCCAGGCACGGTAAAGATCCTGCTCGGAGCGACCTTTTCGAGGGTTCCTTAACCGTGCCTGGCACGGTTAAGCGCTACCTGATCCTCGCCGAGGGCCGCTCCGGCGATCCGCACTACGGCAAGACGATGCGCGGCGTCGTCCGCTACGCCGAGGACCCGACGGTGGTCATTCTCGACTCCGAGCGGGCGGGGGAGAGGTACCGGGGGATCCCGATCGTCGGCGCGCTCGCCGACGCCGTCCAGTACGAGCCGACCACCGCCCTCGTCGGGGTCGCCACGCAGGGCGGCCGCTTCCCGCCGGCGTGGCGCGAGCTGCTCCGCCAGGCGGTTTGCGCGGGCCTCGACGTCGAGAACGGCCTGCACGAGTACCTCACGGACGACACGGAGCTGGTCGAGCTGGCACGGGCGCGCGGGGTGGAGCTCCGCGACCTGCGCAGGCCGCCGGGCCGCCTGAGCGTCCCGATCGGCGCCAACCTCGCGCTCGACGCGCGGATCGTCCTCACCGTCGGCTCCGACTGCGCGATCGGGAAGATGACCGTCTCACTCGAACTCGACCGCGAGGCGAAGCGGCGGGGGATGAAGTCGGTCTTCGTTCCGACCGGGCAGACGGGAATCGCGATCGCCGGCTGGGGGATCTCGGTCGACGCCGTCGTCTCGGACTTCACGGCCGGCGCCGCCGAACAGCTGGTGGTCGAGGGGGCCGCCCGAGGCGGCGAGCTGCTCTGGGTGGAGGGCCAGGGCGCGCTCCTGCACCCGGCCTACTCGGGCGTGACGCTCGGCCTGATCCATGGCTCGGCACCGCATGTCTTCGTCCTCTGCCACCTGGCCGGAGCGACCGAGATCGAGGGCTATCCTGGTCATTCCCTCGGGGCCCTCCGCGAGCTGGTCGACCTGCACGAGCGCATCGCTCTTCCCGCCAGGCCGGCGAAGGTCGCCGCGATCGCCCTGAACACGCGGCATCTGGACGAGCGAGCCGCACGCGCGGCGATCGCCGATGCGAGCCGTGAGACCGGCCTGCCCGCGGACGATCCGGTCAGGTTCGGCGCGCGGGGGATTGCGGACGCGGTGCTCGTGGAGTAGAGGGAAAGAGAAGAAAGGCCGCGTCGGAGTGTCGTCTGAACAGGCGAACTAGACTCGCCGTGGCGGGAGAGAGACTGACAAAGGAGGTTGACGAGTTGAAACGTCTGACTGCGTTCCTGGCAGTGGCAGCGGCGCTCGCGGTCGTCGGCGGCGTGGCCGCCGCCGACTCGGGTCCGCTGGCTCCGCCGCCTGAGCACGACACCTACTACACGTGGCCCGGCGCCCAGACGCTCCAGGTCTCGGTCGAGCCCTGGGGAGCCGGCTTCGTCCAGAACGTCCCGAAGTACTTCATCGACTGTCCCTTCGCGTGCATCCGTCCGTTCGACACTGGCGCGACGGTGACGCTGACGGCCACGCCGACCACGGGCTACACCTTCGTCGGCTGGGAGGTCGCGGATCACGGTCAGGCACCGACGGCCGGCGCCTGTTCGGGAACCGGCACGTGCACGGTGACGATGAGCGGCTCGAAGGACGTGGTCGCGGTCTTCGACGGCCCGCCGGCGCAGCCGGTCGGCATAGATGCCCACCACGGCCAGGAACAGCCGCCTCCGCCGCCGGATTAGCGGTGAGGGCGAGTCGGCGCCGACCGGCGCCGACTCGCCCACCCCTTGACGCGAACGCGTGTTCGTACTACTATCGAACGCATGTTCGCTCGGGTCGTCGTCATCGCCGCGCTCCTGACCCTCGCCGTCGCCTGGGGCGCCCGCCAGTCCAACGGCGCCGGCCACCGGCAGACGTACCTCGTCCGGGCCGGGGACACCCTCTGGGCGATCGCCGCCGCGCACTACGGCGGCGACCCGCGCGAAGGCGTGTACAGGCTCGAGCAGCGCAACCATCTCGCTGGTGCGCTGGTCCGGCCGGGGCAGCGCCTCGTTCTGCCGTAGCACCGCCCTAGACTCCGCGGAGGATGGACCTCGACGTCGTCTTCCTCGGCACCGCCGGATCGATGCCGACCGCAGACCGGTCACCGACGGCACTCCTCGTGCGCCGCGGGGGCGAACGCCTGCTCTTCGACTGCGCCGAGGGCACCCAACGCCAGCTGCTGCGCTCGTCGCTCGGGCTGATCGACCTCCGCGAGGTCTTCCTCACCCACTACCACGCCGACCACTACCTCGGTCTGCCCGGGATGCTGAAGACCTTTGCGCTGCGTGGCCGGGAGGTGCCGATCATGATCCACGGCCCGCCCGGGCTCGGCGATCTGTTCCGTTCGCTCCGGCGGATCTTCGGCAGGCTCACCTACCGGTACGAGCTCGATGAGCTCCGCCCCGGCGACACTCTCGATCGTGACGACTACCGCCTGGTCACGTTCCCCGTCGAGCACGGCGTCTCCTCGATCGGCTACGCGCTGGTCGAGGACGAGCGGCCCGGGCGCTTCGACGTCGGGGCGGCGGACGCGCTCGGCGTGCCCTTCGGCCCCGAGCGCGGCGCGCTCCAGCGCGGCGGGACGGTCACCCTCGCCGACGGCACCCAGGTGCGGCCGGAGCAGGTGCTCGGCGAGGCGCGGCCCGGCCGGACGATCGTGATTCCGGGTGATACCGCGCCGACGCGATCGGTGCTCGAGGCGGCGATCGGCGCCGACCTGCTCGTCCACGAGGCCACCTTCCTCGAGGACGAGCGCGACCGCGCCGCGGAGACGGCTCACTCGACCGCCTTCGACGCGGCCCAGCTTGCCCGGGCGGCGGGTGTCCGGCTGCTCGCGCTGACGCATCTCTCGACACGGTACTTCGGGCCGGACGCGGCCCGCGAGGCACGTGCCGTCTTCCCCGAGACGGTCGTCCCCAGGGACTTCGATATCATCGACGTCCGGTTCCAGGAGCGGGGCGGGCCGCACCTGATCAAGGGTGGCGCGCTTCCGCGTCGAGGAGATCCAGCGCCGGCGGAGAACAACGCACCAGCACCAGAACAGCCGGTTCCCGAGGAGACGGCCCGATGACCAGACTCGTCCAGGTTGCGCTTGCAGAGGATGTGACGGAGGCGGAGGAGATCCAGGTGATCCTCCAGGCGGCGGGGATCACCTCCGAGCTGGAGACCGCCGTCGAGCACCACCCGCGCTCGACCGAGGACGTCCCGCAGAAGGTGCTCGTCGAAGAGAGCGCGCTGGAGGCGGCGCAGTTCGCGATCGAGGCGATGACCGACCGGGACGAGCTGGTCGGCGACGCGTAGCGCGGAGACGCAATGAGGCGCCTGCTCCTCACCGCCGCCGTGCTCCTCCTGGTCACGGCCGGGCCCGGGCACGCCGTCACCAAGACGTATTCGACCGGAACCGTCAACGAGCCCATCGGCGCTCGGTTCGAGCAGTCGCTGACCGTGCCGGACCGCGGCCCGGTCTCGTTCGTCCGCGTCTCGTTCCGGATCACGACACACCAATCCGATCGCGGCAGCCTCGTCCCCGTTCGCCGACGGGCCGTACCGGGCAGTGGGCAACCTCGCGTCGCTCTACGGGGAGGACGCCCGCGGCCACTGGACGCTGCAGGTCACGAACGGCGGCAAGCCCGCCCGCCTCAACTGCTTCATGCTGGACATCTCGCGCGACCTGCCGCAGATGCTGTCGGCGCGGAAAGGCACCGTGGCGGCGACGGTGACGTACACCGAGCGCAACTTCCTCTACGAGCAGCTGCGCGTGGAGGTCACCCGGGCCGGCCGGACGGCACTGGACGCGCCGATCCAGCGGGTCGGCTCGGGTACTAACTGAAGGCCCGCGGCGACCCGAACACGGACGTCCGCTCCTACGTCGCCGCCTACGTCGCCGACCAGTACCTGCTCGGGGATCCGGCCCAGGGCAGGCGGGTGCTCGATCTGGCGCTGAAGCGCGGCGATCTCGGCCGCGGCACGAGGTTGCCGGGGCTGCCGGGCAAGGCGTACGTCGCGGCGCTGATGCGGGATCTGCGCAGGTGGGGGTACATCCGCTCCTCGTGACGGAAAGAGTGTCGACCCCGCTCCCGGCCGGGTGCCAGCGAATCTCCCTAGCGGACCGCCGCGATCAGCCGGTCGAGCGGCGCCCAGAGCTGGCGCCGAGCCTCGGATCCCGACTGGAGTGCGGAGAAGTGGTCGGCCCGGAACGAGCCGCGCGAGCGGACCACCTCGGTGCGGATGTTCTGCGCCGGAAAGCGAGAGCGCTCCAGCCGGCGCAGCAGCTCGCGGACGCCGGCCGGCGAGTCGCGGTCGGCAGCGGCGAGGAGCAGCCTCGTCGAGCGGGGGAGATGCGTGAAGTTGACGACCTCCTCGAGTCGCGGGTTCAGCGTGCTCGGGTAGACGCTCATCACGGCTGCGGGCTTCACGCCGATCCGCCACATCACGGCCGCGAGCTCGACCGCGAGCCGGCCGCCGCGCGAGTAGCCGACGACGACCAGCGGCACCTCTGGCCGGCCGAGCCGCACGAGCGCCGTGTGGATCCCGATCAGCGAGTGCAGAAGGGCCGGCGAGCCCGCGGGGCTCTTCTCGTAACGCGGATAGACGACGTCGTTTCCCTGCCGCACGAGGTGCTCGATCCAGGCGATGTGGTTCCAGGGGTTGAGCTCGCTCTCGTCCAGTCCGTGCTCGAAGACCACGACCGTCTTCGGGGCCGGGTGCGCCTTCCAGAGCCAGTAGGCGTCGGCGCCCTTGCCGTACGGGCCGAGCATCCTCGGCTCGGGCGTCGCGCCGGGCGAAGCGACCGGCAGCGCCACGACCAGGAGCGTGAAGGCCAGCGCCGCGCGCAGCATGCGAGCTATGACGTCCCCGGGAGCCGATAGTCTGTCGTCCGCACACGGTTCAAGCGCCAGCACTGCTTTAACCCGGTCCGGTGAGGCCGGAAAGGAGTTCAGTTGACCGCTGCACACGCGCCCGCCGCCGAACGGGTTCTCCTCGACGCAGACGCGCTCGCGCGGACCCTCCATCGCATCGCCCACGAGATCATCGAGGCGAACGTCGAGCTGGAGAGCATCGCGCTGGTGGGCATCCATACCCGCGGCGTCCCGCTCGCGCACCGTCTTCGCCGCCTGATCGAGGAGTTCAGCGGCGTCGAGGTCGACCTGGGGACGATCGACATCACGTTCCACCGCGACGACCTGCACGTCCGGGGAGGCGAGGCCCCGCTGCATCCGCAGCCGCTCGTCCGCGAGACCAAGCTCGACTTCGCACTCGAGGGCCGAACCTGCGTCCTGGTCGACGACGTCCTCTACAGCGGACGCACGATCCGGGCGGCGATCGAGGCGCTCTTCGACTACGGCCGTCCCGCGCGCGTCCAGCTCGCCGTCGTCGCCGACCGCGGCCATCGCGAGCTGCCGATCCGGCCCGACTACGTCGGCAAGAACCTGCCCACCGCACGCGCCGAACGAGTTCAGGTCCAGCTGGTCGAGATCGACGAGGTCGACCGGGTCGTGCTGATCTTCCAGGAGGGACGCGCATGACGGTTCAACTGGTGCGCGACGACCTGCTGCCGCCGCCCGACCCACCGCCGCGGCGGCACCTGATCTCGATCGCCGACCTCACGCGCGAGGACGTGACGCGGCTGCTCGCCACCGCCGGCAGCTTCGAGCGGTCGCTGGAGCGGGAGATGAAGAAGCTGCCGACCCTGCGCGGGCGCACGGTCGTCAATCTGTTCTTCGAGTCGTCGACCCGGACGTCCTCGAGCTTCGAGCTGGCCGCCAAGCGCCTCTCGGCCGACGTGATGTCGGTCAAGTCGAGCGGCTCGTCGGTGGACAAGGGCGAGTCGCTCAAGGACACGGCACTGACCCTCGCCGCCTACGACCCGGACGTGATCGTGATCCGCCACCCGCAGATCGGCGCTCCGACGCTCGTCTCGCGCCTGACCGGTGCCCATGTCGTGAACGCGGGGGACGGCAAGCACCAGCATCCGACCCAGGCGCTGCTCGACCTGTACACGATCGAGCAGAACGTCGGGCCGGTCGAGAGCCTGCACGTGGCGATCGTCGGCGACGTGCTGCACTCGCGCGTCGCCCGCTCGAACATCCAGGCGCTGACGCTGATGGGGGCGCGGGTGACCCTGGTCGGACCGCCGCCGCTGATCCCGCGCGGGATCGAGGCAATGGGCTGCGAGGTCTCGACCGACATCGCGGCGATCGGGGCCGCCGACGTCGTCTACGTCTTGCGCATGCAGCGCGAGCGCATGGAGGCCGGCGAGAACTACGTCCCCAGCCTGCGCGAGTACACCGCGCGCTGGGGCGTGACCCGGGCCCGGCTGCGCCCGGGCCAGAAGGTGATGCATCCGGGCCCGATGAACCGCGGCGTCGAGATCGACCCGGCCGTCGCCGACTCGGTCGACGCCCTGATCGAGACACAGGTCAGGGCGGGGCTCGTCGTGCGCATGGCCGTCCTGTACGACCTGCTCACGCACGGGCCGGTCGAGGTCAAGGCCGAGGCGACGGAGGAGGTGGCCTGATGGCGGACATCCTCCACGGCGGTGAGGGCCACGACGACCTCGTCGTCCGCAGCGCCCGGGTGATCGATCCGTCCCGGGGGATCGATGACCTGCTCGACGTCCGCGTGGACAAGGGCGTGATCGCCGACATCGGCCTGAACGTCTCCCCGAACGGCCACAGGGTCGTCGAGGGCCGGGGGCTGGTTCTCGCTCCGGCGTTCGTCGACCCCCACGTCCACCTGCGCACGCCCGGGCGTGAGGACGAGGAGACGATCGCCTCGGGGACCGCAGCGGCGGCCGCGGGCGGCTTCTGCGCGATCCTCGCCATGCCGAACACGGAGCCGGTCATCGACTCGGCCGCCGTTCTCGGCTCGCTGATCGAGACCGCCCGGGAGGAGGCCGAGGTGCCGGTCGGGTTCCTGGCAGCGATCACGAGGGGCCAGCGCGGGCAGGAGCTGTCCGAGATGGCCGAGCTCGCCGACGCCGGCGCCGCCGGCTTCTCCGACGACGGCATGCCGGTGGTCGCACCCGGATTGATGCGGCGCGCGCTGCAGTACCACGTGATCACGGGACGGCGCGTCGCCGTGCACTGCGAGGAGCCGACGCTGTCGCGCTCCGGCCAGATGCACGAGGGGCCGGTCTCCGCCGAGCTCGGCCTCGCGGGCTATCCCTCCGTAGCGGAGAGCGTGATGGTCGGCCGCGACCTGGCGCTGGCCGCTCACGAGGACCAGGCGATCCACCTGCTCCACCTCTCGGCGCGCGAGTCGGTGGACGAGCTGCGGCGCGCCCAGGCGGCCGGTGTGCGCGCCACCGGCGAGGTGACTCCGCACCACCTGGTGCTGACGGACGACGCCCTTCGGTCACTCGACCCGAACCTGAAGATGAACCCACCGCTCCGGGGCGCCGACGACCGCTCCGCGCTCGTCGCGGCGCTCAGGGACGGAACGATCTCGGTGATTGCCACCGACCACGCGCCGCACGCGGCTCACGAGAAGGAAGTGCCGTTCGAGGAGGCGCCGTTCGGCGTCACGGGCCTCGAAACCGCCTTCGCCGCCCTGAACACCCACCTGGTCGGGCCGGGTCTCGTCTCCCTCCCGACGCTGCTCGAGCGCATGTCGGCCGGACCGGCGCGCGCCTACGGGCTCGAGCCGCCGAGGATCGAGAAGGGCGGACCGGCCAACCTCGTCCTGCTCGACCCCGACAGCCCGTGGCGCGTGGGCGAGGCGGGATTCCGGTCTCGCTCCGGGAACTCGTGGCTCCTCGGCGAAACGCTCCGCGGCAGGGTGCGGCTGACCGTCGCCGCCGGCCGGATCGCGTTCGCCGCATGACGGTGACCGAGGCGGGGCTCGAGGCATGCGCGGCTGCGGCGGTCGACGCGGTCGATGCACTCCTGCCGGTCGAGGGTGCGTACGTGCTCGGCTCTGCCCTGCTCGGCGGCTTCGATCCCGACAGGAGCGACCTCGACGTGGTGGTGGTCGTGGAGCGGCCGCCGACCCCGCCGCAGCGCGAGGCGGTCGTCGGGGCGCTGGACGAGCTTTCCCCGCCCGTGCGCAAGCTCGAGCTCGTGGTGTACGTCGCCGGCGCGAAGCCCCCGGCGTATGCGCTGAACTATCCCGACGGCGACGGCGAGCCTGCGTTCTGGTTCGTCCTCGACGCGGCGATCGCTCAGGAGCGCTCGCAGCCACTGCGCGGACGGCCGTGGCGCGAGCTGCTCGCGCCGGTGGCGGGAGCCGAGACGCGCTCCGCCGCGGAGGCGTTGCTCCGCTGGGCCGAGCGGCGGGACGGCGAGCTCGCCCGACCGCACGAGCTTCGAGCCCGACACTACCTCGAGCACGGCGAGTGGATCACGAAGGACGAGGCGGCAGCGTGAGCGGGTTCCTCGTCCTCGAGGACGGGACGGTCTTCGCCGGCGAGGCGGTCGCGGCGGACGGTCGCGCCTTCGGCGAGGCGGTGTTCACGACCTCGATGAGCGGCTACCAGGAGACGGTCACCGACCCGAGCTACGCGGGCCAGATCGTCTGCTTCACCGCGCCGATGGTGGGCAACTACGGCGTCGCCGAGGAGCGCTCGCAGTCCGGCGCAGTGCACGCGAGCGGGGTGGTGATGCGCGAGGTCGGCGGCTCGGAGTGGACGCGCTGGCTGCGCAGCCGCGGCGTGGTCGCACTGGCGGGGGTCGACACGCGCTCGCTCGTCCTGCACCTGCGCGACCGCGGCGCCATGCGGGCCGCCGCCGTCGCCGGCGACCCGCCCGTAGAGGACGTGCTGACCCAGGTCCGGGCTCTGCCGACGATGGAGGGCGCTGCGCTCGTCGCCGGCGTCTCGCCCCGCGAGCCGTACACGTTCGCGGGCGAGGGAGACGTCCGGGTGGCGGTCGTCGACTACGGGATCAAGCGCTCGATCCTGCTACTCCTCGAGCGCGAAGGTGCTGCGGTCGACGTCTACCCGCACGTCGTGGACGCGGACACGCTCGCCGGTTACGACGGGGTGCTGCTCGGCAACGGCCCCGGCGACCCGGCACCGCTCGTCGAGGAGACGCGCACGGTGCGGGATCTGCTGGGCCGGGCGCCGGTGCTCGGGGTCTGCCTCGGCCACCAGCTGCTCGCGCTCGCGACCGGGCACGCGACCTTCAAGCTGCCGTTCGGCCACCGCGGCGCGAACCATCCGGTCGTCGACCACGAGACCCGCCGTGTGCTGGTCACGTCCCAGAACCACGGCTTCGCGGTCGCTCCGGGTGCCGGAGAGGGCGTCACGCACACGTCGCTGTACGACGGCACCGTCGAGGGGCTGTACCACCCCGAGCTGCGGGCGCGGTCTGCCCAGTTCCATCCGGAGGCGAGCCCGGGGCCGCACGACGGCGCGTCGATCATCGCCGAGTGGGTCGAGGAGCTCAGAGTTGCCTAGGCGCGACGACCTCGACTCGATCTGCCTGATCGGCTCGGGACCGATCGTGATCGGCCAGGCGTGCGAGTTCGACTACGCCGGCTGCCAGGCGCTGAAGGTGCTGCGCGAGGACGGCTTCCGCACCGTCGTCGTCAACTCGAACCCGGCGACGATCATGACCGACCCGGGCTTCGCCGACCGCACGTACCTGGAGCCGCTCGATCTCGCCGGCGTCGCCGACGTGCTCGAGCGCGAGCGGCCCGACGCGCTGCTGCCGACGATGGGCGGGCAGACGGCGCTGAACCTCTCGCTCCAGCTGGTCGGGGCGGGCGTGCTGGACGCCCTGGGCGTCGAGCTGATCGGCGCCGGCCTCGACGCGATCAGGCGCGCCGAGGACCGTGAGCTCTTCCGCGAGGCGGTGCGGGGCGTCGGGCTGAACGTGCCGACGTCCAAGATCGTGACGTCGCTGGACGACCTGCCCGACGTGGCGCTTCCCGCCGTCGTCCGTCCCGCGTTCACCCTCGGCGGTCACGGCGGTGGGTTCGCCTCGACCGAGGCGGAGCTCCACCGCCGGGTGGAGGTCGGACTGTTCGAGAGCCCGATCGGGCAGGTCCTGGTCGAGGAGTCGGTGCGTGGCTGGGACGAGTTCGAGCTCGAGGTGGTACGGGACAAGCGCGACAACGTGGTGATCGTCTGCTCGATCGAGAACCTCGACCCGATGGGCGTGCACACGGGCG
Source organism: uncultured Actinomycetes bacterium (assembly GCA_963841405.1). Taxonomy (GTDB): domain Bacteria; phylum Actinomycetota; class Thermoleophilia; order Gaiellales; family Gaiellaceae; genus DATBLE01. Next base: position 284,313 of record CAWJCM010000002.1, on the reverse strand, counting down.
ACTCGGTGACGGTCGCCCCGCAGATGACCCTCTCCGACGAGGCGTATCAGGACCTCCGGGATGCCGCCGTCGCTGTCATCCGCGCCGTCGGCGTGGAGACCGGCGGCTCGAACATCCAGTTCGCGCGCGAGCGCGAGACCGGCGAGCTGCGGGTGATCGAGATGAACCCACGCGTCTCGCGCTCGTCCGCGCTGGCCTCGAAGGCGACGGGCTATCCGATCGCGAAGGTCGCGGCCAAGCTGGCCGTCGGGTACACGCTCGACGAGATCCCCAACGACCTGACGAAGACGACGCCGGCCAGCTTCGAGCCGACGCTCGACTACGTCGTCGTGAAGTTCCCGCGGTTCGCGTTCGAGAAGTTCCCGGGCGCCGACCGGACGCTCGGCACGCAGATGAAGTCGGTCGGGGAGGCGATGGGCATCGGCCGCACGTTCCGGGAGGCGTTCTGGAAGGCGTTCCGGTCGCGCGAGCTGGACCTTTCCACGGCTTCGCCCTGGAAAGGTCTGGAGGACATCCCGGAAGGCGTCCATCCCTGGTTCAGAATCGAGATCGAGCGGCTGCGGACCGACGGGCCGCCGACGGGTGTGCGCGTCTTTCGCCGGATCGACTCCTGCGCGGGCGAGGTGGCGGCCGAGTCGAACTACTACTACTCGACCGTCGGCGAAGGCGACGAGCCTCGCGTCAACCACCGGCCGGAACGGCCGGTGGCCGTGATCATCGGCTCAGGCCCGAACCGGATCGGCCAGGGGATCGAGTTCGACTACTGCTGCGTCCACGCGGCGCAGAGCTTCAGGGCGCTCGGCTACGAGGCCGTGATGGTCAACTGCAACCCGGAGACGGTCTCGACCGACTACGACACCTCCGACCGCCTGTACTTCGAGCCGCTCGGCGCAGAGGAGGTGCTGGCCGTCTGCGGGCGCGAGCAGCCCGAGGGCGTGGTCATCCAGTTCGGCGGCCAGACGCCGCTGAAGCTGGCGCGGGCGATCGAGGCGGGCGGCTTCCGGATCCTGGGGACGCCGTACGACGCCATCGACCTGGCCGAGGACCGCGAGCGGTTCGGCGAGCTGCTCTCCGGGCTCGGGATCCGCTGCCCGGAGTGGGGGATCGCCGCCAGCGGCCGGGAGGCTGCGGAGATCGCGCACCGGATCGGCTACCCGGTACTCGTCCGGCCGTCGTACGTGCTCGGCGGGCGCGCGATGCGCGTCTGCTACCGCGGGAACGAGGTGGTCGAGGCCTTTCACCGGGACCTGAGAGGAAAGGTGCTCGTCGACCGCTTCCTGGAGAACGCGATCGAGATCGACGTCGACGCGCTCTGCGACGGCGAGGAGACCTACGTCGCTGCCGTCATGCAGCACGTCGAGGAAGCCGGCGTGCATTCCGGCGACTCGGCGTGCGTGCTGCCGGCGCCGTCGCTCGACGTCGCCACCGCCCGCGAGGTCGAGAGCATCGTCCGTCGGCTCGCGCCCGCGCTCGGGACGATCGGCCTGATCAACGTCCAGCTCGCCGTCGCCGAGGACGCCGTCTACGTGCTCGAGGCGAACCCGCGGGCCTCGCGGACGGTTCCCTTCGCGTCGAAGGCGACGGGTTTGCGGCTCGTGGAGGCCGCGTGCCGCCTGGCCGCGGGAGCGAGGCTGCGCGAGCTCGGCCTACCCGCTGAGCGGCCGCCCAAGCAGATCTCGGTGAAGGCAGCCGTGCTGCCGTTCTCGCGCTTCCCGGGGAGCGACCCCGTGCTCGGCCCGGAGATGCGCTCCACCGGCGAGGTGATGGCCTCGGCCTCGGATCTGCCGACCGCGTTTGCGAAGGCGGAGCGCGCCGCCGGGCGGCCGCTGCCGACGACCGGTACGGCTTTCCTGTCCGTCCGGGACGACGACAAGGCAGCGCTGCGCCCGGTGGCGGCGGCGCTCGCAGGGCTCGGGTTCAAGCTGGTCGCGACCGAGGGAACCGCGCGGGAGCTTCGGGAGGCCGGGCTCGAGGTCGAGCAGGTGGCGAAGGTCGCCGAGGGCGGAGAGGCGACCGTGGTCGACCTCGTCCGCCGCGGCCGCTGCGACCTGGTCGTGAACACTCCCTACGGGGGGTCGTTGCAGCGCACCGACGGCTACCGGATCCGCGAGGCGGCGCTCGTCGCGCGGATCCCGTGCATCACCACGATCTCGGGCGCCGCGGCCGCGGTGCACGCGATCGCGAACGCACGAACCGAGCTGGCCCTGTCCCTGCAGGAGCGGATCGAGGTTGAGACGCGAGCGCTCAACGGTTCGTAGCAGCGAGGCGGTCGGGCCGTACACGCTGCTGCGGGTCGAGCGCGGCGGCCTCGATCCCGGCGTTCCGGGGCAGTTCTTCATGCTCGAGGCGCCGGGCCGCCTGCTGCCCAGGCCGATGAGCCTCTGTCTCGCCCCGGCGGGCGAGCTCGCGTTCCTGATCGACGCGATCGGCCCCGGCACGCTCGCGCTCGCCTCCCTGGAGCCCGGCGAGGCGATCCACGTGTTCGGGCCGCTCGGCAACGGGTTCGGGCTCGACGTCGAGCGGCCGCTCCTCGTCGGCGGCGGCATCGGGATTGCGCCCCTGCCGTATCTCTCGCGGCGGCTCGGCTCGCCGCCCGCCGTGCTCGGCTTCCGCTCGGAGTGGCACGCGCAGGCGGCCGCGCTCGTGCCGAACGCCGAGGTGGCGATCGACCCGACCCCCGTCACCGAGCTGGTGAGGGAGAGGCTTCAGCCCGTCCCCGCCGTCCTGGCCTGCGGCCCCGAGCCGATGCTCGAGGCCGTGCGCGAGCTCTGCCCCTCTGCCCAGCTCGCGTGGGAGGCGCCGATGGCTTGCGGCTACGGCGCCTGCTACGGCTGCGCCGTCGACATCGACGGCGAGTGGGAACGTCTGTGCGTGAAAGGGCCGGTGCTGCGTGCTGCTTAATGCTTCGGGCTGCCTCGACGCGCTGACGGCGCCGGAGACGGCAGCAATGCTCGATGCATTCGTCACGAAGACCGTGACACCGCTCCCGCGCGGAGGGAACGCGCCTGTCCGCATCGCCGAGACCGACGTCGGGATGCTCAACTCGATCGGCCTGGCCAATCCAGGCAGAGAGGCGTTTCTGGCCGTGATGCTGCCCCGTCTTCGGCAGCTGGGCCTGCCGCTCTGGGTCTCGGTCGGCGGCTTCAGCGCGGGGGAATACGCCGAAACGTGCGGGCGGCTCGACGACGTGATGATCGAGCTCAATCTGTCGTGTCCGAACGTCGACGAGGCGCCGGAGTCCGCGGCCGAGATCGTCGCCGCCTGCCGGGCGGCCACCGGACTTCCGCTCTACGCGAAGCTCTCGCCGGCCAGCTGGGACCTCGGCGAGGTCGCCCGCGCGGTCGAGGCGGCGGGGGCCGACGGCATCTCGGTGGTCAACACGATGCGGGGCATGAAGCTCGATCCGGAGCTCCGGCCCGTGCTCGGGACGGCGACCGGCGGGCTCTCCGGACCGGCCCTCAAACCGGTCGCGCTGGCCGCCGTCCACGCGTGCTACCGGGCGACGACGCTGCCGATCGTGGGGATGGGCGGGGTCGCCTCCGGGCGCGACGCGCTCGAGCTTCACGCCGCCGGGGCGACCGCGGTCGCGATCGGGACGGTCCTGTTCTCCGACCCGTTCGCCCCTGTGCGGATTCGCGAGGAACTGTCGGCGGAATTGGCAACGCTCGGGCTCTCGTCGGTCGAGCAGGCACGCGGGATTGCCCATGCCGGGGCGCCGCCGGAAAGAAAACACCTCGACGTCAGGTCGAGCGTTCTCTAGAAAACCCTGCAAATATGGCTATTCGACCCCGGTTGACCGACGGGTGCAAGCTGTTAGACTCGCACACTCGAATGCCGACGAAGACTCAGGCAACGGCGCCGGTACGCTCTCTCGATCAGCGCATGGAGGCCCTCGCCAGGGCCAACGACATCCGCGTCCGCCGGGCGCAGCTGAAGAAGGACCTCAAGAACGGCATGGTCCAGATCGACGAGATCCTCGACGACCCGCCGGAGTACGTCTCCACGGCGAAGGTGTTCGACATGCTGATGGCGGTGCCCAAGTTCGGCCGCGTCAAGGCGGCCCGCTTCCTGAACCAGTGCCGCATCAGCCAGTCGAAGACCGTCGGCGGGTTGTCCGACCGGCAACGCGCCGAGCTGATTGGGCTCTTCCACCGCAACGGCTGACGGCACGCCCGTCTTCGTGGTCACCGGGCCCTCGGGGGCCGGGAAGGGGACGCTGATCAAGGCGCTGCTGGGTCGGGTCGCCGAGCTCGAAGTGGCGGTCTCGGCGACGACGCGTGGGCGACGCCAGGGCGAGGAGGACGGACACGAGTACTGGTTCCTCTCCGACGCCGAGTTCGCGCGCCGCGTGCACGACGGCGACTTCCTCGAGCACGTCACCTACGTCTCGGGGAAGCGCTACGGAACGCTGCGCACCGAGGTCGACCGGATCGCCCGAGAGGGGAAGATCCCGGTGCTGGAACTGGAGACCGAGGGGGCGCTCAACGTCAAGGACGACGTCCCCGGGGCGGTGACGATCTTCATCACGGCGCCGATCCGCGAGCTCGAGCGGCGTCTGCGGGAGCGCGCCAGCGAGAGCGAAGGCGAGATCGGCGAGCGGATCGGGCTTGCACGGAAACAGCTCAACCAGGCCGAACAGTTCGACTACGTGGTGCTGAACGACGACATCGAGCGGGCCACGCGGGACCTGGAGGACATCGTCAAGCGAGAGTTAGCGGCAGCCGGTACCATGAGCCGGCCGTGATCCACCCCAGAATCGATGAGCTCCTCGACAACGTGGACTCGCGCTATGCGCTGGTCATCGTCGCCGCGAAGCGCGCCAGGCAGATCAACAACTACCACCACCAGCTCGGTGAGGGTACGTTCGACGAGTTTCCACCTCTCGTCGAATCCCGCTCCAAGAACTACTTGACGATGGCCCTCGAGGAGACCGCCGAGGGCAAGATCAAGTATTCCTACAAAGCCTGACGGCCTTGTAGGAAGGGGCTGTCACACATGGCCCGCGTTCTTCTCGGCATCACAGGCGGGATCGCGGCTTACAAGAGCTGTGAGCTGACGCGACTCTTCGTTCGGGCCGGGCACGACGTGACGCCCGTCTTGACCCCCGGGGCGGAGGGCTTCGTTGCCGCCAGGACGTTCGAGGCGCTCGCCCGACGGGAACAGCCGCGCGAGCTCTACCCGCACCTGGTCGAGGCCGACCTGCTCGTGATCGCGCCGCTGTCGGCCAACACGCTCGCGAAGCTGGCGCACGGGCTCGCGGACAACGTCCTGACGCAGCTCGCGCTCGCGTTTCGCGGGCCGGTGCTGGCTGCGCCGGCGATGAACGCCCGCATGTGGGAGCACCCGGCGACGCAGGCGAACGTGACTGTGCTGCGAGAGCGCGGGGTGCAGCTGATCGGCCCCGAGGAGGGAGAGCTGGCCGAGGGCGAGACCGGGCTCGGCCGCGTGAGCGAGCCGGAGGCGATCCTCGCCCGCGCGCGCGAGCTGCTCGGCGAGACCGACACCCTGACGGGCAAGAGCGTCCTCGTCAGCGCCGGGGGGACGCGCGAGCCGCTCGACGCCGTACGGTTCGTCGGCAACCGCTCCTCGGGGCGGATGGGCGTCGCGCTCGCCGAGGAAGCCCGCCGCCGCGGCGCCCGGGTGACGCTCCTGGCCGCGAATATCGCCGTGGCGGCGCCGGGGGGCGTGGCGGTGGTGGAGACGCCGACCGCAGCCGACCTGGCGCGCGAGGCGAAGGCGAATGCCGGCGCCGACGTCGTCCTGATGGCCGCCGCCGTGGCGGACTACGCGCCGCGGCAGATCGCGGGCAAGCGGGCGAAGTCGGGCGAGCCGTGGGAGCTCCGGCTCGAGCCCACGGAGGACATCTTGAAAAGTCTGGGAGAGGCGAAGAACGGGGCGGTGCTCGTCGGCTTCGGGGCCGAGGAGGGCCAGGCCGGGTTCGAGCGGAAACGCCGGATGCTGGCCGAGAAACACCTCGATCTGGTCGTCTTCAACGACGTGTCCCGCGCCGACATCGGCTTCGATTCCACCGAGAACGAGGTGATCCTGGTTTCCGCGGCAGGCGAGCGGACGGTGCCGAAAGCGCCGAAGGAGCGCATCGCGGCGGAGATCCTGGACGAGGTCGAGAAGCTGTTAGACGGGCGCTAGCCTGAACCCGCCGGTCTCCTCGAGGGCGTGGATGCGCGCCTCGAGCGGCGGGTGGGTGTCGAACAACGAGCTGAACGTGCGGCCGATGCCGACCGCCTGGTTCTGCGGGTTCTCGATGTAGAGGTGCGCGACCGCGCGGCTGGCGTGCTGCGTCGGGCTCGTGTCGAGCAGGAGCTTGCGCAGCGCGAGCGCCAGTCCTTCGCCGTCCCCCGTGATCTCGGCCGCGGAGGCGTCGGCGAGGTACTCGCGGCGCCGCGAGACGGCCAGCTGAATCAGCACGGCCGCGATCGGGGCCAGCATCAGCGCTGCGAGCCCCAGCGCGAAGGCGATCAGCCCGCCGCTACCGCCGCTCCGGCGGCCGCCGCCGAAGAACGAGATCCGCAGCAGGAAGTCCGAGAGGAGCGCGACCACGCCGACGAGCACGGCGACCAGCGACATCAGCCGGACGTCGCGGTTCCGGATGTGCGACAGCTCGTGCGCGATTACACCCTCCAGCTCCCGCTCGTCCATCAGGTTCAGGAGCCCGGTGCTGACGCAGACATAGGCCTTGTCGGGGCTCCGGCCGGCGGCGAAGGCGTTCGGAGCAGGATCGTCGACGACGTAGACCGGCGGCGGCTGTGGGAGGCCGGCGGCGATCGAGACCGTCTCGACCACGTGGAAGAGGCGCGGGAACTGCTTCCGGTCGGCGGGGTGGGCGCCCGTCGCCCCGGCGACGATGCTGCCGGCCGAGAGCCAGCTGAAGATCCCGTAGACGATCCCGACCACGCCGACGACGACGAGCAACGACGGCTGGAAGGCGTAGCCGAGCACCAGCGCCAGCACGCCGACCAGGACGGCGAACAGGAACAGCAGCCAGAGCGTGCGCCAGCGGTTGGCGCGGATCTGCTCCTGCAGCGTCATTGCTGCGCGAAGGAGACGACCGGCGCGTCGCGCTCGTCCGTGCCGAAGAATTCACGCTCGTGGAAGCTGAAAGGCTTCGCGATCAGCACCGGCGGGAAGCTCTGCATGACGCTGTGGTAGCGGTAGACGGTCTGGTTGTAGTACCGGCGGGCGGCCGCCAGCTTGTCCTCGATGTCCGCCAGCTCCTGCTGGAGGGCCAGGAAGTTCTCGGACGCGCGCAGCTGTGGATACGCCTCGGACACGGCGATCAGCCGGTTCAGCGCCCCGCCGAGGTGCTCGTTGGCCTCTGCGGCGGCGGCCGGCCCGGGCGCCTGCTCGGCCTGCGCGCGGGCCTCCGTGACCTGCTCGAAGGTCTCGCGCTCGTGCGCGGCGTAGCCCTTGACGGCCTCGACGAGGTTCGGGACGAGGTCGTAACGCCGTCTGAGCTGGACGTCGATGTTCGCCCACCCCGTCTCGGTCTCGTTCCGCAGCCGCACGAGGCGGTTGTACGTGTAGACGAGGTAGAGGACGAGCAGGACGACCACCGCGGCGACGACGATCGCGACCCACACGGTCGTCGATACTAGTCGGGTGGAGGCGGTGGTCATGGCGGCAGGGGAGGGCCGCCGGCTGCGGCCGCTGACCGAGCGGTACGCGAAGCCCGTGCTGCCGATCGACGGGCGGCCGGTGATCGTCACGCTGCTCCAGGAGCTGCGCGCGGCCGGGATCGGGCGGGTGACGGTGGTGACCGGACATCTCGCCGAGCAGGTGGAGCGGTTGCTCGACGGCTTCCCGCTCGAGCTGCGGTTCGTCCGCCAGTCTCGGCCGGTCGGGTCGGCCGACGCGGTCCGGCGCGGCCTCGAAGCGGTGCCGGCCGTCGTGGTCGCGGCCGACACGGTGTTCACGGCCGCTGATCTGGCCCGATTCGCGGCCGCGGACGGCCACGCGATCGCCGCCCGGCGAGACCCGCCGCCGTCGCCGCCGCACCGGTACGCGCTCGGCGTCCGGAAGGGACGTGTGACCAGGGTGCTCGACGACGATCCGTCGAATCAGCTCGCGTCGGCGCCGCTGTGGCGGCTCGGCGAGTCTTTCGACCCGGCGCTGTTCGAGGGGCTGGGCGGCCCGCCGTTCGAGCTCTCAGAGGCGTTCCAGCGGCTGGTCGACGCGGGCGAAACCGTCCACGGCGTCGAGATCGGCTCGACCCGCGACTTGACGCATCCGCTTGACTGTCTGGAGCAGAACTTCCCCTACCTGAAGGCACTGTGAGCGAGGTCTACGACTACTTCCAGCAAGGCAAGCGGCACCTGAAGAAGGGCATGGCCGCCCAGGCGACGGTGCCCCTCGAGAAGGCGAAGCGCCGCGAGCCGAACAAGGCCTCGATCCGCGAGTCGCTCGGGATCGCCTACTTCCGCATCGGCCGCTACGACGAGGCGGCGGCCGAGTTCCGCGCGATGCTCGAGCTCTCGCCCGCGGACGACTACGCCCACTACGCGCTCGGCCGCTGCCTCGAGAAGCAGGGGCGTGCGGCGGAGGCGAACGGGCACTACAAGCTCGCCCGCTCCCTGCGGCCCGGGTCGAAGCAGTACGCGGCGCGCGTCCGCGACATCGACGGCTGACGAGCTGCAGAGCGGGGTCAGGCTGAAGCCTGACCCTCGACAGCTGGAAAGATGGCGCCGTGAAGGCGGTCGTCCAGCGCGTCACCTGCGCCCGAGTCACGCCCGGCGGTGAGATCGGCGCCGGCCTCTGCGTCCTCCTCGGCGTCGCCCGCGGCGATACGGCCGCAGACGCCCAGCGGCTCGCCGGCAGGGTCGCCCGCCTGCGGATCTTCGAGAACGAGCAGGGCAGGTTCGACCGCTCGCTCCTCGACACGGGCGGCGCGGCGCTCGTCGTCTCCCAGTTCACGCTGATCGGAGACACGGCCAAGGGGAACCGGCCGAGCTTCGACGCTGCGGCACGGCCCGACGAAGCAGAACCGCTCTACGGGGCCTTCTGCTCCGCCCTCCGCGAGCTGGACATCGAGGTCGCCACGGGCGTCTTCGGCGCGCGGATGGCGGTCGAGCTGGTCAACGACGGCCCGGTGACGATCGTCCTCGGCAGCGAAGTGTCGATTCTCGATGATCCCGATCGTCTCACCGATGAGTTTCCGCGACGCGTGGAGTCTGATACGCCATAGAGAGCTCTCGACCCGGAGGTGAGGCAATGGCACGGACGGTTGTTCTGGTCGGAACCCGGAAGGGGTGCTTCCTGCTCGACAGCGACGAGGACCGGCGCGACTGGGAGCTGCGCGGGCCGTTCTGCGAGGGTTGGCCGGTCTTCCACGCGATCCACGACCCCGTGAGCGGCTCGATCTACGCGGCCGCTGCCAGCGAGTGGCACGGCTCTGCCGTCTGGCGGAGCCCCGACCTCGGCCAGACGTGGGACCACTCCAGCGAAGGTCTGGCCTACGAGGCCGAGGGCGAGAAGAAGATGTCGAAGGTCTCGAACCTGGCCGTGAAGAACGGACGCCTCCTCGCCGGCGTCGAGATGCCGGGGATCTTCGAGAGCAGGGACGGCGGCAAGACCTTCTCGTTGCTGACCACGCTGGCCGGACAGCCGGGGAGCGAGGGTTGGGACGACCCCGCGAGCCAGCCGCCGGGCCACCTCGGGATCTCTGCGATCATGTTCGACCCCGAGCAGGACGAGCGCTTCTGGGCGATCGTGCAGGGCGTCGGGCTGTTCGAGACTCGGGACGACGCCAGGACGTGGGCGCCCCGCAACAAGGGCCTCCGCGCCGACTGGCCGCGCGAGCACGAGGAGGTCGGCTTCTGCGTGCACAAGCTCACCCGCTCGCCGGTCGACGGCGACCGCATGTACCAGCAAAACCACGTCGGCATGCACCGCAGCGACGACTGCGGGCACACCTGGACGGAGATCACCGAGGGGCTGCCGACCGAGTTCGGCTTCGCGGCGGCGACGCACCCGCAGGACCGCGAGACGTTCTACGTGATTCCGCTCGACCCGGGTCACGGCCGCACCATGCCGGAGGGGCACGCCTCCGTCTGGCGGACGCGCGACGCCGGGGAGAGCTGGCAACGCCTCGACAACGGCCTGCCCACCGAGGACGCGTGGGTCGGCGTGCTGCGCGAGGGGATGGCGATCGACACGCACGAGTCGCCCGGGCTCTACTTCGGCACCAGCACCGGGCAGGTCTTCGCGAGCGCGGACGAGGGCGAGAGCTGGAGCGAGATCGCGAGCTACCTGCCGGCGATCTCCTCGGTCGAGGTGACGATCGTCGAGTAGCGATGGCCGAGGTCTATCTCCCGTCGACGCTGCCACCGCTCTTCCCGGGCCTGCCGCGGCGTCTCGAGCTCGACGCCGCCACCGTGGACGACGTGGTCGCGCAGCTCGACGCGTCGTGGCCGGGCCTGCGCGACCGCCTGTGCGAGCCCGGCCCGACCATCAGGCCGCACATCCACTTCTACGTCGACAAGGAGCGGGCTCAGCTGGACACCGAACTCGAAGCGCGCTCCCGGGTCGACGTGATCGCAGCGATCTCAGGCGGCTGAGAGCGACAGAAGGGTCAGGCTTCAGCCTGACCCTTGCCTTCGGGTGGCGCCGGCGTAAGGCCCGAGGGACAGGCTGAAGCCTGTCCCTGCTATCCTCTTTTCACCACATTTCACCGGCTTGGCGAAATGGGCGCGCGGCGCCCATTTCTTGTGTAGGAGGACGTTTGGCAGCAGTCCACGAGCGAGAGCGAGAGCTGACGAGAGAGGTGATGCAGACCGTGGAGCAGGGGCTCCCGGGCGTCGAGGTGCTCGCCGTCGAGCTCTCCGGACGTGAGCGGTTCACGGTCTACATCGACCATGCCGCCGGCGTCGACCACGCGCTCTGCGAGCGGGTCACCAACCTGCTCCGGGGCTACCTGGACCGGTACACGGTCGACGTCTCCTCGCCGGGAATCGAACGACCCTTGCGCACGCCGGCGCATTTCCGCAACGCGATCGGGCGGAAGGTGGTCGTCCGCACCGAGACGGACGTCGATGGGCGCAAGCGATTCCGCGGTCAGGTTCTGGCCGCCGATGAACGAGCCCTCAGCCTCGGCGCCGAGGGCGGCGAGGATGTTTTGATCCCGTACGCGGAGATCGTGCGGGGCAACCTCGTCGACGAAGGGCGTGAATCGACATGAGCAGAGAGATCATCGAAGCGGTCAGGACGATCGAGAAGGAGAAGGGGATCGAGGAGGACACCCTGATTCACGCGCTCGAGGACGCCCTGCAGGCCGCATACAAGAAGACCCCGGGCTCGTCGCGGCACGCGAGCGTCGAGCTCGACCCCGACAGCGGCGACTTCCGCGTCTACGCGATCGAACTTCCGGAGGACATCGAGGAGCGCCTGATCGAGGAGGCACGCGAACGGGCGATCACCGAGCTCGAGGAGCAGGAGCTCGAGACCGGCGAGCACTCGCACGTGCTCGTCTCCGACGACGACCTCCAGATCGACTGGTCGGACGTCGACCCTGCGCTCGTCAGGCGCACCGACGTGACGCCCGAGAACTTCGGGCGCATCGCCGCGCAGACCGCGAAGCAGGTGATCCTGCAGCGGATCCGCGAGGCCGAGCGCGAGATGATGTACGAGGAGTACATCGACCGCGTCAGCGAGGTCGTCACCGGGATCGTCCAGCAGGCCGGCGACCGCAACAACGTCCTCGTCGACCTCGGCAAGGTGGAGGCGCTGCTGCCCCGCTCCGAGCAGGTCGACGGCGAGCGCTACGAGCAGGGCTCGCGCATCAAGGCCGTCATCACCGAGGTCCGCTCCGGTACGAAGGGGCCGCAGGTGATCCTTTCGCGCCGCGACCCTGAGCTGATCAAGACGCTGTTCGAGCTCGAGGTGCCGGAGATCGCCGACGGGCTCGTCGACATCAAGGGCGTCGCCCGCGAGCCCGGCTACCGGTCGAAGATCGCGGTCGAGTCGCACGCCCAGGGCGTCGACCCGGTCGGCGCCTGTGTCGGCCCGCGCGGCTCGCGCGTGCGGATGGTCGTCTCGGAGCTCCGCGGCGAGAAGATCGACATCATCCCGTGGAACCCCGAGCCCGCGCGCTTCGTCGCCAAGGCGCTGTCGCCGGCCCGGGTCCGCGAGGTCTACATCGACGACGAGACCCGCGAAGCGACCGTCATCGTCCCGGACGACCAGCTCGCGCTGGCGATCGGCAAAGAGGGTCTGAACGCCCGTCTGGCCGCGCGCCTGACCGGCTGGAAGGTCGACATCCAGTCGGACACAGAGTTCGCGCAGGCGGAGGCCGAGGCGGCGTTCGCCGGCGCCGACGGCGACGACTTCACCGGTCGTTGCGTCGCGATCCTGTCCACCGGCAAGCGCTGCCCGAACGCGGCGCTACCCGGCTCGCGTTTCTGCGGCGTCCCGGCGCACCAGGAGCTGGCGAGGCGCGAGGCTGCGGGTGAGGATCTCGGCGACCAGATCGTCAAGCCCGGCGCCCCGGAGCCCGAGGAGGTCGCCGCCGAGGCCGTGGAGGAAACCGCGGAGGAGATCAACGCGCCGGTGGCGGCACGGGAATCGGCGACCGAGCCGATTCCCACGGACCAGAATGCATAGCCCTGTCCGCACGTGCGCCGGCTGCGGGCGCAAGGCGCCCCAATCCGAGCTGCAGCGGTTCGTCGTCCGCGACGGACAGCTGACGCCGGGCCGCCGCGAGCCGGGGCGCGGCGTGTACACCTGCCGGCGCCTCGCGTGCTTCGAGCGGGCGGCCGAGAAGCGCGCATTCGCGCGCATCCTGCGCCGGCCCGTGCGCGTCGAGCCGTCGGTGTCCGCGCTCTACACTGCCCACATGGCTGAGAGGGCCCATGGCTGACGGTCCGAAGAGACCGATCAGGCCCCGTCAGGGAGGCGGACCCGGGCGCAGGCGTCGCGTGGTGATCGACACCGGCGCTGCACGCCCGCGTGACGATCGCCGGGCGCGCCAGGACCGGGCGGCCGCGCCGCCGAAGCAGCCACGCGAGATCGTCCAGCCGACCGGCCCGGTCAGCCTCGAGTCCGGCCTCACCGTCCGAGATTTCTCCCAGGCGCTCGGCGTCGGGATGCAGGACATCATCAAGATCCTGATGGGCCTCGGGGCGATGAAGACCGCCACCCAGTCGCTGACCGACGACGAGGTCGAGCTGCTCGCCGCCGAGCTCAAGCGCGAGATCACGATCAAGCATGCCGGCGACGAGGAGGTCGAGCCGGAGGCCGTCGAGGACGATCCGGAAGACCTGGCGCCACGGCCGCCCGTGGTCACGATCATGGGGCACGTCGACCACGGCAAGACGACGCTGCTGGACGCGATTCGCAACGCCAAGGTCGTCGAGACCGAAGCGGGCGGAATCACCCAGCACATCGGCGCCTATCAGGTGCCTGTCGACGGCCGCAAGGTCACGTTCCTGGACACGCCCGGCCACGAGGCCTTCACGGCCATGCGCGCCCGCGGCGCCAAGGTGACCGACATCGCCGTGCTCGTGGTCGCTGCCGACGACGGGGTGATGCCGCAGACCAAGGAGTCGATCGCGCACGCACGGGCGGCCGAGGTGCCGATCGTGGTCGCGGTGAACAAGATCGACCTGCCCGACGCCAACCCCGACCGGGTGCTCGGCGATCTCGCCGCTGAGGGGCTCCAGCCCGAGGAGTGGGGCGGGGACACCCAGATCGCACGGGTCTCGGCCAGGGAGCAGACCGGCCTCGACGAGCTGCTCGAGAAGGTGCTGCTCGTCGCCGACGCCGAGCTCGAGCTGCAGGCCAACCCGAAAGTGGAGGCGTCCGGCCCGATCATCGAGTCGAGGCTCGACGTCGGCCGCGGCCCGGTGGCGACGATGCTCGTCCAGCGCGGGACGCTGAAGGTCGGCGACGCGGTCGTCGCCGGGGACGCCTGGGGCAAAGTGCGCGCGCTCCACAACTACAAGGGTGAGAAGCTGAACGACGCGGGGCCGGGCGACCCGGTCGAGATCCTCGGCTTCGACAGGCCGCCGCCCGCCGGCGAGCTCGCGCGGGTCGTCGAGAACGACCGCGAGGCGCGGGATCTCGCGCAGAAACGCGGTGAGCGCCTGCGCCGCGAGCAGTTCGCGGTCCGTCCGTCGTCCGGCGTCTCGCTCGAGAACCTGTTCGAGCAGCTGCAGGCAGGCGAGGTCAAGGACCTGAACCTCGTCATCAAGGGCGACGTGCAGGGGTCGGTCGAGGCGATCGTCGGCGAGCTGGCCAAGATCCAGCACTCCGAGGTGCGGGTCAGTGTCATCCACCAGGGCGTCGGCGGGATCACCGAGAACGACGTGATGCTCGCCTCCGCGTCCGGCGGCATGGTCCTCGGCTTCAACGTCCGGCCGAACGCCGAGACGCGCGCGCTCGCCGAGCGCGAGGGCGTGGAGATCCGGACCTACAACGTCATCTACCAGCTGACCGAGGACATCCAGCAGGCACTCGTCGGGATGCTCACCGCGGTCACGACGGAGGAGACGATCGGCGAGGCCGAGGTACGCGAGACCTTCCGCGCCTCCCGCGTCGGCACGATCGCCGGTTGCATGGTCACGAGCGGCCTCGTCCGCCGCGGCGCCGACGTCCGCATCGTGCGCGACGGCACGGTCGTCTACACGACGACGATCGACTCGCTCAAGCGCTTCCAGGACGACGCGCGCGAAGTGCAGGAGGGCTTCGAGTGCGGCATCCACCTGGCGAACTACGACGACGTCAAGATCGGCGACGTCCTGGAAGTCTTCGAGACGCGCGAGATCGAGCGGACCTCGCTCGACAGCTAGCCGCAGCGAGCCTCGAACGGCGGTGCCAGGCTCAACCTGTCACCGCACCGGCGCAGTCGAGCCGCCCACCTTCAGCCGCGGCCGGTACTGGACGTCCGGCATCGCGCCGCTCCGGTCGCCGATCAGGCCGCGCAGCGTCGACACGGCGGTTCGGGCGATGTCGAGGATCGGCTGTTCGACCGTCGTCAGGGGCGGGTCGATCCAGTCCGCCGCGTCGATCCCGTCGAAGCCGACGATCGACACGTCGTCCGGCACCCGCAGCCCGCGCGCGGTCGCCTCCCGGAGCGCGCCGATCGCCATCAGGTCGCTCGAGCAGATCACCGCGGTCGGCGGGGTGTCCTTGTCGAGCAGGGCGCCCATCGCGCTCCGGCCGCCGTCCACGCTGAAGTCCGCGTGCGCGACCAGCCCGTTCGGCGAGAGGCCGGCAGCGTCCAGGGCGACCTCGCGGCCCATCGCCTTCTCGCGGGTCGGGCGGAAGCGGTCCGGGCCGGCGACGAACCCGATCCGGCGGTGGCCGAGGTCGAGCAGGTGCTGGGTCGCTATCTGACCGGCCGCGCGTTCGTCTACACCTACGTGCGGTACGTCGAGCGTCTCCACTGCGCCGTTCACGAACACGATGCGCGCTCCCTGCCCGACCAGACGGGCGTAGTGGTCGTGATCCGCCCGCAGATCGGCCGCCTCGCTGGAGATGAAGATCATCCCGTCCACGCGGCGCTCGAGCAGCATCTGCATGTAGTCGGCCTCGGCGACCGTCGAGCCGCGGATGTTGCAGAGGATGGTGGCGAGCCCGGCCTTGGTGGCCTGGCGCTCCATCGCCTGGGCGAGTGCGGGGAAGATCGGGTTGGCGAGCTCGGGGACGAGCAACCCGATCGCGCCGGTGCGGACGGAGCCGGGCGGCACGTAGAGAAGCTCTCGCATGGCACGCTGCACCCGTTCGCGCGTCTCGCCGCGCACGCGGGCCGAGCCGGTAACCACCCGCGACGCGGTGGCGGTGCTCACACCGGCTCTCTGGGCGACGTCGCGTAGCGTCGCGGTCTCATGACGATCGGAGGACATGCACGCTGATGAAACACGCTTACCGGCGGTTTCGCAACCTCGAGGCCCCGGAATTTGCCGAAAATCAAGCCGTACTTTCCTCGCTTGACAGCAGCGACCGCACGGCTTAGGGTCGCGATGTTTCAGTCTCATGAAAACCGTTTCAAGAAGACTTCGGGCGCAGTGTCGCGCCCGGGAGAAGGAGGGACCCCTCACATGAAGGTGAACACATGGCGCACGGCCGTTGCGCTCCTGACCGCGGCGCTCGTGGCGACCGTGGCGCTCTCGACGGCCGCCGCGTCGTCGAAAGCGTTGACGCTGACGATCTGGACGGACGCGAATCGCGCGCCGGCAGTGACCAAGATCGCCAACAGCTGGGCCGCCGCCAACGGCGCGACCGTCAAGGTGGTCACGAAGGACTTCGGGTCGATCCGGTCGAACCTCTCGACCGTCGCGGCCGCCGACGCACCCGACGTCGTCCTCGCGGCGCACGACTGGACCGGCGAGCTCGCCGCCAACGGCCTCGTCGAGCCGCTCTACCCGTCTGCGGCGATCCGCAAGCAGTTCCCCAAGTACACGCTCGACGCGTTCTCGTACGGCACTGCCGTGAAGAAGCTCTACGGCATCCCGGTGCAGGTCGAGAACGTCGCGCTGCTCGTGAACACGAGGATCGCGAAGGTCCCGACGACCTTCAAGCAGCTCGAGGCCGCCGCGCTCGCGGCCAAGAAGAAGAACAAGCTCGCCTTCGGCATCTGCGTCCAGCAGGGCTCCGGCGGCGACGCGTACCACATGTATCCCTTCTTCTCCGGCCTCGGCGGCTACGTCTTCGGCGTGAACAAGGCCGGCAACCTCGACCCGTCGGACATCGGCGTGGCGAACCCGGGCTTCCTGAAGAACGCCTCCCTGATCGACAGGTGGAACAAGGAAGGCCTGATCAACTCGAAGACCGACTACTCGACCTGTGACAACGCGTTCACGAAGAACAAGGCGCCGTTCTGGATCACCGGTCCCTGGGCGGTCTCCGACATCGAGAAGGCCGGCGTCAAGTTTCGCGCCGTCCAGGTTCCGCCGATCACCAAGGCCTCCGTTCCCTTCCTGGGCGTGAACGGCATGGCCGTGACGAAGTACGCGACGGCGCACAACGTCGACGCGGCCGCCAAGGACCTGGTCGTGAACTTCTTCTCGACGGCCTCGGCGCAGACCGCGCTCGCGGCGGCGGGAGGCCGGGCTCCGGCGAACATCAAGGCGAAGGCGACAGACCCGATCCTGGCCCAGTTCGGCGCGGCCGGGAAGGGCGGCGTGCCGATGCCGAACATCCCGCAGATGGGCAGCGTCTGGAGCGATCTCGGCCAGGCGTGGGTCCGCTCGACGAAGGGCGCAGGCGCGATGCCGGCCAGGCGCTCCTTCCTCGGCGCGGCCCGCTCGATCGCGTCGAAGATCGGCTGAGCCGAACCTGACCGTGGGGCGGGCGCCTCGAGCGCCCGTCCCACGTCTTCTGGCCTCCCAGCCCAGCCCACGTGAGCCCAGTCACCTCACCCGCCGCGCCGGCCCCGGCCCCGATGGTCTTCAAGCAGGGGCTGACAGCGAGGGCGGTCGCTGCGTTCTCGGGGCGCACCGGCCACGCGGTCAAGATCGCGCTGCTGTGCGTCTCGAACGCCCTGGCGGCGTGGGCCGTGTACGTGCTCGTCTCGCACCACCGCTGGCCGGCGGTGGTCGTCCTGATCGCCGCGACCGCGCTGATCGACTACGTCTACCTCGCGCCCCGGAACTGGACGCTGCCGGCGAAGTTCCTGATCCCCGGCACCGTCTTCCTGATCGGGTTCCAGGTGATTCCGATCCTGTACACGATCAACGTCGCGTTCTCGAACTACTCGATCGGCCACATCCTGACCAAGAGCCAGGCGATCGAGGCGATCAAGATCAACTCCCTCGACCAGCTCCCGAACAGCCGCCAGTTCGACATGGCGGTGGCGCGGGACGGCGGCGGGAACCTCGTCCTGCTCCTGCACGACCAGGGCAACGGCGGGAAGGTCTACGTCGGCACCGAGAAGGGCCTGACGCCGCTGGCGAGGGGCGCCTACACGCTCAACGACCTCGGCCAGCCGACGGCGGCCCGCGGCTACACGCTGGTCAAGGGCGCGGAGCTGTTCGCGCTGGACGAGCAGCTGCGAAACCTCGAGGTGCCGACCACGGGGGTGAGCGCGATCGAGCCGCAGGGGACGTCGAACGCGGTCGAGCTCGCGCCCACGCTCCGCTACGACCCGAAGACGGACACGTTCGTGCGGCTGAGCGACGGCAAGGTCTTCCGCGACAACGGCCAGGGATCCTTCGTGGCGGACACGGCACCGGGGCAGACCGAGAAAGCCGAGCTCCAGCCGGGGTGGAAGACCTACGTCGGTTTCCGCAACTTCGGGAAGATGATCCACGACCCGCTGATCAGGAAGCCGTTCCTCTCCGTCTTCGCCTGGACGTTCGTCTTCGCCGCGTCGGTCGTCCTGCTCGCCTTCGCGATCGGGCTGTTCCTCGCGATCACCCTCGACAAGAAGGGCCTGCGCTTCCAGAAGATATACCGCTCGGTGCTGGTCATTCCCTGGGCGATCCCGGGGTTCCTCGCGCTCCTGGTCTGGGCCGGCCTGCTGAACGACGACTTCGGCGTGGTGAACCGGATCTTGCACGTGCACGTTCCCTGGCTGTTCGGAGGCAACGTCTTCTCGTGGCTACCGTTCGTGACCTGGCCGCGGATCGCCGTCGTGCTCGTCAGCGTCTGGCTGACGGTGCCGTACTTCTTCCTCGTCTCGCTCGGCGCGCTGCAGTCGATCCCGGAGGAGCTGACCGAGGCGGCCCGCGTCGACGGTGGCAATCCCCGGCAGATCTTCCGGCGGGTCACGCTCCCGCTCCTGCTGGTGGCGGTGTCGCCGCTCCTGATCGCGTCCTTCGCCTTCAACTTCAACAACTTCAACAACGTCTACTTCCTCACCCGAGGCGGGCCCTACACCGGTGCGTCGTCGATCGCCGGGAACACCGACATCCTGATCAGCTACACGTACAAGGTCGCGATTGCCACCGGCACGGGCGGGAACTACGCGCTGGCGAGCGCGTTCGCGATCGTCATCTTCTTCCTCGTCGCCGCGATCTCGGGCTTCTCCTTCCTGCGCACGAAATCCCTGGAGACATTGAAGTGAGCCAGGCGGAGATGGCCACGCCCGCCGCGGTATCCGCGGCGGAGGCGAGGACGAAGGCGCGTGCGCCGAGGTCGCGCCCGAAGCTCAAGGACGTCTGGTGGCGGCACGTCGTCGGCTGCATCGGGATCGTCATCTCCCTCTTTCCAGTCGTCTACATCGTCTCGTCGTCGTTCAACGCGCAGAACAACCTGCAGTCGGCCCAGGTCATCCCGTCCCAGGTGACGTTGCGGAACTTCTCCGACCTCCTCCACAACCGGATCAAGGGCAACACGGGCGCCGTCCAGGACGCGCCCTACCTGCACTGGTTCCTCAACTCGGTGCTGATCGCCGGCTGCACCGCGCTGTTCACGACCATCCTCGGCGCGCTCGCCGCCTACGCCTTCAGCCGCTTCCGGTTCCGCGGGCGGAGGCTGGGGATGCTGACGCTCCTGCTGATCCAGATGTTCCCCCAGCTGGTCGCCGTCGCGGCCCTCTACCTGATCGTCTACAACATCGGCGGCGTGTTCCCGCAGATCGGCCTGGATCGCCAGGCCGCGGTGGTGATCGTCTTCCTCGGCGGGGCGATGGGCGTGCAGGCGTGGCTGATCAAGGGCTTCTTCGACACCATCCCGGTCGAGCTCGACGAGTCGGCGCGCGTCGACGGCGCGACACCTGCGCAGATCTTCTGGGGCGTGGTCATGCCGCTGGCCGCGCCGGTACTGGCGGTCGTCGCCCTGATCTCATTCGTGTTCACCCTCAACGAGTTCGTGATCTCGTCGGCGCTCCTGCAGTCGACCAGCCGCTTCACGCTGCCGGTCGGCATGAACCAGCTGGTCAACAACCAGTACGACCAGACCTGGGGACCGTTCACCGCAGGCGCGCTGCTGGCCGCCGTCCCGGTCGTGATCCTCTTCCTGTTCCTGCAGCGCTGGATCATCGGTGGGCTGACCCAGGGAGCGGTCAAGGGATGACTGTCGCTCACCGCGCTTCGCGCGAGTTCGCTCTCACGGGGGGAACGTCCGGTTCCCTCCGTGTACCCCCCTCCCTAACCTTTCTTGCACCCCAGGCATGGTCGGGGGCCGCGCCCGTCATGCCGGGCGCGGCGGCGAAGACCTGGGGGTCAGGCCCGTGAGCCTCACGGTGTCACGCACTGCGACGCTCCTCGACGAGCCGCATCACGACGGCTCGGAGCTCTATGTCTCCGGCGGTGAGGACGTGGGTGAGCAGGCAGCGGTTCGGCTGCGCACGCCGCGCGGAGCGGCCGGGCGCGTGATCCTGCGCACGGTTCACGACGGTGAGGCGGGGGTCGCCGAGGCCGTGGTCGACGACGAGACCAAGTCCGAGACGTGGTGGCGGGCCGAGTTCGAGGTGACCGCGCCTTTCACGCGCTACCGCTGGCTGCTCTGGGGCGGCGACGCCGGGTACACCTGGGTGAACGGCCTCGGCCGGGTCGGGCACGAGGTCCCGGATGCCGACGACTTCGTGCACGCTCCGGCGGCGGGCGGCCCGGACTGGCATCTCGGGTCCGTCGTCTACGAGATCTTCCCCGACCGTTTCGCATCGAGCGGGCTCACCGTCGAGACGCCCGACTGGGCAGTGCGCCGCGCGTGGGACGAGCTCCCCGAAGGACGGGGCCCGAACACCGCGAGCGAGCTCTTCGGGGGCGACCTGCGGGGCGTCGAGCAGCACCTCGACCACGTCGAGCGGCTCGGCGCGAACGTCATCTACCTGACCCCCTTCTTCCCGGCCGGCTCGACGCACCGCTACGACGCGACCACGTTCGACCGCGTCGACCCGCTGCTCGGGGGCGACGAGGCGCTCGCGGCGCTGACGCGGGCGGCGCACGCCCGCGGAATTCGCGTGATCGGCGATCTCACGCTCAACCACACGGGCGACCGGCACGAGTGGTTCCTCGCGGCGCAGGCCGATCCGTCGTCGGCCGAGCACGGCTTCTACCACTTCGACGACTCGTCGCCCTTCGGCTACGCGGCCTGGTGGGGGATCCCGTCGCTGCCGAAGCTGAACCACGGATCGGCCGAGCTCGAGCGGCGGCTCGCCGAGATCACTCGGCGCTGGCTCGAGCCTCCCTTCGACCTCGACGGCTGGCGGATCGACGTGGCCAACATGGCCGGCCGCTACCGCGGCGAGGACCACGCGCACGCGCTGGCGAGATCGACGCGGGCCGCGGCGGAGCAGGCCAGGCCCGACGCCCTGCTCGTCGCCGAGCACGGCTACGACTACCGCGACGACCTGCGCGGCGACGGCTGGCACGGGGCGATGAACTACGCCGGCTTCATGCGGCCCGTCTGGTACTGGCTCCACGGCGACCTGCCCGAGGAGCTGCGCCGCTCCTTCTGGGGCTTCCCGGTCGGGATGGCGACGCTGGACGGCCACGCCGCGGTCGCGGCGATGCGCGCCTTCGCAGCCGGGACGCCGTGGGCGTCGGTCCTGCATTCCTGGACGCTCGTCGACAGTCACGACAGCGCCCGGTTCGCGACCGTGGCCGGCTCGCGCGACCGCCAGCTGGCCGGCATCGGCATGCAGATGGCGTTGCCGGGGGTGCCGATGGTCTTCGCCGGTGACGAGCTCGGGCTGGAGGGCGAGTGGGGGGAAGACGCGCGGCGGACGATGCCCTGGGACCGGTCGGAGACCTGGGACACGGCGCTGTTCGAGCGCTACCGCGAGCTGATCGCCCTCCGGCGCGGCTCGTCGGCGCTCGCGCGCGGCGGCCTTCGCTACGCCGCGGTCGGCGACCGGGCGCTCTGCTGGTTGCGCGAGACCGCCGACGAGCTCCTGCTCTGCCTCGCGGCGCGGGCCGGGCACGAGCCGATCCGGCTGCCACTCGTCGCGCTCGGCTGCGGGGGCCTGGACACGCTGTACGGCGGGGACGCGACCGTGGCGGGCGGCGAGGCCGTCCTGCCCGGCGACGGCCCCGCGTTCCACGTCTGGAGGCTCGAGGAGGGATAGACGCCATGGCAGGAGTGACCTTCGACCACGTCGACAAGATCTACGCGAACGGCGTCCAGGCCGTCTTCGACCTGTCGCTCGGGATCAACGACGGTGAGTTCCTGGTCCTGGTCGGGCCGTCCGGCTGCGGCAAGACCACGGCACTGCGCATGGTCGCCGGCCTCGAGGACATCTCCTCCGGGACGCTCTCGATCGGCGAGCGCGTGGTCAACGACCTGTCGCCGAAGGAGCGTGACATCGCGATGGTGTTCCAGAACTACGCGCTGTACCCGCACCTGTCTGTCGCGGAGAACATCGCCTTCGGGCTCCGGCTCCGCAAGGAGTCGAAGAGCGTGATCAACGAGCGGGTCGGGTGGGCGGCGAGGCTACTCGACCTGGCGCCGTACCTCGACCGCAAGCCGAAGGAGCTCTCCGGAGGTCAGCGCCAGCGCGTCGCGATGGGCCGGGCGATCGTCCGCCAGCCGCAGGTGTTCCTGATGGACGAGCCGCTCTCGAACCTCGACGCGAAGCTGCGCGTCCAGATGCGCGCCGACATCGCCCACCTGCAGAAGGACCTCGGCACGACGACGATCTACGTCACGCACGACCAGGTCGAGGCGATGACGATGGGCGACCGCGTCGCGGTGATGAGCAAGGGCATGCTGCAGCAGGTGGACGCGCCGCAGCGGCTCTACGACCGCCCCCAGAACCTGTTCGTGGCCGGCTTCATCGGCACGCCGCCGATGAACCTGCTCGAGTGCACGGTGTCGACGAACGGCGGCGTGTCGATCGACCTCGGCGGCGACCGGATTCCGATCGCCGAGCAGGCGCTCGACGGCTACCCGGGCCTGCGCGGCTCCGACGGCCGGAAGGTGATCGTCGGGCTCCGGGCCGGGGACCTGCACCCGCAGGGCCAGGGGGAGCTGCCGACCATCAACGCGCGTGTCCAGCTGGTCGAGTCCCTGGGCGGCGAGTCGATGGCGTACTTCAAGGTCGGCGCCCGCAGCCTGAAGAGCGAGGCCGAAGAAGAGGAGGAAGTCCTCGAATCCGACTCGGAGGACACGGTCGTCGGCGCCCGCCCGAACCTGGTCGCGTCCTTCCCGCCGCACGTTCAGCTCCAGCTCGGCGCCGACGTGCCGGTCGCGATCGACACCAAGAACCTCCACTTCTTCGACGAAGCGACCGGTGCTCCGCTCAGGTAGCGCAATTGCCGGCGCAATTGCGCTAGGGGTCTTCCTCGCGGGAAGTGGGGCGTCTGCTCCGATCGCCCCACCTTCCGGAGCCGAGGCGGCCGTTCTCGCCAAGCCCGGGACGGCCAGCTCGCTGGCGTCCCAGCGGATCTACTTCGTCATGCCGGACCGCTACGCGAACGGCGACCCGGCCGACGACCGCGGCGGGCTGACCGGCACCGCCGACGTGACCGGCTACGACCCGGCCGACAGCGGCTACTACCACGGTGGCGACCTGAAGGGCCTGACCGGCCGGCTGCAGCGGATCCGCGACCTCGGCTTCACCGCGCTCTGGATCACGCCGGTCCTCAAGCAGCAGACCGTCAACGCGGGAAGCGCGGGCTACCACGGGTACTGGGGGCTCGACTTCACGACGGTCGACCCGCATCTCGGCACCGACCAGGACTTCGCGGATCTCGTCGCCAAGGCCCACGCGCTCGGCCTGAAGGTCTACCTCGACGTCGTCGTCAACCACACGGGCGACGTGATCACGCTCTCCAACGGGAGCTCCTATTCCGACATCCCGTTCCGGGACTGCCGCGGCCGCTTCTTCAAGGCGGCGAACTACGTCACCGCCAAGCGGTTCCCGTGCCTGTCCGCGCGGTACATGCCCGAGGCGCCCTACGTGGCGCCGCAGGACCGGCACCTGAAGAAGCCGGAGTGGCTGAACGACCCGCTCAACTACCACGACCGCGGCAACATCGACTTCGGCTCGTGCAGCGCGCAGTGCTTCGAGCAGGGTGATTTCTTCGGCCTCGACGACCTCTTCACCGAGAAGCCGAACGTCTCCAACGGCCTGGCGCGGATCTACGCGTCGTGGGTCTCGCGTTTCCACGTCGACGGCTTCCGGGTCGACACCGCGAAGCACGTCAACGCCGCCTTCTTCAAGCTCTGGGTGCCGAAGATCAGGGCGGCTGCGCGCTCGGCGGGGACGCCCACCGATTTCCCGATCTTCGGCGAGGTGACGGTGAACGACGCGATCGACCTCGCCGACTTCGTGCGGAGCCGCGGCCTGCCACAGGTGCTCGACTTCCCGTTCCAGGCGGTCGCCTCGGCCTACGCCGCGGGCTTCTCCGGCGCCAAGGGGATCGCCCAGCGGCTCGCCGACGACGACTACTTCCGCCTGCCCGACGGCTCCGGCCCGGCGTTCCCGACCTTCCTCGGCAACCACGACCTGGGCCGCTCCGCCCAGCAGATCCTGGGCCAGTCGCCGGGGCTCTCGCCCGCGGCGCTCCTGCAGCACGTCCTGCTCGGCTACGACCTCCTCTACCTGCTCCGCGGCGCGCCCGTGGTCATGTCCGGCGACGAGGTGGGCATGATCGGCAGCGGCGGCGACAAGGCCGCCCGGCAGGACATGTTCCCGACGAGGGTGCCGGACTGGCAGACCGAGACCCGGGTCGGCTCGCCGCCGATCGGCACCGGCTCGTCCTTCGACGTGACGAACAACCCGATCGAGGCGCAGCTGAAGACGCTCTCCGGCCTTCGCGACCGGTATCCGGCGCTGGCGATCGGCGCGTCGGTCGTCCGCTATGCGAGCGGCCCCGTGCTGGTCGTCTCCCGGATCGACGTGGCCACGGGCGCCGAGCTGGTCACCGCCTTCAACAACGGCGACAGCCCTGCCCGCGTCACCGTCGCCACCGGGACGCCCGGCTCGACCTGGAGCGTCGTCTTCGGCGGCGGCACCACAACCGCCGGCTCGGGCACGAGCCTGACGCTGACGATTCCGCCCGTCTCGGCGATCCTCGCCGGGACGATGAGCACGATTCCCGTCCAGGCGCCGCCGGTGCCGACGCTGAAGGCCGGTCCCGACTCGATCTCCTCCTACTACGCGTTGACCGCCGGCGTCGCGGGCGCGCCGGTCACGGTTGCCTTCGCGGCCCGGACGCCGGACGACACCTGGCGGCGGCTGGCGGTGGACGACTCGGCTCCGTACCGCGCGTTTCTCGATCCGCGAAGCTACCGCAGGGGCGCACGCGTGCAGGTCGTCGCCCTCGCACGCGGCTTCGAGGGGGCGACGACGGTTTCGAGGGTCCTGACCGTCAAGCCCAATCCGTAGAGTGCACGGGTCGATGCGCCGCGGAGAGGCACCGCTGTCGCGCCGTTCGAGCGGCGTGCTCCTCCACGTCACCTCCCTGCCCGGTGGGCGGCTCGGCCCGGAGGCGTACCGGTTCGTCGACTGGCTGGTGGAGGCGGGCCAGTCATGGTGGCAGGTGCTCCCGCTGAACCCGCCCGACCCGTTCGGCTCCCCGTACACGTCCTGCTCGGCGTTCGCCGGCTGGAACGGGCTGCTGGGCAGGCCCGACGCCTCCGTCACGCCGACCGAGGTCCGGGACTTCCGGCTCCGGCAGGGCTACTGGGCCCGCGACTGGGAGCGCTATGCCGGCGCCGATGCGCTCGGCGACCAGGTGCGGTTCGAGCGCGAATGGCAGGCTCTGCGTCGGTACGCGACCGAGCACGGCATCCGGCTGATCGGCGACATCCCGATCTACGTCGCACAGGACAGCGCCGAGACCGAGTTCCACGCCGAGCTCTTCGCGCGCGATCTGGTGGCAGGGGCAGCCCCCGACGTCTCGCATCCGGACGGGCAGCTCTGGGGGCAGCCGGTGTACGACTGGCGGGCCATGCGCCGAGAGGGCTACCGCTGGTGGATCGAGCGCTTCCGCCGCACGCAGGAGCTCGTCGACGTCGCCCGGATCGACCACTTCCGCGGCTTCGTTGCGTACTGGGCGGTGCCACGCGGGGCGGTGAGCCCGCTGGCGGGCCACTGGCACCGCGGGCCGGGAGCGGCCCTCTTCGATGCGGTCGAGCGCGAGCTCGGGCGGCTTCCGCTGATCGCCGAGGACCTGGGGATCATCACCCCGACGGTCGACCGGCTACGCAGCGGGCTCGGCCTGCTGGGGATGCGGATCGTCGGCCGCGGCTTCGTCAAGCGCCACCGCCACCGGCACGCGGTCGCCGCGCACGTCGAGGACGCGGTCGTCTACACGGGCACCCACGACCATCCGACTCTGGCGGGCTGGCTCGCCACAGCCTCTCCCGACGATCTGGCGCTGGTCGAGCACGACCTCGCGGAGGCCGGGATCGTGGACGACGACCCGGAGTGGGCGCTGCTCCGGCTCGCGCTCTCGTCGCGTGCGCGCCTGGCGATCCTGCCGATGCAGGACGTCCTCGGCCTGGGTGCCGAGGCGCAGATGAACCATCCCGGTACGGTCGGGAACGGCAACTGGCGCTGGCAGCTCGAGCCTGGCCAGCTTTCTGCCGGTCTTGCCGCGCGGCTTCGGCGGGCGACCGCCGAGAGCCGGCGGCTCGCGCCGGAGCGGCTCCGCGCCACGGCGTGATCCTTGGCCGGCTACGTTGGCATCCTCTCCGTCGAGCTGCACTTCCCCGAAGCCGGGTCGCTGAAGGGCAAGCGGAAGCATGTGCTCTCCGCCAAGTCGCAGCTCCAGAACCGCTTCGGGGTGTCGGTGGCGGAGGTCGACCACCACCGGCTGTGGCAGCGCTCGGCGCTGGCGATGGCGTGCTCCGCGCGCGAGGTCGGCGATCTGCACGAGTTGCTCGACGGTGCAGAGCGCTGGCTGCACGGCCAGGACTGGGTGGTCACGCGCGTCGACCGGCGGATCGTGTCGCTCGAAGACTAGTCGTACACACGCAGGTGTACAGATGTGTATCCTGTCGTGGTGAGCCGGACGAACATCGATATCGACGACGACCTGGTCGGCAAGGCGATGGAGCTGTACGGCCTCCGGACCAAGCGCGAGGCAGTCGACCTCGCCCTGCGGCGGCTCGTCGGCGGGATCTCGAAAGACCCGCACCGCGGCATGCTCGAGCTCCGCGGCATCGGCTGGGAGGGCGACCTCGATCAGCTGCACGCCTCGAAGGTCGATCCCGACCAGTGATCCTGGTCGACAGCTCGGCCTGGATCGACCTACTCCGAGCGAACGAGCGGCCCGCCGACCGGACTTTGCAGCGGCTGCTCGCTGCCGGCGAGGAGGTGGCCGTGACGGAACCGGTGGTGATGGAGGTGCTTTCCGGCGTCGGCAGCCTGCGCGAGGAGGAGGCCGTACGTGGCCAGCTCGCCGGCTTCTCGCTCCTGCCGATCGGCGGGATCGACGCCTACGAGCAGGCGGCGGAGATCTATCGCGCGTGCCGTTCGGCCGGTGAGCGCGTGCGGCGTATCCTCGACTGCCTGATCGCGGTTCCGGCGATCCGTGCCGGCGCCGCCGTCCTGCACGCAGACCGCGACTTCGACGCAATCGCCCGGCACACGCCATTGGAGGTGTTTCCACTCGATGAGTGACCGCATGCGCCGCGTCAACGAGTCGGTGCGGCAGGTGCTCTCAGAGGCGCTGCCGGAGCTGAAGGACCCGCGCATCGGCTTCGTCACCGTCACCGGCGTCGAGACCTCGCCCGACCTCAGGCACGCGCGCGTCTTCGTCAGCGTGCTCGGGTCGGAGAGGGCGCGGCGGTCGACGCTCGACGGGCTCACCGCCGCGCACGGCGTGCTCCAGTCGCGCATCGCGCACGAGCTGAGGCTGAAGCGGACTCCGCAACTGGCCTTCGAATACGATCGTTCGGTGGAAGAGGGAGTCCGCATGAGCAGGCTGATCGACGAGCTCGCGCCCGATGGGGAGTGAGCTGGGCGCGGTCGCCGACGCGATCCGCGCCAACGACCGCTTCCTCCTCGTCACACACGAGAACCCGGACGGCGACGCGCTCGGGTCGATCCTGGCCATGAAGCTGGCGCTCGACGCACTCGGCAAGGACTCCGTCATGTTCGTCGGCGGCGAGCCGACGCTCCCGCCCGAGTACGACTTCATGCCGCTCGACGGCCTCTCGAGAACGCCGCCGGGCGACGCCGCCGAGCGCGTGATCCTCGCCCTGGACAGCGCGACCGCGCCGCGGACGCAGCTGCCCCCGGAGCTGCTGGAGGCGGCGCCGCTGACGATCGACGTCGACCACCACCACGACAACACGCGCTACGGGCGGATCAACCTGATCGTCCCCGAAGCGTCGTCGACCGGCGAGATCGTCCGCGATCTGCTGCTCGAGCTCGGCGTCGAGCTCACACCCGCGATCGCGGAGTCGCTCTACGTCGCCGTCGACACGGACACAGGAAAGTTCCAGTACACGAACACGACGCCGAAATCGCACCGGCTCGCGGCGGAGCTACTCGAGCAGGGCGTCCTGCCCTACGAGGTATTCCGGCAGATCTACGAATCGGTCCCGTTCGAGCGCCAGCAGCTGATCGGGAAGGCTCTGTCGCGGGCGCGCCGCTATGAGGACGACCGGATGATCGCGAGCTACCTCCTGCGCCGCGACTTCGAGGAGCTCGGCGTGGGGGAGGAGTACGCGGAGGGCGTGATCGACGAGCTGCGCAGGGTGAAGGGGGTCGAGCTGGCGATGACCGTCCGCGAGCCGCCCGAGCCGCCCGCCGCTCCCCGTCGCATCTCGATGCGTTCGGCGTCGGACGCGCTCGACGTCTCCGCGATCGCACGGCAGCGGGGCGGGGGCGGCCACCGGCGCGCGGCCGGTTTCTCGAGCGACGAGACGATCGAGGAGATCATCGAGTTCGTGCGCAGCCAGTTCACCGATGCCACCGCGCGCGCTTGAGCCGTCGGGACTCTTCCTGGTCGACAAGCCAGCCGGCCCGTCGTCGTTCCAGGTGATCGCGACGATCCGTCGTCGCACCGGCGCCCGTACCGGCCACGCCGGGACGCTCGACCCGTTTGCGACCGGACTCCTGCTCGTGCTCTCTGGCGCCGCGACCAGACTTGCACCCTGGCTCGTCGGCCTGGACAAGCGGTACGTCACGGAGGTCGACCTGGGCGCGCGCACGTCGACCGGCGATCCGGAGGGAGAGATTGTCGATGAGTCCGCTCCGCCCGGCCGGGGGGAGCTCGAAACACGGCTGGGGAGCCTCCGCGGCGAGGTCGAGCTGACCGTTCCCGCCGCTTCGGCGGTCAAGGTCGGCGGCGAGCGTGCGTACCGCCTGCACCGGCGCGGGCAGGTCGTCGAGATGCCGGTGCGGCGCTCGCGGGTGTCGTCGCTCGAGCTGCTCGGCTACGCGGAGGGCGTCGCCCGCCTCGACCTGCGCGTCGGCTCCGGCACGTACGTCAGGTCGATCGCCGACGCCCTCGGCGGGCACTGCCGGGCGCTCCGGCGGCTCGAGGTCGGGCCGTTCTCCGTCGACGACGCCGACGACCAGCGGCTCGTGCCGCCGGCCGAGACGCTGCCGTTCCTGCCGGCCGTCGAGGTGGACACGGACGAGGCGGCGGCGATCCGGACCGGGCGCAGCCGGGCCCGGGCGGACGTGCGCACCCTGTGCGGCGGCGAGCTGGTCGCGGTCGGCCGGGTGGTGATGCCGACGTGAGGATCGCACGGTCGGTCTCGGAGCTCGAGCGGAAGCCGCGCGCCGTCGCGCTCGGCACGTTCGACGGCGTCCACCTCGGGCACCGCCGGGTGATCGAGGCCGTACTGGCCGCCGGGCCGACGCCGACCGTCGTCACCTTCGAGCCGCACCCGCGGCGCGTGCTCGGCTACGCAGTCGAGCAGCTCGCCACCCTTGACCGCCGCCTCGAGCTGCTCGCGGGGCTCGGGGTGGAGGAGACGCTCGTGGTCGAGTTCACGCTGGACACGCAGCGGATCGAGGCGGAGGAGTTCGCCGAGACCCGGCTGCGTGGGATCGGAGCCGAGGTCGTGGTCGCCGGCGAGGACTTCCGGTTCGGCCACAAGCGGCGGGGCGACCTCGACCTGCTGCGCAGTCTCGGCTTCGAGGTCCGGCCGGTGCCGCTGCTCGACGGCGTCTCCTCGTCGACGATCCGGCACCTGCTGCACGAAGGCCGTGTTGCCGAGGCGGCCGCGCTGCTGGGCAGGCCGCCCGAGGTCGAGGGGACGGTGGTCGAGGGCGACGCCCGCGGAGGCACGCTCGGCTTCCCGACGGCGAACGTCGCCGCCGATCCCGTGCTGCTCCTGCCGTTGCACGGCATCTACGCCGGGTTCGCGGCCGGGCACCGGGCGGCGATCTCGATCGGGACGAACCCGCACTACGGCGGCGACGAACTCCGCATCGAGGCGTTCCTGCTCGGCTTCGCCGGCGACCTCTACGGCAAACGCCTGGTCGTCGAGCTGTGGCAGCGCCTCCGGGACGAGCAGGTCTTCGACAGCGAACAGGCGCTGATCGACCAGATCGCCGGCGACGTCGAGGCGACGCGGCGGGCCGAGCGTCCTCAGGGCCAGACCCCGGGGGCGGATGACCCTACAGGCTGAGCGCCGAGCCGCTCCGCCGGGGATCCGCCGCCGGGCCGGTGTGCGCGACGAGGCTGACGCCGCCGAAGTAGTGATGCCGCGCGGGCCAGCGGCGCACCGTCAGGCCGCGGCGCTCGAGCTCCGCGAGCGCGCCGTCGTCGGCGTCAGGCTCGGCGTTCACCGTCGTCCCGGCTCGATGGACGCGCGGGCGGTCGACCGCCGCCTGGGGAGGCAGCCCCTCGTCGAGAACGGCGGAAGCGACGCCAACGAGCGCGGTCCGCAGCCGCGTTCCGCCGGCGGCGCCGATCGCGAGCGCCGGCCCGTCGCCGTCCAGGGCGATGCTCGGCGCCATCATGCTCTGTATCCGGGCGCCCGGCTCGAGCGGTCCCACGAGCAGGTCGACCTCGCCCAGCATGCTGTTCAGGTGCAGGTCGAGTCCGGGGACCCAGTCACCTGAGCCGAGCCCGAGGCTCGTGGTCAGCACGCAGGCGCTGCCCTCCCTGTCGACCGTCACCAGGTTGGTCGTGTGCCCGTCGGGCCCGTCGCCGGACAGCGCATCCAGCAACACCAGCGTGCGGGCGGGCTCGTCGAGACCGGCGAGCAGCGGCAGGCGCTCGAGCACCGGAACCATTCCCGACAGCCCGCCACGGGTGAGGAACCTCGTGCCGGCGTAGGCGACCTCGACGGGCTCGGTCCAGCTCGCCTCGTACGCCGCCAGATCCTCGCGTGTGAGCACCCCGTCGCGCTCGGACACGAGCTCGAGCAGCGACTCCGCGATCGAGCCGGCGTAGAAGGTTGCCGCGCCCTCCTCGGCCACCAGCTCGAGCGCTCGCACGAGCCCGGGCTGCTCGAGCCGCTCGCCCGGCCGCAGCAGCCTGCCTGCCGGGGCGTAGATCCGCCCGCCCTCGCGCATCATCATCACCGGCTCGAGCATCGCGAGGCAGTCGGCATGCGCCGGCGGCATCGGCACGCCCTCGCGCGCCAGTCGCAGCGCCGGAGCGCACAGCTCCCCCCACGGCAGCCGGCCGTATGCCTGCCGCAGCGCCTCGAGCCCCGCAGGCACGCCCGGAACGGCGCAGGAAGCGGCGCCGACGGCGTAGTGGACGAGCTCCTCGCCGAAGGGAACCTCCAGCTCGACGAGCTGTGCGCCGGTTCCGCTCGGCACCGTGCAGAAGCAGTCCAGGTTGCGCACGCGGCCGGACGCTGCGTCGAAGTAGATCCCGTGGCCGCCGCCGAGCAGCCCCGTCATCACCGTCTCGGCGACGCACGACACCAGGCAGGCCGCGACCGCCGCGTCGGCGGCGGTCCCGCCTGCGTCCAGGACCTCGATTCCGGCGGCAGTCGTGGCCGGGTGGCCGGCGGCGACGGCGGCGTCCACGCGCAGGACGCTAGGCGCCGAGCTTCGCGTGCCAGCCGTACGGCGCGCTCGAGCAGCTGTAGTGCGTGCCGCCGTTGTCCCAGGAGATCGAGGTGAGCGCGATCTGCCCCTGGGCGTTGCCGACCTGGTCGAACGTGCCGCTCAGCGAGTACGTCGCCTGGATGTTCGTGGTCGTGGTGCCGCTCGTGTTCAGCGGGCCGCTGAAGCTGAACGTGAACGAGAGGTTGTTCAGCGTGATCGTCCGGCCGCCGAAGCTGAGCAGCCAGTACCACTGCGAGCCGTCGACGCAGGTGACCAGAGACTGCGTGACGAAGCTGGTCACGCTCAGCCCGTCGGCGGCTACGTCGAGGCAGACCGTCCTGCCCTGGTCGTTGAAGCCGCAGTACTTGCCCGCCTGTGCGGCCGGGGGCGGCGGGTGGAGGGGCGGAGACGGCACCGGCGGCTCGGAGGCCGTCCAGTGCGCCGCGACGATGCGCGACGTCCCGGGCACGGATGTGATCCGCCCCCTGGTGACAGCGAGCCGATGCACGACCCGGGCGCGGAACGCCACCGTCCCCTCGTCCGCCTCGGCCCAGGTGCCGCTGCAGACGGCCCCGCCACACTCGGCCAGCGTGATCCAGACCGCGCCAGACCGGCGCTCGACCAGCAGCCGGTCGCCCTTCGGCAGCGGGTGCGCACGCCCGACGACCGTGACCGTGTCGCCCGCCTCGTGGGTGCCGCCGGGAGTGGCGGCGATCGAGACGGCCACGCGCGGCCTCGGCGCGAGCTTGGCGCCGGGGCCGAAGGTCGTACCGCCCGCCGGCACGGGAGCCGCCGTCGCTGCGGCGAGGAGAACGAGAAGCGCGGCGAACCGTTGCACGCCGGCGGATGCTAGCCTGTCGGCCAGACCGCGACCTCGGCCGCGCGTCCGCTTCCGACGGCGCGCTGGGATCGCGGAGACGTCCACGTGGAGGTTGCATGACTCTGACCAAGGAAGCCAAGCTGGAGATCGTCGGCAAGCACGGCCGGCACGGGGGCGACACAGGTTCGCCGGAGGTGCAGATCGCCCTCCTCACCACCCGGATCAACGAGCTCACCGAGCATCTGCGCACGCACGCGAAGGACCACTACTCGCGCCGCGGCCTGCTCAAGCTCGTGGGCCGTCGCCGCCGGCTGCTCGACTATCTCCAGCGCACGAACCTCGAGAGCTACCGCGCCCTGATCAAGGAGCTCGGCCTGCGGAGGTAGAGAACGACACCGAAGAACCGGGGAGTGGAAGTTTGAGCGAGCGCCGGAGAGGCGCTGACTCAAACTCCCACTCTCCACGAGCAGAGTGGAGGAATACGAATGAGCGTTGCAAGCGGAGTGGAGGACAGGGTCGGCCCTGCCTCCATCGACTCCCGCCTGTCCGCGGTCTCGCTGACCGTCGGCAACCAGGAGATCAGCTTCGAGACCGGCAAGCTCGCCAAGCAGGCTGACGGCGCCGTCGTCGTCCGTTCCGGCGAGACGATGGTGCTCGCGACCGCCCAGGGGCGGATGGAGACGCGCGAGGGTGCGGACTTCTTCCCGCTCACCGTCGATGTCGAGGAGCGCATGTACGCCGCCGGGAAGATCCCCGGCGGTTTCTTCAAGCGCGAAGGCCGCCCCACCGAGCGGGCGATCCTGACGGCGCGAATGATCGACCGCCCGATCCGGCCGCTCTGGCCGAAGGGGTTCCGGAACGAGGTGCAGGTGATCTGCACCGTCCTCTCGGCCGACCTCGTCACGCCGCACGACATCCTCTGCATCAACGGGGCGTCGGCGGCACTGATGATCTCGTCGCTGCCCTTCGCGGGACCGGTCGGCGCGGTGCGGATGGGGAGGATCGACGGCAAGCTCGTCGTCAACCCGACGCTGCAGGCGACCGAGGAGGAGTCGACCCTCGACCTGATCGTCGTCGGCACGCTTGACGGCCTGACGATGGTCGAGGCAGGCGCAGAGGAGATCCCCGAGGATGAGCTGCTCGAGGCGCTCGAGACGGCACACACCGAGATCAAGCGGCTCTGCGACGCCCAGATCGAGCTCGCCCAGCAGGCCGGCAAGCCGAAGTGGCTCGACCCGTCGCTGACCGCCGAGCTGAAGAGCTCACACGGCGACCGCGTCCGCGAGCGAATCGCCGCCGAGGGCCTCCGTGAGGCCTCCGCGGCGACCGAGGAGATCTTCGAGGAGCTCTGCCCCGAGATCACCATGGACTCGACCGAGGATGACATCACCCGCCAGGTGCAGGTCCGCCAGAGCCTGAACACGCTGCTGGAGACGCTGCGGCTGGAGGCGGTGGAGAACGCTGTCCGCGAGCAGTTCGAGGCCGATCTGCGCGCCCTGACCGACGCCGAGCAGGACTCCAAGGAGCTCAGGTCCGCGAAGCGCGGCCTGCTCTTCGACCGGATCGTCGAGGGCGTCGAGTTGCCGTTCCCGGTCGGGGCGGCGACGGCCGAGGGCGAAACCGCGGTCAAGGACACGATGACCAGGCAGTTCGTGAAGCGGGCTGCCGAGGCGATCTACAAGGACCTCGTGCGCAAGAAGATCGCGGTCGACAAGCGACGGCCCGACGGCCGCGGCACCGACGAGATCCGCCCGATCGAGTGCGAGGTCGGCGTCTCGCCGCGCACCCACGGCTCAGCGCTCTTCACCCGCGGGCAGACGCAGATCATGAGCCTGCTGACGCTCGGCACGGCCAAGGAGGGGCAGCGGATCGACGACCTCTCCCTGGAGACCGACCGTCGCTACATGCACCACTACAACTTCCCGCCCTACTCGGTCGGAGAGACCGGGTTCATGCGCGGGCCCAAGCGCCGCGACATCGGCCACGGCGCGCTCGCGCAGCGGGCGCTCGAGCCGATGATCCCGGGGCCGGAGGACTTCCCGTACACGATCCGCATCGTCTCCGAGACGCTCGAGTCGAACGGCTCGTCGTCGATGGGCTCCGTCTGCGGCTCGACCCTC
This sequence comes from uncultured Actinomycetes bacterium, assembly GCA_963841405.1. Lineage (GTDB taxonomy): Bacteria > Actinomycetota > Thermoleophilia > Gaiellales > Gaiellaceae > DATBLE01. The sequence goes on along the minus strand of CAWJCM010000002.1, from coordinate 249,560 downwards.
GCGCTGATGGACGCCGGCGTTCCGATCAAGGCGCCCGTCTCCGGGATCGCGATGGGCCTCGTCAAGGAGGACGACGACTACGTGATCCTGACCGACATCCAGGGTGCGGAGGACCACCTCGGCGACATGGACTTCAAGGTCGCCGGCACGCGTGACGGCGTGACCGCGCTCCAGATGGACATCAAGATCACAGGCGTCACGCAGGAGATCATGCGCCAGGCGCTCTCGCAGGCGAAGCAGGCGCGCGAGTTCATCCTCGACCGGATGGCCGGGACGATCGCCGAGGCGCGCACCGAGCTGTCGGAGAACGCCCCGCGGATCTCGACGGTCAAGATCGACCCCGAGAAGATCGGCATGGTCATCGGCAAGGGCGGCGAGACCATCCGCGCGCTCGAGTCCGAGAACGACGTGCAGATCGACATCGAGGAGGACGGGACGATCCTGATCTACGCCACCGACGGCACGAAGTCGAGCGCCGCGATCGCCGCGATCGAGTCGATCACCAGGGAGCCCGAGGTCGGCGACACGTACACCGGCAAGGTGGTCAAGACCACCCAGTTCGGCGCCTTCGTCGAGCTGAAGAAGGGCACCGACGGCCTGCTCCACGTCTCCAACGTCGGACCCGGCAGGGTCGGCCACATCGAGGACGTGATCGAGCGCGGCGACGTGCTCGACGTGATCGTCCAGGAGGTCGACAAGGCCCGCGGCCGGATCGGCCTCAAGCTGGTCGCCAAGCACGAGAACGGCTCGCTCGTCCAGCCCGAGGAGCTGATCGAGCGCGCGAAGGACGCGCCTCCGCGCCCGCGCGAGGAGGAGCGGCCGCGCGGCGGCGACCGCCGCGGCGGCCGCGACCGCGGTCCGCGCCGCTAGCCGATCGTGGCCGGCAAGGGACTGTCCCGCACTTCGGGGACAGTCCCTTCGCCGACGCTGTCGGCCGCCTCGGTCCGGGCCACCGGTGTCACCGTGATCCGGCTTCTGCTCGGCGTCGGTTTCGTGGCGGGCTCGGTCGCGCGCGGCCTCGACCGCGGGCCGGCCCTGCTCGCCGCGGCGGTCGGCGCGCTCGTGCTGACGATGATCGCGCTCGGTCCGCGTGGGCGGACCCGGTCGGGCGCGCTCGAGGACGCGTACCCGGTGCCTCCGGACGCCCGCTTCGATCCCGGCTGGTTGGGCGTGCTGCTGGCGTGCCTCCCCAGCACCGTCGGCGTGGCGGCGATGGCCGCCGTCGCACTCGTCTTCTCGTCTGCGCTGTCCGCCCTGCTCGGCGGCGTCCTGCTCGCCCTCGGCGGGCTGGCCGCCGTCGCCTGGGCACGGCTGTCGGCGCGGGAGCGCGGAGAAAGGCGGCGCTACTGGGTCGAGCGGGGCCCGAGCCCTCGCGTCTTCGTGAGCTAGGAGGCGGGTTCCGCCGCCACCGCGCCCAGCTCTTCCCGGTGGATCATCGTCAGCGTCGCGACCAGCGCCAGCACGGCGAAGCCGACGGCGACCCAGAAGGCGAGTGTGAAGCCGCTCGTCAGCGCCGCGGCCCGCGACTCGCCCTTCGCGAGGAGATCGGACGTACGGTTGGTGGCGACGGTCGAGAAGAGCGCGACGCCGAGCGCGCCGCCGATCTGCTGCGAGGTGTTGAAGAGGCCGGAGGCGAGGCCGGCCTCCTGCGGCACGACGCCCGCCAGCGCGGCGATCGACATCGGCACGAACGAGAACCCGAGCCCGACGCCGATCGCGAGGAATCCGGGGAGGAGGTCGACCGCATAGGAGCCGTCGGCCGAGACCTGCGTGAACCACAGGTTGCCGAGCCCCATCAGCGTGACGCCGACGATCATCACCGGCTTCACGCCGGCCTTCGTGACCAGCGCTTGCGCGACGCCGGCCGACACGATTGCCGTCAGGGCGACCGCGAGGTACCCGACTCCGGTCTGGAGCGCGGAGAGGCCGAGAACCTGCTGCATGTAGAGCGAGAGCATGAAGAACATCGCGAAGGTCAGTCCGCCGACGAGGAAGCTGACCACGTTGGCGCCGGTCAGCGTCCGCAGCCTGGCGAAGATGCCGAGCGGGACGAGCGGCGCCTGCGAGCGGTGCTCCACCGCAAGGAAGGCGACGTGGAGCACGGCCGAGGCGATCAGGATGCCGATCGTCTGGGCCGATGCCCAGCCGACGCGGTTCGCCTGGGTCAGGGCGAAGACGAGCAGCGAGAGAGCGCTGGTGATGAGGACGGCACCGAGCGCGTCGAAGTGGCGGGTTGCGGCGCCGGCGCGGCTCTCCTTGATGATCGAGCGGGTGGTGGCGAGCACGAAAGCGCCGACCGGCACGTTGACGAAGAAGATCCACTCCCAGCCGAGCGCCTTGGTCAGGATCCCGCCGAGCAGGACGCCGACCGCGGCACCGCTGCCGCCCATGGCGCCCCAGATCCCGAGCGCCTTGTTGCGCTCCGAGCCTTCCTCGAACGTGGTCGTGATGATCGAGAGCGCCGCAGGTGAGAGGATGGCCGCCCCCAGGCCCTGCACGGCCCGCGCGGCGATCAGCATCCCCTCGGAGCCCGAAAGGCCGCAGGCGAGGGACGCGAGGGTGAAGAGGGCGACCCCGGACATGAAGACGACGCGGCGGCCGAGCAGATCGGCCGCACGGCCGCCGAGAAGCAGGAAGCCGCCGAAGGTCAGCGCGTAGGCGCTCAGCACCCACTGCAGGTCGTCCGGCGAGAAGTGGAGATCCTGCTGGATCGACGGGAGGGCGACGTTCACGATCGAGACGTCGAGGATGACCATGAAGTAGGCGCAGCAGAGGAGCGCCAGCGCCAGCCAACGCCGCGGGTCGGGCCCGGTGCGTGCGAGATCTGCCGTGGCTTCCACGAGCCGCTCCTCCTTCCCTCGGTCCACGTCGCTAACGGGCGCTGCGGCCGGAGTATTCCGCAGCTGTACCATCCGCCGGTGCAGGAATACGTCCTCTCCGAGCTCGATTCGGGCGAGCGGCTGATCACGGAGCGCGTCGACAGCGTCCGTTCCGTGTCGCTCGGGTTCTGGATCGGCGCCGGCGCGCGCGACGAGCCCGACGCGAAGGCCGGCGTCTCCCACTTCATCGAGCACCTGCTGTTCAAGGGCACGAGATCGTACGAGGCGCAGCAGATCGCCGAGATCTTCGACGAGATGGGCGGCGAGCTCAATGCGGCCACCTCCCGCGAGCACACGGTCGTCTACGCCCGCGTCCCCGACCGCCACCTGCAGGACGCGCTGGACGTAATGGCAGACATGGTCTTCTCGCCCGCCTTCACCGACCTCGACTCCGAGCGGGAGGTCGTTCTGGAGGAGATCGCGATGGTGGAGGACGCGCCACAGGATCTCGTCCACGACCTGCTCTCCGAGGCGGTCTTCTCCGACCATCCGCTCGGCCGCCCGGTGATCGGTCGCGCCGAGGTGATCTCCTCGATCGGCCGCCGCTCGATCTCCGCCTACCACCGGCGCGCCTACGTCGCCGGGAACGTCGTGCTCGCCGCCGCCGGCCACCTCGAACACGAGCAGGTGCTCGGCCTGCTCGGGCGGGCCGCCCGTGAGCGCGCGGAGCCGCCCGCCCGGCACACGCGCGTACGCTCGCCGCTCGTCAGGGAGCCGCGGCCCGGTCTGCGCTTCCAGCAGAAGGACACCGAGCAGTTCCACGTCTGCATCGGGGCGCCCGGCATCGCCCGCTCCGACCGGCGCCGGTTCGCCGCTTCGCTCCTCGACGCGATCCTCGGCGGATCGGCGTCCTCGCGGCTGTTCCAGGAGATCCGCGAGAAGCGCGGGATGGCCTACACGGTCTACAGCTTCGGCTCGCAGTACACCGACTCGGGCCTGATCGGGATCTACGTCGGCACGCGCGAGGAGAACCTCGTCTCGTGCCTGGAGATCGTCGCGGAGCAGATCGTGGACATCGCCGCCGGCAACCTGCGTGAGCGCGAGCTCGAGCGGGCGAAGGAGAACCTCAAGGGGCGGATCGCCCTGTCGATGGAGTCGACCTCCAACCGGATGAGCCGGCTCGGCCGCTCGCTGATCACAGACACGGAGCTGCTCTCGCTCGACCGGGTGATCGCCGAGATCGACGCCGTGGAGCCGTCGGCGCTGGCCGAGCTGGCCGGTGTCCTGCTCGAGCCGGCGCGGCTGTCCGTCGCAGGCATCGGCCCGAGCGACCAGCGGTTCGTCGAGGCGGTCGAGCGGATCCATCCCGGGCTGGCCGCCGCGGCCTGAGCTCCGTGCGCATCCTGCTCAACGGCTCGCGCGGCAAGGTCGGCTCGGTGCTCGCGCCGGCGCTCGAGCGGACCGGGTACGAGCTGGTCGCGAGGCTCGACGGCGCCGACGCGATGGTCGACTTCACCCGGCCCGACGCGGCGGTCGCGAACGTCGAGGCGGCGATCGCCGCCGGGGTGCCGTCGGTCGTGGGGACGAGCGGCGCCGACCTGGCCGGGGTGGGGGAGCAGGCGCGCGCCGCCGGACTGGCCGTCTTCTTCGCGCCCAACTTCGCCCTCGGAGCGGTGCTGATGATCCGCTTCGCCGCCGAGGCGGCCGCCCACTTCCAGCGCGCCGAGATCGTGGAGCTCCACCACGAGACGAAGCTCGACGCGCCCTCGGGCACCGCGAAGGCCACGGCGGCGGCGATCGGGGGCGAGCCGCCGATCCACTCGGTCCGCCTGCCGGGGTTGGTGGCGCACCAGGAGGTGCTCCTCGGCGGGCCGGGCGAGCTGCTGACGATCCGCCACGACACGCTCTCGCGGGAGGCGTTCGTGCCGGGCGTCCTGGTCGCGCTCGAGCGCCTGCCGTCGCTTCCGCCGGGGCTGACGGTTGGCCTCGACGCGATTCTGTGAGTACCATCGACGGTGTGCTGGGCGAGATCCTGACGGCGATCGTGACGCCGTTCCGGGAGGACGGCTCGGTCGACTACGACAGGTTCCGCGAGCTGGCCCGCCACCTCGTCGACAACGGCTCTGACGGGCTGGTGGTGACCGGGACGACCGGGGAGTCGCCGACCCTCTCCGACGACGAGCGTTTCGAGCTGTATGCCGCGGCAGTCGACGCCGTGGGTGACCGCGCGACCGTGATCGCCGGCACCGGCACGTACTCGACCGCGCACTCGATGCACCTGACCGCGCGCGCCCACGAGCTCGGCGTCCACGGCTTCCTCGTCGTCACGCCGTACTACAACAAGCCGCCGCAGCGCGGGATCGTCGAGCACTTCCGCGCGATCGCGGATGTGAGCGACCGGCCGATCGTCGCCTACAACATCCCCGGCCGGGTTGTGATCAACATCGAGCCGGAGACGATCGCCGAGCTCGCCGAGATTCCGACGGTGAGAGCCGTCAAGCAGGCCAACGACGATCTCGGCCAGGCGCGCCGCATCGTCGAGCTCGGCCTCGACCTCTACGCCGGCGACGATCCACTCCTGTTCGCGTTCCTCGGCCTCGGTGGCACCGGCGGCATCTGCGTGCGCTCTCACATCGCCGGCCCCGAGCTGAAGGAGATGGTGCGCCGGTACCGCGCCGGGGACGTCGACGGGGCGCGCGAGATCGACGAGGCGCTCGCGCCGCTGTGGGAGCTCGACGCCGTAGCGGTCAACCCGATTCCGATCAAGACAGCGCTCGCGCTCGTCGGGCAGGACGTGGGTGGGTTCCGCCTGCCGATGGTCCCGGCCACCGACGAGGAGCTCGAACGGGTGCGCGACTGCCTCTCGCGTGCCGGCCTGAGCATCCCCGCCGCCGCGTAGGGCTGCGACAGCGCGGGGATACACTCTGCGAGTGACGGAGCGTCTGCGCGTGATCCCGCTCGGCGGGCTCGGGGAGGTCGGGAAGAACATGACCGTGTTCGAGCACGAGCAGGGCACCGTGGTCGTGGACGCCGGCCTGGCGTTCCCCCGCGATGAGCACCTCGGCGTCGACCTCGTGCTGCCCGACTTCTCGTACCTCGTCGAGCGCCAGGCCGACGTCCGCGCGGTCGTGCTCACGCACGCGCACGAGGATCACGTCGGTGCGCTTCCGTACCTGATGCGCCAGGTGCGCGTGCCGGAGGTGTGGGCGACGCGACTGACGCTCGGCCTGGTCAAATCGAAGCTCGACGAACACGGGCTGCTCAACGCAGCCGAGTTGCGCGAGATCGACCCGGAGGGCGAGCCCGTGCAGGTCGGGCCGTTCCGGCTGGAGTTCGTGCGGATGGCGCACTCGGTGCCCGACAACGTCGCGGTGCTGATCGAGACCGACGCCGGACGTGTGCTGCACACGAGCGACTGGAAGCTCGACCATACGCCTGTCGACGGTTTCCGCACCGACGTCGGCCGGCTCGCCGAGCTCGGGAACCGCGGCGTCGACCTGCTGCTCTGCGACTCGACGAACGCCGAGCGGAGCGGGTTCACCGGCTCGGAGCGGCTCGTCGGCGAGGCGTTCCGGCAGATCATCCCGCAGCGGCAGGGCCGCGTCCTCGTCGCCTCGTTCGCCTCGAACGTCCACCGGATGCAGCAGGCGATCGACGTCGCCGTCCAGACCGGCCGCAAGGTCGCCGTCGTCGGCCGCTCGATGCGCAAGAACCTGAACATCGCCGGCAACCTGGGCTACCTGGAGGTTCCCAACGGGGTCGTGATCCAGCCGAAGGAGCTCGAGGAGCACGACCCGCACGAGGTCCTGATCCTCTGCACCGGCAGCCAGGGCGAGCCGATGTCGGCCCTGACCCGGATCGCGTACCGCGACCACCAGTCGGTCTCGGTCGAGCGAGGCGACACGGTGATCCTCTCCGCGAAGCCGGTGCCCGGAAATGAGCTGCGCGTCCACGACACGATCAACCAGCTCTCCAGGGCGGGCGCCGAGGTGCTGCACGAGGAGAACGCCGCCGTGCACGTCTCCGGGCACGCCAACCAGGAGGAGATCCGCACGCTGTACGGGCTGGTGCGCCCGAAGGCGGTGATGCCGATCCACGGCGAGTACCGGATGCAGGCCGCGAACGCGCGGATGGCCCAGGAGGCGGGTGTGCCGGCGTCGTCGATCGTGCTCGCCGAGAACGGCTCGGTGGTCGAGCTCGGGCCGAACGGCGTCTCGATCGTCGACCGGATCGAGCCCGGAGTGACCTTCGTCGACGGGCTCGGAGTCGGCGATATCGGAGACGTCGCGCTGCGCGACCGCCGGCACATGGCCGAGGACGGCGTCCTGATCGTCGTCGCCACCCTGGCGGGGACGAACGGTGTTCGCTCGGCCGCCGCGGAGGTGATCGCGCGGGGGTTCGCGGAGACGGAGCCGCTGCTGGACGAGATGCGGGCGGAGGCGGAGAGCGTTCTCCGCGGCTGCATCGCGGACGAGATCGTCGAGATCAAGCTGCTCCAGGAGCACCTGCACGACGGCGTCGGCCAGCTGGTCTACGACCGTACCCGTCGACGGCCGATGATCCTTCCTGTAGTAGTCGAGGTATGAGGACGCTCGCCGGGCTTCGCCCGAGCTCGCTCGCACAGGGGGAACGGCCGGTTCCCCCCGTGAGCCCCCCTCCCCAAGACCATCGTTCTCACGGCGAACGGAGGTGGGCCGCGCCCGCCATGTCGGTCGCGGCGGCGGAAGCATGAGCACCGTTCTGGATGGCTGGGCCGGCGTGTTGGCCGACAACGCCGCCGAGGACGCGACCGGCAGGCGGCTGATCTCGCAGCTTTCCGCGTGCGAGGTTGCGGCGCTCTCGTTCTGCCGCCTGCTCGAGCGCTGGGCGCGAGGCGAGCCGGATCCGTGCACGCCCGGGAAGCGCCAGGCGGCGCTGCGGCGGGCTGCGGAGCGCGCGGAGACGGCGCTGTCGGGGCTCGAGCGCCCCCTGGGCCGCTACCTGCTCGAGCTCGAGCCGGAGATCGCCGAGGGCCGCTCGTGGTACGGGGAGCCCGGGGCCGGGGAGCTGCGCGACTGGCAGGACGTCCTCGACCGCGCGGGGGTGTCGGTGTCCCCTGTCCGCGTGGCGCAGGCGTACCTGGAGCTGGCCGTTCTCGTCCGGGCGCTCGAGGGGCTGCGCTCGGCGGCGGACCTCGGCTCCGAGCCGGACCGCTCGTCCCTCTGGGCGGGCCTCTTCGACCTGCGCGAGAACCTGCTCGGCCGCACGCTCGAAGACCTGCGCGCGCTTGCCGCGTAATCCGTCGATCGCGGTCGTCGGGTCGATCAACCTCGACCTGGTCGCCCGCTGCGAGCGGCTGCCGCGGCCGGGGGAGACGCTCACCGACGCGACCTTCGAGCGGGTTCCCGGCGGAAAGGGAGCGAACCAGGCTCTCGCGGCCGCTCGGCTGGGGGCGGACGTCGCCATGGTCGGCGCGGTCGGCAACGATCCCTTCGCCGACGAGGCGCTGTCGCTGCTCGCCGAGGGCGGCGTCAGCCTGGACGGCGTCCGCCGCGTGGCCGAGCCGACGGGTGTCGCGCTGATCGTCGTCGGCGAGGACGGCGAGAACCAGATCGTGGTCGCTCCGGGGGCGAATACCGCCGCCGAAGCCGGCGACGGGCTGAAGGAGGCGGACGCCGTGCTCTGCCAGCTCGAGATCCCGGTCGAGACGGTCGCCGAGGCCGTCCGCCGGGCACGGTTCGCGTGCGTGAACGCGGCTCCCGCCCGCGAGCTCTCGGACGGGCTGCTCGACGACGTCGACCTGCTCGTCGTCAACCGCTACGAGCAGGAGGCGATCGGGTGCTTCGACGTGCTGACCGCGCTCACGCTCGGCGCCGAGGGGGCCGTCCTGCTCGAGCGGGGCGAGGAGGTGGCCCGTGCGAAGCCACCGACGGTCGACGCCGTCGACGGAACGGCCGCCGGCGACGCGTTCACCGCCTGCCTGCTGGTCGCGCTGCTCGAAGAGCGATCCCGTGATGAGGCGCTCGCCCGGGCATGTGCTGCCGGCGCGCTCGCCGCCTCGCGGCCGGGTGCTCAGCCGTCGCTCCCAACCGCGGCGGAGGTAGACGGGATACTGCGGGCATGAAGATCCTGCTCGACTGCGACCCCGGCCACGACGACGCGATCGCGCTGCTGCTCGCGCTCGCGAGCCCGGAGGTCGAGCTCGTCGGCATCACTACCGTCCACGGCAACCAGACGCTCGACAAGACGACGGTCAACGCGCTCAAGCTGCTCGAGTTCGTCGATCGCACGGACGTGCCGGTCGCCGCCGGCTCCGACCGCCCGATCGTCAGGCAGCCGTTCGTCGCGGAGTACGTTCACGGTGCGAGCGGGATGGACGGCCCGACGCTGCCAGAGCCGACGATCGCGCCCGACCCCAGGCACGCGGTCGACTTCATCGCCGACACCGTTCGCGACTCGGCAGAGCCGATCACGCTCGTCCCCACCGGCCCGCTGACGAACATCGGCCTCTTCCTGAACATGCATCCTGACGTGGCCGAGAAGGTCGGGCGCATCGTCCTGATGGGTGGCGCGTACGGCGAGGGCAACGTCACCCCGGCAGCCGAGTTCAACATCTGGGTCGATCCGGAGGCGGCGGAGCGCGTCTTCCGGAGCGGCCTGGACGTGACGATGATCGGCCTGGACGTCACGCACCAGGCGATCTTCGGCCCCGAGCCGACCGCCGAGCTGAAGGCGTCGGGGCGCATGGGCGGGATGGTCGCCGAGCTGCTCGAGTTCTACGGCCGCTTTCACAAGCAGAGCTACGGCTGGGACGGCTCGCCGATCCACGACGCGGTCGCAATGGCGCATGCGTTCAAGCCCGGAATCGTCGAGACGCGCCACGTCGGCGTGAAGGTCGACTGCGGCGAGGAGCTCGGCCGGGGTCGCACCAACTGCGACCTGCGCGGGCGCGTCGGCTGGGAGCCGAACGCGCACGTCGCGGTCGGCATCGACGCCGACGCGTTCGTCCGGCTGCTCGTCGAGCGGCTCTCCTCGCTCGGCTAGGCCGGGCAGGGTTCGCGCGGCCTCCGTCGAAGTCGCGCCCATGGCGCGGAAAAAGCGTCCCGCTAGGGTTCGCCCGAAGACGCCGTCACGGGTCAGGAAGCGCACGCGCCGCAAGCGCGCGGCGGCACCCGCGCACCAGCATCCCGAGCTGATCGGCCTGGGGCTGCTCGCGTTCGCCCTGTTCATGGCGATGGTGCTGTACGTCGGCTGGAACGGCGGCTACGCCGGGAAGGCGATCGGAGACGGCTTCGTGGCTGTCGTCGGAGGGATCGCGTACGTGCTGCCGGTCGCTTGCGTCGCCGTCGGCGCGCTGATGGTCGCCCGCAGCGACCTGCCGCGGTTCGGACCGTTCCGGACCGGGCTCGTCGTCGTCGCCCTCGGGCTCGCGCTCGTGCTCGGGGCAGCACACGGGGGCTATCTCGGGAGCGGGCTCGCGAACGTCCTCGGCAGGCCGATCGGCTCGACCGGAACGCAGATCCTCGGCGTCTTCCTGCTGCTTGCGGGCGTGCTGCTGGTCACCGGCGCGTCGGCCGGTGCGCTCCTGCGTCGCTCCGGCCACGCGGTCCGGAGCGCAGCGCGGCGCCCCGGCGCACGGCGACGCGCGACGCCCGAGCCCGTATCGGTCGCGGCCCCCCTCGCTCCGCCGCCGGCGCTCGTCTCGCCGCCGGTCGACGGCGTCGAGGAGTTCCCGGACGTGGTCTCGCCCGCACCCCTGCTCGTGCTCGACCGCGGCGAGGAGCCGGAATCCGGGCCGGAGGCCGCCGACGGCTCCCAGACCTCGCTCTTCGACGTCACCGAGTCGGGTGACGACGGCGTGTACACGCTCCCCGACCGGCATCTGCTGCGACGCTCGAAGGCAGCCGCCGCCAAGCCGGGCGAGCAGGACGGCCGCGTGGCCGGCCTGCTGGTGCAGGCGCTCGCGAACTTCGGCGTCGACGCGACGATCGTCGGCGAGATCGCCGGTCCGCGCGTCACCCGCTACGAGCTCCAGTTGGCGCCGGGCACGAAGGTGTCGAAGGTGGCGGCGCTCAAGGACGACCTCTCGTACGCGCTCGCGACGACGGAGATCCGCATCCTCGCGCCGATCCCCGGTAAGCAGGCCGTCGGCGTCGAGGTGCCGAATCTCGCACCGAACCTGGTCACGCTCGGCGACATCTACGACGACCTGCCGGCCACCTCGAGCCCGCTGTCCGTCTGGCTCGGCAAGGACATCTCCGGCAACGCGGTCTGGACCGACCTCGCCCGGATGCCGCACCTGCTGATCGCCGGCACCACCGGCTCGGGCAAGTCCGGCTGCATCAACACGATCCTCACCTCCGTGCTGCTGCGTTCGACGCCCGACGACGTCCGGATGATCCTGATCGACCCGAAGCGGATCGAGCTCGGCTTCTACGAGTCGATCCCGCACCTGCTGACGCCGGTGGTCTCGTCGCCGAAGACGGCTGCCGCGGCGCTCGCGAACGTGGTGGGGGAGATGGAGCGCCGCTACGAGCGGATGAGCCACGTGCGGGCGCGCTCACTTCCCGAGATGAACCGCGCGCTGCGCGGCCGCGGCGAGACCGAGCTGCCGTACCTGCTGGTCGTGATCGACGAGCTCGCCGACCTGATGATGATCTCGCCGCAGGACGTGGAGGACGCGATCATCCGGCTCGCGCAGAAGTCCCGCGCGGTCGGCATCCACCTCGTGCTGGCGACACAGCGGCCGTCGGTGGACGTGATCACCGGGATGATCAAGGCGAACGTGCCGTCGCGGATCGCCTTCGCGGTGTCCAGCCAGACCGACTCGCGCGTGATCCTCGACCAGGCGGGCGCCGAGAGCCTGCTCGGGCAGGGCGACATGCTGTTCAAGCCGCTCGGCACGTCGCGGCTCCAGCGCGTCCAGGGCGCCTATGTCAGCGAGGAGGAGGTCGCGCTGGTCGTCGAGCAGTGCCGCGCGCAGCGCGAGCAGGAGCTCGACGAGTCGATGCTGGAGGCGCCGGAGAAGCCCGCGGAGGGCTTCGACGACGAGGACGGCGACTTCGACCCGGACGAGGACCCGCTGCTGGAGAAGGCGATCGAGGTCGTCGTCCAGGCGCAGACCGCATCGGTGTCCCTGCTCCAGCGGCGCCTGCGGGTCGGCTACACGCGCGCCGGCCGTCTGATCGACATGCTCGAGCGCCGCGGGATCATCTCCCCGTACGAGGGCTCGAAGCCGCGCCGCGTCCTGGTCGGCGAGAGCGAGACGCTGGCCTCCTAGGACCCGGCTCGAAGGACGTAGCCCCCTGGGGGACAGTCCCTGGACCACCGCAACAGGACGGTTGCGGCCGGCTCAGGACGGCCTTGTCGATGCGGCCTGAGTGCCCGTTCCGGCCGTGGCAGGAAGACTGTCCCCCGGTCATGGCTCGAATCGCCGCGGCTTAAGATGGCACGGTGACGCGCGTCGCGGTCGTCGGCAGCTACGGCGTGGGGCTCACGTTCGGCGTCGAGCGGGCTCCCGGGCGCGGGGAGACGTTGGTCGGCTCGATGTTCCGGACCGACCACGGCGGCAAGGGGTCGAACCAGGCGGTCGGCGCGGCGCGACTCGGCGCCGAGGTCGTCTTCCTGACCGCGGTCGGCGAGGATTCGTTCGGCGATCACGCGTTCGAGTTGTGGGCCGAGGAGGGTGTGGACGCCTCGGCTGTTCTCCGCGCGCCGCTGCCGACGATGACCGCCGCGATCCTGGTCGAGGCGAGCGGCGACAACCGGATCGTGATCGTTCCCGGAGCGCTCTCGGCGCTGACGCCTGCGCACGTCGACGCCTTCCGGCCCGCGATCGCCGACGCCGACGTCCTGCTCGTGCAGCTCGAGATCCCGGTCGAGACGGCGCTGCATGCGCTCGAGGTCGGGCGGGCGGCTGGCATCCGCACGATCCTGAACCCGGCGCCCGCCCCCGCGCGTCCGATCGCGCCCGCCGCCGACTACCTGACGCCGAACGAGAGCGAGGCCTTCGCCGTGGAGGGCGCAGACGGCACGCTCGTGGTCACGCTCGGCGAGCAGGGAGCGCGGCTGCGCGGCGGGCAGATCCCGGCCTTCGAGGCGACACCGGTGGACACGACCGGCGCAGGCGACGCGTTCTGTGCGGCGTTCGCGGTCGGCCTGGCCGAGGGCGCCACCGACGCCGAGGCCGTCCGCTGGGGCTGCGCGGCCGGCGCGCACATGGTCGAGCACGCAGGAGTGATCCCCGGACTGCCCAGCCGCATGCAGCTCGAGGAGCGGCTCGCCGTCACTTGCGCATGACCCGCCTGATCGTCGACACCGACACGGCCGGCGACGACGTCTTCTCGCTACTGATCGCGCTCCGCCACCCGGGAGCGGTGCTGGAGGCGATCACCGTCTGCTGCGGGAACGTGGCGTTCGAGCAGGAGGTCGAGAACGCCCTCTACACCGTGGAGACGGTCGGCCGGGCCGGCGAGGTGCCTGTCTACGCCGGCTGCGCCGAGCCGCTGATCGCCGAGTGGGTCGGCGCGGAGTACGTCCACGGCCGGGACGGGATGGGCGACTCGTTCTTTCCACGGGCGGCACAGCGCCCCGAGCCCGAGCACGCCGTGGACGAGCTCGTGCGCCGCGTGAACGCGAGCCCCGGCGAGCTGACCATCCTCGCCCAGGCGCCGCTGACCAATCTGGCCGCCGCGGTCATCCGCGACCCGTCGATCGCGCAGAAGGTCGCACACCTCTGCGTGATGGGCGGCGGCGAGGGGAACATCACACCCGCGGCCGAGTACAACTTCTTCGTCGACCCGGAGGCGGCGAAGATCGTCCTGAACGCGGGCTTCCGGCTGACGCTCTTCACCTGGTCGCTGACGCGAACGCACGGAGTCTTCGACGACGCCAAGCTCGCGCGGATCGACGCGCTCGGCACGCCGCTGGGCGGGTTCTTCGGGCAGGTGAACCGGAAGGCGCGCGAGTTCGACGACAGGGTCAACCACCTCGGCGGGTCGACCCATCCCGACTCGATGGCCTGCGCCGCGATCGTGGAGCCGTCCCTGATCCTGTCGACCGAGAACGCGGTCGTCGACGTCGAGACGTCGGGCGACCTAACGCGCGGCTGGAGTTTGATCGACAGCCTCGGCCGCGTCGAGGGGGAGCCCAACGCGACGGTCGTCACCGGCTACGACACGGACGGCTTCTTCGAGCTGCTGCTGGAGGTCTTGCGCTGAGCTACCTGCCGCCCACCCGAGAGCTGCGGGTCCGCTTCGACACCGCCCAGGCGCTGACGCGGCTCTTCTACCGCGAGCAGGCGGTCGTGCTCGTCTGCGGCGGCTGGACGGCCCGGGTGGCACGACTCGAGCACAAGGCCGAGCTGGCCCGCACGGCGTGGGAGTCTGCGCTCGCCGCCGAGGCGCTCCGCGAGCGCGTCTTCGAGCTGCGCTACCCGGCGCGGTTCCTCGACGAGGAGGCCGAGGAGCTACCGGTGCAGACGCCCGACGATTTCCGCCGCCTCGCGGCCGGGCTGCGCGACTACTACACCCGCTACCTCGACGTCGCCGACGAGCTCGCCGACGGCCCTTCGATCCGCATCGTCGAGACGGCGCTCCGAGACAAGGAGCGGCAGCAGGAGGCGCTGGCCCCGGTCGAGCTCGTGGAGGACGACCCCGCACGTGACCCGCGCTACTTCGCGTCGAGCTTCTACTGGCCCGACGTGCTCGATCCCACATATCCGTACGGCGAGGGCGTCGCGCTGCAGTTGCGCTCGGCGGTCAGCCACCTGAACGAGGTGTGGGCTGTCGACACCGCGGGCCGCATCCTGCATGAGCTCTCGCCGGAGCTCGGCTGGGAGTTCATCCGCGACGCAGCGCGCTGGCTCTACGACGAGAGCCGTCACATGCTGATGGGCAAGGAGCGGCTCGAGCGCTGGGGCTTCGAGCCGGCGCAGATCCCGCTCGGCGGCTACATCTACGAGGCCTGCGAGGGGCAGGACCCGCTCTACCGCCTCGGCATGCTCGGCTACTTCGAGACGAAGAACATCGGGCGCAAGCGTGAGCGCGCGCAGGCGTTCCACGATCTCGGCGACACGACCAGCGAGACTGACATGGAGTTCGACTGGGCCGACGAGACGCTGCATGCGGAGTACGGCCGGCGCTGGCTGCGGCGCCTGCTGGAGGTGCGCGGGGAGGACCCGGAGTCCTGGCCGGCGGTGCTGGAACGCTGCGAGCAGCTGGTCGAGGAGCGGGTCGCGCGGGCGACATCGGAAGAGCTCGACCGCATTCGCACATGTGCCGGCTCGCTGGTCGCCGCCGCCGGCTATCCAAGTCGCCCGGAGGACGTCTAATCAGTTGACCCTGGGGTCTGAAGGGATAGGATCGGGCGTTCCCCTGCCCGAGGGTTCTGTGGAAAAGTCAGTAGCGAGGGAGGATTTGGGTGACCAAAAGACGTTTCCTGCCGGTTGCGCTTGCCGTGCCGGCGATCATTCTCGCGGTCGCGCTGCTCGCCGGCACCGGCGGCGCCGCACCGACTGCGACGTTCAAGGCCGGGCTCGTCAGCGACGTCGGCCGCTTCAATGACAAGGGGTTCAACCAAAACCAGCTCACCGGCCTGAAGCTGGCCCAGGCCAAGCTCGGCGTGACGACCCGCGCGATCGAGTCGCACTCCGCTGGCGATTACATCCCGAACTTTGCAACGCTTGCACGGCAGAACTTCGACGCGGTCGTCGGCGCGGGCTTCCTGCTCGCGGACGGCGAGGCGACCGTGGCGAAGAAGTTCCCGAACACGCAGTTCGCGATCACGGATTACTCGGTGCACGGGCCGCCGTTCTCCGACAAGAAGGGCAAGCTGCTCGTGAAGAACATCACGGGCCTGACGTATGCCTCCGGGGAGCAGAGCTATCTCGTCGGCTGTCTCTCTGCCCTGATGGCGAAGAAGGGCGGCGGCAAGACGATCAGCGCGGTGGGCGGCGTCAAGATCCCGCCCGTCGACGCGTTCATCGCGGGTTACAAGGCGGGCGCGACCAAGTGTGCACCGGGTACGAAGGTGCTGGTCGGCTACTCGCAGGACTTCATCGCGCAGGATAAGTGCAAGGCGGTGGCCGCGAACCAGATCTCCGCCGGCTCCAAGGTCGTATTCGCGGTCGCCGGCCCGTGCGGCTTCGGCGCGCTCGCGGCGGCGAAGGAGGCGGGCGTCTGGGGCGACGGCGTCGACGTCGACCAGTCCTACCTCGGCCCGCACATCCTGACGAGCGCGGTCAAGAGGGTCGATCTGGGCGTGTACCGGTTCGTCCAGGCCGTCCAGGCCGGCACGCTGGTGCCGGGCAACGACATCGTCTTCAACCTCAAGAACGGTGGTGTCGCGCTCGGGAAGATCAGCTCCAAGGTGCCGAAGGCGTACATCGCCAGGGTCAACGCCCTCAAGGCGCAGATCATCGCTGGCAAGATCAAGATCCCGGCGAAGTTCTAGACGGACAGCACCAGTCACGACGGGAGGCGGGCCCGCAAGGCTCGCCTCCCTCGTGAGAGAATCGCCGCCAGTGACCGAGGCACCCGTTCTCGAGCTTCGCGGGATCACCAAGCGCTTCCCCGGCGTGCTCGCCACCGACCACGTCGACCTCGACGTCGCCGCCGGCGAGGTGCACGCGCTCCTCGGAGAGAACGGCGCCGGCAAGTCGACGCTGATGAACATCCTCTACGGGCTCTACCACCCGGACTCGGGGGAGATCCTCCTGAAAGGGAAGAAGATGTCGTTCGCGTCGGCCAAGGACGCGATCGAGAGCGGGATCGGGATGGTGCACCAGCACTTCATGCTGATCCCGGTGATGACCGTGGCCGAGAACATCGTCCTCGCCGAGGAGCCGACGTACGCCGGGGTGATGCTCGACTTGGGGGAGGCCCGGAAGCGCGTCCGCGACCTCTCGGACCGCTACGGCCTCGCCGTCGACCCCGGCAGCCGGATCCAGGACATCACGGTCGCCGCGCAGCAGCGTGTCGAGATCCTGAAAGCCCTCTATCGCGGTGCGGAGATCCTCGTGCTCGACGAGCCAACAGCCGTCCTGACGCCGCAGGAGGCGAAGGAGCTGTTCGCGATCATCGCCGAGCTGAAGGCGCAGGGGAAGTCGATCATCTTCATCTCGCACAAGCTGCACGAGGTGCTCGAGGTCGCCGACCGCATCACCGTCCTGCGCCGGGGCAAGAGGATCGAGACGGTTCCGGTCGAAGGCGCGACCGAGGAGAGCCTCGCCCGGATGATGGTCGGCCGGGAGGTCCTGCTCCGGGTCGACAAGGCGCCGGCGAAGCCCGCGGCCCGGCTCCTCCAGGTCTCGGATCTCCACGTGTTCGACGACCGTGGGCTGGAGAAGGTCCGTGGCGTCTCATTCGACGTCCGGGCCGGCGAGATCGTCGCGATCGCCGGCGTGGACGGAAACGGCCAGACCGAGCTGATCGACGCGCTCACCGGCCTGCTCCGGCCGGCGGCAGGCACCGTCGAGGTCGCCGGGCGGGCGGCCGAGAACCACTCGACGGCACGCGAGATGCTCGACCTCGGCATCGGCCACATCCCCGAGGACCGCCAGCGCCGCGGCCTCGTGCTCGAGTTCTCGATCGCCGAGAACATCGCGCTGCACGACTACTGCGTCGAGCCCGCCTCGAAGGTTGGGTGGCTCTATCCGAAGCGGCTGATCGCCCGCGCCGCCCAGCTGATCAAGGACTTCGACGTTCGCGGCGGCGGAGCGCGGACGCTGGCCGGCGCCCTCTCGGGCGGGAACCAGCAGAAGGTGGTCGTCGCGCGGGAGGTGGCACGGAACCCGCAGGTCCTGATCGCGGCCCAGCCGACCCGGGGCCTCGACGTCGGCGCGATCGAATACGTCCACCGCCGCCTCGTCGCCGAGCGCGACGCGGGCCGGGCGGTGCTGCTGGTCTCGCTCGAGCTCGACGAGGTGCTGTCGCTCGCCGACCGGATCCTGGTCATGTTCGAGGGGCAGATCGTCGGCGAGTACGGCCCGGAGGTGAGCGAGGAGGAGCTCGGGATCGCGATGACGGGTGGGCGCCGGAAGGAAACGGCCGCAGCATGAGCGAAGGGCCGATCGACCCGCAGGAGGAGCGCCTGGAGGCGCAGGAAGAGGAGCTCCTCGAGACGCCGGGAGGGGGGCCCGGCGGCTATGCCCCGAGCGTGGCCGCGCGGATGGCGGTCCTCCAGCGGGCCGGCGGAATCGTCATGCCGGTCGTGACCACGCTCTTCGCGTTCGCGATGGCGATGATCGTGATCGCAGTCACCGGCCACAACCCGTTCAAGGCGTTCAGGGGGATCTTCGACGGCACGGGGCTGAACTGGCTGTTCCCCTGGGTGACCGGCGATGCCCGGGTCGAGGCCGCCTACAACCTGCAGCAGACGCTGCTCGTCACCACTGCCCTGATCCTGACCGGGTTCGCGGTCTCGTTCGCGTTCAAGTGCGGCCTGTTCAACATCGGCGGCCAGGGTCAGTACATCGTCGGCGCCTTCGTGAGCGTGTGGGTGGGCTCGTCGTGGGTGAACATGGCATCGGGCCTGCACATCTTCCTCGCGGTCGTCCTGGCGGCCGTGGCGGGCGCGGCCTGGGCGGCGATCGCGGGCTTCCTGAAGGCGACCGTCGGGGTGCACGAGGTGATCTCCACGATCATGCTGAACTGGATCGCGGTCTGGGTGACGCAGGCCCTCGTCGGCCAGGGCGGGCAGCTCCAGAACTCGACCGACAAGTCGGTGCCGGTGTCGAGCGACATCGCGCAGGGGGCGCACCTGCCGGTCTTCTGGGGCGACCCGGTGCTCCAGGGGCTGCACGTCGGCTTCTTCATTGCCCTCGGCGCGCCCGTCGTCTACTGGCTGCTGCTCAACCGGACGACGCTCGGCTACGAGGTGCGCGCCACCGGCTTCAACCCGGAGGCGGCCCGCTACGGCGGTGTCGACGTCAAGCGCAGCTACGTGCTGGCGATGGCGATCTCGGGGACGTTCGCGGGCCTTGCCGGCGCGATGGACATCCTCGGCTGGCAGTTCCGGCTCGGCGTGCTGGACATCCAGGTCTCGTCCGTCGGCTTCATCGGCATCGCAGTCGCGCTCCTCGGACGCAACTCGGCGATCGGCGTGCCGTTCGCCGCGCTTCTGTTCGGCGCGCTCCTGCAGGGCACCTCGACCCGCAACCCGGCGATCCAGGACGTGATCAAGCCCGAGCTGGCCGGGAACCTGACGCTGATCATCCAGGGCCTCGTCCTGCTGTTCGTCGGCGCCGACCTGCTCTTCCTCTGGATCTGGAGGTTCCGGAGGAAGCTCCGGCGGACGCCGGCAGTGGCGCCTGCGACGCAACCCGGAGCGGCCGCCAGATGAGCGCCCTCTCGCCCGCCGTCCAGGGAGCGATCCGCTCGGAGGCGACCGCGAAGTACGTCGGCTGGTTCTCGGTCGGTCTCGCTGCGTTCGGCCTCTGGCTCGCGCTGCCGCCGGTTACGCTGCGCTCACCGGCCGTGCCGTTCGTTTTCTCGGCGCTCGCGGCCCTCGGCGGGGCGTGGGCGGCCGCACGGGGCGAGCGGAAGCTGGGGTGGGGGGCGGTGGCCGCGGCCGGCATCTGCGCTCTCCTGGCGTACGGCGCGACCCTGTCGAGCCTGGCCCACCTCGACGGCGCCTTCACGACCACGTCCGGCCCGGGCGTCGTCGACTGGGGGGTGCTGACCTACAACATGTTCATCTTCGCGACGCCGCTGGCTTTCGCCGCGATCGGCGGCATGTTCTCCGAGCGCGCCGGTGTCGTGAACATCGGGCTCGAGGGGATGATGCTCTCCGGCTGCTTCTTCGGAATCCTCGGCGCCGACAAGCTCAACTCGTGGGAACTCGGCCTCGTCACCGCGGCCCTGTCCGGCGCCGTGCTCGGTCTGATCCACGCCTTCTTCGCGATCCACATGCGCGCCGACCAGATCGTCGGCGGCACGGCGATCAACTTCCTCGCCCTGGGCATCACCGGCTACTTCTTCATCCAGATCTACGGGCTGAACGGAACGCCCGGCACCGGGATCCCGTACATCCCGGACGTCAAACTCAACTTCCTGAACCACATCCCGCCGAAGGATCCCGACCGGCCGAGCTTCTGGTATCAGGCCTTCGGCCACCTGAACCTGATGATCTGGGTCCTGTTCGGCGTGATCGTGCTCGCGTATTTCGCGATGTTCCGGACGTCGATCGGGCTGCGGTTGCGCTCGGTGGGCGAGCACCCGCGTGCCGCCGAAACGGTCGGTATCGACGTCTACCGGACGCGGTACGGCGCCGTCGTCCTCTCCGGCATGATCGCGTCGCTCGGCGGCGCATACCTGGCGATCGGCTACGTCCACTCGTTCACCGAGAACATGACCGCCGGTCGCGGGTTCATCGGCCTGGCGGCGCTGATCGCCGGCGGCTGGCGGCCCGGAGGTGCCTTCGCGTTCGCGCTCCTGTTCGGCTTCTTCGGCGGCCTGGCCACCCGAGTGCAGGGCTACGGGTACGAGTACAACGTGCTCGTCCAGGCCCTGCCCTACGTGATCACGCTGATTGCAGTCGTCGGCGTGATCGGCAGGTCGATCCCACCCGCATCGGTTGGACGGCCCTACGTCAAGCAGTAGCGGCGCCAGGCGCGCGAATCCGCGCGCCTGGTGGTCGCTGGCCTGCGGGCTCCTGTCGCTCGCGGCGGTCCCGGTCGGGGTCGTCCTCGCCCGCGAGCTGGAGCAGGTGACGCTGGTCGAGTCGTCGGGCTCGGTCGTGGTCGCTGCCCTGCTCGGCTGGGCGGCGATCGTGCTGTCCCGCCGCGCGCGGGAGCGCATCCAGATCACCCTCGGACGCGCGGGCGGCGCTGCGGCGGCGCAGGTGGGCAGGATCCTCGGCATCGTCGGCCTCCTCGTGGCCGGAACCTCCGCGCTCGCGCTGGGGTTCTGGGGCCTGCTGTCCATGTTCGCGGAACAGTAGGCCGGTCCCGACCGGCCGCGAGACCACCTACAATCGACCCGGCAGATGTTCGAGATCGGGAACAGCCTCCGCGAGGCGCGCACGCGCAAGGGCCTCGACTTCCCCGAGCTCGAGCAGGGCACGAAGATCCGGGCGAAGTACCTGCGCGCGCTCGAGGACGAGGCGTTCGAGACGCTGCCCTCGGCGACCTACGTCAAGGGATTCCTGCGCACGTACGCCGACTACCTCGGCCTGGACGGCCAGCTGTACGTGGATGAGTACAACGTGCGCTACGGCTCGGGCGACGAGGTGCTCGAGCGCCGGGTGCGGAGTGCCTCCTCCTCGCGCAGGACTCACGTGCGCAGGCGTCGGGGCCTCGAGTCGAAGCTGGTCTGGATCACCCTCCTCGCCATCGCCGCGGTCACGGCGCTGGTGATCGCTGCCTGGCGGTACGGGGGCAGCGGCGACCCGGCGCTGCCGCTCGACACGCCCGCGACCACCGCGGCGGCGAAGCCGTCGAAGGGTTTGGTCGTGCGCGCTGTCGGCGGCAACACGCTGCTCCTCGTCCGCTCCGGCTCGGAGAACGGCCGTCAGGTGTGGAACGGGACGCTGACGAACGGCAGCATGCAGCGGTTCGGCACCGGCAAGCGGCTCTGGGTCTACATCG
This sequence comes from uncultured Actinomycetes bacterium, assembly GCA_963841405.1. Lineage (GTDB taxonomy): Bacteria > Actinomycetota > Thermoleophilia > Gaiellales > Gaiellaceae > DATBLE01. The sequence continues at coordinate 228,176 of CAWJCM010000002.1, read as the reverse complement.
GCTCGCCCGAGAACGTGCGCATGCGGCTGAACGGACGGGGCGTCCTGGTCGGAGGGTCGAAGCCGCGCAGCCTGATGGTCACCTCCCGCGACATCGTCCCTGCCGGGCCAGGCACCTGATCCCGGGCGGCCTCGTGCCGCCGTCGTCGTCACGGGCAGCGAGCTGGTCCGGGGCGAGCGCACTGACCTGAACGGCCCGTTCCTCGCGGCCCAGGCACTCGAGCTCGGACTCGAGCCGGCCCGGATCACGATCGTGGGCGACCGTCCCGACGAGCTCCAGGCGGTGCTCGCCGGAGCGCTCGACTCCGAGCTGTGCCTTGTCTCGGGCGGGCTCGGGCCGACGCACGACGACCGCACGGTCGAGCTGGTCGCCAGGGTGACAGGACGCGAGCTCGTCCTCGACGGGACGCTACACGAGGAGATTGGTGCAGTCTCACGACAGGTGGCCGAGCGGCTCCGGCGGCCGTACGCAGACTTCGAGCCCGGCGTGCGCAAGCAGGCCACGCTGCCGCAGGGAGCGATCTCGCTCGGACTGGCGGGGACGGCGCCGGGGATGGTGCTGGACACCGGCGGCGGCGCCGTGGTTGTCCTGCCGGGGCCGCCCTCGGAGCTCCGGCGGCTCTGGCCGCTCGCCCTCGAGACCGACCCCGTGCGGCGGGTGCTGGCGCGCGCGCAGCCGCCCGGGCGGCGGGTGCTCCGCTTCTACGGCGCCAGCGAGTCGGCGGTCGCGAAGGCGCTCGCGGAAGCCGGCGGCGACGGCGACGGGGTGGAGGCGACCATCTGCGCCCGGGAGTTCGAGATCCATGTCGACCTGCTCTTCGGCCCGGGCGCGGAACGGCGTGCGGAGGCGCTCGAGGAGGCTCTGGTCGAGCCGCTGGCGCAGCACCTGTTCGCGCGCGACGAGCGACCGGTGGAGGTGTTCGTCCTCGACCTCTGCCGGGCGAGGGAGTGGACGCTGGGCACGGCGGAGTCGTGCACGGGCGGCCTCGTGGCGGCTCGGCTGACGTCCGTCCCGGGTTCGAGTGACGTCTTCCAGGGAGCGGTGGTCTCCTACGGCGATGCGGTGAAGGAGGGCCAGCTCGGGGTGGCGTCGTCGACGCTGGCCGCACACGGCGCCGTGTCGGCGGAGACCGCCGCAGAGATGGCGATCGGTGTCCGGGCCCGCCTCGGCGTCGATGTCGGAGTGGCGATCACGGGCGTCGCCGGGCCGGACGGCGGGACGCCGGAGAAGCCGGTCGGCCTCGTCCACCTCCATGCCGAGACGCCCGAGGGCGGACACGGGATCGAGTTCAGCTTCCCGGCGGACCGGGACACGATCCGGACCCGGTCCACGGTCGCCGCTCTCCACCTGCTCCGGCGCCTTCTGTCACAGAACGGTGACATTCGCGTGTGAGGTCGGCTGCTAGCGTCGGCGGGGATGGATCGCTTCGGCTCTTCTGTGCGCTCACCCTCCCACCGGAGGCGCTGGACCGGCTGGGCGCGTGGCAGGGCGGGCTTCCTGCGGGGCGGTATCGCCGGGTCCCTCGGGAGAATCTCCACGTCACCCTTGCCTTCCTGGGCTCGCAGCCGGCCGCGACGGTCGGAGCGATCGCTGCCGACCTGGCCGCTGCCGCTGCCGACTCCCGGCCGATCGTGCTCCGGGAGCTGCGCTACCGTGAGAACCGCGGCGTCGGCATGGTCGTCTTCGACGACCAGGACGGGGCCGCCGGCGACCTCGCCCATGATCTGCACGCGCGGCTCGAACGGCTCGGCGTGTACGAGCCCGAGCGCCGCGCGTGGCTGCCGCACGTCACGGTGGTGCGCTTCCGGGATCGCCCCCGGCTCTCGCCCTCGCTGCCCGGCCTCAGCGCCGTCGCTCCGTCCGGAGCGGCTGTTTACATGTCCCGGCTACGGCCGACCGGGGCCGAATACGTTGTCGTCCAGGAATTCGACATTTCAAGCGACAGAGCCGGCCAAACGACAGAGCTAGCCAAACGACGAAGCTAGCCAAACGACAGAGCTAGGAGGAGGCTGAGGGTGGATCGGGAGCAAGCACTCGACACGGCACTGGGTCAGATCGAGCGAGCGTTCGGCAAGGGCTCGGTGATGCGGATGAGCGACCGGCCGCAGGTGTCCGTGGGCGCCGTCTCCACCGGCTCGCTGGCGCTCGACCTCGCGCTCGGCATCGGTGGACTGCCGCGAGGTCGCGTCGTCGAGATCTTCGGCCCGGAGTCGTCGGGGAAGACGACGCTCGTCTACCACGTGATCGCCGAGGCGCAGCGGCGAGGCGGGATCTGCGCCTTCATCGACGCCGAGCACGCGATGGACCCGTACTACGCGAAGCGGATCGGCGTGAACATCGACGAGCTGCTCGTCTCACAGCCCGACACCGGTGAGCAGGCGCTGGAGATCACCGAGCTGCTGATCCGCAGCGGTGCTCTCGACGTGATCGCGATCGACTCGGTCGCGGCGCTCACCCCGAAGGCCGAGCTCGAGGGTGAGATGGGAGACAGCCACGTCGGCCTCCAGGCGCGGATGATGAGTCAGGCGATGCGCAAGCTCGCCGGCACGCTCAACCGCACCGACACGATCTGCATCTTCACCAACCAGCTGCGCGAGAAGATCGGCGTCATGTTCGGCAACCCGGAGACGACGCCGGGCGGGCGCGCGCTGAAGTTCTATTCCTCGGTCCGCCTCGACATCCGGCGGATCGAGACGCTCAAGGAGGGCGTCGAGGCGATCGGCAACAGGGTGCGCGTCAAGGTGGCGAAGAACAAGGTCGCGCCGCCATTCAAGCAGGCCGAGTTCGACATCCTCTACGGGCACGGAATTTCGTGGGAGGGCACCGTGCTCGACGCGGGGCTCGAGCGGAAGATCGTCCAGAAGTCGGGTTCGTACTTCAGCTTCGAGGACGAGCGGCTCGGCCAAGGCCGGCAGAATGCGACCGCGTTCCTCCGCGAGCACCCCGACGTGATGCAGGGAATCCTCCAGCGGATCCAGGCGCAGCTCGGGGAGGACCAGGTCGCGTCGGCGAGACTCCTGCCGATGGCCGATCCGGGCGACCAGGAGACGGCGGCGAAGAAGAAGGCCGCCGCGGCGGCGGCGGTCGGAGACACGCCGCTGGTGGAACAGGCCGAGGAGCCGGTCGAGGCCTAACAGCGTGCCCGGCGAAGCCGTGCCCCCCGAGGCCCTGCCCCGTAAGAGCGTGCAGGAGGAGGAGCGCGCCCTCGACCGCGCCGTCAGGGCGCTCGCTCGCCGGGACCACTCGGCTGCGAGCCTGCGAACCAAGCTCGACCGCGCCGGCCTGTCCGAATCGGCGCAGTCGTGCGCGCTCGAGGTGCTCGAGCGCGCCGGCTACGTCGATGACGCCCGTTTCGCGCGCGACCGGGCCGCCGTGCTGGCCGACCGCGGCTACGGCGATGCGTGGATCCGCGCCGATCTCGAGCGACAAGGGATCGAGCGCGAGACGGTCGAGTCGGCCGTGGCCGCCCTGGAGGCCGAGCCCCGGCGCGCGCTCCGCGAGGCGGCCCGGGCCGGCGGCGGCCCGCCGGCCCTCCGCTCGTTGGGGCGACGCGGCTTCGCGGAGGAGGCGCTGGAGACGGTCGCTGCGGCCTCCGTTGCAGTGGAGGCGCCCGAAGGAGTAGGATACGAGAGTCCCATCTGACGTTTTGCCTGCATACGACACATTTCCGAATCGAACCGAAACCAGAATCACCGAATACCAGCCCGATTGAGACCCATGCACGCGACGGCTTTCCGGAGGAACTCGACCTAAGCTAGTCCCGAGCGACCCGACGGTCGCCGTTCGCTTGCTTCGATTCGCGGAATGCGTCCGCGCCGGCTCGGCGGCGGATGGGGCCCTGCGGCGTCCGCCGTGGGACCGTCGACCGAGGAGCGGCATGGCGATCGTGATCGGCATCATCATCGGTCTCGTCGTCGGTGCTGCACTCGCGATCCTCGGGCTTGCCGCCAACGGGGGGTCTCGGCTGGCGGCGGCAAGACGCCAGCGGCAGCTGATGCTCGATGAGGCTCACCGCGAGGCCGACGCTCTCCGGCGCGAGGCCCAGCTGGAGACCAAGGAGGACTCGGTGCGCCTCCGCGAGGAGATCGAGCAGGAGGTGAAGGCGCGCCAGTCCGAGTCGCTCCGGAGGCAGGAGCGCCTCGCGGCGCGGGAGGGGGATCTCGAGCGACGGACGACCGAGCTCGACCGCCGCGAGCAGGGGATTGCCGACCGCGAGGTGCACGCCCGCCAACTCCAGGAGGAACTGAAGTCGGCGAAGGACCAGGAGCTCGCCGAGCTGGAGCGCATCGCCGCCATGACCGTCAACGAGGCGCGCGCAGAGGTCCTGCAGCGGTCTGAAGAGCTCGTGCGCCACGAGCTTGCCCGGCGAGTGCGGCAGATGGAGGAGGAAGCCCAGTCGGAGGCGCGGCGCCGAGCCCGCAATCTCGTCGCCGACGCGCTGCAGCGGGTCGCCGCGAGCCACGCCGCCGAGACGACCGTGTCACTCGTCGAGCTCCCGTCCGACGACATGAAGGGCCGGATCATCGGGCGCGAGGGCCGCAACATCCGGGCGCTCGAGCACCTGACGGGCGTCGACATCATCATCGACGACACGCCGGGCGCCGTCGTCCTCTCGTCGTTCGACGGCATCCGCCGTGAGGTCGCGAAGATCACGCTGACCAAGCTGATCGAGGACGGCCGCATCCACCCGGCGCGGATCGAGGAGATGTACTACCAGTCGAAAGCGGAGCTCGACGACCACATTCGCCAGGCGGGCGAGCAGGCCGTCTTCGAGGCCAACTGCGGCGAGTTCCCGGAGGAGATCGTCAAGATCCTCGGGCGGCTGCGCTACCGGACGAGTTACGGCCAGAACGTCCTCAAGCACACACTCGAGGTCGTCCAGCTGGCGGGGATCATGGCGAGCGAGCTGGACGCGAGCGTGAAGACGGCCAAGCGCGCCGCGCTGCTCCACGATCTCGGCAAGGCCCTGACCCACGAGGTCGAGGGTTCCCACGCGCTGATCTCTGCCCAGTACGCGCGCCGCTACGGTGAGAGCCAGGGCGTCGTCCACGCGATCGAAGCGCACCACTACGAGGTGCAGCCGCAGACGGTGGAGGCCGTGCTCCTGGTCGCCGCCGACGCGATCTCGGCGTCGCGCCCCGGCGCCCGCGGCGAGAGTCTGGAGGGCTACATCAAGCGCCTCGAATCGCTGGAGGAGCTGGCCGGCCAGATGAAAGGCGTCGACAAGGTGTACGCGCTCCACGCCGGCCGGGAGATACGAGTGATCGTCAAGCCGGCGGAGATCGACGACGACCAGGCCGTGCTGCTGTCACACGAGATCGCCCGCGAGATCGAGGAGCACCTCGAGTACCCGGGGCAGATCAAGGTGACCGTCATCCGCGAGTCCCGCGCCGTCGAGTACGCCAAGTAGATCCGGAGCCGTTCGTCGCGGCTCAATTTTCCTCGGGGTCGCCCCAGGATCTGCGTAGCACCATGAAGACGGACCCGCTGTGGAGGAACTCACCGCCGACCTCGGCCCGCAGCGTCTCGGGCGTGAAGTACACCTTGTAGATCTCGTGCGTGCTCCCGTCTTCGAGGACACGCACCTCTCGTCCCTCGCGATGCGTCGGAGCTCCCGCCTGCTGGACGAGAACCAGCTCGGCTGCGACCCGGCGGGTCTCCAACAGGAACCGCTGCCTTTCGAGAGGCTCCAGATGGTCAAAGAAGTGGCTGCTGAAGACACGGTCGAACGAGCTCTCGGCGAAGGGCAACGGCAGCGCCTCCGCGTGAACCTGCCGTGCGTGGGGCACTCGCGTGCCGGCGCGCCGGAGCATGGCCCCGCTCGCATCGAGCATCGTCACCTCGCCACGCAGATGCTGAGTCAGTAAGCCCGTCCCGCAGGCGACGTCAAGCGTGCGCGCAGGCGGCAGGGCCATGATCACGCCGGCGATCCGTGCGAGTTCCTCCGCTTGCTGAGCGGTCGCGGGCTCCCATGCCCCACGGTCGTATTCGGGTGCCCTGAGATCGTAGTAGCGCTTCTGGCGTTCGTAGAGGTTGTCGCCGACGGCCACAGTCCCAGCGAGATCGTACGCCGGGGCACCCCATCCCACCACCCACTGCGATCGTATCGACGAAATCGTCACGCGTCTGTGCCGATTCGGCGACGAAATCGAAATGCGAGCCGGGTACCCTGTCGGCGTGAAGCGCTACTTCGTCACCACCTTCGGGTGCCAGATGAACGCCCACGACTCGGAGCGGATCAAGGGCATGCTCGAGTCGATCGGCCTCGGGGAGGCGCCCTCGCAGGACGAGGCGGACGTGGTCGTCTTCAACACCTGCACGATCCGCGAGAAGCCCGACCAGCGGCTCGCGGCGCACCTGGCCCAGGCGAAGGCGCTCAAGGACGGCGATCCCGGGCGCGTGATCGCCGTCGGCGGTTGCTATGCGGAGGCGCAACGCGAGCGGATCTTCGAACGCTACCCGTTCGTCGACGTCGCGTTCGGCCCCGGTTCGATCCCGCACCTGGCCGACTGGCTGGGAGCGGGGGGAGACGGCCCGAAAGGGCGCTTCGCCGAATGGACGCACTTCGCAGGCGAGCTCCCTGCCCGGCGCGAGCGGCCGTTCCAGGCGTGGGTGCAGGTCTCGATGGGTTGCAACTCGAAGTGCGCGTACTGCATCGTCCCGTCGGTTCGCGGCCGCGAGCAGTCTCGTCGCCCTGGGGACGTCGTCGCCGAGGTGACGGCGCTCGCAGCGGACGGCGTCCGCGAGATCACTCTGCTCGGCCAGAACGTCAACTCGTACGGCCGCGACCTCCTGCCGGAGATCCGCACACGGTTCGCCGAGCTGCTCCGCGCCTGCGACACGGTCGAGGGGATCGACCGCATCCGCTTCACCAGCCCGCACCCGAAGGACTTCCGGCCCGACGTGATCGAGGCGATGGCCGACTGCGACGCGGTCTGTGAGCACGCCCACCTGCCGCTCCAGTCCGGCTCGACCGCGGTGCTCAAGCGGATGCGCCGCACCTACTCGCCTGAACGGTTCACCAGGCTCGCTGCCGACATGCGCGCGGCGATTCCCGATCTCGCGCTGACCACCGACCTCATCGTCGGCTTCCCCGGCGAGACCGAGGCAGATTTCCGCCAGACCGTGGAGGCAGTCGAGGAGGTGGGCTTCGACGGCGCCTTCACCTTCGTCTTCTCGCCGCGCAGCGGGACGGAGGCTGCGGGCATGCCCGATCAGGTGCCGCAGGAGGTGAAGCGCGACCGCATCGAACGACTGATCGAGGTCGTCCAGCGTGTTGCCGCGGCGCGCAACACCGAGCGAATCGGCGGGGTGGAGGAGGTGCTCGTCGAGGGGCCGAGCCGCACCGACCCGGCACTGATCCGCGGCCGTACGCGTCGCAACACCACCGTCAACTTCACCGGCGGCGCGGCCGCCGGGCAGCTCGTCCGCGTCGCGATCACCGGGGCGAGCTCGACCACGCTCAAGGGCGCCGTGGCCGTGACCGCGGCTGCGTAGTGGCGACGCGCGACCTCGCTTGGGACGGCTGTCTGAACGTCCGCGACCTGGGCGGCCTCCCGACCGAGAACGGCAAGCGCACGCGGTTCGGCTCGGTGATCCGCGCCGACAGCGTCGGCCTCCTCACGCCCGACGGCTGGCGGGCGCTGCTCGAGACGGGCGTGACACGCATCGTCGACCTCCGGGCGCAGGTCGAGATCGACGAGGATCCGCCCCGCGGCTCTGACGTGGAGGTCGTCCACGTGCCGGTGCTCGACCACTTCGACGAGGAGAGCTGGGAGGAGATCCGCGCGCTCTCCGAGGCCGCTCCGTCGCACGCCGCCGCGACCGAGCTCGTCTACCTGCGTTTCCTGGAGCACTGCCGGCCGAGCTTCGTTAAGGCCGTCGAGGCGGTGGCGACGGCGCCGGGGCCGGTCGTTTTCCACTGCCACGGCGGCAAGGACCGTACCGGGCTCGTCGCGGCGATCCTCCTGCGGCTGGCCGGCGTGCCGGTCGAGGTGATCGTCGAGGACTACGCCCTCAGCGAGGGGCGGCTCGAGCCCCGGCATCGACGGTGGCTCGCCGACGCACAGGACGAGGCCGAGCGGGCGAGGATCGAGCGGATCTCCGCCACGCCCGGCGAAGCGATGAGGACGGTCCTGGATGCCCTCGACCGCCGGTACGGCGGCGTCGCGCGGTATCTGCTGGACGGCGGGCTTTCGAGGGAGGCGCTCGAAGCGGCCCGCTCTCGCCTGCTGTGAGCGACGAAGCCAAAGGCACCAGGCTGCTCGCGATCTTCGGCCCGACCGCCAGCGGCAAGAGCGCGATCGCCGAGGCGATCGCGCACAGGATCCCCGCCGACCTTGTCGCCGCCGACTCGGCGCAGCTGTACCGGGGCCTGCCGATCCTGACCAACCAGTCACCCGCCGCTCTCGTCGGAGTCTGGCCGCTCGATTACGAAGCCTCGGTTGCCGAGTTCCAGACGCGCGCGCACGCGGCGATCGATACGTCACTGGAAGCCGGTCGCATGCCGGTCGTCGTCGGCGGCACCGGTCTGTACTTCCGTGCCGCGCTGGCCGAACTGGAGGTTCCACCGGCGCCTTCCCCCGGCGCCCGTGAGCGCTGGGGCGCCCTCTACGACGAAAGTGCCGGGCAGGCGCATGCGGTCCTCGCCGACCTCGATCCCGAGGCGGCAGCGGCTGTGCACCCGAACGACAGGCGGCGGGTAGTGCGGGCCCTCGAGCTCGCCGAGGCGGGGCACTCGCTGCGCGGCGACCGCCTCTGGGCCGGCGACACCCGGCAGCCGACGATGATCGCCGGGCTCGATGTCCCGCCCGGGGAGCTCGAACGCCGGATCGTGCGCCGCACCCGCGCGATGTTCGAGGCAGGGGTCGAGGAGGAGGTCCGGAGCGCCCTCGCCGGGCGGCTCTCCGCTACGGCGCGCAAGATCATGGGCCTGCGCGAGATCGCCGAGCTCCCGCGGGAGGAGGCGGAGGCTGCGCTCGTCGCCCGCACGCGGCAGCTTGCCGCGTATCAGCGGAAGTGGATGCGCCGCATTCCCGGCCTCGTTAGCGTGCGGGCCGACCGTTCTCCCGATGAGGTGGCCGATGACGTTCTCGCGCTGGCGCGCGGCGGGCAACGAGTACCTGCTGGCTGAGCGATCTGAGCTCGGTGCGCCGCTCACTCCAGAGCGCATCCAGGCGGAGGTCGGCGGCTCTGACGGCATCCTCGAGGTCGTGGCGGTCGCAGGTCCCGACGCCGAGATCGTGATCTGGAACCCTGACGGCTCGACCGCCGAGCTGTCGGGGAACGGAACCCGGATCGTCGCCCGGTGGCTCGCGGACCGAAGCGGAGCGGACGACGTGACGGTCCGGGTCGGCGGCCGGGCGGTCGGGGCCCGCATGTCGGCGAACGGCGAGATCGAACAGGACGTCGGGAGCGTCGAGGTCTACGAGCGCGAGCGCGTCGCCGGCCTGCAGGTGATCCCGGTCTCCGTCGGCAATCCGCACGCGGTGGTCGTCGGCGACCCTGACGACCTGCCGCTGATCGGGCCGTTGCTGGAGAAGCATCCGCGCTTCCCCGAACGCACGAACGTCCAGGTCGTCCGGGTCGATGCTCCGGGAGCCGTGACCGCACGGGTCTGGGAGCGCGGCGTGGGGGAGACGCGGTCATCGGGAACGAGCGCGGTAGCGGTCGCGGCCGCGACGCACGGTGAAGGCAATGTCGTGGTCTCCTTCCCCGGCGGCGACCTGACGGTTCGACTCGAGGGCGGAACGGCCCGCCTGACCGGACCGGTCGAGCGCGTCGAGTAGCGCGCGAGCGCGCTGAGATCGGCGCACATCCGGCACGGACGGGTCAGACGATCCGAGCTAACCTGGCAATCCCGCCGCGTGAGCTTCCCCAGGGTGGGTGGGGGTTAGGGATGGGACCTCGGGGCTCGCCTCCGCCCTCGCGGCGCTCGCCGTCCGCGGCGCCGGCTCAGCTGCCGATCCCGTACTCGCGCAGCGCGTCGTTCAGGCCGACCTTCAGGTCGGTCGACTCGTCACGGCGGCCGATGATCAGGGCGCACGCGAGCTGATAGGTCCCGGCGGGGAACTCCTTCGGCCTCGTGCCGGGCACGACCACCGAGCGCGGCGGCACGTAGCCGCGATGCTCGACCGGCTCGGCGCCCGTGACGTCGATGATCGGCACGGACGCGGTCAGCGACACGTTCGGTGCGAGCACGGCTCCCTCGCCGATGCGGACGCCCTCGGTGAGGATGCAGCGCGAGCCGACGAAAGCCCCGTCCTCGACGATCACCGGTCGCGCGTTGACCGGCTCCAGCACGCCGCCGATGCCGACACCGCCGGCGAGGTGGACGTCGGCTCCGATCTGCGCGCAGGACCCGACCGTTGCCCACGTGTCGATCATCGTGCGCGGCCCGACCCACGCGCCGATGTTCACGTAGCTCGGCATCATCACCACGCCCGTAGAGAGAAACGAGCCGTACCGGGCAACCGCCGGCGGCACCACCCGCACCCCGAGCTCGACGTAGTCGCGCTTGAGCGGGATCTTGTCGTGGTACTCGAACGGCCCGAGCTCGATCGGCTCCATCTGCCGCTCGCGGAAGTAGTCGATGATCGCAGTCTTCGCCTCCTCGTTGACCACCCAGTCGTCGCCGGAGCGCTCGGCGATCCGGATCTCCCCGCGGTCGAGCGCGGCGATCGTGTCGTCGCTCCGGGTCACAGTGCATCCTCCAGAATCGCCGCCGCCCGCTCGCATTCCTCCAGCGGAGGCACGAGCGCGATCCGGATGTAGCCCTCGCCCGAGTCGCCGAGATACGAGCCCGGCGCGACCACCACCCCGTGGCGGAGCAGCCGCTCGGCGCACGCCTCGGATGACTCCCGGCCCGGCACCTCGACCCAGAGATACATGGTCGCGGCGCTCGCGGCCACCCGCCAGCCCTTGCGCTCGAGGACGGGAAGGAGAACGTCTCGCTTGCGGCGGTACGACTCGCGCGTGCGCTCCACGTGCCTCTCGTCGCCCCACGCGACCGCCGAAGCCCGCTGGACGAACTCCTGCGGGGCCGCACCCGTCGAGGGTCGGTAGGTCTTCAGGGCGGAGACGATCTCCGCGGGCGCGGCGACGAAGCCCGACCGGTACCCCGTCATGGAGGAACGCTTCGACAGCGTCTGGAAGACGGCGACATTCGACCGGTCGCTCAGCTCGAGGGCCGTCGACGGCGGCTCGTCGAACCAGAGCTCGCTGTACGCCTCGTCGGAGCAGAGGACGAAGTCGTGCTCCTGCGCGAGCCGCGCCAACCGCTCGTAGAACCCGAGCGGGGCGGTTGCGCCCGTCGGGTTGTTCGGATAGTTGATCCAGAAGAGCGCGATCCGGTCCCAGCCGTCGACCGCGTCCAGGTCGGGCAGGAAGCCGTTCGGTTCGAGCAGCGGCAGTGTCTCGACCCGCGCGCCGGCGAACGCGGCTCCCCGCGCGGGCACCGGGTAGCCGGGTTCGGTGACGACCACGGTGTCCTTCGGTCCGCGCGGGTCGACCATCAGCTGCGCGAAGCTGAAGATCGCCTCCTTGCTGCCGTACGTCGGGACGATCTCGGCGTCGGGATCAAGCCGTGCACCGGACCGCCGCTCGCACCACCCCGCGATCGCCTGCCGTAGTTCCGGCAGACCCTCCGCCTTCGGGTAGCCCATCCGCTCGCGGAGCCCGTCGACGAGCGCCTGTCGGATCACCGGGTCGGTTGGCTCGTGCGGATCGCCTTGCCCGAAGTCCAGGATCTCGATTCCGGCCTCGGCCGCCTCGCGCTTGGCCCGCTCGATGCGGACGAACGGATACGTGCCTTGCGCCGACAGGACGGGGGAGACGTGCATCAGCACGGGGGAAACGGCCGGTTTTCCCCGCGGGCCCCCCGCTCTGAACCCGAGGTTCGTCCGGCCTGCCGCAGCGGGCCGCGCCTGCCATTTCGGTCGCGGCCGGGAACGGCTGAACAGAGCACGCCCACGATCGAACTAGCTTATGAAACGCCGGAGGACGTCGAACGTCCGCTCGAGCTCGCCGATCTCCACCCGCTCGTCCCGGCGGTGCGCGTAGCGCGTCGCGCCCGGGCCGAAGTTGATTGCGTCGAGTCCCTGGGCCGCGAACTCCGCTACCGGCGTCCAGGCCTGCTTCGGCTCGATGGCGAGGTCACCCGCGCGCTGGAGCCGCTCCACCAGCTCCGAGTCCGTCGCCACGCTCGCCGACGGCGAGTTCGACGTGATCTCGACGTCGCCGCCGACCAGCTCGCGCAGCCGCTCCTCCGCTTCGGCGGGCGCCCGTCCGGGCGCGTACCGGTAGTTGAGCCGCACCTCGACGCGGTCGGGGATGACGTTGTCCGCGATCCCGCCCTCGATCCGGGTCGCGCTCAGCACCTCGACGAAGGTCAGCCCGCCGCTCTCGACCTCGAACGGCTCGGCAGCGACCACCGGGGCAAGCCCGCGGACGGCGACGTCGATCGCGTTCACGCCCTGCCACGGTCGTGCGGAGTGCGCGCTCTCTCCCCGGAAGACGGCGGTCGCGTTGAGATTGCCGAGGCAGCCCGCGTGGATCGCGTTGTCGGTCGGCTCCAGCACGACGACCAGGTCGGCCTCGAGCACGAGCGGCGCCTCGGCGAAGACCCGCGGGAGCGCACTCTCCTCGACCGGCAGCTCCTCGCGCACGAAGAAGAGGAACGCGAGGTCGCAGGCCGCCGCCGGCTCGGCCGCCGCCCAGCTGGCGAGCTCGACCATCACTGCGACGCCGCCCTTCATGTCGCTCGCACCGAGGCCGACGACGCAGCCGTCCTCGATGCGGCCGGGCAGGTTGTCCTGCGCCGGGACGGTGTCGAGATGACCTGCGAGGAGGACGAGCGGCCGCGCGGTCCGCCCGGTCGCAAAGAGCAGCGCTTCGTCCGTCGCGTAGGTGAGCGGAAGGGACACGGCGTGGCGAACCTGCTCGACGATCCGCTGCTCGTCCCGGCTGGGAGACGCGATATTCACGAGCTCGAGCGTGCGCCGGGCGAGGTCGGGAGCCATCCGGGAGCAGGGTAGCTGCGCCCGGGCGAGATGTAAGCGTCTCGAAAAGACCGTTTGGAGGCTCCGAAGCGGGGGAAACCGACGTCTCGCAAGGCAACGCGAACGATCATGAAAGGGGTTGGTAATGCACACCAAGCAAAGAAGGCGCTGGGCGGCCCTCGGGGCAGTGTTCGGCGCAGGGGTGGCCGCGGTCGTCGTTGCCGCCCTCGGGGCGTTCGCCACGACCGGCGACGCCGCGTCCAAGGTGGCTCCGGTCAACACGAAGCCGCCGACGATCAGCGGCACGCCGCAGGAGGGCAGCACGCTCAAGGCCGACCGCGGCGAGTGGAAGAACAATCCGAACGACTACAACTACTACTGGCTCCGCTGCGACAAGACCGGAGGCAGCTGCTCGACCATCAACGGTGCCGGCGGGTCGCGGTCGTACAAGCTGACCTCCGCCGACGTCGGCAACACCGTCCGGTTCCGCACCAAGGCGACGAACGGCAGCGGTTCGACCAACGCCACGTCGGTCCCGACGGCGGTGATCACCAAGGCATCGGCGCCGCCGCCGCCGCCGCCGCCGCCGCCGTCGAACGGCTGCCCGGCGAAGGGCAACCCGGACCAGGTCAGCCAGATGTCGCTGCCGGCCAGGCTGATCATCGATCAGTTCCAGTCGCAGCCTTCGACCGTCACGGGGGGCGCGCAGTCCTTCGTGTTCCGAGTCCACGTCACCTCGACGTGCACCGGCCCGGTGCAGGGGGCGATCGTCTACGCGACGCCGACGCCGTTCAACCAGTTCGGCGAGACGCAGAGCAACTCCGGCTCGGACGGGTGGGCGACGCTCACCTTCAGCCGGCAGGCGAACTTCCCGGTGAACAGCAAGCAGCAGATCCTCGCGATGTTCGTCCGCGCGAGCAAGCCGGGTGAGAGCACCCTCGCGGGCATCACCGGCTTCCGGCTCGTCAACGTCCCGGTGAACCTGCACGGGTAGCACGGCCACCCGGCTACCCACTGCGGGCAAGGGGCCGTCCTCCGGGGCGGCCCCTCGTCGGGTCCCGGTCGACGTGGGATACTTCGGCTCGTGACCCACCGCCAGCCCGATCCCGCCCCGGGGGCGGATCCGGAGCGCGGGTTCGTCGTTGCCGTCCTGCCCAGGGGAGCCGATCCGGCCGAGGAGCTGGCCGAGATCCGCGAGCTGGCTCGGACGGCCGGCGTCGAGCCCGTCGCCACCCTCGTCCAGCCCCGCGTGCGCTCGGATCCCGCCACCTACGTCGGCAAGGGCAAGCTCGAGGAGCTGAGGCACACGTTCGCCGACTCCGGCGCCGAGTCGCTGCTCGTCGACGACGAGCTCGCGCCGAGCCAGCAGCGGCGGCTCGAGAACCTGCTGAAGGCGCGCGTCATCGATCGGACGCAGCTGATCCTCGACATCTTCGCGCAGCACGCCCGCAGCGCCGAGGGCAAGCTCCAGGTCGAGCTCGCGCAGCTCGAGTACAACCTGCCGCGGATGCGGGGCATGTGGCAGCACCTCGAGCGGCTCGGCGGCGGCGTCGGCACACGCGGCCCCGGCGAGTCCCAGCTCGAGACCGACCGCCGTCTCGCGCGGCGCAGGATCTCCCTGCTCAAGGAGCGGCTGGAGGACCTCGCCAAGCAGCGCGACGTCCGGCGCAAGGCGCGGCGGCGCTCGGAGACGCCGACGATCGCGCTGGCCGGCTACACGAACGTGGGCAAGTCGACGCTCCTGAACGCGCTCACCGGCGCCGACGCGAACGTCGACGACCGGCTGTTCGAGACGCTCGACCCGACCACGCGCTCGTTCGAGCAGGAGGGTCGCCGCTACCTCGTCACCGACACCGTCGGCTTCATCCGCCGCCTGCCGCACCAGCTGGTCGAGGGCTTCGCGGCCACCCTGGAGGAGACGCTCGTCGCCGATCTCGTCCTGCACGTCGCCGACGCCTCGGCGCCGGAGGGCCGCCTCGACGAGCAGCTGCGCGCGGTCAACGGGGTGCTGGAAAACATCGGCGCCGCCGAGCTGCCGATCGAGCTCGTGCTGAACAAGGTCGACGTCGTCGACGCCCTGCAGCGCCCGCGGCTCGCGAACCGCTTTCCCGGGTCGCTCCAGGTCTCGGCCCGGACCGGGGAGGGCCTGGACGAGCTCCGCGCCCGGATCGCCGAGCGCTTCGCGCACCGCTTCGAGCTCGTCGAGCTGCTGCTCCCGTACTCCGAAGGCAGCAAGCTGGCAGAGCTGTACGCGCTCGGGCCGCCGATCGAGTCGCGCACCGACCGCGAGGACGGGGTCCTGATCCGGGCCCGGCTGCCCGAGCGGGACGTCCGCCGCTTTGCCCGTTTCCTTGTTTCGGCCGCGTGATCGAGATCCCGGTCACACGGCTCCGCGAGGACAGCAGAATTCCCACCAGGGCCTATCCCGGAGACGCCGGTCTCGACCTCGTCGCCTGCGACCGCCACGAGCTCGCCCCCGGAGAGCGGGCGCTGGTGGGGACGGGCATCGCGGTGGCGATCCCCGAAGGTCACGCCGGACTGGTCTCTCCGCGCTCGGGCCTGGCCGCCGAGCACGGGATCACGATCGTCAACACGCCTGGTCTCGTCGACGCCGGCTACCGCGGCGAGCTGCACGTGATCCTGCTCAACACCGACCAACGCGACACGTTCGTGGTCGAGCCGGGCATGCGGATCGCCCAGCTGGTCGTGGTCGCCCTCCCGCAGGCGGAGCTGCGTGAGGTGGCAGCCCTGCCGGCCAGCGAGCGCGGCGAGGGCGGCTTCGGCTCCTCCGGGCGGCGGTGATGGGGGTCGAGCCGCGCATCCGGGTGTCGGCGCTGCTCCGCTGGAACGACCGCGTCCTGCTCTGCCGCCACGAGAAGCCGGGCAAGGAGTACTGGCTGCTGCCGGGCGGCGGTGTCGACTCCGGCGAGTCGCTCGTCGACGCCCTCCGCCGCGAGCTGCTCGAGGAGGTGGGAATCGACGATCCAATGCCCTTCGAAGGCCCGATCGCGATCGTCGACTCGATTGCCCCCGCGAGGGCGATCCGCGCGAAGCACGTCGTCCACATCATCTTTTCTGCCGACCTCGGCGGGCGGTCGCTGGAAGCGGTCACCTCAGCCGACGCCGCCGTTCGAGGGCACCGGCTGTTCGGGGTGAGTGAGCTCGACGAGGTCGTCCTCCATCCGCCGATCCAGCGGTTCCTGGCCCGCTGGCAGCCCGGCGACCCGACGGTCTACCTGGGGCCGTTGTGGGCGCCCTAGAACTTGCCGCCTCGCGCGCGCGCCCGGGCGGCCGACACGGCATGCGCCGCGGCCTCGAGCCTGTCGTCCAGCGGCTCGAACTCGGGGGGATCCTCCCCCGTTGCATGCGTGACCGCCTGCGCGAGCAGCCAGTCGGCGAGCCACGGGTTGCGCGGCAGGAGCGGGCCGTGCAGGTAGGTCCCGATCGTGCGGCCGAGACGGCAGCCCTCCAAGCCGCTGACGCCGTCGTTGCCGAACCCGGCGACCACGCGGCCGAGCGGCTCGGCACCCTCGTCGAGGATCGTGCGGCCGGCGTGGTTCTCGAAGCCCGCCACCGTCTCGCGGCGGCCGGGCTCGAGCTCGCACTCGAGCAGGACGTCGCCGATCATCCGTCGCTCGCCCGCGACCGTGTGCAGCGGGAGCACGCCGGCGCCGGGGAGCTGAGAACCGTAGCGGTCGCGGTAGAACCGCCCGAGCAGCTGGTAGCCGCCGCAGACGGCCAGGACGGCGACGCCGCCCGCGACCGCCTCGCGCAGCGCGGGCCCCTTGGCGGCGATGTCGGGCGCGATCAACGCCTGCTCGCGGTCCTGGCCGCCGCCCACGTACAGCAGGTCGTGCCCGTCGGGCTCGACCTCGTCGCCGGGGCCGATCGCGGTCACCTCCAGGTCGAGCCCGCGCAGGGACGCGCGCCTCGTCAGAACGGCGATGTTCCCGCGGTCGGCGTAGATGTTCAGGTAGTCCGGGTAGAGATGACCGACTCGCAGTTTCATGCGGCGCGCTCCCAGTAGTGCCGCGCATACCCGCGCTCGGCGACGATCCGGCGGAGCTCGATCATCGCCGTGTAGGTGGGCAGGACGGTCAGCTCCTCTCCCTCGGGCGTCAGCTCGAGCGCGCGGTCGAGGGCTGAGCCCAGCTCGGGAACGATCTCGACCGCGTCGGCCGGAAACCCTGCGTAGGTGAAGCGGAGGGCAAGCTCCGCTGCGCGGCCGCCGGAGACCACGACGCGCTCCAGGCGCTCGAGCAGCGGCTCGAAGTCCACGTCCCAGATCCAGGAGACGTCGCGCCCGTCGGCGATCGCGTCGTTCAGCGCCACCACCGCGAGCCGCGGCGCCTCGGCGGCGACGACCGTCCGCACGACCTCGTTCGCACCGGCGGGGTTCTTGATCAGCAGGAGCAGCAGCCGCCGGGACCCGACATCGATCCGTTCGGCGCGGCCGAAGGCCGGCGGCGCCGACTCCAGCCCCGAGGCGACCTCGTCGAGCGTGGCGGCGAGCGCGCGCGAGAGCGAAGCGGCCGCTAGCGCGTTGTAGACGTTGTAGAGCCCCGGCAGGCCGAGCCGCAGCCGACGGGTGCCCTCCGGGGTGACGAGGTCGAACGAGACCGCCTCGAGCCCGTGCAGCTCGATCCCGCACGCCGCCACATCGAGCGGCGGCCGGGAGTGGCCGCAGGCGGGGCACTGGTAGTCGCCGAGATGCCCGACGTAGGCGGCTGCGTAGACATACGGCGTCCCGCAGCGCAGGCAGTACTTCGAGTCGGATGCGTGCTGGAGCGTCGGGCGGGCCTGCGCGGGGTCGTCGATGCCGAAGGTGACGCTGCCGAGACGGGAGACGGCGAGGTCGCCGACCTGCGGGTCATCCGCGTTCGCCACCAGGGCCGTTCCGTCGGGTAGGTCCGCGACGGCCGCCCGCCACCGCTCGGCGATCTGCTCGAGCTCGCCGTAGCGGTCGAGCTGGTCGCGGAACAGGTTGCCGAGGCAGACCGCGCGCGGGCGGATCCGCCTGGAGACATCGGGAAAGGCGCCCTCGTCGACCTCGAACAGCCCGAGCTCGGCGTCGCCGGCCTCGATCAGCGTGGAGGCGACACCCGAGACGAGGTTCGCGCCGGAGCCGTTGTGGGCGAGCCGGACCCTCTTGCCGACGATCGCGGCCACCAGCGCGGCCGTGGTGGTCTTGCCGTTCGTCGCGGAGATCGCAGCGGTCCCGCAGGGTAGCCGCGCCGCCAGCGCCGAGACCGAGCCCGGATCGAGCGTGGTGAGGATCTTGCCCGGAATGGTCGTGCCGCCGCCGCGGCCGGCCAGACGCGAGAGGCGGCCGGCGGACCGGGCGAGGGCGAGCTCGAGTGCGAGGCGCATCGCGAGACCAGTCTAGTTGCGCCGGACGAGTTTGCATGTCGCCCAATACGCTCTAGTCCACCCTGGGAGCGCTCTTTGCAAATGGATCAAGACGCTCTATCCTGTTTGCCTCGATGCCGCGCAAGCGCCCCTACCGCGCCATCACCAGCATCGATCCCGCCGAGCTGGCGGCCTTCCAGGCCGAGATCCGCCGCCGCTACTCGGACGAGGAGATCCTCGAGCAGCTGCGCGAGTCGGCGAAGCGGCTGGGGCGATCGCCGACGATGAAGGAGTTCGCCGACGATTCGGCCACGAGCGTGCATCCGCAGACGGTGATCGAGCACTTCGGCAGCTGGAACAAGGCGAAGCGGCTCGCCGGCCTCGTCCCGAGACGCTTCGCGACCCGGGAGGAACTGCTCGGGCTGCTGCGGGAGCTCGGCGAGCGCCTCGGTCGTGTGCCGACCGCGAAGGACGTCGACGCGAACCGCGGCTGGATGCCGTCCAAGTCGCTCTACTGGCACACGTTCGGCTCGCTCACGAACGCGCTCAGGGAGGCCGGTTTCGACGTGCCGATGGGAGAGGAGCGGCTTGAACGCGCGATCGAGCAGGGTGCGGAGCTGGCGCGGCGGCTCGAACGGCTGCCGAAGTTCAACGACTGGGCGGCGGCGCGCCGCGACGACGCGGCGCTGCTCACCGAGTGGCAGGTCTACCGCATGTTCGACGCCCGCCGCGGGGCGTGGTCGACGTTCCAGTATCTCGTCCGGGAACGCCTCCGCGAGGAGGGGACGACGGTCGAGCGGGACGGCTCGGTGAAGGCAGAACCGAGCTAGCAGCGCCCGACGCGGATCAGCGGTTGTGTCCGCCGTCAGGCGCTCTACGCGGCGGCGGCGAGGGCGGCGAGCCGCTCGAGGCAGAAGGCGCCCTCGTGCGGCGCGCGAACGGCCGGCAGCGGATCGGCCTCGTACGTCGGGTCGGGCCGGAACCGGTCGTGGCGGAGGGCGCGCGGCCCCTTCAGCGCGAGCAGCGTTCCCTCGGGCAGCTCGCGCTTGCGGAGGCGGACGCCCGTGTAGCGCTCGGCGACCTCGAGCGCCTCCCCGGTGGAGGCGAAGAAGAGCTCCCGGCGGCTCGTGCCGACCCAGAGTGGCCGGCCGACGCCGCGGGCGAGGTACAGCAGCTCGGGGTGGCGCTCGTCGAGCCATGCGGCCGCCAGCGAGCCCCGGAACTGCTCGAACGGACGCACGTCGCTGTCGGTCGCCTCGGCGGTGGCGAAGATCACCTCGGAGTCGACACTCATCCCGGTCTCGGCGCGCTCGAAGCCGTGCCGCGCCATCAGCTCGTCGTCGTTCAGGATCGTGCCGTTGTGGACGCCCGCGACCGTGCCGTGGCGCACGGGGTGATTGTTCGCGGCGACCTGGGGATGGCCCTTCGTGTAGTCGCGGACGTGCAGGAGGACGTGGCGCGCGTCGGCCGGGATCACGAGCCGCTCGAGGACGGCGCTGGCGCCGGTGCGCTGCTTGTGCACGGACATCGGGCTCCCAGGGGACCGGAAGGCGTACCCGACCGCATCGGCGCCGCGCTCGGCGATCGCGGCCAGCAGAGCCTGGGCAGCGCGCGTCCGGTCGACGCTGCTCTTCGGGCTGAGGCTGTATCCCGCAATGCCGCACATTGGCCGCTTCCTCCGATCGTAGTCCGCCTGCCGGGTGACCCCGGTGACGGGGACAGACACTCAGACGATCGGCAGCGGGCGTTGGTTTGTCGAGAGCCGATCGGCCTACAGGCGCCGCCCCTGATTGCCGATATCACTCGTGTGACGGACGACCAGCGTCCCGCCGACCCTGCCGAGGATCAGCCGAAGCTCGAGCTCGTGCCTTCGCTCGACAAGCTCGAGGCCGAGCCCGCGCCGAAGGACAAGTTCGACGCCGCAGGCCCGACGCAGGATCCCCTGAAGCTCTACCTCAGGCAGATCGGCGACGGCCGGCTGCTGACGGCAGCCGAGGAGCGCGAGCTCGCCCAGCGCAAGGACGCCGGCGACCAGGAGGCAAAGCGCCGCCTGATCGAGGCCAACCTGCGCCTGGTCATGTCGATCACCCGGAACTACACCAAGGCCGGCGTGCCGCTCCTCGACCTGATCCAGGAGGGCAACCTCGGCCTGATGCGCGCCGTCGAGAAGTTCGACTGGCGGATGGGCTACAAGCTCTCGACCTACGCCACCTGGTGGATACGCCAGGCGGTCACGCGCGCGCTCGCCGACCAGGGCCGGACGATCCGCCTGCCGGTGCACGTCGCCGAGCAGGAGCGTCGCCTGATGCGCGCCCGCCGGCTCCTGACCCAGAAGCTGAACCGCGAGCCGCTGCTCCGCGAGATCGCGAAGGAGAGCGGCTTCACCGAGAAGAAGGTGCGCGACCTGCTCGAGCTGATCGAGGATCCGATCAGCCTCGAGGCGCCGGTCGGCGAGGGCGAGAGCGACTACAGCGACCTGATCGAGGACGTGAACGCCGAACAGCCGGAGGAGATCACCACGCAGGGCATGCGCTCGGAGGAGCTTACGGAGGTGATCACGCGGCTCAATCCGCGCATGCGGCTCGTGATCACGAGGCGGTTCGGCCTGGACGGCCAGCCACCGCGGACGCTCGAGCAGGTGGGCGTCGAGCTGGGCATCACGCGTGAGCGGGTGCGCCAGCTGGAAGCAAGGGCGCTGCGTGAGCTACGGTCGCAGGCGCCGCAGCTGTACCTCTACCTGCGCACGGCGTAGCTGTTCGGCCGCTACGACCGATAGAGCGGGTGCGAACGATTGAGCGGACGTACCGTTTGACCCCGCAAGGAAGAGTTCTATCGCGATCGCGCTGGAGGCGCGAATCCTAGTCGAGCTCGATCGCCGGGAGCCTGCGGTCGAGCCAGCCGGGGATCCACCAGACACGGTCGCCGAGCAGGATGATCAACGACGGCATGAACGCGAGCTGGACGAGCAGCGCCGAGACGGCGACGGCGATCGCGGCCCCGAGCCCGGCCGCCTGGATGGTCGGCACTCCGAAGATCACGAAGACGATGAAGACGCCGACCATGATCGAGGCCGCCGCGGTGATCGTGCGCGCCGCCATGCTGGTTCCAGTCCGGGCCGCTTCGGCCGTGGGCACACCGCGCAGATAGCGCTCGCGGATCCGGGTGAGCAGGAACACCTGGTAGTCCATCGAGAGGCCGAAGACGACGGCGAGCAGCAGCGGCAGGACCACGGAGTTCACGAACCCGAAGTGGGTGATACCGAGGAAGGACAGCCAGCCCCACTGGAAGCCCGCGACCAGGACGCCGTAGGCTGCGCCAACGCAGAGCACGTTCATCGCGACCCCGACGATCGGGAGGATGACCGAGCGCAGCAGGACGAAGAGGACGAGGAACGAGGCGGCGAGGATGAAGAGGACGATCTTCCACATCGAGTCGGCGATCGAGTTGCGGAAGTCGACCTCGGACGCCGTCAGGCCACCAACGGAGATCGCGGTAGCCGCGGCTGCCGGGGAGGCGGCCAGGTCGGTCCGCATGGTCTTGACCGCGCTCTTGGCCGCGTCCGATTCCGGGTCGTCCTTCAGCTGCACCTTGTAGAGGGCCGCCTGCCCGTTGGTCGAGGGCTGCGGCCCCTGCTCGCCGGCGACGAGCGGCTGTGCCGAGATGACCGTCTTGACCTCCACGAGGGCCTGCTGGTTCGGCGGGCTCGAGATCGTCCCCGAGTCGAACCGGACGAGGACGAGTGTCGGCCCGGTCGCTCCCGGGCCGGCGATCTGCCCGGCCAGCTCCGTCCCCTGGCGGGCCTGGTTGTCCGCCGGGAGCTGGAGCAGACTCGATTCGTTGAGCGCGATCCGCACGGTCGGAAACGCGATCACGAGCAGGATGACCAGTGTGCCGGCCAGGGTCAGCCAGGGGCGGCGCGTCGCACGGGCCGTCTGCCGCTCCCAGAACGTCGAGCCGCGATCGTTCCCGCGTGACGAGCCGCCGACGGCGCGACGGACGAGGCGGACGACCGGGCCGGGGTCCTCGACCGTGCGCCCCAGCACCGTGATCAGCGCAGCGAGCAGCGTCGCCGCGCCGAGCAGCGCCACGGCGACAACGATGATCGACCCGACCGCCATCGAGCGTACGGTTGCGTTCGGCATCAGGAAGAGCCCCAGAAGCGACACGATCACCGTCGTCCCCGAGAAGATCACCGCGATCAGCGAGGTGCTCATCGCCGTCTCGAGCGCGCGCTCCCGGTCGGCGCCGGACGCACGCTCCTCGCGGTAGCGCAGGAGGATGAAGAGCGTGTAGTCGACGGCGACTGCGAGACCGATCATCGCGGCCAGGCTCGTCGTGAAGATCGACATCGTGAACGCCTTCGAGAGGAAGTAGATGACCATTCCCGTGACCGCGACGGCGGCGAAGCCCAGGACGAGCGGGACGAAGGAGGCGACCAGTGAGGCGAACGTCGCCAACAGCAGGATCAGAATCACCACGAGGGAGACGTCCTCCGCTGTCTGCGCGCCCGCCTGCGCCTCGCTCACCTGCTCGGCCTGAAGCGCCGACTGACCGAACACGTCGGTCGTGACGTCGCCCTGCTGCGAGCCCGGGTCGAGCCGGTCGAAGAAGTTCTGGGTGACCGCCACCGAGCCGTTCAGGGTCGCGTCGATGACCAGCGGGACGATGAACGGTTGCCCGCTCAGCGCTCCCTCCTGGGCCTGCTCGGCTGCCTGGGGTGTGAGCACGATACCGTCCGTGTCCTTGGCCGCGGTCTCGACACGGCTCAGGGCGGCCTGAACGTCCTGGGTCGTGGCACCCGTCGCAGGCGCCACGACCACGCCGATCTGGGGATTGCCTGCAGCCCCGAACTCGCCGCCGTCGAGTGCGTTCTGGACCGTCTGGGACTCCGATCCGTCGACACCCGAGAAGCCCGCGCTGAGATTCTCGCCGTTCCGTTGCGCAAATACGGCCGAGACCGCGACCAGCACGATCCAGACCCCGATCACGATCCAGCGCCGCCGGCGCATCACGTGACTGAGCTGGACCATGAGCCTGTGCATGGGAAACGGCTGGACGCGCGGCGTGCATCGCGCCGGATTCAGAGCCAGAAGGCTATCGGACGCTACGCGCCGGATTCCCTGAGTCGCCGAAGCTGGGGACGGAGTTCGCCTCGACGCGCCGGAGCAGCGCGTAGGAGAACGTCATGGTGCCGACCAGGACCGCCAGCACTGCTTTGAGCACGCCGTCGCGATAGAAGATCCGCATGTACCGGGCCGAGAACGTGCCCGTCGCGATCTGCACGATCAACGCGCTGACCGTCACGACGAAACCCGTCAGCCCGACGCTCGCTCCGACGACCGACGCGCGGACCGTTTCGGCGGTGCTGGCGGAGTAGTCCCAGCTGATGCGGAGCGTGATCAGCCTGCCCGTGTCGGCCGTCACGGCGCCGACGAGGAAGCCGACGGCTCCGGCGACGACGCGGAGAACCCAGAGGCTTCCGTTCACGTACTGCCGCACGCGGAATCCGACGCTCCAGCTCATCTCCGGCCGCCCGCGCCTCTCATCTCTCCTCAATCGTCGGTCGTCGTGCACTGTTCGGACGCTCACGCGGCGCGGCCTTCCTCGCGCACGGCGTCGCGGGCAGTGCAACGGAGGAACCGCCGTCTCATAATGCATAACGAGCAAGGCGGCCGAGCCGCCGCGAGCGGTCAGTGGGCTACGGCTTGGATTTCCCGGAGCGTCGCCAACCGCCGCAACGCCTCGACCTCGATCTGGCGGACACGCTCGCGTGTGAGGCCCAGGCGGCGGCCGATCTCCTCGAGCGTCTTCGGCTCGTAGTCGGAGAGGCCGTAGCGCAGGACGAGCACCTCGCGCTCGCGGTCGGCGAGGGCGCGCAGTGCCGAGGCGAGCGCCTGGCTGCGGAGCGAGAGCTCGACCTGCTCCTCGGGCAGCGGCCCCTCGCCGGCGACGAAGTCGCCGAGGACCGCGTCCTCCTGGTCTCCGACCGGCTGGTCGAGGCTGGTCGCCGCCCGCGCGGCTGCGCGCACCTCGCGCGCCTGCTGGAGCGGAAGACTGGCCTCGGTGGCGATCTCCTCGAGCGTCGGCTCACGGCCGAGCTGCGTCCACAGGTGCCGCTCGGCGCGGTTCATCTTCTGGAGCCGCTCGACGATGTGCACGGGCATGCGGATCGTGCGCGCCTTGTCAGCCAGCGCGCGGGCGACGGCCTGCCGGATCCACCAGGTCGCGTAGGTCGAAAACTTGTAGCCGCGACGCCAGTCGAACTTCTCGACGGCGCGGATCAGGCCGAGCGTGCCCTCCTGGATCAGGTCGAGGAACGGCAGGCCCTGGTTGCGGTAGTTCTTCGCAATCGAGACGACGAGGCGCAGGTTCGACTGGATCATCCGCTGCTTCGCCTGCAGGTCCCCGCGCTCGATCTTCTTGGCCAGCTCGACCTCCTGCGCCGCGGTCAGGAGCGGATGGCGGCCGGTCTCGCGTAGGAAGAGCTGGAGCGCATCCGTGGTCGATTCGAGCGTCGGCGCCGGAGGTGGGGGAGCCGGCTCGCGTTCACGGCCCGCGTCCTCGATCACGTCGATCCCCCGCTCCTCGAACATCCGGTAGACCGAGTCGATCTCGAGCGGGTCGAGCCCGTGCGGCTCGAGCACCTCGAGGAGCTGCGTCGCGTTGACGGAGCCGGCCACCTCCGCGGCCTCGAGGAGCTGAACGACCTCCTCCGTCTGGACGATGCTGTCGATCGTGGCTATCGATGCTTCCAACAAGTGTCGGGCACGTGGGTACCCGCCCCCGCGAACGATTCAAACAGTTTCCTCACAAAATGTCGAGTGCTCGAACGAGTGAGCGGCGAGGCGGCTACGCCGATCGTCCGTGCACGAGAGTCGACGTTATGTCAAGTTGGAAGGCGACTGCGCAATTTGCGCTGTTTTCGTTCGTCTCCCCTCTTGCGTCGAGAGTCGAGGTCTTTTAGGTTGCTGCTTGCGCCGAGCACGGAGCGCGAGTAGGTCGAAGCCGAGTCGGGCGGCACAACCCGCAAGGGAAAGGTCGGTGGATTCGGTGGACGAAAGCGCTACCGGCTCGGCGAATGTCTGGTCCAGCATCGTGTGACTGGCCCGACGTGTGGGCCTGTCACCGATTCCCCTTCGAAAACGGGTTGTTCGTGATCGGGAACAGCCAGTCGCTTTCTCGGGTGCCTTCGGGGTCGCTGACCCAGGAGCGCAGACCCAACTGAATGTCGCGCATGCCGCCGCGCGGAACCCGAACTCTCGCGTGGTAGCGGCCCTGTACGCCCTTCGCATAGACCTTCGTCGACCCGCCACGTAACGGGCTCATCAGGCGGACGAACATGCCGCCGGCGCCGAACGGCTGCCGACGGCCGCGCTCGTCGGCGATGGTGACGATCCACGCCACCGCGAATGTCGTGCCTGCAGGTGCCTTCGCCGGCACGCGTGTCAGCAGGGTTGCGCGAGCGTCGTTCTTCGCCGCCGCCAGTGGTGCGGCGACGAGCGCGAGGGCTGCAACGGCCATGCAACCACGTACCGATCCGCGCAAGGTCATGTCGTATCTACACCGGCCGCACGGCAACGGTTCCGGCGCGTCCACTAGGATCCTCGCCGATGCACCTGCCGAAGGCGCCCAGCATCGACCACGGGATCGTCTCCTTCATCTGGGCCGTCGTGCTCGGCGTGCTGCTCTGGGCCTTCATGCTCGCAGTCGGCGTGTCGAAGCCGACCGCGTTCATCGTCGCGGCCGTGGCCGCGTGCGTGATCTTCCTGTGCGTCAGGATCTACGGCGAGGACGAGCCTCGCGGCGGCGCTCAGCGCTGACCCCGACTACATGCGGACGAGGCGCTGCGTGTCGGCGTCCGGCGTACGGTCGATGCGGTCTGTCGCAGTCGCCTCACCGTCCAGCACCGTCGGCGCAGCGTCCGCAGGGACGACCGTCGTGTCGGCCGGCACTGCGGGTTCTTCGGGCGCTCTGGCCTCCCAGACCGGCTCCCCCGGCCTGCGCGGCCCGGACGTGTCGAAAGTGAAGCCGAAGACGAGCCCCAGGCCGAACGCGAGCACGGCCGGCACCGACCCCAGGTCGTGGACTGGACCATCGACGGCGATGCTCCCCGACCATGAGTCGACGTGGCGCTGGAACCAGTTCGGATCCGGCTGGCCGGCGAGCAGAACCCAGCCGGCCACGACCAGCACCGGCAGGAAGCCGATCAGGAAGACGCCCGCCGAGATCCGCGGCACCCCCCACTTCGTCCAGCCGCCCGCCAGCTGCGAGACGGCCATGACGAGCCCGGCGCCTGCAAGGATCCCCACCGCCGCCCAGTAGCCGCCGGTCGAGCCCTGGCCGATCTGCGTGGACAGCCAGACCAGACCGCCCGCGATGGCCGCCCCGACCAGTGTGGCCACGCCGCGCACCGTTCCGTACATGGAAACCACCTCCTGGTACCTGTACCCGGTCTCTGGAAAGCTATGCCCCCACGTACTGGAGCAGCGAGAAGACGTCGTAGCCCTGCAGCCGCTCACGGCCGTTCAGGAACTCGAGCTCGATGATGAACGGTAGCCCGACGACCTCGCCGTCGAGCTGCTCGACGAGCTCGACTGTCGCCTTCGCGGTCCCCCCTGTCGCCAGGACGTCGTCGTGGATCAGGACCCGCTGGCCCTTCACGATCGCGTCGGCGTGCACCTCCAGCGAGTCGAAGCCGTACTCGAGCGCGTACTTCGCCGCCACGGTGCGCCACGGGAGCTTGCCGGGTTTGCGGGCGGCGACGAAGCCGCAGCCGAGCCGGCAGGCGAGTGCGCCGCCGGTGATGTACCCGCGCGCCTCGGCGCCGAGCACGAGGTCGGGCTTGCGCGGCTCGGCCCACTCGGCGATCCGGTCGATCGCGTCGCGCAATGCCTCTGCATCGGCGAGCAGCGGCATGATGTCCTTGAAGACGATCCCGGGCTTCGGGAAGTCCGGGACGTCTCTGATCTTGCTCGCGAGATCGAGGCTCATTTGTCGGCCTCCAACAGTCTGCCGCAGAATTTCGCGGCCGCGACCGACATGGCGGGCGCGGCCCAGGAACGCTGGCCGTGAGAACACGGGTTTCGGGGAAGGGGGCACACGGGGAAAACCGGCCGTTTCCCCCGTGCGAGCGAGCTCGCGCGCAGCGCGGCGAGCGTCATGCCACCCGGTGCCGCAGCGCCCGCCAGAAGAGCAGCTGGTTGAGCTCCTGGGCGAGCTCGGCGAGCCCGCGCAGGTCCTCGACCGCGCCCTGGCGCGCCTCGGGGTTCCGGGAGCGGAGCTTTGGGACGAGCGCCTCGAGCAGGTCCGCCTGGTTGCCGGCGGCGGTCGCGAACTTGCGCAGGTGGCGCGGATCCGCCCCCGCGCCGACGAGCCGCGCGCAGACGGCCGCGACGTCGACGTCTCCCTCGGTCACCGGCGCCTCGAGCAGGCCGTAGTCGGACAGGTCGCGCGCCTGCTGCAGCGAGATCCCGGCCTTCTCGCAGAGCTCCTCGACGCTGATCCTCGGCTCGTCGGCGATCAGATCGGCGCGGCGGCGCCTGCGCTCCGTCGAGGCCGGCGCGGCCAGCTCCTGACGGATCACGCGCAGCGGCAGGAACTCGTCCCGCTGGAGGCGCAGGATCGTCTCCAGCCGCTCGACGTCCTCCTCGCTGAAGAGCCGGTAGCCCCCGCGTGTCCGCTTGGGCGAGAGCAGGCCCTGGTCCTCGAGGTAGCGGATCTTGGAGATCGAGATGTCCGGGAAGTCGCTCTGCAGACGGCGGCAGACCGAGCCGATCGTGTGGAGCCGGGCTGCGGTCGCCACGGTCGTCATCGCGCCAGGAAGATGAGCCGGTACTTGCCGATCTGGACCTCGTCGCCGTTCTCGAGGCCGCCCCGCTCGATGCGCGAGCGGTTCAGGAACGTTCCGTTCAGGCTGCCGAGATCCTCGATCGTGAAGCCCGCGTCGCCGCGGCCGACGACGGCGTGCCGTCGTGAGACCGTGACGTCGTCGAGGAAGATGTCGCAGTCGGGCGACCGCCCGATCGTCGTCTGGTCGCGTTCCAGCGGATACGTCTCACCGGTGCGGCCGCCGCCCGAGCGGATCACCAGGGCCGGGCCTTCGATCCCGAGCTCCTCGAGCAGGTCGCTCCGCTCGTCGTGGACCTCCTCGGCCGAGAACGTCTGCGTCGTCTCGTCGGGCTCCCCCTCGGTGACGAGCAGCGCTCCGCAGCGCGAGCAGTAGTGCGCGGACTCCAGGTTCTGGAACCCGCACTCCGGGCAGTAGATGTGGCTCAAACCTGGGTGGGCGGCGCGGTCTTGCCGGCGAGGATTTCCGTCAGGCGGTCGAGGTCGACCTGACCGAGCTCCCCCTCCCCTTTCTGCTGTAGCCGCGCGACGAGCTCCGCGCGGAGGATGTCGAGCTTGCCGTGCAGGAGCCGCCGCTTGTAGGAGATCTCGTTCTCCTCGGTTTCCAGCCGCGCGATCAGGGCCTTGAGCTCGGCGTCGGACAGGCTCGCGAGATCGGGAAACGCTTCCATCGGGTCCCTTCTGGTAGCGGTGGCCGGCCCCGCCATTGAAGCAGGCGCCGGACAAAGGTTCAACCTCAGCTTGAGATTTGCGCCTCGACGGCCGTTTCCTGCCCCGACATCGCCTCGTCGACGAGCGCGTGCAGCTCGACCTCCAGCTCATTCGACGTCTCCTCGTCGTCGCCCTCGGCGTAGATGTGGACGAGCGGCTCGTCCGGGTCGGGCAGCACCTCCACCCAACCGCGCTCGTCCAGCACCTTGATCCCGTCGGTGAGATCGAGCTCGCGGTCCTTCAACCGCTCGGCGAGCACGCGCATCACGAGGCCTTTCAGCGCCCACGGGCAGGCGATCTGGCGGTGGACGACACGTGAGGCCGGCAGCCCGGCGACGAGCTCCGAGAGGGGCCGCTCGACGCGGGCGAGCAGTTCGAGCAGCGTGCAGAGGCTCCCGACGGCGTCGTAGCCGGGCAGGAACTTCGGGAAGACGTAGACGCCGCCGGCCGCGCCGGCGAAGACGATCTCCTCGGCGATCGCGATTCTGGTCAGCTGGGCGGGAGCGGCCGGCGTGCGGACGACCTCGAGGCCGAACGGCGCCGCGATCGCCTCCACACAGCTGGTGACGGTGACCGGAACGGCCACCTTGCCCGTCCACCCCGCCTCGCCGATCAGGTGCAGGAAGAGCAGCAGAGTCTGCTCCGTCGGGACCTCGCGGCCCTGCTCGTCGACCACCACCAGCCGCTCTCCGGCCCGGTCGAACACCGCGCCCAGCTCGGCGCCGATCGCGACCACGAGCCGCCGGGCCTGCGCGATCGACTCGCGCAGGGACGAGGCGGACGCCGCCGACTCGGTCGTGAAGCCGTGCGCCGAGACTGCCTCGAGGCCGAGCGGCCCCAGCACGAGCGGTAGGACGAACGAGGAGGCTGAGTAGCCGTAGTCGACGACGATGCGGAAGTTCCGTCGGCGGATCGCCTTGACGTCGACGGTCGAGAGCAGGTCCTGCGCGTACTCCTCGCGGACACGCGCGGGGTAGGTGACGTTGCCGATGTCGCCGAACGGGACCCGCCGGAACTCGCGGCGGTTGAAGTGCTTCGCCACCTCCTTCTCCAGATCCGCGGTCATCTGGATGCCCGGCTGCTCGAAGAATCGGACCTGGATGCGCTCGGGGTCGGCCTGGCTGACGCCCACATGGATACCGCCGTCGTAGCCCTGCGTCTTCATCATGTGCCGGCTCACAGCAGGCGGCAGGACGCGGAGGTCTGCCACGTCGACGCCCGCGGAGTTGAGGCCGGTGATCATCGCCCGCTTGATCGTGCGGCACGCGCGTGGGGCTTCGCGGCTCGCGACCACACGCGCCCCCCGATTCAGCGCCGTCCCGAGCGCGGCCGCCAGCCGCACCGCGGCGTCGGGGGTCAGATCGACGTCGATCAGGCCGGTGACGCCGTCCTTGCCGAACAGCGCCGACGTCGCCCGCGTCTCCCAGATCAGGCTCTCGTGGATGTGCGCGCCGGACTCGACCTCCTTGTAGGGGTAGATCCGGACGCCCGGGAGCACGTGGCTCTGGGCGCCGAGCACGACCTCGTCTCCGATCGCCGCGCCCTCCTGGATCCGCACGTGCGAGCGGATGTCGCAGTTGCGGCCGACGATCGCGCCCTCGACCAGCGCGCTGCGGCCGACGTGCGTGCTGGCGTCGATCACCGAGCGGACGGTGCGTGCGCGCTCGCGGAGCGTCACGCTCGCGGAGAGCACGGAGTAGGCGCCGATCGAGGCCTGCGGCGAGATCCGGCAGTAGTTGCCGATGAACGCCGGCCCCTCGACGTCCTCCAGGTCGTCGATCTCGACGCCCTCGCCGATCCAGATGTTGCCCCGCAGGCGCAGGCCCGGGATGTTCAGGGCGACGTGGCCGTCGAGCGCGTCGAAGTTCGCCTGGCGGTAGTCGTCGAGGTTCCCGATGTCCTGCCAGTAGCCGTCGCAGACCATCCCGTACAGGGGTCGCCCCATCTCCAGGAGCAGCGGGAAGAGCTCCTTCGAGAAGTCGCACGGCCGGTCGGACGGGACGTGCTTGAGCACCTCCGGCTCGAGCACGTAGATCCCGGTGTTGATCGTGTCCGAGAAGACCTGCCCCCACGAGGGCTTCTCGAGGAAGCGCTCGATCCGGCCGTCCTCGTCGGTGACGACGATCCCGAACTCGAGCGGGTTCTCGACGGACTTCAGCCCGATGGTCACGGCCGCGCCGCGCTCCTTGTGGAAGTCGACCAGTTGCGTCAGATCGATGTCGCAGAGGGCGTCGCCGGAGATGACGAGGACGGTGTCGTCGAGCTTTCCAGACGCGAGCCGCACCGATCCGGCGGTGCCGAGCGGCGACTCCTCGACCGAGTACCCGATCGAGAGGCCGAGCGACTCGCCGTCGCCGAAGTAGCTGCGGATCGACTGCGGCATGAACGCGAGCGTGACGATCACGTCGTCGAACCCGTTGCGCCCGAGCAGCTCCAGGATGTGCTCCATGCACGGCTTGCCGACGATCGGCACCATCGGCTTCGGCTGGTTCGAGGTCAGCGGGCGGAGTCTCGTCCCCTCGCCGCCGGCCATCACCACGGCCTTCATGCCGCTCTCCCGTGTCGGATCGTCCCCCAGGCGGTGGCACCGTAGAGCACCGCCGCACCGACGGCCATGCTCAGGCCGATCCAGAAGAGCCACAGCGGCCACGCCGTCCCCGGCGCGGTGACGAGCAGGAAAGCGATGCCCGCGTAGAGGATCCAGGTCGCGGCCTTGCCGAGCAGGCTCACCGAGAACTGGTACCCGCGCGGCAGCACCAGCTTCGTTCCCGCGATCAGGAACGCGTCGCGCGCGAGGATCACGACCAGCGCCGCCCACGGCAGCCGGTCGGCGATCACCAGCATCACCACCGCGGTGTCGATCATCAGCCGGTCGGCCAGCGGATCGGCGAACTTGCCGAACTCCGACTCGACGTGCCAGCGCCGCGCCAGCCAGCCGTCGACCTGGTCGGTGATGCCCGCGATGCC
Organism: uncultured Actinomycetes bacterium; assembly: GCA_963841405.1. GTDB lineage: Bacteria > Actinomycetota > Thermoleophilia > Gaiellales > Gaiellaceae > DATBLE01. The sequence continues at coordinate 196,305 of CAWJCM010000002.1, read as the reverse complement.
GAAGATGATCCCCGCCCACCAGCTGTGACCGCTCTCGGCGTCCGCGTACACGACCACGAACGCCGGGATCATCAGGAACCGCACGATCGTCAGGCCGTTCGGCAGCCAGGCGAGCGCGGGAACCGGAGCGGACGTCGTCGCCACTGCACCTAGGATAGTGGCGCGATCCCGCCGCGCCCGGCAGCCGGCTATCCTGCAGGTGAAGGAAGGGAGATCTCGATGCGCATCGCCACGCTCGCGATCGTCTGCGCCGTGTTGGCCCCGGGCGGAGTCGCGTTCGCCATCGGGCCGCCACGACCGCCGCAGCCGCCTCCGGGCCCGACGCAGCCGCTGCCGGCGGCGGGAACCGGTCTGATCGGCTACGTCAGCCGCGGTCCGGTCGCTCCTACGTGCCGTCCCGGCGTCTCCTGCTTTCGGCCGGCCCAGGTGACACTCCGCTTCGGGCGGCGTGGGGCGATCGCGGTCCGGGTCTCGACCCGGCCGACCGGCACCTACCGGGTCGCGCTGAAGCCCGGGATCTACACGATCTCGGCGGGAACAGGCCGAGCCCGTCTCCTGCCCTCGATCGTGACCGTGCCGACGTCGGGCTGGAAGCGCGTGAACTTCGTCCTGAGCACGGGCATCTACTAGGACGACTCGCGATCAGAGCGGAGGAGCCGGGACGATCTCCCGGCTCCTCCGTCTCAGGTCCTTCGGTTGCCGTGCCCGCTACTGCTGGGCCAGGCTCGTGTACTTGACCTCGTCCAGGTGGGTGCCCCAGTCGCGAGTGGTGTCCGAGTACTCGGTCGCGAACCAGATGTTGTTCGTGTCCCAACCGTCGAACGTGACGGCTTCGTAGTCGCCCCAGCGGAAGTTGTCCGTCGCGTTGGTCGCGAGCATCAGCAGGGACTGGGTGCCGAAGGTGGTCGCCGTCACGCGCCGGGCGACGTAGGCAGAGCTCGGCGAGATCTGGTCCGTCGTCGAGCCGTACTCGAAGGCGATGAACGGATTGCCCTCGCGGTCGGGCTGGATGGCGCCGAACCAGGTGTCCGTCGAGCCGGGATACGTGATGAACCCGCTGTCCTCGAGGGTGGTGTCGGCCGAGATCGTCGTGCAGAGGGTGCAGCCCGAGGTCGGCTGGTCGAGCGCCGGCTGGACGATCATCCACTGCACGTTCGCGTTGACGTCGTCGCCGTTGTCGACGGCCGAGTCGTGGGTTGCGTACACCTTCCCGTGCATGTACACCGGGGTCGCGGAGATGCGGTTGTCGATCGTCTCCAGACAGTCGGTGCAGTCGGGGAAGTCGTCGGCGAGCGGCGGCTGCGCGTAGTCGTCGAGGCCCGAGAGCACGATCTGGCTGAGCGTCTGCGGGTTCCCCTGCTGCGCGAGGGCGTTGGAGAAGTCGAAGAGGACGACCTGGTTCTCCGTGGGAGCCGGCGGCGTCGAATCGGTCGACTCGTTGAACGAGGCGATCAGGATCTCGCCGGCGGGCCCGCCCGGGCCGTCGCCGAGCGAGACGACCGGCTGGACCGTGTCGAGCAGGCGGTCAGCCGACCCGTCATTGGCCGTGTAGCCGCCGAAGCCGCTCAGCGAGGGAATCGACCCGCCCGCCTCTGCGGTCGACTTCGGGATCGCCAGCGTCCAGGCGCCGCTGTAGTCGCCGGTGGTCGAGTCGAACTCGTTGCCGCCGATGAAGATCGCCTCTGAGTCGAACCCGAGCTGTGTGTAGTCGGCGGCGCCGCCTGGGGCGACGACGCTCGACGTGTCGAACGCGTAGACGTACCACTTGCCCGACGGGTTGTCGTTCTTGCTCACGGCCACCCAGTAGCGGGAGACGAAGTCGCAGTCCGGGGCGACGCCGAAGCCCGGCGCTCCCTCGACCTGGAGGACAGCGACCACGAATCGGTTCGTGGCCGGATCGAAGAACGCACGCGGGTCGCTGAGGAACGCGATGTTCTCGTCGTCGGGATCACAGCCCTTCGGCACCGGGGCCGGCACCTTGAAGAACTTGCCCAGATCGATCGGCTTGCCCTTCGCCTTGCCTTTCTTCGCGTCGTAGACGGCCAGGGCGGTATTCACCACCTGGACGACGTACTTCGCGTTGGCGGCGATCGCATGGTCGGGCGGCTGGCACCCGAACGGCGCGCACACGGTCTCGCTGTCCTTCATCCCGTCGATCCCCTGGATCGGGGCGTCGGGCGTACTCGGCCGGCCCGGCCGTGCCTGCATGATCTGGGTGGCGGTGCCGGCGTGTGCCTTTGCGTTCGCCTTTGCCGCCTTCAGGCCGGCGGCGCCGAGCGGGCTGAGGAACGGGATCGTGTGGCGCCGAGGCTGTGCCCTGCCGGCCGCTGCGGTCTGCTGAGCCGCCGCGACGTCGACGACCTTCGCAGTCGGACTGACGGCGCGAGCCGTGACCCTCTTGGCCGTTACCTTGGCAGCCACCGCCTGTGTCTGGTGCGCCCCGGCGCTGCCGACGATCATCACGGTCGCGGCGGCAACCCCGCCCGCGACGGCGACGAGCGTGACGACCCGCCCCCTCCGACCAAAACGTGCGTGTCCGGCTCTCGAGTGACCCACCCGACGACCTCCTCACTCATCAGCTTCCCTCCGGCAACCCCTCGGGCGCCCGAGGCCACGGCGATTCTTCCACTTCACGCCGAGAAGGACAAGAATCAGCCGGCGTGCCCGAGCGCTTCTCCCTCCCCGGCTTCGTCGACGTGCACTCGCACGCCTTCCAGCGCGCGCTGCGCGGACGTTCCGAGGGCGGCGACTTCTGGGCCTGGCGCGAGTCGATGCTGCTCGAGGCGGCGAGGCAGACGCCGGAGACGGTCCGTCGGGACTACGCGGCCGTCTACGGCGAGCTGCGGCGCGCAGGGTACACGGCGGTCGGCGAGTTCCACTACCTCGGCGTGCCGGAGGCGCGGGCGGCGGTCGAGGCGGCCGCGGAGGCAGGGATCGAGCTCGTGGTGCTCCTGGCGGCGTACGGCCGCGGGGGCATTCCCCGATTCCGGCAGGGAAGCGCCGCCGATTTCCTCGGCCAGGTGGAGACACTGCGCGCGGCGGGCGTCCGGGTCGGGCTCGCGGCCCATTCCGTGCGCGCCTGTCCGGCCGACTGGCTCGAGGAGATCGGCGCCTACGCGGCCGCGGAGCGCCTGCCGTTGCACGTCCACGCCGACGAGCAGGCGCGCGAGATCGAGGAGTGTCTCGCCGAACACGGCGTGCGTCCGATCGAGCTGCTCGCCCGCACCGGCTGTCTCGGCCCGACGACCACGGTCGTCCACGCCACGCACGCCGACTCGCACGAGCTCGACCTGCTCGCCGACGCCGGTGCCCGGGTGTGCCTCTGTCCCACGACCGAGGCGAACCTGGGCGACGGCTATGCGCCGGTCGAGGCGCTGCTCGAGCGCGGCATCGGCATCTGCATCGGCTCCGACTCGAACGTGCGCATCGACCCGCTCGAGGAGCTGCGCGAGCTCGAGGGCATCGCGCGCCGCTCGTCGGGCCGCCGGAACGTGATCCCGGTCGAGAGCCTACTCGCGTTCGGCTCGGCGGAGGGTGCCGCGGCACTCGGGCTGGAGCGCTGGCCCGACGTCTCTGCCGACCTCGCGCACGCCTCGCTCGAGGGCATCGACCCGGACGACGTTCCGGGCGCTCTGGTCTTCGGCTGCTCGGCGGACGTGTTCGCCTGAGGGTCACTCCAGCCAGGGCCGCATCCGCCGGGAGCGCATGAACAGATCCGACCAGGAGGACGTCCGGTCGAGGTACGCCCGCTGCGCCGAGCGGCCGGTGCGGCCGTAGGCGCCGTCGTAGGTCTGGAGCCCGGCGGCGGCCGCAGCGCCGCCCAGCCGCGCGCGGGCCGGCTCGATCTGGGTGCCCTCGTGCCACTCGTTGTAGCTCGTGATCGTCACTCCATCGGCGCTCGAGCGGATCGCCGACCGCCACATCGCGTCGTAGGTGGCGCCGTCCCGGCGCGGCTTGACGCGCGGGTCGGCGGTCGCGTGCGTTGCGTCGTACCCGGGGCCGATCGACGGCAGGCACGTGAGCCCGCTCCGGTGCGCCTGTGCGCAGTAGCGCGAGAACATATCGCCGCCCCAGAGGAGGACGTCGTACGTGTAGACGCCGTCGAACCCGGCGTTCGCCGCCCTGCCGACAAGCGTTGTCTGCGCGTAGAGCTCGATCCCCGGCTCGCGGTCGCGGAGCGCCGCCCAGTCGGCCGGCGCGATGTCGAACGGCCGGTAGACGAAGATGCGCGTGATCCCGAGCGTCCGCAGGTGGTCGATGTCGGCCTGCACGGTGTCGATCGTTCGTCCCGCGTACGGCTCGAGGTGCACTGCCACGGCGAGCCCGGCGGCATGGGCCTGCTTGACGATCATCGGCAACCGCACGTCCTCTGCCGATCCCCACCCCCACCATGACGAGACCACTTCCTGCACGCCTGCCGCTGCGATCTCACGCATCTGGGCGCGGACGACCGTCGCGTTCGAGCTCGAGTACAGGCCTCGCGCCGGGTAGTAGGTCGAGGCGATGTCGCCGGTCGAGGCGCCGGGGGCGAACCAGTGCTCCCAGCCGCCGTCACGCGCGGGGTTGCCGTACCACGGGTAGTAGAAGATCGAAACGCGCGGCGCAGCCTGCGCCACCGCCGGGAAGGCCAGCAGCGCGAGGACGACAAGGGTCAGGCGAAGAGCTCTCAAGGGGGCCGCGTTCTCCGGCCCGGATGATCGCACGCTTTCCGGAGCGCACAAAGCTACACGCGCCCGCAGCGGGGCCGGCGCACCCGCCGGCAGCGGGGCAGGCAGCGCCGGCGCTCGGCGACCGCGACGACCTCGATCATCCCCTCCCACAACGGCTCGTCCCGCAGCATCTTCCTCAGCGCACCGACGGCCTCGTCCCGTGACCCGTAGACGGCGATCACCTCACCGAGGTAGCGGTCTCTCACCCCCCACAGCATCCTCGCTCCTCCCTCTGCACCTTTCTCAACATAGGCATTCCGGCGCTCGGTGCAAGCCCCCGGGTCGAGGGAACCGCGGGATCGTGCTACAAGGGGGGATGGCGAGGATTCTCGTCGCCGACGACGACAGGCACCTGGTCGAGCTCGTCCGCGCGATGCTCGACGAAGCGGGGTTCGAGGCGGTCGTCGCCCACTCCGGCCTGGCCGCGGCCGACCTGATCGAGCGCGAGGACTTCGATGCGGTCGTGCTCGACGTGCTCATGCCGGGGATGAGCGGCGACGCACTCGCCGACCTGCTCCATTCGCTGAAGCCGCACGTGCCGGTGCTGCTGATGACGGGCGACTCGGGCGACCAGTTCGTCCGCTCGGCGCAGCTGCCGCGGCTCCGCAAGCCGTTCACGGAGCAGGAGCTGGTCGAGGCGGTGCGGGGGCTGCTCGCCGAGCCCGAGGGTCAGGCCTCAGCCTGACCCTCCGGCCGTGCGGTGGCACCGCCGGAAGACCTGGGGGTCGGCTGAAGCCTGACCTTTTCTGCCTTGGCTACGCGCGGGCCTCTCTGGCAGCGGCGTCGGCCTCGGCCCAGGCTTGCTCGGCTCGACGGCGCGCCTTCTCCGCGGCGGCCTGCGTCTTCTCGGCCTCGCGCTCGGCGGCGCGCGCCGCGCGCGCGAGCTCCCGTGCCCGCTGCCCGAGACTCTGCCGGCGGCGCTGCTCCTCCTCCCGCTGACACCGCTTGTGGGCGGCGGACGGTTTCTGCGTCCCAGGCTTGCGACGTGGAGCTGCCGCCGGCACGCCGGCGAGCCCGCCGAAGGCTGCCGGGTCGAGCTCGGCGGCGAGCCGGCCGGCCTCGAGCAGCCGCCGCCCTTCGTCGTCTACCGCCGCGGCTCGCAGGGTCGCGGCCACCCGCTCGAGGATCGCCTGCGGAGCTGGCCGACCGGCGTCCTGCAGCACCGCCCCAGCCCGTTCGGTCAGTGCACGGATCGTGTCGCGCTCCCGCGCCGTCGCCTCCCGGAGCGACTCCGTGGCGTCCTCGCCGGCCAGCAGCTTGACCTGCGCCGCCCGCAGTGCCTCTCCCCCGCCTCCAGCAGCGCACCGACGGCTTCGCCGTCGTTTCGCGCCAGCTGGTTGACCGTCCAGGCCGCGACGGTCGGCTTGGGCAACGCCTGGACGGGCGCCGCCGCATCGGCGTCGCCGTCCCGCTTCAGCTGCCGCGCGAGGTCGTTCCGCGCCTTGGTGAACTCGTCGAGCGGCAGCCCGAACAGCCGGTCGACCTCATCCTCGATGCCGGGCACATGGGAAGGTCTAGCTGACCCCGCCGACGCGCGCGACCTGTGCCTGGTCGACTCGGCTCAGGCGGCCTGGACGGCGCGCCCCGCGTTGCGATCGGGGAGTCCGGCAGGGCAAGCGTCGCGAGATGCGAGAGAGGGCCCCTGGCGGAGCAGGGCCCTCTCTCAATGATCGAGCTCCGCGAGTTACGCGACGGCGGGGACGCCCTTGCCGTGCGCGACGACCTTGCCGGACGTGATCCTCGGCGCGTTCGGAATCGCCGTGCTCAGGCTTTCGTCGGTGATCCACTTCGCGACGAGCTTGCTCGACTCGTCGGCCTGCTCGGACGTCTCGAAGAGACCGATCGAGCTGAAGACGCCGCTGTCGGCTTCGATCAGGTAGTAGCCGGAGAAACCGGGGAGCTTGCTGAGCTCAGGAACGAGCTTGTCCTTGACCTTGCCGGTGACCTCATTCGTGCGGGTCATGTCGACACCCTCGTAACGACGAATGGTGGCATGCATCTGATGCTCCTTCTGTCGGTCGTACAGGGCAGAGCGCTCGAATGGGCACACTGCTGCGGTCAGACCTGGAACTACAGTCGGAGAGAAAGTGCCAGCCTCGGCAGCTCCGACAACGAGACCAACCGCGCTGGTTTCAGCATAGCCGCGATCCTGCCGGGCCGTCGGCGACTCCCGTTCCGCGGCCCCGGCGTCACGGCTCAGGCGCCTCCTTCCTCTTCCCAGACCCGGAGCGCCTCGACGTCTCCCGGTCTGGCGGACTGTTCCGCGGCGAGCCTCTTTCTGTACGCGTCGTACTCCTTCAGCACCCGATAGTCATGCCGTGCACTCCCGTGGTAGAAGCGGGCAACGAACGTCTGCCAGTCGAGCCGCTCGATCACAGGTGACCCTTCGCCGTGGTGATCGCGGCCAGCGCGACTTCGGCGCGCGAGAGGTTGTGCCTGGCCCGCCTGCTTACACCACGGGCGTGCTCGTAATGTCGGTGATCGTGCTCGCCCGGGCGATATCGGGCGACATGCGGATCAGATAGCTGCGGCCACCGCAGAGCACCTTGGCGCAGGGAAGCCGGGCGGCTTCCAGCCAGCGCTCGACGAGCGTGAGCAGCCCCACAATCCATCCTTCTCCTGCCGGCGGCCGCAATCTGATGGCCCAAACCGGACCGGGCACCACCTCCGCGGAGAACAGCGGGACGGCGTACTCGAGGAGGATCCTGGCCGAGTCCCGGTCGTGGACGACGATGTCGACCGGATGGACGTCACCGGACACCCAGGCGGTCGGCAGGCTCGTCCATGCCGGCCGAGGACCGGATCCGCGCGGGCCATGGGGGCCGCGGTCACGGAGCGGCAGTACGGTTGCTTCGGGCATGTCGTCTCCTGTGGTCGAGGCGTGGCCGCCGACCAGACAGGCGCGGGTCGGCCCCGATTGCTCCAACCCGCACGGACCTGTGGGAGGACATCCACCGGGCCACCCGAGTCGGGCCCGGCAAGCACTCCGCAACGCCGAAGGTATACGGCGCCGCCAAGAAAGACAGTAGCACCTTTGCGCGCTCCGGCCCGGCCTCCGTCCGGGAGTAAGATAGCCGTTGCCCAACGACAGCCATGCCCGAGAGCGATGTGCAACACCTGCGAGTCCTGATCGCGAACGAGAAGCGCGACCGGCTCGAGCTACTCGCACGGGTGGTGATCGGCCTCGGACACGACGTGATCGCCCGGGAGATCTACGTCAAGGAAGTCGGCGCAGTGACGGCCAGAGAGCATCCCGACGTCGCTCTGGTCGGGCTCGGGTCGAGCTCGGAGCACGCTCTCGATCTGATCTCCGAGATCGTGCGCGAGGCATCCTGCCCGGTGATCGCGATCCTCCACGCCGACGATCCCGCCTACGTCCACGAAGCTGCGAAGCGCGGCGTCTTCGCCTACATCATCGACGGTACCCCCGACGAGCTGCAGAGCGCGATCGATATCACCCTTCAACGCTTCAGCGAGTACCAGAGCCTCCAGGGCGCGTTCGGGCGCCGGGCCTTGATCGAGCAGGCAAAAGGGATCCTCATGGCCCGCCACTCGATCGGCGCCGACGCCGCCTTTGAACGCCTTCGCGACCACTCACAACACAACGGCCGCAAGCTCAGCGATGTCGCGGCTGCCGTCGTCGAGAGCCACCTCTTGCTGCTACCGGCAGCGCCGAACGACGGAGCGTCGAGGGCGCCCGACGTACCCGTCAGGACGATCGGGGCGTAGCCGACGAGCCGGCAGTGAAAGCCAGTGGTCGACTCCACGCCGGATTACGACCCACAGACCGGCGGGCTGGAGCACATTCTGGCCGACCTCGCGCACCCGGTCGGCAATCCACCCCGACACCGGAGGAACGTGAGCACAGTACCCACGTTGCCCCGCCTCGCCCGCGGCCCGAGCCCCGCGCCGTCGCGTCGTGCAGGCAACGTCGAGCGCCGCAGTTTCGTCAGCCGCTTCGCTGCGAATGTGCCGTGCCGGGCTGTCGGGAGACCCTCCCCGCCGTCGCCGAGGCGTTCAGGGTACCGCCGGGCGCTTCATCGTCGTCCCTGCGCATGTCGGCGCGATCGTCACTCCGGCCAACCTCAGCGATATCACGGTCATCAGAGCCTCCGACCGGTTTTTCGTCCTCGAGACGGGCCCGCCCAGAGCAGCTGCCGGGAGGCGCTGCTCAAGGACTGGTCAGCCGGACGCATCGACGCCACCTACGGGCTCACGTGCTACCGGGCGACCCTCAAGTCGCTCCCGGTGGACCTCGAGGTCTACTCGCAGGCGCCCGAGGACATCTCGCGGGCGCTCTCGCAGCGGATCGCTCAGAGCCGCCGAAAAGGCGACTAAAAGGCACTCTGAACTCTGACTTCGCAATGAAAGGTGGACTTTCGTATTGGAAACACCGAGCCAGTCCCGCTGACGGTCTCGATTCTGTCTGTCAAGTGGCCAGCTCTTTTTCCTCGTTGTAACAACGTCTCGTCCGAGCCGAGGTAGTCGTTCGGAGGCGTAGATCTCTTCGATTGCTGCTTGCTCGTGTCAACTACCGAGAGGAGCTCGGACGAGATCGTCAAGCTCTTTCTTCACGTTCGAGGGCGACAAGATCAAGGAGAGCCGCGAGTACTTCGACTCGTCGACCCTCCTCAAGGAGATCGGCGCGCCGCCTCAACCAGCCGCCGAAACAAGGGTAGACGGAGAGGGCGGTCGCCCCCGGCGGTCGTCCTCTCCAGATGTCTGGATCTGTCTGGGGTGCAGGGAGACCGACGAGCTCGACCTCGAGTTCCATTCCTCGGCCGACGTGCCCCGGTACGCAGAGCGGTCCGTGGGCAGGTAGACTGGGGTAACTGGCCCTGCGGCCAGAACCCCGGCCGAGGCCCGAAGGCTGCCGACGCACCCGACGCGCGCGAGACGATGGAGCCGAGGCGAACAGGATTCGACTTGCAGGGCCAGGGACCTTGGTTCGGCTCAACGGATCAAGGCGGGTCATGAGTTCCTCAGGCGTTCACGACTGTGACATCGCGCCATGAAGCGCCTCCGCGCATTTCTCGAACGTATGCCGGGCGGACATCGACCGCCGATCGGCCCACTGACTACCTCGGGAGCGGCCGAGGCAGAGCAGGTGCGTCAGGCAAGCCTGGGGAAGGACGACGTGCGGATCGAGCGCGCGCACGAAGAGAGTGTCCAGGAATCGGACTCCCCCTCCTCGTAATCGGCCAAGGCCGCACCAGCGCGAAAGCCAGCTACTCGAGGGCTTTTCATCGGGGCGCCCGGATTTGAACCGGGACCTCTTGTCCAACTCGAGGCTCGCTCGCAAACGGGTTCGTAAGGCGAAAAACTGATCGCTAGCAGGCAGAACGCCCGCTCGTCTTTTGGGGGTGATTGGGTCTAGTCGGGCTGTTTTGGCGCGGTTCTGTACCCACTTTTGTACCCCCACCGCTCTCGTCGCCCTCGGACAACGCTCGAGAGACCGCCGGTTTCTGTGGGTTGGCTGGTGCGGCCGTCAGCCGCCTATTGACGGACTGTCTGCGAGTTGGTCGTGCCAGGTGCGCGCGCACAGAGTCGAGCAGAACGGATCGGCGTTCTTGACGGCGACCTCGGGGCGGCTACCGCGACAGTTCGCGCAACGTCCGTCGCTTCGTGCGAGAGGATCAGCTCGTACCGCAGGCCCCCCACCCATCCTCAGACGAGTCTCCTCCGCCAAGTCCCCGTAACGCTCGATTGCTGTTTTTGGTGGTTGCAGTGACCAGCGTGATCTCTCGGCCACGGCTAGGAGTCCGGTGCAACGAGACGGAGCCGCGCTGTGGTCGTCACCGAAGTCGGGATCCGATCTTCTCCGCCGCCGAGATGCTGCTGAATCGCGTCAAACACGTCGAGCATCTCCTCCTGACTGCCAAATGAGACCGACACGAAGCACGTGCCCTCATCGTCGACGTCGAAGTCAGGATGAAACGATGAAAGCGTGCTGTACAGGGCACGCCCCGATTCAGGCGTCGCCGCCTCCAACCTGATCGTCCGCATGCTCCCACTTCCTTCCTCGCCACCATCGGTAGAGGTCTGCTCGGCGAGTAAGGAAGGGCGTCTCGCTGCACCCACAGGCTAGCGGTTCGTTGGCTTCGCTGGCCGGCACCGGTCGAACGAGCCGGGCGGAGTCGAGCGGTCGTCGCCTGGCTGATCGAACTTCCCCGGCCAGCCCACCGGCAGGTTACGACGGTGCCGACGCGCTGCCTAGTGGCCGTTTCGGCCAGAGCTTCCGATCGCCTCCAGGCGGTAGTCGTGGTCGTGCGCGTGCATCCCGGACAGGCTAACTCTGCGGCCAGAAAGCGCGTCTACTCTGCCTTCGTGAGCATTGCGGACAACGCGGTACGGCCGCCCGGGCTCGCAGCGCCCGGAGCGCCAACGCGGTGACGGCGAGCGTCGGGCCGTCCGTCCCGCACGGGTTGGATCCAGAGCCGACCGAACCATCGTAGCCGGACGAAATCGCCTGCAAAATCGATGAAAATCGTTTCGTTCGAAGGACGGTCTACGCTCCTTGGTCCCTCTCCGGGGGAGACGGATCCCGCTGGCACTATGGGAGCTGAGAGTGAACGTCCACGAAGGCATCCGCACGTTTCGAACACCCACCGGCGAGAGCATCCGTAGTGCCCTCGCCGAGTAACTCCGCACCTCCGGTGCGTCTTGCTTTCAAGGTCGGTGAAGCCGCACATGTTTTCGGCGTGAGCGAGGACTTCTTCACCCAACACATCGCCCCGGAGTTGCGCTGTGTGCGCCGTGGGCGACTGAAGCTCTATCCGCTTCGCGAGCTTGAGCGTTGGTTGGACGAGAACGCGTCCGCCGTCTTTTGACGACAACTCGTTCCGACTACCAGAGGAGTAAGCCGGATTGACCACCAGACCAGAATCCCAATTTTCGGAGAATCTTCCGCCTGTTCCTGGTGGTGAGGGTGGACGAAGTGAGGCGCGGCCAGCCTCATCGTTAGGCGTCCCGGGGTCTTGTGGCGAGGCCCCGGACGCCGCTCGTCCTTCCAGTCATTGGGCGGGCATCCTTTGAGAATCCGTTGGCGTGCGAGACCGCCTGGCTCCTACCAGCGGTTGACCAATCCACAAGGAGAGGCGTTCTATGGCCCGGTATACGACCCAATTCGGCGCCGCGAGTGGGAACGCAACAACCATAACGAACAACGCATTCGTCTTACGGATGAGCGTTTCTCACTCTACGACAAGCGCCGGCTTAAGGCGGCTTTCATCCGCCTCGAGATCGAGACCGCGCAGGACATCCGCAGCCGGATAGTCAACCTGCGGAACGACTTCTACCGCGCTGGGCTCAAGAGAGAGGAGTACGACGCGCTAATCTCGCTCGCTCTCCACTGCACCCCCCAGGATGTGCAGCAGATCGCGGCCGGACGTAAACAGCTCGGCCCGATTCCAGGTTCGAGCCTCGCGGATGCTCTAAGCTAAGGGCGGCTGGGCTCACGTGCGAGCAAGTGCGGGCAGCTCTTGCCAGGCGCGGTAGGCCGTCGCAGTCAGCCTTGGCTGCCCGTGCCAAACTCGCAGACATCCTTCGACGCCATCAAGGCGTCCGCAGCGTTCGCACGATCGCGACCGACTTGTCGGATTGGCTGGGATCACCGGTCTCGAAGAGCGCCGTTCAGCGGCTCTTGCAGTAAATGGGACAGTCGCGGTGGTCTTTTAGCGCCCCTCCCCCGGGGCCACATGTAAAGCCCTTTGGGTTAGCAACGAACGAGTTTAGGGGGAGCCCACTTGTTCACACCGTACAGAGTTGAGATTGACCATCAGCACGCCGTCGTCATCCGCGACGAGGACCACGGACACATGCTTCTCCGCCTACATCCGGAGCAGGCAGCAGGTTTGGGCTGGAAACTCGTTGACGTTGCGCAAATGCTTCCAGACGTTCCGGTGAACGACGACGCGGTGATGTGGGCGATCAGCGCCCGAACCCGCGACTGAACGGTCCCGCCTATTTCGGAGGTGCGTCGCCGCGGCCAGACTGGACCGAGTGCGGAATTGAGACTCGCCGTTCGCGAGCATCTGACACGCGACAACGCGCCGCGTGTAGCCCAGGCGTAAGCCTGGCATAGCTTCGCCCGGCCCTCCCGTCCGCGGTCGGGCGAACTTTCCCGAGGGCCAAAGCCCCCGAGGAGAAGTGAGGCTGTTCCCGCCCCGGCGGCGGCCTCACGAAACCAACCACAAGTTCGGGGCGGTTCGACGCCAGCCCCGAAAAACACCGGTGCCTGTTCTCAACTGTCCGGGCGCCGACAGAGAAGCGGAGGGGAGTCCCTAGCCGGCTTCCCCTCTGCTTCCAAACCTGGCTAGGAGGTCAGACGATGCACGAACACACACGCTCCACAAACAAAGCAGAAGTTGAACGCGGCGCCCCTTGGCGGTTCCGCGAACCAGACACGCCGAACCCGCTGACAATCCAGGTCACCGGTTGGAGTTCGGGAAAGACCAGGCTCGGCCCAGCCGAGTTCATGAACGGCGTCGACCGCGACGGCAAGACGTGGAGCGTTCTCGTCGGCCCCGTCGTCCTTCGCAAGCGACTGATCGAGGGCATCGTCGATGACTGGGACAACGTGCGGCGCGAATTCGTCGTGGGCGAGACGCTCGGCCGTGTCCAGCCGAGCGAGGTCGTGGAAATCCAGTACCTCGGCGACGCTCAGGGCCAGCGGTACAAGTACCCGACCTTCACGGTGAGCCGCAACCAGCCGCCGCTCGTCGATGACCAAATTCCGTTCTAGCCGCGTCTGGGCGGCGATCATGCTTTGTCACTCCATCGAAACGTGCGAGTCAATCCTGCGTGGGCTCCGAGTCCGGGCGGGAGGACTCGACCCGTTCGTCCTCCGGCGTGCGCTCCGCGGCGCACAGCTGCCGCCGCCGGAAGACCACATCGCCGTCACGGGCGAAATGCTGGATGCGATTAGCGAGGCCGGCCCGCTGGCGTGGCAGGCATGAAGGCACCCGCGGGCTACGTCGAGTCATCCTTCGCGTCCACTACGACGGCGCCGACCTCCGCCCAGAGAAACAAGACGACCGAAGGGCCAGACGGCGAACTCACCTGGACGCCGCTGAGTGAGATCGCAATGCGTCCGATCGTCTTCCGCGATAAGCCCATCTGGCAGGCGGACGCATTCCACCTTCTCGCAGGCCGCAAGAACGCCGGCAAAGGCACCTACATCGCTGGTGAAGCCGCCCGAGTTACCCGCGGCGAGCTTGGAGAACGAAAAACCGTCCTATGGATCGCGTCCGGCGAGGACTCGTATGCCATCGACGTCCGGCCCCGCATCGAAGCGGCCGGCGGACTGGTCGAAAGGGTCAGAGTCCTTGAGAGAGGGCAACTCGTCCTACCCAAGCACGTCAACGAAATCCGCCTGGCAGCCGAAGACTCCAGCGACGTCGGAATGGACGTCGGAATGGTGGTCATCGACCCGCTCGGAGACAGCCTCGGCGCAGGCAAGGATTCCAACAAGGACACGGACGTTCGGCCCGCGCTCACCTGCCTAAACCGACTGGCAGACGAGTTCCGCTGCGTCGTGGTCGGCGTTCGCCATCTCTCGAACAAAGACATCAGGAACGGCGCCCTCTCCGCCGTCCTCGGAGCAAGCGATTGGGTCAACGTTCCACGGGTCGTCCTCACCCTCGTCCACGACGACCAGGACGAAAACCTCCGTCACCTGACCGTCGCCACCGGCAACCGCGTAAAGAGCGGCACCGGCCGGATCTACCGAATTGAAGGCGTCAACGTCGTCGCCGGAGGCGAGGAAGTCACCCGCGCCGTCTATGTCGGTGAATCCACCAAGAACCCGGACGACCTGCTCCAAGCCGCAAGGCCGACCAGCCGGAGCGGCCAAGCGCGTGAGCTGATCCTCGACGCGCTCGAGGCGGCCCCAGACAAAAAGCTTGAGTCCGACACGCTCGACGCCCTAATCGTCAAGCAGACGGGGCTCTCAGCAAAAACCGCCAAAAACCAGCGAGCCGCGCTCGCGAAAGACGGGCTAATCAAATCGCTTCCGATCAAGGACGAAAGCGGCGCGATCACTGGGTGGATGGTCGCACGAACGAACGCACCAAGAGAGGCGGAGGGCGCATGAGCCAGATCCCGAACGTCGCGCCAGGTCCCGAACCCAGATCCCGTCTTTCCCGCACACACAAGACACGGGATCTGGACGGGAACTGGACATCGGCGGGACCACATCCCGCCAGGTCCCGCCACATCCCGTCTTTCCGACTCCGCGCCACTCCCCGCTCCGAGCCAAGTTCGACGGACGTTTCTTCCGCCCAGAAGGGGATGCAGGGCGCATTCGCACGTTCGCCTCTCTCGCGCCTGCGTATTCGCGTATACGGAGGCCGCCAGGCGTGAGCACTTCTGTTTCCAGCACCGGCCGCTCCCGAATCTACTTGTCACTTCCCGAGGTCGTCGAGCGCTACGCGGGCGCAATGACCCGGTGGACTATTTACGAAGCGACCAGGACGGGTCGGATTCCGCATCGCAAGCTGCCCGGCAGGCGGGCGCTCCTGTTTCCGCTCGATGAGCTTGTGGCGTTCGAGGACGGCGCGGAGCTTGAGGTCTTGCATCTCGCCGAAGGTGGCCGCGTGTGCCGCCCGATCCCTGGAGGCGGACATTGAGTCCCACGGACTTGCCGTCAACGGAGCCGATTTCGGAGTCCGGGGGTACATCGGCGGGTACAGATCCCGGCGCGAACCCGGCTTATGAGAAGGAGAGAGACGTGGAAAAAGTGCCCACGCGCAAAGAGTTGAAGCGCTCTGTTCGTTTGGCTACCGAGGAGCAGGCCGAATGAGCCAGGCGAAGCGGGTGAGCCAGTAGGGTGCGGCGCGGAAAACGCTGGGGAGACAGCTGACCGGCTTGCCGAGCCGATGGCGCTGTTCTTCGAGGAGGCGCTGCAAGCCGAGCGCCAGGTCTGGGCCATTTGCCAGAAGTGCAAGCGGTCAACGCCGGTCGACGTTCCCGATTGGGCGGCTAGACAGCGTGCGGTCGAGGGGCTTCTTTCTCAAGGTTACGGCAAGCCGAAGGCGGAGGGTGAGGCTGGCGACATGGTGATGATCGTCAACCGTTACGTCGTCGACCCCGACCTCTAGGGACGACCCCCGCCTACCCAACCAGCCGCACGGGATCGCTTCCACCCACGTCAAGCAAAGCCCGACTCGCGTAGGACAGACGGCCGCGAAGCCGACGAAGCCGACCTGCGCCAAGCCGTTTCCGACGTGGCGGGGGCGGGGTGCATGGGCACCCCCCCGACCGAAGCGGCCCGTCCGTGGGTCGAAGGGGGGCAGAGCGCATTCGCAATCGCTCGCTCCGCACTCGCGCGCGTGGAGCCGATCTTGTCCAGGCCGCGCCCTAACCTTCTCCGCCGCCCGCGCGACGGAAATTCGGCCCGCGTCCGGGGGGTCGCGCCGGCGCGCCGCCCGCCACTGCCATTGTCGCCCGTCCTGTCAACGCTTTGCGGCCGCGCCGCCAAGCTTGCGGGCCGCGGCGTCATAGACTAGCGACGCGTAGTGGAGCACATGACGTCCATCGACGGAACGCGGATCGCCTACGAGCGGACCGGATCCGGAACGCCGCTCGTCCTCGTTCACGGCACGAGCGTGGAGCACTTCAGCTTTCGCTTCGTGGAACCGATGCTGGCCGAGCGCTTCACCCTGTATGCGGTCGACCGCCGGGGCCGCGGCGAGAGCGGCGACTCGTCGGACAGCTATACAATCGAATCGGAGTTCGCGGACATCGCCTCACTCGTGGACTCGCTCGCGGAGCCGGCCGACCTCTTCGGCCACTCCTTCGGTGCAACAGTGGCGCTCGGCGCCGCCGCGCTCGCCCGCAACCTCCGTCGTCTTGTCCTGTACGAGCCCGCTCTGGGCGTGGCGCAGAGCGATTCACAACTCCTGACGCGTCTCGACTCGCTGCTTGCCGACGACGAGCGCGAGCAACTCCTCAGCATCTTCCTGGCAGAGGCCGGCCTCGACGCCGATGCGCTGGAGCAGCTTCGAGCCTCGCCGGTCTGGGCAGGGCGCGTCGCAGCGGCACACACGATTCCGCGGGAACTGCGGGCGGAGGAGAGCTACCAACCCGACTCGGAGGGGCTTCCGTCGCGTTCGATCCCAGTGCTGTGTCTGCTCGGAAGCGAGAGCCCCGAGTGGGCGAAGAAGGGCACCGAGGTCGTCCAGTCCGTGCTCCCGGGCAGCCGGGTGGCCGTGCTGGAGGGTGAGGGACACATCGCGATGCTGACCGCACCGCAGCTCGTGGCCGACGAGGTGACCCGCTTCCTAGCCGAATAAGTGGGCCAGTGACAGTACTCCGCACTGCGCGGCCCGAGTATTCAGGAATGTCCCTTGACCGTCTGTTGTCGCCTTCTGGTGGTAAGGCGACAGTGAGCGATAGCCGCGTGACGTGAGCGACCGTACTGCCGCTTGAGAGACAGTCAGGGATAAAGATAACTCTGTAGTCGCGGACACGATCCGCTGGTCTTAGTCAGACGACACGCTCGCATGCGCCAGTGTTCAGGAATGTTCCCTTCCCCGATGCTCGACCGTCGGCGACGGCTTGACGTCTGCTGAACTTCGCGACGATGCCAACGACCGATGTGTGCTCGCTGTGCGGGCTCCCGCATGAGCCTGACGATCTATTCGTAGCGATCGGCCACGAGGTTGTCGTGGAAACCTGCCAGCTCGCGGCCGCCTACGAAGCTGCGCACGCCCAGCCTGCTTCGCCCGGCTCAATCGCGTATCACGCGACGCATCCGAGCAAGCTCGACGGAGTGCTTGCCGAGGGGCTCGACCCGAAGTGCGCGACGTCAGGTTGCAAACACGTCGCGCTGGCGGAGACCCCCGGCATCGCCGCGGGAGTGCTGCTTCCCTTGGTCGACGGTGTGCCGACATTGGGCGAAGCGTTTGCCGGCCCTGTTGTGCTGGCAGTCGATGTGAGCGGCCTCGATCTCTTCTTCGAACTGGGCGAGGCTAGACACCACGGCCCCCGATCGACCCGATCCGATTGGACGTGCTCGACCCACAGCCGAGGATCGACATGACCGGCTGGAGCGACCCTGGGTGGCTCGCAACCACTCGGATTGCATCGAGCTGTGCGGCTATCCGCTCGACCGTCGCCTGTTGAGCGCAGCGAATGACGAACTTGCTCGGCGCTACCCGTACGACGCGTTCGACGAGGAGCGCTTCCGTGAGATCCTCGTCGCGTTGAGCGCGAGCTAGCAGGTGGCTAGCCGCTCGCTTGGGCAAGCGTGCGTAAAGACATTCCCCGAGAGCGAGGATCAAGTGTCTCGAGTTGCCGACGAGGGCTATCGGCTTCAGTTGGCCGCAGGTTGCCAGGCGGGCATGCCGTCGGGCGAGTGGCATGACCCCCTGAGATCGGTCCGGTCGCTTCGAGAGTCTTACTGCCCGTTGTCGGGCAAGGAGGACAATCGGAGGATGGGACAGAGACGTCGCCGGCATACGCCGGAGCAGATCATCAGGAAGCTGCGTGAGGCCGACAGGCTGCTCGGTGGGGGCCAGGAGGTCGCACTGGTCGCGAAGCAGCTCGAGGTGTCCGAGCAGACGCTGCACCGCTGGCGGGCGCAGTACGGTGGCCTGAAGGCCGATGACGCGAAGCGGCTGAAGGAGCTCGAGCGCGAGAACGGGCGGCTGAAGCGGATGGTGGCCGATCAGTTGCTCGAGATCGACGCCTGGAAAGAGATCGGCCGGGGAAACTGGTGAGCCCGTCGCGCAGACGCGAGGCCGTGCGGATGCTCCGCGAGCGCCTCGGTGTGTCTGAGCGGCGGGCGTGCCGGATCACCGGTCAGCACCGCTCCACCCAGCGCCACCAGCCCGGGCGGAGCGGTGGGCGCGACGACGCGCTCAGGGAGCGGCTGAGGCGGCTCTCGGCGGAGCATCCCCGCTGGGGCTACCGGCTCGCCTGGGGCCGGGTGCGCGAGGAGGGCTGGGTCGTGAACCGCAAGAAGATCCAGCGGCTGTGGCGCGAGGAGGGCCTACGGGTGCCGCAGCGCAAGCGTAAGCGGCTGCGGCTCGGCGACTCGACCGTGCCGGCGAAGCGGCTGCGGGCCGAACGGCCCAACCACGTCTGGGCATTGGACTTCCAGTTCGACACCACCACCGACGGCCGCACACTGAAGCTCCTCAATGTCGTCGACGAGCACACCCGCGAGGCGCTGGCGATCTGGGTCGCACGCTCGATCGACGCCGACCACACCGTCCGCGTGCTCGACCAGATCGTGCGCGAACGCGGCCCCGCTCCGGAGCTCGTGCGGATGGACAACGGCCCCGAGATGACCGCGAACGCGATCAGGGACTGGTGCCGCTTCGGCGGCAGCGGCCGCAGCTTCATCGAGCCCGGCTCACCCTGGCAGAACCCGTTCGTCGAGTCGTTCGGCAGCCGCGTCCGCGACGAGGTGCTCTCCGTCGAGGCTTTCGACTCGGTGCTCGAGGCACAAACGGTCATAAATGACTGGAAGAACATCTACAACCACAAGCGGCCGCACAGCAGCCTCGGCTGGAGACCCCCAGCCGCCTACGCCGCTACCCTGACCTCGAAGGCAAAGGAGACAACAGCCCGACTCTCATAGCGGCTGGACCGACAAACGGGGGCCGGTCACGAGTTCTGGGTCAGACGACGCTTTCTGCTGCCGTCGACGTTGATGACGTAGATCTCGAAACGGGCGCCACTCGGGACACTCCGGTAGCTGTCGAAGGCAATCCTCGTTCCATCGGGCGACCAGGTGGCTTTTGGGCCGAAGCTATCGTCGGCTACTGCAGCGTGGGTCAGCCGCCGCACGCCGCTTCCGTCGGCGCGCATCACATAGATCTCGCCGTTGCCGTCCCGGGCGCTCGCGAAGGCGATCTTCTCCCCGTCGGGCGACCAGGCTGGGAAGAGGTCCTGGGCTGGATTCCGCGTCAGCCGCCGTACGCCGCTCCCGTCGGCGTTCATGACGTAGAGCTCGTCGTTTCGGGGACGAACGTCCTGGCCGTCGCGGTCGCTCCAGAAGACGATCTTGCGTCCATCGGGCGACCAGGCCGGTCCGCCACAAGTAGGGCGCATTCGCATTTGCGTGCCTTCCTGACGTGCTCCCCGCCGGTGTTGTCAGGCTAGGCCGCGATGTTTTGTAGATCTTCCCAGGTCTCCTTGACCTCGTAGGGCGTCTTGTAGTCGAGCCGCGAGTGCGGCCGGTGGTGGTAGCGGTCGACGTAGCCGCCGATCCCGCGGCGGGCGTCGTCGAGCGTCTCGTACTCGTTCAGCCACACCTCCCGTTCTTTCAGTTTCCCGAACCAGCTTTCGATGAAGGCCTGCGATTCGGGGTCGCGGTAGCCGCCGCGGCGATGCTTGATCCCGAGCTCGCCGAGCCGGCCACGGAAGCGACGAGCGGTGAAGGCCGAGCCGTTGTCGCTGCCGAGCACGAGCTCGCCCGGCTGGATGCCGTGCAGCACGGCGGCGTGTTCGACAACGGCGATCGGCTCGTCGGCACGGCAACGCAGGCTGAGCTGCCAGGCGACGATCTCGCGGCTGCAGCAGTCGATGATCGCGTTCAGGTACGTCCAGCCGTGCTCGGCGATCCAGACCGAGGTCATGTCGAGCTGCCACAGCTGCCGCGGCCGCTCGACCCGGAAGAAACCGGGCCGCTTCCGGCGCTCGAGCGGGCGGCGGCGCTGGATCAGCTTGCGCTCCCGCATCACCCGCAGCACCCGCTTGCGGTTGACCGGCCTGCCGAGTCGGCGCTGCACGAACGCGGTCACCATCCGGTAGCCGTCGGTCTGATTCGCCATCGCCTCAGCGACGATCGCCTGCTCGACCGCATCGGCCGCCGGCCGCCGCTGCGGCACCGTCCGCGGGCTCGGCGTTCGATAGATCGCCTGCCGGGTGATCTGCAGTACGCGCGCCACCGCCGCCGCGGCGAAGCCGCGTGCGACCAGTTCACGAGATCCGAGCGACGCGCTCGCTCACTCCCAGCCTCGCAATGCTTCCCCCGCGATCTCGAGCTCGTAGGTCTTCCGACCCAGCGCCCGCTCCAGCTCGCGGACCTTCCGACGCAACTCCTTCTCGCCCTGGCGCTCCTCCTTGCCGGCGAACCGCTCCCGCCCGGCCTCAAGCAGCTGATCACGCCAGCCGTAGAAGAGCGGCTCCGAGATCGCATGCTCACGGCAGACCTCCCTCACCGAGCGCTCGCCGCGCAACCCCGCCAACACGATCTCCAGCTTCTTCTGCGCCGTGAACGTCCTGTACTTCCGTTGCTCGCTCAACCCAGTTCTCCCTTCGGTCGAGCGGCCCATCCTGAGCCGACCGCCGGACAGTCCCTGCGGCGCTACGCGCCTCCGGGACTGCCCGCCACCCCAACCCAGCTACCTGTCAACGCGGGACCGGGGAGCGGGGCAACTGGCTGCTATGACTGTGGCGAGGAACGGGTGTTGATCTGGAACTCGGGCCTCGACCGCTACTACTGCCACCGTTGTTATCGGGCGGCTGCCTGATGGCTCGGTTGCGGCCAGGTGGGTGGTTTGGTGCCGGTCTTCGCGTAGCGGTTGTCAGCTTGGGCCACGTCCCGTCAAGTGGATGTCATAGGGCTCTGTCCTGAGCGTTGAGGACGATCGGGCCTCATCGACGTGAGGAGGTCCCTGATGCTGTACGCGGCGATCGACATCCACAAGCACGCCTTTCAGGCGGCGGTGCTCGATCCGGAGGGCGGGGAGGTGGTCGAGGCGCGGTTCTCGGCCGATCGGGAGAGTCTTGCTCGCTGGGCCGAGGAGTGGCAGGGCCAAGTTGCGGCGGTCGCGATCGAGGCGACGACCGGCTGGCGTTGGGTCTGGCGTGAGCTCTCGGCGCGCGGCTTCGACGTGCGGCTGGCCGAGCCGGTGCAGGCGCGTGCGCTGCTGGGTCGGCGGCGCACCGCGAAGACGGATCGGCTCGACGCGCGCTGGCTGGCGCGGCTGCTGGCGAAGGAGATGCTGCCGGAGTCGTGGATTCCGCCGGAGGAGATCCAGCGGCTTCGCGACCGCACCCGGCTGCGCAAGACGCTGGCCGAGGACCAGCGCCGCTGGGGGCAACGGCTGCACGCCTTCCTTCTCCATGAGGGCTGGCCGTGCCCGAAGTCGCGCTTGCTCACGCCGGCGGGCATGCGCTGGGTCGCAGCGCTGAAGCTGCCCGCCCATGCGCGGCTGCAGGTCGACTCGCTGCTGGCGATCATCGCCGCCCTCGAGGTGCAGTTGGACACGGTCGACGGCGAGTTGCGCCGCTTTGCCCGCACCGACGCGCGCTGTCAAGCGTTGCAATCGATCTACGGAATCGGCCCGATCCTTTCCTGTCATCTGCTCGCCGAGATCGGCGAGGCGTGCCGCTTCCGTCGCGCCAAGCAGATCACGCGCCTGGCCGGACTGGACCCGGTCGTCGACGAGTCGGGCGAGACGCGCCGGCGCGGCCATCTCGCCAAGGCCGGCTCGCCGCAGCTGCGCTGGGCGCTCGTAGAAGCGGCCGTGCACGCGAATCGGCGCAACGCCCCCGATCTCGAGCTCTACGAGGCGGTGCGCGATCGTCGCGACACCACGGTCGCGAGGCTGAGCGTCGCGCGCAAGATCGGCAAGCGCGCCTACCACGTCCTGCGCGAGCTCGAGCTCGCCGCCGCCTGAGACGGCGATCGAGGCTTGACGCGTTCCCTCCTACACCTGAGCCGGCACCGTCGCGGTTCCTGCTGTGGAATGAGCCGTCTGCTTCTGCTCTCCCGACTCGACAACCTGCCCGCGGATGATCCGCGCGCCGAGATAGGTATGGGCAGCACTCCTTCGGCCAACTCCCGACCGCCACCGAGGTTGCCGTCGGCCACGATCTCTAGATAGGTGTATGAGGTTGAGGGCGTCATCCTCGCTTGACGTTCAGGCTGTTGCCGGCGTTGGCGTCACCTCCCGGCGGGTCGTTTTGGGTCGATGGATGAGTTGCGTCCTGAGCTCGGAGGGCGTCAGGGCGGCTCCTGTGGCCTCGGATTTCGCGGCGATCGTGATGGAGTCGGGCATTCAGGCCGCTACCGGTAGTGCGGGCGCTTCCGCGCCGTCGACGGGTTCGGGGTCGGCGAGCGCCTTCGCGATCGACTCGGCGCTCATGTAGCGGCGGGCGACGGCCCACTCATCGTTTTGTTCGGCGAGCAGGGCACCGACCAGGCGGATTACCGAGGGTCGGTCGGGGAAGATGCCGACGACGTCGGTGCGGCGGCGGATCTCCTTGTTCAACCGCTCGAGCGAGTTGTTGCTCCACACCTGCCGCCAGTGCTCCTTCGGAAACGCCGTGAAGGCGAGCAGGTCGGGCGCCGCCTCTTCGAGCAGCGCGGCGGCTTCGGGGAAGCGGGTGGCGAGCTGGTCGACGATCCGGGCGTGTTGCTCGTGCACCGTCTGAGCGTCGGGCTGGGCGAAGATCGTCCGCACCATCGTCGCGACGAACGACTGGGCGCTCTTGGGAACGCGTGTGAGCAGGTTGCGCATGAAATGCGTGCGGCAGCGCTGCCAGCTTGCGCCGGGCAGCGTCGCCGCGATCGCGTCGACCAGACCGGGGTGCGCGTCCGAGCTGACCAGCCGGACGCCGGCGAGGCCGCGGGCGACGAGCGCAGGAAGGCGAGCCAGGCGGCGCCGTCCTCGCTGGTGACGACGTCGAGGCCGAGCGACTCGCGGAAGCCCTCCCGGTTGACAGCGACGGCGTGGACGACACAGACGTTGACCGTGCGGCCACCCTCGCGGCACTTCACAACCAGCGCGTCGAACGTGACGTACGCGTAAGGGCCGCCGTCGAGCGGGCGGGTGCGGAAGTCCTCGACGATCGCGTCCAGGCTCTTGGCGAGGCGCGAGACCTGGCTCTTCGACATCCGCTCGACCCCGAGCTGCTGCACCAGCTTCTCCACCCGCCGCGTCGAGACGCCGGCCAGATAGGCATCGGCGATCACCGACACGAACGCCTGCTCCGCCCGCCGACGCGGCTGCAACAGCCAGTCGGGGAAGTACGAGCCCTCGCGCAGCTTCGGCACCGCAAGCTCGATCGAGCCGACCCTGGTGTCCCAGTCGCGCTCGCGGTAGCCGTTACGGCGGTTGACCCGCTCCGGCGTGCGCTCGCCGTAACCGGCCCCGCAGACCGCATCGGCGTCCGCGCTCATCAGCGCCTCCGCGAAGTCCTTCACCATCAGCCGCAACAGATCCGGGCTCGCCTGCTCGAGCTGCTTGCGCAACCAGCCCGACACGTCCATCGTGTGCTCGACCACCGTGCTCCTCCTCGCTGAGTGTCTCGACAGGACCTCGCGAGGATGACGCGGTGGTCAGCTATCAACCGGACCCCGCCGCTGCTCCGCGCTCGCCTACGGCTCCCGCTCCACAGCCGCGGCGGAGACAATCTCAACCAGCTCGTACACCACGAGCGGGGACGCTACTTCAGCTTGCGTGGTTGAGCGAATCGCTTATAGTTCGCGCCGTTGGGGGCTGGGGAATGCGGCTCCGATGGCCCAGGTTGCATTGCTCAGAACGGGGAGGCGTGACATGAGAAGCAGGCTGTTTTGGCTTGCACTCGGAGCCTTGGCTGTGCTGTTCGTGGTGGCGTCCTCGGCAACAGCGAGGTCGTCAGCCGGCAGCCAGATTCCAAAGGTGGGCGTCGGTTCGCCAGTGACGGGGGATTTCACGCCCTCGGGCAGCGGCCACGTCACCGATGAGGAGTTCGCTGGTGAGGAGGATGGTGACGAGGGGCCTAACGCGTATGCAGGCAACATCGTCAATCGCAGTTTCTCAGCCGGCGTCGGCGGTTTCGTTGGCGTCAGCGGCAAGAAGAAGGCGAAGTCGAACCCGACGTTCAACACCGGGTTCGAGGGGCTGAATCACTACCAGCAGCGCTATGCGCGTGGAGGCAACCAGTTTTCGGTTGAACCGCCTGACCAGGGCATGTGTGTTGGGAACGGCTACGTGCTTGAGGCCGTCAACGACGTCTTGAACGTCTTCAACACGTCGGGGCAGTCGGTCCTTCCGGACAACACGGCAACCAATATCGTGGCGGGCTTCCCGCGGAACGTGAACCACGCTGTCGATCTGAACTCGTTCTACGGCTACGCGCCGGCGATCAACCGGACGACCGGTGTGCGAGCTCAATTCGTGACAGACCCGTCATGCCTGTACGACGCCGCGACGCAGCGGTTCTTCGTGGTCGTGCTCACGCTCGAAACGTTGCCCAACGGGGCCTTCACGGGCAAGAACCACATCGACATCGCGGTCAGCCAGACTTCCAATCCGACCGGGTCGTGGAACATCTATCGCCTGCCGGTGCAAGACGACGGCACGGACGGGACGCCCGATCATGGCTGTCCGCTGAACGACGATGGGACGGGGCACGGGCCGTGCCTCGGCGACTACCCGCATATCGGTGCGGACGCGAACGGCTTCTACGTGACCACGAACGAGTACGCGTTCAATCCGGCGTTCGTGTATATGGGGGCGCAGGTCTACGCCTTCGCGAAGGCGCAGCTGGCAGCGGGTGCGGCGAGCGTGACGATGCAGCAGTTCGACACGAGCCACTCCGGCGTCGGCGGCCACCCGGGCTTCACCCTGTGGCCGGCGCAGTCACCGGGGACCCAGTTCAACTCCGACAACGGTGGAACCGAGTTCCTGATGAGCTCGGACGCTGCGGACGAGGCACAGTGCGATTCCGGTGTGCCGTGCACAGCGGGGACGGGAACATCGACCAACCTTCTGGTCTGGTCGCTGACGAATACCGCCTCGCTGAACAGCGGTACTCCGGCTGCGAGCCTGACGAAGAAGGTGCTGACGGTGGGCCAGTACGGAATCCCGCCGAAGGCGAAGCAGCCCGGCTCAGGAACACCGGCCACGACAGCCACGCCGCAGGGCTTCTGCATCAACGACACGACGACCGTGACGATTGCTGGCATCGGCTGCTGGCGGCTGCTATTCAACCCGCCCGAGCCCGCGCACAATGAAGTGATCTCGCGGCCGGACGCGAACGACACCCGCATGCAACAGGTGATGTGGGCGAACGGGAAGCTGTGGGGCGCTCTCGACACCTCGCTCAATCCCGACGGCGGCCCTCAGCGGGCCGGCATCGAGTACTTCGTCGTCAACCCGAACGCCGGGAAGATCGTCGTTCAGGCGTACCTGGGCGCGACAGGGTACGACCTCACCTACCCGGCGATCGGTGTCACTCAGAGCGGCCGCGGCGTGATGGCGTTCACGGCCATGGGTGACACGCTCAACCCGAGCGCGGCCTACGCGGCCATCGACGCGCTCGCAGGAGTCAGCAGCTGGGACGTCGTCAACGGCGGAACGGGTGCGGCACAAACGGACGGCTTTACGAGCTACAAGGCGTTCGTGGGCGATCCGCCGCGCACCCGCTGGGGCGACTACGGCGCTGCGGCCGTGGACGGGAAATCGATCTGGATCGCCAGCGAGTACATCGGCCAGGCCTGCAACTACACCGACTGGGGCGGCCCCTTCTTCGTGGGCGGTACTGGCGACAACCTGCTCGGCAGCTGTGGCGGCGCAAGCCACGGGCCGGGCGCACGATCCGCCCAGGCGAACTGGTCGACGCGGATCAGCAAGTACACACCGTAACCCCGACCTACCACGGAGTAGGAACAGGAGGGCCGGTCGTGAGACCGGCCCTCCTGCCGTATCCTTCTAGAACTGGGTACGAGAGAAGCCGTGCGACGCTTGCTCGTCATCACCTCGCTCGTCCTACTCGGCCTCCCAGGGGGAGGCACAACGGCTGTTCTGCACAGCGGCCTATACGGGACGGTCACGCGAGGGCCGATCGCACCCGTCTGCGCAGCCGAACAGCCCTGCACCGCACCGGCCGTGGGGTCAACAATCGTCTTCATGCACGCGGGCCGTTTCGCCCGCGTGGTCGTCCGCTCGGATGGTTCCTATCGAGTGCGACTCGTGCCGGGCTATTACCTGGTCAAGTCGCTGCGCGGGCGAATCGAGCCAACGACCGTGCGCGTTCCCCTGAACCACACGCGGCACATCAACTTCTCCATCGACACCGGCATCCGATAGATCAAGGCTCGCGGCTGCCCGATCTCTTTGCATTCGCGCGGGCCGGCTTGGCTTTCCCTTCTCTAGCGGGGTGCGGCTCCCGTTGCCGTCCCCGCGAGAGCGGTACGGCAATGCGCGGTGTCCGACTCCGCGCCGGGCCACCCATAGACGGGCGATTAGACGCCCTCTGTGAGGGGGCGTATACGGCCGTAGAGCGACCGAAACGTGCGAAACGGCCCGTGACCCATTTGTTTCGCGTGCTGGCGGGTGGCCTACCCCGATTTGTAGGCCCACAGTTGGCTTCAGAGCGTGAATCGGTAGCGCAGCGTTCGAGTCGATGAGGTGCGCTTGGACGTGACCTGGCCACGGGCTCCGGCGTAAGCGCCCGTCCCGCCGACGATCGCGAACCGGGCCATTGGCGGTGCCACACCGAAACCGCCGGGAGCAGTGTCGACGTGCAGGAGCTCCGCGAGCCCGGTTGCGACGAGCGTGCCGCGGCCCTTGATCTTCGCTGTGGTCCAGCAGATCGACCACGCGTTCCCATGGGCGTCGTTCTCGTCGGTGATGGTGCAGGCGACGTGGTAGGTGCCGACCACCGTGCCAGCGAGATTGCGGACTTTGGCGTTGCTCACATACGTGTCGCCCTTGCTCAGGCCTGGAGAGCCGGTGTCGGCGCCGCCGTGCTCGGTCTCGCTCGACGCCGCCGTGACCGTCAACGTGTGTACGCGTGCTGCGGCCTCGCTCGCGGGGACCCACGCGAGCATGCCGACGAGGGCAAGACCTGCGACGCCGGCGAAGACGGAACAGCGGAATACCAACGTGGCGCACTCGCCTCCCTATCGCGGAGCGGTCATTTTCGTCTCGAGCCTAGTCGAACGCGCGCCCGAGCAGTCTGAGCGCGCCCTGTCGGCCCCGGGGCGCCCCACCGTCAGCCGTAGAATCGAAGCCTCATTCTGTGAGAGCCTCTTTGGCCATGCGGCCGTTTTCGGCCAAAACGGGCTCGTCAGGACCCCCGTATCGCCGAGGGCGAAATTGCACCTGCCCGGCGTGAGAGAGCCGCTCTCAGCGCCTTGCGGCGCGTCGCGCTAGTTCGTCCACGCCTCGATCGAAGCCCACCTAGACAAGAAAAGAAGGAGGCCCTTGCGGGGCCTCCCTTGTTCCGCTCGAGCCAGCGAGGACTACGGCTTGACGACGCTGTGCAACTCGACGACCTCTTGCTTGATCTCACCGGGGACGTTCGGCACGACGTGCTCGTTGAAGAAGCTGTCGTGCTGCTCCTTCGTCTCCCAGATCTCTGACACGCACACGCCTTGAGAGTCCTCAAAGGCGACGTGGAGGACGAAGCCCGGCTGCTGCTTGACTAGCTCGACGAGCCGCGGCGAGACCTCGTCGTAGTTAGCCGTGGTGAACCCATCGACGCGGTGACGAATCAGAACGGCCATTCCACCAACTCCCTCAGTAGACGCAGAAGGGGAAACCGTGTCACATCCGACTCGCCCCTGCGGAAGACGTCACTCTGATGAAGGCGCACGTCGCGCTCGCAGCGTGGTCGGAGCTTCGAACCGGGAAGAGCGAGGCTGCTGTACAGACCTGCCCGGCTGGCCGGCTAGAGGCTTGATGTGAATCGCGGCCTTGCGAAGCCACACGGAAGGCCACGGGCCTGGCACCGGCGAGTACAGACCCGTCCGGTCATTCCTCTCGCTGCTTCCGGAAGCCGTATCTCGCCACGATCCAGGTGCCGAGGAACGCGAACACCGTGACGAAAACCGCGGTCGGAATGGTCGAGCTAGTCCCGTCATTGCCGTTCTGAGCGCGCCGACAGACTGGCCCGGCCGGCGATGTGTTCGATCCCTGCACCGGGCTCTGTTGCCGGAATCTGGGAAATAGAAAACTGCGCGCCCCGAGCCGAAGACTGTCCAGATCGCCGGCGGAACGCGCAGCACCGCAAGTCTAGACCGGGAAGCCCTCCGCCTCGACCTTTGCCGCCTCCGCGGTGATTGCAGCATCCGACCACTTGCCGTGGACCTCCAGCGTCAGGGCCGGATCGGAGTGCCCTAGCTGGCCTTGCACCCACTGCGGATCGAGGCCGCGCTCCCGGCAAAGGCGTGTGTAGGTCGCTCGGAAGGCGTGGAACGGCTTGCGTTTCCTGCCGCCCTCCCCCACCTCAGGCAGGTTCGCTTCATCAGTTGCCTTCTTCACAAGTTTCGTGAGGTACTGACCGTTGAGTCGGTCTTTGGAACGTGGCGCCCGAAACAGCGGGGCGTCGTCCGGTTGCACGCCTTGCTGCGCGGCCCACGTCTCAAATAGCGCGACCGCCGGCGGGATGAGAGCAACCGTGCGTGCTTCGCGATCCTTGGCGATCTCCGCACGGATTTCCAGCTTGCCGCTCAGGAGGTCTAGGTCGGCCCAGCTCATTCCGATCAGCTCGCCCTGTCGAGCGCCCGTCACTACGGATGCTTTGCAGACGTTGATGTAGACGGACTCGTATTCGAGTGTCTCCATCTTTGCCCACAGCGCCGCAAGCTCTAGATCGGTGTACGGCGGGTTCCCCTTCAGAACGCGCAACTTCAGGCTCTTGACGTACTTTCGAGTCAGCGGCGAGCGAAACCGATCCTCTCCGAACTCGTCTTCGGCCGCGTGAAACACCGCGCCAAGGTGGCGAAGATGCTTCGAGAGCGTGGCGTCGGACGCCTTGGCCCGCATCGCGGCAACGACCCTGCGGATAGCGGCAGCGTCGATCAGGTCGAGCTCGAACGAGCCGAGTATCGGCAGCGCGTATCCGAGAGTCGATCGGTAAGCATTAATCGTCGACTCCGCGCTCTCCCGCCCCGGCAGGATGTCGTCAAGGTATGTGGCCGCCCATTCCCCGAACGTGGGAAGCGCCTTTGTCCGCCTGCTGTCGAGGCGGCCCTCGTCGATCCCAACCTGTAGCTTGCGAAGCGCCCGCTCCGCCACCTGGCGATCGCGGACACGCGGCCCCTTTACGGCCTTGCCGTCGTTGCCGCGGTGGAACGTGAAGTAGGAGGGCGTGCAGGTACAGCGTGGGACGGGCTTTCCGTTCTTCGGCTCAGGGTTGATCGCGGTGAGTCCATAGCGGGGGCACGAGCGGGAGTGCGCCACCCGGAGACTTGCGGAGCGTGTCTTCGGCATGAGGGTTCCCCTTTCGGGTCGACGATCTGGACAACCCGAATTGTACCCGTTCTGTACCCCCACCTCCAAAGCGCCGCATCGGCCCAAAGAAAAAGCCCGCAAATGGCGGGCTTTTCATCGGGGCGCCCGGATTTGAACCGGGGACCTCTTGTCCCCCAGACAAGCGCGCTAACCAGGCTGCGCCACGCCCCGTGCGCACAACCGTACCGGAGATCGGCACGGCGGCGGGCGACGGGCTCGGAGCCTATTTCTCGAGTTGCTTGTACAGCCGGTCGATCATGGCCGGCAGCTGCTCCAGGCGCTCGGTGATCACGCGCAGGCGGTACTCGCGGAAGTGTTCGGGCTCGACTCCGAGCGCGCCCGCCAAGCGGTCGATCACGCCGTTCGAGGGCACCGGCCGGTTGCCGTGCACGAGATGGTTGAGGTAGCCGGCCGACAGGCCGGTCTTGGCCGCCAGGCTGCGGTAGGTCACTCCGGTCTCCTCCATCAGCCTCTCGATCGTCGGGCCGAACGGCTCCTCGCTGAAGCGTCGCTTGCGTGGCATCAGATGGTCACCTCCTGCGCAGGGACACGGCGTTCGTCGCCTGTCGCGCGGTCGCGGACGTCAACCATTCCGTCCTCGAGGGTCTTCTTGCCGACCGTGACCCGCACCGGGCATCCGATCAGGTCGGCGTCAGCGAACTTCTCTCCGGCTCGGAGATCGCGGTCGTCGAGGAGCACGGAAGCGCCGGACGTCTCCAAGGCCCGGGCAACCACCTCGGCCTGGTCGGCGAGGCCCGGCAGCACGACGACGTGCGCGTCATACGGCGCGATCGCCTTCGGCCAGCCGGCGATTCCCTTGTCGTCGTGGCGTTGCTCGATCACCGCAGCGATCACCCGTCCCGGGCCGATTCCGTAGCTTCCGCCGAGCAGAGGCTTCTCGCGGCCGTCCTGGTCGAGGAACGTCGCTTCGAGGCCCTTGCTGTACTTGTCGCCGAAATTGAATATGTGTCCCACTTCGATCGCCGTCTGAAACCGCAGGGCGCCGCCGCACTCCGGGCAGCGGTCGCCCTCGACCGGCTCGCGAACGTCGGCGAGTTCAGGCCGGTAGTCCCGGCCCGCCTGCACGCCGCGGAGATGGTGGCCGTCGCGGTTCGCGCCCGTCACGAACTCGCCGTCCAGGACCGTCTCGTCGGCGAGAACCCGCCCGGAGAACCCGACGGGGCCGAGCGAGCCGCCCGCTGCGCCGAAGGCGGCGCGCATCTCCTCGTCGGTCGACGGCCGGAAGCCCTGCTTCAGCACCGACAGCAGCTTCGACTCGCTCAGCCGGTCGTCGCCGCGCACGAGGGCGAGGACGACCTCGCCGTCGTCGGTGGTGACCGGCATGGCCTTCGCCGTCGCCGCGAGATCGATCGCGAGGAAGGTCGCCAGCGCATCGCAGGTCGTGACGCCGGGCGTCTCGATCTCCTCCGGCGCCCCCAGAGGAGCAGGGAACTCGGGCGCGCGCGGAACGCCCCGCGCGATCTCGGCGTCGGCGGCGTAGTCGCCGCGCTCGCACCGGACGAGCGTGTTCTCGCCCGATCCCGACGGGGCGAGGAAGTCGATGCTGAGCTCACCCCCCATGACCCCGCTCTCCGCCCGCACGGCATGCGCCTCGACGCCGCAGCGCTCGAAGATGCGCCGGTACGCCTCCCGGTTGCGCTCGAAGCTGGCCACGGAGCTCTCGCGGTCGCGGTCGAACGAGTACGCGTCCTTCATGATGAACTCACGCACCCGGAGCAGCCCACCTCGCGGGCGAGGCTCGTCCCTGTCCTTCACGGAAAAGTGGTACCAGAGCTGCGGCAGCTCCCGGTACGAGCGGATCTCGCGGGCGTGGAACGTGAATGTCTCCTCGTGGGTGAAGGGCAGGAGGAACTGCCGCCCGTTCCGGTCGCTCACGTGGAAGAGCTCAGGAATCCGGTCGCGCCCCGACGCCTGCCACAGCTCGATCGGGGTCAGCAGCGGACAGAGGAACTCCTGCGCGCCGATCGCGTCCATCTCCTCGCGGATGATCTGCTCCACCTTGCGGTGGATCCGCCAGCCGAGCGGCAGGTACGTCCAGAGCCCGGCGCCGACCTGCCTGACGAACCCGCCCCTGACGAGGAGCTTGTGGCTGACCGCTTCCGCGTCGGCGGGATCCTCGCGCAGTGTCGGCAGGAACAGCTGTGATGCCCGGGCTGCCAACGACCGCAGCCTAGTCGTTGAGCGGGATCAGCGAGGCCTCGGCCATCGCCAGCGCCGCCGGCTTGGCCATCTTCAGGCGTTTGGGGCGGCGCATGCCCCCGGCGATCCACCGGTCGATCTCGAAGAACAGCTCGTCGATCAGGATATCCGAGGACACCTTCTTGAGCACGCGCCCATGGGCATAGACGAAGCCGACGTCGCGACCGCCGGCGATCCCGAAGTCGGCGTCGCCGGCCTCTCCCGGCCCGTTCACGGCACAGCCGAGGACGGCGACCTCGAAGTGCTCCGAGTACCCGGCGAGACGCTCCTCGACCCTCTCCGCGAGCTTCTGGACGCCGACGTTGTCGCGGCCGCACGACGGGCAGGCGATCATGATCGGCCCCCGCTCGCGGAGGCCGAGCGCCTTGAGGATCTCGAACGCGGTTCGGACCTCCTCGACGGGGTCAGCGGTCAGCGAGACGCGCACGGTGTCGCCGATGCCGTCCACGAGCAACGCCCCCATCCCGACCGCGCTCTTGATCGAGCCGGCGAACGGTGTCCCGGCCTCCGTCACGCCCAGATGGAGCGGGTACGGCACCTTGTCCGAGAGCATCCGGTAGGCGCGGATCATCGTCGGAACGTGGCTCGACTTGACGGAGATCTTGAGGTCCCGGTAGTCGAGCCTCTCGAGCAGCTCGACCTCCTCGATCGCGGCGGCGACGAGCGCCTCGGCCTGGTCTCGCTGCGCGACGTCCTCGAGGTGCTTCGGGAGCGAGCCGGAGTTGGCGCCGATCCGCATCGGGATCCCGGCCTTCTTGGCGGCATCGACGACGAGCTCGACCTTGTCCGGGCCGCCGATGTTGCCCGGGTTGATGCGCACAGCGGCCACACCGCCCTCGATCGCCTTCAGCGCCAGCGAGGCGTTGAAGTGGATGTCGGCGATCACGGGGATCGGCGAGAAGCGCACGATCCGCGGCAGGGCCTCGGCGTCCTCCGTCTTCGGCACCGCCACGCGGACGACCTCACAGCCGGCTGAGACGAGCGCGGCGATCTGCGCCGTCGTCGCCTCGACGTCGTGCGTCTTGGTCAGCGTCATCGACTGCACGACGACGGGCGCACCACCACCGATGGGGACACCGCCGACGGAAATCTGCCTGGTACTGGCCATGGAGCGATTGTAGTCGGAGCCGCCGCCGCGACCGACCTGGCGCGCGCGGCTCATTCACGCTTTGGGCAGACGATCCGCGCGAAACCGTCGTGGCCGCGAAGCGGCCGGATTTCGCGCGGGGCGGCGTTAGCCGCCCAATCGGCCGACGTCGTTCGAGATGCCGATCACGAAGAGGAACAACACGAGCGCGATGCCGACCACCGACACTCGCTCGTAGACCTCACGGGCGACGGCCCGGCCACGGATGCCCTCGACGATCGAGAAGGCGATGTGGCCGCCGTCGAGCGGCAGCAGCGGCAGCATGTTCATCAGCGCCAGGGACAGGCTGATCAGTCCGAGCACCCAGAGGTACTCCTGGATCCCCTGGCCTGCGCTTCGGTCGAGCGTCTGCGTGATCCCGACCGGGCTCGAGATGTCCTTCCGACCCTTGCCGTGGACGAGCCGGCCGAGCGACTTGCCGATCTCCTTCGTGACGACGCCGGTGAGCTTCAGCGACTGCCACGCCGAGGCGGCGACGCCCAGGTGCTCGCCTCTGAGCGAGAATCCCAGCCGGAGACGGTCGCTGTCGTCGAGCACCTTCGGCCGGACCGGCCCGAGCGTGACGAAGGTCGGCCCCCTGCGCACGAGCAGCGTCACGGGCTTGCCCTTGGAGTCCGAGATCGCCGTCGAGATGTCGGTCGGGCCCACGGGCTTCCCGTTGACCGTGACGATCTCGTCCCCCGGCATCAGTCCCACTGCGGCGGCAGGGGTCTTGGTCACGACACTTCCAACGGTGTTCGTGGCCTTGCCCCCGCCGGCGAGGAACAGGCATGCGAACAGGACGACGGCGAGGAAGAAGTTCGTCGCGGGGCCGGCGATGATCGCGACGATGCGGCGCCAGGTGTCCTGCCGCCAGTACGCCTGCCGCGAGAGACC
Organism: uncultured Actinomycetes bacterium; assembly: GCA_963841405.1. Lineage (GTDB taxonomy): Bacteria > Actinomycetota > Thermoleophilia > Gaiellales > Gaiellaceae > DATBLE01. Next base: position 162,169 of record CAWJCM010000002.1, on the reverse strand, counting down.
GTCCCGGATCTCCTCGATGCCACGGGAGAACCCTGCCGGCGGGTCGTCGCCGCCGAGGCGCATCAGCTCCTCGACCGCCGCGTCGGCGGCCGCGTCGTCACCCCCGGCAAGCGCGCGCTTCAACCGCTGGAGCGGCGCCGCCAGTTCGGGGCGCTCCTGCAGTGCACGGCGGAAGTGCACCTCGGCGTCCGATGGCGCCGGCCGGTGCATCCCGGGGATCTTCACGTAGCCGCCCAGCGGGACCACCCCGATGCCGTACTCGATCCCGTTTCGAGACGTCTTCGCGAGCGCCGGCGGGAAGCCGATGTAGAAGCGCCGCGGGCGCATACCGACCCAGATCGCGGCGAAGAAGTGACCGGCTTCGTGGATGAGGATGAGGAACGCGAGCCCGAGGATCGCGACGAAGATGTTCATGCCATCTGCCCCGCTTTGCTCCACAAATGGCCAGCTGTGGCCGCGGAGAGAAGCATTACGCGAGCACCTTGAGTCTCGCTTCCGCGTGCCGCCTGGCTTCCGCGTCCTTCTCCATGAGCTCGTCCAGAGTATTCGCCGGTGTGCCGTCGACGGCGGCGAGCGTTTCCTCGACCACCTCGGCGATGCCCAGGTACGGCAGCCGGTCGTCCAGGAAGGCGGCGACCGCGATCTCGTTCGCCGCGTTGTAGGCGCACGGGTAGGTGCCGCCGTGGAGGCCGGCTTGCCGAGCGAGGGCGAGCAGCGGGAACGTCTCGAGGTCGGGCGCGTGGAACTCGAGCGTGAGACCGGAGGCGAGGTCGAGCGCGGGCACCGGCGTTGCCGAGCGCTCCGGATAGGTGAGCGCGAACGAGATCGGGACGCGCATGTCGGGGTAGCCGAGGTGTGCGAGCGCAGCGCCGTCACGGAAGCGAACCAGCGCGTGGACGACCGACGTCGGGTGGACGACGACCTCGATGCGCTCGTACGGCAGGCCGAAAAGGAAGTGCGCCTCGATCAGCTCCAGGCCCTTGTTCGCGAGCGTGGCCGAGTCGATCGTGATCTTCCTCCCCATGCTCCAGGTGGGGTGCGCAAGTGCCTCTTCGGCCGTCACCTCTCCGAGCTCATCACGCGTCCGGCCGCGGAACGGGCCGCCCGAGGCGGTGAGGACGAGCGAGTCGACCTGGGTTGCCCCGCTGCCCTCCAGGCATTGGAAGGCGGCCGAGTGCTCGCTGTCGACGGGCAGGAGCCTCCCCCCTCCCCGCGCCTGCGCGGTGAGCGCGAGCGCGCCGGCGGCCACGAGGCTCTCCTTGTTCGCGAGCGCGAGGTCGACGCCCCGCTCGAGCGCCCAGAACGTGACCGGCAGTCCGGCGAATCCGACGACGGCGTTGAGCACGACGTCGGGCTCGGCCCGCTCGAGCAGCACGGTGGGGTCGCCCCCGACCTGCGTCAGCGGCGCGAGCCCGTCGATCGGCGTCGACCCCGACGCGGCCGCGACCAGCTCGAGCCCGGGATGCGATTCGACGATTTCGACCGCCTGACGTCCGATCGACCCCGTCGCACCGATCAGCGCGACTCTCCTCACGGGCACAGTATGCCGCGGCCGCATCGAAGTCACTCTTCCGGCACATTCGCGTTTCCCCTTTCCGCGGATTGCGCCGTTACGATCGCCTTGGGGAGGAGGCCGGGTGCACCTGTCCCCCGGCGGTCGCGGCCGAGTCCGATCGAGGCTCGGCCGGAAGCGCCGGGAAGACCGCCTAGACCTTGTCGAAGGCGAGGATCACGTAGAGCGCGGCGACGAAGGCGAAGAGCAGCGCGTCGATCCGGTCGAGCACGCCCCCATGGCCGGCCAGCAGGCGGCCGCTGTCCTTTACCCCCATGTCCCGCTTGAGCATCGACTCGAACAGGTCGCCCAGCGGAGCCGCGGCCGCGAGCGCCGCGCCGAGCAGGAGCATCTGGCCGATCGAGAGGAACTCGTCGCGGTCCTTGTACAGGGCGACGAAAGTGACGAAGACCGTCGCCGCCGTGCCGCCGACGAACCCCTCCCAGGTCTTGCCCGGCGAGATCCTCGGAGCGAGCTTGTGCCGTCCGACGAGGTGCCCGACGAGATACGCGAACGTATCGCCCGCCCAGACGGCGATCACCACGGCAAAGGCCGCCGTGCGTCCGTGCTCCGGCAGTGCGCGGAGCGCGAGCAGGGAGACCAGGCCGAGGCCGATCCACGTCACTCCCAGCACCGTCCCGCCGACCGCGACGGTCGCCGACTGCCGCGTATCCGCCACGCCCTTGAGCAGGAACGCGAGCGCAACGGTCGCGAACAGGCTGCCGGCGACCCAGACGAACCCGCCCGCCTGTGCCGCCACCAGCGTCAGGGCGAGCCCGAGGTACCCGGCGATCACGATCGGCCGAAGCGCGCGGGTCATCACGTAGAACTCGTGCAGGGCCAGCAGCCCGACCACTCCGGCGAGCACGCACAGCCACCACCCGCCCAGCCAGACGACCCCCAGGACGAGCGGCAGCCCGACGAGGACGACCAGGATGCGCGAGGCCAGGTTGCTCACGCGCTGTCCATCGCCACGATCGGAAAACGGTTGGACGGGGGCCGCAGGCGCATGGTGGAAGAGTCTCTCTCTAGCCGGCTTGCGTGAGCAAGCCGGCTACCTGCCGCCGAACCGGCGGCGGCGGCGTGCGTACGCACCGAGCGCGTCGCGGAGCTGGCGGGGGCCGAAGTCGGGCCAGAGCGTGTCGACGAAGACGAGCTCCGAGTACGCGAGCTGCCACAGCAGGAAGTTGGAGATCCGGAGCTCTCCGGAGGTGCGGATCAGCAGATCCGGGTCGGGCATCGACGGCGCGTACAGCTGCGCCGCGAAGGTGTTCTCGTCGACGTCCTCCGGGGCGACGCCCGACGCGACGAGTCGGCGCGCGGCCTCGACGAGCTCCGCACGGCCGCCGTAGTCGAATGCGATCCAGAGGCTGAGCCGGTCGTTCCGTTTCGTCTCCCGCTCGAGCCCGGCCATGCGCTCCTGGAGATCCGCGGGCGCGCGGTCGCGACGGCCGATGAAGCGCACGCGGACGCCCTGGGCGACGAGGTCGGGCAGTTCGCGCTCGATCGTCTCGGCAAAAGTCTCCATCAGCGCTCCGATCTCCTCCTCGGAGCGCGTCCAGTTCTCGGTCGAGAACGCGTACACCGCCAGCGACTCGACCCCGAGGTCGATCGCGGTCTCGACGATCGGCCGTAGCGCGCGCGACCCGGCGCGGTGTCCTTCGGCGACGCTCACTCCGCGCCTGCTCGCCCAGCGGCCGTTGCCGTCCATGATGATCGCGACTGCCCGCGCCACGTCGGGATTGTCCGGATCCGACGGCCCCGATCCGCGCAGGCCCCTGATTCTCGTGAGCAGGTTCATCTTGGAACCCATTCCGCGGAAAGTGCGCAGCACTCTCCGCGGCTCATACTTCCAGGATCTCGGCTTCCTTGCGCTTCAGCAGCTCGTCGATCCTGTGGACGTGCTCGTCGGTCAGCTTCTGGACACGCTCCTCGGCGCGCCGCTCGTCGTCGTCGCCGACGTCGCCGTTCCGGACGAGCTCCTCCAGGTGCTTCATCACGTCGCGGCGGACGTTCCGCACGGCAACCCGACCGTCCTCGGCCCGCTGGCGCACGACCTTGACGAGATCCTTGCGCCGCTCCTCGGTCAGCTGCGGGATCGGGAGACGGATCAGCTTCCCGTCGTTCGACGGCGTCAGCCCGAGGTCCGACTCCATGATCGCCTTCTCGATCGACTTCAGCGAGCTGGGGTCGAACGGCTGGACGGTCAGCATCCGCGGCTCCGGGACGTTGATCGTCGCCAGTTGGTTGAGCGGTGTCGCCGTTCCGTAGTAGTCGACCTGGACGTGATCGAGCAGGGCGGCAGCCGCGCGGCCGGTGCGGATGCTGTTGAACTCGTGCTGCGTCGTCTCGACGGATTTGTCCATCCGGCGAACGGCGTCCTGGATCAGGTCGTCCATCATCGGGCGGCCCCTCCTTGGTTGTCGGGCCGGGCGCCGGCGGCTTTGCCGGCGGCGCTTCCAGCCATTGCCGTCGAGATCAGGGTTCCCACGCGCTCGCCGGCGACGATGCGCCTGATGTTGCCGTCGGCGAGTTCGAAGACGTGGATCGGCAGGCCGTTCTCCATGCAGAGCGACAGCGCGGTCGTGTCCATCACCTTCAGCCCTCGCTCGATCGCCTCGAGGTGCGTGAGCTCCGGCAGGAACTCGGCGTCGGGATCCTCGCGCGGATCGCCGTCGAAGACGCCGCGGACGCGGTTCTTCGCCATCAGGATCGCCTCCGCGCCGATCTCCAGCGACCGCAAAGCCGCGGCGGTGTCGGTGGTGAAGAACGGGTTGCCGGTGCCGGCGGCGAAGATGACGGTACGGCCCTTCTCCAGATGGCGGATCGCCCGCCGGCGGATGTAGGGCTCGGCCACCTCGGCGACGTTGATCGCCGACAGCACCCGCGTCTGCGCGCCGTTGCGTTCCAGCGCGTCCTGCACCGACAGCGAATTGAGGACGGTCGCGAGCATGCCCGCGTAGTCGGCGGTCGCGCGGTCCATCCCGGCGGCGGCCGCCTCCATCCCGCGGACGAAGTTGCCGGCGCCGATCACGAGCGCGATCTCGAGCCCGTCGTGCTGGACCGAGACGATCTCCCTCGCGATCGACTCGACCCGCTCCTGGTCGATCCCGAAGGCGCGATCGCCCATCAGCGCCTCGCCGGAGAGCTTCAGGAGGACGCGGCGGAAGCCGGTTCTGCCCGCCTCGCCTGTCGCCGGGCTCGCCTCTGCGCTCAGGCTCATCTCTCCTGCACCGTCCGACCGGAGGGTTTCGCCGCCGCGACCGACCTGGCGGGCGCGGCCCAGTGCGGTATCTGGGGTGCGACGACGGTCAGGGAGGGGGGCTCATGGGGGGAACCGGCCGTTCCCCCCGTGGGAGCGAGCCGAAGGCGAGCGGAAGTCATCCGAGCTGGAAGCGCTCGAACTCGAGGACTCTTGCCCCTGCCTCCTGCAGCGCCTGCCCGACCGTCTTGGAGCCGTCGTGGATCCACTCCTGGTCGTCCAGCACCGTCTGCGCGAAGAAGCGCTTGTTCAGCATCCCTGCGACGATCTTCTCACGAGCCTGGTCGGGTTTCGACTGCACCTCGTCCGAGTTCGCGTAGATGTCGCGCTCGCTTGCCACCGTCTCGGCCGGCACGTCGTCGCGCCCGATCCACTGGGTGGACGGCGAGGCGGCGATGTGCATCGCCACCCTGCGGCCCAGGTCGGGGTCGCCGCCGCGCAACTGGACGAGCACGCCGATCTTGTTCGCGGGTGGGTGCGCGTAGGCGGCGATCACGCCGCCCTCCACCCGCTCGAAGCGAGCGGTGCCGACGACCGCGATGTTCTCCCCGAGCTTGCCGGACAGCTGCACCCGTGCCTCCTCGAGGCCGGCCACTGCCACGGCTCCGCCGGCGTCGACCGCATCGAGGACGTCCTTCGCGTAGGCGAGGAACTCCTCGTTGTTCGAGACCGGCTCCGTCTCGCACCCGACGGCGACCATCGTGCCCCGGCTGCCGTCGGCGGCCAGCCGGTGGCCGACCTTGCCCTCGGTGGTCTCGCGGCCGGCGCGCTTGGCCGCGCTGGCCATGCCCTTCTCACGGAGGAACGTGACTGCCGCGTCGAGGTCGCCGTTCGTGTCCTCGAGCGCACGCTTGCAATCCATCATCCCCGCGCCGGTCCTGTCGCGGAGCTCCTTGACGAGCGCTGCAGAGACGGCTGCCATCACTGCTCCGTGGGAATCTGCTCGGTCGCGGTCTTGTCCGTTGCCGCCGGCTCGGTCGCGGTCTTGTCCGTTGCCGCCGGCTCGGTCGCCGGCGGCGGCACTTCCACTGCCTCACCGGTCTCCTCAGCGCCAGCTTGCTCCGGTTTCGCGAGCTCGGCCGGGCTGACCTTCTGCTTGCCCTCGGCGATCGCGTCCGCGATCACGCGGGTGATCAGGCTGCACGAGCGGATCGCGTCGTCGTTGCCCGGGATCACGTACTCGGCTTCGTCCGGGTCGCAGTTCGTGTCGACCAGGGCGATGATCGGCATCCCCAGGCGCCGGCCCTCGCGCACCGCGAGCGCCTCCTTGCGCAGGTCGAGGACGAACATCGCGTCCGGCTGGCGCTTCATGTCCGCAACGCCGCCGAGGTTCGCCTCCAGCTTCTCCAGCTCGCCGAGCATGGCGATCCGCTCCTTCGGCGGGAGCAGCTCGAGCTGACTGTCGTCGCGCAGGCGGCGCAGGTCGTGCAGCCGGTCGATCCGGTCGGAGATCGTGCGCCAGTTGGTGAGCAGGCCGCCGAGCCAGCGATGGTTGACGTACGGCATGCCGACGCGCTCGGCCTGCTCCTCGACGGCGTCCTGCGCCTGCTTCTTCGTGCCGACGAACAGCACGGAGCCGCCGCGGGCCGCGACGCCCTTCACGAACTCGTAGGCCTCCTCGACCAGTTGGGCGGTCTGCTGGAGGTCGATGATGTAGATCCCGCCGCGCTCGGTGAAGATGAAACGACGCATCTTCGGGTTCCAGCGGCGGGTCTGATGGCCGAAATGAACTCCGGCCTCCAGAAGCTCTCGCATGGAGACGACAGCCACGTGTGCTTCCCCTTTCGGTTTGCGGTGTGTGTTGCTCCGGTGGGCCTGGACGGAACCGGCGTCAGGCGCCGGCACCGCCGCCCAGGTTTGCCGCCGGGTCGGTGGAACGGAACGGGCTACATGCTAGCGGGCGCGTGCTCGTCTCAGGGCTTCGTCCAGGTCGGGCGGAAGGGCCGAGGCGACCTCGACGCCCTCGCCCGTGACCGGGTGGATGAAGGCGAGCCGGGCGGCGTGCAGGAACTGACGCTTCAGGCCGGGCTCGGGCGCGCCGTAGACCGGATCGCCGACGACCGGCAGGCCGATCGCGGCAAGATGTACCCGGATCTGGTGGGTGCGGCCGGTCTCCAGGCGGACGCGGAGCAGAGCGTGGCCCGGCAGCAGCTCGGCCACCTCGAAGTGGGTGACGGCGTCCTTCGGCGAATCGGAGTCGAGCGACCGGCGGGTCGGGGCGCGGCGGTCGCGGCCGATCGGCGCCTCGATCCGGCCGGTCCGGGAGCGCGGGCGGCCGCGGACGAGCGCAAGGTACTCCCGTTCGACGGCGCGTCGCTTCACGAGCCGGCGCAGCCCTTCGTAGGCCCCCTCGGTCCGCGCGACCACCATCAGGCCGGAGGTGTCGCGGTCGAGCCGGTGGACGATGCCGGGCCGCCCGGGATCGCCGCCGGCGGTGCGTCCGGCGAGCGCCTGCACGAGGGTGCCGGACGCGTGGCCGGCCGCGGGATGGACGACCACCCCCGCCGGCTTGTCGACCACCAGCAGGTGCTCGTCCTCGTATGCGATCCGCAGCTCGGGCATCGGCGCCTGCCGCGGAGCCTCCTGCGCCTGCTCGACGAGCACCTCCTCCCCGCCCTCGAGCCGGTGGCTCTTGGCTCGCGGGACGCCGTCCACCAGCACGGCTCGGGCGGCGAGCAGCCGTTCGGCGGCGGCGCGGGACCCGACCCCAGGGAGCGCGGCGACGAAGCGGTCGAGCCGCTCGCCGGCCGCCGCCTCAGGAACGACGTACTGGATCGAGGTCACGCGGACGGCGCGGGCTGCGGTCGGCGGCCACGAGGGCGCCGAGCAGGATCGCCACGCCCACCACGATGAAGCTGTCGGCCAGGTTGAACGCCGGCCAGTAGCGGAGGTCGAGGAAGTCGGTGACGTAGCCGAGCCGGACGCGGTCTGCCAGGTTCGAGATGCTGCCCCCGATCAGCAGGCCGACCGCGATCGGCAGCAGCGGATGCCTGGCACCCGAGCGATGGAAGTAGACGATCATCCAGCCGACGGCGACGAGCGTCAGCAGGATCACGAACCCCGTCGCCTCGGCGAACAGCCCGAAGGCGATGCCGGAGTTCTGGACGTGGTGGATCGAGAACGGTCCGACCACCTTGACGTCCTCGTCGAGGAAGAGCTCGCTGGCGACCACGTGCTTCGTGAGCTGGTCGGCGATCACGGCGGCGGCGGCGATCGCGCCCAGGGCGATCCAGTGCCTCGGGCGGGCGGCCAGTGACCGCGCGACGACGGAGATCGGCGCCAGGCCGTCCGTGCGCGATCCCGGCCGGAACTCTTGCTTCCGGGCGGGCTCGGTGGTCAGCCTCGCTCCTGCTTCCGCTTGTCCTCGATGCAGAGAGTGGCCCACGGCAGGGCTTCCAGGCGCTCGGTACCGATCGGCTTGCCGCAGTTCGAGCAGGTGCCGAAGGTGCCCTCTTCGATCCGGGCCAGGGCGGCGTCGATCTCGTTCAGTACGTGCGTCGAGTTGTCCTCGAGGGTCGAGGCCATCTCGCGGTCGAAGGTGGCCGTCGCGACGTCGCCGAGGTGATTGTCCTGGAAGGTCGGCTCGTCGGTCTCGTCCCCGAGCGAGCCCGGATTCTCGGCGTGGATGTTCTCGATCGCGCCGACCACCTGCCGGCGAGCCTCGAGCAAACGCGCGCGGAAGTGCTCGGTGTCGAGCCCATTCGCCATCCGTCTCAGTATAGGCCGGTCTCTAGGCTGCCCTTGTCTCCCGCTCGGAGCCCGTGAGCGTCGCCTCCGGCGGCTCCTCGAGCTCGAGCTGGTCGGAGTCGGCCTCCTCGAGCGCGTCGAGCGCGGCATGCAGCAGGAGCCGCACGCGGCGGGCCTCGCGCGTGAGGTGCTCGCGCTCGCTTCGGGCGCCGCGGGTGATCGCCCGGCTCTCTGCCCGCGCCTCCGAGACGATCGACTCGGCCTCGCGGTTCGCCTGGTCGCGGAGCTCGTGGGCGGCGCGTTCGGCGGAGACGAGCGTTGTCCGGAGCAGCGCCTCGAGCTCGCGGTGGCGCTTCAGCTCGTCCTCCAGGAGGTCGACGCGGTCGGCGTGGTCGGCCCGCTCGCGCCAGACGGCCTCGAAGCTTCCGGCGATCTCCTCCAGCAGGCGGTCGACCGCCTCGCGGCGGTAGCCGAACAGCCCGCGCCGGGGCTTCACGTGACGGATCTCGACTGGTGTATAGGACATTCGGTCTCCCTTCTTGGTCAGTGGAGGCGGTCGAGCAGGCGGACGACGATCTGCTCCGCGCCGATCAGGACGAGCACGGCGACTATCGGCGAGAGGTCGAGCGGCCCGAGCGGCGGCAGGATCCGCCGGAACAGCCGCAGGTACGGCTCGCAGACGTCGTAGAGGAACCGCGCGACCGGGTTGAGCGAGTACGGCAGCCGGACGAACGAGGTCAGGACGTAGGCGAAGATGACGAGCACGTAGACGCCGACAAAGACGACGACGAAGCTCTGGATCGTCGAGACGGCGTCCGCGAGTAGCCCGAGGTTGGCCGTTTCGCCCATCCCCGCCGGAATTCGGCTCATTGTCCCTGGTTCCTACGCCTTCGTGGCGGAACGAGTCGCCGCCGGAGCCGGGCTCCGCCCGGCGGGGGGCTCACGGGGAAATCAGGGGTTTCCCCGTGCTCACTAGGCTTGATTGAAGAAGCCGCCGCGCTCGAGCAGCCTGGCGCGCTCCTCGGCGGAGACCTCGACGTTGCGCGGGGTGAGCAGGAAGACCTTGTCGGCAACGCGCTGCATGCCGCCGCTCAGGGCGTACGTCAGCCCGCTGGCGAAGTCGATCAGACGCTTGGATAGATCCTGGTCGGTGCTCTGGAGGTTGAGGATGACCGGAATGCCGTCCTTGAACCGGTCGGCGATCTGCTGGGCGTCGTTGAAGCTGCGCGGGAGGACGAGGTGGACCTTGACGTTCGGGCTCGGCGCCGCCTCCAGGCGCCGCGGACGGGCAGGAGCGGTCTGCTCACGGGCGGCACGAGACGGCGGCGGCGCGGCGACCTGGACCTGGCCGGCGGCAGTGTCGGAGTCGGTCCAGTCGTCGTAGTCGCCGCGGCGTCGGCGCGGCAGCCGGCGGACGTTCGGTCGGTCGTTGTACGTCCGCTCGAGCTCGTCGCTCGTCGCGTAGCCGTCCTCGTCCCAGTAGTCGTCCTCCTCGGCGATCCCGAAGTAGACGAGGGTGCGGCTCCAGAGGTCGGCGAAGCCCATCGCGCCCGGAATGGTAACGCTCAACTCGGGCGAACCCCGGCTCGCCGGGCCGAGCTTGCCGTCGCAAGCGTCTCCGGTCACGATTTCAAGAGGAAGATGGAGTTCGAGCTCATCGGCAGGGACGGGGAGCTCGCCTCGGTCCGCGCATTCGTCGACAAGACCGACGACGGGGCTACTGCGCTCGTACTGGAGGGAGAAGCGGGGATCGGCAAGTCGACTCTCTGGCTTGCAGGTGTCGCGCACGCGCGGTCATGCGGGTTGCGGGTGCTCACCTCGCGACCGGCAGAGGCGGAGCGCGGTCAGGCGCATGTTGGCTTGGGCGATCTGTTCGACGATGTCCTCGACGAGGTCACGCCGGCGTTGTCGACGCCGAGGCGGCGCGCGCTCGAGGTCGCGTTGCTTCGAGAGGACCCGTCAGGTGACTCCGTCGATCACCGCGCGCTGGCTGTCGCGGTCCGCGACCTGCTTCACGTGCTCGGCGAGCGAGAGCCGATTCTGGTTGCCGTCGACGATGTCCAGTGGCTCGACGCGTCCTCGTCGAGCACGCTCGAGTTCGCGCTGCGACGCCTCCCCGCGAGCAGGGTGTCCCTGCTGCTCGCCCGACGGCTCGCCGAGGGGATACGCACGTCGGAGATCGAACGAGCGCTCGGGTGGGAACGCGTCCGGCGCCTGCGGTTGGGACCGCTCAGCGTCGGTGCGATCCATCGAGTGCTGCTCGACCGGCTCGGCAGGCCGTTTCCGCGCCAGACGTTGCTTCGAATCCACGAGGCGACGGGAGGGAATCCGTTCTTTGCCCTGGAGCTGGCGCGCGTTCTCGACGTGGACCTCGATCCACTGGAGCCGCTCCCGGTTCCGGAGACGCTCGACGAGCTCGTCCGCGCGAGACTGGCGGGACTCCCGGCAGCGACCCGCGACGCGCTCGTGCTCGCCTCGGCGCTGGGGACGCCGTCGAAGGCGCTCCTGGAGGGAGCGGACGTTGCGCCGGACGCGCTCGAGCCGGCGGTCGGGGCACATGTCATCGAGTACGAGAACGGCAGCATCCGCTTCACCCACCCGCTGCTGTCGTCGATTCTCTACCGCGATCTCGGCGAGCAGCGCCGCGGCGTTCACCGACGGATCGCGGGGATGCTCGACGACCCGCTCCTCCGCGCGCGGCACCTCGCGCTCTCGAGTGACGCGGCCGACGCCGAGGTCGCCGCCGTGCTCGACGACGCGACAAGCCTCGCGAACGAGCGCGGCGCCTCCGCCGTCGCGGCCGAGCTCGCCGAGCAGGCGCTCCGGCTGACACCGCCGGACGAACGCCACGAGCGCTATCGGCGAGCCTTGGCAGCGATCCGTGCTCAGCGCGCCGCCGGCGAGTGGACGCGCGCCCGAGCGATGGTCGCGGGTCTGCTGGCCGAGTCAGATATCGGGGAGCTGCGCGCCGAGGCTCTCGTGCTACTCGCCGAGCTCGAAGGCCTGCACCGGTCGGTCGAGCTCCTCGAGGAAGCGTTGCTCGAGGCGCAAGCAAGGCCCGCGCTTCGCGCACGGATCCTCTGTCAGCTCGCGGTGGCGGTCCGTTTCGAGCAGGGGTTCGACGGAGGGCTCGAGCACGCGCGGGCGGCGCTCGAGCTCGCCGATGAGCTCGATGATGACGCGCTTCGGGTCCGCGCGCTCAATCTGCTCACGTTTTTCGGCTCCGCAGTAGGCGATACCGGCGCTCCGGCATACGCCGCGCGGGCGGACGAGATCGCCACCGCCGTCGGCAACCCCGAGCTGGTGAAGGAGGCGACGAACGCGCTCGCGAACGTGCTCGAAGCACGCAGGGACGTCGCGGCGGCGCGTGCGCTGCTCGAACCCGAGTACCACGAGTGGCACGAGCGGGACGAGCTGCGGACTGCCGAGTTGCTCGCCGCGCTCGCATGGGTCGAGCTCTGGGGCGGCCGCTGGCAGCTCGCGGCGGACTACGCCGCCCGCGCACTCGAGATCAACGTCCAGTACGGCCTCGATGTGCCGTGGAACCATATGCCGATCGCGGTGGTTGCCGCCCATCGCGGCCGGCTCGAGGTCGCACGCGCGCACTCGGAGCTTGCGTTGCGCCTCGGCGCGGAGCAGATCGGGCTGCATACGCCCGTGCACCTCGCGACAATCGGGCTGGTCGCCCTGCGCAGCGGCGATCCGCACGCGGCCGTCGACTGGTTCGGCAAGTCGGAGGCGACGACCACGAGGCTCGGTTGGAGGGAGGCGTCCAAGCGCTGGTGGGCGGCCGACCACGCCGAGGCCCTGCTCGAGCTCGGCCGCATTGACGATGCGGTGCGAGTCGTGGACGTCTGGGAGGAGGATGCGGCCCGGCGCGGCCGGGACTGGGTGCTCGCGCACGTGACGCGCTGCCGCGGTCTCATCGCGGCAGCCCGAGGCGGGGTCGATCAGGCCGATTCGCTCCTGCAGCAGGCGGTCGTGCAGCACCAGAGTGTCGGCGATCCTTTCGGCGAGGCTCGCGCGCTGCTCGCGCTCGGCGTCGTGCGGAGGCGCCAACGGCAGAAGCGGGGCGCCCGCGACGCAATCGAGGCGGCGCTCACGGGCTTCGAGCAGCTCGGCGCCGCCACCTGGATCGAGAGGACGCGCGCGGAGCTCGGCCGGATCGGAGGCCGCGTCCGCGAAGAAGGCCTGACGGCGGCGGAACGCCGTGTCGCCGACCTCGTTGCCGAGGGGCGCACGAACAAGGAGGTCGCCGCGGCGCTGTTCCTGGGCGAGCGGACGGTCGAGACGCATCTGACCCACATCTACGCGAAGCTCGGCGTGCGTTCCCGGGCCGAGCTCGCACGCGTGCACCGCCCGGCCTCCGAATCACTGGAGCAAAGTTCAGGGGGACACGCGATTTCAAGCTGAGCAGCGGCGCCTACCGTCGGTCGGCTGCCGAGCTACCTCATCGAGACGTTCCTCGCACGCGACGCGAAAGGCGAGCGTGGGCTACGCGAGTTGCGGGCACGCTCGGCGGCCGAGGAGATGACGCGGGAGGGGACACGCGTCGGCTTCGAAGGATCGATCCACGTCCCCGAGGACGAGCTCTGCTTCTTCACGTTCGCGGCTCCGTCGAGCCGCGAGGCCGCCCTGGTCGCTCAGCGGGCGAGGCTCGAGCCGCTCCGTGTGATCGAGGCGATCTCGTCCGGAAAGGAGCAACCGTGAAATCGACACTGGCCGTTCTCATCGTCGCGCTCAGCGGGACGGTCTCACTCGTCGGCGCCGGCCCGGGTGCCGGGGCGCCGCCGCCGACGCAATGCGCCCCGGCGGCAGCGATGTCCGCGGCGAGGACGCCGGTCGCCTACTGGAGCACCGAGGCCCGCTGCGCGATCGTCCCGGCCGGGCCTGGCGGCATCTTCGGTGCCGAGAACTTCGGCAACAAGTTCCCGGGCGAGGCCGCGGTGTACATGGGCGTCGTCCACGTCGCCATCTATGACGCCGCAGTGGCGACCGAGGGCCGCTACCGGCCGTTCGCGATCGCAAGCACCCCGACTCCGACGGACCAGCTGCGAGCGAGGGCCGGATGGTTCGCATGGGCGGTGTGGCGCCTCGGTGACGGAGACTGGAGGCCCTACGGCAAGGCCAACCGGACCGTACGACCGCACGTCCCGCGGGTGATCCCGCCCTCGTGGTGGTCGCGTATGGCGAAGTTCGCGGCTTCGGCGCCGGCCGACCCGTCGCCCGACACAGCGATCGCGACTGCCGCCCACGACACACTGCTCGGGCTGCAGCCCACACTCCGCCTCGATCCGGGCGGCCAAGCAATCCTGGAGGCCGACTACACCGCCTATCTCGCCGCGATCCCTGGTGGCACAGCGAAGGAAAACGGCATCGCGGTCGGCCGGCAGGTCGCCCGGGCAGTGCTCGCGAAGCGCGCGAGCGACGGCCTGGAGAGGAATCCGACCCTCGCCGATCTGAGCCCGCCGCCCCCGCGCCCGGGCGTCTGGCAACCCACTCCGTCGGTACCTGTGCTCGGCCTGCGCCTGCCGGGAGTGCGGCCGCTCGCACTCGAGAGCGCCTCGCAGCTCCGCCCGGACGGCCCGAGTGCGCTGACCAGCCGGGAGTACGCTGAGGACTTCAACCAGGTCAAGGAGCTCGGCCGATTCGACAGCACACGGAGGACGGCGGACCAGACGATCGAGGCGCGCTTCTGGACCGACCACGACATCCGGCAATGGAACGACGGCCTGCTCCGACTCGCCTCCGCCCGTCACCTCGACCTCGTGCAGACGGCGCGGATGCTGGCGATGGCCCACGTCGCCGGCGGGGACGCGATGATCGGCTGCTTCGAAGCGAAGTACCACTACTGGTTCTGGCGCCCCTACCAGGCGATCCCGCAGGCAGACGCCGACGGCAACCCGGCCACCGAGCCCGACCCGAGCTGGCGGCCACTCGCTGCGACGCCGAACTTCCCCGAGTACCCGTCGGCGCACGCCTGTCACAGCAGCGCCGTGGTCGAGGCGCTCGACGCGTTCTTCGGCACGGACAAGGTCCCGTTCACGCTCGACAGCCGCGCGACCGGAACCACCCGCCACTACGATCGACTACAGGAGGTGGTCAAGGACGTCGACCTGGCACGGGTCCTCGTCGGCTTCCACTTCCTCAACTCCGACCGCCAAGGCTCGAACCTCGGGCGCAAGGTCGGCAGGTACGTCGCCGGTCACCTCTTCCGGCGGCTCGGCTGACGCCGAAGTGCCTCTACGCTAGGAGGCGGCCCGAGAACGGGCCGCCTCCTACGGGCGCCTGCAAACCCGTCACCGCGCCTCGGCCCACAGCGCCGCGCCGACGCGGATCAACGTCGCTCCCTCCTCGACGGCGATCGCGTAGTCCTGGCTCGTGCCCATCGACAGCTCGGTCAGCCCGTGCGCGTCCGCGAGCTCCCGCAGGCGTCGAAAATAGGGCCGCGAAACCTCGGGGTCGTCGGCGAGCGGCGGCATCGTCATCAGCCCGCGGACGTCCGCATAGAGCTCGAGCAGCGCGCCCAGCTCCTCCGGCTGCACGCCGGATTTCGTCGGCTCCCCCGAGAGGTTGACCTCGACGAGCGCCGGCACCGTCAGGCGGCGCGCGGCCGACTCGGAGTCGAGCGAGTGAACGAGCTCGCAGATCGCGTTGACCACCTTCGCCTTGCGGCTCTGGAGATGCCCGATGAAGTGCCAGCGAAACACCCGGCCGTAGGCCTCGTGTTTCGCCAGGAGATCCTGCGCCCGGTTCTCGCCGACGACCTCGATGCCCGCCTCGGCAAGAGCGGCCATGTCCTCGAGCGGCACGTATTTCGTGGCCGCGACCACGGTCACGTCCGGGCCGACTTCGGTCCTGATCCGCTCGTACCGCGCCCGGATCCGGTCAGGAGACGTAGGCGATCATTCCCTGGCGGCCGGTGCGTCCTGCGTCGCGCCGGTGCGAGAAGAACAGGTCCGGATTGCAGGATGTGCAGAGGTCGATGCGGTGGACGTCGGCGACGCCGGCGGCGTTCAGCGCGCGCTCGGCAGCGGCCGCGAGGTCGAGCCTGCACTCGAGGACGATGTCATCGCCGTACTGCTTGCGGAACGGCCCGGCGACCTCGTCTCCGACCTGGTAGCAGCACGGGCCGATCCCCGGGCCGATCGCCGCCTTCAGCGTGCCGCCGCCGAGCGCGGCGACTGCGTTCGCCACGATTCCCGCCAGCAGGCCGCGCCAGCCGACGTGCAACGCCGCCACCGCCGGCGGCCCGCCGTTCGCCCGCGCGATCGCGACCGGGAGGCAGTCGGCCGTGAAGACGAGCAGCGGCTGCCCGGGCGCATCGGTCCACAGCCCGTCGCCCGGCTCGCCGGTCCCGGCCGCCCGCCTGATGACCGCGCCGTGCACCTGCCGTCCGTAGCACAGGAGCTCGGAATCGGTACCGAGCTCCGCGCACAGTCGGCGGCGGTTCTCCACGACGTGCTCGGGCTGGTCGTCGGTCAGGCGGCCCAGGTTGAGAGTGTCGAACGGCGCTTTGCTGGTCCCGCCGCAGCGTGTCGAGAAAGCGACCACGTATGGCCCGGGGGCGTCCCAGCGGAACGGCGCGAGCTCAGTCATCGGTGATCAGCTCTCGCGCGGCGGCCAGCTCGGCCTCGCGGCCGTCGAGCTCTCCGCGCAGCTTGCGCCGGCGGAGCTCCTCGAGGATCTCCCCCACCCGCGGCGACTCCGGCAGGCCGAGCTCGGCCAGGTCGGTGCCGGTCACCTCCAGGCGCACGTCTCGCAGCCGCGTGAACCAGTCGCGGAGCGCGGGCGAGTCGCGGTCGGCGAGCGCGAGCAGCGCTCCCTCCGGCGCCTCCCCGGCGAGGTCGGCGATCTCGACCGGGTCGGTCGCCTCCGCGAGGCGCGGCGCCAGCGCGACAGCGGCCTCGACGGCCCGTTCGTCCTCGCGGCGGAGCGCGAGCCGCCGGACGAGACCCGGGTGCTCGCGTGCGAGCACGGCCATCCGGACCCGCCAGCGCGGCGCGCCGGGATCGAGCTCTTCCCGCAGCGCGTCGACACGCTGCACCAGCGCCGTGTCGGCCGAGGCGGAGGCGAAGTCGGCGAGGCGCCCGAGGGTGTGCGCGATTTCCTCCTCCGAGAGCAGCGCGACGATCTCCTCGCGGAACCGGGCGGGCGTGAGCAGCGCGACGCCGGGCAGGCCGGCCCGGGCCAGCCGCTCGGTCTCCCTGTCCATGCGGAACCCGAGCCGGGTCTCATAGCGCACGGCGCGGAAGATGCGGGTCGGATCGTCCGTGAACGATCCAGGATGGAGCACTCGGATCACCTTCGCCTCCAGGTCGGCCCGCCCGCCGTGGGGGTCGCGGATCCGGCCGAAGTCGCTTCCCAGCGACGCTGCCAGCGCGTTCACGGTGAAGTCGCGCCGCGTGAGGTCGTCCTCGATCGTGCCCGACTCGACATCGGGAAGCGCGGCGGGAGCTGCGTAGGTCTCGCGGCGGCACGTGACCACGTCGAGCTGCCGGCCGTCCGGCAAGCGGACAACCGCGGTGCCGAAGCGGCCGTGCGCGGTCACCTCGCCGCCCAGGCCGCGCGCAAACTCGATCGCGTCGCCCTCGACGGCGAGGTCGAGGTCGAAGCTCTCCCGGCCGAGCAGGAGGTCGCGGACCGCGCCGCCGACGAGGTACACACCCTCGCCACCTGGCAGGTCGAGCGCGCCGAGCTCGTCGGCGATGGAGTCAGGCGAGCGCAATCGCGTCGATCTCGACCAGCGCGCCGGCGGGAAGCGCCGACACCTCGACCGTCGCGCGGGCCGGCGGCACGGCGCCGGCGTGCCTGCGGTAGACGTCGTTCATCGCCTGGAAGTCGTCGAGGCTCCGCAGATACACGGTCGTCTTCACCACCCGGTCGAGGCTGCTGCCCGCGGCGTCGAGGATCGCGCGCAGGTTCGCGAACACCCGCTCGGTCTGCTCCCCGACGTCGGAGCCGGCCGGTTCGCCCGCGCCCGTCAGCGCCACCTGACCCGAGACGAAGACGAGCCCGCCCGCTCTGATCGCCTGGGAGTAGGGAGCTCCTTGGAACGGCGCGGGCGCCTGCTCGGTGCGAACTGCCTCCTTCTCGGCCATCTGTGCTCCTTCCGTTCGAATCAGGGACGCGGCGGACGGCAGGCTGCCGAGAGGGCGACCCCGAGCGCCTTGAACATCGCCTCCAGCACGTGCTGGGCATCGTCCCCAGCGATCAGCCGGACGTGGAGGTTCAGGCCTGCACCCTCGGCGAAGCGGCGGAGGAAGTCCGTGACCAGGTCGGTCTCGAGGCCGCCGACCCGCGTGTCGGACAGGTCGACGTTGGACGCGAGCAGCGGCCGGTCCGTGACCTCGACGACCACGTGGGCCAGCGCCTCGTCGACAGGGAGCACGCCCGAGCCGTAGCCGCGCACGCCGGGAGCGCGCAGGTGAGTGGACAGCGTCTCGCCCAGCGCCTCCGCCGCCTCGATCGCGTCGGCGGAGGTCTCGCCGGCGGCAAGCGCGACGACCAGGTCGAAGCGGGCGTACTCGGCCAGCAGCGCCAGCAGACGGTCGAGCACGGGGAAGCCCGTGTCGACGTTGGCGCGGCCCCTTCCGGCGACGGTCACGTCCACACGCAGACGCTCTGGCCGGCTCTGTGCTGCCATCCCGCGAATCAGGTCTCGACGCGCTCGATGCGCGCACCGATCGCGCGCAGCCGCTCGTCGATCCGCTCGTACCCCTTGTCGATCTGGTGCACGGCCCCGATCGTCGACTGGCCCTCGGCGCAGAGCGCCGCGAGCAGCATCGCCATGCCGGCGCGGATGTCCGGGCTCTCCATGCGCTGGCCGACCAGCGTCGCCGGGCCGGCCACGACCGCGCGATGCGGGTCGCAGAGAATGATCCTCGCACCCATCCCGACCAGCTTGTCGACGAAGAACAGGCGGCTCTCGAACATCTTCTCGAAGATGAGGACGGTGCCGAACGCCTGCGTCGCCACGGTCAGCGCGATCGAGGTCAGGTCGGCGGGGAACGCCGGCCAGGGGCCGTCCTCGATCTTCGGGATGTGGCCGCCGAGGTCGTCCTCGACGGTCAGCTGCTGGCGCGGCGGGACGCGGATGGAGGTCCCGTCGATCTCGGTCTGGATGCCGAGCCGGCGGAAAGCGGGCAGGATCGAAGTCAGGTCGTTCGGCTCGGTGTCCTCGATGGTCACGCCGCTCGAGGTCATCGCCGCGAGGCCGACGAAGCTCGCCACCTCGATGTGGTCCGGGCCGATCCGCCACTGGCCGCCGGAGAGCGAGGAGACGCCGTGGATCCGGAGCACGTTCGACTCGATCCCCTCGATCTGCGCTCCGAGCGAGATCAGGAAGCGGCAGAGATCCTGCACGTGCGGCTCGCAGGCGGCATTGCCGATCACGGTCTCGCCGGGCGTGAGCACGGCGGCCATGACGGCGTTCTCGGTCGCCATCACGCTGGCCTCGTCGAGGAAGATGTGCTCGCCGCGGAGACCTCCGTCCGCGGTCATCTCGTACCGGTCGCGCAGGTCGATCGAGGCGCCCATCCGGGCGAACGCGTGAATGTGCGGGTCGAGCCGGCGGCGGCCGATCAGATCCCCGCCAGGCGGCGGCACGATCACCTGGCCGAAGCGGGCGAGCAGTGGCCCGGCGAGCAGGAAGGAGGCCCGCATGCGGCCGCACAGCTCGGGGTCGAGCTCGTGCTTGGCGACCTCGGCGGTGTGGACGCGCAGCTCGTTCGACCCCGTCCAGGCGACGTCTGCGCCGAGGTCGACGAGCAGCTCGAGCATCGTGTCGACGTCCCTGATCCGTGGCACGTTCGAGAGCGTGACCGGCTCGTGGGTGAGCAGCGTCGCCGCCAGGATCGGCAGCGCCGCGTTCTTGTTGCCCGCGGCCTTGATCGTCCCCGAGAGACGTTGGCCGCCCTCGATCACCAGGGCCTGCATCAGCTCGGACGCGAGAGCGCCGGCGGGCAGGGCGGACGCGGGCATCGCGGTAGGCTAGCGGACGTGGCAAACCCGACCCGTGAGCAGGCCTGGGACACGCTCACTCGTTACACGAACAGCCAGGCGCTCCTCCGTCACGCGCTCGCCGTGGAGGCGGCGGTGCGCTGGTACGCGCGCGCGGGAGGCGAGGACGAGGAGCTCTGGGGCGTGACCGCGCTGCTGCACGACTTCGACTACGAGATCCACCCCACGCTCGACCGGCACCCGCAGGACGGGGCGCCGATCCTGCGCGACGAGGGGTACCCGGAGGTGGTGATCGAGGGCGTCCTCTCGCACGCGGAGCACCTCGCGATCCCGCGCGACACGCCGCTGAAGAAGACACTCTTCGCCTGCGACGAGCTCTCCGGCTTCGTGCACGCGTGCGGGCTCGTCCGGCCCGACGGAATCGCCACGCTCGAGCCCAGGTCGGTGCTGAAGAAGCTCAAGCAGCCGTCGTTCGCGGCGGGCGTGCACCGGGACGAGGTCTACGCCGGCGCGGAGCTGCTCGGCCTCGACCTCGACCGGCACATCGCAAACGTGATCGAGGCGTTACGGCCGATCGCCGGCGACCTGGGCTTGCGCGGCTAACCGCCCGCAAGACGACCACATCCGCTGCCGGAGCCGGGCTCCGCCCGGCGGGAGGCTCCCGCGGAGAGGCAACGTCGGCATCGCTGCGACCGTCGCCGGCTCAGCTCCCGTTCTTAGTGCGCGGCCGCCCGCAAGGAGGGGGCCCACGGGGAATCAGGGGGTTCCCCCTTGCTCAGCGGAGCGTCACGCGCGTCGTCTTCTTCGCCCTGCGCGTGTCGGCGCTGAGCTTCCAGACGACGCGATACGTCCCCGGCCGCTTGATCGTCTTCGGGAGCCGCAGCTGCACGAGCGACGTGCCCGGGGTGAGCACGAAGTTCCAGCGGAGAGGCTTCTTCAGCCCGGTGCCGGACATTGTCGCGGCCACGAGTGCCCGCCGAGTGGAGCTGAGCTTCGCCCGGACATATCTGCCCCTGGCCACGACCACCGAGGCGGGGGCCCTGACCAGCAGGCGGCGGGCGAGCGAGTTGACCGTGAGCGCGGCGAGCGTGCTGGGGTTCCCGGCCTTGTCGAAGGCGCGGACCTTCAGGTGGGTCAGGCCGGTGAGCGGGATCGCCCGGGTGTACTCGTTGCCGTGATCGACTCTCGGGTCCGTGCCGTCGGTCGTCCAGCGGATCGTGCTCACGCCGGAACCGGTGTCGGCCCCGGCGAAGCTGACCAGAACCGTCTTCTTGTACGGGAGCTTCCGGCAGACCGCCCCGTTGCAGCGGACCGTCAGCGTGGGCGCGGACGCGTCGGGAACCAGGGAGAACGACGCGGCGCCCGAGCTCAGCCCGGCCGCGTTCGTCGCGCTGATCGCGAGCGGACCGGTGGCGTTCGTTCCGGTGTTGCTCGAGACGTAGGTGCGATGGGGCCCCGATCCGGCCGCCGTGAAGCCCGGGATGTTGGGGAAGGAGTAGAAGGCGACGCCGGACTGGGGATCGGAGGAGGCCGCGGTGACGGTGAACGAGCCGTTCGTGCCCGGCCGGAAGTAGACCGTGCTGCCCGACGCGGCAGAGTTTGAGAAGCCGGTGAAGAGGAGCGACGGCGTGGTCGGTGCGGTTCCGTCGACCTTGGCGCTGGCCGAGGGCTGCGACACCCCAGAGACGTTGCCGACGTTGTCGGTCGCCTTCGCCTGGTAGCGGTAGCAGCTGCCGGAGGTCACGCTCGCGTCGGTCGTGCCCGACAGCGCCAGCGGAGCGAAGACGCCGAACGTCCCGCAGACGCCGTTGGTCAGGGTCGCGCCGGCACGCTCGACGACGGAGCGGCTCGCATCCACGCCCGAGCCCGCATCGGTTCCGGCGGTCACCGTCAGCGACACGGCGCTACCGAACCAGGGGCCACCGGCGAGCGTTACGGCCTGCCCGGTGGGCGCCGCCGAGTCTCCGCTGATCGTGATCGAGTCGGTGGCGGTGCCGCCGGCCGTGGCGGCGGTAACGGTCTTGGCACCGGGCGCGCCCGCCCCGCTCGTCCAGCTGTAGGTGACGGGCGACGAGAAGGGGGACGACGTGTCGTCGCCGCCGGTCGAGCTCGCCCAACCGGCCACCGACGACACGTCGGGGAAGCTGACGGTGGCGCCGCTGAGCGACACCTGGTCGGTGACCGTCGCGTTGAGCGCGAACGAGCCCGTGGCGGTGGGTCGGAACCACTGCGTCCTGGTGTTCGGGTCGAAGTACTGGTCACCGGCACCGCTGACCTCGGTCGGCGGCGTGACCTTGACGGTGGGGGTGTCCGGAGTGACGGTGAACGTGGCCGTCTTCTGGCTCGGATCGGCGTCGTGGGCGGTCACCGTCTGCGCGCCGGTGGCGGTCGTCGACGCCGTCCAGCCGTAGGTCATGACGCACGGGCACGGCCCCGCAACGGTCACACCGCCGCCGCTCATGCCGCTGACCGCAGGAAAGTCCACGCTCGTCACCGGCGACGTCGCCGTCACCCTCACGTCGAAGCTGCCGCTGTTCGAGCCGCTTGCCGCGTAGTAGAGGTTCGAGCCCGACGCCGCCTCGGAGGACGAGGTCAGATTGACGACATCGACCCGGAGGCCCGAGATCGTCGCCTGGGAGCTGGAGACGCCCACGGCGAGGACACCGACGAGCGCGAGCAGTGCAACGCGGAGCTTCACGGCCCAATCCATCGGCCGGAGAGGCGTGATGCTTGAGCGAGTTCCCTACAACGAGGCCAGCAGGCGCTCGAGATCCTCGTCGCTCGTCCACCAGCCGCAGGAGATCCGCAGCCAGGGGGTGCCCGGCATGTTGCGGACGACGATGCCGCGCTCGAACAGCCGCTGTGCGGCCTCGGCAGGGTCGTCCGCGGGCACGAACGAGACGAGGTTCGCCTGACCGGGCGCCGTTGCGACCTCGAAGCGGTTGGCGAGCAGCGTCCAGCCGCGCGCAGAGATCTCGGTCGCGTGATGCGCGGCCCAGTGCGGAACCGTACCGAGGGCAGCCTCGAGCCCGGCCAGCGAGGGCGTGGGGATCCAGCCGCTGTCGAACCGGGCCGCTCCCGGCTTGGGAGTGAAGGTGCCGCTCTCGTCGTAGCCGTCTTGCGAGAAGTACGTGGGCAGCGCCACGCGCAGCGCCTCGGGATCGCGCACGTACAGGCCGCCGGTCGCGTCCGGGCCGCACAGCCATTTCTGGCCCGAGATCGTGTAGTAGTCGTACCGGCCCGCCTCGACCGCGATCGCGCCGGCCGTCTGCGCGCCGTCGACGAGCATCGGCAGGCCGGCCGCGTCCTGAATCTCCTCGATCGGGAGCAGGTTGCCGGTCTGCCAGGAGACGTGCGAGAGGGCGATCAGGCGCGAACGGGGCGTAAGCTGGGCGAGGATCGTCGCCAGTGCGCGCTCGGGGGGCTGCGACCTGACCGCGGCCACGCGCACGGTCGCCTCCGACGCCTCCAGGGCGCCGAGCAGGCCGAAGTGCTCGGTGTCGGTGGTAACGATCTCGTCCCCGGGCCGCAGCCGCAGCCCGGAGAGCACGATGTTGCAGCCCTCGGTGGTCGACGTCGTCAGCGCGATCTTCTCCGCCTGCACACCGACCGTTGCCGCCAGCCCGGTACGCACGCGCCTGCGCAGCTCCAGCATCGTCTCGATGTACGCCTGCCCGCCGCGGCCGAGCTCGAGATCGGCGAGCTGCTGGGCCGCCATCGCCTCGACGGTCGCGCGGGCGAGCGGGCCCATCGAGCCCGCGTTCAGGTACGCGACCTCGTCGAGAACGGGAAACTGCGCGCGGGCTTCGTGGAAGTTCACAGCTCGAGCTCGATCGGTGGATGATCCGACAGCAGCTTGCCCGCTCGGAGGCGCCGCTCGTCGCCCCAGACCACGATCCGAGAAGGCTCGGCTCCGCGGACGGCGATGTGGTCGATGCCCGGCCCGGGCTCGGAGTAGCCGTCCAGCACCCAGTGCGCCGCCATGGCGTTGAAGTCGCCGGCGATCACGACCGTGTCGCCCTCCTGGGCGAGAGCCTCGATCGACGGCACTGCGCGCCGGAGCTCCGCCGCGGGGATCCGCGGGTCTCCGAGCGAGCCGGTCGCGTGCAGGTTGGCGACGACGAGCCCGTCGACCAGGCGCACGACCTGGCAGATCCGTCGTTCCTTCCCCCAGGCCAGCCGTGTGACCAGGTCGAGGTCGAGCCGGTGCCCCTGCTGCCGCCGGAACGGCGACGGGTTCAGCGTCACGACCTCGTGCCGGACGACGCGCCGACCGTCGGCGAGGAGGATGGCGTTGCCCTGGCCGGAGAACGCCGAGCGGAGCAGCCCCGGGCTCAGGTCAGTCAGCTTTCGTCCGAGCTCCGCGGGGATCGGAATCGGCCCCAGCCGCGGCCGCTGGGCGACGTCGCCGACGGCGGTCATGCCGCTCCACGGGGCGAGCTCGTCCAGCGCCCAGACCGGCACCTCCTGGAGGACGAGCACGTCCGGTCGGTCGGCGCTGGCCAGCCGGACCATCTCCTCGAGGTGAACCGAGGAGCCCGGCGGGCACGTGTTGCCGTGGAACAGATTCCAGCTTCGGATCAGCATGGTGGCGCCGATTACTCTACGAGCGCCGTGCGTGTCGTCCTCGCCGACCCAGCCGCGTTCACGCCGCAGTACGACCACGAGCTCGCGGCAGGGCTGGCCCGGCGGGGCGCGGAGGTCGAGCTCGTCACCTCGCGATTCCGTTTCGGAGCCGCTCCCATGCCGGCGGGATACCTCCGCCGCGAGGTTTTCTACCCCGCCTCGTCACGGTTGTTCCACCGCTCCCGGTTTCGCGTGCCGCTGAAGGCGGCCGAGCACCCCGTCGGCCTCGCGCGCCTGGCGCGCATTCCCCGTGACGTCCTGCACGTGCAGTGGCTGGCCGCGCCCGAGCTCGACGCCTCGCTCTTCCGCCCGCACGGCCCGGCCGTCTTCACCGCTCACGACCTGCTGCCACGCCGGACCGCGCATCGCGAGGAGCTCTGGCGCCGCCTGCTCCGCCGGTTCGACCGGATCGTCGTCCACAGCGAGCGGGGCCTGGACACGTTGACCGCGCTGGGCGTGGACCGCTCGTGCCTGCGGGTGATTCCGCACCCGGCGTTCCCGAGCGACCCCGCCCGTACGGACGACGGCCGCACGGTGCTCTCGCTCGGGGCAATCCGGCCGTACAAGGGGCTCGGCGACGCGATCTCCGCGGTCACGCAGGTCGAAGGCGCACGGCTGCTCGTCGCGGGGAATCCGCTCGAACCCCTCGACGGGTACCGCGCTGCCGCCGGAGCCACGGCGGAGTGGCGGCTCGGCTACCTGGGCGAGGCAGAGCTCGACGGTGCGCTCGGCGACGCGACGGTCGCCGTCTTCCCGTACCGGGCGGAGCTCGATCAGTCGGGAGCGCTCCTGCGGGCGCTGGGCGCAGGCGTCCCCGCGGTCGTCTACGACGTGGGCGGGCTGGCCGAGCCGGTGCGGGCCCACGGAGCGGGCCGGGTGGTGGTGCCCGGCCGCGTCGACGGGCTGGCGGAGGCGATCCGTGAGCTGCTGGGCGATCCGGACGAGCTGGAGGCCGCCCGTGCCGGTGCCCGCCGGGCCCGGGACGAGCTGACGTGGGATCGCTCGGTGGCGGCGCATCTCGACCTCTACCGCGAGCTGCTCGACTAGCCCGGAGGCCGGATTGCGATCCGCGGTCGGGAGTGCAATGCTGGCCCGGTGCGCCCCGGGCTGCTCCTCTTCGCCTTCATGTGAACGGTTCGGCGTTGAGCTCCGGCTCTGACTGCGGTCGGCGCCGGAGCCCGCGGATCGAGGACTACGCGCTCCTCGGCAACCTCCGCACGGCCGCACTCGTCTCGCGGGACGGATCGGTCGACTGGCTCTGTCTCCCCCGGTTCGACTCGGCTGCGTGCTTCGCCTCCCTGCTCGGCCAGCCGGAGCACGGCCGCTGGCTGGTCGCACCCACGGCCGAGCCGAAGAGCGTCGAGCGGCGCTATCTGCCCGAGACACTCGTGCTGGAGACGAACTTCGAGACGGAGGACGGCGTGGTCCGCCTGCTCGACTTCATGCCGCCCGGCCGGGACGACACGGTGCTGGCGCGGATCGTCGAGGGTGTGGAGGGCGAGGTGGAGATCTCGACCGAGCTTGTGCTTCGGTTCGAATACGGGTCGGCGGTGCCGTGGATGCGACGCCAGGACGGATCGTGGCTGGCCGTCGTCGGCCCGAGCGCCGTCCGGATCGAGAGCGGCATCGATCTGGAGGGCAAGGACTTCACCAGCGTCGGCTCGACCACGGTCGCGGCCGGCGAGCGGCTGCCGTTTGCCCTTACCTGGTTCGCCTCGCACGGCGGGCCGCCGGCGCCCGTGAATACAGACGCGGCACTCGAGGAGACGGAGACGTTCTGGCGCGACTGGTCGGGCCGGTGCACCTACTCGGGCGAGTGGTCGGAGCCGGTCCGGTCGTCGCTCCGTGCGCTCAAGGGCCTGATCTACGAGCCGACCGGAGGGATCGTCGCCGCCGCGACGACGTCGCTGCCGGAATGGCCGGGGAGCTCGCGGAACTGGGACTACCGCTACTGCTGGTTGCGCGACGCCACGCTCACGCTGGTCGCGCTGATCGACTCCGGGTACCTGGAAGAGGCGCGGGCGTGGCGGGAGTGGCTGTTCCGGGCCGCCGCCGGCCGGCCGGCCGACCTCCAGATCATGTACGGGGTCGCCGGCGAGAGGCGGCTCGCGGAGTACGAGGCGGACTGGCTGCCCGGCTACGAAAGCTCGACGCCGGTGCGGGTCGGCAATGCGGCCTCCGAGCAGATGCAGCTCGACATCTACGGCGAGATCATCGACGCCTTCACCACCGCGCGGACACACGGGCTCGAGGCGTCCGACCACGCGTGGCAGCTGTCCGTGAACCTGCTCGAGTTCCTGGAGGACGCCTGGCGGAAACCGGACGCCGGCATCTGGGAGGTCCGCGGCCCGAGCCGGCACTTCACGCACTCGAAGGTGATGTCGTGGGTGGCGTTCGACCGAGCGATCTTGACGAGCGAGCGCTGGGGTCGCGACGGACCGGTGGACCGCTGGCGGTCGATCCGTGACGAGATCCACGCCGACGTCTGCGCCAACGGATTCGACCCCCGGCTCGGATCGTTCGTGCAGTCGTACGGCTCGACCCGCCTCGACGCAAGCCTCCTGCTGATCCCGCTGGTCGGGTTCCTGCCGGTCGAGGACGAGCGTGTCGTCGGCACGGTCGAGGCGATCGGCCGGTCGCTCGCCCGGGACGGGCTGATCGCCCGCTACGAGGCAGACGAGGAGAACGTGCACGTGGACGGCCTGCCTCCGCGAGAGGGCGTCTTCCTGCCGTGCTCCTTCTGGTACGCGGCCGACCTCGCGCTGCTCGGCCGGCTGGAGGAGGCTCGGGCGCTGTACGAGCGGCTGCTCGGGCTGCGGAACGACCTCGGGCTGATCTCGGAGGAATACGACCCGGAGTCGGGTCGCATGCTCGGCAACTTCCCCCAGGCGTTCACCCACCTGGCGCTCGTCGCCTGCGCCTACGTGCTCGAGCGGGGCGGAACGCCGCGGGAAAAGGGTCCCGGCTAGCTCAACGGTGCCCGAAGTGGTGCGCGCGCGGGAGCGCGGACTGCACCTCGGCGAGGCCGGCGACCGCCCGGGCGAGCGGGCCGAGCGTCTCCAGCTCGCGGACGAGGACGTTGAGGTTCCGGCCCGAGATCTCGAGCTTCCCGCGGACGAGCAGCAGCGGCTCCCCGCGCACGAGCGGCCGGTGCTGCTCGTACACGGACGGCGGGACGATCAGGTTGACCTGGCCGGTCTCGTCCTCGAGCAGCATGAAGACGACGCCGTTGGCGGTGGCGGGCCGCTGGCGGGCGACCGCCATGCCCGCCACGGCGACCTCGCCGGCCGGATGTCCGGGCAGCTCGGCGTTCGCGACCGTCCCCGGCGGCAGGTGCGCGCGCAGGAGCTCGAGCGGGTGCCGCCCGACCGAGAGGCTCGTCGTCGCGTAGTCGGCGAGCATCCGCTCCCAGTCGGTCTGCTCCGGCAGCTCGGGGACCGGTGCCGTCGGCTCGAGCGGGAGCGCGAGCTGGACCGTCCCGCAAGCTCCGCTCGCGGGACGGGGAACGACACCAACTCGCCACAAGAGCTCCCTCCTGGGTGAGCCGAACGAGTCACATGCCCCGCTGGCAACGAGCGCTTCGAGTGCCGCCCGGTTCACCGGCGCGCGGCGGGCAAGGTCGGCGACGTCGGCGTACGGCTGCCCGGCGGCGACCGTCTCGGCCTCCTCCTCGCCGACCGATCGGACGTAGCCGAGCCCAACTCGGACTGCCCCACCGTCGTTCATGCACTTGACGGCGCTGAGGTTGATGTCCGGCGGGAACACCTCCACACCGCGCCGCTGGCCGTCGCGGACGAGGCTGGCGGGCGGGTAGAAGCCCATCGGCTGGGCGTTCAAAAGGGCGCAGAGAAACTCGGCCGGGTAGTGGTGGCGCAGCCAGGCCGACTGGTAGGCGAGCAGCGCGAACGCCGCCGAGTGCGACTTGGGGAAGCCGAACCCCGAGAAGCCGGCCAGCTTGTCGTAGATCTCGTTCGCGAGCTCGCCATCGACGCTGTTTGCCAGCGCTCCCGCAATGAAGCGGGAGCGCAACGCTTCGATCGCCTCCTCGCTCCGCTTGCGGCTCATCGCCCGGCGCAGGCCCTCCGCCTCGCCGACGGTGAAGCCGGCCAGCGCCATCGCCACCTCCAGCACCTGGTCCTGGAAGACGACGACTCCCAGAGTGTCCCTGAGCGGTTCGGCAAGCAGAGCGTGGTCGACCGGTGGAACGTAGTCGGGGTCCTCGCGGAGCTTCTGGCGCCGCTCGATGTACGGGTGCACCGCTCCGCCCTGGATCGGCCCGGGCCGGACGAGCGCGACCTGGATGGTCAGGTCGTCGAGATTCTCCGGAAGCGTGCGCAGGAGGCTCTGCATCTGCGCGCGACTCTCGATCTGGAAGTCGCCGATGGTGTCGGCACGCTGGATCTCGGCGTAGACCTCCCGGTCGTCGAGCGGGATGCGGGAGAGGTCGATCGTCGTCCCGCGCAGGCGCGCGATCCGGTCGACGCAGTCCTCGACCGCGGACAGCATCCCGAGGCCGAGCAGGTCGATCTTCAGGAAGCCGGCGTCGGCGCAGGAGTCCTTGTCCCACTGGCAGATCTGCCTTCCCTCCATCGCCGCAGGCTGTACCGGGACGAGCTCGACCAGCGGCCGGCTGGAGATGACCATCCCGCCGGGGTGCTGGGAGATGTGCCGCGGCAGCCCTGCGATCTCGTGCGCGAGCGCTCCCAGCGCCCGCCAGCGGGCGGAGGCGTGGTTCCCGGGGAGCCGCTCGATCTCCTCGGCCACCCGGTGCGGATTCCCCTCGGTCACACGCGCGAGCCGCTCGAGCTCGGCGGCGGGCAGGCCGAGCGCCTTGCCGAGATCGCGGATCGCCCCGCGTCCGTGGTAGGTCGAGAAGGCGGCGACGAGCGCGGCGTGCTCGCGGCCGTACCGCTCGGTGACCCGGACGATCAGCTTCTCGCGAATGTCGCGTGGGAAGTCGAGGTCGATGTCCGGCGCCGAGACCAGCTCGCGGTTGAGAAAGCGGCCGATCGACAGATCAGCCTCGACGGGATCGACGTGGGAAAGGCCTGTCAGGTAGCAGACGAGCGAGCCGACCGAGCTGCCGCGGCCGCGGCCGGGCGGGAGCGCGTGGCGGGGCGAGCCGGGGCCGCGCACCTCGACTGCGACCTCGCGGGCGAGCTCGAGCACCTCCCAGTGCAGGAGGAAGAATCCCGCGAGCTTCAGCTCGGAGATGAGGGCGAGCTCTTGTCGCAATCGTGCTCGCGCACGATTGCGATAGGGAGACCCCGTGTAGCGATCTCTGAAGGCACGTTCGCAGACCTCGCGGAGCTGTCCGTCGGGGGTATCGAAGCCGTCGGAGAAATCGGGATAGCGGTAGCCGAGCTCCTCGGTCAGGTCGAAGGTCAGCCCGGCGGCGATCTCGGCGGTGCGGAGCACGGCGTCGCGGTCCTGCGGGAAGCGGTCGACCATCTCGTCGGGAGCGAGCAGGACCGCATCGTGGTTGCCGCGCCGCTCCTGCTCGCAGCCGTCGAGGGAGGTGCGGCAGCGGATCGCGACCAGTGCGTCCTGGAGGGCGCTGCGCCGCCCGTCGTGGACGTGGACGTCGCCGGTGGCGACGGTGGCGACGCCGAGGTCGCGGGCGAGCTCCCGCAACGCGGCGTTGCGGCGGGTGTCTCCGCGCTCGTACGGGCGCTGGAGCTCGACGTGGAAGCGATCCAAGCCGAAGGCGGCCGCGACGCGGGCGGCGGCATTTGGGTCACGCGTACCCAGCCCGTGCCGCGCGCAGCCGGACAGGCAGACGAGCCCCTCAGCGTGCTCGAGCAGCGAGTCGAGCGCCAACTCGGGCGGAAGCGGGTCGGCGCCCTCCCTCGGCCGGGTGCCCGCGTGCGCCTCGGTCAGCAGCCGGCAGAGGTTCGCGTAGCCCTTCGGCGTCTCGACGAGCAGCGTGACGTGGGCTCCGCCGGTGAGCGTCACCTCGGCACCGGTGATCGGCCGGACGCCGAACGCCTTGGCCGCTTGGGCGAACTCGAGGGAGCCGCAGACGGCGTCGTGGTCGGTGAGCGCGAGCGCCTCGTAGCCGAGGTCGGCGGCGCGGGCGGCGAGCTCGTCGGGCAGCGAGGCGCCGTCGAGGAACGAGTACGCTGAGTGGCAGTGGAGCTCGACGTAGGCCAGGCCCGCCTCCTACCGGTCCACGAAGCGGAGGCGATCAGCGACACGCCCGAGCGCGAGCTGCGGATCCTCTCCGACCACGAGTTGCTCAATCTCACGTGGACGCGGCACACGGCCGGCGAGCGCGGTGCGGAGCCGCACGTGCACCTGCACCACACCGACGCCTTCTACGTGCTCGCCGGGGAGGTCACGTTCGCTGTCGGCCCGGAGCTGGAGCAGCTCGTGGCTTCGGCGGGGACGCTCGTGCTCGTCCCTCCGGGTGTCGTGCACGGCTTCGACAACGACAGTGACGGCGAGGTGCGGTTCCTGAACATCCACGCCCCGAGCGGAGGGTTCGTCGAGCACCTGCGGGGCCGCGGGGACTTCGACTCGCAGGATCCGCCCGAGCACG
This sequence comes from uncultured Actinomycetes bacterium, assembly GCA_963841405.1. Lineage (GTDB taxonomy): Bacteria > Actinomycetota > Thermoleophilia > Gaiellales > Gaiellaceae > DATBLE01. The sequence goes on along the minus strand of CAWJCM010000002.1, from coordinate 131,539 downwards.
GCGGCCGTCCTGCCTCCGACGCGATCGTTCGCGGCCCCGGCGAGGGCGAGCTGCTCGAGCTCGGCCCGAACTGGCTGCTGATGAAGGCCCAGGTCGGCGACGGAGACGGCACCTTCTACCTCGGCGAGCTGATGCTGAGGGAGTTCCCCGGACCGGTACCGCACTTCCACGAACGGCTGCTCGACAGCTTCTTCGTGCTCGAGGGGACGCTCACCGTGCTGCTCGGGGACGAGACGATTGCCGCGCCCGCGGAGTCGTACGCCGTCGCGCCGCCGGGGAACGTGCACACGTTCTCGAATCCCGGCAGCGAGACCGTGCGCGCGCTGAACATCATGGCGCCGGGCGGATTCGAGCAGTACCTGAAGGAGGCGGCTGCGGCCGGCGCGTCGGATCCGGCCGAGCTTGCTGCGATCGCCGTCCGTTACGACTTCAAGCCGGTCTAACGGCATTACTTGAACGTCCAGTGTTCGGGGTGGGCGCGGATCGCGGCCCGCGCGAACACGATCCGCCCGATCGCGTGGACGTGGTGCGCCATCTCGCCCAGGTCTGCGGGATGCGCCTGCGGCAGCTGCTTGAACTTGAGGTAGACCTGCCCCGCAAGCTTCGCCACCTCGATCTCCTCGGGCGTGAGTCCCTGCACATCCATTTCGGCCAGTTCGGGGCTCAGAAACCAGTCTCTCCGCTTCTGCTGGCGGCTTTCGCCGCCGCGACCGACATGGCGGGCGCGGCCGACAACCGTGTGCCGTTAGAACGCTGCTCTTGGGGAGGGGGGCCCACGGGGGGAACCGGCACGCCCGCGACGCGGGCCAGCCAACACAGCCCCCCACGGGGGCGCCGCAGGCGGCCCCGTGCGAGCGAGCTCGTGCGCAGCGCGGCGAGCGTCATCATCCGCGCTGGGAGAACCAGCAGCCCTCCTCGTCGTCGCGGAACACGACGACGTTCTGGCCGCTCTCGAGCACGACCTCGAAGTAGCGGCGGCTGACCGGTTCTTCGGTCCACCAGCGGTCGAGCACCCGCCACTCCTCGCGGACTGCCGCCACCGGCTGGCGGTTCACCCGGCACGGCGATCCGTCGAAATTTTCTTCGACGAGCGCAGCGCGAGGCTCGTTCAGTCGCCCGGCTGCACGGGGGAACCCCGAGTTCCCCCGTGGGCCCCCTCCTTCTGGTGGCCGTAGAGTCGAACGGTCCGTGGGCTGCGCTCGGGCAAAGCCCGGCTCCGCCCGCCGAGGGAAGTTGGTGGCACTTGCAGAACGGCCTTCACCTCCGTCATGCGTCACGTGGAACCAGGAGCGCGCGTTGTTCCGGGATCCGCGACCACGGCGCGACCTCGACGACGGTGGCGACCGCTCCGGCGCCGACGCGCGCGCGAACCTGGCGCAGGCCGTCCCGGAGCCGGGTCTCGAGCTCTTCACCTTCGGGGTGGATGAGGGCGAGCTGACGGCCCTCGGACTCGCTCAGCGTGACCAGCTCGAGGCCGAGGCTGAGCACGGGCGCGGGGAGCTCCGCGAGCTTCGGCCCGAGCGCCGCCCGCAGAGTTCCCCGCTCCCCGCTCGGCTCGCGGAGCGTCAAGGTGCGGCGCCACGAGCCTCCGCCGACGAGTCGCGCCGAGAGCGCGACCTTGCGGATCTCCCGCCCGCCGCGCTCGGGGCGGGCGAGGATCCGGTCGAGCAGTGCGGTGAGTGTGCGGCGGAGGGTCAGCTCGTTGGCGACTGCCTCGGGGAACTCGAGCCGCTCGACGAGGTCGGTCGCCGGCGGGCGCGCTGTCACTTTCGTGTCGTTCAGGCCGGCATTGCCCTCGTCCTCCCCTCTCGCCAGGCTCCAGGCGCGCCGGCCGTCCGGCCCCAATCGTTCGGCGACGGCGCTGCCCGGTAGCCCGGCAAGCTGTCCGATCTTCTTGACGCCCAGGAGGTCACAGTCCTCCCGCGATCTGTCCTGAAGGGGCAAGAGCGTGAGCGGCAGCGGCGCGAGGAACTCCCTGGTGCGCTCGTCGTCGACGACCACGGCCTGGCCCGGCCTGGCGATCGCCGCCGCGGCAAGAGCGGCGAAGCGGCGGTCGGCGGCGCCGCCACAGGCGTTCCAGGTGGAGCCGACGGCCGCGAGGGCGCGTTTCAGCGACGCCGGGACGCCGCCGTAGAGCCGCTCGACCCCGCGCGTGTCGAAGTAGAGGCAGCCCGGCTCGACCGGCTCGACCGCGAAGCCGTTGTCCTCCAGCCGGCGGATCACCTGTTCCCACTCGGTCTCGACCAGCAGAGCATCGCGCTCCACCAGGACGAGCGCCGGACACGTGGCGAGCGCCTCCCCCAGCCGCATCCCCGGCCGGACGCCGGCGGCCTCCGCGGCGGCGGTGACGGGCCCGAGGAGCGGCTCGGTTCCCGGGAGCGGCGCCAGCGCGGCCGGGCGAAGCGCGAGCCGGGGCCGGTCTCGCAACGCGGCCTGGAGCTCGAACCCCGGGATGAGGAGGCAGGCGACCATGGGAACATACGTTCTACACGAACACACGTTCCCCTGTCAAGCGGCAACTACCTCGGCGGGAGCCGCATGGGTTCGACGCGCCCCGAGCTGGCGGATCTTCCCAGCCGTGCTCGGAGCACTGCCCGAGCTCGAACAGCTATCCCAAGGTAAGAATGCGACCGATGATCGAGGTCCGACCGCTCATCGACAGCGACCGGGGTTGGGCTGTACAGGTCGAGGCTGGGAGTTGGTCGAAGCCTGTCGTCGCCCGCCTCGGGGCACTCATCGACCCAACCCAGCTGCCCGGCTTCATCGCCGTCTTGGACGGTCAGCGAGCCGGGCTCGCCTCGTACGCGGTGCGCGGTGACGAGTGCGAGCTCGTGACAATCCGGAGCCTGCACGAGGGGCGTGGCATCGGACGAGCGCTGCTGGACGCCATCCGCGACACCGCTCTGGAAGCAGGCTGCACGCGGCTCTGGCTGATCACGACCAACGACAACCTCCGCGCGCTGGAGCTCTACCAGCGGTGGGGCATGGAGATCGTTGCGTTCCATCGCCACGCAGTTACCGAGGCGCGTCGTCACCTCAAGCCGTCGATCCCGAAGCGCGGAGCGCACGGCATACCGATCGCGCACGAGCTTGAACTCGAACTCGGCCTCCAGCCTCGCCGCCCGTAGGGCAGCTCCTGAACGACCTCTCAGGAGGCGCCGGTCGCCAGGGCCAGCGTTCACGAATGTAGCCCGAGTCGGGTGTCCTGTCGTTGGCCGAGGACGGTGCTCGGTTGTGACAGGGCGACCTGGGAGAGCTATCCCGCTACGGCCCCTGACGGCGCGGCAAGGATCTCCTCGAGGTCGGGCGAACACTGTCGTGGTAAATCAACGGCCAAGCCGGCCGCGCGCGCTTCGTCGCGTCTGCCGTCGCGGGCCAATGCGTCCAAACCAGATCCGCCGCGGGTCGCGCTGGATCGAACCGGGGTCGTCGTTCGATTCGACCGGAACGCGGCGCCGATCTCATCGGTCGCACCAGAGTCCGTCCGGGCGAGTCATTCCGCACCCTTCCGGAAGGGCCGCACGTCGGCGATGTCGTACTCCTGAACGGACACTTTCGGATGCGCTCACAATGCGGGAATGTCCCCGGGCTGCCTCGTCGTGGACAGGTGGCCCCGCGACTCACACGCGCGACGTCCTTGGTCAGAGGCCTTTAGCGCTCCACGCGATATCGCACATGCGTCGCGTGCGGTGAGTGCAGGGTCTCCACTGGCGTCAACCGGAGCTCGGCGATCCCGTCGAACAACCGGTCGCCCTCCCCGAGAAGCACCGGGGCGATGTCGAGCGTCAGCTCGTCCACGACCCCGGCTGCGAGCGCCTGACGCACAGTCGAGGCGCCGCCCGCGACGTCGACGCCACGGTCGTCGGCAACCGCCGTGGCCTGCTCGAATGCCGCTTCGAAGCCGCCGGTGACAAAGTGAAACGTCGTGCCGCCCTGCATCTCGATCGGGTCGTGGTCGTGGTGGGTGAGGACGAAGACGGGGGCGTGGTACGGCGGCTCGTCGCCCCACCAGCCGCGCCAGTCCTCGTCCCAGGGTCCGCGGATCGGGCCGAACATGTTGCGGCCCATGACGTAGGCGCCGCGAGGGCGCAACAACCAGCTCTGGGCGATGAGGTCCGCCTCGTCTGTCACCTCGCCGAGATGCCAGGCGTGGAGCTCGGCATGGACCTTGTAGCCGACGACGACCCTGGGTCAGTCGAGGAGCTGGCGCGCTATGCCGAGAGCGGCCGCGCTTTTGTGTCTGTCGACACCCAGGAGCGACCGGTTGGCTACCTTCTGCTGGATATCGTCGACGCGGCGGCCCACGTCGAGCAGGTCAGCGTGCATCCCAACCACGCTCGACGCGGGATCGGTCGTGGGCTCATCGAGCAGGCGGTCACGTGGGCACGGACGGAGACGCCAGGTCTCCGCGCCATCCGCGAAGCTGAACGCGCGTCCGGCGTCGATGCCTGGCCGCGCGCCTGCATGCGTCTCGACGTCGGCCCCGCGGTGTAGGAAAGCCGCCTGCGCGAGCGTGCTCTCGCCTGGCGGCCCGCTCGGGCAACGGATCGCCGCTACCCTCGCTCGGTGCCCGAGCGGTCCGACATCCGCAACATTGCGATCGTCGCGCATGTCGACCACGGCAAGACCACGCTCGTGGACGCGATGCTCTGGCAGTCGGGAGCGTTCCGTGCGAACCAGGACGTGGCCGAACGGGTCATGGACACGGGCGACCTGGAGCGCGAGAAGGGAATCACGATCCTGGCCAAGAACACGGCTGTCCGCAACCGCGAGACGAAGATCAACATCGTCGACACGCCGGGCCATGCCGACTTCGGCGGCGAGGTCGAGCGCGGGTTGACGATGGTCGACGGGGTTCTCCTGCTCGTCGACGCGAGTGAGGGCCCCCTCCCCCAGACCCGGTTCGTGCTGCGCAAGGCGCTCGAGGCGCAGTTGCCTGTGGTCCTCGTGGTGAACAAGGTCGACCGCCCCGACGCGCGGATCGTCGAGGTCGTGAACGAGGTGTACGAGCTCTTCCTCGACCTCGACGCCGACGAGAGCCAGATCGAGTTCCCGATCGTCTACTGCAATGCCCGCGCCGGCCTGGCCGGGTTGGAGCCGGACGCGCTGGCAGACGACCTCCAGCCGCTGTTCGACCTGATCGTCGAGCATATTCCGGCGCCCACACACGAAGAGGGCCATCCGCTTCAGGCGCTGGTCACGAACCTCGATGCCTCTCCGTACGTCGGCCGCCTCGCGCTCTGCCGGGTGGTCCAGGGCTCGATCAGGCGTGCGCAGCAGGTCGCGTGGTGCCGCGCCGACGGGACGATCGAGCGCGCGAAGGTGACCGAGCTCTACGTGACGGACGCGCTCGAGCGGGTCGAGGCCGAGGAGGCCGGACCGGGCGAGATCATCGCCGTTGCCGGCATCCCGGAGGTGACGATCGGCGAAACGCTGGCCGACCCGGACGACCCGCGGCCGCTGCCCGTGATCACGGTCGACGAGCCCTCGCTCTCGATGACGCTCGGAACCAACACATCCCCGCTCGCCGGTCGCGAGGGCGACAAGGTGACCGCGTCCAACGTCGAGGCGCGCCTGAGCGGCGAGCTCGTCGGCAACGTTTCCCTTCGCGTCCTTCCCACCGAGCGGCCCGACCGGTGGGAAGTCCAGGGCCGCGGCGAGCTCCAGCTCGAGGTGCTCGTCGAGCAGATGCGCCGCGAAGGGTTCGAGCTGACGATCGGGAAGCCGCAGGTCGTAACCCGGCTCGTCGAGGGCAAGGTGCACGAGCCGGTCGAGCGGGTGTCGATCGACGTGCCGGAGGAGTACCTCGGCGTCGTCACGCAGCTCTTCGCCCTCCGCAGGGGACGCACCGAGTCACTCGTCAACCACGGCACCGGCTGGGTGCGGATGGAGGTGCTCGTGCCCGCGCGCGGCCTGATCGGCTTCCGCACCGAATTCCTCACCGAGACTCGCGGCACGGGGATCCTCCACCACGTCTTCGAAGCCTTCGAGCCGTGGCACGGGGAGCTGCGGACGCGGCCGACCGGCGGGCTCGTCGCCGACCGCGCCGGCCGGACGACGTCGTTCGCGCTGCTCAACCTGCAGGAGCGCGGGTCGCTCTTCGTCGGCCCGGGCGTCGATGTGTACGAGGGGATGATCGTCGGCGAGAACGCGCGCGCCGACGACCTGGACGTGAACGCGACCAAGGAGAAGAAGCTGACGAACATGCGCTCGTCGACCTCCGACGAGCTCGTCCGCCTGATCCCGCCGCGGCCGCTGCCGCTCGACCGGGCGCTCGAGTTCATCCGCGACGACGAGTGCGTCGAGGTCACACCCCGGTCGGTGCGGCTGCGGAAGACAGAGCTCTCGGCGCAGAGGCGCCAGAGCGCGGCGAGCCGGAAAGCCCGCGGCCTGGCGCCGGTCTAGCTACGCTCGGGCAATGGGAGAGCATCTCACGAAGGAGCAGCACGACCAGCTCGCCGCCGAGCTTGTCAGAGCTCGAGGGGCCGCGGCGCAAGGAGATCGTCGAGGCGATCGCGGTCGCGCGTGGGCACGGCGACCTCTCCGAGAACTTCGAGTACCACGCCGCCAAGAACGAGCAGGGGCTGCTCGAGCGCAAGATCACCATCCTGCGCGCGCGGGTCGAGGACGCGGAGATCCTCGAGGGCGGCGACCCCGACGTGGTCGCGGTCGGGTCGCGGGTGGTCGTCGAGGACGAGACCGGCAGTCGCATGGAGGTCGAGATCTCCGGCCTCGGCGGCAACGGGACGACGTCGCCCTCCTCCCCGCTCGGCGCAGCGCTGCTCGGAAAGCGCGTCGGCGAGACCGTCGACGTCCAGGCTCCGAAGAGCACCTGGCAGGCGACGGTCGTCTCCATCGCCGCCGCCGGCTAGCGGTCGACGATCCGGTAGATGCTCGACAGGTCGTCGCGGCTGCAGCCGACCTGGTCGTAGTAGATCGTCGGGTGAGGAGTGTCGACGGCGTAGGTGTAGACGAACGCCGTGTGCGCCGGGAATCTGAGGACGGTCTTCACCGCACCGTTCCGCCAGCGGACGAGGCGGACGTCGGCACAGGCCAGCGCGTTTCCGTAGTAGACGGTCCCGTCCCGCGTCACCGACGGCCCGAACTGCGCGTACGCGTAGCCGCCGAACAGAGGCATCGCGACCCGATGCTGCGTGCGGATGTCGTAGCGATAGGCCCGGCAGTGGTTGTCCGGACAGCCGATCCAGACGGCGTAGCGTCCGTTGACCTGTCCGGGCGCGGCGTAGGCCGCATGGCCGTCGACCACGGCGACCGTGCGCGTGGCGCCGGTCGTGCGGTTGGCCAGCACGATCTCGTAGCTTCGCGCGGCGTAGTCGATTCGTCCGTACAGGAGCCAGGGACCGGAGAGCGACGGTCGCCACAGCCACGCGCTCGACTTGGCCTCCAGTGGCAACAGCGTCAGCCTCCTGGTCAGGAGGTCGACTTCGGCCAGCTTCGACCTGCCGCCCATGATCAGCTGGATGACCAGCGTTCGCCCGTCGATGCCTCCGGTCTGGGCGTACGTGCCGCGTGGGTTCGCCCGCCAGGCGGGGCCGGCGCCGCGGCGGACCAGCACGACGGTGTGGCTCGCAGGCGGCAGCGGGTTCGGTGTCGAGCTGTGCATCCATGCCAGCCAGCCTTCTGCGGCGACCGGCCCGCTGTTGTCGCCGGCATCGCGCACGACCGCGGTCGGCGTAGGCGAACCTGACTACGCCGGCCGCCGCGAGAACCGCCAGGCAGGCGACCGCGCGCGCGACCACCTAGATCCGTTCGAGCTCGTCCACCGTCCGCTCGTCGCGGACGTTGCCCGTGTTCAGCGTCGTCTTCGGCTCGATCAGGACGACCTGCGTCTCGCCTTCCGCGAGCGGCCGGTGCTCGACGCCCTTCGGCACGACCAGCAGCTCGCCGGGATCGAGGACCACCTCGCCGTCGCGGAGCTCCATGCGCAGCCGGCCGGAGACGACCCAGAAGAGCTCGTCCTCCTCGTCGTGGTGGTGCCAGACGAACTCGCCCTCGAGCTTGACGACCTTGACGTAGGCGTCGTTCAGCTCCGCGACGATCCTGGGGCTCCACGGCTCGTCGAAGAGCGCGAACTTCTGACTCAGGTTGACCTTCTCGAGCATGCACTGATGGTACGTGTCCGATGGGTGGTTCCGAGACGCTTCTTAACAGTGCCTGGCACCGTAAAGCTCCTGCTCAGGTCCTGTTTTCGGGCGGCTTTCTTAACAGTGCCTGGCACCGTGAACGCACAGCGCCAGGGGCCGAAGGCAGTGTCAGCCTGGGGCTTTGTCACTGCCGGTCACGCCACGATCTCGGCCGCCCCGTCCTTCACACCCGCGAGCCGCGGCACCACCGGCAGGACGCTCTCGCGCGAGCAGAACAGGATGTCCTCCTCGAGCCCGGGCGGCCCGTAGGTGCGGGCGAGAAGCGCCGTGTGCGCGTCCGCGAACGACCGCGCGACCAGCTCGGCCGCGATTGCGGCGTCGCTGCGCTCGGCTTCGAGCAGCGCGACGATCCGCCCGGCGCAGTAGGCGTCGTCGAGCGCGAACGCTCCCTTGAACCCGGCGCAGACGACGACCGCGTCCTCCCGGTGCTCCCGGAGCTCGTCCGCGACCGCGCCGAGGTTTAGCAGCGAACCGAGCAGCACGACCTCGCACCGCTCGGCTGCACGCAGGATCGTCCGCGTCCCGTTCGTCGTCGAGAGGATCAGCGTGTCGGCACGCGGCTCGAGGAACTCCCGCGGCGACGCGCCCACGTCGAACCCCTCGATCCGCACGGCCTCACGCTCCCCGCCGACGAGCGAGCCCTCGAGCTCGCCCCGCAGCCGCCGCGCCTCCTCGATCTCGGCGCAGCAGAGCACGCGCCGGTAGCCGGCTGCCAGGGCCTGCGGGATCGTCGAGGTCGCGCGCAGGACGTCGACCACGACCGCGACCGGCGCCGAGGCGGCCTCGTCCGGTGTGAAGGCGACATGGACGCGCATGGCTGCCCGGTACGCTAACCGGGACGTGGCAACCTGCTATCGCCACCCCGACCGGGAGACGGGGTTGTCGTGTTCCGAATGCGGCCGCCCGATCTGCACCGACTGCGTGACCTTCGCGCCGGTCGGCCTGCGCTGCCCGGACCACGCAGCTGCCGACGGCAGCGGCGGTAGCGTCCAGCGGCGCGCGCAGCGGGCCGTCCGCAGATCGGCCCGCGGCGGCCCGACGGACGCCATCGTCACGAAGCTCCTCGTCGCGGCGAACGTGATCGTCTACCTGATCACGGTCGCGCAGAGCCCCTACTCCGGCAAGCTGAACAGCCCCGGCGGGTCGCTCTTCAACAACTGGGCGCTCTTCGGGCCCGCCGTCCATCACGGCGACTGGTGGCGCCTGATCACCTCCGCCTTCCTGCACGGCGGCGTGCTGCACATCGCCTTCAACATGCTTGCACTGTGGTGGCTCGGATCGCCTGTCGAGATCGCGCTCGGACGGGCGCGATACCTCGGGCTGTACCTCGTCTCCGGGCTCGCGGGCGCGGCCGGGGCGCTGATCGCCGACCCGAACTCGGTGACGGTAGGCGCGTCCGGGGCCATCTTCGGCCTGCTCGGCGCCGGGCTGATCCTCGAGTACCAGGCGACCGGATCGCTCGCCGGCAACTACCTGATGCTGATCGTGATCAACCTGGCGATCAGCTTCTCGCCCGGCCTGAACATCTCGTACGGCGGTCACATCGGCGGGCTGGTCGGCGGGATCGTCACGACGCTGGCCTTCACGCACGGCAGCCGCCGGCGGACGGCCTTCGCCGGGATCGGGTCGACCGCGATCGTCACGCTGCTCGCCGTCGGCGGCCTCAGCGTCCTGATCGCCTACTGGAAAGTTCGCGGTCTCGCGTAGGAAGCAAGCTCGTCTACGTCCGGCCGATGGCCGAGATGAACAACCCGATCAACCTCTACTCGTACGAGCGCAAGCACGACGCCGCCCACTCGCCGCCCGCCTACCAGAGCGCCTTTTGCCGGATTTCTCATCCTGCTCCACGGCGGCACCAAGACGCAGGTCAATGCACGGCTCAGGGCGCAGGCGCAGCTGGCCGCGTACTACGAGAGCAGACCCGGCTCGATCTACGACCTCGGCAGCAAGCCGCAGGGCAAGATGGTGTACCGCAAGTGCATCACGCTCCTGGGCGCCCCTCCGCCGGCGTAGCAGCGAGCGGTCAGCCGCCGGCGACCGCAGCCTCGACGCCCGTCTCTGCCAGCGCCGCCTGCGCCGCCGCCAGGCGTGCGAGCGGCACCCGGAACGGCGAGCACGACACGTAGTCGAGCCCGATCCGGTGGCAGAAGGCGACCGAGCGCGGCTCGCCGCCGTGCTCGCCGCAGATGCCGAGCTTGATGTCGTCCTTCGCGCCCCGGCCGCGCTCGACCGCGATCCGCATCAGGTCGCCGACGCCGTCCTCGTCGAGCACCTCGAACGGGTTGCGCTCGAGCACGCCGTCCTCGAGGTAGCGCGTCAGGAACTTGCCCTCGGCATCGTCGCGAGAGAAGCCGAGCGCGGTCTGGGTCAGGTCGTTCGTCCCGAACGAGAAGAAGTCGGCCTGCTCGGCGATCTCGTCCGCGCGGATGCAGGCTCGGGGCAACTCGATCATCGTCCCGACCAGGTAGTCGAGCTCGCCCTCCTCCGCCGCCACCGACACGGTCAGCTCGCGGAGCCGGCGCAGCTCCTCGCGGAAGCCGACCAGCGGGTGCATGACCTCGACGAGCGGCGCGTCGCCCGTCCGCTCGCGCACGGCGATCGCCGCGCGAACGATCGCGCGCACCTGCATCTCGTAGATCTCCGGGTACATCAGTCCGAGCCGGCAGCCGCGTGAGCCGAGCATCGGGTTCGCCTCCTGCAGCGCGCGGATCCGTGCGCGCATGCGCTCGTCCGTCGCCTCCTCGAACGAGGGCAGGAACTCGTGCAGCGGCGGGTCGAGCAGGCGGATCGTCACCGGCAGGCCGGCCATCGCCTCGAAGATCCCCTCGAAGTCGGCCTGCTGGTGCGGGAGCAGACGGTCGAGCGCGGCCCGGCGCTCGTCCTCGGTCGAGGCGAGGATCATCTCCTGGACGACGGGGAGCCGCTCGTCGCCGAAGAACATGTGCTCGGTGCGGCAGAGCCCGATCCCCTGCGCGCCGAACTCGCGCGCCCTGGCGGCGTCGTCGGGGGTGTCCGCGTTCGCCCGCACGGCGAGGCGGCGCAGGTCGTCGGCCCAGGCGAGGATCGTCTGGAAGTCCTCGTTGATCTGCGGCGGGACGAGCCCCACCTCGCCGACGATCACCGAGCCCGTGCCGCCGTCGATCGTGATCACGTCGCCCTCGCGCAGCTCGCGGTCGCCGATCCGTGCCGTCTTCGACTCGAGGTCGAGCGACAGGCCCTCGCAGCCCGCGACGCAGGGCTTCCCCATGCCGCGCGCGACCACCGCGGCGTGCGAGGTCATCCCGCCGTGGGCGGTGAGGATCCCCTGCGCGAAGATCATCCCGTTGATGTCGTCCGGGGTCGTCTCCCAGCGGACGAGGATCACGTCCTCGCCGGAGCGCCCGCGGTCCTCGGCCGTGTCGGCCTCGAAGACGATCTCGCCGACGGCCGCCCCCGGCGACGCGTTCAGCCCCTTCGCGGCGACGTCGAGCGACGCCTTCGGGTCGAGCATCGGGTGAAGCAGCTGGTCGAGCTGCGCCGGGTCGATGCGGACGACGGCGTCCTCGCGGGAGATCAGGCCCTCGTCGACCATGTCGACCGCGGTCTTCAGGGCCGCAGCGGCCGTCCGCTTCGCCGTCCGCGTCTGGAGCAGGTAGAGCCGGCCCTCCTCGACCGTGAACTCGGTGTCCTGGACGTCGCGGTAGTGCTCCTCCAGGCGGCGGATCGTCTCGACGTACTCGCGGAACGCCTGCGGCAGCACCTCCTCCATGCGGGCCAGCGGCTCGGGCGTGCGGATGCCTGCGACGACGTCCTCGCCCTGCGCGTTGACCAGGAACTCGCCGTAGACGCCCGGCGCACCGGTCGACGGGTCGCGCGTGAACGCGACGCCGGTCGCCGAGGTGTCGCCCCTGTTGCCGAAGACCATCTGGACGACGTTGACAGCCGTGCCGAGATCGTCCGGAATGCCGTGCGCGCGACGGTACACCTGCGCGCGCGGCGTGTCCCACGACTGGAAGACGGCCTCGATCGCCCGGCTGAGCTGCTCGCGGGCGTCCTGGGCGAACCCGCGGCCGGTCCCCTCCTCGTAGATCCGCTTGAACTGCGTGACCAGCTCGGCGAGATCGTCGGCAGTCAGGTCGACGTCCTGATCGACGCCGCGCTCCCGCTTCAGCGCCGAAAGCTCCTGCTCGAAGCGGTGACCGTCGATTCCGTCGACCGTCTCGCCGTACATCTGGATCAGCCGGCGGTACGAGTCGTAGGCGAAGCGGCGGTTGCCGGTCGTGGCCGCCAGGCCCTCCACCGACTCGTCGTCGAGCCCGACGTTGAGGATCGTGTCCATCATCCCAGGCATCGAGATCGCCGCGCCGGAGCGCACGGAGACGAGCAAGGGGTCGCCGCGGTCGCCGAAGCGCTTGCCGGCGTTCGCCTCGAGCGCGGCCACGTGCTCGGCGACCTCCTCGTCGAGGCCGTCGGGGGTCCTGCCCCCGGCACGCATGTACGCGCGGCACGCCTCGGTGGTGATCGTGAAGCCGGCCGGGACGGGCACGCCCAGCTGGGTCATCTCGGCGAGGCCGACCCCCTTCCCGCCGAGAAGCTCGCGCCCACCGTCGCAGGGCTCGTCGAAGTCGTAGACGTAGCGCACGGAACCCCGGATCTTGTCACGCGCAGGGGGACCGGAGGTCGGGGAAACGCGCACGGGCCAGTACTGTTGCCCCGATGGCCGAGCGGCAAATCGTCACCTTCGGGGGCGATCCCTACCCCGCCTATCTCGGCGTCCTGGATCTCGTGAAGCCGTCGCCGCGGGCCCTCTACGTCGGGACGGCTGCGGCCGAGGACCCGGGTATGGCCCTGCTGGTCCACGACCAGCTTCAGGGCCGAGCGACGGTCAGCCGGCTCGAGTTCTTTCCCTGGCCGCCCGAGGACCTGCGCGAGCTCGTGCTCTCCCAGGACGTGCTCATCGTCGGAGGGGGCAACACCGCGAACATGCTGGCGATCTGGCGCGTCCACGGCTTCGATGCGCTCCTGCGCGACGCCTGGGAGCAAGGCACGGTGCTCACCGGCTGGAGCGCCGGAATGATCTGCTGGTTCGAAGCGGGCGTGACCGACTCGTTCGGCCCGGAGCTCGCAGGTATGCGGGACGGCCTGGGCTTGCTTCCCGGGAGCGCCTGCCCGCACTACGACGGCGAGGAGCTCCGGCGCCCGATGTACCGGAAGCTCGTCGACGAGGGCTTCCCGGCCGGCTACGCGGCCGACGACGGTGTCGGCCTGCACTTCGTCGGCACCGAGCTCGCCGAGGTGTGGACCGTCCGTGAGGAAGCGACCGCCTACCGAGTCGAGCCGGGCAGCGAGACGCCGCTCGAGGCGCGGCTCGTCAGTTCCGGCGCCGTGCCCTGAACTCGGCGACCCAGGCGAGCGCGCGCAGCCCGATCCAGATCGGCGTGAGCAGGACGTAGAAGAGGAAGATGCCGATCGCGAGCAGGAACCACCAGAGCGTCCAGCGCGCGACCGAGACCGGCGGCTTCGGCTTCAACGAGCCGCCCGCTTCCGCTCCTCGACGAGCTTGATCGCCCGCGAGGCGGTCTCCTCGATCGAGAGCTCGGTGATATCCAGGACCGGGCAACCGAGTCGGCGGTGGATCGCGTCGGCGTGCTCCAGCTCGTCGTAGATCTCGACCAGCTCCGCATACGCCCCCGGGTTTGCCCGCATCTGTCGCACGCGCTCCTGGCGGATCTCGGCCAGCCGGCCCGCGTCGATCGTCAGGCCGACGATCTTCGCCGGGTCGAGCTCGAACAGCGCGGGGGGCGGTTCGATCCCCTGCACCACGGGGACGTTCGCGGTCTTGTAGCCCATGTAGCCCAGGTACATGGAGAGCGGCGTCTTCGAGGTGCGCGAGACCCCGACCAGCACGATGTCGGCCGCCGGTAGTCCCCCGCCCATCCCGTCGTCGAACTTGACTGCGAACTCGATCGCCGCGATCCGGCGGAAGTACGCGGAGTCGAGCGGGTGGCGGACGCCGGGAGCCATCTGGGCCGCCTGGCCCGAGATCTTCGCGATCGCCGTCAACGGCGGGCCGAGGATGTCGCAGTAATGCAGCTTCGCGCGGCGGCAGAAGTCGCGCAGCGCGTCACGCAGCTCCGGCTTGACGATCGTGTAGACGACGACCGCGGGACGGCCCTTCGCCCGGTCGACCACCAGCCGCAGGTCGTCCACGGTCTCGACCCGCGGATGGCGGACCTCCTCGAACGGCTGCTCGGGGAACTGGGCCTCGAGCGCTGCCACCAGCCGCGTCGCGGTCTCGCCGGTGGCGTCGGAGACGATGTGCAGCTCGACGGGCGGCGCGGTCATCTCACGATGCTCTCAGGTGGATCGGGGACACTTTCACCATGCGCATTCTGGTCGTGGACGACGAGCGCGCCGTCCGGGAGGCACTCGAGCGGGCGTTGCGGCTCGAAGGCTACGAGGTCGAGCTGGCCGAGGACGGGCAGCAGGCGCTGCTCGCCCTGGCGGGACGGAGCGCCGACGCGATCGTGCTCGACCTCCTGATGCCGGTGATGGACGGCATCGAGACCTGCAAGGCGCTGCGGCGGATGGGCAACCGAACGCCGGTGCTGATGCTGACCGCGCGGCACGAGGTCGACGACCGCGTTGCCGGTCTCGACGCCGGCGCCGACGACTATCTGGTCAAGCCTTTCGCGCTCGAGGAGCTGCTCGCGCGCCTGCGCGCCCTCCTGCGCCGGACCGGCGGCGACGGCGGTCCGCTCTCGTTCGCCGACCTCTCGCTCGACCCGGCCACGCACGAGGTGCGGCGGGGCGACCGACCGATCGAGCTCACCCGGACGGAGTTCCTGCTGCTCGAGCTGTTCCTGCGCAACCCGCGGCAGGTGCTGACCCGGGACATCATCTTCGACCGTGTGTGGGGCTACGACTTCGGCCCGACGTCGAACTCGCTCGAGGTGTACGTCGGCTACCTGCGCCGCAAGACGGAGGCAGGCGGAGAGCCGCGCCTGATCCAGACGGTGCGCGGCGTCGGCTACGCCCTCCGCGAGCCTTCGTGACCTGCCGATGAGCTTCCGCCTCCGCGTCACCCTGCTGGCGGCAGCGGCCGTCGCGGCGGCGGTTGCAGGGTCGGCCGCGGTCGTCTACGTCGTCGTCCGCCACCAGCTGCTCGGCGAGGTCGACTCCAGCCTCGTCAGCCGGGCCCGCGGGTTCGCCGAGCACCCGCCGCCGGGCTTCGAGCTCGGCTACGTCCAGCTGGGACCCCAGGCCAGCCTCGGCGGCCCGCCGGCCTACCTCCAGGTGATCGACTCCACCGGCCAGGGGGCCGCGCTCGCGCTCCCGGGTCTCGATCACGCGAAGCAGCTGGCTTCGCAGGGAGGGAAGCCGTACTTCACCGAGGGCACCGCGACCTTCGGCGAGGACAGCGCCCACGTGCGCGTGTACGCCGCCCAGGTCGGGCAGGGGTTCGCCATCCAGGTCGCGCGGTCGCTGGCGGAGGTCGACCACACGCTCCACCGGCTCGGGCTGTACATGCTGATCATCGGGCTCGTCGGCGTGGGCATCGCCGGCGGCCTCGGGCTCGTGGTCGCGACCGCCGCGCTGCGCCCGGTGCGCAACCTCACGTCGGTGGCCGAGGAGGTGACCGCGACCCGCGACCTCACCCGCCGGATCGACGTCGACAGCCACGACGAGCTGGGCCGGCTGGCTGCCGCGTTCAACGCGATGCTGGTCGCCCTCGACGCCTCGGTGAAGGCGCAGCGCCGCCTGGTCGCGGACGCCTCGCACGAGCTGCGCACGCCGCTGTCGAGCCTACGGACCAACATCGAGGTGCTCGCCGGCGGCAAGGAGCTTCCGCCCGGCGAGCGGCAGAAGCTGCTGGCCGACGTCACCGGCCAGGTGGAGGAGCTGAGCACCCTCGTCGGCGACCTTGTCGAGATCGACCGCGAGCACCCGGCCGAGGTCGAGGACGTCCGTCTCGACGAGCTCGTCGAGCACGCCGTCGCACGGGCGAAGGTGCGCGCGCCGAAGGTGCTCTTCCGGACGCAGCTCGAGGAGTCGCTCGTGCGCGGCGCGCCCGCACAGCTCGAGCGGGCCGTCTCCAACCTGCTCGACAACGCCGTCAAGTGGAGCAGCTCCGTCGACGTGGACGTGTCCGGGACCGAGGTGACCGTGCGCGACCACGGGCCTGGAATCTCGGAGGAGGACCTCCCCCACGTGTTCGACCGCTTCTACCGCGCGACCAACGCACGCAATCTGCCGGGTTCGGGGCTGGGGCTCGCGATCGTCAGGCATGTTGCGCAGACGCACGGCGGCGAGGCGACGGCCGAGAACGCGCCCGGCGGCGGCGCCGTCTTCCGGTTCAGGCTGCCCGTACCGGCTTAGCGGCGTCCCGGCTAGTGTCCGTGACCGTGGCCGACACAGTGACCATGGACAAGATCGTCTCGCTCTGCCGGCGCCGCGGCTTCGTGTTCCCCTCGTCGGAGATCTACGGCGGGCTCGGCTCGACCTTCGACTACGGCCACTACGGCGTGCTGGTCAAGAACACCATCCGCCAGAAATGGCTGGAAGCGATGGTCTACGAGCGCGACGACATCGTCCTGATCGACTCCGCGATCATCCTCCACCCTCGGGTCTGGGAGGCCTCGGGTCACGTCGAGGGCTTCACCGACCCGCTGGTCGACTGCCGCACCTGCAAGCTCCGCTTCCGTGCGGACAAGCTCGAGGACTCGCAGTGCGGCCGCAAGCCGTCGAAGCGGCCGGGCGAGTACTCGGACTGCGACCTGACCGAGGCACGGCAGTTCAACCTGATGTTCGAGACGACGGTCGGGCCCGTCGCCGACGCCGGCGCGCGGGCGTTCCTCCGTCCCGAGACGGCCCAGGGTATCTTCGTCAACTTCAAGAACGTGCTCCAGCTCGCGCGGCGTCGGCCGCCCTTCGGGATCGCCCAGGTCGGCAAGTCGTTCCGCAACGAGATCACGCCCGGCAACTTCCTCTTCCGTGTGCGCGAGTTCGAGCAGATGGAGATGGAGTTCTTCGTGCCGCCGGCGGACTCCGAGCGGTGGTACCGCTACTGGATCGACGCCCGCTTCGAGTGGTATGTGAAGTACGGGCTGCGCCGGTCGCGGTTGCGCGTGCGGGAACACGGCCCTGAGGAGCGCTCCCACTACTCCCAGGGGACGAGCGACATCGAGTACGAGTACCCGATCGGCTGGTCCGAGCTCGAGGGCGTCGCCAACCGCGGCGACTACGACCTCACGCGCCACACGGAGTTCTCCGGCACCGAGCTCGAATACGTGGGGCCGGAAGGGACCGAGCGGTACGTCCCGCACGTGATCGAGCCCGCGGTCTCGATCGAGCGGATCTTCGTGGCGGTGCTCGTCGACGCATACGACGAGGAGGAGGTTGCGGGGCGCGGGCGGACGGTGCTGCGGCTGCACCCGGCGATCGCGCCGGTGAAGGCGGCGGTGCTGCCGCTGATCGCCCGTGACTCCGCGATGGTCGAGAAGGCTCGCGCGCTGTACGAGGAGCTGCGCGGCTCGCACGTGGTCGAGTACGACGAGGGCGGCGCGATCGGCCGCCGCTACCGCCGCCAGGACGAGATCGGCACGCCGTTCGCGTTCACCGTGGACGAGCAGACGCTCGAGGACGACACGGTCACGATCCGCGACCGCGACTCGCTGGCGCAGGAGCGGCTGGCGATCGGTCAGGTGGCGGCAAGGCTCGGAGACGAGCTGCGCAAGCCGTGGACGACGCCGAAGGAGGACTGACCGTCGTCAGGGACAGACCCGAGGGTCTGTCCCTGCAGGAGACGCAGCTACCCTCCGATGCCTAGGAAGTAGTCGAGCGGCGCGCCGAGCACGGCCTCGAGGACGTGGCCGATGATGAAGCCGCCGACGCCGCGATGCTCGGTGTCGTGGAACGCCTGGTCGAAGCCCGCCTTGAGCGCGTTCTCGATCGTCTGCCGGTCCCAGCGCACGCGCTTCGTCCCGGCCGCGGGCACGAACGAGAGCACGAGCTCCTCCCGCGTGGTGTGCAGCCGGCAGGCGGCGCCGTTGAGCCCGCTGAGCGCGAACCGCTGGATCTCGCCGTCGATGCCGCCGCCCTCGAACGCCGGCTTGGAGGTGCAGGGGTCGGCCAGCTTCGGCTGCCCGAAGTGGAACGCTCCGAGTGAGACCTCGACGATCAGCAGCACGACTGCCGCGCCGAGAACGACCGCGATGCGCCTCACAGCGCTCTCCTCAGCCTGAGCGCGGGAACGAGCGCGAGCAGCGCGAACAGCGCCGAGAGCGCGAACGACGACCGGAAGCCTCGCGTCAGCGTCGACTCGAGCGTGTTCACGAGCGAGTCGCGGGCATGGCGGACGTCGTCGTTCGTGCGCGCACCGGCGTCGTCGAACGGCTTGTCGAGGTCGGGCACCTCGCCCTGCTTGGCGGACTGGAGCGCGTCGCGCAGCGCCAGCGCGATCGGCACCTTCTTCCGGAGCGGCACGTTCGCGTCGAGAACCGCCTTCGTGCCGCCGAGCAGCGCCCGCTCGCCGGAGCGGTCGAGGGCGCTCGTCAGGAGCGGCGCGACGAGCGCCAGTGCGAGGACGAGGCCCGCGTGTCGCGCCGCGACCGTGATCGCGCCGCTGCGGACGAGGCCCGAGTCCTGGTGCAGGGCGACCCCGGTCAACACCGGCACGGCGAGCCCGATCCCCAGCCCGCAGAAGGCGAGCGCGACCGCGACGAGGAGGTTCGAGACCCGGGGCAGCAGGGCGAGGGCGAGCAGCCCGCAGGCGAGGAGCAGCACGCCTCCGCCGACCGCGACCGGCGGCTCGAGGCCGCGGCCGAACGGACGGGCGGCGAGCGTCGCCGCCGGCAGCGCACTGACCACCAGCGCGCCGACGATCGGCTCGAGCCCCCAGACGGTGATCACCATCAGGACCGCCAGGAAGAGCGCGCCGACGAGCGCGGCGAAGACGAGCCCCAGCGCGGCGTCGGCGGCGAGCGCGCCGCGTCCGCGCCTCCCCGGCCGGTCCGCGACCGGTGTCGTCTCGCCGCGCACGGTCGCGAGCAGCGCGACCGCGGCGAACGGCGCCTGGACGACGAAGATCGCCCGCCAGTCGAACAGCTGGGTCAGCACGCCGCCCAGTACCGGCCCGAATGCGGCGCCGAGCACGGCCACGCTCGTCCAGAGCCTGATCCCTCGCTCTCGCCCGCCGAGGAGGCCGCCGAGCAGCGAGATCGAGGTCGCCAGCAGGAACGCCGCGCCGAGCCCCTGGACGCACCGGAAAACGATCAGCACGGCAAGGTTCCAGGAGACGGCACAGCCGACCGACGCGACGGTGAACAGCACCAGGCCGATCTGCGCCCAGCGCCTCGGATCGACCCTGCGGGACACGGCCGCGATCGCCGTCGCGGCGACGGCGACCACGAGGTTGTACGAGGTGATAACCCAGGAGACGCCGACGATCGACGTGTTGAACGCGCCGTAGAGATCCGGCAGCGCGAGGACCACGATCGACGAGTCCGCGAACGCGACCGCCACGGATCCCGCTACCGCGATCGTCAGCAGCCGCCGCCGGTCAGGCAGGAGGACGCTCCATCAGGCGCTCGTTCGGCGGTCCGGACCCACGACCCGCTGTGCCGAGCGCACCAGCCGCTCGACCGTCTCGCGCGAGCGACCCTCCGCCCAGTAGGTGCCGGTCAGGTACGAGTGGACTGCGTCGACGTCGATCCGGTCCGGATCGTCGTCCAGCTCGTAGCCGCCCTCGAGCCCGCGGATCATCCCGCCCGCAGCGTCCGCAGCCGGAAGCCACCGTGCTCCTCGTACGACGACGTGATCACGGCGAGCACCTCGCGCGCGCCGCGTTCGGTCAGCCCCGCCGTGCACGCGTCGGCGAGGGGGCTGCGCAGGAGCGCGGCCATCCCCGCGAGCCCGTCGGCGGAGAGGGCGAGCGCACCCGGGCTGCACGCCGCGCAGACCGTCCCACCCGCCCGAGGCGAGTAGCCGGCGAGCGGCCCCTCCGCGCCGCACTCGGCGCAGCTGCCCACGTGCGGCAGATAGCCGGACAGCCAGAGCAGCTTGAGCTGGAACGAGAGCCCGAGCGGGTCGAGAGCCGGGCGAAGCCCGGCGGAGCGCCGTCGAGCAGGTCGAGGAACCGGGTGAGCGCGGTGAACGCCCGCTCGTTCGCCTCCTGCTCGGTGAACAGGCGCAGCATCGCCTCGGCGCCGATCAGGCCGACTGCCAGCCGGTACGGATCGTCGCGCACGGCGCTGTGCGGACGGATCAGCTCGACGCCGGTGACGGTGTGGAGCTCGCCGCGGCCGTGGTGGAGCATGAGCTCGACGTGGCCGAGCGGCTCCAGCCGTCCGCCCACGCGCGAGCTCGTCTTCCGGATCCCCTTGGCGATCGCACCGATCCGCCCGTGGTCGGCGGTGTAGAGGTGGAGGATGCGATCCGCCTCGCTGTACCGGATCGAGCGGAGCACGACCGCCTCCGTCTTGTAGCTCCGGCCCACGTTCCGAGTGTAGTCAGGCCGAAGGCCGGTTCAGACCTGGCAGACTGCGCTATTGCGTCGGTGTCGGGCTTTGCCCGGCACCGACTGCAGACTGACACGCTGCACAGAACCAGGTGCCGCGTCCGCCGGCGCGCGTCTTCTCGATCGGCGCGCCGCAGCGGTCGCAGGGCTCGCCCGTACGGCCATAGACGCGGAACTCGTGCTGCATCCGCCCGCCCGCGTACGTCCCGTCGCCGAGATCGGCCCCCTGGCGGCGGATGCCGAGGCGCAGCGCCGTGCGAATGCCCTCGCGGAGGCGCGCCACCTCTTCCGGGTCGAGCTCACCTGCCGGCCGCAGCGGATGGATGCGTGCGTGCCAGAGCGACTCGTCCGCGTAGATGTTCCCGAGTCCGGCGACGGTGCGCTGGTCGAGGACGGCGGCCTTGACCGGTGCCTTCCGGCGGGCCAGGCGCCCGGCGAGGTAGGCGGCCGTGAACCGGCGCCCGAGCGGCTCCGGGCCGAGGCGGATGTCCAGATGCGCGTCGGCTTCCTCCCGGTCGAGCAGGAGCCACGTGCCGAAGCGGCGGACGTCGCGGTACGCGATCCGCGTGCCGTCGTCCAGCTCGAGCACGGCTCGCTCGTGACTCGCAGGCTCGTACCGGAACCCGCCGGTCATCCGCAGGTGGACGAGCAGCGCCTGCCCGCCGGCCAGGCGGACGATCACGTACTTGCCGCGCCGCTCGATCGCCTCGACGCGCTCGCCCGCCAGCCGGACGGCCGTCCACGCCGGATCGTCGGGCCGCGTCAGCCGCGGGTCGTCGATGCGGGCCGAGACGATCCGGCGCCCCTCGAGCCGCGCGGCCAGCCGTCGGCGCTCGGTCTCGACCTCGGGCAGCTCAGGCAAGGGTGTCGAGCACGATTGGCCGCTCGGCCGGCGGCTCGTCGGCGAGCTCGTAGGCCGCAGCGACCTCGGCGCCGGCCGCCTCCGCGGAGGCGTCGTCGGCCGCGTGCACCTCGGCGAGCACCTCACCGGCCTCGACCTGGTCACCCCGCTTCTTCCGGCAGACGACGCCCACGGCGTGGTCGATCTGATCCTCCTTCGTCCGCCGGCCGGCGCCCAGGTGGAGGGCGGCGTGGCCGACGGCGATCGCTCCAAGCCTCCGGACGACGCCGTCGCCGGCCGCGGTCACCTCGCGGACGACCGGAGCCTGCGGGAGCGAGTCGAGGCCGGGATCACCGCCCTGAGCTTCGATCCACCGCTCGTAGGCCGCCAGCGCCGAGCCGTCCGCGACGGCCTGCTCGGCGACGCGCAGCGCCGCCGGCTGGTCGAGGCCGAGGTCCGAGAGCGAGAGCAGGTGGGCGGCCGAGCCGAGGACGAGCTCGGCGAAGTCGGGCGGTCCCTCACCACTGATCGTGGCCACCGCCTCGCGGATCTCGAGCGCGTTCCCGACCGCCTGCCCGAGCGGCTGGTCCATGTCGGTCAGCAGGCAGACGACCTTGCGGCCCGCGCGCTCGCCGAGCTCGATCATCGCCTCCGCCAGCATCCGGGCGTCGTCGATCGTCTTCATGAACGCGCCGTCGCCGACCTTGACGTCCAGCACGATCGCGTCGGCGCCGCCGGCGAGCTTCTTGGACATGATGCTGGCCGCGATCAGCGAGACGTTGTCGACGGTCGCGGTCACGTCGCGCAGCGCGTAGAGCTGCTTGTCGGCAGGCACGAGGTTGGCGGTCTGGCCGATGATCGCGATGCCGACCGCGCGCACCTGCTCGACGAACTCGTCCGTCGTCAGCTCCACCCGGTACCCGGGAACCGCCTCGAGCTTGTCGATCGTGCCCCCGGTGTGCCCGAGCCCGCGGCCGCTCATCTTTCCGAACGGCACGCCGCAGGCGGCGACGATCGGCCCGACCGCGATCGAGGTCTTGTCGCCGACGCCGCCGGTCGAGTGCTTGTCGACGCAGCGGCGCCCGATCGCGGCGCCGAGGTCGATCGTCTCGCCGCTGGCGATCATCGCGTCGGTCAGCGCGAACGTCTCCGCGCCCGACAGGCCGCGGAAGTAGACCGCCATCAGGAACGCGGACATCTGGTACTCGGGGATCTCGCCGCGTGTGTAGCCGAGCACGAGCCCGCGGATCTCGTCCGCCGTGAGCTCGCCGCCGTCGCGCTTGCGCTCGATCAGCTCTGCGGGACGGATCACGGCTCGCAGATGAAGACGACGACGTGCCGCGAGGTTGGCGAGCGGCCCGTCGAAATACGGAAGGTCGTCCGCGCGGTACGCAGGCGACGAGGCTCGCGTCGACATAGCGATGGGCCGCGGCGTGGTCCGGGAACGTGAGCGTTCCGCGCGCCTCGCGCCGCTCGACGATGGTGAACCGCGGAGGAGCGGCCTTCTCCGTTCTCGGCGCTGAACGCCTATCCGGGCGTGAACTCGCCTGAGGAGCTGTCCCAGAACTCGGGCATCGTGCGCTCGCTGTTGTGTTGCGCGACGAGACGACCGCCCGGGCGGAGCATGCGGCGGACCTCTCGCACCGCCTCGCCGCACGTCGGAGACGTGGTAGAGCATCCAGGCGGCGACCGCGCAGTCGAAGATCGCGTCGCGGAACGGCAGATCATGGACGTCCCCGACGATCGCCTCCACCCCTCGCTGTCCCGCGACAGCTCGACCATTCGCTCGCGACTGGTCGATCGGCAACGACCTCGGCACGTCGAGTTCGCTCACGAAGGCGCTCCGCCAGCTCACCCTGGCCGCAGACCCGACCTCCAGGATGCGCCTCGGGTCGTCTCAGCCACCGCCTCGAACACGAGTTCGCGCGCATCGGGGCCGTCGCGACCCCTGGACGCACTCCGGAGCGCGAGCCTCGATTCGTCCGCGTACTCGCACGCAACGAGCGCCGGGTCGTTCAATGCGCACATCGGGAGCCCGCTCGGGTTGCCTCCGCCGCCGCGTCCGATGGCGGGCGCGGCAGCGTACGGCTGCGGAGGTGGAACAGGCTTAGGAGGGCCTGGGGGGCACCGGCTGTTCCCCGAGCGTGCCGTACGCGAGGCGACAGTCATGGCTCGACGATGGCTTGTCCGGGAAGTCGGCGGCCCGGCGACTTCCCGCCCAGCCAGCCGTTGACGGTCGCCCCCACGTCGGCGAACTCGCCGTCGTGGCCTGGCCCCGTTCGCGTTCCGGCCCGCCACGTATGCGAGCAGCAGCGCATGCTCCCGCGAGTGGTCGGTCGAGGGCGTCGTCGGGTCGCAGCCGTGGTCGGAGGTGACGATCAGCAGGTCGCCCGGCCGCAGGGCGTCGAGCAGGTCGGGCAGACGGCGGTCGAAGTCCTGGAGGCAGCGGTGGAAGTTGATCGGGTCGTTCCGGTGCCCCCAGAGCATGTCGGTCTCGACGAGATTGACAAAGACGAAGCCCTCCTCGAGGGTCTGCAGCAGCTCCTCCGTCTTCTGGATCCCCTCGACATTGGATTTGGTGGGCCAGCTCTCGTCGATGTCCTGGTGAGCGAAGATGTCGCCGATCTTCCCGACCCCGTGGACGGTCACACCCCCTTCGCGGAGGAGCGTGAGGTAGTTCGGCTTGCGCGGCTCGAGCGAGAAGTCATGCCGGTTCGGCGTGCGCTCGTAGTTCCCCGGCTCCCCGCTGAACGGCCGGGCGATCACGCGCCCGACCGCGTGCTTGCCGGTGAGGATCTCGCGGGCGGCGCGGCAGGCGTCGTAGAGCTCCTCGAGCGGGATCGTCTCCTCGTGCGCAGCGATCTGGAAGACCGAGTCGGCCGACGTGTAGACGATCCACTTGCCCGTCTCCTGGTGCTCCTCGCCGAGCTCCTGGATGATCTCGGTGCCGCTGGCCGGCCTGTTGCCGAGCACGCCGCGGGCGGTACGGTGCATGAACGGGTCGATCACGTCGTGCGGGAAGCCGTGCGGGTAGGTGGGCAGCGCCTGCGGCGTGACGATCCCCATCAGCTCCCAGTGGCCGAGGGTCGTGTCCTTGCCCTTCGAGCGTTCGACCAGCCGCCCCGCGACCGCGGGTGCGCCCGCCTGCGGCGGGCAGCCTTCGAGCTCCTCGACGTTCCCGAGGCCGAGCGCCTCGAGGTTGGGCAGGTCGAGGCCGCCGACGGCCCGGGCGACGTTGCCGAGCGTGTCCGACCCGTCGTCTCCGAACTCGGCCGCATCCGGCAACGCCCCCGCGCCCACGGCATCGAGCACGATTACGCAGGCTCTAGGCATCGAGCTATTCTAGGGAGCGCGTGAAGACGGTCCTCGAGTTCATCGGCCTCGCTTTCTACGTCGTCCTGGTGATCGGCCTGGCCGCCGGCGCGACCGCGCTCGTCGTGCGCCTCTCGCCGACCAAGGACAAGTCGGCCGCCAAGCAGCCTTCCTAGGCGAGCACCTCGAACAGCGGCGTGTACGAAAGGCCGTGCGCCTCGGCGACGGCCTCGTACGTGATCTTTCCCTCGAGCACGTTGACGCCTGGAGCGAGACCCGGGTCGATCGCGACCGCTTCCATCAGCCCGTGGGTCGCGATCGCCTCGACGTACGGGAGCGTTGCGTTCGTCAGCGCCTTCGTCGAGGTGATCGGGACGGCGCCGGGCATGTTCGCGACGCAGTAGTGGATGACGCCGTCGACGACGTAGACGGGGTCGGTGTGGGTGGTCGGCTTCGAGGTCTCGGCACAGCCGCCCTGGTCGATCGCAACGTCGCAGAACACGGAGCCCGTCTTCATCTCGCCGAGCATCGGCCGTGTGATCAGCTTCGGCGCCTTCGCGCCGGGGATCAGGACGGCGCCGATCACGACGTCGGCGTCGCGGATCGACTCCTCGATCTGCAGCGACGAGGACATGACCAGGCTGACTCGACCGGAGAGGATCTCGTCCAGGTGGCGCATCCGGTCGAGCGAGCGCTCGAGGATGGTCACGTTCGCCCCCAGCCCGATCGCGATCACGGCGGCGTTGTAGCCGACGATCCCGCCTCCGATCACCAGCACGCGGCCGGGCGCGACCCCGGCCACGCCGCCGAGCAGCAGGCCGCGGCCGCCCAGCGGCTTCTCCAGGAAGTACGCGCCCGCCTGGGCGGCGAGCCGGCCCGCGATCTCGCTCATCGGCGCGAGCAGCGGCAGCGCGCCGCCGGCGGTCTCGACGGTCTCGTACGCGACGCAGGTCGCCCCGCTCGCGACGAGTGCGTCCGTCAGCTCCTTGCTCGCCGCGAGGTGGAGGTACGTGAACAGGATCTGCCCCTCGCGCAGCCGCGGATACTCCTCCGGGAGCGGCTCCTTCACCTTCAGCAGCAGCTCGGCTTCGGCCCAGACGTCGTCGACGGCACCCAGCCCGGCGCCGACCGCCTCGTACTGCCGGTCCGCGAACGCGCTTCCCTCTCCCGCGCCCACCTCGACCAGCACGTCGTGCCCGCGCTGCACGAGCTCCCGCGCGCCCGCGGGCGTGAGCGCGACGCGGTACTCGTCCGGCTTGAGCTCCTTGACGACGCCGATCTTCACGGACGCGCGGACTCTAGCGGGGTCGCGCCCGCGCCTACTCGAGATGAGCGCGCGCGGAGAACAGCGTGAAGCTCGAGGGCGGCTCGGGCGAGTCGATCGCGGTCGGGAAGATCACGCCGATCGAAACCCCGAGGCTGTTCGCGAGTGCGTGATTGCCACGCCACTTCAGCTCGGCGCTGCCGATCTGGAGCTCCGGCGGATGCTTGCCCGGGAAGTCCCAGAAGAAGAAGCGCGTGTTCGCGTCCCAGAGATGGAGATTGCGGATCTCCCCGGCCGGCGGTACCTCGTAGCGAACCTCGAGTCGCACGAGCCGACCGAGGTCGGAGAACGGCGTGCTGCCGCCGACAGCGATCGGGGCCGGTACGTCGATCGGGATCGGAATCGGCAGGTGCACCCAGGCGTGCTGGTTCTCGGCGACGACGACGGCACCCCAGCCGCGGAACAGAATGGTGTTCGGCGGGCTCGAGTTGTCGAGCTCGACCTGGGCGGCGGTTCCATGGACGAGGATGTCGCGCTCGCTGCGCGGCAGAGCCGTCCCGATCACGCCTGGGTCGACCACCGGCGGCGAGCCTAGCAGTCGATCAGCCGCCTCGCGGCGCGTCCTGCCGCGAAGGCCGCCGCGAAGAACTCCGGATCCTCCGCGGCACCCCGTCCCATGTGGGACAAGGGGAGACCGGCGCACGCGTCTTGCCACCCTTCGCCGTCGTCGCCGACGGTGACGTCGCCCAGCACGAGGTCGAGCACCGCTTGCGTGTGGTGGGACACGCCGCGGTGTCGCTCGCGCTCGTCCGCCCGGGAGATGCGGGCGGCGATCACCGGCCGGCCGCCGAGAGCGAGTACCGCGTTCGCGGCGGTCGCAGCGGCGGTCCCCCCGTGGCCGAGCCGTGTTCCGGTCCCGACGATCCCCGGCCCGATCGAGCAAACGGCCACGTCGGCTCCTCCCGCCTTCGCCCACGCCAGGGCCGACCAGACCGAGACGCACTCGACGTCGCCGCCGAAGCAGGCGCCGACGGCAGCGACCGCCTGGACGAGCCCGCGGGCCTGCAGCTCGCGCACGGCGTCCGAGAGCGCGACCGGCAGCGCTCCGCCCTCGAGCTGCACGTAGACGACGCGAAGGCCGGCGAGCGCGGCGCACACGGGCGCGACCTGGCTGTGCAGCGAGCAGCAGACGACCGGTGTGCCGCCGAGCGACGCGGCCAGCGGCGCAGTCTCCTCGACGTGCGGCGCGGCGACCTGCCCCGGCGTGTAGGGCAGTTTCATCACGTGCGCGTCCGGATCGGCCGCCAGCCCGAGACCGCGGGTCAGGTTCAGATAGAGCACGTCGAACCCGCCGGAGCCGAGACCGAGGTCGCGCGCCTGCGTGTTCACCACCACCTCGTCGCCGAGCGCCACCGGACCGGTCAGCCGCGGATATGCGATGCACGTTGCCCCGTCCACCTCGATCCGCGCCAGGCCGTCGTGGCGCTCCTGCACCGCCGTGACCGTGCCACGGCGGAGGCTAAGTGGCACGCGCCTCCTCCAGCAGCGCGAGCGTGACGTCGACCATCGCTTCGAGGTCGCCGACGGCGATGTGCTCCTGCGGCGTGTGGATCTCGGCCATGCCGTTCGCGAGGTTCAGGCACGCGAGGCCGCGCGTGTTGAAGATGTTCGCGTCGGCGCCGCCCCCCGACAGCGCGTAGGTGGGCTCGTGCCCGGCCCGGCGGAGCGCGGCCTCGGCGAAGCGCACCGGCTGATCCGTCTTCGCGAAGCGATAGCCGTGGAAGCCGCGGGTCACCTCCGCCTCGACCTCGCACCCGGCCAGCGAGGCGGCGAACGAGCAGGCGTCGAGCATCTCCTGGACGACGTCTGCGAGCTTCGTCTCGTCGTGCGAGCGAGCCTCGCAGTCCAGCACGCAGCGGTCGGGAACGATGTTGCGGGCGACGCCGCCCTGGATGACGCCGACGTTGGCGGAGGTCTCGCCGTCGAGCCGTCCGAGCCGCATGTCGGCGATCGCGCGGCCGGCGGCGGCGATCGCGGAGCGGCCCTCCTCCGGCGCCATGCCGGCGTGCGCGGACTGGCCGACGAAGGTGATCTCCAGGATCATCGAGTGCGGCGCACCGAGGATCACCTCGCCGATCGGCCCTGCCTGGTCGTAGACGAATCCGACGCGGGCGGCGAAGCGGGAGCAGTCGAACGCCTGGGCACCGCGCAGGCCCACCTCCTCCTTCGGCGTGAACAGGAGCTCGAGGCCCGCGTGCGGGATCCTGCGTTCGATCACCCGGCGGACGGTCTCGACCATGGCCACGACCGCCGACTTGTTGTCGGCGCCGAGGATCGTGCCGCCGGCGTTCCGGACGACGCCGTCCTCGACGACCGGCTCGATCGGCCCGGTCGGCGGCACCGTGTCCATGTGCGAGCAGAGGAAGATCGGCGTCCCCTCCGCCTTCGGCTCCAGCCGCGTGTACAGGTTGCCGGCGTTCGAGCCGATCGTCGCGCCCGCGCCGTCCTCGTCGACCTCGAGCCCGAGCCCGCGCAGCTCCGCGGTGACGCGGTCGGCGACGGCCCGCTCCTCGCCGGGCGGCGACGGCAGCGCGGCCAGGTCGAGGAAGAGGTCGAGCGCCCGGCTCATCGAACCGATCCTAGTGTCGATCCGGCGGCACTTGCTCGCCGGCGACCGAGCCGGCGAGCACAGGCTAAGAGACCGCGGCGGTGACGCCCTTGCGGGCGCGCGCGCGGTCGTGGGCGGCGCCGACGAACTCGCGAAAGAGCGGGGCCGGCCTGGTCGGGCGTGACTTGAACTCGGGGTGGAACTGGCTGGCGACAAACCACGGATGGTCCGGCAGCTCGACGATCTCGACGAGGCGGCCCTCCTGGAACGTGCCGGAGACGACGAGGCCGGCGTCGACGATCTGAGAACGGTAGTGGTTGTTCACCTCGTAGCGGTGCCGGTGGCGCTCGTGGACAACCGGCTCGCCGTACGTGTCGTGTGTGCGCGTGCCCTCCGCGATCTCGACCGCCTGCGCGCCGAGCCGCATCGTCCCGCCCAGGTCCTCGACCTCCTTCTGCTCGGGGAGCAGGTCGATCACCGGGAACGGCGTCTCGGGATCCATCTCGGTCGAGTTCGCACCCTCGAGCCCGACGACGTGCCGCGCGAACTCCGAGACGGCGACGTGCATGCCGAGGCAGATGCCGAGGTACGGGATCGAGTGCTCCCTGGCGACCCGGCAGGCAAGGATCTTGCCCTCCCAGCCGCGGGAGCCGAAGCCGCCGGGAACCAGGACACCATCAACGGCTTCAAGCTCGCCGAGCGCCTCCGCCAGCGACATCCCCTCGGCGTCCACCCAGCGCACGCGGACGTGGCAGCCGTGGTGGATGCCCGCGTGCTTGAGCGCCTCGTGCACGGAGAGGTAGGCGTCGTGCAGCTTCACGTACTTGCCGACCAGGCCGATCGTCACCTCGACGTCGCGCTGCCGGATCCGCTCGGTCAGGTCGAGCCACTCGCCCAGGTCGGCGTGGCCCGCGGGCAGTCCCAGCTTCCGGCAGACGAGGTCGTCCATCCCCTGCTCCTGGAGCGCCGCGGGCACGAGGTAGACGTCCGAGACATCCTCGTTGGCGATCACGTCCTCCGGCTCGACGTCGGCGAAGAGCGCGATCTTCTCGCGCACGTCCGGGGAGATGACGTCGCGCGAGCGGCACACGACCACATCGGGATGGATACCGATGCGCCGCAGCTCGTTCACGGAGTGCTGCGTCGGCTTGGTCTTCAGTTCGCCGGCCGAATCGACGTACGGGACGAGCGTGACGTGGACGTAGAGGACGTTCTCGGCGCCCGCCTCCCGGCGGAACTGGCGGATTGCCTCGAGGAACGGCAGCGACTCGATGTCGCCGACCGTCCCGCCGATCTCGCTGATCACCACGTCGGCGTCGCTCTGCTCGGCCGAGCGCCGGATCCGGTCCTTGATCTCGTCGGTGATGTGCGGGATCACCTGGACGGTCTTGCCGAGGTAGTCGCCCTTGCGCTCGCGGCGGAGCACGCGGTCCCAGATCCCTCCCTGGGTGTGGTTGGCGCTCCGCGCGAGGTTCTGGTCGAGGAAGCGCTCGTAGTGGCCGATGTCGAGGTCGGTCTCGGCGCCGTCCTCGGTGACGAAGACCTCCCCGTGCTGGAAGGGGCTCATCGTGCCGGGGTCGACGTTCAGGTACGGGTCGAACTTCTGGACGTCGACCTTCAGGCCGCGCGCCTTCAGCAGCCGGCCGAGCGACGCGGCGGTGATGCCCTTGCCGAGCGACGAGACGACGCCGCCGGTGACGAAGACGTACTTGGTGGTCTGGCTCACGCCTGTCGCCCCGCGGCATCGAGGTCGCGGAGCAGCGGCGTCCGTTCGATCAGCCTGCCGACCGAGGTGAGCTCGCCGAGGAGGTTGAGGGCCGCCAGCGCTCCGATCGCCAGCCACTGTCCCATCACCGACGACTGCCCCCGTCCCGCGAATCGCTTCACGGAACTCAAGCCTAGCAGGGCCCCCAGCGCGTTCGACCCCGAGTCCCCGAGCATCGCCATCTCCCGGAGATCGTAGGGCGCGAGGATGACGGCGGGCAGCAGCGGTGCCCGGAGAGGCAACGCTGCCAGCGCGTAGGCCTTCAGCGCCAGCCCCGGCTTCGTGTCGAGCTGGTTGAGCGCGTTGGCGGCGAGACCGACCAGCAGCGCGCCGCGCACGCTGCGGGTCGTGAGCAGTCCGAAGAGCGGGATGCCGACGAGCTTGAGCACGCCGGTCGTACGGCCGGCCCGCAGGTGCGCGGCCACCCCCCGCTCCGGCCCGGCGAGGAGGTCGTCGGCGAGGCCGATCGCGGCGACCGGCGCCACGCGCGGCTGGAGGACGGCGACGACCCAGCCGACCACCGGCAGGCGCAGGCCACGATGGTTCGTCGCGTTCGGGCCGAAGGCGAGCAGAACATCCCGCAGCTGCCGCGCCCGGTGGACGAACCCGCGGAGGTCGCGTCCCGTTGCGCGGTGGCGCAGCGGGAGCTCGACCTCCTCCACGACGAGCCCGGCGCGCAGCACGTCGAAGGTCATCCGCGCGTCGCAGCCGAACCCGGCGGCAACCGGGAAGCAGGCGAGGCGGGCGCGGCTCGAGAGCGCCCGCTGACCGGAGAGCGGCTCGCGCAGCTCGCGCCCGGTCCGGAGCCGGAGTAGCGTCGCGGCCGTTCGCCGGGCGATGCCGAAGCCCCCTCCCCGGCGCTCTGCAAATGCGGCGACGGCAAGGTCGGCGGCGCCCTCGAGCAGTGGTCGCAGGTCGCCGCTCAGGTCGGCGTCGCAGAGCAGGAGCGGGCCGTCCGCTGCCGCGCGCTCGGCCAGCGCCAGCGCCTGCCCCTTGCCACGCCTGGGCAGCCGCAGGACCCGTGCTCCGGCGGCCTCGGCCTCGACCGCGGTCCGGTCGCGCGAGCCGTCGTCGGCCACGATCATCTCCGCGTCGGGAAACTCCTCGCGGAGCCCTCGGACCGTCGCCCCGATTCGGCCCTCCTCGTCGCGGGCTGCGACCACGATCGAAAGACGCTCAGCCACCCGGCGGGGTCGTGATCTCGGGCAGGACGCCGTCCCGGGCGGTCTTCTTCACGCCGTACTGTCCAGGCACCGCTCCACCGAGCAGTAGGGCCAGAGCCAGGCGT
Source organism: uncultured Actinomycetes bacterium (assembly GCA_963841405.1). Classification (GTDB taxonomy): domain Bacteria; phylum Actinomycetota; class Thermoleophilia; order Gaiellales; family Gaiellaceae; genus DATBLE01. The sequence goes on along the minus strand of CAWJCM010000002.1, from coordinate 99,800 downwards.
CCCGACTCGGAGTCCAGGTCGTCGACCGTCGCCAGGTCGTGCTTGGCGAAGACGTCCACTGCCGACGTCCCCACCCGGGTCACCTCGACGCCGACCGCGGGCACGTCCGCCGAAGCGAGCCCCTTGTAGAACCCTGCGAGGAAGCGGGCGGTCGAGCCGCTCTGAGGCGCGACGCTGCGGGCGACCACGATCCCGTCGAGCGCGGCGGCGTCGTTGCCGGCCCGCTCCTCGACCAGGTCGGTGGACAGCGCCTGCCAGAGCGGGCTGTCGGCCTTCGCCGCGAACTCGCTCCCGAGCCGGCGGCCCAGCTCCCCGACCTTCCGCCTGGTGGCGAGCGCCGCGAGCGCCGGGCGGCCCCTGAGGGCGCGGCGCAGAGCCGGGACGTCGATGGGCAGCTTGAGGGCGCGGACGCGGAGCGGAGGCAAGGTGCCGGCGTCGCCCAGCGTCTGCTCGACCAGGGAACGGACGCGCCTGTCGATCGGCCCGACGAACACGAGCCCGACGCTTGTCCCGGCGAGGCGACCGCCCATCAGCGCCGGATACGCATCCTCGACGAACGCCTGCGTGGCCCGCTGCGACCGCGTCAGGTCGGCGCTGCGCTTCGTCGCCGAGTCCAGGCGGTTCTTCAGATCGGCGATCTGCTCGTTCAGCAGCCGGCGTTCGCTGTTCTGGACGAACCCCTTCCCGGAGATGCCCACGCCGACGACGATCCCGATGATCAGGGCGAGGAAGACGGCCGCCAGCGAGGCGACGTGATAGCGGAGGTCGAACATGAGTTAAAACGCACGCCCTTCGCGCGCCGGAGGGCTTTGCCCGGCGGCGCTGCGGGTTAGATGCTCGCCGCAGTCTGGCACAGCGCGAACAGGCGACCGGCCGCCCTGCGCGCGAGCGTGCGACGGAAGGCGATCAGCCAGGGCCCGTCGACCGTGATCGTCGCGCGGGTGCGGTCGGGCGCCGTCGCCTCGAGGTCGACGCGCACGTCCAGCTTCTCGCCCGTCAGATGGAAGGCGAAGAGGACCGGCCGGTCGGACGCGGTCACGACCAGCGTGCCCGTCGCCTCCGGCCTGCGGAGGAGCGTCGGCTCATGACCGGCGGTCACCCGCCACCGCGCACCGGCGGCCGAGCCGCGGCGGTCGGGCTGGACGCCCGCGACGCCGGGCCACCAGTCGGCGAGATGGAAGGGCTCGCCGAGGAAGTCCCAGACCTCAGGCCGGGGAGCGAGCAGCTCGCGCGAGGCGCTGACCCTCACCGGCGCCTCCCGCTCGCTCGCCGTGACGATGTCGGCGCCGTCTCGTGACCCATCGGCGCGATTTTCGCGGTTACGATCGCCCTGGGGAGGAGGCTGGGAGCACCTTGGGCCAACCGGCGGGCATTGGCCAGAGTGGGCACGTCTCGCTTGGCCATCCATCGGGAAGGGCGTCCTGCGCCGCCGCTTCCGGCCTGCGCGGGCGCGGCACACGACCGCCGGCCGGCAGCACGCGATGCGAGCGAAGCGAGCGGAAGAAGGAGAGGGCCCGCGGGGGAACCATGGGTTCCACCGCGCTTCAGCCCAGGCCGAGCCAGTCGCGGATCCGCAGCACCATCAGCTGGATCAGGTGCTCGACCCCCGGTGAGGCGATCACGGCGACAACGATCGCGCCGAGGCCGGTCACGCCCAGCGCGATCAACGGCCACAGGCCGACCCGCCGCGAGACGAGCCGTGACACCCCCTTCGCGTCGACCAGGATTTCCCCCACCCGCAGCCGCGTGAGGAACGTCGACGACATTCCGGCACGGTTCCGCTCCATGAACTCGATCAGGTTGAAGTGCGTACCGACAGCCACGATCAGCTCCGCGCCCTTCTCGTAGGCGAGCAGCAGCGCGACGTCCTCGCTGATCCCCATCGCGGGCACGACCTCGAACGGCACCCCCAGCGCCTGCGCCCGCGCGGCCCCCGGCGCGTTCCCGTTGCCGCGATAGGCGTGCACCAGCAGCTCGGCCCCGCTCTTCAGGGCGGCGTCGGAGACCGAGTCCATGTCCCCGACGATCACGCTCGGCTTGTAGCCCGCCTCGATCAGAGCATCAGCGCCGCCGTCGACCCCCACCAGCACCGGTTTGAAGTCCCGGACGTACGGGCGCACGATCCTCAGGTCGCGTTTGTGGCCCGGACCGCGGGCGACGACCAGCGCGTGACGATCCCGGAAGCGCGTTCTCAGCGGCGGGAAGTCGATCCCTTCGACCAGGAGGCTGCCCTCCGCCCGCAGGTGCAACAGCGTGTTCTCGGCGAACTCGGACAGGGACTCGGTGACGCGGCCGCGCTGCTCGGCGAGGGTGTGCTCGAGCTCGCGCTCCTCCCGCGCACGGCCGCGTGCGAGGCACGTGCCGTTCCGGAAGACACTGGCGCCGCGCACCGTCAGCTGCTCGCCCTCGGTGACCTCGTCGAACAGCTCGGAGCCGGGGATGTCGATCAGGGTCACGCCGCCGCGAACCAGCAACAGCGGCCCGACGTTCGGAAAGCGGCCGGACAGTGAATCGGAGACGTTGACGACGACGCGGACGCCCGTCTCGAGCAGCTCCTCGGCGGTGACCCGGTCGAGGTCGCTGTGGTCGACGATCGCGACGTCGTCCTCGCCGAGCCGGTGGACGAGGCGCTTCGTCCGGCGGTCGAGTCGCGCAGGCCCCGTGAACTCGACCAGCCCTTTCCGGCTCCGCGGGAAAGGGTTAGAAGCTCCCCAGCTCGCCATGGTCACTAACCATTCTCGCCGGCGGCGAGAATGGCAAGGAACTCGCGCCCGCCGAGCATGCGCTCCAGCTCGTCTCTGCGCTCGTCCGGGCCGAGCTCCTCGATCCGGGTGTGCGTCGGGTCGCCGGGAACCTTCTCGACCCGGAAGTGCCTGTCGGCGCGGCTCGCGATCTGCGGCAGGTGGGTAATGGTGATCACCTGTGTGCGGCCGGCGAGCCGCGCGAGCGTCTCCGCGACGCCGTGGGCGGTCGTCCCGCCGATGCCGGCGTCGATCTCGTCGAAGACCATCGTCTCCCCGCCGGCGACCGTTGCGATTGCGAGCGCCACGCGGGAAAGCTCTCCCCCGGACGCGGTCTCGGCCACCGGGCCGAACGGCAGGCCTGCGTTCGGCCTGATCAGGAACACGGCCTCGTCGGCGCCGGTCGCGCCGGGTTCACGCTCCTTCAGCTCGACGTTGAACTCGCCCTCGCCCATCCCCAGGCCCTGGAGCTCCCCTGCGACCGACTCCGCGAACCGGGCGGCAGCCGCGGCCCGCGCGTCGTGCAACGCCCCGGCGACCGAACGCACGCCGGCCTCGGCTCGTTCGAACGCCTGCTCGGCCGCCGCGGCGGGATTGGCGCCCTGATCGAATGCCTCGAGCTCGGTTCTCGCCTCCGCGGCACGGGCGAGCAGCTCCTCCACCGACCCGCACCTGAAGCGACGCTTCGCATCCGAGATTCGCTCGAGCTGCGACTCGACCTCCTCGAGCCGCCCCGGATCGGCCTCGAGCGCCGAGAGGAAGGAGCGCAGCGCGCTCGCCGCCTCCCGCACGCGGAGCTCGGCGTCGCGCAGCTCGTCAGCCGCCTGACGGAGCTCGGGGGCGAACCGCTCGACGGGTGCGAGTGCCCGTTCCGCCGCGGCGGTCAGTCCGGCCGCTCCGTCGCCCTCGTCGGGGTCGAGCGCGTCCGCGGCGGCCGCGGTCCCCTGGAGCAGCTCGGTCAGGTGCCGCAGGCGCTCGCGCTCCTCGAGGAGCGCATCCTCCTGTCCGGGTTCGAGCTCATCCGTGTCCTCGACCAGCGCCCGCAGCTCGGCGAGCCGGGCCTCGACGGCGGAAGCGTCTCGGGTCAGCTCCTCGAGCCGTCGTCGAGCCGCTCCCAGCTCGCGCCAGGCGGCGCGCGCCTCGGTCCGGCGGCTCAGCTGCTCGTCGCCGCCGAAGGCATCGAGGACGGCCAGCTGGTAGGCCGGGCGGGCCAGCCGGCGCTGCTCGAACTGGCCGGACATCGCGAGCAACCGCTCCCCCAGCGCCGCGACGTCCTCGCGCGCGGCGCTCCGTCCCCAGGCGTACGCCCGGGTGCGGCCCTCCGCGGAGATCCGCCGCGCGAGCACGACGCCCTCCTCCTCGGCGGGCTGCAGCTCACGAAGCGGCGCGAACGGCTCCTCGTCGAGCAGTCCCTCAGGCAGGTCGAACTCGGCTTCGACGTAGGACTCACTGCCGCCCGCCCCGACGTAAGCGGCATCGCCCTTCGCGCCCAGCAGGAGTCCGATCGCCTGCGCGAGGATCGTCTTGCCGGCGCCGGTCTCGCCGGTGATCACGTTCAGCCCCGGCGCGAACGGCAGCTCCGCCCGGCGGATCAGGACGAGGTTCTCGATTCGGAGGCTACGAAGCAAAGGTGTCGCGGTAGCGGTGGAAGAAGGTCATCTCGGGGAGCAGCGCCAGCAACGCCCGCCGCTCGCCGAGCCGTACCGCCGCCTCCTTGCCCTCGTCGAGCTCGGCGACGGGGATGCCGTCGGCGATCACCTTCGCCGTGGTCGTTCGCGTCTCGTTCCGCACCCGGAGCTCGAGGCCGCGTGGGACGACCAGTGGGCGAGCGTGCAGCGAATGCGGTGAGACGAACGTGATCGCCATCGCGTCGAGCCCCCAGACGAGCACGGGGCCGCCGCTCGAGAGGTTGTAGGCGGTCGAGCCCGTCGAGCTTGCGCAGATGACGCCGTCGCACGGCTGGACGCCGAGATCCTCGCCGCCGAGCGACCACGCGAACTCCATCATCCGGCCGATCCGGGACGTCGCGCAGACGGCGTCGTTGACGGCCACGGCCTCGACTCCGTCCGCGTTCACCTCGAGCGTCGGCAGCTCGACGACTCGACGCTCACCGGCGAAGGCGCGGGCGAGGCCGTCCTCCATCGCGTCGCGGCCCATCGCCGACAGGAACCCGACCCGGCCGAAGTTGACGCCGAGCACCGGGACCGATGTGCCGAGGAAGCGGTGGAGCGCCCGGAGCGTCGTCCCGTCACCGCCGAGGACGACGGCGAGGTCGACGTCGTCACCCTCGACGACCTCCACCGCGGCTCTCTCGCAGATCGCCTGCAGGCGCGCCGTCGCACCGGCCACCAGCCCGGGATCGCCGTGGCTGACGACGGCGATCGTCCGGATGCGCTCAGCCGACGGCGTCATCGATCCAGCGGTCGAGGTCGGCGTCGAGGCGGGCTCCCGGTCGGTGTCGGAGATGGAGGAAGAGCTCACGGTTTCCCTTCGGTCCGGGTAGGCCGGAGTCTACGACGCCCGCGACCTCGGCACCCCAGCCGAGAGCCGCTTCGGCGACCTCTCGTGCCACTCTCGTTCGCGTCTCGCGCGAGGTGACAACGCCGCCCTTGCCGACCTCGCCGCGGCCGGCCTCGAACTGCGGCTTCACCAGCACGACCGCCTCCCAGCCCGGTTCGGCCAGCCCGAGCGCAGGCGGGAGCGCCTTCGTCACGGAGATGAAGGACACGTCGCAGACGACCAGGTCCGGTGCGAACGGCAGCCCGGCCAGCTCGCGGGCGTTCACCCGCTCGAGCACGGTCACGTGCGGGTCGGCTCGGAGGCGGGGGTGGAGTTGCCCGTATCCGACGTCGAGAGCGATCACGCGCGCGGCGCCGCGCTGGAGGAGGACGTCGGTGAAGCCGCCCGTGGAGGCGCCCACGTCCAGGCAGTCGCGGCCCGCCGGATCGACGTCGAACGCGTCGAGTGCGTGGTCGAGCTTCTCGCCGCCACGGGAGACGAACCTCGGCCCGCGCTCGACGGCCAGCCGGACGGCCTCGTCGACCTGCTCGCCGGCCTTCGAATGGCCGCGAACGAGGCCGGCGAGGATCAGCGCCTGCGCCTGGGCGCGGGACTCCGCGAGCCCGCGCTCGACGAGGAGGACGTCCAGGCGCTTCTTCATCGGCAGCGCTAGGCAGTTCGGACGGCCAGGCCGTTGACGATCTCGGCCAGCACAGAGGTGTCTACCGGAACTTCGAGCAGCAGCGCGAGCGCGCGCTCCGCGGCGCGGTTCGCGCGCGTCCTGGCCGCCTCCTCGCCCTCCTCGAGCACGTACCCGTCCGCATCGAGGATGTCGTCGACGACCTGGAAGAGCATTCCGAGCTCGCCCGCGAAGTCACGCCAGGCACCTTGCTCCTCGCGCGGCAGGCCGGCCGCCCAGAGCGCCAGCGTGACCGACGCGTAGAAGAGACAGCCGGTCTTCAGCCGGTGCACGGTCTCCAGGTCGGTGCCCGGCTCCATCGTGTCGAGGTACTGGCCGCCGATCATCCCGAGCGTCGCCTCGGCCAGCTCCCGCGCGACCTCCGTGGTGGGGTACGAGCAGGCGAGCCGGAACGCCTCCGCCAGGAGTGCGTCGCCGGCGAGCAGCGCCTTGCCTTCACCGAACGCCGCCCAGACGCTCGGCTTGCCGCGGCGCTCCTCGTCGTCGTCCAGCGACGGCAGGTCGTCATGGACGAGCGAGAAGTTGTGCACGAGCTCGATCGCGACCGCAGCCGGCATCAGCTGCTCGGGCGGCGCGTCGAGCGCCTCGCCGACGGCGAGCGAGATCACGGGACGGATGCGCTTGCCGCCCATCTCCAGGGCGTACCGGGCAGACTCCCGCTGGCCGCCGAGCTCGGGCCAGAGCTCGAGCTCTTCGAGCGCCTCCACGACCAGCTCCTTCAGCTCGTCAGGGCTGTGCATCGGATTCCCGCTTCGCCTGGTCGATCGCGTCGATCAGGTCCTTGGCGGCCGCGTCGAACTCGGCGAGCAGATCGACGGCGTCCTCGAGCGACTCGCAGCCCTCCAGCTGCCGGCGGAGCCCCTCCAGCCGGTCGACCTTCTCCTGCAGGGTCATGCGGCCTCGCGCGCGATCGCCGCGAGAATCCCGTTCACGAGCCGGCCCGCGTCCTCGGACGAGTACCGCTTCGCCAGCGTCACTGCCTCGTCGATCACCACTTCCAGCGGGACCGTACCTTCATCGAGCTCGTGGATGCCGATGCGGAGGACGTTCCGCTCCAGCGTGCCCAGCTGGCCAGCCGGCCAGTCACCCGAGACGGCGGAGATCCTCGCGTCCAGCTCGTCCTCCTGCGCCGCGACCGACTCGGCCAGGTTGCGGGCGAAGTCGTCGATCTCGCCCTCGTAGTTTGTGCCGATCGGCTGGCCGGTCAGGTCCCACTGGTAGAGGAGGAAGAGCGCGGTGCGGCGGGCCGCCCGGCGGGAGAGCGTCACGCCGACCCCAGCTCGTCGACGTAGGAGGTCGTGTACTCGCCGCTCGCGAATGCCTCGCTGAGCAGGACGTCCCGGGCGAAGTCGCGTGTGGTCGCGACCCCCTCGATCTCGAGCTCGCCGAGCGCACGCAGGCCGCGGGCGATCGCCGCCGGCCGGTCGGAGTCCCACACGACGAGCTTGCCGATCAGGGAGTCGTAGTGCGGCGGGATGGTCGCGCCCGAGTCGACGTGCGTGTCCAGCCGGACCCCGGGGCCGCCCGGGGCGCGCAGGCGCTCGATCCGCCCGGGCGACGGTGCGAAGCCGCGCGCCGGGTCCTCCGCGTTGATGCGGATCTCGATCGCATGCCCGGAACGGGGGGCGCGGCCCGGCGTGGCCAGCCGATCGCCCGCCGCGATCCGCAGCTGCTCGCGGACGATGTCGACGCCGGTGACAAGCTCCGTCACGGGGTGCTCGACCTGCAGCCGGGCGTTCAGCTCGATGAAGTAGAAGGCCCGGTCGGGGCCGAGCAGGAACTCGAGCGTGCCGGCGTTCGTGTAGCCGGTCTCGCGGCAGGCCCGCTCGGCGGCCGCCTCCATCTCCTCGCGCAGCTCCGGCGTCAGAGCGGGCGAGGGCGACTCCTCGATCAGCTTCTGGTGACGGCGCTGGATCGAGCACTCGCGCTCGCCGAGGGTGAGCACGCCTCCGGCGGCGTCGGCAAGCACCTGGATCTCCACGTGCCGGGCGGGGACGAGCGCCTTCTCGACGTAGAGGCTACCGTCCCCGAAGGCTGAGTCCGCCTCGGCCGACGCGGTCGCGAACGCGTTCTCGAGCTCGCCTGGGGATTGCACCAGCCGCATCCCGCGTCCCCCGCCGCCGGCTGCCGCCTTGAGCAGGAGCGGAAAGCCGATCTCGGGTGCCAGCTCGCGGGCCTGCGCGAGCGTGGTCGCAGCTTCGGTGCCGGGAACGAGCGGCACGCCGGCCTCGCGCATGGCGGTCTTCGCCTGCACCTTGTCGCCCATCCGCGCCATGACGTCGGCGTCGGGGCCGACGAAGACGAGGTCGTTCTCCTCGCAGGCGCGGACGAACTCCGGCCGCTCGGACAGGAAGCCGTAGCCGGGATGGACGGCCTGACAGGCGGTCGTCTCCGCTGCGGCGACCACGGACGGGATGTTCAGGTAGCTCTGGGCGGGCGGCGGCGGGCCGATGCACACGGCGCGGTCTGCGAGCCGCACGTGCAGGGCGTCGGCGTCGGCGGTGGAATAGACCGCGACCGCCTCGATCCCCAGCTCGTGCAGCGCCCGGATGAGGCGGACGGCGATCTCGCCCCGGTTGGCCACTAGGACTCGCGTGAACATGGGCGTCAGCTCCGGCTTGCCGCTCTCGCGCCGGAGCGAGTGACCGCCGGAGCCGGGCTCTGCCCGGCGGGAGGCACCCAGCGGAGAGGCAACAGCCGGATCACCCCTGCAGCGTCCGGCCCAGCTACGAGAGGAAGCAACGCGTCCGCCGGCGAGGAGTGGGTCCGTGGGGGAACCAGGGGTTCCCCCACGTCAAAGTCCGAGAGGCCGGCCGTTGACGGGCTCGAGCTCGAAGAGCAGCTGGCCGTACTCCACCGGCTGGCCGTTCTCGGGGTGGATCCGGGTGACGACGCCCTCCTCCTCCGCCTTGACCTCGTTCATCAGCTTCATCGCCTCGAGGATGCAGAGGGTCTGGCCTGCGCCGACGGCGTCGCCCTCCTCGACGAACGGCGGCGCGCCCGGCGAGGAGGCGCGGTAGAAGGTGCCGACCATCGGCGCCTCGACTTTGATCACGCCTGGATCGAGCGGCGGCGCCGGCGGCGCGGCTGCGGTCGTCTCCTCCTCCGGGGACGGCGGCGGCGCGGGTGCGGCGATGACACCCTCCCCCGCCTCCGGCGTCCGCCGGACGGTGACGCGGAGACCGGCGTCCTCGATCGTCACCTCGCCGACGCCGGAGTCCTGGACGATGCGCACGATCTCGCGGATCCGCTCGGCGCGGCTCGCGTCGACCCCGGCCCCTTCGAGCGACTCCTGGGTGCCGCGTCCGCGAATCGTGCGGAGAAGCGGCTCGGCGTCGTCGCCGAAGAGCGCGAGCAGCAGGAGCTCCTCCTCGCTGGCGGCGAGGCCCTTGTGGCGCTTGCGCAGCTCGTCGAGATCGGGCGTCTCCTCGGCGGGCGCCCCGTTCGAGAGCAGCGACACCGCGCGCTCGACGGCGGGCGAGACGGAGGCGGGAGGCGAGCCGTACCGCCCCTGGATCAGCGCCCGCAGCTCGTCGACGACGGTCTGGTAGCGGTCGGCGGCGAGCACGTGCAGGAGCGCCTGCGAGGCGAGCACCTGGCCGATCGGAGCCGCGAGCGGCGGCGATCCGACCTCGGCCCGGATCGTCTCCAGCTCGGCGAGCACCTCGTCGAGGCGGTCGCCTGCTGCCTGCGTCCGCAGGTGGAGGTCGATCGCCGCGATCAGCCCGGCCGGCAGGCTGTGCTCGGCCGCCCGGGTGGCGATGCGCGGGGCGAGCGGGGCGACAGGCTGGTCGCTGATGTGCTCGTCGACGAGATCCGACCCGCGCCAGAGCGGGTCGGTGGAGACGCCCGTCTCGAGGCCGAGGCCGTCCAGGACGCTCGCCAGCGCCTCGCCCGACGCGCGATGCAGGACGAGCGCGACCGGATACACGGCACAGGCGAGCAGGTCGACGCCGGCGCGGGCCGCCTCGATCGCGGCGGCCAGCGCGCCCCCGCCTGCCCCCTGGCAGTAGAAGCCGACCGGGAGGTTGCTCACGTCGCGGATCGCCTCGACCAGCTCGCGGACGCGGTGCGGCTCGAGCGAGCCGGACGGGTCGTGGATCAGGATGCGGGCGGCGCCGAGCTCCGGGAGGCGCTGTGCCTGGGCGACGAGCGCGTCGGTCTCGCCGGACGGCCCGGGACTGTAGACGAGCCCCGCGTCGAACTCGCGCTCGGCGGCGGTGACCGCCTCACTCGCCTCGCGCAGGTTGGAGACGTCGTTCAGCGGGTCGTGGAGCCGGAAGACGTCGATCCCGCTCTCGGCCGCCGACGCGACGAAGCGGCGGACGAAGTCGCCGCCGACCGGCCTCGAGCCGACCAGGAACCGGCCGCGGAGCGCGAGCGCGAGCGGCGTCCTCGTCCGTGCGCGGATCGCCCTGATCCGCTCCCAGGGGCTTTCGACGCCGCGCTTGACCGCCGACTCGAAGCAGCCGCCACCCGACACCTCCAAGTAGGCGAAGCCGGCGCCGTCGAGGATCTCCGCGAGGTCGAGCTGCGCTGAGGTCGGCAGCACGGCCGCGAGCGGCTCCTGTCCGAGCAGGCGAATGGTCGTGTCGACGAGCGCCGGCACGGACGGGAGCCTACCGCCCTACTCGAACTCGAGCGGTTCCACGTAGAGCGTCTGCCCTGCGTAGGCCGTCGGGATTTTCCGGACGATCCTCCACGGCCGCTCGACGCCGTCCGCGCCCGCGAGAGTGACGGTGTCGCCGACGTCGGGGGTTTCGAGGCCCTCGACGTACTCGCCTCGCGCGACGACGACGTCGTTCCCGTTCTCGTCGGTGGTGACGTAGGCGTAGTGCACGCGCCCAGTCTACGGGCGACTACGCGCGGGCTCGGCCGCCACTGCCGGGTCGTCGAACGCACCTTCGCCTCTGCTCCACAACCGCCGCCTCCTCATCCGCACCGCCGCGGACGGTCCTGTGATCGCGCTCGGCCGATCGGGTAGCCGTCGAAACGGCTTGAACTGCCTCTACCCGCTCAGGCTCTACTTATGTACCGCTTCTCGCGCGGGTCGATCTTCAGGCGGTCGCCGATGTTCACGAACAGCGGCACCTGGACGACCGCACCGGTCTCGAGCGTCGCCGCCTTGGTCACGTTCGAGACGGTGTCTCCGCGGATCCCCGGTTCGGTCTCGGTGACGGCGAGCTCGACGGAGGCCGGCATCTGGACGCCGGCGGGCTTGCCGTCGACCATCAGCAGCTGCACCGAGCTCGAGGGCTGCAGGAACTCGAGTGCACCCTCGACCGACGCACGAGTGAGCTGCAGCTGCTCGTAGCTCTCCTCGTCCATGAACACGACGTCGTCGCCGGCGTCGTAGAGGTACTGGACGTTCTTCACCTCGGTGTGCACGCGCGGGAACTTCTCGCCTGCCCGGAACGTCCGGTCGACGACCGAGCCCGACTCGAGCGCCTTCAGCTTCGTGCGGACGAAAGCGCCGCCCTTCCCGGGCTTGACGTGCTGGAACTCGACGATCCGCCAGGGCTCGCCGTCGAGCTCGATGTGCATGCCGTTCTTGAACTGGTTGGTGGAGACGACCTCGGCCATCGGCGGGGCAGTGTAGCGGGCAGGCCTAGAGCGAGAACACCTCGGCGACCCAGACCGAGCCGGCGAAGCGGTGCGCGACGACGGCGCCGTCGCCGCCCTCGCGGTCGAGCAGGGCGTCGATCGCAGGCAGCTGCCCGTCCGACTCCTCGCCGTCGACGCGGCACGTGAACTCGCTCCCGACGCGGCTGACCTCGATCTCGTTTCCGACCGCGTCGGGAAGGTCGAGGATCTCGGCGCGTGTGGCCGCAACGACCCACTCGTCGTCGTCGTCGTCGGGCACCGCAATCGCCCAGAACGGCCCCTCCAGGTGGCTGTGGACCGCCTGGACCAGCGGAGCGAGCGCCTCCGGGGCGGAGTCGCCGCCCGGGATCGTGCGGCCGTCGCGGTCGCGGGCGAAGCGGACCTCCGACCCGGCGAGTCCCTGCGCCGACGCGGAGGCGAGCGTGTCCCAGGGATCGTCGCGCGTGGTCGGGCTCAGCCCCGGAATGTTCAGCCGGGAGCCTCCCTCCCAGGCCTGCGGGAGCTGAGCGAAGGGAAGGGACGCGATCGCCGCGGCCAGCCGCTCGGTTGCCGTCGCCATCAGCCGACGGTGACCAGTTCCTTGGTGAAGGTGGTCAGCACCTCGGGCTCATTCTCTCCGATGATCACCAGGTCCTCGATCCTGATCCCGCCGAGGCCCGGATGGTAGATGCCCGGCTCGACCGTGACCGCGCCGTCGACTGCGAGCACGTCCTCGCTCTCCGGCCGCATCGCCGGCTGCTCGTGGATCTCCATGCCGACGCCGTGACCGAGGCCGTGCGCGAAGACCTCGCCGTAGCCGGCCTCCGTGATCACCTCGCGGGCGACCGCGTCCACGTCGCGGCCGGCACGCCCCGCCCGCGTTGCGTGCAGCCCGGCCAGCTGCCCTGCCAGGCACGCCTCGTAAGAGCGCGCGAGCTCGCCCGGCAGCGGGCCGGTGGCGAATGTCCTGGTGCAGTCCGAGTGATAGCCGTCGATCTTCGCGGCGGCGTCCACGACGACGGTCTGGCCCTCCTCGATCGTGCGCGCGCCCGGGTCGGCGTGCGGCAGCGCCCCGTTCGGTCCGGCCGCGACGATCGGCGGAAAGGCGGCTGCCTCCGCACCCAGCTCGCGCATGGTCGACTCGACCCACCAGGCCAGCTCGGCCTCCGTCCGCCCCACGAAGCGCTGCGCGGCCAGCCGCTCGAACGTCGCGTTGGTGATCCCGGCCGCCCTGCGGATCGCGTCGAGCTCCTCCGGTTCCTTCACCGCCCGGATCGCCTCCAGCAGCTGCGCCGTCGGCACGGTCTCGATCCCGGCCGCGTCGAGCGCAGCCCACGACGCGTGGACGAGGCTCTCCGACTCGAAGGCGACCCGCTTCGGCAGCAGCTCCGGCAGCGTGCCGAACAGCCCGCGCGGGATCTCGACCACCTCAACCCCGGTCTCGCGCGCCTTCTCCAGGTAGCGGAAGTCGGTGAAGATCCGCAGGCGGTCGGGTTCGACCAGCACCGCGGCATTCGAGCTGTCCAGGCCCGTCAGCCAGAGCACGTTCACGGACTTGGTGACGAGCAGCGGCGCGTCGATCGCCGCGCGGACTTTCTCCACCCGCGCGCCGACGCCTTCGGCGTCATGACATTGACTCGCACCGATGCCGACAGCTCTGCTGTCGCCTTTGAGCTCGGCTTCGTCTCTCATCGCTTCGACCCCAGGAACGCGAGGGCCTCGCGGTAGCCCTCCGGCCCCTTGCCGATCACACGCTTGGCCGCGAAGTCGGCAATCACGGAGACACGCCGCCATTCCTCGCGCTCCTCGACGTTCGAGAGGTGCACCTCGACGACCGGGAAGCTGAACAGCTCGACCGCGTCGCGAATCGCGTAGCTGTAGTGCGTCCACGCCGCCGGGTTGAGCACGACGCCCTCGGCGCTGTCCAGTGCCTCGTGGCACCAGTCGACGTACTGGCCCTCGCTGTTCGTCTGCCGGCAACGGACGCGCAGGTCGAGCTCCTTCGCCCACTCGTAGATCTGCGTCTCGAGCTGCTCGAGCCCGAGGCCGCCGTACAGCTCCGGATTCCGCCGCCCGACCACGTCCAGATTCACACCGTTGAGCACGTCGACGTTCACGCCGTGACCCTATCGGGAGATCAGCTCGTTCAGCGCCGCGCGCACGTCCGCCTCGGGCAGCTCCTGCTCGAACGCACCGTCGTCGCCGAGCAGGACGATCCTGAGGCGGCCCTTCTTGTCGCGGAGGAGCGCCTCCCACGCCCGCTCGCGGTCGACCCGCACCGGCTCGGGCGCGAGCATGTCCTCGACAGGCGCGGGGTCGCGGCCGGAGAGCCGGAGCGCGGCCAGCAGGCCAAGCGCGACCGCTCTGCCGTGCGGGAGCTCGTAGCCGGACGCGGCCTCGAGCGCATGGCCGAACGTGTGGCCCAGGTTGAGCGCGTGCCGCGGGCCGAGGTCGTGTGGATCGCGCAGGCACAACGCCGCCTTGTACGCCGCGCAGCGGCGCACGAGCTCCTCTTCGGCGAGCTCCCAGAACCGCTCGCCGGCGAGCAGCCCGGTCTTCACCACCTCCGCCATGCCGTTCAGGCGCTCCGCCTCGGGCAGCGTCGCCAGCAGAGCCGGGTCGACGATCGTGCGCGCCGGCCAGTGGAAGGCGCCGACGAGATTCTTCGCCTCGGGCAGGTCGACGGCGGTTTTCCCGCCGATCGCGGCGTCGACCTGGCCGACGAGTGTCGTCGGCACTCCCACCCAGTCGACCCCGCGCAGGTAGGTGGCTGCAGCGAATCCCGCGAGGTCCGTGGTCGTGCCGCCGCCGAGGGCGACCACGGTTCCGGCGCGGCCGATATTCAGCGAGCGCCAGAGCCGCTCGAGGTCGTCGGCGCTCTTCCCGGACGCCGTATGCGTCGAGGCGAGCCGGGGGCCGAGGGCGAGCTGCGCGTCCATGCCGTGGATGCCGGAGACCTGCGTGTCAGTGACCAGCGCGACCGGACCCTCACCGGGCACGAGCTCGCCGAGCTGCTCGAGCGAGCCGAGGGCGACGTGGACGCCCGCCGCGGCCAGAACGACGTCCTCCGGCGAGCGGGCGAGCGCGTCGGCGGCGTCGAGGTAGAGCGGCCGGCGCTCGTCGTACAGCGCGCGGAAGGAGCCCTCCTCCCGGGCCAGCGGGCGCCCCTGACCGCGGACCCGCTCCCAGGCGACGTCCGGCTCGACCTCCACGTAGACGGTCAGGGCGTGGTCGCGGAGCGCTTCGCGGATCTTCGGGCTCGTCACCGCTCCGCCGCCGAGCGCGACGACCGCCGGCGGCCCCGACCTGAGTGTCTCCAGCGCGGCCTCCTGCTCGCGCACGCGGAACTCGATTTCGCCGCGCTGCTCGAAGATCTCGGGAATTGCCTGGCGCAGCCCCCGTTCGATCTCGCGGTCGAGGTCGACGAATCGCCGGCCCAGCCGCTCCGCCGTCTGCATCCCGAGCGTCGTCTTGCCGGCGCCCATGAAGCCGACCAGCGCGAGGTGCCGGTCTAGCGCGGTTGCCAATCGATCCGCCCGCGGTACGCCTGGTACGCGCCGACGAAGTCGACAAGCGCGTCCCCGCCGAACTTCTCGCGCGCCGCCCCGGCCAGCTCGAAGGCGACCGACGCCTCGGCGACCACGGCAAGCGCCTCGACGGCGGCGGTGTCGCTGCGCTCGACCAGCGCCTCGGCCGGCTCCCCGGTCGCGAGGTCGACCGACCGCAGCGGCTTCATCAGCGTCGGCAACGGCTTCATCGCCGCCCGCACGACGATCTGCTCGCCGTTCGAGACCCCGGCCTCGATCCCGCCCGCGCGGTTCGTCTCGCGGTAGAGGCCCTGCGCGTCGCGGAAGATCTCGTCATGAGCTTCCGAGCCGCGCATGCCGGCGAGCGCGAACCCGTCGCCGACCTCGACCCCCTTCACGGCCTGGATGCCCATCAGCGCCGCGGCCAGCCTCGCGTCGAGCCGGTCACTTCGAGACGCGTACGAGCCGAGCCCGGGCGGGACGCCCGCCGCGCGCACCTCGACCACGCCGCCGACCGTGTCGCGCGCGGCCCGCGCCTCGTCGACGCGCACCTCGAGGTCGTCGCCGACGACGTTCCCGTCGACCTCGACGCCGATCTCGCGCAGGAGCGCCTTCGCCACGGCACCGGCGGCGACGACCACCGCCGTGTGCCGGGCGCTCGCCCGCTCGAGCGCGTCGCGCACGTCCTCGAGGCCGTACTTGAGGACGCCGGCCAGATCTGCGTGGCCGGGCCGGGGCAGCGTCACCTGCTCCTGTCCCTTGCCTCCGCGGGGCGGCTCCCCCTCCGGCGGCCACGGACTCATCCCCCAGGTCCAGCTCTCGTGGTCGCGGTTGCGGACGACCAGCCCCAGCGGCGTGCCGAGCGTCCGGCCGTGGCGAAGGCCCCCGTAGACCTCTACCCGGTCGGTCTCGATCTGCTGGCGGGGGCTACGCCCGTACCCTTGCTGGCGCCGGCGGAGATCCTCGTCGATCGCCGCCCGGTCGAGCACCAACCCGGCCGGCAGCCCCGTGACGATCGCGACCAGCGCGGGGCCGTGCGACTCGCCGGCGGTGACGAGCTCGAGACTCACGTCGATCCTCCTCTAGCCATTTGCGTCAGCAAATGGCTAAGCCTACGGCGGCGCGCATCACCTCGACGGGTGCGGGCACGCCGGTCCAGAGCTCGAACGAGGCAACGCCCTGCGCGACCAGGACGTCGAGGCCGCCGACCACGGTCGCGCCGACCTCGCGCGCGGCGCGTGCGGTCGCCGTCTCCGGATACGGCAGGTCGACCAGGGTCTGATCCTCCGACAGGGTGCAGAGGATGGCGTCCCGTCCGGAGGTGGCGTTGACGACCAGGTCGGCGCCGGCCACGTCCGGGGGCCAGTCGCCCCGGCGGGAGAAGACGCGTGCCCCCGGCAATGCCGCGCGGAACGCGGCCGCCGCACCGCCGCTGCCGAGGATCACCGGTCGCTGCGCGGGGAACCCGTCGAGGATCGCCGCGTCGGTCGAGACTCCCTGAACGCGTCCGTCACTGACCACGAGCACGTTGACCGAGTCGAGCTCCGTCTCGCATGCGACCGCAGCGGCCGCCTTGTGCGGCGCCGTCACGTTCGCACCGACGAAGCCGAGCGCCACGAGTCCGCGCACCGCGTCTTCGACGCGGCCCTCCTCGACCGGCAGCGGCACGTACGCCCAGTCCAGACCGCGCACGGCGAAGGCGGCGTTGTGCATCGCCGGCGAGAGCGAGTGCTCGACCGGGTTGCCGATCAGCCCCACCAGGGTCGTGCGCCCGCTCAACAATTGGTCAGGCCCTTGCGCGTGTAGGCGTCGAACTCGTCGATGCTCGCGGTGAAGAAGTGGCTGCGGCAATCGGGCTTGCGAACGAAGTAGAGATAGTCGACCTTGGCCGGGCGGGCAGCCGCCTGCATCGAGGCAAGGCCGGGGTTCGCGATCGGTGTGGGCGGCAGCCCGCGGAACCTGCGGGTGTTGAAGGGCGAGCTCGATGCCAGGTCGCGCTTCGTGATCGCCCGCGTCGGCGGGATGCCCAGGCCGTAGCGCAGCGTCGCGTCGATCCCGAGCGGCATCCGTTCGTGCAGCCGGTTGTAGATCACGGCCGCCACCAGCGGCCGCTCGCGCGGGACGACGACCTCCTTCTCGATCATCGACGCGATGATCAGCACGTCGTACGGCGTCAGGTTCTTCGAGCGCGCGTAGCCGAGCTCGACCTGGCTCCAGTTCCTGGTGAAGGCGGTCAGCTGCTTGCCGACCAGCACCGGCGCCGGGTCGTCGTCGTAGATGTCGTACGTGGCCGGGAACAGGAAGCCCTCCAGGCTGCGGCGCTTGCCGTCGCCGGCGAACCGGCCCGGCAGCGCCGAGGTCCGCGTCGCCCGCAGATACGCGGCGGTGCCGATCGCGGGGCTGACCGCGTGGGCGCGCCTGGCCATCTGCTGCCTCGTGAAGCCTTCCGGGAAGAGCACGCTGAGCACCCTGCGCGCGGGGGCGGTGGTCGTCGGCGGGGGAGGCGACGCGTCGCGGTGGTTCCGGACGACGGCATAGGCGCCCCACGCACAGGCACCGACCACCACGCACACCACCACCAGCGCCACCAGCCTCCGCCGGTAGATCTGCTGCCTGGTCGGACGTGTCAGGTCCGGCTCCTCGACCGCTCGAGGTAGCTCGACAACAGGTGCGCAGCTGCCCGGGCGTCGTCGCCCTTGCCCGGGCCGGCCAGCGCGGTCGTGAAGCGCTCGTCCAGCGTCTCGACCGGAACGTCCAGCGTGGCGCGCAGCTGCTCGACGAACCGGGCCGTCTCCTCCGCCTGGGGGCCGACCTCGCCGCGGAGCGTGAGCGGGAGCCCGACGACGACGCGCTCGGCCTGTTCGGCGCGGACGAGGTCGCGGAGACGGCGCAGCCCCTCGTCGGTCGCGGCCCGCTCGACCGTGCAGAGCGGCCGGGCGAGGGTGCCGGTCGGGTCGGAGACGGCCACGCCGGTGCGTGCCGAGCCGTAGTCGAGCGCCACCACCTTCACTACAGCTGCGCGAGGATCGCGTCCTTGGCCGCGTCGAGCGCCTCGGCGAGCGCTTCCGGCTTCTTCCCGCCCGCCTCGGCCAGCGTCGGCCGCCCGCCGCCCCCTCCCTGGATGTGCTTCGCCGCGTCACGGACGAGCGCGACGGCGTCGATGCCCCGGTCGGCGAGCGACTGGTCGAGGTTGAAGACGAGAAACGCGCGCCCACCCCCCGTGGAGCCGGCGAGGACTGCGGTGGCGTTTTCCTGTCGGCGCATCCGGTCTGTGAGATCGCGCAGGTCTCCGCCTCGATAACCCTCGGCCTCAACCACTACCACTCCGCTTTCCCGTGAACGAATTTTCACTTCGCCCGCAGGCGCTTCCGCATGCGCTCCGGCTGGAGGCGCCTTGACCTTCACATCCTTGCGGAGCCGGTTCAGTTCGTCGCGCAGCTCCTCCGCCTCATCGGCGCGGGCGCGGAGCAGCGCGAACGCGTCGCCGGCGGTGACCGCCTCGATGCGCCGCGCGCCCGAGCCGACCGACGCCTCGCCGAGGATCACGAACGGACCGATCTCGGCCGTCGTCCGCACATGCGTGCCGCCGCAGAGCTCGCGTGAGACGCCCTCGACCTCGACCACGCGCACCTCGTCGCCGTACTTCTCGCCGAACAGCATCATCGCGCCTAGGTTTCGCGCCTCGTCGATCGGGACGACGAACGTGCGGACCGGGTGGTTGGCGAACACCGCCTCGTTGACGCGCCGCTCGACCGCCTCCCGCTCCTCGGCGGTGAGCGCCTGCGGGTGGCTGAAGTCGAAGCGGAGCTTGTCGGGACGCACCGCCGAGCCGGCCTGGTGGACGTGGTCGCCGAGCACGGCGCGGAGCGCCTCGTGCAGCAGGTGGGTGGCCGTGTGGTTCGCCGTAGTCGGGAAGCGGACGCTCCAGGGCACGACCGCCCTCACGCGGTCGCCGGCGGCGAACCCTTCCCCGTCGAAGAGCAGGGCCTGGTCGTCCTCGATCCGGTAGGCCGCGAGCAGCGTCCCGCGTGAGCCGTCTTCCTTCTCGAGCTCGCCCGCGTCCGTGATCTGGCCCCCGCCTTCCGCGTAGAACGGCGACTCGCGCAGCTTCGCCAGGAACAGGCCGTCGCCCAGTTCCTCCAGCGCCCCGATCTGGGTGAGCACCTCCGTCTTCTCCCAGCCGACGAACTCGGTCTGGAACCCGGCGGCGCGGGCGAAGTCGGCCGCGCGCTGTACCTCGCCCTTGCCGGCGCCCGCACGCGAGATCTCGCGGTGGCGGTCCATCTCCTGCTCGTAGCCGCCCTCGTCGACCTCGATGCCGCGCTCCCGGGCGAGCTCGAGGGTCAGCTCGATCGGGAAACCGTAGGTCGCCTGCAGCGCGAAGGCATCCACGCCCGAGATCGCCCCGCGGCCGCCCGCCTCCTCGAACAGCCTCATCCCGCGCTCCAGCGTCACGGAGAAGCGCTCCTCCTCCGCCCGGAGGACGCGTCCGATCTGGTCGCGGTACTCCGCCAGCTCCGGGTACGCGCCGGCCATCTGCTCGGTCACGGCTCCCGACAGCTCGGCGACGAAGGGCGCCTCCATGCCGATCCGCAACCCGTGCTGGACTGCCCGGCGCACGATGCGCCGGAGCACGTAGCCGCGCCCTTCGTTCGACGGCGTGATCCCCTCGCCGGCCAGGAAGGTCATCCCGCGCCCGTGGTCGGCGAGGACCCGGTGCGCCTTGGTCGCGTCCACCGAGTCCCCGTACGCGACGCCGGAGGCCTCGGTGATCCAGCTCATGATCTCCTGGTAGCCGTCGGTGTCGTAGACGGACGGGACGTCCTGGACGATGCGGGCCATCCGCTCGAGCCCCATTCCGGTATCGATGTTCTGCTTCGGCAGCGGCGTCACCGTCCG
Organism: uncultured Actinomycetes bacterium; assembly: GCA_963841405.1. GTDB lineage: Bacteria > Actinomycetota > Thermoleophilia > Gaiellales > Gaiellaceae > DATBLE01. Next base: position 79,851 of record CAWJCM010000002.1, on the reverse strand, counting down.
GTCGGCATGGAGCTCGTACGACATGAAGACGAGGTTCCAGAACTCGAGAAAGCGCTCGCAGCGCGCGCAGCCCGGCAGGCAGCCCTCCGGGCACCCGACCTCCTCGCCCCAGTCGAAGTAGATCTCAGAGTCCGGCCCGCACGGCCCCGGGCCGCCCACCGACCAGAAGTTCTCGGAGGACGGCAGCGGCACGATCCGCTCCGGCGGCACGCCGATCCGTTCCCAGAGGTCGATCGCATCCTGGTCGGGCCCGAGCTCGAGCTCCGGGTCGCCGGCGTGGACGCTGACCCAGATCCGGTCCCAGTCCAGCCTCAGGCGGTCGCGCATGAACTCGGTGGCGAACGCGATCGCGCCCTCCTTGAAGTACTGCCCGAACGAGAAGTTGCCGAGCATCTCGAAGAAGGTCAGGTGGTAGGTGTCGAGCCCGACCTCGTCGATGTCCGGCGTCCGGAACACCTTCTGGCAGGTCGTGGTCAGTGGGGCCGGCGGCGTCTCGCGGCCGAGGAAGAACGGCATCTGCGGCTGCATGCCGGCGCTCGTCAGGAGCGTCGAGTGGTCGTCCGCGCGCGGGATCAGCGAGGCCGACGGGCAGCGGAGATGCCCCTTCTCCTCGAAGAAGGAGAGGAAGCCTTCGCGCAGCTCGGCGGTCGTCCGCATGCAGAGATTCTAGGAGGGTCCCGCCCGGCGGCTGTGGACGATCCGGCGCCGACCCGGCACCTTCGCGTCACCGACCGGTCACGTCCTCCGCGTGGGGATAGCCGGAGCAGGCCGGAGAGCGCCAAACCGGCCGTTGCCGGAGGGGACACGGCGGTTCAGGGCGCGTCGGCCTGGCGGAGCTCGTCGGCGAGGTCCTGCTCCCGCCGCGCCGCCTCTGCCCGTCCCGTGTCCACCGCGTCACGCCAGCTTGCACCCGAGCGGATCGCCGACGTGGCGTGCCGAGCACCGGTGAACAGGCCCGCCACCGCCTGGACCGGCCTCGTCACCACGGTCGTGACGCGGCGCACTCCCAGATCCACGGTCGAGACAGCGTCGACGGCGCTGTCGGTCATCACGTCCACCTTGTCGAGCTGGGTGTTGACACGGTCGAGCGTGCCGCCGAGCTTCGTGAGCACGGGCAGCAGCTCTGTCTCTGTTCCCTCGATCAGCGACGATGCCCTGCCCAGCGTGCCACCGAGGCGGAAGGCCCCGTAGGCGACGGCGAGCCCGGCGAGGAAGAGGAAGAAGGCGAGCGCCGCATATGCGACGTCGCTCCAGTCGACCGAGGCGAGCATCGCCGGATCTTAGGCCGGAACCAGAGTGCCCGCGCCGACGACGACGTCGCCGTCGTACACCACGGCGGTCTGACCCGGGGCGGCGCCGAAGACCGGCTCGTCGAGCTGCGCCGTAAAGCCGCTCCGGACAGGTTGGACGGTGGCGGAGACGGGAGACGAGCGGTAGCGGATCTTCACCTCCGCTCGGTCGACCTGCGTATACAGGCGACCCGAGGCGACGAGCGATGTCTGCGCGAGTTCCTCGCGCTGGCCGACGACGACGGTGTTTGTCGTGGCGTCCGTCGCGATCGCGTACAGCGGGTGCCTGCCGGAGACCCCGAGGCCGCGCCGCTGGCCGGGCGTGTACCGCCAGTGGCCGTCATGGGAGCCCAGCCGGGTGCCCGAGCGATCGACGATCGGCCCGGTGCGGGGCTCGACGCCGCGGCGCTCGAGGAACACGCGATAGTCGTCGCCGGCCAGGAAGCAGGCCTCCTGGCTCTCCGCACGGCCGGCCACGGCGAGACCGGCCCGGACCGCCTCCGCTCGAATCTCGTGCTTGCGAGACTCGCCCAACGGGAACCAGACGTCGCCGAGCAGCGCCGGATCGACGCTGGCAAGCATGTACGACTGGTCTTTCCTCTCGTCCACACCGCGGGCGAGCAGCGAACGGCTGTGGCGCTCGACGATCCGCGCGTAGTGGCCCGTCGCGAGCATGCGGGCGCCGGCACGGCGCGCGAAGGCGAGCAGCTCGGCGAAGCGGAAGCCGCCGTTGCAGCGGGTACAAGGGTTGGGCGTCCGACCGTTCGCATAGCCCTCGACGAACGGCTCGACGACCGCGCGCCGGAACTCGTCACGGAGGTCGAGCGTCACGTGCGGGATGGCCAGCGCGTGACACGTCTCGCGTGCGGCGATCACGGCTGCGGGCGAGCAGCAGACTCGCTCGGAGCTCGATCCGTGCGGATCGGTCCAGAGCCGGAGGGTGACGCCGATCGCACCCCGGCCGGCTCGTAGCAGCGCGACCGCCGAGTCGACCCCGCCGCTCATCGCCACCGCCACCCGCGTCGGCGACGGGTCGGCTCGAAAGATCGGCCCGATCGCGTTCGCAAGCGCATCGACGGCGAGCATCTCCCCGCCGACAGAGGCTGCCTCGAGCAGGCTCAGGCCGCGTAGGTCGGTGTCGAGCCCGTCGGCGTCGGCATCGACGATCCGGTCGCCGTCGACCCGCAGCCGGACGAGCGCCCAGCAGCCGTCACGCGATGAGTCACCGGCGATCTCGGTCATCGAGGCAGGATGGCACACCGACCGCACCGACCGCCGCTCCTGCAGACGTCCGCTCAGCCCGGTTCCGCACCCGCCACCCTGCGGTTCCGCGCCGCCACCCTGGGTTCCGCGCGCCCCCACCCTGGGTGGGGGAGTTGCCCCTCACCCCTACGTCGAGCGTACCGCTGAAACCGTCACGCGTCTCCGACCGAAACGTGACGATTGTGGTACGAACAGCCGGTGGCGGCGCACGCCGAGAACGTGCCCCACCCTGCCGATGTCTCCGCTCCGTAGCGAACCTGGACGAACCAGGTGGGTGCCGTGCGGGCCGGCTCGTCTCCCGACTCGCCGAGCCCGACTCGGGCTCCCTCGCTTTGGCTGTTGGTTCTACATTGGTTGCGGAGCCACGAACAGGGTCGGGCACCCGCCCACTCTACCGACCGCCTCCGGTCTACCCCACCCTGGCGAAGCTCCACCGGATCGCCTGGACGCCCTCGAGCCCGAGCACGTCCGCGAGCGCCGGCGTCACCTCGAAGTCGGGCCGCGGCGTGAACGGGCCGCGGTCGACCACCGACGTCAACACGGTCTTCCCTCCGAACTCGACGAAGATCTTCGCCCCGCACGGAAGCACGGGATGGTCGACGCCGAGCGTCTTGGGGGTCAGCAGCGTCCCACACCCGGACACGCGTCCGGCCAGGGGCCGCGAGCGAACCCCGGCGAGGGCCGGATACCAGCCGCTCACACTCGAGACGGCCGGCTTCGGCAGCACCGCCCGCGCGACCGTGACCGGGTCGTCCCGGGACGCCACCGCCAGCCCGACCACGCCCGCGAGCAGCCCGGCCGCGAGCAGCGCGAGCTGACGCTGGGCCAGGACGGGGCTCACCGAGCGGCCGCGTCCTCGTCGGCGCCCGCGCCGATCACCCGCGTATACGCCTCGACCTCCTCCGACGGAGCCTCCCCCGCGTCCGCCCGCAGCGGATAGGCGGGATCGTCCGCCGCCGGTTCCGGCTCGGGCGCCGGAGCGTCCTCGGCCGCCTCGAGCGCCGGCGCCTGGACCACTGCGGGACGCGCCTGCGACCGCCAGACGGCCAGCTCGACGAGCGCTGCGAGCACCCACCCGCCGCCGACGATCGCGACGATCGCCGCCGGACGGAGGTCTGCGTAGCCTGCACCCACACCGAGCAGGATCAGGAAGCCGGCTTCGAGCGCGAATCTCGGCGCGAACCCGCGCATGCGACGAGTCTAGTCGTCCTCGGGTTCCGCTTCGGTCGGCAGCGCCTCCAGGCCGAGCTCCCGCAGGACATCCCCCGGCATCGGCGTCGGCGCGCCGGTCAGGGGGTCGGCGCCGCTCGACACCTTGGGAAACGCGACGATCTGGCGGATGTCCGGTTCGCCGGCCAGCAAGGCGACGAACCGCTCCAGGCCCATCGCGAACCCGCCGTGCGGCGGTGCGCCCATCTCCAGCGCGTCGAGCAGGAACCCGAACTTGCTTCGCACCTCCTCGTCGGTCATCCCCATCGTCCGGAAGACCGCAGCCTGGAGATCCGGGCGATGGATCCGGATCGAGCCGGAGCCCAGCTCCCAGCCGTTCCAGATCAGGTCGTAGTGCTGGCTCTTCGCCGCACCCGGGTCGCCCTCGAAGTCCTCGTCGCCCGGTATCGGGGCCGTGAACGGATGATGCAGGAACGTCCACTGGCCCGTGTCCTCGTCGCGCTGGAAGAGCGGGAAGTCGATCACCCAGTGGAAGACCTCTGCGCCGGAATCGGCCAGCCCCACCTCGCGCGCGACGTGCAGCCGCAGCCCACCGAGGACTCGCGCGACCGACCCCGGCTCGCCCGCACCGAACAGCACCGTCGATCCCGCCGGCGCCGTGAACGCCGCCAGCTCGCGCTCGGAGAGGAACTTCGCGACCGGCGAGCGGGTCTCGCCGTCGGTGCCGTGGACGATGTACGCGAGTCCCTTCGCGCCCCACTCCTTCGCCACCTCCTCCAGGCGGGCGAGCTCCGCACGCGAGTATTCCCGCGGCACGACGATGAACCGCACGGCCTCCGCGCCGGCGAAGACGCCGAACGCGGACCCGCGGGTCACCGCCGTCGCGTCCTGGATCTCGAGCCCGAACCGGAGGTCGGGCTTGTCGGTGCCGTACCTCGCGATCGCCTCGTCGTAGCCCATGCGCGGGAACGGCCGCGCAGGCGGCTCGCGACCGACGGCGGCGAAGGCGTCGATCACTGCCGCCTCCATCACGTCGAGCACGTCCTCGCGCTCGACGAAGGCCATCTCCAGGTCGAGCTGCCGGAACTCGAACTGGCGATCCGCCCGCAGATCCTCGTCCCGCCAGCAGGTGGCGATCTGGTAGTAGCGGTCGATCCCGCCGATCATGCAGAGCTGCTTGAACAGCTGCGGGCTCTGCGCCAGCGCGAAGAACCTCCCCGGCTGCAGCCGCACCGGCACGAGGAAGTCGCGCGCGCCTTCGGGTGTTCCGCGGGTCATGCTCGGCGTCCAGACGTCGATGAACCCGCGCTCGTCCATCGTCCGGCGGATGGACTGCACGACCGTGTGCGAGAGACGCAGGTTGCGCTGCATCTGGCCGCGCCGCAGGTCCAGCCAGCGGTAGCGGAGACGGAGGGTCTCGTCGACGTGCTCCTCGTCCAGCTGGAAGGGAAGAGGCGTGGAGTGGGAGAGGATCTCGAGCCGGTCGACCTGGAGCTCGACGCCGCCGGTCGGCAGCCCCGGATTGACCGCCTCGGGCGCGCGCGCCACCAGCTCACCCTCCGCCTGGACGACGAACTCGTTGCGGAGCTCGTGGGCGACCGCGTGCGCCTCCGGCGCGTGCTCGGGGTTGATCACGAGCTGGCAGACGCCGGAGTGGTCGCGCAGATCGACGAAGACGAGCCCACCGTGGTCGCGGCGGGTGTCGACCCAGCCGGCCAGAGTCAGGCGCCGCCCCACCTGCTCCGGGCGCGGCTCTCCGCAGCGGAGGTCGCGCCAGCTCACGCGATCGCCTCCGCCAGGTCGGTGTCCCGCTCGACGACGACGACCTTCCTCGCCCCGAGCCGTGCGGCCTGGGTGTGCTGACCCTTGACCGAGCGGCCGGCGAAGTCGGCGTCAGCCCGGACCCCTTCGGCGCGCAGCTCCATCACCTTCGCCAGCACGGAAGCGCGATCGGCCCCGTCCGCACAGACGAAAAAGACGTCGATCCCCTCGTCCTCGCGCACCGGCATGCCGGCGTGCTCGAGCGCGATCAGCAAACGCTCGACGCCGGCGCCGAAGCCGACGCCCGGCGTGTGCGGGCCGCCGAGCTCCTCCGCAAGCCCGTCGTAGCGGCCGCCGCCTGAGAGCGTCGACTGCGAGCCGCCGTCGGGGCCGAGGAACTCCCACGTCGTGCGGGTGTAGTAATCGAGCCCACGCACCAGTGTCGGCACCAGCTCGTAGCGGACGCCGAACGAGTCGAGGTACCGCCGCACCTCGGCGAAGTGCTCGCGGCACGCGTCGCAGAGCGAGTCGCCGACCGCCGGCGCCCGGCGCAAGACCTCCTGCACCGCCGGCGGCTTCGCAGCGATGTTGTCGAGTGCGCGCAGCGGGTTGCGAGCCGCCTGCTCGCGTGTGCCCGCGTCGAGCTCTCCGGCGTGCTCTTCCAGCCAGGGGCGCAGGCGCTCGAGGTAGGCGGGCCTGCATTCGGCGTCGCCGATCGAGTTCAGCTCGAGCCGGTAGTCGCGGATCGCGAGCCGGCCGAGCAGCGCGTCGTACAGGTGGATGACCTCGGCGTCGCAGGCCGGATCGTCGGAGCCGATCGACTCGACATCGAGCTGCCAGTGCTCGCGGAACCGGCCCTTCTGGGGCCGCCCGTAGCGGTAGATCGTCTCGACCGTGTAGAGCTTCTGCGGCTGCGGCTCGCGGTGCAGCCCGTGCTGGAGGTAGGCGCGCACGATCGGCGCCGTCGCCTCCGCGCGCAGCGTCAGGGAGCGGTCGCCGCGGTCGACGAACGTGTACATCTCCTTCGAGACGATCTCAGAGCCCCGGCCGGAGGTGCGGCCGAACAGCTCGGTGTCCTCGAACACCGGCGTGTCGATGCGGCGGTAGCCGTACAGCGCGCACAGGCGCTCGAACTCCCGCTTGACGAGCCACCAGGCCGGCTGCTCGGACGGGAGGATGTCGTGCGTGCCGCGCGGGGCCTCGAACCTCACGCGCGCAGCTCGGCGAGGAACGGGTTCCGCGAAAGCTCGGCGCCGAGGGTCGTCGGCGGGCCGTGACCGGAGTAGACCACGGTCTCGCGCGGGAAGCGGTCGACGAGGGCGCGGATCGACTCCACCAACACGTCCCAGCTCGCCCGCGGCAGGTCCGTACGCCCGACCGACCCTGCGAAGAGGACGTCGCCCGAGAAGAGCGCCTCGTCAGCGTAGAAGGCGAGGTGCCCGGGCGAATGCCCCGGGACCCGGACCGTCTCGAAGGCGAGCCCGGCCAGGTCGATCGTCTCGTCCCCGCTGAGCTGCACCTCGGCCTCCCACGGTCGGATCTGCTGCCCGGGGTAGAAGTCGGACGGCCGCGCCAGCACCGGCGCCTCTTCCTCCGAGGCGTAGACGGGCGCTCCCGACGCCTCGGCCAGGTCGGCGACGGCCCCGATGTGGTCGTAGTGCGTGTGGGTGACGAGGATGCCCGCGACCTTCGCGCCCATCCGGGCGAGCTCGAGCCGCAGGCTGGTGGCGTCGTCGCCGGGGTCGACCACGACCGCCTCCGGGGCGCCGCGCTCGGTGCGGACGACGTAGCAGTTCGTCCTGATCGGGCCGAGCTCGTAGCGGTCGACGGCAGGCGGCATCCTGCGGACGAGTGTAACGAGGGCCTCGCCGGCCTCTACCGCCTGGGACGTTTGTCCTTGACAGGCCGGCGCGCCTGCTGCTTCAGCCACCGGTTCCGCACCATGCGGTCGGTCATGTACATCAGCGGCACGAAGAGCACGCCGTACAGGATCGCCACCAGGAGCCGGCTGATCAGCGGGCTGTTCCGCAGTACGACGACGATGAGCACGAGGATGCCGATCTGCCACGGAACCGCCCGCCTGATGCTGCGCGACCAGGACGGCTCCGGCGGCTCGCGCTGCGCCCGTCCGCCGCCCTTCGGCTTGGCCTTCGCGGGCGCCTCCGCGGCCTTCGCCGGCGCCGGGTCGTCGGCCTCGTCGACCTCGACCTCGCGTCCTTCGTCGTCGACGTAGACGTACTCGTAGTCGTGGCGGCGGTCCTTCTCGCGGCGCCGCTTCTGCTTGCGCGTCGGCATGCCCGGCTAGGGTACCGTCGCCTCGCCCCAGAGGACCGTGAGGACGTGGTCATGCCCGAGGTGGTAGGCGAGGTAGCGCCAGTCAGGGGCGTCCAGGAGGACGAGATCGGCGTCGTATCCGGGCGCGAGCCGCCCCTTCCGGTCGGCCCGGCCGAGCACGTGGGCGGCATTGACTGTGCAGGCGCCGAGCGCCTCTGCGGGCGACAGCTTCAGCTGCGTAGCGGCGAGGGAGCAGACGAGCGGCAGGCTCTCGCAGAACGCGCTCCCCGGGTTGAAGTCGGTGGCGAGAGCAACTGCTGCCCCTGCGTCGACCAGCGCCCGGCCCGGCGGCATCCGCCTGCCGAGGAAGAGCGCGCTGGCGGGGAGCAGCACCGCGGTGACGGCGCTGCCGGCGAGTGCCCGAACGCCGTCGTCCCCGGTCGCCTCCAGGTGGTCGATCGAGCGCGCGCCGAGCTCGATCGCGAGCGGTACCGCTCCCTGCTCGGTGAACTGGTCGCCGTGCAGCCGAAGCGGGAGGCCGGCGTCGCGGCAGGCGGTCAGATAGCGGCGGGCCTGCGGTACGTCGAAGGCGCCCTCCTCCACGAAGACGTCGGCCGCCTCCGCGAGCCCGGCCGCCGCGGGCAGCACCTCGGCCAGCGCGAAATCGAGGTAGGCTTCGGCGTCGGGGAACTCGGGCGGCACAGCGTGCGCGCCAAGCCACGTGGGCACGCCGCCCGCGCCGCGGATCGCGCGCAGCTGGGCGAGCTCCGTGTCTCGGTCGAGCCCGTAGCCCGACTTCGCCTCGAACGTCGTCGTCCCTGCGCGCGCCATCCACTCGCGGTGCTCGTCCATGCGCCCCTCGAGGTCGGCCTCGGTTGCCGCACGGGTCGCCTGCACCGTCGAAAGAATCCCGCCGCCGGCTGCGTGCAGCTCCTCGTAGGTGGCGCCACGGGCTCGAAGGGCGAACTCGTCGGCCCGGTCGCCGGCAAAGCAGGCATGCGTGTGACAGTCCACGAGCCCCGGGATCGCCGAGAGTCCGCGAGCGTCGAGCTCCTCGACCTCGCCCTCGGGCGAGCCGAGGTCGCGCATGCGGCCGGTCGCCTCGATGCGCCCGTCGCAGCAGAGAACGTACGCATTTTCGAGCACCGTGATCTCGCCGAGCGCATCCCCACGCAGCGGGGCAGCCGTCCCAGCAGTCGTGACGACCTGCGCGAGGTCCCGGACGAGGAGGCGGGTCACGCGGCGGCGGGTCGCGGCGTCAGACGGGCTTCGGCTTCGAGACGACCGCCGCCGGCTCGGGCGTGAACGCGCAGCGCGGATCGTTCGCCTCCGCGAGCCGGAGCAGCAGTCCGTGCAACGCCTTGCGATCGTCGGAGTCGAGCGTCGCGAGGAACTCGTCCTCCAGGTTCTTGATCAGCTCGCGCAGCCGCCCCAGCTCCCGTTTGCCCGCCGGCGTGATGCTCACGACATGGCGGCGGCGGTCGAGCGGGTCGCGCTGTCGGACGATCAGCGAGCGCTCCTCGAGCCGGTCGAGCAGCGCAACGAGCCTGCTCGGGTCGACCGTCAGCGCATCCGCGATCGTCCCCTGGGTCTCCCGCGCGCCCTCGGCCAGGATGGCGAGCACGCTGTAGTCGTACAGCTCGTAGCCTGCCTCATCCATCCTGGCGATCGCCTTTGTCTTGAAGCCGATGCCGAGGCGGGCGAGCAGAAAACCGGTGCTGGCGACGAGCTCCCTCGCCACCCGGTGGATCGGGCGAATCGGATCTTCGGTGGGTGAGACAGTTGCCATTCGGAATAAGTGTAGCGCACCAACGTTGTCGTCTGTTATCGTGGCAAAACTAAACGATTGGAGGGGACAAAAGATGACTGCAGATATTGTCGCATACCCGGCAGTCGAAAAAGAAGACCCCGGTTCCCGGCGCTGGTGGGCACTGGCGCTGATCGTGGCCGCGCAGTTCATGGTCGTCCTGGACGTGGCGATCGTCAACGTGGCGCTGCCCTCGATCAGGACCGACCTGGGGTTCTCGCAGGAGAGCCTCCAGTGGGTGATCACCGCCTACGCGATCTTCTTCGGCGGGTTCTTGCTGCTCGGCGGCCGGTTGGCCGACCTGCTCGGGCGGCGACGGCTGTTCGTCGCCGGTCTGGCGCTCTTCACGGTCATGTCGCTGCTGGACGGTCTCGCCTGGTCCGAAGGGTCGCTGATCGCGTTCCGCGCCCTGCAGGGGCTCGGCGCGGCCATGCTCTCCCCCGCGGCGCTGTCGATCCTGACGACCACGTTCCGCGAGGGCCGCGATCGCAACGTCGCGCTCGGGATCTGGGGCGCCGCCTCGGGAAGCGGCGGTGCGGCCGGCGTGTTGCTCGGCGGTGCGCTGACCAGTGCGCTCAGCTGGTCGTGGATCTTCTTCATCAACGTGCCGGCGGGCGTGCTCGTGATGGCGCTGACCCCGGTGCTGCTCCGCGAGAGCCGTGCCGACCTGGGCCATCGCCGGTTCGACTTCGCCGGTGCCGCCTCGATCACCGGCGGTCTGATGTTGCTCGTCTACGCGATGACCCGTGCGACCCAGCACGGCTGGGGCACCGGGTCGACGATCGGGCTGCTCGCCTCGTCGGTGCTGCTGATCGTCGCGTTCTTCGTGATCGAGGCCCGGTCCAAGGCGCCGCTGCTGCCGCTCCGGATCTTCCGTCTCCGCACGCTGACGGGGTCGAACGTGGCCGGCCTGTTGATGGGCGGGGCGATCTTCGCCCAGTTCTTCCTGCTCACGCTGTACATGCAGGAGGTGCTGCACTACTCGGCCCTGAAGACGGGCGTGGCGTACATCGGGCTGACACTGACGATCATCGTCTTCTCGACGGTGGCGCAGGCGCTGGTCACCCGGATCGGCGTGCGGCGCGTGCTGCCCGCCGGTCTGGGGCTGACGACGGTCGCGCTGGTGCTGTTCGCGCAGCTTCCGGTCCACGGCAGCTACTTCGCCGACCTGTTCCCGGCGTTCATGATCAGCGGGCTCGGGCTTGCACTCGCGTTCGTGCCGATGTCGATCGGCGCGCTCACGAGTGTGACGGAATCCGACGCGGGGATCGCCTCCGGTCTGATCAACACGACGCAACAGATCGGCGGCGCGGTCGGCGTCGCGCTGGCGACCACGGTGGCGACGACCTTCACGTCACACTACGTCGACGGCCACAGCGGGACGACCGCGTTCAGCGGAGCAGCGCTGACGCACGGCTTCCAGATCGCGTTCTACGTGCTCGCGGCTCTGGCGGGTGCCGGCGCGGTGCTCTCGGCTCTGATGCTCGAGTCGAAGCCCGACGAGGCGCAGCCGCAGCTGGTCGAGGAGGCTGCACTCGAGCTGGAGGCCGCATGAGCGGAGCGACGCTGCAACGGCAGCTCGACGACCTGGAGCTGCAGCTGAAGGGGCTCGTCCACATCAGGGCGCTGCTCGAGACGAACGGCGCGCCGCCCGACGCGGTGGCCCTGCACAGCGATGCGATCGAGCGGGTGCGCGGCGAGCTGACACGGCTCGCCCGCGCCCCGCAGACCTCGAGGGGGGATGCATGAAAGCACGGCTCTTCACGGACGAGAACCGCAAGTGGTGGACGCTGGTCGCCGTCTCGTTCGGCCTGTTCATGATCATGCTCGACAACACGGTGGTGAACGTCGCGCTGCCGTCGATCCGCTCCGACCTGGGCATCTCCGTGTCGGAACTGGAGTGGGTCGTGAACGCGTACGCGCTCACCTTCGGGGTGCTCCTGCTGACGGGCGGCAAGCTGGCCGATCTACTCGGCCGACGGGCGATCTTCATCGCGGGCCTGGTCGTCTTCACCGGAGCGTCGCTCTGGTGCGGGCTCGCCGGCGGCGCCGCGTCGCTGATCGCCGCCCGAACCGTCCAGGGGGTAGGTGCCGCGCTGATGAATCCCGCGACGCTCTCGATCATCACGGCGACCTTCCCGCCGCGTCTCCGCGGCACGGCGATCGGGATCTGGGCGGGGGTCTCAGCGCTGGCGCTGGCAATCGGCCCGTTGGTCGGAGGCGTGATCACCGAGCGGATCAGCTGGAGCTGGATCTTCTTCGTCAACGTGCCGGTCGGCGTCGTCGGCGTGCTGGCCGCGCGAGCGTTCGTCGACGAGACGAAGGACACGTCGCGCGAGCAGCGGCTCGACCTGCCCGGCCTGGTCAGTTCCGCCGTCGGGCTCTTCGCCCTGACCTACGGGCTGATCGAGACGAACACCCATCCGTGGGGCTCGACACGCGTGGTCGGCCTGCTCGTCCTCGCCGCGGTCGCGCTGACGGTATTCGTGCTGCTGGAGGCGCGTCAGCGCCTGCCGATGCTCGACCTCTCGCTGTTCCGCAACCCGAGCTTCAGCGGTGCGAACACGGTGATGGGCCTGGTCGGGCTCGCCATGTTCGGGATCTTCTTCTTCAACTCGCTGTTCCTCCAGAACGTGCTCGGCTACAGCGCGATCAAGACGGGAGCGACGTTCCTGCCGATGACGCTGCTGATCATCCTGGTCGCGCCGTTCGCCGGCCGGTTCACGGATCGGATCGGGCCGCGGTGGCCGATGGTGGCGGGGATGACGCTGCTGACCGGGTCGCTGCTTCTGTTCGCGACGCTCGACGTGCAGTCCTCGTTCTGGGACATCCTCCCCGGCCTGCTCGTCGGCGGGTTCGGGATGGCGATCACGATGGCGCCGACGACGGCGGCCGCGATGGGCTCCGTCCCGGTCGACAAGGCGGGCGTCGGCTCGGCCGTGATCAACAGCATGCGCCAGGTCGGCGGCTCGCTCGGCATCGCGATCATGGGAACCGTGGTGGCCACGCACATCACCGTGAGTGCTGCCAGCCCCGCGTACGACGCCCAGTTCGTCGCCGGGTACCACCGCGCGCTACAGGTCGGTGCCGTCATCCTGCTCGCGGGCGCCATCGTCGCCGCAATCACGATCGGCAGGGTGCGCCGGCCGGAGCCGGCAGCGGTCGGGGCGGCTACGCCCGAGAACGCTATGACCGCCGAGCCGTCGTTCGAGGAAGCCGCCTAGCGCGGCGTCAGGTCGGAAGCGCGCCGTTCGGCATGGCCCCCACCCCGCCCCGGTCGAACGGCGCGTAGGCCTCTCGCGGCACGTTGGTCTCGGCATGGGTCGACGCGCCGAGCCGCTGCGCGAGCTCCGAGACCGGATACGTGATGGTGCTCGGTGCCCGTGAGCCGACCATGACGATCACGCACGGCCCCTCGCCCGTGCCGACGAAGATGTGGTCGGTCTCCGCCGGGCAGTGGACGAAGTCCCACGCCCTCGACGGCCGCTCCTCGCCCTCGATCAGGACGAGGCACTCGCCGGAGACGACGAGGAAGTCCTCCTGGACGCTCTCCCGGTGGTAGAGACCGTTCGGCTGCCCGGGCCAGAGAACTTGGATGTTCATGCCGTACTCCGGGAACTCGGGCTCGCCCTCGAACGAGGTGGAGGCTCCGAAGTAGACGCTTTGCCACCACGGCGTGTCTGCTGCGTTGACCACGAACCAGCCCTCGCCCGAGGGGACGAGGCCGCTGTCCGTCTACTCGAGCCGCGCCTGGTCGGGCATCAGCGGTCGAGCTTACCTCTCCTCGAGGCTGGGCAAGTCGAGCCCGTGCGCGCGGGCGTGCTCGATCGCCTCCGCGTAGCCGGCGTCGGCATGGCGCATGACGCCCGTGCCCGGATCGGTGGTCAGCACACGTTCGAGACGCTCGGCTGCTTCGGCCGTGCCGTCCGCGACGACGACCATGCCGGCGTGGATCGAGTTGCCGATCCCGACCCCCCCGCCGTGGTGGACGCTGACCCAGGTCGCGCCTGCGGCGACATTCAGCAGAGCGTTCAGGATCGGCCAGTCGGCGATCGCATCGGAGCCGTCGGCCATCGCCTCGGTCTCGCGGTACGGAGACGCGACCGAACCCGAATCCAGGTGATCGCGCCCGATCACCACCGGCGCCGTCACTCGCCCGCTCCGCACGAGCTCGTTGATCGCCAGGCCCGCTCGGGCGCGGTCGCCGTAGCCGAGCCAGCAGATCCGCGCGGGCAGCCCCTGGAATGCCACCCGCCCGGGTGCCAGCTCCAGCCACCGCTGCAGGACGCCGTCCTCCGGGAACAGCTCCAGCAGCGTCGCGTCGATCGCGGCGATGTCCTTCGGGTTGCCAGACAAGGCGGCCCACCGGAAAGGCCCGACACCGCGGCTGAAGAGCGGCCGGATATAGGCCGGAACGAAGCCCGGGTATGTGAACGCATCCTCGACGCCCGCTTCTAAGGCCTCACCCCGCAGGTTGTTGCCATAGTCGAAAACATACCTGCCCGCCCGGACGAACTCCAGCAGCCCGCGGACGTGTGCGGCAATGCTGGCACGCGCTCGTTCCAAATAGGTCACGGGATCGGTAGCGCGCAGCTCGGCGGCAGCGGCGACGTCCAGTCCCACGGGCACGTACCCGGTGAGCGGATCGTGCGCCGCGGTCTGGTCGGTGACGAGGTCGAAGGCTTCGCCACGGCGGGCGAGCTCCGGAACGACCTCGGCCGCGTTGCCGAGCAGCCCGACCGAGAGGGGGCGCCGGTCGCGTTGCGCCGCGCGGACGAGCGCGAGCGCCTCGTCCAGAGACCCGGCCGCCTCGTCGAGGTAGCGGGTCTCCAGGCGGCGCTCGATCCGGGATGGATCGACCTCGACGCAGAGAACCGCGGCGTTGAGCAGCGTCCCGGCGAGCGGCTGCGCGCCGCCCATCCCCCCCAGGCCGGCGGTGAGGATCGACCGTCCGGCGAGATCGGCCGCGCCGAAGTGTTGCTCCGCCGCGGCCGCGAAGGTCTGGTACGTGCCCTGGAGGATCCCCTGTGTTCCGATGTAGATCCAGCTTCCGGCCGTCATCTGGCCGAACATCGTCAGCCCGAGCGCCTCCAGCCGGCGGAACTCGTCCCAGGTCGCCCAGCGCGGAACGACCATCGCGTTGGCGATCAGGACTCGTGGCGCAGCGGGATGGGTGCGGAAGACGCCGACCGGTTTGCCGCTCTGGACGAGGAGGGTTTCATCCCCGCCCAGCCTGAGCAGGGTGCGTACGATCGCCTTCAGCGTGTCGTGGCTCCGCGCGGCACGGCCGCTGCCGCCGTAGACGACGAGCGCCTCGGGATGCTCGGCCACCTCCCGGTCGAGATTGTTGAGCAGCATCCGGAGCGGCGCCTCCGTAGACCACGAGCGGGCGTTGAGCCCGGGGCCGCGCGGCGCCCGGATCCGGGAGAGGTCGCCGCAGAGCGATTCGACGGCCGCGTCGACCGTCTTCGTCGCGCTGACGTCTTCGGCGTCACGACTTCGCCTCGCACCAGGTGCGACAGCTGCGCCGTCGCCCTTGCGTCCGGCTTCGTCGCTCATCGGTTCTCCGCCTCGTCCCGTTCGCGCTGCCGCCAGCGCCACCAGCTGTACCCCGTGGCAACCACGAAGAGGACCGGAGCGATGATCAGTGCCGCCCGCATGTTGCCGCCGGTCAGTGCGGTGACCCCGACGACGACGCCCGCGAGCACCGCATAGACGATCGCGCTGTCGCGATAGGGATGCCTCGGAACGGTGCGCGGCGTCCCGTCCCAGCGCAGCTTCCGCTTCTGCTTGGGGCGGTCGGTCACCGCAGCTCCCCGACCGCGTCCTCGACGGCCGCGACGAGCGAGCCGTAGCGGATCGCACCGGCGAGGACCTCGATCTCGCCGCCCAGGGATCGGTCCTCCGTCACGCGCGGGGAGAGCGACCGGACGAACGCGTGTGCGGCGGCCACCCCGCGGCCCGGTTCGAGCGGCGCCAGGAACTCGACCCCCTGCGCTCCTGCCAGCAGCTCGATCGCCAGCGCCCACTCTGCGTTGCCGAGCACCTGCCAGGCCTTGAGCCCGGCCGTGTTGCCCATCGAGACGTGGTCCTCCTGGCCCGCGCTCGTGGGGATCGAGTCGACGCTGGCCGGGTGGGCGAGCACCTTGTTCTCGCTGACGAGGGACGCCGCCACGTACTGCGGGATCATGAACCCCGAGTTCAGGCCGCCGTCGACCGTCAGGAACGGCGGGAGCCCGCCCGAGAGACTCGGATTGACGAGCCGCTCGACGCGACGCTCCGAGATGCTCGCCAGCTCCGCGACCCCGAGTGCGAGCGCGTCGAGGGCGAACGCGAGCGGTTGGCCGTGGAAGTTGCCGTTGGAGACGAGCAGGTCGTCCTCGACGAGTACGAGCGGGTTGTCCGTGGCCGCGTTCAGCTCGACCGAGACGGTGTAGTCGACGTAGTCGAGCAGGTCGCGGGTGGCCCCGTGCACCTGCGGCGCACAACGGAGCGAGTAGGCGTCCTGGATCTTGTCGCACCAGCGGTGTGCCTCGTTGATCGCCGAGCCCTCCAGCAATGCGAGCACGTTCGCGGCGGAGTCCTGCTGCCCGCGCAGCGGGCGCAGCGCGTGGATCTGGGGCAGGAAGCTCGTCCGCGACCCCTGCAGCGCCTCCAGTGACAGCGCGCAAGCGATGTCGGCAGTCCTGGCGAGCCGCCGCGCGCGGACGAGCCCGAGCGACGCGACGGCGGCCATGAACTGAGTCCCGTTCACGAGCGAGAGCCCCTCCTTCGCCTGGAGCGTCTCGGGCCGCAGCCCCGCGCGCTCGAGCGCCTCTTGACCGGGGAGTCGGTCGCCGCCGAACCACGCCTCGCCCTCGCCGACCAGCGGCAACGCGAGGTGCGCGAGCGGCGCCAGGTCGCCGCTGGCGCCGACCGAGCCGCGGCTCGGCACCACCGGCAGCACGCCGCGGTCGAGACAGGCGAGCAAGAGCTCCACCAGCTCGGGCCGTGCGCCGGACCGCCCCTTGGCGAGCGCGTTGGCGCGCAGCACCATGGCCGCCCGGATCACCTCGTCCGGGTAGGGCTCGCCGACTCCGCAGGCGTGGCTCCGCAGCAGCCGCAGCTGCAGCTCCTCGGTCAGCTCGTCGGGGATCGTCTGGGAGACGAAGCGCCCGAAGCCCGTGTTGACCCCGTAGGTGTGCTCGCTGCGGCCGTGCGCGGCGCGATCGACGACGGCCCGTGCCTCGACCATCCGCCCGCGGGCCGCCTCGGAGAGCGTGGCGGAGGCTCCATCGACCGCGATCGCCCACACGTCGTCGACGACCAGGTCCTCGCCCGTGAGGCCGATCGCCGTTCCCGAGGGCACCTGCCGAGTCTAGCTTCGCGCCCGACGTCTCCTCTCTCTCCGGCCCGACGTATCCTCTCTCCCCGGAAGGGGGCACGGAGACCCCCTGCGCGACACGCTACCGCGGATGGCGTCACGTATCTGTGCCCGATTTGCGCCGGAACCGTGTCAGTCGTCGAGCAACCTGAGTTCGAGGACGCGCGAGGCATCGAAGCCGTCGATCCGGAGCGCCGCGCCCGCGGCGGCGGCGGCCGCACCGGCCGGCATCAACCCGACGAGCTCGGAGCCCGCCGGCTCCACCCCACGGGCGGCGGCCTCGTCGACGATTCGCGCGACGATCTGGTGCAGCGCCGCGACCTTCCAGTCCTCGACGTTCATGCTCACCTGGACGAGCCCGGCCCGCGGGAGGTCGAGACCGAGCGCCCGCACGCCCGGGAAGCCGCCGCCACGCTCTCGCACGACCCCGGCGATCGCGCGTGCCACCTCGACGTCATCGGTCCGGAGGTTGACGTTGAACGCGATCAGAGGGCGGCGCGCCCCGACCAGGACCCCCCCGGCGGAAGGGTCGAGCTTCGACGGTCCGAAGTCCGGGACGAGCTCGCCGGTGTCGAGCCGCGACTGGAGCCCCTCCGGCCCTCCGCGGCGGAAGAACGCCGGGCCACGATCCGGCCCGCCGTAGAGAAACGCCGGCAGGCCCAGCCCGCCGATCCGCGCGGCCACCTCGCGTGCGGCCGCCTGTGCACGCTCCATGTCTTCGGTCCCGATCGGGACGAGCGGCACGACGTCGGCAGCGCCGATGCGCGGGTGCGCGCCCTCGTGCCCGCTCAGGTCGATCCGGTCGCGCGCGCACTCGACGCCGGCGACTAGACCCGCGACGAGCTCGGCCTCCGAGCCGACCAGCGTGAACACCGAGCGGTTGTGGTCGGCGTCGGCGTGCACGTCCAGCAACCGCGCGCCAGCGCTCGCCAGGGCAGCGCCGATCGCGTCAATCGACTTGCGGTCACGCCCCTCGGAGAAGTTCGGCACCGATTCGAGAGGCAGCACGCCGAGTACCCTAGATCCGCGTGAAGGCCTACTACCACGCCCGGGCGCACGAGTACGACGACTGGTGGCTCGGACGCAACCTCTACGCCGCCAAGCACCGGCCCGGGTGGAACGCCGCGCGGGAGCTGCTCGAAGGCCGGATCGCGGACCTCCCACCCAAGCGTACGCTGGACGTCGCCTGCGGAACCGGATTCATGACCCGCCGCCTGCGCGGCGAGATCACCGGACTCGATCAGAGCGACGCCATGCTCGAGGTCGCCCGGGAGCAAGTCCCCGACGCGTCGTTCGTCCAGGGCGACGCCCTCGACCTGCCCTTCGAGGACGGATCCTTCGAGCGCATCTTCGCCAGCTACTTCTACTGCCACCTCGAGCAGGACGACCGGGTCCGATTCCTCGCCGAGACCAGGCGCGTCGCGCCCGAGCTGGTGGTCGTCGGCAGCCGCCTCCAGGAAGGCGAGCAGGCCGAGCGCTGGGACGAGCGGGTGTTGAACGACGGCACGCGCTGGCCGGTCTTCAAGCGCGTCTTCGTTCCCGATGCCCTGGCCACCGAGCTCGGCGGGCGCGTCCTGCACGAGAGCCGCTACTTCGTCATGGTCGCCTCGCCCTAGTGACGCGACGCCGCGCGGCGTACCGCTCGCTGACCTCGCTCCAGCGCGACAACGGGCGCTGCCGCGCCTGCGCCGAGGCGGGCTTCCCGCTCGAATCCCGCCCGGTGCTCGAGGGCCACGAGGGCCAGCGCGCCTACGTGTACGGCCAGGCGCCGGGGATCGTCGAGGGCGAGGAGCGGCGGCCGTGGCGCGGCCGGGCCGGACACACGCTGCGCCGCTGGCTCGACCTCGACGAGGACGCCTTCTACCGGACCTTCTATTGCGCCTCGGTCACGCGCTGCTACCCGGGCCGCTCGCTGTCGGGATCCGGTGACCGCGTGCCCACGCCGCGCGAGCGGGAGCTCTGCTCGTTCTGGTTCGAGTGGGAGCTGCGCCTGCTCCGCCCGGCGCTGATCGTGGCGGTCGGCGGTCTCGCGATTCGCCGGTTCGTGCCCGGGCGGAGTCTGGCGGAATGCATCGGTTCGGCCTTCGAGCACGCGAGCGCGACCGTGATCCCCCTGCCCCACCCGTCCGGCGTCAGCCGCTGGCTGAACGAGCCGGTGAACCGCGCCGGCCTCGACACCGCGCTTGCCCTGATCCGGGCGCGGTTAGACGCTCTCGACCGTGAATAGCCGCCACTCGCCGGGCACGCCCTTCAACTCGGTGGTCCCACGGTCACCGAAGACGATGCCCGAGCCGGCGACCAGATCCTTCACGGTCTGGGACACGAGTACCTCGCCCGCGCGGGCCTTCGCGGCCACGCGCGCCCCGATCGCCACGGCGATGCCCGCGATCTTGTTGTCCAGAACCTCGCACTCGCCCGTGTGCAGGCCGGCGCGGACTTCGATCCCCAGTTCGCGCACCTCGGCGGCGATCGAGCAGGCGCAGCGGATCGCCCGCGCGGGTCCGTCGAAACGTGCAAAGAAGCCGTCACCTGCGGTGTCGAGCTCTACGCCGCGATACCGGGTGAGCTCCCGCCTGATGCAAGCATGGTGCTGCTCGAGCATCTCGCGCCAACCTCGATCTCCCAGCTCGGCCGCCTTCGCCGTCGAGCCGACGATGTCGGTGAAGAGAACGGTCGCAAGCACGCTCTCGGGCTCGGGCTCTGCCGCCGGCGCTGTGCAGATCGGGACGAGGAAGGTCTCGATCGCTTGCACGACCGACGCGGTGTCACCCAGCTGGGGGAAGTGCGGGCCGCCCGGGAGCTCGACGAAGCGGGCCCCGGGAATCTGACGGGCCATCCATCGCGCCCCCTCGATCGGGATGTGGTCCTCGGCGCGGTGCACGACCAGCGTCGGGACGCGGATCGTGGGCAGCACGTCCCGGACGTCGATCTCGGCGTTCATCTTGCCGAGCACCTCGATGTCCTTCGGCGTTGCGCTCAGCCGATGGCGCCGGGCAGCCACCTGTACCTCTTCCTCGGCCGCCTCGGAACCGAGCATCTCGCGTGCGAGCTCGGCTGTTCCCCAGCGGTCCGCGTCCGCCTTGGCTTCGCGCACCTGCTCGTCATGGGTAGGCCCCCAGGGATAGCCGGGTGCCCGTGTGAAGCGCGCCAGGGAGCCGTAGACGACAAGGGCCCGAGTTCGCTCGGGGTAGGTGGCCGCGAACAGGATGCTCATCGGTCCTCCTTCGGAAGAGCCGACCACCGCGGCACGCTCGCATTCGACCGCGTCCATGACCGCTCGGACGTCGTCCATTCGGGTCTCGAGATCGGCGATCCCGACGCTTCGGTCCGATGCACCCATCCCGCGCTTGTCGAGGAGGATCAGCCGCGAGAACTCCGCCAGCCGCCCGAAGAACGCTGCGTAGCGCGGGTTGTCCGGGAGCAGGTCGACGTTGGTGACCGCGCCGGGCACGAAGACGAGGTCGAACGGGCCGTCGCCCCAGACCTGGTAGGCGATCGACACGTCGCCGCTCCGGGCGTAGCGGGTCTCGGGTACCACCACGTGGCTAAGTTTCGAGCATGGCCGGCGTCCCGTACAGGCACACGTTCGCGAGGCTGCTCGGCTTCCTGAAGCCGTACAAGATCTCGTTGATCGTCTCGATCGTGCTGGCCTGCGGTTCGCAGGCTGCGCAGATCGCGCTCGTCTGGGTGGTCGGCGGCGTAATCAACAAGGCGATCGTGCCGCGCGACCGTGAGCAGCTGCGCGTCTACGTCTGGACGGTCATCGGCCTCGGCGTGCTCAAGGCCGCACTGATGGTCGGGAGGCGGCTGATCTCCGGGCGCCAGGCGCTCGGAGTGGAGCTGGACCTGCGCAACGCGCTCTACGCCCGGCTCGTCCGGCTGTCGTTCCGCTTCTACGACACCCATCAGACGGGCCAGCTGATGTCGCGCGCGACGGTCGACCTCCAGGGCGTCCGCTTCTTCCTCGGCTACGGCCTGATCTTCCTCTTCCAGAACGTCCTCGTCGTCGTCTCCGTGACGGTCGTGCTCTTCTTCGTCCAGTGGGAGCTCGCACTGATCGCGCTTGCGATCGTGCCGTTCCTGATCGTCCTGGCCTACCGGTACAGCCGCCTCTCGCACCCGACCCTCCGCGACGTGCAGCAAAAGCTCGCCGACGTCGCCACCGTCGCGCAGGAGAGCATCGTCGGCGTCCACGTCGTCAAGGCCTTCGCGCAGGAGCCGGCCGAGCAGGCGAAGTTCCGCAACCGCTCGGAGGCGGTGTTCGGCCAGACCGTGCGGGCGAATCGCCAGCGGGCTTTCTACGTCCCGCTGATCTCGTTCGTGCCGATGCTGGCCCAGGCGGCCGTCCTCCTCGTCGGCGCGACCATGGTCGGCAACGACAGCCTCTCGATCGGCGCCTTCGTCGCCTTCAACCTCTACCTCGGCATGCTCGTCATGCCGCTGCGCTCCCTCGGGATGTGGATCGGCCAGGCGCAGCGCGCGACCGCAGCCGGCGAGCGGATCTTCCAGGTCATGGACGAGCCGGAGGAGGTCGCCGACCACCCCGGCGCCGTCGACCTCCCTGCCGGACCCGGCGAGGTGCGCTTCGAACGCGTCTCGTTCCACTACCTGGACGGGCGCCCGGTCCTCCGCGACGTCGACCTCGACGTCTCCGCCGGCCGGACGATCGCCCTGATCGGACACACGGGCTCCGGGAAGACGACACTGACCTCGCTCGTCCCGCGCTTCTACGACGTCACCGCGGGCCGGGTGACCGTGGACGGCCGGGACGTCCGCGACCTGACGCTCGCGTCCCTGCGGCGCACGGTCGGGGTGATCTCACAGGATCCGTTCCTCTTCTCGGCGACCGTGCGCGAGAACATCGCGTTCGGCGCCGGCGATCTGCCGCAGGAAGCGGTCGAGTCGGTCGCGCGCGCCGCGCAGGCGCACGAGTTCATCGAGCGGCTGCCGCAGGGCTACGACACCGTCATCGGCGAGCGCGGCATCACCCTCTCGGGCGGTCAGCGCCAGCGGCTGGCGATCGCCCGGGCGCTGGCTGTCGACCCGCGGATCCTCGTCCTCGACGACGCGACCGCCTCGGTCGACGCCTCGACAGAGGCGCTGATCCGGATCGGCCTGCGCGGTGCGATGGCCGGCCGGACGACGTTCGTGATCGCCCATCGCCTCTCGACGATCGCCCTGGCCGACGAGATCGTCGTCCTCGACCACGGGCGCATCGCTGCGCGCGGCACGCACGACGAGCTGATCTCGACGAGCGCCGTCTACCGGGAGATCTACGAGCACGGTCTGCTCGAGCGGCAGTTCGCGGACGCGGTCGAGGCGCGAGCGGAGATCGAGGAGGTGGCGTGACGACGTCGCAACCACACGCTGCGACTGGCTCGCCGCCGGGCGACCTCACGTGCGGGCGGCCTCGACACCGGCTCACCGCCCCTCGGCCTCCGCGCAAATTCACGACTACCTCGCCACCGCGCCAACTCGAGGCCGCCTGGCCCCCGCCCCGGCTCACGGCCGCCTGGCCCTCGCGCAGGCTCACGATCACCGCCTCCCCCCCGTGCGAAATAGATGCAGATTCGACACAGGCACGCGCGCCGCTGCCCGATATCGTCGACGCCGAGGGCGGCGGGCCGGCTCCCCACCCATCGGGTGGGGGTGCGGACTGGACACGGTCGCGACCGACTCGGCCGGAGGGGCTGGGCGCATGAGGGTGCACCAGCCCGGCAGCCATTTGCTGCAGGAGCGCGGCGTCCGCGTGCGGGACTGGTCGTGGAAGCAGACGCGGCGACGCTTCTCGACCCTCGGGCGGCTCGTCACGCCCTACCGCGGTCGGGCGCTCCTCTCTCTGCTCACGCTCCTGCTGGCGACGGGGATTGCGCTCACGCCGCCGTTTCTGGCCAAGTTCGCGCTCGACGACGCGGTGAACGGCGACGCCGGCGGCAAGCTCTACCTGATCGTCACGCTCTTCCTCTTCGCCGGGCTCGCGAACTGGGGCATGACGTACGCGCAGACGTACCTGACCGGCTGGGTGGGCGAGCGCATGCTGGCCGACCTGCGCACGACGCTCTTCGACCACCTGCAGGGCCTGTCCCTCGGCTTCTACGAGCGAAACCGCGCCGGCGTGATCATCAGTCGGCTGACGAACGACGTCGAGGCGCTCGACCAGCTCGTCACCGACGGGATCTCGACGCTCGTCCAGAGCACGCTCACGCTCGTCGGGACCGCGATCCTGCTGTTCATCCTCGACTGGAGGCTCGCGCTGGCGACGCTGGCGGTGATCCCGGTGATGAGCGTCGGCACGGTGCTGTTCCGCCGCTACTCGACGCGCGCCTACCGGGCGGTGCGGGAGCGCCTCGGGCTCGTGACCGCGACCCTGGCCGAGGACATCGCCGGCATGCGGGTCGTCCAGGCCTTCACGCGCGAGCAGGTCAACATCCGGAACTTCCGGGAGGTCAGCGAGCGCTACCGCCAGTCGAACCAGCAGACGGTGGTGCTCAGCGGGTGGTACTTCCCCTTCGTCGACCTGCTCTCGACGGTGGCGCTCGCGATCGTGCTCGGCTACGGCGGCCACCTGTACTTCGACGGGGCAGTCGAGATCGGGACGCTGTTCGCGTTCATGCTCTACGTGCAGAACTTCTTCGACCCGGTACAGCAGCTCTCGCAGCTCTACGGGACGTTCCTCTCCGCCACAGCCGCGCTGGACAAGATCAACGACTTGCTGGCCGAGCAGCCCCAGGTGGTGGACGAGCCCGGCGCGCGCGACCTCGGGCACCTGGCCGGCGACGTCCGCTTCGAGGGCGTCCGCTTCGCTTACGGCCGCGGCGACGAGGTGTTGCACGGGATCGATCTCGACGTTCCCGCCGGCACGACCGTCGCCCTCGTGGGGCACACGGGCGCGGGCAAGTCGACGATCGCGAAGCTGCTCGCCCGCTTCTACGACCCCACGCAGGGCCGGATCACGCTCGACGGCGCCGACCTGCGGCACGTCACCCAGGCTTCGCTGCGGCATCAGCTCGGCGTCGTCCCGCAGGAGGGGTTCCTGTTCGCCGGATCGGTGCGCGAGAACATCGCGTTCGGGCGCCCCGCCGCGAGCGATGATCAGCTGGTCGCCGCGGCGACGGCGGTCGGCGCCGACGACTTCATCCGCGACCTGGAGGACGGCTACCACACCGAGCTGGGCGAACGCGGGTCGCGCCTGTCGGTCGGACAGCGCCAGCTGGTCGCGTTCGCGAGGGCGCTCCTGGCCGACCCGAGCATCCTCGTGCTCGACGAGGCGACCTCGTCCGTCGACATCGGCACGGAGCGCCGCATCGAGGTCGCGCTGCGCAAGCTCCTGGCCGGCCGGACGGCGTTCATCATCGCGCACCGCCTGTCGACGATTCGCGAGGCCGACCTGATCGTCGTCCTCGAGCACGGCCGCATCGTCGAGCAGGGCTCGCACGACCAGCTGCTCGCACGCCGTGGGCTCTACACCAGCCTGTACGGCGACTGGGCGGCCGACGTCGCCTGACGGCAGTCTCCTCAGCGCCCGACGGCGTGCCGGTAGCGCCAGACCGCGAGCAATCCGAAGCCGACGACGATCGCCAGCGACCAGACGACCGCGAGCCAGATCTGGTTGCCTGCCGGAGTCCCGACGAACAGCGCCCGGACCGCGTTGACCATGTTGGTGAACGGATTGTGCTCCGCCACCGGCTGCAGCCAGTCCGGCATCGAGGCCACCGGCACGAAGGCGGAGGAGACGAACGTGAGCGGGAAGAGGAACACGAAGCCGTAGGCGTTCGCCGCCTCCGGGGAAGAGGCGGTCAGGCCGATGAAGGCGAACACCCACGAGAAGGCGTAGCCGATCAGCAGACACAGCGCGATGCCGGCGACGACCTCCGCCGCGTCGGTAGAGAAGCGGAAGCCGACCGCGAACCCGACCCCGAGCATCACGGCGAGCTGCACGACGTTGGTCGCCCCGTCGGCGAGGGTACGGCCGGTGAGCACCGCGGCGCGCGCCATCGGCAGGGAGCGGAAGCGGTCGATCAGCCCCTTCTTCAAATCCTCGGCCAGCCCCAGAGCGGTGACGAAGCCGCCGAAGGTCATCGACTGCACGATGATCCCCGGGATCAGGTAGTCGACGTAGTCGAGGCCCGGCGTCGAGATCGCGCCGCCGAAGACGTAGACGAACAGCAGCACGAACATGATCGGCTGGACGGTGAAGCCGATCAGCAGGTCCGGCTGCCGCGGAATCCTGAGCAGGCTCCGCTTCGCCAGCACGAGCGTGTCCGAGACGGCGTAGGCGAGGCTGGTCACGGCTCGGCCTCCTCGTCCGACTCGGCGCCGTGGCCGGTCAGCTGCAGGAAGACGTCGTCGAGCGTCGGGCTCACGATGACGAGGTCGTCGATCCCGACTTCGCTCGAATCGAGGCGCCGGACTGCCTCGGCGATCGCACCCTTGCGCTCGCGGAGGGGCACGCGCAGGGTCGAGTCCTGCAGCGCAGGAGTTCCGCACGCCAACGGCGACAGCGCCGCAAGCGCCCGCTCGCCCTGGGAGCGGTCAGCCAGCCGGACCTCGAGTTGCTCCCCGCCGATGTCGGCCTTCAGCTCGCTCGACGTCCCCTCCGCGATCACGCGGCCGTGGTCGATGACGACGATCCGATCGGCCAACCGCTCGGCCTCGTCCAGGTACTGGGTGGTGAGCAGCACCGTCACGCCGCCCGAGACGAGCCCCTCGATCGTGTCCCAGAGCGCCAGCCGGCCACGCGGGTCGAGGCCCGTCGTCGGCTCGTCGAGGAACAGCACGGGCGGGCGCGCGACGAGCGCGGCGGCCAGGTCGAGCCGGCGCCGCATCCCGCCCGAGTACGTCCCCACGAGGCGGCTGCCGGCATCCGAGAGGTCGAACTCGGCGAGCAGCTCTCGTGCCCGGCCGCGGGCGTCGCCGCGACTCAGGTGGTAGAGCCGTCCGACCATTTCCAGGTTCTCGAACCCGGTGAGATTCTCGTCGACCGCCGCGTACTGCCCGGCGAGCCCGACCCGCTCGCGGAGCCGTGCCGGCTCGCGGAGGACGTCGACCCCGGCCACCCGCGCCGTCCCCTCGTCGGGAGCGAGCAGCGTCGTCAGGATCCGTACCGCGGTCGTCTTGCCGGCGCCGTTCGGGCCGAGCAACCCGAGGACGATCCCCTGCTCGGCCGCCAGGTCCACACCGTCGAGCGCGACCACGCCGCCGTAGCGCTTCCGCAGGCCGGTCGCCTCGATCGCGAGCTCCCGGGACATCGCTCCACGCTATCCAAAGCGGGGTCGCATGCCGTCCAGGCGGTGCCGAGTAGAGTCCAGGCGAGCATGGCGCTGGACAAGCAGACCGAAGAGCGAATCGAGCAGCCGGTCTCGGAGCAGGCCGAGAAGGTGACCCGCCTCGCCCCCGCCGAGGCGGTCGACCAGATGCGCGTCCATGCGCCCGAGCGCGCCAACCGGAAGCTGCGCACGCTGCTCGAGCGGGTGAACGACGACCGGCGGCTGAAGGGCTGGTGGCACGTCGCGAACGTGAACGCGACCGTGCGGATGGAGATCAACGACCACTCGTGGGTGCACATCCAGATCGTCACCAACATCGCGCTGAAGCTCCTGCGCCAGCTGACCAAGCACCACATCGAGCCGTCGGTCGTGCGCGACTTCAACATGACGAGCGACGACGCCGAGGTCGTGGTCGTCCTCGGCGCGCTCCTCCACGACGTCGGCATGTCCATCCACCGGGAAGGACACGAGGAGTTCAGCCTCTTCCTGGTCGAGCCGGAGATCCGCAAGCTGCTGGACGGGATCTACGAGGAGCCCGAGCTGACCGTGATCACCTCCGAGGTCCTGCAGGCGATCATCTCGCACCGCTCGGGCGGTGAGCCGTTCTCGCTCGAGGCAGGCGTCGTCCGCGTCGCCGACGCGCTGGACATGGCCCAGGGCCGGTCACGGATTCCGTTCGAGAAGGGGCGGGTCTCGATGCACTCCCTCTCGGCGGCCGCGATCGACGACGTGAACATCTCGGACGGCGAGCAGAAGCCGATCAAGATCGAGATCGTGATGAACAACTCGGCCGGGCTCTACCAGGTCGACGGCCTGCTGAAGGCGAAGCTCCGCGGCTCGGGGCTCGAGCCCTACGTCGAGGTGATCGCCCACATCGACACCGAGGCGGAGAAGCGCCTCGTCCCGATCTACCGGCTCGAGACCTAGCGGTAGACGCGGCTACAATTGCCGGCGGCCCGTTGCGGGGTCGTCTAATGGTAGGACGCTCGGCTCTGGACCGAGAAGTTGGGGTTCGAATCCCTGCCCCGCAGCCTCTCGGCTCCGCGCCTACAAAGACAGACCCCGTCCAGGATCTGGACCTTCGGGGTCGGCTTGTGAGCTCGGTGCCGCCGATGCGAACGCAGGCTCGACTCGGCGCCGGCCGGGCCACCAGCTCGTCTCGCCGAAGGCGGCGAGCAGCGCGGGAATCATCAGTGTCCGCACGACGAACGCGTCGATCAGCACGCCCGCGCACACCGCGAACGCGAACGACCAGAAGGGCGCGATCGGCACGATCGCCAGCGTGGCGAAGGACGCGGCCAGGGCGAGCGCCGCGATCGAGATCGCCCGCCCCGCGCGGGGAACCGCTGAGCGGATCGCCGAGCCGATGTCGTGGCTGTCCGACTCCTGCCAGATGCGTCCGACGATGAACAGGTTGTAGTCGGTGCCGAGCGACAGCAGCAGTACCCCGACCGCGAGCGGGACGTAGTACGTGACGTCGGGGTCGCCGACGATCAGGCGGGTGAAGTAGGCGGTCAGGCCGAGCGTCGCGGCGATCCCCAGCAGGCTGGTGGCGACGATCAGGAGCGGAGCGACCAGGGAGCGGAGGAACAATGCGAGCACGACCAGGTTGACCAGGATGGCGGCGAGCCCGACCACCAGCAGGTCGTGGCCGATCAGGTCGATCGTCTCGGCGGCCATCGCCGTGTCGCCCGCGTAGCTGGCCGTCGCCCCGCCCAGGCCGGCCGCCGCCAGCAGGCGTGGGACCGCGGCCTGGAGCCGGCGCAGGTCGTCGGTCCCGGCCGAGCCGTACGGATGGTGGTCGAAGGCGATGAAGTAGCGCACCGCGCCGCCGTCGGGCGTCCGGAACGCCGCTCTTGCCTGCCGGGGGAGGTTCGGGAGCGCCGCGCCGATCACGGCGCCGACGCCCGGCTGGGCATAGAGGCTGCGCCCGAACCCCCCTAGCGCTTTCCGCCGGAAGCCGATGCCGTTGGCCCGCAGCACCAGCTCGGTCGGCGCGACGATGCCGGCCGCGAACCCGCGCGCCGCCTGGCGGTCGGCAACGGCGGCGGGCGCGTCGCGGGCCAGCCCCCGGATCGGCGTCAGGGCAAGCGTCAGCCGCGCCAGGCCCGTGGCGGCGAAGGCGAGCACGACCACCGCGATCGCCAGCATCGGCACGGCGCCGAGCCGCCTGCTCGTCCCGGCGGCCACCGTACTGCGCACGCGCGCCCCCATCCGGGTCAGCAGCGGCTCGAGCCGCTCGTCCGACAGCCCGGGCCAGAACGCAGCCCGCCCGAGCAGCCCCATCGCCGCTGGCACGAACAGGATCGAGACGGCCAGGCTGACCAGCACGACGATCGCCATCGCCGGGCCGAGCGCTCGGACGAACCCGATGCCGGCCAGCCGCAGCGTCGCGAGCCCGGCCGCGACGAGCAGCCCTGCGGTGACGACGATCGGCAGGATCTCGGCGGTCGCGTTACGGGCCGCCGGCCCGGGCTCTTCTCCTACCCGGAGCCGGGCGCGCATACCCGACAGGAAGAACACCGAGTAGTCGGTGACGACCGCGAGCAGCAGCACCACGACGATCGGCTCGACCTCGTGCTCGACCTGGAGGCCGGACACCTCGGCCAGGTAGGCCATCACGTGGATGGCGAGCAGGTACGCGAGCCCCGCCCCGCCGAGCGCGACGAGCGGCGCGACGAGCGACCGCAGATACAGGCCGAGGATCACCGCGACGACGAGGATCGCCGCGATCTCCACCCAGACCAGCCCGTGGTCGATCGCGTCCGACTGGGCGATCGACCCCGGGATGAACCCGGTTGCGGCGGCGGGCGCTCCCGGTACCGAAACCACGCGGGCATAGCGCCGGGCGAGCTCGTCCTGCTGGTTGGGCGTGAGGTCGGAGGGAAACCCGAGGTAGGTGATCGCGGTCGTCCCCCGCTCGCGCGAGCCGGGCGCGACGCCGAGCAGGTTCACGTAGGGAAGCGCCCGCGACCCGACGGGGAAGCCGGGCAGCCTGCCGCGGTCGAGTCGAACCGCGAGTCCGACGATCCGCCTCTGCTGGACGAGGGGCAGGCCGTCCGGGTTGCGCTGGACCACGGCGATCCGCGGCAGCAGCGCCGAGCCGAACAGGCGGTCTGCCTCGAGCTCGGCCTTCCCCGCCGAGGTTTCGCTCGGCAGCAGGGCCTGCACGCCGGAGGTCGGCAGCGTCGAGATCCCCGGTAGGCCTTGCCAGGCGGCGAATGCCGCCAGACACAGGGCCGGCACCACCAGCCAGCCAAAGGTGACGACCAGCCAGGCGAACGCCCGGCTGAAGCGGCCGGTCCTGACCGGCTCGGCAACGGCAGTCTGCTCGTTGTCGGATACCACGACGATCCGGTCTTCCCGGAACTGCGGTTCCCGTCACTACCCTCCCGAACGTGGTCGGGCGGACGTATCTGGAGCAGGGCCGCCCCGTCGTCGTGCTCGTGCGCTGGCAGGGCGAGGGCCCGCGCAACGTCCTCGTCCGCCGCCAGGACGGAACGGTCGTCGTCAGGCCCTTCCGTGGACTGCGGCGGCTCGGCTAGGTCCCGAGACCGCCGAGCACTGCGAACGGGCTCGGCTTGACCGCCTGCCAGACGAGCGCGCCGCTCGGTTCGACCTTCAGCTCGGCGCCGGGCGGCAGCTCGTCCCGGATCGCCTCTGCGATCTCGTGCGCCTGACTCTCGTTGTCCGCCCCGATCAGCAGGTAGCGCCAGTGGCGCACGACCGAGACGGTGTAACCGGCGAGGAGATCGTCGGCCCCGGACTCGATCCGGTCGGCCATCTCGACCGCGTCGCGGTGCGACTCGAACTCGATCCGGACCTCCCACAGTGCCTCGCCGAGTTCCTCCGACTCCTGCGCCTCGTCCTCCTCGAGCCGATCGTGCTCGGTCTCGTGCTGGGCCTCGGTTGCCGGCAACGCCGTCTCCGCCGGCTCCCAGCGCTCCTCCTCGGGGTGCCAGCGGTGGATCGCGCAGTCGGCTTCGATTCCATGCTCGGTGACCAGCCGTCGAACGACGCTCTCGGCCTCTCGGGCAGCTTCGAGCGAGCCCGTGTACAGGAAGACGACGCCGGGGTCGTCGCCGCCGCCGACGACCACGCGATCGCCGAGCGCGGAGCGGGCGTCGTCCTCGACCGCGGTCTCGGCGAGCGAGGCGACGAGCTTGCCGGAATGCTCCTCCCCCGGGAGGGTGACGGTCACACGCCAGTCGTCCTGGGCCACGAGCGTGAACGCTACCGCGTCGGGCTACCCTCAACACCGTGGGCAGGATCATCGACGCGGCCGCGACGTTCTTCCACCATCTCGCGGACGTCCACTGGATTCCGCTCGCCGTCGGCCTCGGGTTTCACGCGTTGCGGCTGTTCGCGCGCGTGCCGGCGTGGCGGAACATCGTCCGCGCCTCCTACCCGGAGCTGAAGATTCCGCGGCGGACGATCGCGGGCGCATACCTGTCCGGCGTCGGTGTGAACGCGATCGTCCCGGCCCGAGCAGGCGACCTGCTCAAGTTGTATCTCGTCCACGACCGCGTCCCCGGAACGACGTATCCGACGCTCGGCGCGACGCTGATCGTCGAAACCCTGTTCGACATGGTCGTCGCCGGCGCCATCCTGGCCTGGGCGCTCGTGATCGGCGTCCTGCCGGGGCTCGACGTCCTGCCTCACCTGCCGCAGGTCGACTGGAGCTGGCCGCTGCGGCACAGGCGCGAGGCGGCGATCATCGCCGCTGTCTGGATCGCGGTGCTGGCGATGTTCGCGGTGATCGGCATTCGCCGCGCACGCGAATTCAAGGCGCGCGTGCGCCAGGGCTTCGCCATCTTCGGAACGCGCTGGGCCTTCGTGACCAAGGTCTGCACCTGGCAGGCGCTCTCGTGGATCTTTCGCCTGGCCACGGTCTACTTCTTCCTGAAGGCGTTCCAGGTGCCGGCCACGATCCACAACGCGCTGCTCGTGCTGGTTGTGCAGAGCCTGTCGACGCTGTTGCCGTTCACGCCCGGCGGCGTCGGCACGCAGCAGGGGCTGCTCGTCTACGTCTTCGGCCGCGCGGGCACCGGGGTCGCCGGCACGCTCCTGCTCAGTTTCAGTGTCGGCATGTACATCGCCCTGACGATCGAGAACATCGTCCTCGGCTTCGCCGCGCTCTTCCTGATGATCGGAACGCTTCGCTGGAAGCGGGTCCTTCCGGACGAGGAAGACGCGTATGCTCGAGGCCCGTGAGCGCGCCCCCTCATCCCGTCCGCATCCTCGTCACCGACGACGACCTCGCGCGCTCGCGCCTCACCGTCTTCTTCCGGGCGATCCTCGCGATCCCGCACTACATCTGGGCATTTCTGCTCGGCACGGTCGTGGCGCTGCTCGTCTTCGTCGACTGGTTCATCCTGCTGGTCAACACGCGCACGCCCGACGGCATCCACAACTTCGTCGCCGGCTACATCCGCTACCTGACCCACCTGGAGGCGTACTTCCTGATCGCCGCGAACCCGTACCCGGGCTTCTACCTGATCGGAGCCGACACGTACCCGATCGACCTGGAGGTCGATCCGCCGCAGCAGCAGAACCGCTGGAAGACGTTCTTCCGCCTCTTCCTGGCGATTCCCGCGGTCATGGTCGGAAGCACGCTCTTCTGGGGCGGCCCGCGCGGGGGCAGTTACTTCGCGGGCGGTCTCGCTTTCGTCGCTGCCTTCCTCGTCTGGTGGGCGGCGCTCGTCCAGGCCCGCGCGCCGCGTGGGCTGCGCGACCTGCTCGTCTACTGCCTCGGCTACAGCGCCCAGGTCTCGGCCTACCTCTTCCTAGTCACCGACCGGTATCCGTTCGCGAGCCCGAGCGCCTTCGTCAGGCCCCGCGCCCCGGCCGCGTCCGAGGAGAGCCCGCCGCAGACGATCACGATGGTCGAGCCCGCACCGGCCCACCCCGTGTCCGCGTCGGTGGCGGACGACCTGCGCCGCTCGCGGCTGCTCGTCTTCTTCCGGCTGCTGCTCGCGATCCCTCATCTGGTCTGGCTCCTGCTCTGGTCGCTGGTCGCGTTCGTCGTCGCCGTGCTGACCTGGGTCGCCGCGCTCGCCACGGGCCGCCCGCCGCGCCCGTTCCACCGGTTCCTCTCCCGCTACGTGCGCTACGTGAACCACGTCTACGCCTTCCTCTTCCTGGTCGGCAATCCGTTCCCCGGCTTCGTCGGCAGGCCCGGCTCGTACCCGGTCGACCTCGAGCTGCCCCCACTCGAGGCGCAGAACCGCTGGGTGACGGGATTCCGCGGAGCCCTCGCCCTACCGGCACTCGTGATCGCGGGCGGACTCGGCGGCGCGATGCTGGTCGCGTCGGTGCTCGGCTGGTTCGTCGGCCTCGTGCTCGGCCGGATGCCGCGGGGCCTCCGCGACCTCGGTGCCTACGCCCTCCGCTACCAGGGGCAGGCCAACGCCTACCTGTGCTTCGTCACCGAGCGCTACCCGGACTCGGGCCCGCGCCCGGATCCAGCCTCTCCCTAGCGGCGGCCGCCCGCTACACTGGTCGCCGCTCCGGCGCATTCGTCTAGTGGCCTAGGACACCGCCCTCTCACGGCGGCGGCACGGGTTCGAATCCCGTATGCGCCTCTCTTCGCTGAAACCTGGAGCTGCTCCAGGAGAGGTCTCGAACCACCTCCATCGCCTTCGTCTTGTTAAGTGCGCGTAGGTAGACCTGCGTCGTATCGATCCGAGAGTGATTGAGCAGCGCCTGCAGCGACTCGATCGCTCCAGGGTGGCTCGTCAGGAACTCGACCGCGAACGCCCGACGCAGGGCGTGAACCGTCGAGCGGACACCGACACGCTCCGCGACACGCAGCACCGTCTCCCAGATCACCTTGTCCGAGCGCTCAGCGCGTCGCACGCTCGCCGGCCGACGGTTCGGGATCACGTAGTCGTCGGCGCGGCAAGTCGACCTCGTTCGACTCACACGCCGCGCGGAGGATTTCAAGCAGCTCGTACGGCATCGGCTTCACCGAGACCTTGTTGTCCTTCTCGCGGAATCGGATCGTGCCCTCGACAAGATCGACGTCGCGCCAGCGAAGGCGACTCGCAGAGCTGCGACGCGGCCCGAGGTAAGCGAGGATCGAGAGGCAGAGGAACTCCTGCCAACCCTCGGTAGCCGCGAGCATCTTCTCGACCTCAGCCGGCGTCACGATCACCACGTCAACATCCTCCGGCCTTGGCCGCCGGGGGCGGGCGAATCCGAGCCATCGGATTCGCGTCGATCTCGCCTTCCAGGTAGAGCCAGGAGAAGAGCCCGTTCAGCGCGCTATGAATCGATGCAGACCGTCGACGGCGACTTACCGATCCAGCGGTCGAGGAAACGCGACAGTCGTTCGTCGTCACGTCGCGCACGTCGACATCAGGTACGCGCCGCTCTAGCTGGTCGATGAGCTTGTAGAGGTATCGCTCGTAGCTCGACCGCGTCCCTTCTGTTCGACCCGCCCGAGCTAGCTCGCCCATCCACATATCGACAGCGCGCGAGAGCCTCACGGCAGGTACTCCATAGTTTCGATCTACTCTTGCTGCTGCTCCCAGCAGCTCTCTCTTCGTGTAGGCTTCCAGCAGCTTCGATGACTACACACCTAACGTCTTATCGCGGTCGAGCGTGTACGGCAACAGCAAGTAACTCGCTTCCACCTGACTCTGTACCTCCACTCCTTAGCCGAGCAGCTAGCACGCGAACTCGCTCGCCGACACCCCTTACACATGGCGATGCGTTCTATCTCGTTCGACAACGCTTCATCTACTCGGAAGTTAAGAACGACACTAAAAATCTTTTCCCTTAACATAAACACATCATAACGTAACACAAATCATATGTCAAACGAGTTACAATAGAAACTAATCGTAATAATAAACAAATAAAATCAAAACAATTAGATAAAACACATCAATTTACAAAAATTCAAATAGTTACATAAAAATACATTATATATACATACAAAAAAATAAATACTCAAAAAAAAAAAAAACACAAACAAATAAAAAATAATACACAAAATTACAATGTAAGAGTTATATCATAAAGCTTTAGAAATAAAAGAGGAACAGAAACATTACTCTATTACAGAAGGGGTAGAAACTCAGCTTAAGCGATGACTAGTTCTCAATTATTAATTTCCTTTGATTTATAATTTCTAGATCAATAGCTACCAAGGCTACTACAAACGCGACTTCATAGTCGAAGGTAGTTTCATCTAGCAGTGGCTAAGCGTCTTTGCGATCGCTAACACACCCTAGCTCTAAATACTGTTTCTCTACTAACCCTACTCCTACTTCCAAAAATCACTTCAAAACCATCTACTTATCAACTTTCTCTAAATCACAAATACAACTAACAAACAAATCTAAATCTCTATTCAATACGACAAAATACTCCAAAATACCTATCCTATAAACATCTTCCACTTTCTCATATCTTATAAAAACAACTACCTCACAAAAAATATTCATAATAAGGTAAAATCAAAAAAATAAACTCATATTACACGAAACAAATAAAACACACAAAAAAAAAAAAACACATCCTCTTCTTATAAATACTCTCCTACATTCCCATTTTTAAAACTTTCTCTTACATTCTAAACAAAAAATAACCAACTACCTATACATAATATACAACTATTTAAACACAAAAAAAACATCTTCATCTTAAATTAACCCTCAAATAATATATCCCTTTACTAACCTTCTTCATTCTTCTCTACGAAACAACAAACCTTCCTAAAAAATAAAACCATACCACATATACAATTCAACCTAAATCTACAAACACTTTCATTCTAGACTCTTGCGACTTCTATACATCTAGAGATACCTCGTCTGGCCCCTATCAATCGGCTGCGTCAATACTAAGTAAATACTACTTTCTCACACGGCTCAATGAAAAACACTACATCTCCTTAGGTAAGAAGTTCACGGCGACCGACCCCTCTCAAGCTTTATTCGACATTCGTGCCAAGAGCATCCTTCGATACAAAGACACGCCGGCCTTCCTCTCTAGTTCGACTTCAATTTCTTCGACGTCTCCTAGTACCTTGACATCACATCTATTTTCTACTACTTCAAGACCTTTCTGAACTATGTCTTCTCTCTCGTCTAATTCCGTTTCTTTACTTATTTCTCTGTATTACTTACCGAGAACTCTCTCTACTCACTTCCTGGACAGGGCAGTTCTCCTTTTAGCGAATCCTTCTCTTTTTTCATGATCTTCCTCTTTTCGAATGAGAGGCGCGATGAGCAGTCTCGTGACCTGTGCTTTAGTAGCCTCTCTTTCTCTCGGAGTAGCATATTCTATCCTCTATTACCGCTTATAATCTCTTAATCATGCGTTGTACTAGACTCTCCATTTCTTCCTCTATCTTACTTTCACGATCTCTCTCTACCCCGATGTCAAGTCTCACCTTATCCTGCTATACCGTAGGTACTGAGATCCTATCTACAAATATTTCCTTACTATTACTCTCTCTTATTACTTCCACTTTCTCTTGCTAGACTCCCTTGCGATCGTCGTCGCGGTGTTTGTTCTTGTGCTGGTCGGCTATCTGCTCCTTCTCCTTCAGCCTACTCTCTCTTCTCAGTACTTATCAAGGCCTCTCTGCGTAGGTCTAGTTCTCTTTCAATCCTCACTCGACGCGCTATCCCGAGGCGGCGTAGTCGCGCCCGGCAGGGGCGGCACCCTCGCGGGGGGCGCCCCTGCCACCCGTCGCGCCTACGCCGCCCGCGCCTCGGTCATCTCGTCTGGTCTTCACTTCCCCACGCTTCGGCCTCGTCGTACGCTCTAGAGCACAGTTCCTAGATCTAAGTCGAGAGCTTCTCGCCCTTCTTCTACCACGCGTAGCCCAAGCTTACGAGCCTCGCGCCGACGGTCTGCGAATTGCTTTTGCCCGTAGTAAGTCTCCGCTTCGCCCGATCGCCTCCAGCTCGAGGTATAGCCGCATCCGTTCCCCTTGAGCCGCCCCCAAACTCTCCGGTTTTCACTGACTGGACGATGCGATCTCGAACCTGATCGAACTGTATACCGTCACCATCACCATGCTCGCTAGCTCAGAGTCATGAATCTCTGTTGCCATAAGCCCTCGAGCATGTCGCTCAATCGCTTAGCCACAGTGACTCTGGCTCGAACCGGTGTATCGACTCCAACCGGATCAGCGAATACGGCTCCAGATCTGGTGTCTTGTCGCTTCGCTTCTTTCTTCTCACGCATCTCTCGCCCTTTGTCGTATGCCCGCGCCATCTTGTCCTTGCCACGAGCGCGAATAGACGTACACCGTGGCGAGCGGATCACCCATCACCGCCGTCTTGCCGCCGCCAGGAGGACGGGAGCCGTGGATCGCGTCGAGCAGATTCTTCGCCGTCCTCTGACAATGAGAATTACCCGTCCGCAGCTACATCTATTCGCGTCACATACGGAGCGTGATGCGCGACTATCCCCACCGCCGCCAGTCGTTCCATCACACGCCTCCGACCGCTCATTCAACTCGTCAATCGGACAAAGCTCGTTTGGTAGCGCCAGCTTCGGATGAAGGTAGAGCCGCTTCCGTTCCGGACGCCAGATCGCCGGTAAACCTAATTAGTGCGCCCACTCGCCCCACGATGCGTAGTCCCCGAGCATCGTCCCGCCGTAGGCGACGGCCTTCCCGTCGCACTGTGCTCATCTTCCCGAGCGATGTGCTCCCCTCCAGGCAGAGGTAGAAACTGATCGTGTCCACGCCCGCCTGTACGATGCCGGAATGTCCGGTCGCGCTACGCCGCCCATTCGTTCTTCTTCTGCGTCTAGCACCAGGGCGACCTCTCGCAGCGCTATCGCTACCACTATGAATCCAGCCGCTGACCTCGCGCTCGATGGATCCACCGGCGCTCTCTCCGCGTGCCATTCCGCTAGAATCTCGTACTCCTCCGCCCGCTACCTTAGCGCTCGGCTCACGTCATTTCCGCTCGCCCTTCTTGGTCTCGTCATCGCTTATCTTTCGCGCCTCGGCATACAGACACTCATCACAGACCCACGCACCTGAAGCCCAACCATCGCACACTGAGCCCGTTTTCTCCCACACCGAGCACGTCCGAGTCTTCACAGACCTCGCTCCCGTCGGCGCGTCCTTGGGTTCTGATCCTTTAGCTCATCGAGTTTCCGGCGAAGCGGCTCAGGAGCGCCGACTCGGGCAACACGGGTTCGAATCCCGTATGCGCCTCCTCCTAAAACCCCTGCTAATGGTGGGGTCTTCCTCGATAGAGCTTCGAGCGGGCGGAGGCCATCGCCGTCATTCCGCCCTTGTCAGGAAGGGCAGAGTGGCCACCAACCTGGGGCTGCTCTCAAATCATGTCCACCGGTGGTCTGCAGCGCCCGCGCGGGCCGAGAACTCAGGCTCGATACCTCGTCCTTGACTTGCTTGAGAGCTACGCCAGGGAGCGGGATATCGATGTTCGTCTCGAGCGCCGCCACGCTGAGCACGCGTGGATCTGCCGACTGAGCGCTGACGGTAACGGCGGGCAGAGTCAAGCCAGCGGGCAGAGCGCACGGGAAGCGATCATGTGCGCGCTGAAGCAGGCAGGCGTCGAGATTCCAAGCTGACACAGACGGTAAGTCGCGACCGACGGGGCATCGCAGGTTCCCGCCATGTCGGTCGGGCAACCTCGTCCGGGTTTCTCCTGCTTGTGCGGCGGGTACTGATCCGTCGTCCGCGGGAAGCTCACGGGTCGCACCGTTCACCGGAGCTTCCGCTACCGAAACGACTACGAGGAGGCGGCTGTGGTCCTGCTCTGGATTCTCGTTGCGCTGCTCCTGCTCTTCGCGATCGTGGGCGGCGTCGCGATCTCCAAGTTCCTGTTCTTCGTCCTGATCGTTGCTGTTCTGCTCGCGCTGATCGGCTTCTTCACGCGAACAGCCTGACGTAGAGCGCAGGGGCGGCGGGCGCCCGACCCGTCGCCCCTCATTCGCGGGCGAGCTCACCCGCGCCACGCTGCTCTGCGAATCGCGCCGAGAAGGCTGCTGCGACCTGGGGTCAGGCTGCGGGCTGAGGCTCGGGCGCTGCTTCGGGCACGCGCTCCGGATCGGCCGCGTCCTCGGCCTGGTAGGCGGCAAGCAGGCGGCGTTCCTCGTCGCGCTTGGGGAACTTCAGCCAGACGAGTGCGGCGCCGAGCAGGACGGCGACGATTCCCGCCACGTACGCCCACTGATCCCCCTGGAGGAAGGCCGCCTTCGCGCCGGCGATGAGTTGTCCTGGACCGAGGTCGGGTAGCGGGCGGCGGTGTCGGCGGCGCTCGAGAACGACTTGGTCAGCTCGGCCTGGGTCTGGCCCGAAATGTTCTGCCCCGCGAGCTCGGACCCGGCGGCGGCGGCGTAGCCGGCAGTCAGGAGAGCGCCGAAGATCGACTGCATGATCGCCCCGCCGAGGTCGCGCTGCAGGTCGGCGGTCCCCGAGGCCATGCCGACGCGCCTCACCGACACCGACCCCATCAGCGAATGCGAGGCGGGAGTACCGGCCAGCCCGACCCCGATCCCGACGAAGGCGTATCCGAGCCCGACCTTCCAGTAGGAGATGTCCTCCTTCCAGAGCAGCAGCATCGTCAGGAAGCCGAGCAGGACGAAGACGTAGCCCGAGAGCAGCGTCTGCCGGGCGCCGTTTCGCTCGACGAGCTTCGCCGAGCGCGGCGCGACTATGACCATGCACACGGCGGCCGGCAGGATCGCGAGCCCGGCGTCGACGGTCGAGTAGTCGAGCACGTTCTGCAGGAACTGCTGGCCGATGAACATTGCGCCCATCAGCGAGCCGAACACGATCAGGCCGGCGCAGGCCGCCACCCAGAAGGTCGGGCGAGCGGCCGAAGGTAGGTGGTAGAGCGGATTCGGCGCGCGGCGCTGCCGCACGAAGAAGCCCACCAAGGTCGCGGCGGCGACCAGGAACAGGCTGATCGTCAGCGTCGTCTCGTTCGGGACCGGCGCGAAGTTGATCCCGAGGATCAGCGCGCCGACCATGAAGATCGAGTGCCCCCGCCCAGGTTGTCGACCGGCTCGGTGGTCTCTCGTTCACGTCTCCCAGCCCTCACGGCGACAGGCCCGGCCGTCAGCGTGCCATCCACGATGCGTCGATGTCCCGGGCGGCGGAGCCGCTAAGGAGTGCCAGCGTCACGTCGGCCACGACTCCGCGCTGACGGATAACGGTCTCCACCTCCTCCTGCCCGCCAACTGGAAATCCGTATACACAGGAGCGGCCGACGACTGCTCGCGGCTGGCGGCCCGGACGAAGCAACCGATGCTCGCTGAAGCGCTTAGGATCGTGACGAATCTCCGTCGGATGCCAATTCGCGATCGGCACCACCCAGACCCCAGGTCATGGTCCAAGAAGAGGACGGTTCAGTGATGAAACCTGCTCCCTCACTACCGCCTGGGGCTCCTCCCGATCCGGTAGAGCTCCTCAGGAGTCGCAGATACATGGCGCTCCTGGTGCTCGGCGCGATCATCGGCGTGCCGGTGGCGGCGGCCGCGTACTTCTTTCTCGAGGGTTTCACCGAGCTGCAGCAGTATCTGTTCGGCACCCTGCCCGGTGATCTCGGCTTCGAAAGCCAGCCTGCCTGGTGGCCGATTCCGCTGCTTGCACTGAGCGGCCTGCTGGTGGCGCTCACAATCCGATACCTGCCGGGAAAGGCAGGGCACAAGCCGGCGGAGGGGTTCAAGGCATCCGGCCCCGTGCCGCCGATCGAGCTCCCGGGGATCGTCATTGCCTCGTTCGCCACCCTCAGCCTCGGGGTCGTGCTGGGCCCGGAGGCGCCTCTGATCGCGATCGGCAGCGGCCTCGGAGTCCTCGCCGTCCACCTGGTCAAGCGCGACGCGCCTGAGATGGCCAGTGTCGTGATCGGCGCCGCCGGGAGCTTCGCCGCGATCAGCACGCTCCTGGGCTCGCCTCTTCCGGCCGCGTTCCTGATGATGGAGGTGGCCGGGATCGGCGGCGCGATGCTCGGAGTGGTGCTCGCGCCCGGGCTGCTTGCTGCGGGTGTCGGCTCGCTGATCTTCATCGGGCTCGACAACTGGACCGGCCTCGGCACCTTCTCGCTCGCGATCCCGGACATCCCTCCGGCTGGCAGCCCCCGTGCGTCCGAGTTTCTGTGGGCGATCGCGATCGGCGTCATCGCGGCGGTCCTCGGCGCCGGCATCAAGCGTGTGGCGCTGCTACTCCAGCCGATCGTCGAGCACCGAATGGTGCTGCTGACACCCGTTGTCGGCGTCGCGATCGGCGTGATCGTGCTGATTTTCGTCGAAGTAACAGGGAGAAGCTCCGCCGAGGTGCTCTTCTCAGGACAGGATCAGCTCCCGGGCCTGATCGAAGACGCCGACAGCTGGACCGTGGGCGCGCTCCTGATGGTTGTCCTCTGCAAGGGCCTCGCGTACAGCTTCTCACTGAGCAGCTTCCGAGGCGGCCCCATTTTCCCGAGCATGTTCATCGGCGCTGCCGCCGGCATTGCACTCTCCCACCTTCCCGGCCTGCCGATGATCGCAGGTGCCGCAATGGGTATCGGCGCGATGATGGTCGCAATGCTGGGTTTACCGCTCACGTCCGTTCTCATCGTGAGTGTGTTCCTCCAGGCCGACGGCCTGACCTTGATTCCGCTCGTAATCGTCGCCGTCGTGGTTTCCTACGTCGTCTCAGCCCGGCTCCCTCCCGCACCCGACTCCGCGGCGCACTCGTAGGCAGCTGCCATCGGGAAGGCGCAGCGACGCGCAGCACCGGCTCGCAGATCAGCTTGTCTGACCACTCAGTGCGTCGCACGCTCACCGGCCGACCGTTCGGGATCAGGTAGTCGTCAGTCGTGCAGCTGACTCCACCGCCCACGAAGGATTTCGAGAAGCAAGATCGAGAGGCACAAGAACTCCTGCCGGGCTGGAGACGGCGAGGTCGGACTCCGTCGACGAACCCTCCGGCGTGAAGAACGCGACAGGCGAGATGAGCGGCGTTAGGATCGGCCGGTGGCAGCGACCGCCGAGGAGCTCAAGGGCGTTCCGCTCTTCAGCGGGCTGAGCGAGCGTCAGCTGCGGCGGCTCGGGCGCGACTTCAAGGAGCGCTCCTTCCGGCCGGGAGTCGAGATCGTCAGGCAGGGCCACATGAGCGGCGTCGACTTCTTCGTGATCGTCGACGGCAGCGTGGCCGTCACGGTCGACGGGAATGAGGTGACGCGGCTCGGCCCCGGCGACCACTTCGGGGAGCTGGCGTTGATCGGCGAGCGGGCACGCCTGTCGACCGTGACCGCGCTCGAACCGGTGCGGTGCGTCTCGATGGCCTCCTGGCACTTCCGCCGGTTCGTGAACGCCAACCCGGACGTCTCGTGGAAGCTCCTGCAGCACCTGGTCGACCTGCTCGGCGAGAAGGAGCGCGGCGGCGGCTCGGTCGAACGCCGGCGCCCGACTCCCGCGTAGGGCTAAAGATGTCGGCGCTCGCGCCGATAACAGGTCTGCGATGTTCGGCAGAGGCGAACCCGACGAGACACAGGTCGAGGAGCAGGAAGCTTCCGTCGCGCCCATGTCCGGCGAGATTCACGAGACGCAGGCCGGCGTATCGCCGATCGGTCGGCTCCGCCCCTCGCTCGCGTCGCTGATGGTCGAGGAAGGCGTGGCCACCTCGGAGCAGCTCGAGCAGGCCGTCGTCGAGGGGCAGCAGAGCGGCGAGCGGCTCGGCGAGGTCGTCCTCCGGCACGGCTGGATCAACGAGGCCGGGCTCGCCGGACTCGTCGCGCGCCAGTGGGACCTGAGCTTCGTCGCGCTGAGCATGATCAGCGTCGACGATTCCGCCCGGGCGCTCCTCTCGCGCGAGATCTGCGAACGGCTCGCCGCGTGCCCCGTCTCGTTCGACGACGGAGTCCCCGTCCTCGCGATCGCCGACCCGAACGAGGATCGCTTCGCGGCGGTTCGGGAAGCGCTCAGAACCCCTTGCTCGTTCTTCGTCACCACCGGCAGCGCGCTCGCCGGGCTGATCGACCAGCAGCCGGGCGGTCCGGCCGAGCCCGCGACCGTCCATGTCGTCGAGACCCCCGCCGTTCTCCAGCAGGCGGACGAGGTGTCCGTTGCCGAGGCACCGCACGCCCTCTCCCTGGCTTCCGCGGCGGTCGAGGTCGAGCCCGAGAACGACTCCGCCCCGGTCGTCGATCAGCTCGACCGGCTGCTCGAGCGGCTGCTCGTCGAGCGCGAGCGCTCGCGGGAGGAGCTCGCCGGCTACGAGAGGCAGCTGGTCGACTACCAGCGGCAGGTATCCGATCTCGAGGATCAGCAGGCTCGCGTCCGCGAGAACATCCGCTCGCTCGAGCTGAAGCTCGGCGACGAGGAGCAGCGCCTCGAGTCGATGCGCGCCAGGCTGACCGAGTACGCGCAGTCCTTCTCGCAGCAGTAGTCAGCGCCCCCGTTCCCCGCGGTAGGAAAAACGGCATCGGTGACAGGCTCGATCCTGTCGCCGATACTTCCTTTCCATGAGCCTGGAGTCGGTCGAGGTCGTCGTCCGCGGCTACCGCGCGTTCATCGACGGCGACTTCGCGGCGATCGCGGAGCTGCTTGACGACGGCGTCGAGTGGTACCCCCTCGACGCCGGGCTGCAGTCGTTCGTCGACCACGCCGAGGTGCTCGGCGTCGTTGCGGAGCGCTACCGCGAGCAGTACCGCGTCGAGCTGGAGCGCTGCGTCGGCGTCGGCGACCAGGTCGTCGTCGGGTTCCGTGCTTCACGCGAGACGCGGGACGCCGACGACCCACGGCCCCTGCAGTCGCGACGAAAGTTCAGCGTCGAGCGCTACTCGGCGATCGTGACGATCCGGGACGGCCGGGTGGTCAAGGTGCAGGACTTCCCCCACCTCGACGCCGCGTTCGAGGCGGCCGGGATCGATCCCGCGGAGGACTAGCCCCGGCCGAAGAGGCGGGCGAAGAGGCCGGGGCGGGACGCGGCAGGGATCGGCGCCGGCTCGGGATCGGGAGGGAGCTCGGGTGCAGGTGCCGGATCGGGCGGCTTCGCCGGTTCGGGGTCGGGCTCCGGCAGCACGTCCGGGTCCGGTGCGGGCTCCGGCTCGGGGGTCGGGACGACGTCCGGATCGGGTTGCGGCACGATCGCCGGCTCGGGCACCGATTGCCGCCAGGGATCTTCCTCGCGCCGGGCCCGCGCGCGCTCGAGGTCGCCGCGGAGCGCCGCACGCATGTCGTCGATCTGGCTTCTCTCGCGCATGCCGGGAATTTCTCCCCGGCCGCACGGTTTCCTACGCGCCCAGCTCGTGGAGCAGCGGCCCGGTGTCCAGCGGGACGAAGCCGAGCCGGGCGGCGATCTCCTCGCTCGAGGGCTTCGTGCCCTCGAAGAAGAGCGCGCGCAGCCGCTCGCCCGTCTCGCGGCTCCGCCACCAGTCCTCGCCGATCTCCTCGACGAGCCTGGCGCGCAGCTGCGAGGAGCGGATCCACGCGCGCAGGTAGTCGGCCGAGTAGAACCCCGCGTCCATGTCCGAGATGAACCCGTCCGAGCGGTAGCGGACGCCGGTCGCCGCGGTCAGCTTCTCGGCGTAGCCGTCCGCGGTGCCGCCGTCGTCGTGGAAGCGGCTCCAGAAGTCGAGCTCGAAGTCGAGCTTCGCGGTGTAGCGCCGGTAGAGCAGCGCCTCGAGGAACGTGGTGGCCTCGGCGTTCCGCGTCGCCTCCTCGTCGGAGAGGCCGAAGTGGAGCGCGTGCCAGCCGGGCTCGCGCGAGATCGCCTCGACGATGTACGAGTAGATCTCCGTCAGCGCGTGGTCGCGCGAGAGCCGCCGGAACGTGTACGGGAGCGAAGGGTCGCAGCCCGCGTAGTGCAGCGCGTGGCCGGCCTCGTGGAGAAACGCCTGGTAGTCGTGCAGCCCGCCCTGCGCGCGGGTGATCAGGTGGACGACCGCCGGCGGGTCGGAGGCGATCACGCACGCGCGCGGCGCCTTCTGCGGCCGGTCGTCGAGGTCGGGTCTGATGTTCGGGTCGCCCGCAAGGTCGAAGCCGAGCTCCTTCAGCGTCTCCAGGCAGACGTCGGTCGCGCGCTCCTTCGTGTACGTCGACACCAGCGGCGAGAGCCGGCGGACGTAGGCCATGTGGTACGAGCGCGGCTGGTCGTCGCGGGCCGGCCCGAGGACGCGCTCGAACCAGGTCTCCCGCATGCGCAGGTACGTCCGCTCGGACGCCGCCGCGGCTTCGCTCAGCGCCGACGAGAGCATGCGCAGCGAGATCGCCTTCTCCTCCTCGTTCCTCGCGACCGGGTCGGGCTCACCGGAGAGGTCGGCGGACAGCTCCTCGCCCGTACGCGCGAGCTCCAGTCGATCCGCGTTGAAGGTCGCGTTCAGGTCGGCGAAGAGCTCGCCGAGCTTCTCGCGGTCGGCGTAGTCGTGCAGTACGGCGAGCTTCGCCTGAGCCGTGCGCAGCGGCATCTCCTCGTCGCGAAACGTGAGCCGGGCGGCAAGCTGCCGGTTCTCGAGCTCGTCCTCGCGCTCGACCAGCTCGGCGGACACGATCCCGCCCTCGCAGATCTTGCGAAGCCGGTAGA
The DNA here is from genome assembly GCA_963841405.1 of uncultured Actinomycetes bacterium. Lineage (GTDB taxonomy): Bacteria > Actinomycetota > Thermoleophilia > Gaiellales > Gaiellaceae > DATBLE01. The sequence goes on along the minus strand of CAWJCM010000002.1, from coordinate 35,147 downwards.
GCTGCTCGCGCTCGTCTCCCTCCCCCGCCCTCTCGGCCTCGCGGAGCGCGTCCAGTTGGTCGCGGGTGAAGAGGTCGACGTACCGGGCGACGATCTCGGCCTGCTCGGAGGTTTCCTTCTCGCCCACGCGCACCGCCCGGCCCTCTTCGGAGCTCTCGTAGAGAAATTGCTTCAGCCGCTGCTCGAAGTCGAGCGGCGTGTAGACGCCCGTGACCGTCACGGAGCGGAATCTACCTGTGGCGCTCACCGCGACACCAGCCGGTCGACCGTCGAGCGCAGCAGGCCGATCTCGAATGGTTTCGGGATCATCGCGTCGGCCAGCCCATCGACCTCCTCGGCCGGCTCCGTACCGGTGAAGAGCGCCGCCGCCGGCCGGTCGGGCCCGAGCTCGCGCAGCAGGTCGCGGCCGTCGCCGTCGCCGAGGTGGACGTCGAGCAGGATCGCGTCGACCTCCTCCGCAGCGAGCGTCTCGCGCCCCTCCGCGACGGAGGCGCCCTCGAGCACCCGGTAGCCGTCGAGCTCGAGGTTGATGCGGCAGAGGAAGCGGAGCGACTCGTCGTCGTCCAGTACCAGAACGGTTGCTCCGTCGCCGCCGCCCACGGCTGCCGGAGTCTAGCGGCGGGATATGATCGACGCGTTGCGGCAGAGCACCGGCACCAGAGCCGCACGCGGCTACGCGGGCACCATGGCCGGCTTCTGGAGCGGGCTGTCCGGCACGCTGCGCGCGCTCGAGGCGATCGCCGCGGACGGCACCCGCCTCGACGAGGGCGCGGCCGGTCCGCTGCGCACGCTGCAGTACCGCCTGCACCGGTCGAGCGAGCTGCTCGGCGGCGTGCGACCCCCCGAGGACGCGAGGGATGCGCACGACGAGCTGCGCGACTCCCTGTCCGACGCCCGTGACGCGACCGCGGAGATGGTCGAGGCGATCGAGCTCGGCGGCCGCGACGCGGCGGCCGGGCTGCTGTTCGAGTGGCGCGGAGCGCTCTTCCGCGTCAGGCTCGCGCGGATGCGCCTCGGCGTGCAGCCCGAGCCGGAGCTGCCGGCCGGGCGTCCCCCCTACCGGGCCGCCGCTGCGACCGGGCTCGCCGTGCTCGGCGCGGCCGCGTTCCTCGTCGGCGCCGTGCTGATCGTCTGGCCGCTCTGGGCGGCCGGGGTCGCGCTCGTGGCGGCCGCGCTGCTCGTCCAGCGCGGCTGAGGGCTACCGCACCGCCGTCCGGGCGTCGCGGATCCGGGCGAGCGTCTCGTCGCGGCCGAGCAGCTCGATGCTCTCGAACAGGCCGGGCGAGACGGTCGAGCCGGTGACCGCGACCCGGATGGGCTGGAACGCCTGGCGCGGCTTCTGGCCGATGCGGTCGGCCAGGTCGCGCAGCGCCCGCTCGATCGCCTCCGCCGTGAACGGCTCCACGCCTGCGAGCGTTTCCTCCGCGGCGGCGAGCAGGTCTCCGTCGAGGGTGTTCGGGTCGTATCCGTTCCGGCGTGCGAACAGGAAGCCGGCAAAGTCGGGGAACTGGCCGAGGCGCTCGATCTTCTCCTGGACCAGCGGCGCGGCCGCACGGACGCGCTCCTCGGGCCAGGCGTAGCCCTGCTCGCGGACGTACGCGACCAGCTCGTCGGCGTACCGGTCGGGCGGGAGCGCCCGCAGGTACGTTCCGTTCAGCCAGTCGAGCTTCCGGTAGTCGAGCGTCGCCGGGCTCGCGCCGACGCGCTCGAGCGTGAACCGCTCGACCAGCTCCTCCGGTGCCATGATCGTCGTCTCGCCGTCCGGGGCCCAGCCGAGCAGGGCGAGGAAGTTCATCAACGCCGGTGGGATGTAGCCGGCGGCGCGGAACTCGTCGATCGACGTCGCGCCGTGGCGCTTCGAGAGCTTCTTGCCGTCGTCGCCGAGGACGTCCGGCACGTGGCCGTAGGCAGGGGGCTCGTGGCCGAGGGCCGCCAGGATCTGCAGCTGCTTGGGCGTGTTCGAGATGTGGTCCCGGCCCCGGATCACGTGCGTGATCGCGTCGTCCATGTCCTCGACCGGGCTCGCGAAGTTGTATGTCGGCCGGCCGTCGGAACGGACGAGCACGACGTCCTCGAGCTTCTCGTTCGGCACCTCGATCCGGCCGAGCACGGCGTCGTCCCAGGCGGTCACGCCCTCGTCGGGCATCCGGAAGCGGACCGCGCCCTCGTCCTCGTACGCCGTGTTCTCCGCGAGCAGGCGCCGGGCGAGCTCGCGGCAGCGGTCCAGCGCGTCGAGCTGGAACGTGATCGGCCCGTCCCAGTCGATTCCGAGCCAGGCGAGCGAGCGCTGGATCTGGTCCGTCGCCTCCGCCACTTCGCGGCTCGTGTCCGTGTTCTCGATCCGCAGCAGGCACTCGCCGCCCCGCCTGCGGGCGAACAGCCAGTTGAACAGGAACGTGCGCGCGAGGCCGATGTGCATCAACCCCGTCGGGCTCGGAGCCATGCGGACGCGCACCGTCATACCGTGATCGTAGACGGCCTCCCGACCCGGCCGACCCGCCAGACCGACGGGATCAGCAGCATGGTGGAGTTGAGGAGCAGGATCGCTCCGGCTGCCAGCCAGGCCGCGTTCGTGATCCCGATTCCGGACGCGATCACCCCCGCCCCGACGAAGCCGAGGGGCGTCAGCACGAAGGAGCCGAGCGAGTCGTAGGAGCTGACGCGCGACTGGGCGTGTTCGGGCACCTCGCGCTGGAAGATGGTGAACCAGAGCGTCAGGTGGATCGCGATCCCGAGGCCGCCGAAGAACGCAACAGAGGCGATGGCCCAGGTCGGTGCGCGCAGCGCCAGCCCGACCAGCTGACCGCAGGCGAGCATCGGCCACAGGATGCAGGCGACCAGCGGCAGCCTCGGCCGGTACCGGAGCGCGAAGACGCCCCCGAGCACCGCACCGGCTCCGTTCGCGACGAGGATCTTCGCCCAGGCGCCCGCGCCGCCGAGATGCTCCTTGGCGACGACCGGCCCGAGCACCGGCCAGAACATGAAGAAGAAGTTGCCGAGGCCGAAGATCACCACCGTCGACCACAGCCACGTCCGGGACGTGAACTCGCGCCAGCCCTCGCGGAGCTCGTGGAAGAAGTGGCTCTGCTCGGTGCGAAGCGAGCGCGCGGGAACGCTGATCCGCGCGAGCAAGAGCGCTGCCCCGACGAACGACGCAGCGTCGATCGCCAGCGCCACCCCCGGGCTGCCGGCGACCACGATGATGCCGCCGATCGCCGGGCCGACCACGAAGATCAGGTTCCGCATCATCCCGCGCAGCGCGTTCGCCTCCTGGAGCCGCTCGTCGCTGACCGTCTGCGGCACGAGCCCGGTCTCGGCGGGGATCACGAACGCGTCGGCCGCGCCGTACACGACCTGGAGGGCGACGAGGAGGCCGACGGTCGCCTGGTCCGAGAGGACGACGGCGGCGGTCGCCGCCTGCGCCGCTCCCTGCCCGATCGCCGCGGCCATCAGGATCCGGTTGCGCGGCAGCCGGTCGGACAGGACGCCGCCGTAGAGCACCAGCAGCCCGTTCGCGAGCTGTCGGCCGGCGAAGACGACCGCCAGGTACAGCGGCTTCGGCTTCCCCGTCAGGTCGAGGACGGCGAAGGCGAGCGCGATCCCGGCGACCGAGTCGCCCAGCGTCGAGATGGTCGACGCGGAGAAGAAGAGTCGGTACGGCCGCTCGGCAAGGGGCGCCAGCCGGCCGGACAAGGCGAACGACGGCACGGTGGGTAGCGTACGCCGCGTGCTCTTCGGCGCCCACTGTTCCGGCGGGATCAAGAAGGCGCTCGACCGGGCAGGCGCGCTCGACGCGGACGCGCTGCAGCTCTTCGTCCAGAGCCCGCGGGCGTGGCGGTTCCCCGATCACGATCCCGCCGACCTCGCGGCGTTCCGCGATCGGCGGGTGGAGCTCGGGATCGGCGCAGTGCTCGTGCACGCGCTCTACCTCGTCAATCTCGCGAGCCCGAACGACGAGCTCTACGAGAAGAGCGTGGCGACGATGAGCTCGACGATGGACGCCGCCTGCGCGATCGGCGCCGACGGCGTCGTCTTCCACGTGGGCTCCCACCTGGGCGCCGGGCTCGAGGCCGCGCTCGAGCGGGCCGTTCCGGCGATCGAGCAGATCCTCGCCCACTGCTCCGACACGACCTGGCTGCTGATGGAGAACTCGGCCGGCGCCGGGGGGACGATCGGGCGGTCGCTGGACGAGCTGGAGGCGCTGTTCGACGCATGCGGTCGGCATGGGCGGCTCGGCATCTGCCTCGACTCGTGCCACCTCTGGGTCTCCGGCGACGACGTCACCGACCGCACGGCCCTCGACGGTTTGCTGGCCGAGCTCGACTCCCGCGTCGGGCTCGACCGCCTGCGCGCGCTCCATGTCAACGACGCGCAGGCGCCGCTCGGCTCCAACCGCGACCGCCACGCGAACATCCTCGAGGGCGAGCTGGGCGAAGGGCTCGGCACGTTCCTCGCCCATCCGGCGTTCCAGGAGCTGCCCGCGGTGATGGAGGTTCCCGGCCCGGACAACCACGGCCCGGACGAGGGCGAGATGCGAAAGCTCCGCGAGCTGCACGCCCGCGGGCTCGCCGCCGGGTAACGGCAGGGACGGATCCGGGGTCTGTCGCTCGGGCGGGGGCTCAGCGAACCTGCGCGAAAACCCGGAACGTCGGCCGGTCGAGCGGGAGCTCCGAGAACTCGGGGTTCACGCACCCGAGATCGTGTCCGCGGTTGCGGTAGGTCTCCTCGACCTCGACGCGGCACATCGGCAGCGGCTGGCGCACCGAGCGCACCGCGCCGAAGCCGCCGCGCCGCACCTCGGCCTCGTGCAGGAGGTCGACGTCGATCTCGACCTCGTAGACCTTCTGCATGCAGCCGATGTACGTGTGCCCGAACTCCTCGTACGCGTAGACGAACGGGCAGGCGCGGTCGATGCACGCTGCCGGATAGACGATCTTGTCGCAGTGCACGCCGCACCGCCGGCACTCGACCTCGTCCTGTGGTCTGAGCGGGAGCGACTGGGTCGCCGTCCGTCCGCGTTTCATGGGGTGATTGTGGGCAACGGGTTTCGGGCTGCGCAAGTCTTGACAAACGGCTCAGGTTCAGGCATGGCGCTGCACGGGCACGCGGGTAGGCTTGCGCGGTCGTGGCGCGCAGGCTCCTCTGGGCATCGCTCGGCCTCGCGCCGATCACGATGGCCATTCGCTTCGTCTTCGACGCCGGCGACGTCACCCTGTTCGTGCTCGCGGCGGCCTCGCTGGTACCGCTCGCCTGGCTGATCGGCGAGGCGACCGAGCACGCCGCGAAGCACACCGGACCCGGGATCGGCGGCTTCCTCAACGCGACCTTCGGCAACGCCCCCGAGTTGATCATCGCGCTGTTCGCGGTCAACGACGGGCTGGTCGAGGTCGTCCGCGGGTCGCTCACGGGCAGCGTCGTCGGCAACCTGCTCCTCGTGCTCGGCTTCTCGCTGACCGTCGGCCCGCCGAAAGAGATCGACCGACGCTCGGCGTTGATCTCCGTCGGGCTCGTCCTCGCCGCGACGCTGCTGTTCATGATCGTGGCGATCCCCGACTGGAATGGCGGCACCAGCCGGCACACGCTGGAGGTGGTGTCCGTCCCGGTCGCGGTCGCGCTGCTGCTGGTCTACCTCGGCGTCACCGCCTGGCAGCTCAATCGCCACCGGCTGTTGCACGCGGGGGCGGACGCGGACACGTCCGCCTGGTCGCTGCGGGTGACGCTGCTGACCCTGGGAGTCGCGACCGCTGCGACCGCAGTGATCGCGGAGATCCTCGTGGGGTCGATCGAGGTCTTCGCCGAGAGCCTCCACCTGAGCGACTTCTTCGTGGCTGCGGTGATCGTCGCCATCGTCGGCAACGCCGCCGAGCACGGCGGCGCGGTCATCGTCGCCCACCGCGGGCGGGTGAAGCTGGCGACCGAGATCGCCGTCTCCTCGAGCGCCCAGGTTGCCGTCTTCCTGATCCCTGCCGTCGCCGTGCTCTCGTGGGCGATCAATCCTCTCTCGCTGGCGTTCCGGGAGGTCGAGATCGCGGTGATGGGCGGCGCGGCGATCCTCGCCGCGCTGGTGCTCGCCCGCGGCCGCTCGAGCAGACGGAGAGGCGTGGTGCTGCTCGCAGGCTACGTGGTTGCGGCGCTCGTCTTCTACAAGGCCGGAGGCCGCTGACCGCCGATCACCCGGCGAAGGTCGAGGGCGACCGCGTCACCGGATAGGTGGCCCAGTAGAGCTTTGTGACGGCGCCGCCGCCGGCGTCCCGCACGACCCGCAGCAGCTCGCCGCGCTCCCGGCCCTCCGCGACCCGGAACAGGCCCGGCCCGGCCGGCTCGAACACGGAGACTGCCCGCGGCTTCTCGCTCTCCGTCGGACGGGCACGCAGCCAGCCGCCCTCCCACCAGAAGACGAACGGCGTCCCCTCCGTCCACCAGATGCCCAGCAGCTCGGCGACCTCGGGCGGCGGCTCGGTTTCGGGTCGCCATGCTTCCTGCTCGGCCGGAAAGAGCTCGAGCGCCTGCTCGGCGAGCTCCAGCGTGATCTCCTCCACCGCCGCCGACGGCGTCGAGGCGTTCGTCGCCAGCGCCGCGCCCACGCCGTCACGGCGTCGACCGAGCAGCATCGCCAGGAACCCGGGCATCGCCCCGCCGTGCCCGAAGAAGACGCGGTCGCCGCTCCGGACAAGCTGAAGGCCGAGCCCGTGTCCGAGCGTCCAGTCCTCCGGGTCGTCCATGATCTGCACCTGGTGCATCGCCTCGATCGTGGCCAGATGCACCGCCCAGCGGCAGAGGTCGGACGGCGTGCTCCAGAGGCTGCCGACCGCCTCGACGCCGTCGCCTTCGAGCGAGGCCTCGGGCCGGAGCGTCCGGGCATAGGGGTCGACGTAGTACCCGCGCGCGGCGGGGTCGGCGGAGCGCCACGTCGTCCGCCGGAGCCCGCAGGGGCCGATCAGGCGCTCGTCGACGAAAGCCGGGAAGGGCGCGCCCGCGACCCGCGTGACGAGCTCGCCGAGCAAAGCGTACGCCAGGTTGGAGTAGTGCCAGCGCTCGCCCGCGGGCAGCACGAGCTCGGCGTCGGCGAGCCGTTCGACCAGCTCTGCGCCGCTCGGGAACTGGAGGGACTCCCAGACCTCGCCGGGCGGCTCGCGCTGGAGACCCGAGCTGTGGGCGAGCAGCCTGCGGACGGTCAGGTCGCCGAACGGCACCGCCGGCAGGTGCCGCTCGAGCGCGTCGTCGAGCGTGACCTTCCCGTCCTCGACGAGGAGCATCACCGCTGCGGCGGTGAACGTCTTCGTGATCGAGCCGATGCGGTACTGGGTGTCGGCGGTCGCCTCTCGCCGCTCCTCGGCGAGCCCCACTGCGTCCGCCCAGACCGTCTCGCCGTCGCGGTAGACGGCTGCCGACACGCTCGGCAGGCGGTAGCGGCCCTGCCCCCGCCGCAGAATCGCGATCAGCTGCTGCTCAGGCGGCTGCGAGGACACCGAGCGCCCTGGGGATGAGCTCGATCGCCCGGTCGACGTCGTCGTCGCGGACGCCCAGGTGGGTGGCGACGCGCAGGACGCCCGGGCGGAGACGGCCGACGAGGACGCCCTCGGCGCGGATCCGGGCCCGCGCGTCGGCGACGTCCAGGCCGATCGAGCCGATGTCGATGCCGACGAAGTTCGTCTCGGTCGCGTCGACGTCGACCGGCAGTCCGGCGCCGCCGAGGCCCTGCGCGAGTCGCTTCGCCCTCGCATGATCCTCGGCGAGCCGTTCGACGTTGTGCTCGAGCGCATAGAGCATCGCCGCCGCGACGACGCCCGCTTGCCGGAGCGCGCCGCCGAAGAGGAACTTCAGCCGCCAGGCCTCCTCGATGTGCTCGTCCGAGCCGGCGAGGATCGCGCCCATCGGGCAGCCGAGCCCCTTCGAGAAGCAGATCTGCACGGTGTCGGCCAGCCGTCCGTAGTCGGCGGCCGGAACGCCGGATGCGACGGCGGCATTCATCAGCCTCGCTCCGTCGAGGTGGACGGGCAGCCCGAGCTGGTGGGCCGCGTCGATCGAGGCGGACAGCTCGTCGAGCGGCCAGACCCGCCCGCCCGCGCTGCGGTGCGTCTGTTCGAGGACGACGATACGCGCCGGCTGCAGCCAGTCCGAGGACGCGGCCGCCTGGCGGATCTGTTCGGGCGTGATCCGGCCCGCGCGCCCGGTCAGCGGCCGGGCGATCAGGCCCGAATGAACTGCCGGCCCGCCCGCCTCGAAGATCAGGATGTGCGTCCGTTCCTCTGCGATCAGCTGGCCGCCCGGCCGCGTCAGCATGCGGAGGGCGATCTGGTTCGCCATCGTCGCCGTGGGCAGGAAGAGCGCGCGTTCGTGCCCGAGCAGCTCGGCGGCACGGCGCTGGAGCTCGTTGACGGTCGGATCCTCCTGTTCCTGCTCGTCTCCGACATCGGCGGCGGCCATGGCCGCGAGCATCTCCCGCGACGGCTTGGTCGCGGTGTCAGAGCGCAGATCGATCATCGTCGAGGAGCCTAGCGACGGCCCTGGCCCGTTGCCCCAGGGTGCCGCGCGGCGCTCCACCACACCCCCACCCAAGGGTGGGGATGCATCCCTCCGCCCTCGCCGGCGACGCTATCGCGACATCCGTGACCGCGTGTGACATCGTCGTGTCGATTCGGCGCCGAGTGCTCCACTGGGCACGCAGCAACGGACAGACCATGCGGCGACCGCGCGGCTGTCAAAGCCTCGGCCCACCGGATGCTTCCCGGCGGCCGCCGCTCGGCAGCCCGCGGTCCCGCGCAGACCGCCCTGCGGCGCGGCCCGCTAGCGTGGAGCCCGTGGACCTCTCGCTCCTTGCGGACAAGCTCGCCGAGCGCGGCCAGCCGGCCTATCGCGCGCGCCAGATCTGGGACTGGGCGGCTCGCGGCGCTGCCGGATACGAGGCGATGACGAACGTGCCCGCCGGGCTCCGTACCCGGCTGGCCGCGGACGTTCCGTTCTCGACGCTCGAGCTCGAGCGCCGGGCCGAGGCACGCGACGGCACCGTCAAGGCGCTGTTCCGCGCGTCGGACGGCAAGCCGGTCGAGGCCGTGCTGATGCGATACCGCGACGGCCGCCGCTCTGTCTGCGTCTCGTCACAGTCGGGCTGCCCGCTGACCTGCACGTTCTGCGCCACCGGGCAGATGCGCTTCGGGCGCAACCTGACCGCCTCGGAGATCCTCGACCAGGCGCTCCACTTCCGCCGGCTCGAAGCCGTCGACCACTGCGTCTTCATGGGGATGGGCGAACCGATGCTCAACCTCGACGCCGTGCTGGACGCGGCCCGACGGCTCCCGGACCTCGGGATCACGCACCGCCGCACGACGATCTCGACGATCGGCTGGCTGCCGGGGCTGCGCCGGTTCATCGACGACGTCGGCGAGCCGATCCGGCTGGCCCTGTCGCTCCACGCGGCCAACCCCTCCCTCCGCTCGCGACTCATGCCGGTGAACGACCGCTACCCGCTCGCGGCCGTGGTCGCCGAATGCCGCCGGTACGCGTCGCTGCGGCGCCGCAAGGTGTTCGTCGAGTACGTGATGCTCGCCGGCGTGAACGACGCCCCGGAGCAGGCGGCGCAGCTCGCCGCCCTGCTCGACTTCGAGGCGTTCAAGGTGAACCTGATCCCGTACAACCCGACCGGCACGTTCGACGGTTCGTCACGAACGGCGATCGCCGAGTTCAAGGCGGTGCTCGACCGGGCGGGCCTGCCGGCCACGGTGCGCCTCACCCGCGGTCGGGACATCGACGCCGCCTGCGGCCAGCTCGCCGGGCGCGCCGCGGCCTAGCCGTAGAGCGGAGCGGACGCCACCCAGGCGCGGTCCGAGACGAGCTCGGCAGCCTCCTCGAGGCGCCCGCGCGCGAGCAGCGCCGCGACGGGATAGCAGAGGTCTGGGCCGACGATCGGGAAGAGCCGCAGCGTGTCGACCGTCTCCTCGATCGTGGCCGGCTCCGGCGGGCTCTCGGCGCGCCGGAGGTGCCATTTCCATTCCATGCACAGAGCATTCGGCCTGCGCACGGCCGGGATCAATGGGCCGTCCGGCTCAATCGGCGGTCCGCCGGACCCACCCCGGTCAGGTTAGGCCGCGAGGCGCTCCGGACCGTCCGCCGGAAGGCGTCTCAGCACCCACGCTGCGTCGAGCGGCTCCCGCCGATACGGCTTGCCGCCGACGAGGACGAAGTCGCCCGTCCGCGGGTTCATCGCCAGCTTTGCCTCCACCGGGTACCAGCGGTTGTGCCTCTCGATCAGGTCGTTGACCGCATGGAAGTTCCAACGCGCTGCGAGCACACGCCAACGCCGGTCGCGTTCCCGAGGGTCGCGCACTTCGCGATGCAGGTCGTCGCGCGCGGCACGGAGCCGTGCGAGATGGTCCTCGATCTCGTCCTCGATCTGGCGAAGCCGCTGCGCGTACGCAGGCGGGCCGATGACCGAGCGCGTGTAGCCCTCGACACTCGGCGAGAAGTTGCGCAGCCGCCGGGGCAGGCGCTTGCCGAACACCGGGCTCTCCTCAAGGTCGGCGGCGAGGAGCTCGGCTTCCCACCGCTCGCGCGTGGACAACCCGCGCGGCTGATGCTCGCCCATGATCCACTCGCGCTCGCGGCGATCCGTCCTAGGCTCCCTTCGGCACGGCCGCGGTCGCCGGCTCGTCCACGAGGCTCGGGTGGTCCTCGAACCCGTAGCGGACGACGGCGTGCTTGGCGGCTTTCACCTCGTCCAACCTGCCGACCGGCCGCGTATGCGGAGCGCCGCGGACGACATCGGGGTCGTCTGCCGCCTCCCGGGCGATCGCGAGCATCGCTTCGCAGAACTCGTCGAGCCGCTCCTTGGGCTCCGTCTCGGTCGGCTCGATCATCAGGGCCTCCGAGACCACGAGCGGGAAGTAGATCGTGGGCGGATGGAAGCCGTAGTCCATCAGCCGCTTGGCGACGTCCAGAGCCGTGATCCCGTGTTCCTTCTTCAGCGTCCGCGCCGAGACGACGAACTCGTGCATGCAGAGCCGGTCGAACGGCAGCTCGTACGTCTCCTTCAGTCGTGAGAGCAGGTAGTTGGCGTTCAGGACGGCGACCTCGGACATCTCCCGCAGCGCCGGACCGTAGGCGCGTATGTACGCGTAGGAGCGGACGAAGACGCCGAACGGCCCGGTGAACCCGCGCACCTTGCCGATCGACTTCGGCCGGTCGAGGTCGAGTCCGAAGCTGCCGTCGTCGCGGCGGACGACGGCAGGCACCGGCAGGAACGGCTCGAGCCGTGCCGCGACCGCGATCGGCCCGCCGCCCGGCCCACCGCCGCCGTGCGGTTGCGAGAAGGTCTTGTGCAGGTTGATGTGCACCACGTCGAAGCCCATGTCGCCCGGCCGCGAGATCCCGCACACGGCGTTCAGGTTCGCGCCGTCGTAGTACATGAGCGCGCCGGTCCCGTGGAAGATGCGCTCGATCTCCTCGATGTTCTCGTCGAAGAGGCCGAGCGTCGAAGGGTTGGTCAGCATCAGGCCCGCCGTCTCTGGCCCCACCTTCCCGCGCAGGTCGTCGACGTCGACGTTCCCGCGCGGATCGGTCTTGACGCCGACCAGCTCGAAGCCCGCCATCGTCACGCTCGCCGGGTTCGTCCCGTGCGCCGTATCCGGGATGACGATCTCCCGGCGCTGATCGAGCTCCCCCCGGTCGGCGAAGTACGCGCGGAACAGCATGAGGCCGGTCAGCTCGCCCTGGCTTCCCGCCGCCGGCTGCAGGGAGACGGCGGGCAGGCCCGCGACCTCCGCCAGGATCTCCTGCAGCCGCCACATCAGCTCGAGCGCGCCCTGCGCCCCCTCCTCCTCCTGGAGTGGGTGCAGGTCGCGGAAGCCGGGGATGCCGACGACCCGCTCGTTGACCCGCGGGTTGTGCTTCATCGTGCAGGAGCCGAGCGGGTAGAAACCGGTGTCGATGCCGAAGTTCCGGGTCGAGAGCTCGGTGAAGTGGCGGACGAGCTCGGGCTCGGCGACCTCCGGCAGCCGCGGCGGATGCCGGCGGGCGAGCTCGGCCGGCACGTGGGCCGCGGGCAGGGCGGGGGCTGGGAGACTGGAGGCGCGGCGGCCCGGACGCGAGCGCTCGTAGATCAGCCTCGTCACGCAGCAGTCTCCTCGATCACCTGCGCGAGCCGATCGATGTCGTCAGGAGTGCGTTTCTCGGTGACCGCGACCAGCAGGGCGTCGTCGAGCCCCTCGTAGTCACGGCCAAGCGCGTAGCCGGGGTGAACGCCCCGCTCGCGTGCGGCCCGGACCACCTCGCGCCCGTTCCGTCCGACCCGCACGGCAAACTCCTTGAATGTTGCCTTGCCGGGAAACAGGAGCTCGGCTCCCGCCGCGGCCAACCGCTCCTTCGCGTGCTCGGCGAGGGCCATGCAGGTCTCCCCCACCTCTCTGAGCCCCTGCGGCCCGAGCCAGGTGAGGTGCACGAGCCCGGCCAGGGCGAGCAGCGTCTGGTTCGTCGTGATGTTGGACGTGGCCTTCTCGCGACGGATGTGCTGCTCCCGGGTCTGCAGGGTGAGGACATAGCCGCGCTTCCCCGCGGCGTCAGTGGTCTCGCCGACGATCCGTCCCGGCATGCGGCGGGTGTAGTCGGCGCGGGCGGCGATGAAGCCGTAGTGCGGGCCGCCGAAGGACTGGTAGTTGCCCGCGCCCTGCCCCTCGCCGATCGCGATTGCGCAGCCGTAGTTGCCGGGTGCCTCCAGCACGCCGAGCGAGACCGGGTCGACGTGAGCGACCGCCAGCGCCCCGGCCTCGTTCGCAGCAGCGGCCAGATCGGGTGCCGGCTCCAGGCAGCCGAAGAAGTTCGGTTGCTGGAAGATCGCACCGGCTGCATCGCGACAGCCGGCGGCGAACTGCGCCGGGTCGGTCGTCCCGCCGTCGTGCGGCACCTCGACGACCTCGAGTCCGAACCCCGGCGCGTACGTCTTCACCACCTGCCGCACCTGGGGGTTGACGGTCTCCGCGAGGACGACCTTCGACCGGCCGGTGGCGTGCTTGGCGATGAAACAGGCGTCGGCGGCGACGGTCGTGCCGTCGTAGCCGGAGGCGTTCGAGACGTCCATGCCCGTCAACTCGCAGATCGCCGTCTGGTACTCGAAGATGGTCTGGAGCACGCCCTGGCTCATCTCCGGCTGGTACGGGGTATAGGCGGTCAGGAACTCTCCGCGCTGCAGGACGGCGTCGACCACCGCCGGGACGTAGTGGTCGTAGATGCCCGCGCCGAGGAACGACAGTTCCACGCCGGTGTGTGCGTTCCGGGACGCGAGCCCCTCCAGGTGGGCGACGAGTTCCGGCTCCGACAGCGCCGGCTCCAGATCGAGCGTGGCTCTGTACCTCACTCCCTCGGGAATGTCGCTGAAGAGATCCTCGATCGACGAGACCCCGATCGCCGCGAGCATCTCCTCGCGATCGGCGTCGGTCAGCGAGAGATGACTCACAGCGTGGACAGGTGGGCCTTGTACGCCTCGGCGTCCATCAGTCCGTCGGCCTCCGCTTGATCGGCGACGCGGATCTTGACCAGCCACCCTTCGCCGTACGGGTCCTCGTTCACCGTCTCGGGTGCCTCGACGACCTTGTCGTTCACCTCGAGCACCTCGCCCGAGAGCGGAGCGATCAGGTCGGAGACGGCCTTGACCGACTCGACCTCGCCGTATGCCCCGTCCTTCGACAGCGTCGCGCCGACGTCGGGCGGCTCGTAGTGGACGAGCTCGCCGAGTGCGTCCTGCCCGTACCAGGTGATGCCGAGCAGGGCCGTATCGCCCTCGATTCGAGCCCAGTCGTGCTCAGGGTGATACCTGAGATCCTCGGGGTAGCTTTCGACTGCCACGGCTCACTCCTCTCGCTTGTAGATCGGCTTCTCGACCGTCCGCGCCCGGCGATGCCGTCCGCGGACGTCGATCGTCAGCTCGGTGTCCGGCGGCGCAAGGGCGGCCGGCACGTACCCCATGCCGATCCCCCGGTGGAGCATCGGCGAGTGCGTGCCCGACGTGACCTCGCCGCCTTCGACGATCGGCATGCCCTGGCGCGGAACCGCCGGCTCTTCCATCACGAAGGCGACGAGCCGGCGCGAGGGCTCCTGAGCCTTGATCCGGCGCAGCTCCTCGACGCCGGTGAAGTCCTTGTCGAATGCGCAGGCCCAGCCGAGCCCGGCCGAGATCGCGTCGGTGTCCGGTCCGATGTCGTTGCCGTGCAGCGGGTAGCAGACCTCGAGCCGGAGGCTGTCGCGGGCGCCGAGGCCGCAGGGCGTGACCCCGCGCTCGAGCACTCCATCCCAGAGCTCGCCGGCCTCGTCGGCCATCACCATCAGCTCGACGCCCTGCTCGCCCGTGTAGCCGGTGCGGTTGACCATGCAGGTGATGCCGCCGACCTCGCCTTCGGCGAACGTGAACGGTGGCGCGAGGCCGAGCCCGAGGCGCTCGAGCGCTCGGGGCCCCTGGACCGCGATCAGCCCGTACTCGTCGGAGACGTCGCGGACGTCCGACCCTCGCAGCTCGCGTTCCTTCAGCCATCCGTAGGCCGCCTCCCGGTTCGACGCGTTCACGATCAGCAGGTACCGGAAGGAATCGAGTCGATAGACGATCAGGTCGTCGAGGATCCCGCCACGCTCGTCGGTCAGCAGCGTGTACTGCGCCTGGCCCGGCTCGATGCGGCCGAGATCGTTCGAGAGCACCGACTGGAGCAGCTCCGTCGCGCGGGGACCCTCCACCTCGACCTCCCCCATGTGGGACACGTCGAAGGCGCCGGCGTCCCGGCGAACCGCCCGGTGCTCCTGGGTCACTCCTTCGTACTGCACCGGCATGTCCCAGCCGGCGAACGGCACCATCCGCGCGCCGAGATCGACGTGACGATCGCGCAGCGGCGTGCGACGGAGCGTCTCCTGCACCGGCCCGGATGCTACTCGACCCCCTGGCAGCGTCCTGCGGACAACCGAGAACTCTGCCCAGCCATGTCGGTGCCGTACCGGAACGTGCCCGGGCCGAGGGCGGGCTGCTCTTTAGCCGTCCCGGAGGAACGACGGCACGTCGAGCATCTGCGACGGAACGTCGAAGGCCTGATCGGACTCGCGCGGGACGGGCGCCTCGGAAACGCCGACCCGCTCGCGCTCCGGCCTGCGGCCCGCGCGCCGGTGCAGCTGCTGACCGAAGCCGGTGGCGATGACGGTGACGCGCACCTCCTCGCCCATCGAGGCATCGATCACGGCGCCGAAGATGACGTTCGCGTTCGCATCCGCGGCGGCGGTGACCACCTCGGCCGCCTCGTTGACCTCGAACAGACCGACTTCGGGGCCTGCAGTGACGTTCAGGAGGATGCCGGTGGCACCCTCGATCGAGGATTCCAGCAGCGGCGACGAGACGGCGATCCGCGCGGCCTCCGCTGCCCGGCTCTCGCCGGCGGCGGTGCCAATCCCCATCAGAGCCGAGCCGGCCTCGCGCATGATCGTCCGCACGTCGGCGAAGTCGAGGTTGACGAGGCCCGGGACTGTGATCAGGTCGGTGATGCCCTGGACGCCCTGGCGGAGGACGTCGTCGGCGAGCCGGAACGACTCGAGCACGGACGTGTTCTTCTCGATCACCTGGAGCAGCCGGTCGTTCTCGATCACGATCAGGGTGTCGACGTACTCGCGCAGCTCGTTGATGCCCACGGCGGCCCGCTCGGAGCGCAGGCGACCCTCGAAGGCGAAGGGCTTCGTGACCACGCCGACGGTCAGCGCGCCCAGCTCCTGGCCGAGCTCCGCCACGGTCGGGGCCGCCCCCGTGCCGGTGCCGCCGCCTTCTCCGGCGGTGACGAAGATCATGTCCGCGCCCTTGAGGGCGTCCTTCAGTTCGTCGCGCGACTCACGCGCTGCGGCACTGCCCACCTCGGGGTCGGCGCCGGCGCCGAGACCGCGCGTCACCTGCGAGCCGATATGGATCTTGACGTCGGCGTCGCTCATCAGCAACGCCTGGGCGTCGGTGTTGACCGCGATGAACTCAACCCCTGTCAGCCCCGCCTCGATCATGCGGTTGACTGCGTTCGTCCCGCCGCCCCCGACGCCGATCACCTTCAGGACGGCGAGGTAGCTCCCTGACTGATCTCTCATGCTCATGGCGCTTCCCGTCTCTCAGTCTCGATATCTACTTCAGGATTGGGGCCGAAACTCGTTCGACCTCTGCAGGGTAGGGGCATGTGCACGGCTTGTCAACGCGATTTGCGGGCACAAACACTCACCGTCAACCTCCGACTTGAGACTTGTAGCCGGCGACGGGACGTTCCGGAACGCTGACGTCCACGTAGGAAGCTCCGGCCGCCAGCGGGAGGATCTGCTTCGCGATCGACAGCTTCAGGCGGAGGTCGCCGCTGTCTCCGAGACGGACCTCTGTCCCCGACGCCAGCACCAGGGTGAGCTGTCCGTCGCCGACGAGGACCTGGTGGACCCGGCCGGCCAGGTGGAGCGGCCGGAGGGGCGCCACGGCGGCCACGCCCCTCGCTGCCACGCCGTCGAGCGTCGAATTCACCGAGACGTCGGTTCCGGCCGGTAGCCAGATCCGCGGCAGGCGGGGATACGGGCGTTTGTCCAGATGCTCGAGCACACGGGCAGACGAGGACACGAGCCACGCGTCCGAGCCGCGGCGCAGGACGGCAACGGGCCGTTCGAGACGGACGCGGATCCTGAGTGTGTGCGGGAAGTCGCGGTCGAACCGCGCATCGGCGATCTCGGAGACGGCCGCGAGACGGCGCGCGGCGTCGCCCCGGTCGAAGCGGACGAGGCTCTTCCCCACGTCGCCGTGGAGCGCCGCCCGGATCCGGGCCGCGGTGGACGGCGGCGCGCCGCTGATCTGGATCCGGTCGAGCGCGAAGATCCCGGTGTCACGGGCACCGAGGTACCCCCCGATTCCGGAGCCGACGAGCACGAGCGCCACGCCGACGACGAGCAGCGGCCGGCGGCCGCTCGCCGGCGGAGGACGAAGGCTCGACGGGCGCGCAGCCATGCCAGCTTCGCTTCGCCGCGGACCGGCCGGGTCCTGCGGCGGCTAGCCGGACGCCCGGCCGACAAGGGGTAGCTCGAGTTCTCCGAGGAGCTCTACCTCGCGCTCGAGCACGACGCCGAAGCGGTCGAACACACGCGCGCCAGCCTCCGTCATCAGCGCGATCGCTTCCTGCGCGGTCGCACCGCCGGTGTTCTCGATGAAGTTGCCGTGCCGCGGAGAGATGGTCGCGCCGCCGATGCAGTGCCCCTTCAGGCCGCAAAGCTCGATCATCCGGCCTGCCCCGAGCTCGTGAGCCGGGTTCTTGAACATGCTGCCGAACGTGCGCTTGTTCGTCGGCTGTGTCTCCTTTCGCCGCATCTGGGTCTCGGCGATCGTCACCTTGATCTCGGCGACCGGTCGAGCGACGAGCTGGAACTCGACCTGCGCGACGACCTGGCCGGGGCCGAGCGCGGAGTGCCGGTACGAGAGGTCGAGCTCCTCGTTGCTGCGCCAGCAGGCGCCGCCCGCGTCGACGACGAGCGCCCGCAGGACGATCGCCCGCCAGTCGCTGCCGTAGGCGCCCGCGTTCATGCGCACTCCCCCGCCCGCCGTGCCGGGGATGGCACAGGCGAACTCGAAGCCGCCGAGCCCGGCGTCGCGGGCACGGTGAACGCAGACGGCGTTGGGCGCTCCGCCGCCGGCGACGAGCACCGTCTCCCGCACCTCCGCGGCCGCGAGCTCGCCCTCGAGACGGAGGACGAGCGCGTCGACCCCGCTGTCGGCTGCAAGCACGTTTGAGCCGAGCCCGATCGGACGCACGCCGAACCCGTGCTGGGCCGCCCAGGCCAGTGCCTCCTCGAGCTCCGCCAGCGTGCGGGGCCGAGCGAGCGCAGCGGCCGGCCCGCCGATCCCGACGGTCGTCATCCGCGCGAGCGGGACGCCCTCCTCGATCCTCACGCGGCTCCTTCGGACAAGTCCGGTGCGGGGCGCCTGTGGGAGCGCCCCACCTCCCCGTCCCATGGCGCGAGCCTAACCGCGGAAGACGTACGGATGGGTGACGGGAATGCGTCGGGTGTGTGACGGCCGATGGTGAGGACCTGGCCCGAGGCGGAGAGCGCGTGGCCGCAGACGGAGAGCGCGTGGCCCCGAGCGGACAGAGCGTGAGGGAACACCTCTAGAGCGTGACCGGGAACGCCGGAGGGCGTCACGACGCCTCCAGCCGGGCGAGGAGCGAGCGCGCCGCCCGGTCGACGTCGCCGGCGCCGACCGTCACCACGAGGTCGCCGGTGTGTGCCCGCCGGAAGAGGAAGCGGACACCGTCTTCGAGGGCCGGTGTCCAGCCGGGCGCAAACCCGGGCCTCGCATCGCACAGGGCATCGACCACGAGCTTCCCTGTGACACCCTCGAGCGGTTGCTCCCGCGCCGGGTAGACGTCCGTGACGGCCACCACGTCGGCGGCGGCCAGCTCTGCGCCGAGCTCGGCCGCGGAATGCAGCGTGCGAGAGTACAGATGTGGCTGGAAGAGCACGAGCACGCGGCCGCTGCTTCGCTCCCGCGCGGTCGCGAGCGCGGCCCTCAGCTTCTGCGGGTTGTGCGCGTAGTCGTCGTAGACGTCGACACCGCCCGCGGTGCCGACGAGCTCGAATCTGCGGCCGACGCCGCCGAAGGACGCCAAGGCGGCGACGGCCTCGGCCCGCGGAACCCCGGCCAGCTCGAGCGCTGCTACTGCGGCCGCCGCGTTGCGGTGGTTGTGCTCGCCCGGAACGGCCAGCTCCGCGTCGAGCGGCTCGAGCTCCCAGCTCCTCACGACCTCCGGCACCTCGGCCAGCCAGCGCTCGAACAGCTCCGCCACCTCCGCCTGCGAGCCGTACTCCGAATGGTGGTCGAGGTCGAGGTTCGTGACCACCGCTACCCGGGGGCGCAACGCGAAGACCGAACGGTCCGACTCGTCGCCCTCGACCACGAGCCACCCATCGCCCGCGCCGGCGTTCGCGCCGAGCTGGGGCACCTCGCCGCCGACGATCCAGCTCGGGTCCCGGCCGGTGGCGCGCAGCGCGAAGGCGATCATCGCCGCGGTCGTGGTCTTGCCGTGCGCGCCGGCGACGACGATTGCGTCCCCCGACGAGACGAACTCGGCGAGCAGCTCCGCCCGTGGGCGTCCAGCGGCTCCCGGATACGCGCTGGAGGTGAACACCTCCCACCCCACCGGCGTCTCCGGCTCGCGCGAGATCGTCACGTCGATTTCCGCGTCGCGGACCGGGCCGAGGTACGACGTCTCGTTCCGGTCCCAGCCGGCGACCTCCGCCCCCCACGCCCGCGCGAGGAGCGCGTACGCGGACAACCCGGCACCGCCGATCCCGACCAGCCAGATCCTCCGGCCGTCAAACGGCCGCAAGCGCGATCAGCTCCTCGGCGATCTCCTCGGCCGCGCGCGGCCTCGACGCGCGGCCCATCGCCTCGCCCATCTCCGCCAGACGGGCGCCGTCCCCCAGCAGGTCGCGGACGATCGCCGGAACACGGGCGATCGCCGGCTCCGGCACCAGCACCGCCCCCCCTTCCTGCTCGAAATAGCGCGCGTTCTTCGTCTGGTGGTCGGCGGTGACATTCGGCGAGGGAACGAGCACGGCCGGCTTGCCCGCGGCTGCCACCTCCCAGACCGAGCCGCCCGCGCGAGCCAACACCAGATCGCACGCGTCGAGCGCCGCGCCGAAGTCGTCCGTCCAGCCCAACAACCGGTAGTCCGAACGTGGGACTCGACCGGTCAGGCCGGCGAGGTAGCGCTCGCCGCAGAGGTGGAGCACGGCCGGCCCCTCCGAGCCGAAACCGGTGAGCGCGATCTCGTTCACGGCCTCCGCGCCCTGACTGCCGCCGAACACCAGTAGCACCTGCCCGCCCCCCGGCAGCGCGAAGCGCCGCCGAGCCTCGTCAGGCGCCACGCGCCCACGCTCCGGGACCGGGCGGCCGACGACCCGGTAGCGCGCACCCGTCCGCCCGGCAACCGGATACGCCAGGAACACCCTCCGCGCGAACGGCGCCGCGACCCGGTTGGCCAGCCCGAGGTGCGCGTCGGCCTCGGCCAGCGCAGCCGGGATGTGCTTCCTCCACGCCGCGTACACCATCGGTCCGGCGACGTAGCCGCCGCCGCCGAACACGACGTCCGGGCTGCGCTCGGCGAGGATGCGCGCGCAGGCTCGTGACGCGCGGCCTGCGAGCAGGATCGCCCTCACCTGTGCCCTGCCGGGCCGCCGCGGCAGGCCGCTGATCCGGAACGGGTCGAGCTCGAAGCCTGCCTCCGGGACGAGCCGCGCCTCGATGCGGTCAGGCGAGCCGGCGAAGCTCACGCTCACGCCGCGGGCGCGGAGCGCCTCCGCGACGGCGAGCGACGGGATCACGTGACCGGCGGTCCCTCCGGCCGCGATCACGCACCTGAGCTGCGGCTTCGACGCCATCGTTGCGCGCGATGTTAAGGAGGATGCCGACCGACGCGAGCATGACGACGAGGCTGGTCCCTCCATACGACACCAGGGGCAGCGGAATGCCGGTGAGCGGCGCGACGCCGACGACCGCGGCGAGGTTGAGCGCGGCCTGGCCGCAGATCAGCGTCGTGATCCCGACCGCCAGCCCCTTTCCGAAGGGATCGTGGCAGCGCAGCGCGATCCGCAGACCCGCCCAGCCGAACGCGGCGTAGGCGGCAATCAGGAGCGTTGCCCCGACCAGTCCCAGCTCCTCGCCGATGACGGCGAAGATCATGTCCGTGTGCGCCTCGGGGAGGTAGAAGATCTTGCCGACGCTCTCGCCGAGGCCCTTGCCGAAGACGCCGCCCGAGCCGATCCCGATCATCGCCTGCACGGTCTGGTAGCCCGCGCCCTGTGCGTCGCGCCAAGGGTCGACGAAGCTGAAGAAGCGGGTGCGCCGGTACGGCTCGAACCAGATCGCGACCACCGTGATCACCGAGACGATCGCCGCCGAGACACCGAGGAGGCGAACCGGCGCGCCGGCGACCAGCAGCATCGCGCCCACCACGAGGCAGATCGCGATCACGGTGCCGAGGTCGGGCTCCGCCAGCACGAGGGCGCAGAACGTCGCCACCATCAGGCCGATCGGCTTCGTCAGCTCGCCGACGGTCGTCGGCACGGGCCGCTTCGAGAGGTAGAGCGCGATCCAGACGACGACCGCCAGCTTCGCGATCTCCGAGGGCTGGAACGACGCTGCCCCGAGGTCGATCCAGCGGCGGGCGCCGTTGACGTTCTGCCCGCCGACGAGCGCGACCAGGAGGAGGAAGACGCTGCCGAGGACGAGCACCGGCGCCGTGTGCCGCAGCGAGCGGTAGCTCCACAGTCGTGCGGCGACGAGCAACCCGAGCCCGAGGAACGCGAAGATCGCCTGCCGCTTCAGGTAGTACGCGGGGTTCCCCCCACCGATCGTCGCCGACGCGGAGGTGGCGCTGTACACCATCACCATGCCGAAGGCGACGAGGGCGAGCGTGACGAGAACGAGGACATTCGACTCCAGGTGGCCGCGCTTCACCCGGATAGGTTCTGCACCAGCCTCCGGAATTCCTCGCCGCGCTGTTCGAAGTCGCGGAACTGGTCGTAGCTCGCACAGGCCGGCGAGAGCAGGACGACGTCTCCCCGCTCCGCCAGGGCGGCCGCAGCCTGGACGGCCGCCTCCAGGTCGCCGCAGCGAACGTACGGGACGCCCGCGCCGGCGAGCGCCTGCGCGAGCTCCTCCGCCGTCTCGCCGATCAGGTAGGCGCGACCGTCGAGCTCGCGCACGAGCTCGTCGAAGCTCTCCCCCTTTCTCGAGCCGCCGAGAATCACATGCAGGGGCACGTCGTACGAGGCGAGCGCACGTCGGGCCGCCGTGGTGTTCGTCGCCTTCGAGTCGTTGACGAAGCGCACGCCCCCGACCTCGCCGACGAGCTCGAGCCGGTGGGGGACGCCCGGGAACCTCCGCAACGCCTCAGCGATCGCTTCGTCCCCGATTCCGGCTGCACGCGCGGCTGCTGTGGCGGCGGCCGCGTTCTCGCGGTTGTGCCGTCCCGGGAGGCCGGGCTCGGCCGGCAGCGGGTCGTCCGCGTCGACCTCGACGCGCACGGCCGAACCCGGCACCCGCCCGAAACCTCGCGGCACGACAGCCGTGTCCTCGGCCCGCTGGTTCTCGAAGATGCGCAGCTTCGCGTCGCGGTAGGCCTCGAACGACCCGTGCCGGTCGAGGTGGTCCGGCTCGAGGTTGACGAGCACGGCGACGCGGGGACGGAACTCGTGGATGTCCTCGAGCTGGAAGCTGGAGAGCTCGCAGACGATCCACGTCTCGGCCGGGGCCTCGACCGCGCTGAGCGCGCGGCCGACGTTGCCTGCGACGGCGACGTCGCTTCCGGCCGCGCGGAACATCGCGCCCAGCCATTCCGTGGTCGTCGTCTTCCCGTTCGTCCCCGTGACGCCGAGGATCGGATTCGGCAGCAGCCGGTAGCCGAGCTCGACCTCGCTCCAGACCGGAATGCGCGCGCCGGCGACGAGCGGGTGGTCACGCGGGACGCCGGGGCTCTTGACGAGCACGTCGGCGCCTTCGAGCAGCGAGAGGTCGGCGTCGTTGTCGAGGTCGCGGCCGGCGAGGACGACCTCGACGCCATGCTGCTCGAGCAGCGCCGCGGCCGCCTGCCCCGACCGGGCGGTGCCGAGGACGACGGCGCGCTTCACGGGCGCAGCACGCGGCGGAGCTCGGCGTCGGAGCCGCTGCCGAGCACCCGGTCGACCGACGCGTCGGGCACCGGGACGACCACACCATCCCCGATCAGCCACGTGATGCGGGGGTCCGGGTAGCGCTCCTCCAGCTCCTCGAGCCGGTCGGCGGACGGGTCGACCACGATCATCAGCTCGTCGTCGCCGAGCCCGGCGAGCGCGTCGCCGACCAGATCGCCGTCGAGGACGAGGATCGTCATCCGCCGCGGAAGAACCGGAAGTAGTAGCGGTAGTACAGCGCGAAGCCGCAGGCGCAGAGGATCGCGGTGAGAATCCAGAAGCGCACCATGATCTTGGTCTCCGACCACGCCTTCATCTCGAAGTGATGCTGGATCGGCGCCATCAGGAAGACCCGCCTGTGGAAGTACTTGAACGAGAAGACCTGGATCATCACGGAGAGCGCTGCAATCAGGAAGATCCCGCCGACGAAGAGGAGCAGCACTTCGGTCTTGGTCATGATCGCGAAGCCGGCGAGCGCGCCGCCGATCGCCATCGAGCCGGTATCGCCCATGAAGATCTCCGCCGGGAAGGCGTTGTACCAGAGGAACCCGACCAGGGCCCCGATCAGCGCGGCGCCGACGATCGACAGGTCGAGCAGGCGGATCTCGCGGTGGCCGGGCGGGCCAGATCGGATGAACGCGATCACGGTCATCGCCGTGAACGTGAAGACGGCGATGATCCCGGTGCCGGCGGCGAGGCCGTCGACCCCGTCGGTCAGGTTCACGCCGTTCGCAGCGCCGGCGATGACCACGAACAGGAACGGGTACCAGGCCCACGAGAGCGGGATCTTGAAGCCGGGCAGGTAGAGGTCGGTCGAGAAGTCGCGGTGGTAGGCGACCCAGACGACGACCGCGGTGATCAGCGCGAGCCCGAGCAGCTTCCAGCGGCCGTTCAGGCCGAGCGAGCGCTGGTGGGTGACCTTGATGTAGTCGTCGAGGAAGCCGATCGCACCGCAGCCGACCATGCAGAAGACGACCGTGAGCGCAGGCGTCGAGTAGTTGCTCAGGATCAGGTACGGGACGACCGCCGAGAACAGGATCAGCAGGCCGCCCATCGTCGGCGTCCCCTGCTTCTCGACGTGCCGGGCGGGCCCCTCCGCCCGGATCGGCTGCCCGTACTCGCGGAGGCGCAGGAAGTTGATGAACCGCGGGCCGGCGACGATCGAGACCACCATCGCGACGATGCCGGCGATCAGGACGTCGACCATCGAACTACGCCGTCACCCGCGTGAGCGCCTCGGCGATTCGCTCGAGCCCCATCGCCCGCGCCGCCTTGACGAGCACGCAGTCGCCCGGCTGCACGAGCTCGTCGAGCAGCGCGATCGCCTCGTCCACCGTCTCGACGTGGCGCCCGCCGTAGGCGACCGCCTGCGGGCCGATCGCCAGCACCTCGCCGATCCGAAGCTCGGCGGCAGCGCGCCCGACCTCGCGGTGGCCCTCTTCGCTGTATGCGCCGAGCTCGGCCATGTCTCCGAGCACCGCGATCGTTCGCCGGCCGGCGGCGAGCTGGACGAGGTGCTCGAGCGCGGCGCGCATCGAGACGGGATTCGCGTTCCAGGCGTCGTTCAGCAGCACGCCCCCGCCCGGGAGCTCGATCTCCTCGTTCCGCCAGGCGGTGAACGGGACGTGGAGCTCGTCCGGCAATCGCAGACCGAGCGCGTTCGCGGTCGCGAACGCCGTGAGGGCGTTGGCCGCGAGATGCCGCGCGGTGAAGTCGACCTCGACGGTGCCGAGCGACGTTCGCAGCAGCGGGGGGTCGAACGACTCGAGCGCGACGTGGCGGCCGACGCGGACGACCTCGAGGTCGTCGCGCTCGACGGGGAATGCCTCCGGTACGATCGCCGTTCCTCCGGCCGGAAGAGCCGCGAGCAGCTCGCCCTTGGCACGGACGACGCCGGCGAGGTCGCCGACCTTCTGCAGGTGCACGGGACCAACGTTGGTGATCACGCCCACGTCCGGACGGGCGAAGGCGCACAGCTCGGCGATCTGCCCGAACCCGCGCATCGCCAGCTCGAGGATGCAGAGCTCGGTGTCGGGCTCGACGCGGCCGATCGTCAGCGGCACGCCGATCTCGGCGTTGTAGCTGCGCTCGGCGGCGACCGTGCGGCTCTGGGGGGCGCAGACCGCCGCCAGGATGTCCTTCGTCGACGTCTTCCCCATCGAGCCGGTGATGCCGACGAACCGTGCACCGCTCTTGTCGCGGACTCGGCCGGCGAGCGCGGCCAGTGCCGCGAAGGCGTCGTCGGGGACGAGAACGGCTGCGGCACCGCGCTCGAGCGCATCGACCAGGAAGGCCGCGCCGCCGCCCACGGCCACGAAGAGATCGTCCCGCCCGACGCGTCGCGAGTCGGTCTGGAGGCCGCTCACTTCGATCGCGGCGGCGGCGGTCTCGAGCCGGCCGGGTGCGAGCTCCCTGACCTCGTCGAGGGAGAGACGGATCATGCGGTCGTTTTCAGCGCGCGCAGCGCTTCGCCTGCCACCTCGGCGTCGTCGAAAGGCGTGACGACGCCGGCGGCCTCCTGGCCGCGCTCGTGCCCCTTGCCGGCGATCACGACCACGTCGCCCGGCCCCGCCAGCTCGATCGCCCGCTCGACCGCCCGAGTCCGATCGGGCTCCACCTCCGGCTCGTTGCCCATCCCGGCGACGATCTCGTCGATGATCGCCAGTGGATCCTCGCTCCGCGGGTTGTCCGAGGTGACGATCGCGACGTCGGCCAGCTCGGACGCGATGCGTCCCATCACCGGCCGCTTTCCGCGGTCGCGGTCGCCGCCGCAGCCGAAGACGCAGATCAGACGGCCTTCGGCGAGCTCGCGGGCGGTGCGCAGGACATGCTCGAGCGCCGCGGGCTTGTGGGCGTAGTCGACGATCACGGCGAAGTCCTGGCCCTCGTCGACCGTCTGGAAGCGGCCGGGAACGCCCGCGACGGACTCGATTCCACGGGCGATCGTCTCGTCGCCGATCCCGAGCAGGCGGCCGGCGGCGAAGGCGCCGAGCGCGTTGTCGAGGTTGAACCGCCCGCGCAGGCGCGTGTTCACGTCGACCGTTGCCGGCCGCATCTCTGCGTCGTCGCTCAGGCCGAAGGTGAGAAGCGGCGTGCCCTGTTCGCGCAGATCGTCCGCGAGCCGCCTGCCGTAGGCGTCGCCGACATTGACCGCCGCCGGTGGCGCGTCGTCGCCCAGGAAAAGCCGCCGCTTCGCGTCGAAGTAGTCATCCATGTCGCTGTGGAAGTCGAGGTGGTCCCGGTCGAGGTTGGTGAAGACGAGCACCGAGAAGCGGACGCGGTCGAGGCGGCGGAGCGCCGACCCGTGCGAGGTCGCCTCCATCGCGCAGCTGCGGTCGCCGGCGTCGAGCATCTCGCGGAAGAGCCGCTGGAGGTCGATCGCCTCCGACGTGGTGCGCGTCGCGGGCCGCCGCTCGCCGTCGACGCGGGTCTCGATCGTGCCGAGTAGCCCCGGGCGGCGGCCCGCCGCCGCGAGGACGGCGTAGAGGAGGAAGGCGGTCGTCGTCTTCCCGGCCGTGCCGGTGACGCCGGCGACAGCGAGCTCCTCGGTCGGCCGGCCGAAGAACTCGTCCGCCGCCACCGCCATGGAGGCGCGCGAGTCAGGCACGACGACCTGAGGCACGGCCAGGTCGAGCGGCCTCTGGACGACGAGCGCGACCGCCCCGTTCCGGATCGCCTCCGGCGCGAAGTCGTGGCCGTCGGCCCGCTCGCCGGGGACGCAGAAGAAGAGCGACCCGACCTGCGCGGCTCGGGCGTCGTACGCAAGATCGTGGATCGTCGTATCGGCGCGCCCAACGACCTCCGCCGGCGCAAGCACGGCGATCAGCCGCTCCAGGTCCACGACGAGCGAGTCTAACTCAGCAGGAGGGAACCCCTGGTTTCCCCACGAGCCCCCTCCTGGCGGGCGGAGCATTGCGCAAACGTCCGCGGAGCCGCCGGAGCTGTTCGTGACTCACGTGCCGGTCTCCGCGAGCCAGAGCTGCCGCGCCCGCACTGGTCGGGCGCGGCGGCGACCGGTCTGACAAGCACGTCTCAGCGGCATTCGCCGCCCGAATCCTTATCGCCGCGCGACCAGCCGCGGCGGCCTGACTCAGAAGATCCCGTGGTTCAGCGATCCCGGAACGCCGATCGGTGGTTCGCTCGTCATAACCGGGGTACGCATGCCTACCGCGCGCCCTCGGTTCACCCAGCGATTCATGCTCACCTACGGTGGCCCTGCCAATGACCCTGTGTTCCCGTCGATTCTGGCTCCGCCCGGCCCTGGGTGTTGGCGTTGACGTTCCGGAGCGGCCCGACGACCGCCTTTGCGACTGTCTTCGTCCGACCCGCAGCGACCCGACAGGCGACGGACGATTCGGACCGGCGGTGTCGACTGCTGGTGGGCACGCAGCGGGATCTCGAGGCGCAGCCCGACCAGACTCCTTCTGGGCTTGGCCGTTCCCCGCGGGGAGCGCGAGCGAGCGGCCGGGTCTCTGCCCGGCCTCCGAAGCGACCTAGCTAAGCGGCGCGCCGGCTGCGTTCTTCAGCGACGCCGGATCGTCCGGCGGAACGTCCATGTACTGCAGCGCGAACCGGGCGATGTCGCGAAACGCCGGGGCGGCGACGAGGCCGCCGAAGATCTGGCCCTGCGGCTCGTCGATCGAGACGAGGATGACCGCGCGCGGCGCGCTCGCCGGGACGATCCCGACGAACGACGCGACGTAGTTCGTGTCCGAGTAGCCACCGTGCGGGTCGGGCTTGGCCGCGGTACCCGTCTTGCCGGCGACGAGATACCCGGGCACAGTCGCCTCCCCGCCCGTGCCTTCCGAGGAGACGACGCCCTGCAGCATCCCCATCAGCTCGCGGGCGATCGCCGGGGAGACGACGCGCCGGCGGTGGACCTGCGCGGGCTTGCGTCCGCGCACGTGGTCGACGAGGTGCGGCTCGAGCCAGACGCCGTGGTTGGCGAGCGCGGCGTACGCGGATGCCATCTGGATCGGCGTGACGGCGATTCCCTGGCCGATGGGGACGTTGCCGATCGTCGAGCCGGACCACTTGTCGACCGGCAGGACGATGCCGGGACTCTCGCCCGGGAAGTCGACGCCGGTGCTCCTCCCGAAGCCGAACCGGTCGATCCAGGCTCCGAGCCGCTTCCGGCCGAGCAGCTCGGCGAGGGTGATCGCGCCGACGTTCGACGACCGCGCGAGCATCTCGGCGACGGTCATCGTCTCGGTCGGCCTCGGCTCGGCGTCGCTGATCGTCCGGTCGGCGACGTCGATCGACGGAGCGAGCGTGAAGGTCGTGTTCGGGGTGACGACGTGGTCGGTGAGCGCCGCGGCGTACGTGACGACCTTGAAGGTCGAGCCCGGCTCGTACGTGTCGGTGACGGCGCGGTTGCGCTGGAGGCTGCTCGGCACTTTCGGGTAGTCGTTCGCGTCGAAGCCGGGAGCGCTCGCCATCGCGAGCACGCCGCCGGTGCGGGGATCGAGGACGATCGCCGTCCCGTCGGCGGCATGCCACTTCGCCAGCGTCTCACGCAGCACCGACTCGACCTTCGCCTGCAGCGTGTGGTCGACCGTCAGGAAGACGTCGCGGCCGGGCTGCTCGGGCGTCGACGAGACCACGTCGATGGTGCGGCCGAACGGGTCGCGGACGATCGTCTCCTTGCCCGGCTTGCCGGCGAGGTAGCGCTCGAGGCCGAGCTCCAGCCCCGCGATGCCCGTGTTGTCGATTCCCGCGTACCCGAGCACCTGCGACGCGACGCCGTGCTGCGGATAGCTCCGCCGCTCCTCAGGGTAGAAGTCGAGCCCCGCGAGGCCGCGCCGCTCGAGCGCAGCCGCCCGCTCGGGGTCGGCCTTCCGCTGGACATAGACGAAGCTCTGCTTCTTGTCGAGCAGCTGTGGGTAGATCTTGTTCGGATCGAGGGCGAGCGCGTGACCGGCCTCGACCGCGACGCGCTGCGCGTTCCGCACCTGCTTGGGGTCGGCGTAGACCGTGGTCGCCTCCTCGCCGATCGCGAGCGGCGCGCCCATGCGGTCGTAGATCGTCCCCCGGCCGGCCGGCGTCGCAATCGTCTCGTGGTGCTGCTGCGCGGCCAGCCGCTCCAGCCGCGGCGCGCGCACGACCTGCAGCCAGAACGCGCGCACGAACGCGATCGCGAAGGCGAGCGCGAAGAAGGCGAGCAGGAGCCGGATCCTGCGATTCGCCAGACGGGAGTGCATGCCTATGGTTTCAGCCGGACGTACGTCGTTTCCTGCGCGAGCGCGGGCTGGACGCCGAGCTCCTTGCGGGC
The DNA here is from genome assembly GCA_963841405.1 of uncultured Actinomycetes bacterium. Lineage (GTDB taxonomy): Bacteria > Actinomycetota > Thermoleophilia > Gaiellales > Gaiellaceae > DATBLE01. The sequence goes on along the minus strand of CAWJCM010000002.1, from coordinate 6,181 downwards.
CAGAGCCTGGATCCGCGCCGCCGCCTGTGCGCTGGAGAGCTCCGAAGCGAGCTGCGCGTTGTCGGCGCGCAGGCCGGCGCGGTCGCGGCCGAGCTGGTCGAGCCTGATGTTCAGCCGGAGGACGGCGAGGTTCATGAACACCACGCCGACCAGGAGCGCGGCGATCACCGCGATCCAGACGACGCCGCTGGCGACGCGCAGGCGCCGCTCGGGCCTTGGCCTTGACCTTGGCGACGCTGACGGTTCGACCGCGCTCGCACTGGCCGCCCGTGTCCGCGGCTCCGGAGCGACCGCCGCCACTAGCCGACCTTCTCCGCCACCCGCAGCCGCGCCGAGGCGGCGCGCGGGTTCAGCGCGGCCTCGCGGGCGGTCGGCCGCACCGGCCTCGGCGTCAGCACGCGCAGCACCGGCTCGTGGCCGCACGCGCACACCGGGAAGTCGGGCGGGCAGGTGCAGCCGCGGGCCTGCGCGCGGAAGAAGTGCTTGACGATCCGGTCTTCGAGCGAATGGAACGCGATCACGGCGATGCGGCCACCCGGCCGGAGCATCTCGACCGCTGCGGGCAGCGCGTCCTCGAGGGCGTCGAGCTCCTCGTTCACGGCGATGCGGAGCGCCTGGAAGACGCGCTTGGCCGGGTGACCTTCGCCGAACCGGGCGGGCGCGGGAATGGCTGCCTTGATCGTGTCCACCAGCTCACCGGTGCGCTCGAACGGCCGGGAGCGACGACGGCGCCCGATCGTGCGGGCGATCTGACGCGCGTAGCGCTCCTCGCCGTAGCGGCGGAAGATGCGCTCGAGGTCGCGCTCCGACGCCTCGTTCACCAGCTCGCGGGCGGAGTAGTCGGACGAGGGATCCATGCGCATGTCCAGCGGCGCGTCGGTCGCGTACGAGAAGCCGCGCTCGGGCCGGTCGAGCTGCATGCTGGAGACGCCGAGGTCGAGCAGGATGGCATCGGCGCGGACGCCGTTCTCGGCCAGCTGCGCGAGGACGATCGAGAAGTCGCCTCGCAGGAACCGCGCCTGAACCGCCGCCGTGCGCCGGAAGTGCTCGAAGTAGGGGCGCACGGTCGGGTCGCGGTCGATGGCGATCACCTTGCCGTCGCCGTGAAGGTCGCGCGCGAGCAGGCTCGCGTGGCCGCCGGCGCCGAAGGTCGCGTCGACGAGCGTGTGCCCGGGCTCGAGCGCGAGCAGGGCCCGCACCTCGTCTGCGAGGACCGGGACGTGGTCAGTCGTGTCGGGCTGCAAGACGTTCGGCAACATGCTCTGCACTTCCCATGACCTCCTCGATCTGCGCGCGCCACGCGGCGCGATCCCAGATCTCGATTCGTCCGCGCATGCCGACGACGACCAGCTCGCGGTCGAGCTTCGCGTGCTCGATCAGCACCGGCGGCAGCATCACGCGGCCCTGCTTGTCGGGTTTGGCCTCGATCGCGCCCGTGTAGTAGAAGCGCTCGAGGACGCGGGTCTCGCGACTGAGCGGGTCGAGACCGGCCAGCCGGTCTTCGACCAGCTGGGTCCAGTCCCCGGACGGGTAGGCCTCGACGCAGGAGTCGAGCCCGCGGGTGAGAACGACGCCCTCTGCCATCGCCGTGCGGAAACGCGCCGGCAGCGTGAGGCGGTTCTTCTCGTCCAGGGTGTGCTCGTGTTCGCCCAGTAGCATTGGTCCACGCTTCCCCACTGTACCCCACTCTCCCCCACAATTCAACCCCGGCGGCCCGACTCGAGTGCGGTACGGTGTCGATCCCGATGGGGTTCCGGCAGGCGCTTCCGCAAACCACTGGCACGACCTGCATCACGGACGGTGGCATGGAGACAGTGCTGCTGTTCCAGCGGGGAATCGACCTGCCGTGCTTCGCGGCCTTTCCGCTGCTGGACAGCGACGCGGGCGCGCGTGAGCTGCGCTCGTATTTCGAGCCGTACGCGGCGATCGCACGCGAGCGCAGCCTCGGCCTCGTCCTCGACACGCCGACATGGCGGGCGAACGCCGACTGGGGGGAACGACTCGGATTCGGCGCCGAGCGGCTCGCGGAGGTGAACCGGAAAGCGGTCCGGCTGATCGAGCAGGTGCGAGCCGACCATGCGCCGACCCCGGTGGTCGTCTGCGGCACTGTCGGCCCCCGCGACGATGCCTACCGGCCCGGCGCCCTGATGAGCGTCGACGAGGCGGAGCGGTACCACTCGACACAGATCGACACGCTCGCCGACGCCGGCGCCGACATGATTTCCGCCCTCACTCTCGCGTATCCCGAGGAGGCGGTCGGGATCGCTCGCGCGGCCGGCCGGGCGGGGATCCCTGTCGCGATCTCGTTCACGGTCGAGACCGACGGCCGCCTACCCGGCAGAACGGAGCTCGGGGAGGCGATCGGTCGGGTGGATGCCGAGACGGATGGAGTCGTCGCATACTTCATGATCAATTGCGCCCATCCGACCCACTTCAGCGGCGTGCTCGAACAGCGCGGCGACTGGGTCGAACGAATCGGCGGCGTGCGCGCGAACGCGTCGCGCAAGAGCCATGCCGAGCTCGACGAGGCCGAGGCGCTGGACGAAGGCGATCCCGCGGAGCTCGCCGGCCAGTACCGCGCGCTGCGCTCCCTCCTTCCCGCTGCGACCGTCGTCGGCGGATGCTGCGGCACGGATCACCGTCATGTCGCGGCCGTGGCCGACGCCTGGCTCGAAGCGGCGTAGGACCGATCTCACACCGGCGCGGCCGGCGGCGTTTACCTCGATGATGGAAGCCGCAGTGACGACTCCGCCGTTCGAGCGCTTCTACGCCGAGCACCGCGAGGAGGTCTACGGCCTGCTCGTGCGGCGGCTCGGGCGGCAGCGCGCCGAGGACGCCTTCCAGGAGACGTTCCTGCGCGCGTTGCGGGCGTACCCGTCCCTGCGCCACGGCGACCACCTGCGAGCCTGGGCGCTGACGATCGCCCGCCACGTCGCCGTCGACGCCTTCCGCCGCGAGCGGCCGACCGCCGAGCTCGAGGAACAGCTCGAGCTGCCGCGCCGCCCCGCCTACGCGGAGCTGGAGCACCTGACCGACGGCCTGCCGCCGACCGAGCGCGCGGCCGTCGTCCTCCGCTACGCCTACGACATGCCCTACGCCGCCATCGGCGCAGCCCTCGGCTCGTCCGAGGACGCTGCCCGCCAGGCGGCTTCCGCCGGCGTCCGCCGGCTGCGCAGAAAGGAGACCGCATGACCATTCCAACCGATCTCGACCGCCGTTTCCGCGACGCGGCCGACCGTGGGGGACTGGTGGACGTCGCCTACGACCTGACAGACTCTCCGGTCGGCGAGCTCCTGGTCGCGGCGACCGACCACGGCCTCTGTCGGATCGCCTACCGGCCCGACGACGCCCTCGACGAGCTGGCCGGCGACTTCGGGGCCCGCGTCCTGCGCGTTCCGCGCCGCGTCGACGGCATCCGCCGTGAGCTGGACGAGTACTTCGAGGGTCGCCGCCGCGAGTTCGACCTCGAGCTCGACCTCTCTCCCGTCGGCTCGTTCCACCGCGAGGCGCTGCACGAGCTCGCCCGGGTCCCCTACGGCCAGGTGACGACGTACGGTGCGCTGGCTGCCAAGGTCGGGCATCCGAACGCCGCCCGCGCGATCGGCGGCGCGATGAACCGCAACCCGGTCCCGATCGTGCTTCCGTGCCACCGTGTCGTCGGCGCGAACGGCAAGCTCGTCGGCTACGCCGGCGGCCTCGAGCGCAAGGAGCTCCTGCTCAAGCTGGAGGGCGCCATGCTTGACACGCTGTTTCCGTAAGTCAATACTTACGGTAAGTGGAGACTGACGCACGGTTGCTCTGTCCCTTCGCCGCCGCGCCCGACATGGCGGGCGCGGCTCACGACCACCTGCTGTCAGCGAGCAAGGAAGGGAGAGGGCACGCGGGGGAACCATGGGTTCCCCCGCGCTAGCGATGGATGCGCTCGGTGACGCGACCCGGCGGGAGATCATGGAGCGGCTCCGCGGTGGGCCGCGTCCGGTAGGCGAGCTCGCCGCGGAGCTGCCGGTCTCCCGGCCCGCGGTCTCGCAGCACCTGCGCGTCCTGAAGGAGGCGGGGCTGGTGACAGAGCGGAAGGACGGGACGCGCAGGATCTACGGCGTCGAGCCGAAGGCGATCGCCGACCTGCGCGCCTACTTCGACAGCTTCTGGGAGCAGGCCCTCGCCGGGTTCAAGGCGGCGGCCGAGAGCGAGAGGAGGAGCACGTGAGCAACACGCAGGCTGCGATCGCGCCGGTCCACAAGACGATGGTCGTCGCGTGCAGTCCCGAGCGGGCGTTCGAGGTCTTCACGCGCGAGCTCGGGACCTGGTGGCCGCTCGGCATGTACTCGATCGGCGGCGACAAGATCACGGAGGTGGTCTTCGAGGAGCACGTCGGCGGGCGGATCTTCGAGCGGCACGACGACGGCGGTGAAGGCGAATGGGGCCGCGTGCTGGCGTGGGAGCCCCCGGCCCGTTTCGTCATGACCTGGCATCCGGGCCACGACTCGTCGCAGGCGACCGAGCTGGCGGTGCGCTTCGCCGCCGAGGGCGACGGCACCCGCGTCGACCTGGAGCACCGTGGCTGGGAGATCCTCGGCGAGCGGGCGCAGGAGGCACGCTCCGGTTACGAGGCCGGCTGGGGAGACGTGCTCGGCCATTACACTCGTCGGCTCGAAAGCTGATGGGCTACTCGGTCAAGAACGTCAACGACATCGTAGGGGCCGGCCCCGGCGGAGCCGTGCGCTTCGTGCGTCGCGAGCTCGGGCTCGAGGCCTTCGGGATCAACTGGTTCGAGCTGCCGCCGGGCGCGCCGGGCGTCGAGCACGACGAGACCGACTCGAACCAGGAGGAGGTGAACGTCGTGGTCGCCGGTTCCGGCCACTGGCGGGTCGACGGCGAGGAGGTGCCGGTAAAGGTCGGCACCTTTCTCCGCTTCGACCCCGAGACGACGCGCCAGCCGATCGCCGGTCCGGACGGGATGACCTTCGTCGCGGTCGGTGCCCGCCGCGGCAGCTACGAGCCGCGCGGGCCGTTCTAGCCAAAGGTCGCCAGCCTGTCCCTTGACGCCGCCGAGCGGCGCGCGGGCTCGGTTCGGACGGGTACGTTGGGCTCGTGCGCGCGCCCGTCCGCATCGGCCTGCAGATTCCGCGGTTCGACTTTCCCGGCGTCGTCGCGGGTGACGTCTTCGAGCGCGTCGTGGAGATCGCTGAGGCGGCCGAGGCGGCCGGCTTCGACTCTCTCTTCGTCATGGATCACCTGCACCAGATCCCCGGCGTCGGCCCGCAGACCGAGCTGATGTTCGAGGGAAACACGATCCTCGCCGCGCTGGCGGCGCGGACGACCCGCCTGAACCTCGGCCTGATGGTGGGCGGCGTGACGTACCGGAACCCGGCGCTGCACGCCAAGATCACCACGACGCTGGACGCGATCTCCCGGGGACGGGCAATCCACTCGGTCGGCGCGGCCTGGTTCGAGGACGAGCACAAGGCCTACGGCTTCGACTTCCCGCCGCTGAAGGAGCGCTTCGAACTGCTCGAGGACGCGCTCGTCATCGCGCGGGCGATGTTCACGCGGGATGCGGCCACCTATGCCGGCAAACACTTTCGGGTCGACGGCGCGCTCAACAACCCGCGGCCGATCCGCGGCGACATCCCGATCCTCGTCGGCGGCAGCGGCGAACGAAAGACGTTGCGTCTGGTCGCGCAGCACGCGGACGCCTGCAACATCTTCGGGGACGCCGAGCGGACGCGGCATCTGATGGGTGTGCTCGACGCACATTGCGGGGATGTCGGCCGTGATCCGGCAGAGGTCACACGCACGCGTCTCGGGACACTCGCGATCGCCGCGACCCGCGAGGAGGCAGAGCGGACCCTCGCCTCGTGGCCGGGCCGGACGAGCATGGATCCCGAGCGGCTGAGAGCGACGCTGACGCTCGGTACCCCCGACGACGTCGGCGAACAGGTGCAGGCGCTCCTGGACGCCGGGCTGGACGGGCTGATCTTCAACATGCCGAACCCGTACGACCTCGACGCAGTGTCCCTCGCGGGCGGGACGCTCACCCGCGCGCTCGTTACCGCCTTCTAGCCGGGCAGCATCAGCCGGTAGCCCACCCCCCACACGTTCAGGACGTACGGCGTCTCGGTCACCTCGGCGATTCGGCGCCGCACGCGGGACGCATGCGAATCGAGTGTCCTCGTCCGCC
>CAWJCM010000001.1:0-413817 GCA_963841405.1 uncultured Actinomycetes bacterium | reverse complement strand
CCCCTGTCCGCCGATGCAGCCGAGGCCCGGCAGGCCCTGCAAGGCTGCATAGCGGCACTACGACTCGCCGACCGAATTGGCGCCCGCTGCTGTGTCAACATCGCCGGCTCCAGCGAGCTGAACCTGGTGCGGCCCAGGTTCACACAACTTCTCGGCTAATACATTTGAGCGGTCGTCAGCACCGTCCGCGCAATCATCGACGCGGTCGAACCGACACGCACCTACTACACGCTGGAAGTAATGCCCTGGATTCCTCCCGACTCGGCCGAGTCGTACCTGGAGCTGATCGAGACGGTCGATCGCGAACGCTTTGCCGTCCACTGCGACCCGGTGAACCTGGTGACCGACGCGCGCAAGTACTACGACTCGGGCGAACTGATCCGGCACTTCCTCGCAGAGGTCGGGCCGTTCGTGAAGTGCTGCCATGCCAAAGACATCGTGCTCGAGCCCGACGACACCGGCATGCCTCCTATGCGGTTCCGCGAGCGCCGGCCCGGCGAGGGCCACTTCGACTGGGCCACCGCATTGAACGAACTGTCGCGCCTCGACGCGGACATGCCGATCCTGCTCGAACACCTCGAGACCGAAGCCGAATACGTCGAAGCAGCACACTTCATTCGCCAGACGGCTGCGGAACACCAGCTTGCGCTTCACTAACCCGTCGTTCATGCAGCTACGACCAACTCGCAAGGCACTTGAGACGACCGGGGACCCTTCACTGCGGGTCGTCTCTCTGATGATCCAAGCAGGCACTCAGGGCCGATTGTGATTTTCGCACGAGGACTCCGCCTGCCGGAGGCGCCACTCCTCATGCCGGACGGCTCCTGGCTCGTCTGCGAAATGGCATTTGACAGGGGCCGTGTCACCCACATCCTGCCTCCGACGGGACGACGCTTACAGCGGTTGCCCAGACCGGTAGACCGAATGGCCTCGCCCTAGGACGCGATGGCACCGTCTGGGTTTGCGGGACGCTCATTCCTTCACTCGTCCGTCTCGACCCATCGGGCACTCATGAGCCAGTACTGGCGCAGGTCGACGGCATCCCGCTCTTATGGCCGAACGATCTCTGTTTCGGCCCGGATGGTGCGCTCTACATCACGGATTCGGGCGTGCTCGTTCCCGACTTCCTCGATCAAGCCGGTCTCCCAGTGACCGACTGTCGGTCGCTGACAATGGACGGGAAGTTGATTCGATACGAGCCCAATACCGGTCGCGCCGAAATCCTCGATACCGGTTACCAGTTCACCAACGGCATCGCGTTTGGCCCGGACGGCGACCTCTACGTCAACGAGACGATAACCGGCGAGGTCTACCGTTACGCAACACAAAACGGCAGACCGACAAACCCACGGCTGCACTTTGCAAATGTCCTTGATCCCGGCTGGTCGGGCGCCAACCTACGCGGCCCCGACGGGATGGCGTTCTCGGCCGACGGTCGCCTGTTTGTCACCGTATTCGGACAAGGAGACGTCACCGTGCTCGCGCGTGAAGGTTCGACGATCGAGCGGCTCTCGACTGCTGGGCGGGCTCCGACAAATGTTGCGTTCGGGCCGCCGGGCGAGGGGCGGCTGTACGTCGTTGAGGACGAGTTCGGGACGATCGAGGCGATTGACATCGACAGTGACGGCCTCGCGCTGTACACGTGAAGCAGCGGTGATCGTGTCGAGGTGCCGGTGACGCTCGCGAGCCTTGACCTTCTGGACGCGGGCCAGGAGCCGGCGAATCGACCTCGGTCTAGAGGGCCAACGCGTTCGCCAGAGTGGGAGGAACCCTGTCTGCTTCAAGGCCGCTACGGACATCCTCGCGACGGATTCAACCGCAGTCACGGACTTGCATCTTTCTGTGTTCGTATTGCCGCGTTCGGACGCCGGACGTCCAAAACGTTGCCCAGTCGATCCATTCTCGAGTCATCTAGACTCGACAAGTCCCCGAAGATAGGAGAGTTGAAATGGCACGCAAGACAATCTTCGTCAGCGACTTGACTGGCAGAACCATTGATGAGAATGACGCAGCGACGGTGACTATCAGGTATGCCGACGCCCGCAAAGGCCAGGTCGTGCTCGATGTCAATTCCGCCGAAGTGGCCGATCTGGCGGCGAAGGGAACGAAGCAGGCGCGGCGGGGCCGCAAGCCGAAGAGTTAGCGGCTCCGCGCGGCGTCTCTCTTGAGGTAGGTGAGGTGTGCCCGGGAGATTCGTGCGTCGAGTTCGTGTGCCGTGAGGGCTAGACGTTGCAGGTAGCCGTGCGCCCGGAGCTGGCAGATCACTGCGTCTGTCAGCCCCAGGCGTTTGGCGATGCGTTCCGCGTCGAGTTCGCTCATGGTCTAGTTCGCAAGCGCCGATGCCGAACGTCGAGTGCGGTCTGTGTCAGGGCAGACAGTCGGGACAGCCTCTCCGCGAGCCGCAGCGACGGCAGGTGTGGATGTTGCATCGGTTGCTGCGCGTCGTCCGCCAGCCGCTGCACATGTTCTTGATGGAGCAGGCGGCTTCTTCAGGCTGATGAGAAAGCATGTTGTTCCTCCCTTCGTTTTGTCGGCGTGTCGTTGACGGTTTGGTGTGTGGGGTTCGGCGTCAAAACGTGCGCTCTCCTTCCGCAACGGATCGTGTTTTTCGGACGCCGAGAACGGCGCCAATGGTCTGGACAAACGATCTGTCGAAGTAGCGACGCGGTAGGGCGTGAGACGCCCTCGCGCGTGCTGTTCGACGCAGGCCAGTCCTCTAAGAAACGGGCTTCGGTAAGCCCCGCGCGGCGGTTCTAGTTACGCCGCGACGGGAAGCCAGAAGCCGCAGTTCGCAATCTGAGTTGTGCTGGACATTCCGACCTCCCTTCGATCGTCGGCCGAAACTCGGCCAGAGATGAAGGGCGCTTTCTACCAACAACGCATGAACGTGTCAAGAGGAACGACGCGATTGAGCAGCACCGAAATGATTGACAGGCGCCTTGTTGCGCCGTGCTTTGTTGGATTGGGGCCAATGCGCCCAGGACGTCGCTAGTTCGGGACAGCCACCTCCTGGTCGCGTGAAGGTTTCAAGTGGCGTCCCGGCAGTTGATCAGAAGGCCGTCCTCAATCAGCGTGTCGCGTGAGAAGACGTGCGCCCCTCGACGTGCCCGTCGGCTCCCTCTGCTGGATCGATTCGCTGACGATTACCGACGTGTTCGGCGTGACCACACCCATTCCGCGGGCAGATGCGGCATCCGGCCCCCGCCCGCTGCTCAGAGGCGACCGCCTGGGGAGGAGTCCCGAGGGCTCATCGCGGCAAGCTTGACGTGCTCTCGTGGACCTAAGATGGGTCACGCACTCGGGCGTCAAGCTCTTTTCGAATCCTCGAGCAACTGGCCAGCAATCGTGCGTCGCCGGCCCTCCGGGTCATCTCGAGCCCGACCGACCATGAGTACCGGTCCTCGTGATCTCCTACTGTCCGAGATGGCCCGAGCCGGGTTGCGACAGGACGCGCCCGTACTTGCGAATGGTCAGTTGCGCTCCTACGGTTACTGGTTCGAGCCCAGCACCGCCCACCAAGGAAGGGCCCGCAAGAGCAGGCCTTTCGCCTGCTCAGAGGCAAAGGCGTTCCGGACCTTGGCCGCAAGATGGTCGCAGCGGGCAGCAGGACGTGCGTGTGCACCGATGACCGAACCGTCGGTTTGACTACTCCGAGCAAGAGCCGAACGGTCGCTGTTCTTTCAGATCGCCGCCGCGTTGATAACTGTGGGCGGACGGCGTGGTTGACGGAAAGAGCCTCCTGCAACATACTCACGTCAGCAGCGGAGAGGGAGCAGGCGGTGATCGGTCTCTTGAGTTGCTGCGGCGCTTTCGATCGGCCTACGGCCCGCCGTTGTTGTGGCCGCCCCGATTGCGAAGGCGCACGCACCGTGAAGGTCCGTGTATCTGTCGCTTAGCAAGGAGGCCTCCAATGGCACCCCGCACCACGACCGGCTCTTCGGCTTCCGCTCCCAAGGCTAAGCCAGCCAGTTCGCGATCCCGGAAGGCAGGCGGAAAGGCACCGCCTGGAGGGGTGACCGCGGGAGGCGGTGCCCCACTCATTGAGGCGGCCGCACCGGTAGACCCCGCCGAAGCCGTCAAGACCGCGTTCGAAGAAGACGACAGCGTTCAGGCCATCCTCGCGGACAATTACTCGTCTCGCGCGAAAGCTGCCCGACCGAAGGCAAAGAAGGCAGATGAGGCATTCAGGCGATTCAAGCCGAGTCGCGTCGGCCGAGCAGAGAAGCAGCGCGGTACGTACCTCGCACCCGGCGAGAGTCTCACCGCCACACTTGGCGACCTGGTGAGGAAAGGCGTCGACGCTAGGCGTGACAACAGTTCTCGGGCTTCACTGAAACTCCGTCTCACCGACGAGGTCCGAGGCCTTGTGACCGAGATTCCTGAGGGAGGCGGGGCGGGGACGCTGGTGCTCACGGACGTTCTCAACCTGCTCAACGTCAAGCTGGCCGCGCCACCGTCACTACGCGACGATGCGACTCGCACTATTTGCTCCGTTGCGAAAGAAGTGCAGGGCCGGATGGCCGCGATCGAGGGAAAACCCCCCGAGACGAGCGGTGCCTCGCACGACGGCGCCCAACCGGACGACGCCACCCACTCGGACGGCGGAACGCCATTCCACAACGGTGACCACGAGCCGGCACGCATCGCCGACTTCGTAACGAAGCACGTTCATTCGCTCATGGCCCATACGCCGGCGCCGGAGGAGCAACCAACGCTGATGCCGGCCAAACAGGGCTCTCTAAACCTCGATGGCCTGAAGCTGAACGCCGGGGCGTCCGATGTCACTTCCTACCACGACTTCAACAGCCTCCAAATCGCATTCGGGCACGTCTGGGCAGAAGTGTTCGACTCACGCCTCGGCCAGCTCGGTCGAGAACTCTACGAAACCTATATCGATCTCCTTCAAACAACGGATTACAGAACCAATCCAATCAAGAGTGTTTCAAGTATTGACGATATATTGACGCTCATGGGTCACGTGCGAGAGCTGGGGCGCGTGGTCGACAATTCGACGCCGGGCACCAGCTTTCAGTTCGGCTCAAGTTTCCTCAATAGCATCTCCGGTGGACTAATTCCGAAATCCGCGCCGCCGGAAACGTCAACGACGAAAGCTGACACGGTCCTGCCGAGTGTCAAGCGCCTCTCGACCCTGCTACAAGAAATCGATCTATTGCTACAGCAGCCGTATGCATTCACGGTGTTCCAGAAGAAATCAAGCAACTTCGGGATCATGGTGACCTACCGCCAGAAGTGGGTTCCGGAGAGCTATCAGGTCGGCGACCTCGTCAAGACAATTCCTCTCGCGCCACGCGAAACACATCGCTACACCACCCGCCAGGTCACGAAGAAGTCGCGAACCGCGAAAGAGATAGAGAACAATCTCCAAACGAAGAGAAGCGGAGCCGACGACACCTCCAGAGTGGATCGCGAAATCGTCGCGCGAGCCGAGAACAGGACCAATTTCCGGGCTACAGCCGACGGCTCATTTGGAACAGATGCCTGGAAGGTGCATGCAACCGGCGAAGCCGGCGGCGACGCCGCCAAGATGTCGCAGGACACCAAGAAGAACTTCCGCGAGGCCGTTCTCAAGAGCGCCCAAGAATACAAACACGATAATCGCCTAGAGATCGAGACGGTGGCCAGCGACGAGTTTGAGAGCACCACGTTTGCCGAGATCACCAACCCGAATGACGAGCTGACGGTGACATACCTCTTCTACGAGCTCCAGCGTACCTATCACATCAGCGAAAAGATCCATCAAGTGGTGCCTGTGGTGCTCGTCGCCAACGAAGTGCCGCGACCCGATGCGATCGACGACGCTTGGCTGATTCAGCACGATTGGATTCTTCGGCGAGTCCTACTAGACGACTCATTCCGACCTGCCTTGGAGTACTTGACGAAGAGCTTCGTCGGCGACGAACTCAACCTTCAAGTCCTTGACAATAATGCTCAGGCGCAGCGACAGGTCGTCGATGCAGTGAAGACGCAGGTCGCCGCGCAAGTTTCGATCGTCGAAGCGGCGAAGCGAGATTTGAATAGAGCGATGGACACTAAGGGAGGTCTCGAGTTCGCCGAAGGCATTCTCGGAACGGTAAAGAAGGTGTTCGACCCGTTTCAGCTCACCGGCCAGTCGGTCACCGGAACCAAGGAAGGCATGGACACGGTCGCGAATTACGCGCAGGAGGTGTTCGACCGGGCGGAGCGCGAGAAAATGCGCCTACTGGATCAGCTGGAACTCTCGACAACAGCCCTTCAGGCCGCGGTGGACAAACTCTCAGCGGCGATTCGCGAGCACTTCGACAAGGTGGCCGAGATCGATCGCCTGCGTGTACACGTGAAAGAGAACATCCTGTACTACATGCAGGCAATCTGGAACCACGAGCCTCCCGATCAGCGGTACTTCCGAGTCTTCGAGATCAAGGTGCCGATCGTGAAACCCAAGGCCACGGACGTACCCGTCGGCTTCAATGCGACTTTCGATCGGTGGCAGGATTCAGCGAAGGGCGACGACACGATCGAGGTACCGCTGCCGTTCCCGGACATCGAGATCGAGTGGAAGCCCCTCGTCGAGGTGGCTGATCTGGATGAAGTCCTCGGCTACAAGGGGAATTATGCGATCTACCGCCTGAAAGAAAACAACTACCTCACTTATCACATGATGCAGGACTATCTCGAGCTGTCGGACGAGGTGACGATACGTGATCCGGATGATTTCGCCAACTACACGGTGGACGATCTACAGCAGTTGGCGACGTGTCTCTATCAACGTGACAGAGACGCCTACAAGAGGCACAAGGAGGAAATTCAGAAGATGATCATCACCCGGCTGATGTCCGGCCGCCCCGAGGACGATCGCGTCATCGTCCCGACGAACTCGCTCTACATCGAGGCTTTGCCGGGCACGCATCCGCTCCTCGAGGAATTCAAGCTGCTTCATCGGGCACTGGATGTCAAGAAAGTACAGGGTGAAGTGCGGCACGTCGAACTGGAAAATCTTCGGCTCGCCGCAAGGGCCCTGAAGGGCAAGGACGAGGATCCCGATATCGAGAAGAAGGTACTTATCGAGGCTGAAAACGCCGGGGTTACGGTGGAGTCCTAAGTGCGCGTGACGCCACCCAAGCCCGAGGCCGTGAACGGTCGTCGCCAACCGCGGCGCTTCTCAGGAGTGAGAGTCCTGGCAGTGAGACCCTGAACGGCCGAACTTTCATGGCTATGACGGCGCTTTCGCCGCAATCCAGTGTGTGTCTCAGTTGCCCTGCCTCGAACCGAAAGGTTGTGCATGGCCGCCAAGCCGACCGCTCCTAAGCTCCCTGCTGATGGCGGAATCGATGACGAGCACAGAGCAACAGGACCCGACAAGCGGGCTCTGAATCGCGGTACCACCGATCCGAAGACGGCGAAGAACGATCCTCGCGCCTTCCAGGCCGAGGTGTATTCGGAATTCGGCAAGATGGTCCCCATGAAGGCAAAGAATTCGATCGCACTGGATCAGCGGGACGTTTCCGTGGGGCGAGCGCGGTATCAGGGCGCGACCCATATCACGAAAAACCTTGCGATAAAGCCAAACTACATTGCCGGCGGCGGGGATCTTATTAATCACGCAAATATTGAAATTCACCTGCATGACGACAAGGGCAAAGAAAAGCCGATGACCGACCGCTATTGGCGAGATTGGGCCTACTATCCCGCCGATCCCAGCAAAAGGATCGCGACGCTCAGAAAGGGAGACGCTCTGACGCCGGTACCCGGCGCCACGAAGCGATTTCAGTGGGAGACGCCATCAACCACCGATGCACCAGGCCAGCAGAACATCTACCGAGACACTCGCACGTACGTGTACTTGCAGGAATTCGTCGCGGGGAATCCGACGACCGGCGGATACTACTATCAGGTTCTCACGCAGCTCGATCCGGATGCAACCTCACGCATCCAGGTGAAGAATACCGTTCCCCTGACACCGCGCGACTTTCAAGATCTACAGAAGATCATGGCAGACCCCAACTTCGAGAAGAACTACTCGAACCAGTTTCTCATTGACAACCTTCCGGGCACCATCCAGTCGGACACGGGCGTCGACTCCACAATTCCGGACATTGTCAGACAAAGGAAGCAGAAGACAGGGAAGTAGGCCGATGCGACGGATAGCCGTTTTGGCAGCCGCTCACGCGGGTGTCAAGCCTCCCGCGCGGCGTTCCAGAGACATGTGCTCCGTCCACGAAGTTCCACTGCCTGTCGCACCCGCGAGCCGCCAGACCCAGGCCCAAACACCGGGGTCCTCAATCGAGTTGGCCGTGCTACCAATCGTGAGACCAAACTGTGCGAATCTGAGCGAACATGGCTCAACTGTCGTGACGTGAGTAAGCCGAGGCGACTCTGCGCAAACCGACCCGGGGCCAATCGCGCCCCAGGAGATCGTGCTTCCAGACTTCCGACCTCCTGGTCGTGTCCCAGGAGGCGACCTAGCTCCGACAAGCTGCCTTAGAGTCATGTCCCACGATGGGTGTGCTTGGAGACAAGGTTGCCCTCGTCACCGGGGCCGGCTCCGGAATCGGCCGCTCGGCGGCGATCGCTCTCGCCACCGCGGGCGCCTCGGTCGTCGTCAACGATCTCGCCTCGGCAGGTCTGGACGAGACAGTCGCCGAGATCGCGTCTGCGGGCAGCGTAGCGGCTTCGGCGGTCGGAGACGTCCGCGTGCGGGGCGATGTCGCGCAAGCGATCGCGGTTGCACGAGAGCGCTTCGGCGGGCTCGACGTCGTGGTGGCCAACGCTGCCGTCTCGGTCTACGAGGAGTTCGAGCACCAGAGCGAGGAGACCATCGATCTGGTCCTCGACACCGACCTCAAAGGCGCGCTCTTCACGGCTCAGCTCGCGATCCAGGAGCTGAAGCGCCGTGGCGGAGGGAGCATCGTGTTCATCTCGTCGGTTCAGGCGTACGTGACCCTGCCTGGATGCGTACCGTACGCGGCGGCCAAGGCTGGCCTCGTTGCGGCCGCGCGGGCACTGGCTCCCGAGGTCGGCCGTCACGGAATTCGGGTCAATGCGATTGCGCCCGGGACGATCGACACACCGATGTTCCATCGCGACCTGACCGGCATGAGCCCCGAAGAAGCCGGTCAGTTCCTGGGGAAGGTCGCCGCTGCGAACGCGCTCGGCCGCATCGGCCGGCCCGACGAGATCGCGGACGTCGTCGTCTTCCTCGCCTCGGATGCCTCCCGGTACATCACGGGCGGCTCCGTCGTCGTCGACGGCGGCTACCTGGCCGTGAAGACGTTCTAGCGGCCGTCGACCCGGGAGAGGTTCTCGTCATGGAGCTCGACCGGCACGGCCTGCATCCCTATAGCGTCGCCCAGGTTTCGTCCACACCCCGCAATACCGATTCGTTCAGCGCGGACACCGAGTTGGATCCGATCAGGGCCAGGCACAGGTCGATCTCTGTGCGGAGGATCTCGATCACTCTCCGCGCTCCGGCTTCGCCGCCGGCTGCGAGGCCGTAGAGGTACGGCCGGCCGATCAGGCAGGCCCTCGCGCCGAGCGCCAGTGCCTTCACGACGTCGGATCCTCTGCGTACGCCGCTGTCGAGGAGGACTTCCGCGCGGCTGCCCACCGCTTCGACAACCTCGGGGAGGGCGGTCACGCTCGCGGGCGCGCAGTCGAGCTGCCGGCCGCCGTGGTTGGAGACGATGATCCCGTCGACTCCGCAGGCAACCGCCTCCGCCGCGTCCTCGGCCGTCAGCGTCCCCTTCACCAGCAAGGGCCCCTTCCACGTCTCCCGCAGGCGGCGGAGGTCGTCGAGGCCCTGCGCCGGGTTGCAGAGCTGCTCGTTCACGTACTTCCCGAGCACGACGGCGCCGGTGCCGCCGCCCTCGCCGACGACGTTCGGAAACGTGATCGGCGGTCCCGTCAGGAGATCCCAGACCCAGCGCGGATGGCGCCCCGCGTCGAGCGCGGTTCCGAAGCGGATCCGGGGAGGAAGCACGAAGCCGTTCCGGTAGTCCCGCTCCCGCTTGCTCGAGACCGGGACGTCGACGGCGACCACCAGTGCCTGGTATCCCGCCTTCTGTACGCGCGAGACGAGGGAGTCGACGAGCGAACGGTCGCGCCAGAGGTACAGCTGGAACCAGAGTGGCCCCTTGGCCGCTCGGGCCACCTCTTCGATCGATGTACTCGCCATCGCGCTCAGCACGTAGACGGTTCCCTCGTGACCGGCGGCGCGGGCGGCGTCGACCTCGGCGTTCCGCGATGCGATGCGGGTGAGCCCGGTCGGCGCCAGCATTACCGGCAGCGAAAGCCGGGTTCCCACAACGCTCGTCTCCTGATCGCGACGGGTGACGTCCTGCAGGTAGCGGGGCCTAAAGGTGAGGCCGTCGAATGCTTGGCGGTTCGCGCGGAGCGTGACCTCGCTCTCGGCGCCGCCGTCGATGAAGTCGAACGCGAGCCGTGGAAGCCGCTTCTTCGCGAGCAGCCGTATGTCCTCCACGCCCGGTGCGGACTCGAGCCGCATCGTGTCCGCCGCTAGACGACCGCCACCGGCCGCACCCACGAGCCGGTGCCACCACGAAACTTCAGCGGCAGGCACACGAACAGGAACTCGTACGCATTCGCGCCGGCCAGCTCGTCGAGGCAGAGGATCTCGGCCAGGAAGATGCCGCGTTCGACCAGCATCGCCCGGTGGACGGTGTTGTCCGGGTCGGGAAACGGAAACGGTTCGGTCGCGGAGGTGTCGGAACCCAGCACGGCCATCCCACGCTCGAAGAGCCAGAGAGCTGCTTCGGCGCCAATGCCCGGCCCGGCGGCGAAGTAGCTACCACCGTCGCCGTGGTAGTCCATCATCTTCCCTGTACGGACGAGCACGGCATCGCCTCGCCGCACCTCCACCTGCTCGCGTTCCAACGTCTGTTGCACGTGATCGACCGTGATCTCGAACAGGTCGGGAAGCCGGGGAACCTCGAGGAGGGCCGGGATGTCGAGCAGAACGCCGCGGGTGATCACGGGGGGCACCATGTGGATGCCGTTCTCGCGCCAGCCGAAATCGTCGTAGACGTCTGCTGCCCTGTGGCCCCCGAACACCTTGCCGAACGACTGGATGTGCGCGGGCGCATCGAAGTGAGTGCCGATGTGCGGGGAACCTTGGATCAGTTCCATGGAGAAGTCGAAGCCCGGTGCGTCGCCGGGGCTGGAGATGCACTTCGGTGTCCGGTAGGGCGTGATCCGGAATCCGCCGAACGCCTCGATCGGCCCGACCGGCATGCCCGTGGCGAGTTCCGTGCCGAGGTCGAACACTCTTCCCTGTGCGGGCAGCGCCAGACCGGCCAGCAGCTCCTCGGCGCCGATGCGAGCAGTCCCCTCGGGAACGGGCGCAGCAGGCATCGTCGACGAGTCTGGTGGGTCTTCTGTCGCCGACTGGTCGGGCGCCGTCAACGCGTCCCCACCGCTGCGAATGGCCTCACGGAGGATCGTTCCGTCCTGGTACGGCTGATCCAGCAGGCTGGTGCCGCCGAGCACGCGGTCCCAGCAGGCTGCTTCGGTTGCAGAAATTGCCTCTGTGCGACTGATGACGTCGTCGAGGTCCTCCTTCGGGATGACTACCACACCATCGGCGTCCGCCACGATCCAGTCTCCGGTTCGTACCTCTGCGTCGCCGATTCGCAGCGGCACGCCGACCTCGCCCGGGCCTGTCGGGCGCCCGCCCTGCGCCGTCGAACCGCGGGCGAAGATGGGCAACTCGAGGGTCGACAGCCGCTCCAGGTCTCGCACGAAGCCGTCGACGACGATGGCAGTCAGGCCGATGCGCACGGCCTCGGCTCCGGTGAGCTCTCCGAAGTAGGCCCATTCGCCGGTGCCCTGGGCCACGAGGATCTGCCCGGCGGTCGCTTGCTCGAACGAGGCCAGGACGGCGGAGACGGCCCCCGGGGCGCAGCGCGCCGTGATGGCTGGGCCGGCGACGGTCCCTGCACCGTGTAGCCGTCTGATCGCGCCCGGCAGCGCACCCCGCTTTCCACGGGCGTCCGCGGCCCCGGAACTCGACAGCCGCGACAGGCGGTCACGGATCGCCGGAAGATCTTCCACTCGGTCGCCCGTTGTCGAGCCTCCCATCGATTCGCACTCTTCCAGACAATCCATCGACGTGCCGGGAGCAGGTCGCATGATCCCGGCACTCCACCAGACGGCGGTGGCCCCGCCTTTATCGTGCAACCAGGCGAACGGTCGCGAATGAGATGGTCGTCGATTAGTCTGGCGCCTATCGTGCCGAGTCCAATGCTCGAAGAAGGAGGTACGTCGTGAGCAAGTTCCGGTGGGGTCTTCTTCTCACCGCTCTCGTGGTGATCGCAGGCTCTGTAACAGGGGCAGCGGCACTCGCCCAACCGAAGCGGGCGGCAGCGGCGCCGCAACTGAAGATCGCTCTCTCCAACTCGTTCATCGGCAACAAGTGGCGGATCGAGATGGAGAACTCGTTCAAGGCCGCCTGCAAGATGCCGCCGTTCAAGCAGCAGGTCAAGTGCTCGGTCTACAACTCCGGAAACGACGTCAGCAAGCAGACGCAACAGATCTCCAACCTGATCTCGTCCGGCGTGGACGCGATCCTCGTCGACGCCGCGTCCGGAACCGGTCTCAACGGCATCATCCAGCAGGCCTGCGCACGGCACATCGTCGTTGTCGCCTACGACAACCTCGTCACGGCGCCCTGTGCGATCAAGATCAACGGGAGTCAGTACCAGTACGGCGTCCAGAACGCCCAGTACATCGTCGACCACCTGCCCGGGCACAAGGGCAACGTCATCATGGTCACGGGCGTGGCAGGCACGCAGGCGGACACCGACCGCAACGACGGCGCGAAGTCCGTCTTCAAGAAATACCCCGGAATCAAGCTCGCCGCCAGTTACACCGGCATGTGGGACTCGGCGACGGCGCAGCGGAACACGGCGTCGCAGCTACCGTCTCTGCCGAAGATCGACGGCGTGTGGTCGTCGGGCGGGACCGACGGCATTCTCAAGGCGATAATCGCCGCAGGGAAGCCGCTTCCGACGGTTGTCGGCGGTGAGGCGGAGAACGGCTTCCGCCGCTTCCTCGTCGGTTATCACGGCAAGAAGCTGAAGTACGGGCTGTCCCTCGGCCAGCCCCCGTTCAATGTCCTCGTCGCGCTTGAGGTCGCCCGTCAGGTGCTCAGGAAGGAGCATGCCGCTCCCAAGGGCACCGTGTGGCTGCCGTTCCCGGCCGCGAACGAGAAGACGGCAAAGCTCGGCGTGAACGTCTTCACCAACGTTCCGGACAGCTTCTTCGACGCGTTCACTGACTCCGGTCCAAACGCGATCGTCAAGGTCTGCGTCAAGGCGGCGCTGACCGGCGCGGCCTGCCCGGGAGCAATGAAGGTGAACGTGCCGTGGACCTACCACCCCGCCGGGGCCCGGTAGAGCCGTAGCGGTGACAGAAAGGACCGTCCAGACCACTCTGGATGGCAGCGAGCCCCGGACGTCTCAAGCAATCGAGGCGTCCGGGGTCTCTAAGCATTTCGGCGGCGTCCAGGCTCTCCGCTCGGCGTCCTTCTCGGCCGACTTCGGCGAGGTGCACGCGCTCGTCGGCGAAAACGGCGCGGGCAAGAGCACGATGATCAAGATTCTCTCGGCCGTGCTGGCTCCCGACGAGGGGGCGGTGCGTATCAAAGGCGTCGCGGTGTCGCTCGCGAGCCCGCTCGAAGCCCGCCGGCTCGGGGTCGGCACAGTCTTCCAGGAGTTCACGCTCCTCCCATGGATGACCGTTGCTGAGAATCTCCTGCTCGGGAACGAGCCGGTCGGCCCGACGAGACTGATCCGACGACGCCAGCTTCCGGCGCGTGCGGACGAGATTCTCGCGCGCTACGGCGTCGAGGGGATCGACCCGCTCGAGCTCGTGGCGTCGCTCCCGCTGGCACAGCGGCAGACGATCGAGATCGTACGCGCGCTCCTGCGCGACCCCGAGATCCTGTTCCTCGACGAGCCGACCTCTGCTCTGGGCGAGCGAGAGGTCGAGTGGCTGTTCGGCCTGGTGCGCGGTCTGCGTGAGCGAGGCCGCTGCATCATCTTCACCTCGCATCGGTGGGGGGAGGTCGTGAACATCGCCGACCGCATCACCGTCTTCCGCAACGGCGAGTTCGTGACAACCCGGGAGCACATGGACGAGGCAGAGGCGGTGACTCTGATGACCGGCCGCACGATCGAGCGCATGTACCCTGAGCTGCCCCAGCTGCCCGAGGACGCCGAGGTGGCGCTCGACGTCCGCGACCTGCGCGGCACACGCGTCGACGGCGTCTCGTTCCAGCTCCGCCGAGGCGAGATCCTCGGTGTCGGCGGCCTCGCAGGCCAGGGACAGCGCGATCTCTTCATGACCCTGTTCGCTGCACGCCGTCCGAACGGCGGCGAGATCTCCGTCGGTGGGAAGCGCGTGCGGCTGCGCAAGCCGCAGGATGCGATCGAAGCGCGTCTCGGCATCGCGCTCGTCCCCGAGGACCGAAAGAGCGAGGGCCTGATGCTCCCCCTCTCGGTGCGGGACAATCTAAGTCTCGTCGTGCTCTCCCGCGTCTCCGTCGGAGGGATCGTGCGGCACCTGCGCGAGAACCGAATGGTGTGGCGGATGGTGGAGCGCCTCCAGATCCGGACGAGGCGCGTCGCCGTCCAGGAGGTCGGCACCCTCTCCGGCGGCAATCAGCAGAAGGTACTGATCGGCCGCTGGCTCCTCGCCGAGCCGGACATCATGCTGCTCTATGACATCACCCGCGGCGTCGATGTGGGCACGAAACACGACATCTACCAGCTCATGGTCGAGCTGATCGGCGAAGGCAAGGCACTCCTCTTCTACTCGTCGGACACGGAGGAAACGGCACACGTGTGCCATCGGGTGCTGATCATGCGCGAAGGCAGGATCGCGGCCGAACTCGCAGGCGACGAGATCAACGCCGAGCGGCTCGTCGCGGCCGCGCTGAAGGAGCATGCCGCCGTCTGACACCCAACCGCGGTGTCGCGGCAGGTCACGCTGGGGGCACTTCAGCGTGCAGCAGGCCCCACTTCTGCTCTCCTTCGCGATCCTCGCGGGGACGTTCGGCGTGTACGTCGGCCTCTTCATCACGAATCAGCACCATTTCCTGACGCCGTTCGAGGGCCAGTCGATCGTCAACACCGCCGTTCCGCTCGTCTTCGCCGCCGTAGGGCAGAGCGTCGTCGTCCTGACGCGCGGCCTCGACCTCTCCGTCGGCGGCGTCATGGCGCTGACGAACACGATCGTCGCCTCGAACATGCACTCGTCCACCGGGTCGATGATCGCCTGGAGTCTGATCGGGCTCGCCATCGGCGCCGGAGCAGGCCTCGTCAATGGCTGCCTGATCGCGTTCGGACGGCTGCAACCGATCCTGGTCACGCTCGCCACGCTGTCGATCTACAGCGGGCTCGCGATCAAGGTGCTCCCCTCGCCGGGAGGCGTGATCCCGATCGAGTACACGAAGTACATGGCCAACGTGAACGGCCCCTGGGGGCTGATCTACGTCGCCGGCCTCCTCCTGGTCTGGTTCGTCTTCCGGCGAACCCCGTTCGGAGTCGCGGTCTACGCAATCGGCAACGACCAGGCCGCGGCGCGCGCGAGCGGCATCAAGGTACGGCGGGCCAAGATCGGGGCCTACGTGTTCGCAGGCACGCTGTTCTCCGCGGGTGCGCTGTTCTTCTCGGCGACGACGCTGGGCGGCGACGCGACGGCGTTCGACCCGTTCATCCTCACCTCGATCGCCGCCGTCGTGCTCGGCGGGATCAGCTTCTTCGGCGGACGCGGGAGCGCAGTCGGCGCGGTCGCGGGCGCATTCGCGCTCACCCTCGTGACGCCCCTGCTTTTCCAGGCCAACGTCAATCAGCTCTACACGGACGCGTTCCAGGGCCTCTTCCTCGTGCTGGCGGTCGTGCTCGCCGGCCTCGTCGGACGACTCGTGAGCGCCAGAGCGTGACCGTCGCGCCGGCAACGAAGCAGAGGCTTCGGAGAGTCCCGGAGGTCCTGACGCCGGACCGCCTGCGCACGATCGTCGCCTTCGTCGCGGCGATCGCCGTCTTCGGGATCGGCGACATCCTCCATCCCGGCTTCGCAAGCGCCGAATCGGTCAAGGCCATCCTGCTCACGGCGTCGTTTGTCGGCTTCGTCGCGGCAGGTCAGACCTTCGTCGTGCTCGTAGGCGGGATCGACCTGTCCGTGCCCTGGGTGCTGAACGCCGGCGCCATTCTCGTCGTGACGACCTCGCTCGGCCAGGACGGGCGCGCCTCATGGGCGGTGCTGCTGACGCTGGCGATGGGCCTCGGATTCGGTCTCGTCAACGGCCTCGCCGTCGCCTTCCTGGCCGTCCCGGCGGTCGTGATCACGCTGGCCATAGGCGGCGTCGCCCAGGGCCTCACGCTCGGCCTCTCCCAGGGCCTCACCTGCTCGTCCTGCGCCTCCTACGCGCCGCCGGTCATCCGACACGCAGTGACAGGCGAGGCACTCGGGATTCCCGGGGGACTGTTTCTGTGGCTCGGGATCGCGCTCCTGATGACGTTCGTGCTCGGCTACACGACCTTCGGCCGGCGCGTGTACGCGATCGGCAACAACTCCGAGGCCAGCTTCCTCGCCGGAGTGAACGTCCGCCTCGTGACGGTCGTGCTCTACATGCTGTCGGGCATGTTCGCCGCCTTCGCGGGCATCACGCTGGCCGCGTACGGCGGCCAGGCCTCCCTCGGTATGGGGGATCCGTACCTCTTCCAGTCGATCGCCGCCGTCGTCATCGGCGGCGTGTCCATCCTCGGCGGCCGCGGCAACTACCTCGGCTCGACGGCAGGCTCGATCACGCTCGTCGCACTCGTCACGCTCCTGCTCGCCGAGAACATGCCCGACTGGGGACGCGACGTCGTCTACGGAGGCGTAATCCTGGTCATCCTGCTCCTCTACGGTCGAGAGAAGACGGCCGTCTAGTGGCGCGTTTCGTCCGTCTCTCGTACGAGATCGGGTTCCGCCATCCCGGCTGGCCGGGCAATTACACCTACGAGTGGGAACCGGTGTCGTCGATCGCGGACGGCGACATCGCGAACTTCGGCATCCTGCACCTCCTCGACCACTTCGGCTCCCACCTGGACGCGCCGAAGCACTTCAACGACGCGGGCCCCGCGATCGCCGACGTCCCCCTCGAGCGCTTCGTCTACGAGCGTCCCGTCCTCGTGGACGCGCCGAAGCAGGACCGCGAGCTCGTATCGCGCGAGGACCTCGAGGCTCACGACGAGCGGCTCCAGGACGCCGACATCGTCCTGATCCGCACCGGCTGGAGCGCGGTCCGCGACCCCGATCCGAAGCGGTACGCCGCCGAGGGCCCGGGCGTCCTGCCCGAAGCGTGCGAGTACCTGGCGGCGCTCCCGGAGCTGAAGGCGGTCGGGCTCGACTTCATCTCGCTTGCCGCCTATCGAAAGATCGACCCCGAGGGCATCCTTGCGCATCAGATCCTCTGCGGTGTCGATCGCGACCGGTACGTGATCATCGTCGAGGACATCGACCTGTCGGCGTACCCGCCGAACGCACACCATCTCTACGCGATCCCCCTCTTTCCCGAGGGGGCCGATTCGAGCCCGTGCACCGTCTTCGCCGAGACGCCGTGACATGAAGATCACGACCGTCGAGACGATCGTCGTCGGCGAGTTTCCCAATCTCTGTTACGTCCGCATCCACACGGACGAAGGCGTCGTCGGCCTCGGCGAGACCTTCTTCGCCGCTCAAGCCGTGTCCGGGTGGGTGCACGAGGTCGCCGCCGGCTACCTCCTCGGCAAGGATCCACTTCAGATCGACCGGCACTGGCAGGGACTGAACCCCTTCATCGGTTTCGGCGCGAGCGCCGTGGAGAATCGCGGCCGCTCCGCTGTCGACATCGCCCTCTGGGACGTCCTCGGGAAGGTGTGTAGACAACCGATCTATCAGCTGATCGGCGGAGCGAGCCGCGATCGGATCCGGACGTACAACACGTGCGCCGGCTACCGCTACGTCCGTCGTGTGCCCGAGACCGCCGGGCTTCCCGTCTCCAACTGGAACACAGACCCTGGTGCCGCCGGTCCGTACGAGGACCTCGACTGGTTCCTGAACGACGCCGGCAGCCTTGCGCACAGCCTGCTCGAGGAGGGGATCGCCGGGATGAAGATCTGGCCTCTCGATCCGTACGCGGAGGCAAGCGGCGGCCAGTGGATCTCGAGCGACGACCTCAAGAAGGGGATCGAGCCCTTCCGCAGGGTGCGGGAGGCGGTCGGAGACCGCATGGAGCTGATGGTCGAGATGCACTCGCTCTGGAACCTGCCGACCGCGATCAAGATCGCCAGGGCGCTCGAGGAGTTCGAGCCGACCTGGTTCGAGGATCCGGTGAAGATGGACAACGTCGACGCGCTCGCCCGGTTCGCGGAGGCGACCCGAGTGCCGACCGCGGCGAGCGAGACGCTCGGCACCCGCTGGGCCTACCGGGAGCTGCTCGAGCGGGCGCCGGTCGGCGTCGTCATCTTCGACCCTGCCTGGGTCGGCGGGATCAGCGAGGGCAAGAAGGTGGCGTCGCTCGCCGAGGCATGGCAGCTCCCGATCGCACCGCACGACTGCTCGGGGCCGGTCGAGTTCGCAGCCGCCGTGCATCTTTCGATCAACGCGCCGAATGCGCTCGTGCAGGAATCCGTCCGGGCCTTCTACACGGGGTGGTACCGCGAGCTCGTGACGGAGATCCCGCGCGTCGAGAACGGATGGGTCTATCCCCTCACCGGAGCGGGGCTGGGTACCGAGCTGCTCCCCGAGGTGCTCGACCGGCCCGACACGACCAGTCGCACCTCGACGCTCGAGTGAGGGTCCGCGCAGGCTACTTCGCCGCGCGCGTGTCGGTCTGCCTCAGCGTCGCCGAGTCCACTTCGTAGGGCGCGAGAGCGTCGAGGTCGACGTCGACGCCGTGTCCGGCCTGCTCGTAGGGGTAGGCAAACCCGTCCTCGATCCGCAGCGGTCGGCGGATAGCGCCGAGCTCTGTCAACGTCCCGCCGCGCACCCATTCCAGTGCGAGGGCGTTCGGGACCGCACAGAGCGCCCCGACCGTCAGCTCGGCGACGTAGTGCGGCGCCACCTGCCGGTGGAAGGCGGACGCAAGCCCGGCCACGCGCACCAAGCCTGTGAACCCCCCGACGCGGCAGACGTCCGGCTGGACGACGTCGACGGCGTCTGCTTCGAGGTAGCGCAGGAACTGGGCATCGCTGTAGATGCTCTCACCGACCGCGATCGGAAGGCAGGTCGATCTGCGGAGATCGGCATGGCCGCGGACGTCCTCGGGATGCAGCGGCTCCTCGAGCCAGGTGAGGTCTGCTCCTGCCGCCTCGAGCATCGCCGCGTGCCGGCAGGCATCGGCGATCGTCCACGCCTGGTTCGCGTCCACGCAGAGACGCCGGCCGGGGCCGAGCAGCCCGCGGACCGCCCGGACCCGTGCCGCGTCCTCCTCCGGGTCGTCTCGACCGACCTTGATCTTGATCCAGTCGAAGCCGTCCGCCAGCATCGCCTCGACATGGTCGAGCAGCGCGTCCTCCTCGAGGAAGAGATCGATGCCGCTTCCGTACACCGGCACGCGCTCGTGGCAGGCGCCGAGCAGCCGGTGGAGCGGCTGCCCGACCGCCTTTCCAACGATGTCCCACAATGCCGTGTCGACCGCGGCCAAGGCGAGGTGGACGAGTCCACTGCCGTTCCTGCGGAGCTGTTTCTCGAGGAACGACCAGACGCGCCCGACTGCGAACGGGCTTTCGCCGCGGAGCATGGCCGCGCAGTAGTCGTCGACGAGCGCGACGATCGCGCTGCCACCGACGCCCGTCGTGTACGAGACACCGGCGCCGACGATGCCGGAGTCCGTCGTGACCTCGGTGACGACGTACTCCAGGGCACTCACGTGGTGGGTGGAGTCCTCCCAGCGGACGGTCGGCGGGATCCGGTAGAGCCGCGACCGGACGGACTCGATCCTCATTCGGAGGAGCGTACGCCTCGACGCTCAGGCGTCAGTGTTCGAACGGACGCTCGAGTGGAAGCGACCGATCGAGCTCGACGCCGAAGCCGGGGCGATCGAGCGCGGATGCCCGTAGCCTCCCGCGCTCGGGCACCGGCTCGTCGATGAAGAGCGGGCTGAACATCGGGGTGACCCGATCTCCCCGAGGCGCCATCATCAGAAACTCTGCGAACGGGGTCCCCGGACGCGTGACGACGAAGTGCGAGCTGTACACGCTGGATCCGTGCGGAACGACTGGGATGTCGTGTGCGTCGGCGTAGGCCGCGATCTTGAGCAATTCGGTGAGCCCCCCGCACCACCCAATGTCCGGCTGCACCACATCACAGCAGCCCATGTCGATCAGCATGCGGAAGCCGAGCTTCCCTGCCTCGTGCTCTCCGGTCGTGAGGAGCAACCCGGTCGGCAGGTGGCGCCGGAGTTCCGCATAGCCCCAGTAGTCGTCGGGTGGCAGACACTCCTCGAGCCAGCGGAAACGGTACGGGCGCAGGCCCTCGGCAAGCCGGAGCGCGTACCGAAGGTCGAGCGACATCCAACAGTCGTATGCGAGGAAGAAGTCGTCGCCGACGCGGGTGCGCATCTCCTCCGCCATCTCAAGGTTCTTCCGCAAGCCCTCGTCCCCCTCCGCAGGCCCGTGCACGAGCGGCAGCTTGCCTCCGATGAAGCCCAGCTCCTTGGCGAGATCGGGGCGGGGACCGGTCGCGTAGAACTCGATTTCCTCCCGGACGGTACCGCCGATCAGCGCGCACACCGGCTCGTCACGCACCTTCCCGAGCAGGTCCCATAAGGCGAGGTCGACGGCTGACAGAGCGTTGAGTGCAAGCCCCTTGCGCCCGTAGAAAAGTGTGGAGCGCCACATCTGATCCCACATCAGCTCGACCCGGTCCGCCCGCTGCCCCTCGACGAAGCGCGCCAGATGTCGCTCGACGAGGAAGCATGCCGGAAGACCGCCGGTCGAGACGCCGACCCCGACGACGCCGTTCTCCGCCACAGCCTCGACGACCACAGTGCCGAGCACGTTGAGCCCGAACGACGACCGGGTGTCGCGATACTCGCGGTAGCGCGCCATCGGCGTGGAGATCTGCGAATCGATCCAGTGACCTGCAGCTTGGTCGTGGTAGTCGGCACCGCCGCCGGTAAGAACGAGCGCGCGAAGCTCGACGATCCGGGGGAAAGGCTTCATCGACGGCTAGGTACCGGCGCCAGATCGAGGTCGACAGCGACGCCCTGCTCAGCTGCAGGCGATCCATCGACCGCCACCACGATCGGCCTGTCCACGCATGCGAGGATAACGCGGCGAGCGAAATCGAGATCCCGGCGAAGACTCGCCGAGCCTGAGACGCGTTCTTCAGGCTGTCGGGGCGATCTCGCAGCCGGGGTGAGGCTCACTCACCTGATGTTGTCGGCGTCGGGCGTCACGCGATTCAGTCTCCTGCGTCGAGGGAGTTACACCACCCTGCCTGTTCGGAGTCGCGCTGGCGATACTCGCCGCTTAAAGCGGCTTTCTTCCCCCCACGGACCCTTCGAGCCATCGGGAGATCGTCGCTCTCCGAGGGTCATCGACCCTGGCGCCGGCCTCCCCGTCAAATCCCGGGAGCGACCTCTGGTCGTGTCATCGGAGGTCTCGACCTCTCGGCCATCTTCGCGGAGGATGTCATGTTCGGCGCTCAGGTCGATGAGCCGTGCGATGCAGTCACGAAAAGATGCCGACTCGTGCCGAAACCGGAGGTCGAGCCTCGCGCGCCAGTTGAGCGCTTCGGCCCGGAGGGCGTCTACGTGCGAGCGGGTCATCGCTGAGCTGGCGACGCGAGACTACCCTTCGCGAATGGTGATGGCGGCGTGAGCGGCTGGGAGACATCGGAGCGTGTGCTCGAGTCCGGCGGGTTCGAGTCGCGCCAGCGGATGCTCGTGGCGGAGCCCGTGGTCGAGGCGTCCGAAGCCGGTGCCCGCACGCTTGGTGTCACCTATTGGCAGGCGGTCGACCGCTTGACACGTGGCGGTGTCCGCGCGAGCTGGACGGGCGACGGAGGCAAGTTGAAGCTGCTTGGCGGTGCGACGCTCCTTACCTTTGGACGGTCGGAGCTCTCGTTCGACGGCGAGCTCGTCAGCTGCCGGCACGCGATCCAGGGTGGACTGCTGGCGCTGCGAGCCGGCGGCTCCGTCACGCTCGCGCAGCGACGCGAGGGCGATCAGCAGGAGCTGAGCGTGACGGTCGAGGGGTACCTGCCGCGGCTTGCCGCCCGCGTGGGTGCGCCGCCGTGGACCGGGATGCTCTATGCGAGGGGGCAGAGCCCCTTCCATGCCGCGGTCAGCTTCCGCTACTTCGAGCTCCTGTTGCGGAGCCGGGATTCGTGAAGGTCACCGTTTTCGGTGCAACCGGCGTCGTCGGCCGGGCGCTTATGCCGCTGCTGGCCGAGCATGAGCTGACGGCGGTTTCGCGCACCGCACGTGAGGAGCCCGGCGCCCGCTGGGTGGTTGCGGACGCGGCCAGCGGCGACGGCGTCGCCGCTGCCCTGGAAGGTGCGGACGTCGTCTACTACCTCGTCCACTCGCTGGGCGTGCGCGACTTCGAGGAGCAGGATCGCGCGGCGGCGGAGACGGTCGCGGGCAAGGCGGCGAACGCAGGTGTGCGGCAGATCGTCTACCTCGGTGGGCTCGGCGCCGACGACCCTGACGCGTCGCCGCACCTGCGTAGTCGCCGCGAGACTGGAGAGAGGCTCGCCTCGGCGGGCGTCCCGGTGACGACCTTGCGCGCGGCCATGATCGTCGGCAAGGGGAGCGCCGCCTTCGAGACGATCCTCGGCCTGGTCAAAAGGCTGCCGGTCATGGTGACGCCGAGTTGGGTCTCGACCCCGACGCAGCCGATCGCGCTGGACGACGTCGCCCGCTACTTGGCAGGCGTCTGCGGCAATGAGGCCGCCTACGGCGAGGGCTACGACACGGGCGGGCCGGAGGTGATGACCTACCGGGAGATGATCGAGCGGATCGCTGCCCTGCTCGGCCGGAAGCCGGCAATCGTCGAGGTGCCGGTGCTGACGCCGTACCTTTCCTCGCTTTGGCTCAACCTGGTCACGCCGGTGAGCGCGTCCGTCGCGCGGCCGCTTGTCGAAGGACTGCGCAACCCGACGATCGCGCGCGAGGAGCGGATCCGGAAGCTGCTGCCGCTCGACCTGACGCCATTTGACGAGGCGGCACGGCGGGCCCTCGCGTGAGCAGCACGGGCACCTCGCCGGCCCGGAAGTCGAGAATTCCTTCGATCCAGCCGCGCACCAGCAGCCGCTGCACGAGGCCC
Source organism: uncultured Actinomycetes bacterium (assembly GCA_963841405.1). GTDB lineage: Bacteria > Actinomycetota > Thermoleophilia > Gaiellales > Gaiellaceae > DATBLE01. Next base: position 390,502 of record CAWJCM010000001.1, on the reverse strand, counting down.
TCGGTGGGAACCGAGGCGGCCTCCTCGATCTAGTGCCAGGGCACCGGTGTCCGATGATTGAACCGAGTCGCCCTCCGCGCTGCGCCTGTTCTGGCGAGACCGGGTCATCGACCTCCTGGCCAGCTTTCCGGAGGTTGATGATCTGAGGCTAGGGGCTTCGAGCGCACCACCCAGGCGGTGCCGGCTGCGATAAACCTCTTGCACGAGCTCAGCCGCGACGAGGAGAGCCGCCGAGACGCCGCGTAGCGGGCTTGAGGCGCGTCGAACAGGATCCGCGTTGCGACGCGATCTCGATCGACGTCGACCTCCACGGTCACGTCCCAAGCGGCTATCAGCCTGCTGGCATGTGCGCCAGAAGGTCAGCGCGGCGGATCAGGGATCCCGAGCTGACGGCAGATTCCGCGGGCCGTCCCCGAAAGGGAACTCGCGATGGCGTGGGACGGTGACGGGTCGTTCCGCGGCCGGGCTACGTCAGACGTCGTGGCGTGCGCCGTGCCTGACGCGCTCACAATGATGCTCGACGAGGTGTCGCTCGAGTTCACGGCGCGCCGTCATGGCCGAAGTATCGCGAGGCAGGTGCACCGAGTACGCTATCGGCATGGAGCTCCACGTGGTCTTCGAGCCGGATGAGGCAGGCTGGGTACGCGCAACGATCGAGGAGTTGCCGGGGTGATCACCTGTGCTCCGACGCAAGATGAGGCACGAGCGCTGGTTCGTGACGCGCTTGACGAGTGGCTCCAAGCTCTGACCTCGGCAGAGCGCGCCACCATCGGCGCCGAGGCAACTCGCGAGACGCTCACGCTGAGTGTCGCGTGACCTTGCCGTCACAGGGGTAGCGCCCACGCACATTTGCTGCCGCACCGGCGAGGTGGCGGACCTCGTGACCTGCCTTGCCGGTGGCTGACCGGTGGGGCTGTCACGCGAAACGGCCTCCTGGTCAACTTCCAGAAGTGGCCTCCTGGTCTGCCCCCAGGAGGCCGGCTGAGAAGCCGATGAGTTTCGACGGTCGACGAATCCGCGGTCAGTGTGCGGGCTCGGTCGACGTGGCCGGGATTTACGTCGCCGCAGGAGCCAAGGCTGACTCAGGTGCTCTCAGCCCAAGTCGAGGACGAGCTCGAGTGCGTCGTCGACTGCTCGCAATTCGTCGAGAGTCAGGTGCCCCGCGTGCTCGCTCAGTGCGCGCACGTCGACTGCGGCGACCATCTCGCACATCACCCGTGTCTCCTCACCGGCGACGACTACCTCGGGGTGAAAGCTCGCCGCCGGAGTCGAGGTCGAGGTGGGGCAGACGACGATCGTCGAGAGCGAGAGCAGGTCGTCCGCCTGAACGACTACAGCGAAGCGGCGCCCGTGCTGAACGTGTCCGCGGCGACGCGGGAGCGTGATCGCGTGGACGTCACCGCGAACCACGGAGCTCTTCCATGAGCCGTGCGACCTCGCGCGCCTCGCGCACATAGGCAGGATCGCGAGCGAGCGCGGCCGCTTCGGCCGCGAGCCCGGCTCGCCGCCGCTCGCGCTCTGCGGTTTCCGAGATCGCCTGTCGAGCTGCTTCCGCGCGGGTTACGTGCCGGCGACGGGCGAGGTCGTCGAGCGCGCGCAGTCCGTCTGCGCCGAGTCGAAGCGAGAGTGGTGGAGGTGTTGATGAGCCCACCACTCTCAGTGTAGCGCATAGTGCGCTACACGCACTTAAGAGCCTATTCCGATGGGGGCTCCCTGTTGACGGCGCGCCAGGTGATCAGCCCGCAGGCGAGGTGGAGCGTCGCGAGGTACGGGTCGGCGCGTTTCTCCCAGCGCACGGTCTCCTGGGCCTGCCTCGAGGTGGCCTCCTGGTCATGCCCCAGCCGACCTCTGGATGCATGCCAGAAACGACTTTCTGGCTGCGCGCCAGGGAGGCGCAGCATCGACCTCTGGTCGTGGCCCAGGAGGCAGTGGAGCGCCAACACCCGCGGGTGTTGCGCGGAACATGCAAGCTGACGCCGAGACGTTGCGCTGGTGGACAACGGCCGCCAGCAGGTGGGAGCACTCCCTGGTGCCTTGCGGCAGGCTGGGTCACAGGCCCTTCGTCCTTGACGCATCTGCGCTCGTTCGACGCGCGCGGCCGCAGATTGAGCGCCGGGGCCATGGCTGGCTGAGACGTTGCTGCTCCGGCCTGCGCGACGTGACTACAGCGGCGCAACGAACACTGTCTTGAACGTGAAGTCGGTGAGCCTGACCGGGCTCGCGAGCGTTTTGCCGTTCTGGTTGACCATCGTGATCGCGTCGCCCGACGTGAGCGACCGGCTGCCACCGGTCGTGAAGGCGCTGATCTCGTCGAAGTAGGCGACCCCGAAGCTCGCCAGGGCGTGAAAATCTGGTGGCTGGCTCGGGTCGCCCTCGCGCGTGACGCCTGCGCTGATCGTGACGGCAGGCGGAAAGCCGGTGTCGATCGCAAAGCTGGTCGACTGCTGCGTGGTCTCGTTGGCGAGGAAGTAGGCCGCCTTCCCGTTTGTTTGCAGGCACTGGGTGGCGCTGATCACGTCGCCTGGGCGGATGGGCAGATTGGTGATGTCGCCCACGCCTTGCGCCCAGAGCTTCGCGGTGACGTTCTCCTGCGGGTCAACGGTCATCTCGACGTGGACATCGAGGAAGCCGAGGCTCGACCAGGTATGGAAGCGGTTGACCGCGTCGAACTGGCCCTGCCTGAACTGCAGGTCCGGCACCGTAGAGGTAACGAACAGCGCCGTGAACGGCGCCGACGAAGGGCTGAAGAGCTGATAGCCACACGACTCGAGTGGGTCGGGGCCGAACGGGAACGAGGGCGCAGCTCCAGCCGGGATCTTCGCCGGCAGTCCCTTCTCGTTCGCCGTCGACGTGTCCGGCTTCGGCACGAGATGCTCGAAGCTGCGATAACGGGCGGCCTGCCGCTCCCACAGCGCAGCCGCGCCCGGCTCCTTGTGCGGGTCGGGCCGCAACGGCAGCCCGTACTTCATCAGCTCACGTTTGCTCGCCGCGAACGGGTCGAAGCCCTCCGGCGGAGGCGGGTAGAGACGAATCTCTTTCGTCGTCGCGGGCGCCTTCCGAGTGGGCGCTTTCCTCTGTCCAGGCATGACACCCTCCTTGCGGTTGCCCAGTCGTGGAGCGCGGTGGCTAAAGCGAGTGACCGCGCTGCTAGTCCCTTGTGGCTACCGCGGATCTTGCCTGAACGCGAGAGGCTTGTCGCCTGCGCGCGGACACACAGGCGTGCGACGTGTCTTCGTGCATAGCGTCACCGTCGGGCTTGTGGATCCATCAGTGCAACCGTTCTGAGGCGGTTGACGCGACCTTGAACGTGGGCGTTCGGACGGCCAAACCGCCGTCGGCGCGAAGGGCCGCGTGCAGTCATGGCCGAGCGAGGTAGCGCCTCCTGGTTGTGCTCCGGAGGCGGCCTTCTGGTCGACTCCCAGGGGCAGCTCCTGGCATGTGCGCCAAGAGGTCGTCGCGATCCGGCGATCGTCTTGCTGGCTACGGACATGTCAAGATCGAGAAAAACCGTTGGGCGGGCCGCGAGAGTAGGAGGGCTTTCTGGCACGGCGATACGTGGGTCCCGGCTGGTTCACGCGCAACGTGTTCAATCGCGTCGTTGCCGGGCTGACGCGCGTTGGGATCAGCGTGTGGGGCTCGCGGGTGCTGGAGGTGCGTGGGCGCAAGAGTGGTGAACCGCGCCGCGTGCCGGTCAATGTGCTGACGGTCGAGGGAAGCATGTACCTGGTGGCTCCGCGTGGTGACACCCAGTGGGTGCGGAACTTGCGGGTCGCGGGTCAGGGCCTGCTCCTGCTCGGCCGGCGGCGCGACCGCTTTGTCGCCTCGGAGATCGCGGACGCTGACAAGGAGCCGATTCTGCGCGCTTACCTGACGCGGTGGACGTGGGAGGTAGGTGTGTTCTTCGGCGGAGTCGACGCGGATTCGCCGGGCGAAGAGCTTCGCCGGATCGCTCCGGACCATCCGATCTTCCGCATTGAGACGCTCGAGGCAGAGCCGAACAGCTGAAAGCGCCAACCCGCCCGGCAGGCTACTGCAGGTGACCGCTGTGGGACCTGCTGTTCACGTACGAAAGCACTCCTTGGGTCGTCACCCGAGGCGACCTCCCGGTCAGGTCACCAGGAGCCACACGCAAGGCGCTGTCTTAGGGGGGATCTGTTGGGTCTCGGCAGAGAAAAGTCTGAGCCCATGCACGTTGTCGCGGGAGCATCGCGATCCACGGCACGATCGTAGACACACCCACCATCTCTAGCCGGACCGCGCAACTCCCATACGGCCGATTCGGTGGGCGTGCCATGCTCCGAGTCATGGTGCGGGACGGCGGGAGTGAGGACTTTGGGTCGGCGACCGATCTGCTGAACCGCGTCTGGCCGCACCGCGTCGGATCTGAGCGGGGACTCCGACACGCGGCCGCCGCGGTGCCGCCGAACGCGCACCGCCGCTATTGGGCTGCCGACGAGGAGGGCAAGCTGGTTGGCTGGGCGACGGCGGGCATCGAGTACCAGAGCTCCGGGCGCCCGGGTTTCCTGCAGGTCAGTGTCGCGCCGGAGTCCCGCAAGACCGGCCTTGGCACTGCTCTCCTCGAGCGCTGCGAAGCCCACCTTGGCGGCGGCCTCGGCGTGGCGACAACGCTGTCGGTCACCACTGCCGAGGAGGCATCGCAGAGCTTCGCCACCGCGCATGGTTTTCGGCACACCAACACGACTCGGATCTCCGGCGTCGACCCGCGGACGATCGAGCCTCCGAGCGTCCCGTCCGGCGTCGATCTGCGTCCGCTCGCCGAGCTCGACCCACGAAAGGTGTACGAGCTCGACGCCGAGGCGATGCTGGACGTGCCCGGCGAGGTTGCGATGGACGATGTCTCGTTCGAGCAATGGCTCGAGGACTATTGGCATCACCCGGACACAGACCTGGAAGCGAGCGTTGCGGCCGTCATCGACGACAGACCGGTCGCCTTCTCACACCTCCGGATCGCCCCGGGCGGCCGGGCCGTCACCGACATGACCGGGACGCTGCGTGACTATCGCGGCCGCGGCCTCGCCCTGCTGGTCAAGCGTGCGACCCTGGTGAACGCTGCCGGACGTGGAGTCGAACTCGTCTCCACGGAGAACGATGAGACGAACGCGCCAATGCTCCGGGTCAACGAGAAGCTCGGCTATCAGCCCGTCGGCAGCACGCTCATGTGGTCGCGGCCCTGAGGCGACTGGCTGATCAGCGGCTGCGCGTCGCTGCCTGGAGCAGCCCGAGGCACATCTCGTCGGTCGTGCCTTCCCCCCAGACGACGTAGCGGGGAGGGAGTTGTCTTCCGTGCAGGATCGGCTGAGCGCCCAGGGAGTTGTCGAAACGGCAGGTGACACGGATCGTGTCGGCCGGCCCGGCGTCGATCGGCGTCCGGAAGTAGTAGGCGTCCTGCCAGTGGAAGTGCCAGTGCGGGATATGCAGGAGCGTCTTGGCGCGGCTCGTGCCGGGGTCGAGCTCGATCTTGATGTCGACACCGCGCAGGTGCATGTGCCCGGCGACGCCGTAGATCCGCAGCGGTCGTGTGACCGCCTTGGTGCACGAGGTACGCATGTCGTGACCCTCGCCGACATTCTGCGGGTAGTCGGCAAGAGTCTTGCCGCAGAGGAAGAGGAGCCCGTAAGGGATCAGAGCGGCGTCCCGCCCGTACTGGCGCGTCTCGTCCGCGATCGCCCGGTCGCGGGAGCACGCCGGCGAGTGGATGCCCCGTGGGCAGGGGAGCTCGACCGGCGCGGGCACGAGCATGGTGTCGAGCGGCGTCAAACCGGATCGCTTGGCGGGCAGCACGCGGAGTACCGCGCGGGACTTGTCGGGGTGCGCTGGGTGGATCAGGTTGTAGTGCACCTGCATCACGACCGCGGCTCCTGCATGTAGGAGCACCCCGGTGCCTCTGGGTAGGTCGGTTGCAGTTCGGCCGGGGACCCAGGCGCTGATCCACTGCGGGGCGCCGAGCCGGTCGCTCGAGGCCGCCGACACGTCGGGGTGAGCGTCGTCGAGGCCCGGGCCTCCGAAGCAGGTCCAACCCTTGCCTCCGGAGGCCTTGTTCAGGCTCCGGGCCTCGTCCGCGTTGCTCCCGGCGGCTTCGAACAGGATGACGTGGTGGACGAGGTCGGCCTCCCCCGGCTTGATCTGCGCTGAGGTCACGAATACGTCCTGTTTCAAGTGGGGCTCCAGCAGGAAGCAGTGGTAGTCGTCGAGCCCGCCACCGGCCGCGTGTGGGCTGTACGGCCGTGCCGGCTCGAGTGACAGGTCGGTGCCCGGTGCGAGCGAGCGCCTGCGCACCGGGTTGATCGTCCCACCCTTGCCGATCTCAGCGCCGCCCTGCACCCAGCGGGCGATCGTCTTCCTCTCGGCGGGGGTCAGGATTCGCCGCTCGCTGCCAATGAAGGAGGGCGAGTCCGGCCCGGGCGGCCACGGCGGCATGACGCCGAGCTGGGTCATCGTCAAGATGGCCGCGGCATGCGCCCTGGCCGACCCCGCTGAGGTGATCGAGAAGGGCGCGATCCCGCCGGTCATGTGGCAGCCCGCGCACTTGGCGGCGAAGATCGGGGCAACGCCGGTCCAGGTCGGAACGGCCTGTTTTGTCGGTGTTGCGGTGGAGCTCGTCCCGTGCGCCGCCAAGGCTCCGACTGCGGCGAAGACGGCGACAGCCGCGGCGACCGCGGCCCAGCGGCGGTTGCGTCTCACCGACCAGACTGTAGCGGCGACGCCGTCGGGCCGAGGGCGGCGAAAGCCTCGTCTGCTCCCCGCCCGATGGCCTCCTGGTCACCTACGAGAGCACGTCTCAAGCCGGAGGCTAGCTCACCTCGCGCGTGCGATGAGGGGTTAATCGCGGTGCCGGCGGGCCGCACGTCGCCGGCACCGGAGGGACGTCCTCCCTCAACATGTGAGGCGACAACTCGTCGCGGAAGTCGGCAGACCGCACGGAATCCTTACGTGAAGCTGCCTTGGTGGCGTGACAGCATCGCTGGCAGCTCAGCCCGAGACCCCCGCAGCTGGCAAGAGTCTCGGGGTGGCGCCTCCTGGTCGGTTGCCCGAAGGCCGGAGCAGACTGAAATCGGATCAACGGGCGGCGATCGTGCCGCGGCTACTTCCGCGTTGTCAGTTGGACAACGCAGTGTCAGACTGCTGCCAGTGCAAGAGTCTGGGGTTCGTGAGGAATGTTGACCGGCGCGCGCATTCGCCACACTGTCTCGTTCTCGCTGAATCACGACTCAGGGTCGGGCGGCGAGCAGGAGTTCCTGGCGGCTGCGGGGCGCCTGCGGGAGATACCTGGTGTAGAGGCATTCGAGATCGTCCGCGAGGTAAGTCCGAAGAACGACTTCCGCTTCGGGATCTCAATGGAGTTCGCCGACCAGGCGGCATATGACGGCTACAACGCACATCCCGAACACCGAAGCTTTGTCGAAGAGCGGTGGCTTCAGGAGGTCTCGGACTTCCTCGAGATCGACTACGCGGTCGGCGAATGGGGGGCGTGAGGAAAGCAAGAGCGACGCTTTTCGAGGATTTCTACTCGCTGCCCAGCGCGCTCTCCTCGCCAGGATAGGTTTGGACCCCTTGGCTGTCACCCGGAGGAGCCTCCTGGTCTCCCTCAGGAGGGTCGGGTCGGGGGCCAATCGCCAATCTCCGCCCCAGGCAGTTCCTCAATCAGTCAGCGTGCGCTTGGGGTTATTCGCGGTGCCGGCAGGCCGCACGCCGCCGGCACCGGAGGGACGTCCTCCCTCAACATGTGAGGCGACAACTCGTCGCGGAAGTCGGCGCACCGCACGGAATCCTTACGTGTAGCCGCCGTGGTGGCGGTGAAGCATCGTTCCAGCCCAGCTGCTTCGGGCTGATGAGCTACGTCCGAGACAGGCCGTCAGCTCGTTGGTGGCGACGACGAAGCTTGCGTTCGCAGTCATGTCGTGGATCAGGCGCTGCGCGACGAACACTGGGGCGGTAGATCAGCTGGCGGATCCCCAAATCGGGGGCCTATGCGGAGACGCGGCGAGTGATTTGCCTGGCGCCTGACCTGTCCGCACTCGGCAAGTACACGTTCGCGGACTTCGCATAGGTAATCACTTCCCGAATGCGTCGCGAGCCTTCGGAAATCTCACGGGCGGGGCGACGTTTCCGACCGGCCGAAGCCGGTGATCGCCGGCAAACGTCAAAAAGCAGTTGGCGTCGTTCAAGGCGCTCTGCGAGCGGCGCGCCGGCGACTGAAGCGCTGAGCTCTGGACACTCGCTTATCTCCTGGGGAGGAGTCCAGGAGATCCCAAGGAGATCTGGCATCTTCGTATCATGATGCCAAGATGCGGATATGGCGAAGGTGAGAACCACACTGACTGTCGATGAGGAAGTCCTGCGGGCGGTCAAAGTTCGCGGCGCACGCACTGGCAAGGGCGACAGCGAAGTGATCGAGGAAGCGCTTCGCCGAGAACTTGGACTCGACCTGCTCGAGCGCCTCTGGCAGGGCGAGGATCTCGGAGAGGAGCGTGCAACAACTCTCGCGATCGAGGCGCAGCACAAGACGCGGCCTCGTCGGCGCTGAGTGCGCGCCGTTCTCGACCCGAACATCCTCATGGCCGCACTGCTCTCCCGCGGCGGAACACCGGCCCAGCTTCTCTCGCGCTGGCTCGCCGGGGAGTTCGAGCTGGTCGTCTCGGAGACGCTGCTTGCAGAGCTCCAACGAGCACTCGCCTACCCGAAACTGCGTGAACGCATCTCGGCAGACGAGGCCGACGCATTCGCTGCGCTTCTGCGCCGCGGAGCACGACTTGCTGAAGATCCGGCCGTGCCGCCGTCCCGCTCGCCCGATCCCGGTGACGACTATTTGCTGGCGCTCGCCGAGCACGAGCGTGCTGTCCTCGTCTCCGGCGACCGACATCTGCTGGCGCTGGCCGACGAGTTCCCTATCCGGACGGCTCGCGCCTTCCTCGATAGCCTCGCCGCCGCCTAGATCCTTCAGTGGAACGGGTCGACGGTCCACAGTGCCAAGATCGAGCCAAACGCCCTGCCGGGATCTCACCAGAGAGCCGACCTTCTCAGGCACGAAGTCGCCTCTGGTCCAGCTTGCTGGGCGCCGACATGAGTCAAACTTCTACGTGCCGGGCCGTAGGAGTGGCTTGTACTTGATTCGGTGAGGTTCGAGTGCGTCGGCGCCGCGTGTGTCTTTCACCCAGGCGGCGTACTCCTCCCAGCTGCCCTCGAACCAGGTCACTTGGGAATCGCCTTCGAACGCGAGGATGTGAGTGGCGATCCGGTCGAGGAACCATCGATCGTGTGAGATGACTACGGCGCAGCCCGCGAACTGGAGCAGCGCGTCCTCGAGTGCGCGCAGCGTGTCGACGTCGAGGTCGTTCGTCGGCTCGTCGAGCAGTAGCAGGTTGCCGCCGCTCCGCAGTAGCTTCGCGAGATGGACGCGGTTTCGTTCGCCGCCGGAGAGGTCGCCGACGCGTTTCTGCTGGTCGGTGCCCTTGAAGTTGAACCACGAGACGTACTGTCGGGAGTTCACCTCGCGCGACCCGAGCTCGATCGTGTCGTGCCCGCCCGAGATCTCCTGCCAGACCGAGCTCTCCGGCGTCAGGTCTGCCCGAGCCTGGTCGACGTAGGCGGACTCGACGCTGTCGCCGATCCGCAGCTCGCCGGCGTCCGGCGTCTCGTCGCCGACGATCAGCCGGAACAACGTGGTCTTGCCGGCGCCGTTCGGCCCGACCACGCCGACGATGCCGCCGGGCGGCAGTGAGAACGACAGGTTCTCGAACAGCAGCCGGTCGCCGAAACCCTTGGCGAGCCCGTCGGCGGCGACGACGAGGTCGCCGAGCCGCGGCCCGGCCGGGATGTGGATCTCGACGCGGTCGAGCTTGACGTTCTTCTCCTCGGCAAGGAGCTTCTCGTACGCCGCCACGCGTGCCTTCGACTTCGCGTGGCGCGCCTTCGGCGCCGACCGCACCCACTCCAGCTCGCGCGTAAGCGCCCGGCGGCGCGCCGACTCCTGCTTTTCCTCGCCGGCGAGTCGGGCCTGCTTCTGCTCCAGCCAGCCGGAGTAGTTGCCCTCGTACGGGATGCCCTTGCCGCGGTCGAGCTCGAGAATCCACCCGGCGACGTTGTCGAGAAAGTACCGGTCGTGCGTGACCGCGACGACCGTTCCTGCGTAGTCGGCGAGGAAGCGTTCGAGCCATGCGACTGACTCGGCGTCAAGATGGTTGGTCGGCTCGTCGAGCAGCAGCAGGTCGGGCGACGAGAGCAGCAGGCGCGCCAGCGCGACGCGTCGGCGCTCGCCGCCCGAGAGCGTCGTCACGTCCCGGTCGCCGTCTGGCAGGCGCAGGGCGTCCATCGCCCGGTCGATCGTCTCGTCGAGCGACCACGCGTCGGTGCGGTCGATCTGCTCCTGCACCGTCGCCTGCTCCGCGATCAGCGCGTCGAAGTCGGCGTCCGGCTTCGCGAACGCGGCGGAGATCTGCTCGAAGCACGTCAGGAGATCGCGCAGGCGGCGCACGCCGTCTTCGACGTTCCCGCGCACGTCCTTCGCCGGGTCGAGCTGCGGCTCCTGCTCGAGTAGCCCGGCCGTCGCGCCCGCGGCCGGCTCCGCCCGTCCGGACGACGTCTCCTCGCGGCCCGCCATGATCCGCAACAGGGTTGACTTGCCGGCTCCGTTCGCGCCGAGCACGCCGATCTTCGCCCCCGGTAGGAACGCGAGCGTGATCTCGTCGAGCACCTTTCGCTCCGTGCCGTAGAACTTCGAGGCGCGGATCATCGTGAAGATGTAGTCGGCCACCGACGGCGAGGGTAGCCTGCCGGGCCGCCTTGATCGAAACCTGGAGAGCACCGCCCCGGTGAACCTCGCCTGGATGGCCCTCGCGACACTCAGAGGCACGGGAAACTCGCTGCTTGACGGCGGGTTCTTCGTCTAGCGGCCCGTTTCGGCGCGCATTCGGATCTTCTGCCTCCCGACAAGGCGCGTCGAGCGAACGCTCAACCCCGCCGACACTTACGCCGATGATTGAGCCGAGGGCCGACCTGAAGCGCCGCGCGGCGATTGGTGCGCTCTTGCGGACGCGCCGCCTGGTCCCCGTGGCTCAGTTGTCGAAGACGATCGGACCTGCCACCCACAACGTGGCGGAATACCAATCGTTGATCGAGGGACTGAAGCTTGCACGCGATCACGGCATCGAGCGAATCCGGGTCTACATGGACTCTGAGCTCGTGGTGGATCAAGTAAATGGGGTCTCCGAAGTGAGACAGGCACATCTCGGTGAGTTGCACACCGTTGCGAGCGGTCTCGTTGTTCTGTTCAAGAGCTTCCGCATCAGCTGGGTGCCTCGGGAGTTGAACGCCGAGGCAGACCGACTCGTGAACGATGCTCTCGGGCGCCCCTGACTAGTCGGAACATCACCGGGCGCATCCGGGACGTGGCTCCGGAAACTCGGAGTTCGTTTGTGCACACCACGCCTTGGCCTCCGCGGTTTACCACAGGCGACCTCCTGGTCTGTGTCCAGGATCAACACTCTGAGGAAGCAAAGGCGACGCGAAAGAATCGCTGATGCAGGTTACGCGATCGCCTCCAGTCGGCCTAGGCGCCTGTGGATGACGCTCTCGATCTCGCTTGCGCTCGTACTGTTGCCGGTCACGGCGGACACGAACCGCTCTCGGTCGATCGTGTAGAGCTCGACGTTCGTCATCGCGGTGCACGAGGCACTCCGTGGTACGTCTCGGAGAAGCGCAATCTCGCCGAAGTAGTCGCCCGGTCCCAGATCGGTGACGTGCCCGCCCGCCCTCGTAACCTCGACGTGTCCTGCCTCGACGACGTAGAAGAGGTCACCGGCGTCGCCCTCTCGCACAAGCTCGGTTCCCGCAACGGCTGCCACGGGGGCAAGGTGAGCAGCGAGCCGCTCGAGGGTCGTCGGTGGGAGCGGGCTGAAGAGCGGGATCGACTGGAGCATTCGAAGCTGCCGCTCCGGAATGACGACGGCGCCATCGATCGCGCGCAACCGCGGCCAGGTGACGATCGTCAAGACCGGCAGGATGCTGCCTGCAACAACGAGGGCGGACCGGGGCCCCAACTGGTCGACGAGCAGCGGCCCGACGATGGACCCCGCCCCGAGCGCGGCGATGACAAGGACTTCGAAGACGCCGAAGACCCGAGCGAGTACGGCGTCGTCGATGCCGCGCTGGATCAGCGTGAAACCGGCGATGTCAAGGACAGCGTTGCCTGCTCCGACGACCGCGAGGCAGACCACTGTCCAGGTGGTATGCGGCCAGATGCCTATGAGCGTGAGCGGAACGCCCCACATCACGAGCCCGGCGGCGAACGGCCGCGCGAGCCTCCTCAGGCTGACGAGGGCCAGCCCGGCCATACCCCCGAGCAGCCCGCCGGCTCCGAAGGCCGCGTTCAGGAAGCCAACGCCCGACTCGCCTATGTCCAGGAGTCGAAAGGCAGTCACGACGAGGAGGACATTGAGCAGCCCGCGGACGAATGTCTGAGAAGCGAACAGACCGATAATTAGGCGCGTGTTCGGCTCGCGCGCGAGCGTGCGCAAGCCGGCGCTCAGATCCGAGATCGCGCCGCTCCCCCGAGCAGGAACGTACGGCCCGGACGCGATTCGTGCGACGAGGAGGGCGGCCCAGGCGGAGATAGCGGCGCCGATCGCCAGGACGACATCTGTGCCGGTGAACGTGAGAAGAATCCCGGCGAGAGCGGGGCCGATGAGCACCGCCAGTCCTTCGAGAATACTGCCGGAGACGTTCGTAGCGACGAGTTCCTGCGGGGTGCGGGCGAGCAGCGGTACGAGGGCGAGCTGCGCCGGCCGGTAAGCGGCTCCGAGGCCAGCGGTTATGCCTGTCAGGAGGAAGACTGCCCAGTGCGGTCCGCCGACGGCGACGACCACCGCTGAGGCGGCCAGGGCAACCGCACGGGTCGCTTGGACGACGAAGAGAACGCGCTCGCGCCGCGTTCGGTCCGCCACCGCCGATCCGGCCGGGACTCCCAGTGCCGCCGGCAGGGCGCGGACCAGGCCGAGCAGGCCGACAGCGGCTGCGCCGCCAAAGTCGTAGGCATAAATCGAGAGCGCGACGAATGCCGACCAGTCGGCAATGTAGTAGCCGGCCCAAGCGGACTCGACACGCCGCAGCTCCGGACTTCGGAAGACGTCTGCGAGCACCGCGAATCGAACGAGGAGCCCACGGAGGCGACTCACAGCCGGAGGAGCATCTCAGACATGCAGCGCAAGCGCGGACAGGCTCGCGGGGGCGCCCCCTCCCATCGGGCGAGCTTCTCTTCGCGGATCGCCGCCGCACGGCCGGCTCGGCGTGAAGGATCGCATGTCCAAGTTCGCGGCAAGCCGCCCTCCTGGCCAGCTTCCAGAATCGGCCCCCTGGTCTGCCCCAGGAGGTGCTCCGACGAGGGCTTCTAGGCTGCCCACCGGTCGTTCGCGGTGATCAGCCTGTCGAACCCGGAAGGTGTCCTCCCAAGGAGACGTCGTCGGGCGCTGTCGGGACTTATGCCCCGAACCAATACATCCGGAGTAGGTTCGACGGCGCGACGAACACCTCCTGTACCGTGCCGAACCCCGCCTCGCGGCCCAGTTCGTGCCACCGGGATGCGGTCTCGGGGAAGTCGGCGGCGTGGACGTGGTTCAGTAACGTGGCCCACTCCGCCGGCGTGTAGGCGGTCCAGGCCGGCTGCTGTTCGTCCCAGCGGCGCATCCACCCGGCGCGGTCCTCGCCGTCCGGGCTCGTGGGCTCGTAGATCAGGAGCAGCCCGCGCTCGCCGACGACGCCGCGGATAGCGCGCATCACTGCGAGTTTGGCCGGGGTCAGGAGGTGGTGCAGCGACAAGCTGATCCAGACGACGTCGGCCGGTTCCGCTCCCTCGCGGAGGGCCTCGACGAGGTCGCGCTGCTCCAGCGTCACGGGGCAGCGGAGCGCGGCGACGGCCGGACCCGCGATGTCGAGCGCGGTGCGGGAGAGCTCGATCCCGTGGTACCGCGCGATTCGGGTGCCCCGCAGCGCGCCGACGATTTCGGTGGCATCGCCGCAGGCGCCGTCGATGAACCGGAATGGTTGAGGCGCCTCGTCGATCAGGATCCGGTGCAGACATCCATAGACCTCGCGGTGGTAGAGGTAGTTGTGGTCGATCATCGTGCGGTAGATCTGCCACTCTTGGTGGAACAGCGCCTGTGCCGACGCATCCGGCGCGTTTTCAGCCGGCGCGATTAGGTCACGCATTACCGATTCGACTCCCATGTCAGCGCGAGCGCGCAGTAGTGGTGACTCGTGGACTGTTGCATTTGTATCGAACATCCGTGAACTCGCGGGCCGCCCGCTGCCTCTGCCCGCACGAGTAGTCTTGGTGGACGGCGGGGCCCGGTAGACGGCGCGCAAGGTGGTGGGAGAGTTGCGCGTGAGCTGCACGGCGGGGCTAGAAAAGAAAATCCCTGGAGACAGGGCTTTTCTGGTAAGCGTTCAGGTGCCTGCGGGGTCAGGTGAGCGCGGGGATCGGGTCGCCGCGGATGTTGGCGGTGAGGACGTCGGTGAGGTAGGCGAAGAGCGAGCGTTTCTGGAGCCGGCAGGTGAGCGAGGCGGAGAGCAGCCGCTCGATCGTACGCTCGCCTTGGTCGGATTGGCTGCCGAGTGAGAGCTTGCGGTAGATGACGGCGCCGCGCAGGCCGCGTTCGGCATGGTTGTTGGTTGGCTCGACGCCGTCGGTGTGGGTGAAGGTCCAGAGCGCGGGCCAGCGGTTGAGGAGGTTCCTGGCGAACTGGCGGTGGTACTTGGTTCTCGCGCTCTCGCGCGCTGCGTGCTCGAGCAGCACTGGGAGCTTCGCTTGCAGCGGCGCGGTCTGGGCTCGAAGACGAGCCCGGTCGCCATCCTGCTGGTAAGCGTCCCAGGCCGCGAAGAGCGCGTGCGCGATCAGCAGGCCGCTGTTCCCGAACGCTTTCTGCTCCGACAGCCCCTCGCTGTGAGCGGTGAAGTCTCTGAGCAGGTGCGCCCAGCAGAGCTGCCGCCGGTTGGGGTCGAGGTAGTCGTAGCCCCGCCAGCGGTCGGAGCAGACGATCCCGGCGAACCGCTCCCCGAGCAGCATCCTTGCCTCGGAGGCGTGGCGGCCGGCCGCGATCCGGAAGAGCGCGCTCTGGCTGGTCAGCGCGCCCCACAGCGTCCGCCGCCCGCCGGCGGTCTTCCAGCCGGTCTCGTCGACGTTGACGACCGCCGCCTTCTTGATCTGCTGCTCGAGCCTGGTGTGTGGCGCCGCGAGCGCCTCCCCGGCGCGCTGGACGATCGCGTCGACCGAACCGGTCGCCAGCTCGACCCCGACAGCTCGCCCATCAGCTCGACGCTGTCGCGGCGGGAGACACGGTTGCGGACGGCGAGCGTCGCGACGGCCGCCTGCAGGCGCGGGCCGAAGGCGCAGCGGGGGACGCCGGCGGGAAGCTCCGCCCGTGTCTCGGCGGCGCAGGCGGGGCAGCGCAGCCGATGCAGGCGGTGCTCGCTGACCCGCACACTGACCGGCGGCAGCTCGCAAACCTGGTGGCGGTACGGAGCGGCATCGGCACACTCGTCCGCGCCGAACACACGCGCGCAGGCGTGGCAGCGCTCCGGCCAATGCTCGACCAGCTCGTCCACCCGCTCGAGCGGAAGCAGCGGCCGGTGTCTGCCCTCGTGCCCGGGCTGGCCGCCGCGCTTGCGGTCGGAGCCCGGCAGCCGCGGCCGCGGCGGCTACTTACAAACCATAAACCCCGTCTATTCGCCGCTGAAACGGCGATCCCTCCACGCCCCGCGCCAGCCAGGCACCTGAACGCTTACCTTTTCTGTTGTGGGTGTGGAGATTTTTCGCGGAAGGGGGCAGCCACTGGCGGAGGGGGCAGCTGAAGGGGCAACACGCGGACGGCTCTGTATGGTCACGGGAAGGAGGATGCGCCGTCGTAGCCGGCAGGGGAGATTCGATGCCGATTGCTGGGCCGCGGTTGGATGGGCCGATCGTCGTAGCTGAGATCCTGAAGAACGGCGTCGAGACGAAGCCGGACGAGGAGGCGCTCGTCTCTTGCCGGGAGCGCTGGACGTGGCGGACGCTCGACGACGTGTCGAATCGGCTGGCTGCGGGTTATCTCAAGCTCGGGCTCCGACCAGGCGACCGAGTCGCCTCGCTGA
The DNA here is from genome assembly GCA_963841405.1 of uncultured Actinomycetes bacterium. Classification (GTDB taxonomy): domain Bacteria; phylum Actinomycetota; class Thermoleophilia; order Gaiellales; family Gaiellaceae; genus DATBLE01. The sequence continues at coordinate 374,362 of CAWJCM010000001.1, read as the reverse complement.
TGCCGAACCGGACGGAGTTGTTGATCCATTACCTGGCCTGCATGAAGAGCGGGCTGGTAGCGATGCCGCTCAACTACCGCTACATGGCGCCGGAGATCGACCACGCGCTCCGGGTGGGCGGTCCGAGGGTCTTGCTGGCGCACGACGAGCGCCGCGACGACCTTTCCGCCAGCAAGCTGGCCTCCGAGCTCCCGCTCGGCTGCATCAGCTACGACGACAACGGCGGCAGCGGCCGCCCGAGCTTCGCGTCACTCACCGGACGCGGGTCGACCGTCGTTTCTGCGTCGCCGAAGCCCGGGGACCCGGCGATCGTGTTCTTCACGTCGGGCAGCACCGGGAAGCCGAAGGGTGTCTGCCACAGCTTCAAGACGCTCGGCTGGATCCTCGCCAGCGCCGTCAGGAGCTTCGAGATGGGGCCTGAGGACGTGATGCTGCCCGGCGGCTCGGCGTCGCATGTCGGCACCCATCACCTGTCGCTGATGACGCTGGCCGCCGCCGGCAGAGTCGTGCTGGCACGCACCTTCGACGGCGACGAGATTTTGCCGCTGCTCCGCGCGGAGCGGCCCACAAAGATCTGGATGCTTCCCTCGGCGCTCTATGCGCTCGTGCGCGATCACGACGCTCGGCGCGAGGATTTCGCCTCGGTGAGGGCATGCTATTCGGGCGGCGACAAGGTCTCGGGTGCGCTCGAGGAGGAGTTCACTGCGCTGACCGGCGTCGCGATCGACGAGGACTACGGGATGACCGAGATCGGCGTTCCGACCGTCACGCCGCCGTGGGCGCCGAAGATCGGCTCGGTCGGGCCCTTGGCGCCCGGCTACGAGGCCTCGCTGCGCGATCGTGAAGGCCGCGAGGTCCCGACGGGCGTGGCCGGGCGCCGTGGATCAGGTTTCCCGGGAACATGGTCGGCTACTGGAACAACTCGGAGGCGACGGCTGAGACGATCGTCGACGGCTGGCTGGACACCGGCGACGTGATGCGGGCCGACGAGGACGGCTATCTCTGGTTCCACGGCCGACAGAAGCAGATCATCATCCACGACGGCTCGAACATCTGCCCGCAGGAAGTAGAAGCCGCACTCCTGGAGCACGACACCGTGTCGAGTGCCGGGGTGGTCGGCGTGCAAAGCCCGCTGCACGGCGAGAACGTGCGCGCGTATGTGACCCTGGCGAGGGCGGTTCCGCCGCCCACGATGCAGGAACTCATACGGTTCGCCCGCGCCCGCGTCGGCTACAAGGCGCCGGAGGAAATCATCGTGCTGGAGAGCATGCCGCTCAACGCCACCGGCAAACTCGACCGTGTGACGCTGAAGCGATGGGCCGCCGAGGGGAAGTGTCCCAGGCCGTGAGCCGACAGCCACGAATCTTGGCGCCGGCAGAGGTACGGCCGAGGGGCGCGGGGCCGCAGCGAAGATGCCCACGGAGTCGGTGCGCCGGTAGTCCGAGGAGGCGTACCGTTCGAGGAAGGCATCGTTCAGGTCGCGCAAGCCACGGCTGCGATCACAACAGCCGTCGCGATCGCCATTCGAGAACGACCATCCAGGGGCAAGGTCAGGAGGGCAGCGGCCGAAGGACCTCCCGGGCCCACTCCTGGGCCCTCCGCTTCAGGAGCAGTCCGCTGCGTAACGACGAGGCCACCGTTACACTCTCGCCGTCGGCCACATGTGAACGAATCTGTTGGGGGGCTGATGAAGTCTCTTGCTGTCGCCGCTCTTTTTGCCGCGGGATTTCTGCTTGCGGGCGGTCTCGCCTTTGGGGGTGCGACGCAGTTCACGACGACAGAGACGACGACCGCCCCCGGGACAACCGCGACTGAGACGACGATCACGACCGTGCCGGAGACCGCTCCCGGCACCACCGTCGTCACAACTGTCCTTCAGACGACTACCCGGAAGGTCGTTGTCCCGGCTCCGTCCACCACCACCATGTCAGACGCAAGTGCGAGCAGCACACCGAACTGGGTCTGGGTCGTGGTCGCAATCCTCGCCGCAGCGGTGATCGGGCTCGTCGTCGTTCTCTTGACGCGCCACGGCAGCCGCTCAGTCTCCGCCGCCGAGCGTCGTCAGCGACTCGACGGTGCCGTCGCGAGCTGGGCCGCTCAAGGTTGGGCGCTGGAGAGCCAGACGACGGACTCCGCAATTCTCCAGCGTGGCCCCGAGCGCCTGGTCGTCAGCATTGACGAGGGCGGTCAGGTAAGCACCAGGCCGCTGAGGCCGTAGGGTGCTTCGAGTTCCTTCGTGCGCAGTGAACCCAGGACGTCGCCGGTTCGAGTCCGGCTGGCTCCACAGCCGCGCTTTCCAGGGAAAGTGTGAAGAGGAAAGCGGTCAGGTGTGAACGGCGCCTCTACGAGCGGGGTTCCTGCCCGCTAGCGTCCCGCAGCCAACTCGTTTGCCCTGCGGTGCTGCCGAAGTAGTGCGTGCCGACGGTCACCGCGGCGCCTGGCTTGGCTTGAGGCCACCCCCGTCGGCGAGGACAATACCGAGAGTGACAGCCGCTGGAGCGACAATTACAAGAAGAGTCAGTGCGATCTTGCTTCCCATGTTGTCCTTTCTTGGGGTGGAGTCTGTTGCAGGACCTGCTCGTCAGTCGCGGAGTCGAAGGCAGGTCAGGTCCTTTCGTAGATTCGGAATGCGAGGGGGGCGAACACGGCGCTGAGGATCGTGGACGCGCCGAGCACCCAGCCGATCTGGGTCGCAGTCGCCGTGCCGTCGGTGAGGCCGCGAGTGGCGGTGACGAGGTGGCTAACCGGGTTGACGTCGACGACGGCTCGCAGCCAGTGGGGCATCGTCTGCGGATCGACGAAGACGTTGCTCGTGAAGGTGAGTGGGAAGAGGATCAGCAGGCCGATGATCTGGACGGAGTTCGGGGTGCGCAGGACGAGAGCGAGGCTGATCCAGATCCAGGACAGGCTGAGTGCGAAGACCAGAATGAGCGTGAGAGCGGCCAGGACGCCGAGTGCCCCACCTTCGGGACGGAAGCCCATCGCGAGGCCGAGGCCGAGGACGAGCGCGGCCGTGAGCAGGTAGCGGGCGATGTCGCCGAGCAGGGCGCCGATGATCGGGGCCGGCCGCCAGATCGGCAGCGTGCGGAAGCGGTCGAAGACGCCGCTCGAGATATCGCTGTTGAGCGTGATACCGCTGTAGACGCTGACCAGCAGCACCGCCATGACGAGCGTTCCGGGGAGCAGGAACTGCAGGTAGTCGCCAGTGGAGCCGGCGAGGGCGCCACCGAACAGGTAGGTGAACATGAGCGTGAACAGGATCGGAATGCCGATCACGTCCCCGAGCTGCTCGGGCACGTGCTTGATCTTGAGCAGGCCTCGCCACGCGAACGTGAGCGAGACGGACAGCGCGCCGGGGCGGCCGGGCCGTGCTCGGACGGCAGGCAGTGCGTACAGCGGCTCTTCGATCGTGACGGGCGTGGCTACGGTGGCGGTCATGCGGCGTCCTCCTCAGTCGAAGCGTCGTCGTCGGTGGGATGGCCGGTGAGCGTGAGGAAGACCTCGTCGAGGCTCGGCTGGCCGAGCGCGAAGCTGATGACGGTTATTCCGGTCCGGGCGAGTCGGGCGAGCGCGTGCGCGGCGCGGTCGGCGTCGTCGATGCGGGCCGAGAGAGCGGCCGGGTCGCGTTCAAGCTGAAGCTGGACGCCGAGCGCGTCCGCGAGCACCCGCGCCGCCTCAGTGCGTCGGTTCGGGTCGCGCAGGCGCACGCGCAGGCTCGCCCGACCGATCGACGCCTTCAGCTCCCCCGGCCTGCCCTCCGCGATCACCTTGCCGTGGTCGATGACTGCGATCCGATCGGCGAGCTGATCGGCCTCGTCCAGGTATTGCGTCGTCAACAGGACCGTCGTGCCGGTGGCCACGAGCGAGCGAACGATCTGCCAGACCTGGTTGCGGTTGCGCGGGTCGAGTCCAGCGGTCGGCTCGTCGAGGAACAGCAGCTCGGGGGCGACGACGAGGCTCGCGGCGATGTCGAGCCGGCGCCGCATCCCGCCCGAGTAGGTCTTCATCTGACCCCCGCCCGCCTCGGCCAGGCCGAACGCCGCCAGAAGCTCGAACGCGCGCGACTTAGCGTCGCGACGCGAGTAGCCGAGCAGCCGGGCGAGCAGGACGAGGTTCTCGCGTCCGGTCAGGTCGAGATCGACGGAGGCGAATTGGCCGGTCAATGTCACCCGGGCGCGAACGGCGTCCGGTTCGGTAACGACGTCGTGGCCGAAGACTCGCGCCGTGCCCCCGTCCGGGCGTAGCAGGGTCGAAAGCACCCGGATCGTCGTCGTCTTGCCGGCCCCGTTCGGTCCCAGCAAGCCGTACACGAGACCGCTCGGCACCTGGAGATCGACGCCGTCGAGCGCGCGCGTGTTTCCGAACAACTTGACCAGGCCTGATGTGTCGATCGCAGTCCCACCAATGTCAGGCATAGACAGTCACTTCCTTTTGAGAGTCGATGTCGATAACGGGATGATACAGAAAGTCACTACTCTGAGGAAGTGACTTCCAAAGAGTCGACGACGGCGCTACGCTCCAGGCGATGAGTGCGACAGGACTCCGAGAGCGGAAGCGGATCGCCGCGATGCGCCGGATCCAGGAGGCCGCGCTCGACCTCTTCGACGAGCGCGGCTTCGACGCCGTGACGATCGAGCAAATCGCTGAATCGGCCGAGGTCTCCCCGAGCTCCGTCTACCGCTACTTCGGAACAAAGGAACAGCTCGTCCTGCACGACGAGTTCGACCTGCAACTCCTCGACGTCGTCGAGACCGAGCTCGCAGCTCACCCTCCGGTCGAGGCCGTCAGACGCGCGATCTCCACCCTGATGACGCAGTTCTTCGGCCGAGACGAAGCCCTCGCCCAACGAAAGATCCACTACTGGGCAGAGGAACCCGCACTCCAAGCAGCCGCCGCACAGCAAAGCGACCAGTTCGCACTAGTTGTGGCCGGCGCGCTCGCCGATGCCGCCGGACGCCCAGCCGACGATCTCGACGTCCAAGTCATCGCCACCACGCTCGTCTGGGCACTGATCGCGGCCGCACGGCACTGGTACGCAAGCGGCTTCGCAAACCCGCTCGAGCACGAGCTCCAGCGGGCGCTCACACTGGTCGAGAACGGGCTCCAACTCGACTGACTCCCGCTTCCGCCGTCGAGGCACGGATACTTGGCCGCTGGCCCATGCGCGCCGCGCTGCGCAACCTCTACTCCGACGAGACGCCGGGGCGCGAGTTCGTCGACCAGGCACGAGCGGCGCTCTCGGCCGAGGACGTCACCCGAGCCACAGAGGTCGGTCGCAGGCTGACGATCAAGGAAGCGCTCCACCTGGCCAGGATCCCTCAAACAGCCGTGGTCTAGACACATCGGGGCCTTGTGGCCGAGTGCTCGCTACGAGCGGTGTTCGTAGACGCCGTAGCCAGGCGCCGGAAGCGCTGATCGCGTCCGCCGGTGTGTGTTGAAAGCGCGTCGTTCACGGAAGAGAACGGGATGGGCGCGGCGAGCAACTCCTCGACACGAGCGTGGATGGCCCGCACTCGCAACGATCGCCTCTCCCGCTCGAGAACATCTGTCACGGCTTCGAGCACAGAGCCCTGACGTCGGCGAAGGGCATTACGGGCGGGACGTTCGGCGGTGTTGCGACCAGTGGGCTCCTCGCGCAGCCGAGCTAGCTCAGAACTCCGCGGACGCACCCTCCCGCGAGAACCGCTCCAGCTCCGCGCCGCCGCCATCGATGATCGGCTCGCCGTGCGCGAGCAGCAGGACATCGGGGCGCCGCTCGCGCGCTAGTTCGCCGTAGCGATCGCGCAGGGCGGCCTTCACCGGTTCGGGTCCTCCCCGATGAGGCGGTCCGGGACGAACGCCAGCGGGCCGCCGGGCGGATGGCGGATGGCGCCGTCTGCGATCGCCAATGCGCGGTAGGCGGGGAACCAGAGCGCCATCTCGTCGGGGCACAGGTGGCCCACCTCGTGTACTACCGCCCCGCCGGGCAGCTCGTCGCCCGGGTCGTAGGGCGTGACCGGGCGGTCGAGGCCGAACTCGTGCAGGCCGGAACGCGGCGCGTGGACCGTCACCCCGAACGCGGCGATGAGCTCCGTGCAGCCACGCCAGTGATGACGGTTCGTCAGCAGGACGTCGGTTGGCGGCCGGTCGCCGAGCACGCCGGCACCCTCCTCGGGGACCACAGGGTCCAGCAACACCCGCTCGGCAGCCAGGCGGTAGCCGCTGACCGTCATGCCGATTGACGGGTGGATCGCCGTCCAGTGCCACAGCCCCGGCCGGATCTCGCGCATCCGGCGCACCGTACCGCAGCACGTACCGGGCGCGCTCAATCCGCTGGCCGAGCACGCCCCCCGTTGCTGCGCTCGGCGCCGCCGAGTCAGTCCTTCGCTATGCGGTACCGGCCATAACTCACCCGTTCGACCAGACTGTCGGGTCGCCGGGCGTTCTTGTGCAGGCAGTCCTTGACGGTGTTCCAGGAAAGCGGTGTTCCGGCGAGTTTCTCGGCGATTTGGTGGATTTCGCGGGCGCGGACCGGTCGGTCGGCTTCCGCGAGTGCCCGAAGCACCACGGCCTGGACGGCCCCGGCCCGAGGACGGATTCGGCTATGCGACTGGGTCTCCGGCACTGCCCTGGTGGTGAACGAGCGAACCAACCGGTGCGCCGTGGCGAGCCGGTCGCGGTTCAAGAGTGCCCCGTTTTCTTCCATTCGCTTGATGTCACAACTACAACGGAAGTGCCTGGAAACCGGCACATGCCGGTGTACCGATCGCTCGGTGCGAGACAAGAGGTCTCGAACCCTGTGTGAGCGGGTCAACGCTGGCGCGCTAGATCGAGCGCGACCTGAATGCGGTCTCGACACCACGACTCGAAGGAGTGCCAGTCCGCGGCGACGTCGCTCCACTCCTCGAGCACGGCGTCGCCCTCGGTCTCGGCTGAGAGGATGAACTCGATGACCCGTTCATCCTGGGTGACCAGCCAGCCGCGCTGCTTCGAGAACCCTCTCGGCTCGCTCGCCGCGAGCAAAGTCGACCCGGGATCGATGCCCCGTTCCCGAATCCGGTGTTCCAGATCGGCGTAGAAGGCGTTGTCGGGATCGTCCGCGCCGCCGCGTAGTGGAGCCGTGAGAGCTTGCACCTCCGCCTCGACAGTCTCGAACTGCCCCATTGTCCACTCCTGCGGCCAACAGCCGAAGGGAGTGCGTCCGACCTCTTTCATGCCTCGCTCGTAGGCGCTCTCGGCTCCTTCGGTTGGAACCACCTCGTAGTAGGACTCGTCGGCTGGACTCCGCTCACGGTAAGTGAGCCAGTTCGCGCCATCTTGAAGGACGGGGGCCGCCTCGGAGAGGTTGACCTTCCGCCCAGTACCGCGGAAGTTCGACTTGAAGACGAGTTCAAGCAGCCCCAGCGAGACCAAGTGTTCGATCGCGCTCCGGAGCCGCTGGTGGTGCGGATGATCAAGCGAGGGGTACCGGATGCTGTAGCTGTCGGCGCCGATGCAGAATGCCCACCCCGCCGCCGCTCTGAGCTCCCACAGCGGCTGCTCCATCGAGAACCGCTCCTCGCTGAACGCGTGGAGAACGATCAGTTCGTCCTCGCTGAGCGAGACGTCGCCATCCACGTGTCGAGTCTAGGCAGCTCCCACTGCGAACTCCGAGTTATCAGGCTCAGCACGAGTGTCCTAGCCCCGCGAAGTTGCAACGGTGGGCGGCGACGTTTGGTCCAGGCGAGGAAGTGTCGTAACCTAGAAACAGGGCCTAGACGACCGCGGAGACGACCTCCGGAAGGTTCAAAAGCTGTCCGGTTAGGTCCATTCGCTTGATGTCGCAATTACAACGGCAATGCCTGCAAACAGGGACATGTTGCGTTCTGCGGGTGGTCGCCGCCCTGTAGGGCCTGTCCCCGTTCGACCTGTAAGTCCTCGAGAGGGACGGCGCGGCTTCTAGTCCGGCCAGGGGTAAAAGACGAGGTGGACTGCGAGGATCGCGAGCCCGGCGAGGACGATCATCGCCGCCAGCGGCCAGCGGGCCTCGAGGTTCGCCGCCGTTCGAGCTGCTCCCGGGAACGGCGTGAAGCTCTTCCCGAAGTATGCGAGGCACTCGGGGATGAAGAGGCAGAGGGCGAACACACCCCAGACCAGATAACCGACCTCGAGCTTGGTCACGACGCGCCTCCTAGTCGTCGAGCCGCTTGAACGGCCACGGATAGAAGGTGATTCGGAAGGCGATCAGCGTGATCCCAGCGACGACGATCAGCTTGAACCAGTGGTGGTTCTGCTCGATCTGCCCGGTCGTCCAAGAGATCGTCGGGATCGGGAAGCCGGACCAGAACGCTGCGAGCGCCTCCGTGACGAGGATCAGCGCCCCGAGGATCCCCCAGAACACGTAGCCCCACTTCTCTCTCGCCTCGAGCGGGCCGACGGGGATCGACAGGCGGGAATCGGTGATCGGCGACGACACGATCTCCGGCGTGCTTGGGTCGCGAACAAGGGCGTCCTTGACCGCCATGGTTGCCTCCTCCGGTTGCTTGTTCCGGCACTCGTCCGTTGAGCCGGATTTCCTGCGCGCGGGACTCTACCCCCTCTAGAGGCAAACGTCACGTTTGTGGTCGTCGCCGTCTCCAGAGCAACAATTCGCTCGCCGGAGGGGTGGCCGTCGAGCTCGGCGGCCGGCCGTGGACGGGACTACCAGAGCGCGAGAGGCCGGGGGTGGGGATGATCGCGCAGCCTGCGGTCCTTGGTCACGAGCCGCGACCCGTGTTCGATTGCGGTCGCGTAGATCAGGCGGTCGGCTGGGTCGCCGGGGAACGACGAGGGGAGGGCGACAGCCGCGGCTGCGATTGCGGGGGTGAGGGGGAGCGTCCGCACCTGGACCGCGAGCTGATCGAGCCAGGAGCGGATCGGGATCGTCACGATGACCCGGTCGTGTTCGGCCAGCCAGCCGAGCTCGAACCAGGTGATGGCCGCGACGGCGAGTTCGTCGGCTTCGTTCAGCGCCCTGGTTGCAGTGCGGCTGATCCGCGTGGGTTCGGCGGACCACCAGTGGACGGCGTGGCTGTCGAGCACGACAGTCGTCACGGAAGGTTCCAGGCTTCCCCAGTGGTGAAGAGCTGCTCGTCGTCGGTGGCGGTCATGGCGATGTCGGCGAGGCTTCCTTTCAAGGCCTGAGGGCCGGGCGCCGGCACCAGCCGGGCGACGGTGCGTCCGTGCTTGGTGATCTCCACTTCATCGCCGGCGGCGACTTCGTCCAGCAGGCCGAGGATCTTGGCCTTCGCTTCTGTGGCGGTCAGTTTTCTGATCATATGGTCACTATACTAGTCATATACACCTGATCGACTCTGCCCGCTGCGCGCCGCTGGGTCCCCTGCGGCTTCTCGTTCGGGGGACGTGGCGGGTCCGAAGCGGAAGCGCCCTTCGCCGGTCGAGACGGACCGTCCGCGCGCACTGCGCCGCTGGCGGTCGACCTGATCTGATGTGTTATGCAGCTGCGCGCAGTGGTGCTCGTTGAGGGCACGAGCGACCGCCGTGCCGTCGAGGCGCTCGCGCGACGCCGTGGCCGCGACCTCCAGGGCGAGGGCGTCGCCGTCGTGCCGATGGGCGGCTACGGGAACCTGCCGCGCCTCCTCGGGCGGTACAGAGATCTCCGGCTCGCAGGTCTCTACGACGTCGGGGAGGAGCGGCACTTCTTGCGCGCGCTCGGGTGTGACGACCGCCGGGAGCTCGAGCGCATCGGGTTCTACGCCTGCACGCGCGACCTCGAGGACGAGCTGACGCGCGCGGTGGGGCCGGAGAGAACGGAGCGCGTGCTCGCGCAGCAAAACGAGCTACGCGCGTTCCGGACCTATCAGAAGCAGCCCGCGCATCGAGCCCGGCCGCTGGAGGAACAGCTGCACGGCTTCATGTGGAACCGCAAGCAGAAGTACGCCGTGCTCCTGGTCGAGGCACTCGACCTCGAGCGGGTCCCGCGGCCGCTCGACCGCGTCCTGGCGCACGTCTAGCCCCGCCTCGGCGAAGCTCGCGTCGATCGTACGGGGTAGCGCTCTCCGATTCCGATGCGCCCCAGAAGCTGGACGGGCTGTGGTGGCGATGGATAAGGGGAGAAGTACAGCGAGCCGGTAGCGTTTTCGTCCCACCGTCTCCACAACGCTTCTGCCCTTACACTTTGACCTCGGTGGGCGGGTTGGACGGCTGAGGTGCCGCGCTGCTGAGGCGATCGCACGCCGGAGGCGATCGGGAGGAGTCGCTGATGGCGACCGAGGAGGAGCTGCTCGACGATGCTGCCGCGAACGCGCGGGCGACGACGATCAGCTGGGACGACTACCTCGAGCGGGTCAGGACGCAGGCCGGCTACGACTACCGCTCGACGCCGTGGTATGCGGCCGGCGCCGACCTCGAGCAACTCAAGAGCATCCCGACGCATCCGGGCCTGACGCCGCGGGCGCCCGAGGTCTCGAGTGCGCAGGCGCGCATCTTTCTCGCGCAGAGCCCGCTCGACTGTCTGGCGGCGCCGTCGTGGATGGTTCCCGTCTGCACCGCTGATGCCGGCTACCGCGAGTGGTATACAGCCGACGCGATCGCGCGGCTTCGCGCCTACTTCGGTGCGGTCGAGGCCTGGTGCGACTGCCGCCCGGCCGGCGAAGGAACCGGCTACTCGGAGGCGCTCGCGATGGTCGACGAGTTCGACCTCGACGGCGCCTGGGGCCAGTGTGAGACCACGGCCGAGTTCGACGCCGCCTTCGACGGCGGCGCCCGGCGGATGGTCGGCTCGATCAACGCGCAGGTGCTCGACGACACCCGGCTCGCGAAGGTATCGAGCGGCGAGGTGCTCGTCTCGGTGGAGCTCTATCGCAACCTTCAACCCGGCCAACAGCCGGACTGGCGGAACGCGAACACCGGCATCGGCGGCCACTGCATCGCCTGTTACGGGAGCGACACCGAGGGCGCCGTCTACACGCCGGTGACGAGCTACCGCGAGCTCGGCTACTACGTCCCGAGGCGCGACTCCGTCTACGGCGTCGGCCTCACCGTCGAGGACTGGCGCGCGCTCGCCTGATCACGTCGGGCATGTTGTGCGATACGCGAGCCCTGGGGCAAGCTCGCCCCATTCGCTCTTCGTCAGGTTGCCGACGACCAGCCGGCATACCTCCGAGCGCAGGTCGGCGAGGTCGCTCCACAGAATCCGTCCCCACAACCGGACCGTTCCGTCGTCACCGCCGCTCGCGACCGTTTGTCCGTCCGGGCTGAATGCGACGCCGAGAACCGCTCCCTTGTGACCGCGGAGGGGCGCGCCCAGTGCCCGGTGCCCTTGCACGTCCCAGAGGCGAACGGTGCCGTCGTCGCTTGCCGAGGCGAGCGTCTGCCCGTTCGGGCTGAAGGCGACGCTTTCCACCCGGTCCTGGTGGCCTACGAGGGGTTCGCCAAGCGGCTTGTGTGCGCGCACGCCCCAGAGCCGCACGGTGCCGTCGACGTTGCCCGAGGCGAGGGTGCGTCCGTCGGGGCTGAAGGCGACGGTCAACGGGGCGGTGTCGCGGACCCCGAGTCGGGCCTCGAGCTTGCGACGCCGCACATCCCACAGACGCACCGTGCCGTCCGCGCCGGCCGACGCGAGCGTGCGCCCGTCAGGGCTGAACGCAACGCTCCAGATGCTGCCCTCGTGGCCGTGCATCACGCCGAGCGGCGCGCCGCTTCGACTGTCCCAGAGCCGCACGCTGCCGTCATCCCCGGCGGAGGCGAGCGTGTTCCCATCGGGGCTGAAGGAGACGCTCTGCACGGCCCCCTTGTGACCCCGCAGTCGCGCACGCATCGTGTGCCTGCGAAGGTCGAAAAGCTCGACCGATCCGTCGTCGCCCGCCGTGGCGAGCGTGCCACCGTCGGGGCTGACGGCTAGGCCCTCGTAGGAGCCGTCTTCCTCGTCGTCGAGCCGTCCAAGGGCTCGGTGTTCCCGTACGTCCCAGACCCGGACAGCTCCGTCGAAGCCGGCCGAGGCGAGTGTCTGCCCGTCGGGGCTGAAGACGACATCTGTGACGCGGCCCGTGTGGCGGCCGAGGGGCTGTCCGAACCCGGGTCTCCGCAGGTCCCAAATCCGAACCGTCCCGTCGTAGGCGGCTGACGCCAGCATGCGGCCGCCAGGGCTGAAGGCGACGCCCACGACTCCGAGTGTGTGGCCGGTCAAAGGAGGCCTCGCGGGCTTTCGCGTCCGCGTGTCCCAGAGGCGAACCGTGCGGTCGAAGCCCGAGGAGACAAGCGTACGCCCGTCTGGGCTGAAGGCGACGCTCCAGATCTCGCCGGTTCCAGTCCGGATGGGCGGTCCGAGCGGTGTTCGGCGGCGCACATCCCACAACCGCAAGGTGCCGTCCAGGCTCGACGAGACCAGCAGGCGGCCGTCCGGGCTGAACGCGACGCTCGCAACCTCGCCTCGCTGACCGACCAGGGGTGGCCCGAGCGGCGTCCGCGTCGCGACGTTCCAGAGTCGCACGGTGTGGTCGAAACTCCCCGACGCGAGCGTGTGCCCGTCGGGGCTGAACGCGACGCTCACGACGCGGTCCGTATGACCCCGAAGCGGGGGGTCGAGGGGTCTCCGCTCCCGGACGTCCCAGAGCTGCAGCCTGCCGCCCTGGCCACCGACCGCGAGCGTTCTCCCGTCCGGGCTGAACGCGACGCTCGTGACGACGCCGGCGTTCTCGATCGGCAGGCGGCCCAGCGACTTGCCGGACGGCACCTCCCAGAGGCGGACGGTCCCGTCGTGGCTGGCGGACGCGAGGGTGTTCCCGTCGGGGCTGAAGGCAACGCTCCAGACTTCGTTGGTGTGTCCGAGCAGCGGCGGGCCGAGTTGCCGACGGGCCCGCGTGTCCCACAGCTGGATCGCGCCGTTGAAGTCTGCGCTCGCCAGCGTGCGGCCGTCGGGGCTGAACGCTATGGCTCGAACGCCCCTGCTGTCGCCCCGCAGGATCGCCTCAGCCCCCGAGCGCCGCGCCGCCTCCAGCGCACCCACCATCGCGCTCGCCGCTTCTGCGCCCGGGCTCTCCCGGTACGCGTCGAGACCGAGGAGGAGGGAGAGGTCCAGGTGTCTTCCGACCTGGTCCTTTGCGGCCGACGCCAGTGCGAGCGACGTCGCGGAACTCGTGGCGCGCTTGGCCTCGCCCCGCTGGATCAGCGCCCAGGCGCCGAGCGCGGCGAAGACGGCGACGAGCGTAGTCAGCACCGCTCCGATACGCGCGAACTTCCGGTACGCCGCGCGCCGGGCTCGGTTCTCCTCGTAGCCTCGGCGCCAGTCGAGGATCGGCTCGGCGAGGAGATCGTGGAAGAGCTCGTACCGCGTCTCTCCGGTCTCGCTCCCCGGGGCGGCGACAGTTCGCAGGATCCTTCCGCTCTCGCCGCGGCAGAGCTTGTCGAGGACGGCCGCGACCTCCGGCTCGGGGCGTTTCGTCCATTCGGCAAGGTCGGAAGCGGTGTGAGCGACCTTCGTCTTCGAACGGGTGACCAGGAAGATGAAGGCGTCGGCGGCGACGGCCTGCTCGGCGGGGGTGAGCGCGCCGAGAGCTTCGAGCAGGTGATGCTCGACGATCTGCTGGGGCCCACCGAGCTCCTCGAGCCGAGCGACGGTCAGATCTCGTGAGCCCGCTGCGAGCGTCGCGCGCCAGAGCCGGTCCATGACGAGCTGGAGATAGGGCGCCTCGATCTCTTCGGTGCTCGACGCGGTCGGATCGGCGCGCGGGTCGTCGTGCGTGAGAGCAAGCCCGCCGGAGGCCGCCGCGATCGAGCACGGCCTCGACCAGTGCCGGCTCGAGGGTGAAGCGGTGTTCGCGGGGCGCCAGCCGGTTGTTCCATGCCTCGACGGGTCGCTCGATCGCTTCGCGCGCCCCCGTCCGGTTCAGGTGCTCGACGCGGACGTAGTTGCCGAAGAGGCGCGGTATCCGCCCCTCGAAGAGATCGAGCTTCGCCCACGCGTCCTCCCGAATCGAGAGCAGGACGTTGACCCCCAGATTCGGCTCGTTGACGATCGCCGGAAGCCCGTCGGTGATCGTGGCGTTCCCGCTCTCGCCCCCGTGATAGAGGAAGTAGTCCTCGAACTGGTCGAGGACCACGAGCAGGGAGTGCACGCTCCGCGTCCAGGAGCGCAGCGTTTCGACAACGGACGTGCCCGGCTGCCAACTCGCCCCGTAGTCACGGCCGGAGGCCTCGCAGACGGCGTCGTGCATCGCATTCATCAGCGCCGGCAGCGGATGCTCGCGCCAGTCACGGAACGAGCAGATCGCGATCGGCACCTGCTCGGCCCGGGCCGTCGCGTTGGCGACGACCTCGTCTCGCAGGTCGTGGACGACGCCCGCCTGGAGAAGCGAGGTCTTGCCGACGCCGCTCGGGCCGTACAGGATCGTCAGGCGGGACGCACGGAGGTTGGCGGTGACGATCCGCCGTTCGTCGTCCCGGCCGAAGAAGAAGCCGAAGTCCTCTTCACGGTAGGGGACCAGACCGACATACGGTGTCTCCGGCCGAGGCGGTGGCAGCGGCTGTGCCGGCCCCGCCGTCTCCGTCATGCGGGACCGGGCGGAAAGAGCTCGCGCTTGAGCCGGGCGGTATACGTCCGCAACGGGACGTACAGGAGGTCGACGTCGCCTCGGTCCCGCCAGAGCGCTTCCTCGACCTCGCGCGCCCCCGCATCGTTCGGCGCCCGTTGGACGGCCCACGACTTCATCGGCAGCCGCTCTTCGCGCCAGATTCGCTTGAGGATGACCCTGAGGTTCCAGTCCCGCATCGAGTAGCCGAGGAAGAGGAAGTGACTCGAGACCATGCGCTCGCGAAGCGACACGGGGATCTGCTCGCCGACGTCGCCTCCCACCATGTAGTCGATGTAGTTGTCCTCGGTGATGACGTAGCTGTCCCGGTTCAGATCGGCGCGGTCGATCGCGCCGTGCAGCTTGAGAACCACGGTTCGCTCCGGGCTGAAGCCGAGGTACTTGTTCGGTCGCACGATCGGAACGACCTCGCCGTCGGGACGACGGTGCAGGAAGGAGCCCTGTGCCGGGCCTCGCTTTGCCTCGTACCAGACGACGTCGAAGGGCTCGTCCGCCGCTGCGAGCGCCCGCTCGACCAGGTCGTCGTAGTTCGTGGTCACGAGGAGCAGCTGCGGCTGAGCGTGCTCGCGAAGCAGCGGGGGCAACCGCGCGAAGAGGCGGTGCAGCGAGCTCAGCGGATAGTCGGCGTCGAAGACGGCGTGCAGATAGCGGTAGAGCTGCCCTTCGCCGAGGATTGCGTCGACGTACTGAGAGACGCGCAACAGGTCGAGGTCCTGCCGGTCGGGATAGCGGCTGCTCTCGGCGAGGGTGTTTGCGAGCTCGCCGCCGCTCGGTGCGAAGCGGCCAAGCGCGAAGGAGGCCGATGCCGGCCGATCGCACAGGTTCGCGCCCGCACCGAGGAAGGGGATGACATCGCCGTTCGCGAGCAGCTCGGCGACGAGCGAGTAGTGCCGATCGTCGGCCCTCACGGCGCCGGGCTCGCTCTCTGCCCGGCGCCCGCGCCTCCCCCGTGGCGGTCCTGCATCGGGGCCTCAGGAGCTCACGGTTGCGCAGACGGCAGACAAGGTCGTCGTCCCCTTGGCCGACTGCCCGGTCCTGTTTCTCAGCTTGAACTCCCAGACCGAGTCCGACGACGCAGCCGACTCGATGACCGAGACGTCTTCGGTGTCTGCTCCCCTGCTGAAGTTGAAGCCTCCGCCGAGGACGTGCTTGCCACCGGGGCACGGCACCGTGTACGTCCGCGTGTCGCCGTTACCGCCGGGCGGGTTCACCTGCTGCTGCACCCGCTGGTAGCCGGCGACGCCGGCCGCGCCGGGATCGCCTTTCGCGCCGGCATCGCCCTTCGGTCCGGCTGGACCCGTCCGCCCCACGGCTCCGAGCGTCGCGGGCAGCTTCCCGTTCGCACCGACGACCGGGATCTGGCCCGCGCGGGGCACCCTGGAGGAGCTGTGACCGTTCAGCTTCCCTGCGTTCTTGGCGTAGTTGGCAGTCTTGGCGAGAGGCACGACCGGCGAAACGGCCGATCGTGCGGCGCGGCCGAGCGGCGTCGTGCCGAGGAGCGAAACGACGAGCGCTGCGGTAGAGAGGATCAGTGGAAGTCGCTTCTTCATCGTGGCTTACCTCCCTCGGGCGATCGGTGAATGGCACGCGGCGATCGCGCACTTCGGAATGCGACCATCGCGGGTGTTTGCCGGATCGATGGGGTGATGCTGCTCCGCCGCTCATGCGGAGAGCTTGGCTGCCGGCAGCCTCTTCTCCATCGCCCAACCCGAGAAGACATCCGCCTGCAGCGAGACAGCCGTGAAGCTGGACGCGCGTCCGCGTCGACATCGCTCGACGAGCAATGTGTGGCATGCCGGGCCACCTAGAACACCCTGCCCTCCAGCGTCCCGGAGACCGGCGCACCCTGTTCGATCGGTGCGGCAGCGAGCGACCGTGTCCCCACGGCGTCGCCCGGCGCTCCGTGATGGTCCGACCACCGCACGCTCGTTCGCGAACAGAGGGCCATGGTGCCTCCCATCTTTCGCGCGACTATCGCCGCCACAGCAGGCGCGAACCCGGATGTATGACCGCACCAAGGTAGCGCCCTATGGGCATTGTTGCAAGTGTCGCATGCGGGGTCTCACTGTTCTTTTCTTGCTCAGGGCCTGGACGACAGCCGGGGGCGATGAACGCGCTCTGGCGGGGCGCCGGGCGCTTGACAGGCAGGCACTCACCGAGGAAGACGCTGCTCCCTCGGATCGTTCTGGAATGGCTCAGCCGCGAGTGCCGGGCGACCCGCCGCGGGAGCCGCCGCCCGAGGACGAGCTTTCCCCTGTCGCCTCGGAGAAATGGTCGGGTTCGTATTTCGGCGCCTCCGCGAACATCTCCCTTGCCACGTGGCGCAGCTTCTCGATCGCCTGCTCCGAGAAGAGGCCGACGAGTGCCGCGACCGCTGCGAATCCGTACGGGTTCGCATCGGTGGCAGAGGTCGAGGTCGAGAACAGGCCGCCCCGAAAGACGAGATAGAAGACGGTGCCGCCGAGAGCGCCGACCACGGGAAGCAAGAGGTTGAACGGGATCCAGCTCCAGCGGAGGTATCGAGTGCCGACGTACATCGAGAACGAGCGGAGCGTGTGGACGAGCCCCCCTAGAGCGCCCGCCAGGGCGACGATCGCGAAGAAGAGGGTGTCGGTGGAGACGTCGAAGCCGGCGCCGAAATAGGTGACTCGACGCTGTTCCGGTTTGGCATTGACCGTCTCGAGCTCGGACGGCCAGAACGCCCAGAGGGTGTAGAGCAGCGCGGCGGCGAGCACGAGCAGCAAGACGGTGAACGCGACGATCCACCACTTCGGGACGAAGCCGTGGCCGATCGTGGACGCGCGCTCGTTCGTGCTAGGCAACGTGAGTCAGCTCCGACAAATCGACAGGGGCGAGGACGCGCTGCGTAGCACCGTTCCGGTCGCCGAGATCCGCCTGCACGACGCGCCGTGCTCTAGCCATTGGACACCTCCCGCCGACCCCGACCGGCTGCGCACCCGCGCAGAACGTGCGAAGGCTAACAACCGCTGACGTCAGTGACAACCCGTTCGTCGCGGTGCCGTCGCCATACTCGCACTGATGGTCGCTCGTGGTTCGACGCCGTTTTCTGTGCTCGATCTGGCTCCGGTGGGAACCGGTTCGACGGTCGGTCAGGCGCTCCGGAACTCGCTCGACCTGGCACGGCAGGCAGAGCGGCTCGGATACCGGAGGCACTGGGTGGCCGAGCACCACAACATGCCGGGGATCGCGAGTTCGGCGCCGGCCGTGCTGATTGCGCACCTGGCGAGCGTGACGACGACATTGCGGGTGGGTTCCGGCGGCGTGATGCTTCCGAACCACCAACCGCTGGTTGTTGCCGAACAGTTCGGGATGCTCGAGGCGCTCCATCCGGGGCGCATCGACCTGGGGATCGGGCGTGCCCCGGGCACCGACCAGATCACCGCCAGGGCGCTTCGCAGCTCTTTCGACCCGGCTGCGGATGATCTCCCGGCGCAGCTCGAAGAGCTGCTCGCCTTCTTCTCCGGGGCGGTCCCGCGGATCACAGCGGTGCCCGGCGCGGGCAACAGGCCGGCGATCTGGCTGCTCGGCTCGAGCGACTTCAGCGCACGGCTCGCGGCCGAACTCGGGTTGCCGTTCTCGTTCGCCCACCACTTCATGCCGCAGAACACCGTCCCGGCGCTCGAGATCTACCGCCGCCACTTCACGCCGTCGGCGACGCTCACGGAGCCGTACGCGATGGTCGGCGTTGCGGTCGTCTGCGCCGAGACCGACGAGCGGGCCCGGTGGCTTCACGGCCCTGCGAAGCTTTCCTTCTTGCGGCTGCGCACCGGTCGGCCGTCGACCTTACCCTCGCCCGACGAGGCCGACGCATACGAATACTCGCCCGAGGAGCGCGCGTTCGTCGAGAGCTGGACGGAGTCACACGTCGTCGGCTCGCCGACGGCAGTTCGAGCAGGCCTGCTCGAACTGCAGCAACGGACGGCGGCGGACGAGCTGATCCTGACGACGAACGTGTACGACCACGCCGATCGACTCCGCTCCTACGAGCTGATCGCGGCGATGACGGCGGCCGTCGGTTCCGGCCCGCCTGGTGGAGACGACGCGGACTCCAGGTTCGGCGCACCGGCACCAGCCGGTGCGCGAGTCGATCCCGACGCGGAGGAGGGAAAGCAGTCGTAGTGCGAGCGTAGCCGTAGACTGCCGTCCGAACGATGCTGCTCGGAATCTCGGAGACCCTGCGTCAATACCTCGTCGAGGAGATTCCAGAAACGACGGTCCAGATCGGCAGAATCGCCGACCTCTCGGCGACGTCATCTGAGCAGGCGCTCGTCCTCGTCCTCTACGAAATCGAGGACGCCGGTGATCTCCGCACCGCGCCTGCTCGGCTGGCTCCCGAGAGCCAGGAGCCGGTTGCGTTGAGGCTCCACTACCTGGTGACGCCTCCTGCGCAGGACGCGGATGAGTCGCAGCATTGCCTTTCGCAGGTGCTCGAGGCATTCCACAAGCATCCGGTCTTCACCGAGGCAGAACTACACGCGACGATCGCGGACCGCGTCGGCCGTCTGACGGTCCAGCTCAGGTCAGGGTTGCTCGCGGACCTGCCGAATCTATGGACCGCATTCGGAACTGCAATGCAGCTATCGCTGTACTACGAGGTGAACGCGCAGCCTCCACCCTGACCAGGGGCGACTGTTCGATGCGGCGGGGAGTCGCACGTGCTCAGATGATGATGAAGTCCAGGCCACGGTAACCGCGGACGCGGGCGCAGACCTCGACGCCCTCGGCCGAGCCATCGTCGTTCGTGTTCCCCTCGATGCTCTTGAAGGTGTCCGCCTCTGCCTGCACCACGATGCCGGTGTGGGCGTACCTCGGCTTGACGCCGGGGGGATTCGGCCTCAGAAAGAAGCTGCCCGGCGTGATTCGCTTCCGCTGCGACGGCTTCGGCTGAGACAGGAGCCGATCGCCGGCACACGCCTGCATGTCGTCGCAAGCGAGGGTCCTCGGCAACGGCCCCGGGACCCCGGCAGCGAGACATGCCTGCTCGAGGATGAACGTGGCAAAGCCCGCACACCACGGTGCGTCTTCTCCTTCCCGTCCCTGTGTGTACAGGCGGACCCACGGACCACGATTCTCCCCGCCGACCTCTTGCGGATGCTGCACCAGGTGCTGGCGGGCATACGCGACCACGAGCCAGCCGAGCGGCCCGTCGGGCGCGATCGGCGAAAGCGCGACGATCATCGGCTGCACGAGCTCTTGGTAGGTCGCATCGTCGACGATCCCGGTCACGGTGAGTCCCTTCGCCTTCTGGAACGCACGGACCTGGCGTACGGTCGCATTGCCGTAGCCTCCGTCGACGACGAGCTTGAAACCGTGCAGCGAGAGCCATCCCTGGATGAGCCGCACCTTCTCGCCCGAGGCCCCCCGCTTCTTCGGCGCGTCCAGCTTCAGGTCGGGGAGGTCTAGGCGGGGCCGGCCGGCCGGTGAAGGCGACGGTGTCGCTCCATGGAGTGCGCCGAAGGTCTCCCTGCCGGCCTCGCCGTCGACGAGCAGCCCGTTGCGCTGCTGGAAGTCGCGGACGGCGCGCTCGAGCGCGTCACCGAACCCCGGCCCGCCGGACACGCCGAACGACTCCCACTTGCCGGGCAACGCGTGCTCGAACCACGTCTCGAGATCGCGTTTGAGCCGCGTTACCTGCGCCCCGCGGCTGCCGCGCCTGAGGATGCCGTCCCCCGTCGCTGCCTTCGGCCGCGGGGCGGGAGTCCTCGCCAGCGCCTCGCGGGTGTTTTCGCCAACTTCACCGTCGACGAACAGCGCGTTCCGCATCTGGAAATCACGAACGGCGGTGCTGAGCGCGGCACCGAACCCCGGCCCCGGCTTGACTCGGAACGTCTGCCAGACGCCTGGAGCCGCGCGGTCGAACCACGTCTGCAGCTGTTGTTTGAGCTGGACGACGTCCTGGCCCCGGTCGCCCTTTCGTAGGATGCGCTCGCCGCTCATCTGCAAGCTCCGGCGGCCTTTCGGCTGGATCGCGCCCAGTCGCTCGAGCACATCCCGGCCGTAGTCGCCACCCGTCGTCCTACTGTCGCAGTCACCCCTCTGCTGGCCTGCGAGTGCGCCGCCGGCTCCGGCGTTGTAGGCCGAGCAGGCGAACCGGAGCTGATCCGGCGCGGCAACCCCGTTCTGCATTGCGACGGCGAGGTTCGAGGCGAGCATCGATGCGGCGAACTCGGCGGCGTCCTTCACCCTCGGGGTCGTGGCCGGCCCGGGAGCGCCGTGGGCGGCGAGCCAGTCGGCGTGAAACCGGTCGTCGATCTGAAAGAGCCCTCGCCCGTGACCCTTGTCGCCGACGATGTCTTCCATGTCGGTCTCGCGCGAGGCGACGGCGAGCAGTAGACCGGCCGGCAGATTGTGTCGTTTCTCGGCCTTTCGCATGATCGCCGCCCAGCCGCGTGTGCGGGCGCGGCTTACCTGCTCAGCCAGCTGATCCGCTCTGATGTTCATCGCCCCTCCGATCTGACGGGCTTCGTCCACCCGATGCTGGACCGCAGATCCCGTCGATTGAGCAGGGTTCCAGGTTCCGCTTTCACGTTCCCACGACGCGACCCACCGGTCAAGGCTCTCCGGGCAGTGCGTGGCAAGGGACGGCTTGGCGAGGAGGGCTACGGCGGCGCGTCCGAGAAATCTCGGCTGCGCGGCCCTACCATTGCGGTGGTCACTCGAAAACCGGGAGGAGACGGCCGTCCAGAACGCGCTCGAACAGCACTGTCGCAGAGTGATGCGCGAGGTCCTGGAGGGACGAGTCGTCCCGCTGTTCGGTGCGGGTGCGAACCTCTGCGATCGGCCGGCCGGCACGACCTGGGAACACGGCAACACCCTCCCGAGCGGCGCGGAGCTCTCCACGCATCTTGCTGCTCGCTTCGACTATCCCGACGACGACCTGACGGAGCTCGTCCGTGTCTCCGAGTACGCCTACGTGATGACGGGCTCGGGACCGCTGTACGACCAGCTGCATGACGTCTTCGACGCCGACTACGCGATCGGGCCGCTGCACAGATTCCTGGCGACGCTTCCGGCACGGCTACGGCAGGCAGGCCTGCCGAGAATGTGCCCGCTGGTGCTGACGACGAACTACGACGACGCACTCGAACGGGCCTTCGGTGACGCGGACGAGCCGTTCGACGTCGTCGCCTACATGGCTGAAGGGGAGCACCGCGGCAGGTTCGTCCACTGGGCGCCGGACGCCGAGCCGGTGGTCGTCGAGCGGCCGAACGAATATCGCGCGCTCCGCCCGGGCGAGCGTACGGTCGTCCTGAAGATGCACGGCGCTGTCGATCGGGCGAACCCCGAGGCGACGTGGGACAGCTACGTCATCACCGAGGATCACTACATCGAGTACCTGGCGCGCACGGACATCGCCAACCTCGTCCCTGTCACCCTCGCGGCGAAGCTCCGCCGTAGCCATTTTCTGTTCCTGGGCTACAGCATGCGCGACTGGAACCTGCGGGTGATCCTGCATCGAATCTGGGGCGAGCAGAAGCTGAAGTACAAGTCGTGGGCAATTCAGCTCCGACCGTCCGAGCTGGATCGCGAGTTCTGGGAGTTGCGGGGCGTCGACGTCCTCGATGTGCCGCTCGATGACTACGTCGCGGCGCTCGACGCCGCACTCGGCGCCCTGCTCGCGGAGGTCGAGTCGTGACCGAGGTCGCGGCGCGGTCGTTGGAGTCCCCTTACAAGGGACTCGCTCGCTACGACGAGGAGGATGCGCGGTACTTCTTCGGGCGTGATGCCGATGCAGAGCTCGTCGTCGCGAACGTGCTAGCTGCCCGGCTCACGCTTCTCTTCGGCGAGAGCGGCGTCGGCAAGAGCTCGCTCTTGCACGCCGGCGTCGCACCGCGCCTGCGTGGTATGGACGATTTGAACCTGGTCCTGTTCTCCGAATGGCGAGGCGACCCCGCTGCGTCGCTTGCAGCGGCGCTGCGGGAGGCGAGCGGCCTCGATGTCGGTCCTGCCGATCCTCGGCTCGCCTCCACGATCGCGGCGTGCGCCGACCATTCCGGCTGCGACCTGGTCGTGGTGCTCGACCAGTTCGAGGAGTACTTCGTCTATCACCCGGACGAAGACGGTGAGGACACGTTCGCGCTCGAGTTCCCTCGCGCAGTTACACGGGCCGATCTACCCGTCTCCTTCCTGATCGCGATCCGCGAGGACGCGCTCGCTCGCCTCGAGCGTTTCAAGGGCAGCATTCCCGGCCTGTTCGAGACGTATTTACGCCTCGACCGTCTCGGCCGCGAAGCGGCACGTGAGGCGATCGTCGAGCCGCTCGTGCGGCACGCGGCGCTCCAACCCGGCGATGCCGTCTCGGCCGAGCCCGACCTCGTCGAGCAGCTCCTCGACGAGGTCGAAGTCGGCCGCTTCGCGTTCGGGAGCAGCGGCGCAGGATTGCTTGACGGAGCAAGCGCAGCGGGCGGCCCGGGTTCGCGCCCGATCGAGGCGCCGTACCTCCAGCTCGTACTGACCCGCCTCTGGGACGAGGAGCGCCGCGCGGGCTCACGGCAGCTTCGGCTCGAGACGCTCGAGCGTCTCGGCGGAGCGGAACGGATTGTCCGTACGCATCTCGACGACGCCCTGAACGCCTTGAGCGCCGACGAGCAAGAGGTCGCAGCGTCGGTTTTCCGCTACCTCGTGACTCCGTCGGGAACCAAGATCGCGCATCGCGTCGACGACCTCGCGGAATACGCGGGAGTGCCGCCGGCCGCGGTCGCATCTGTCCTCGGGAAGCTCGCCGCCGGTAGCACGCGCGTCGTGAGGCCCGCCGGTGAGGACGCGTATGAGATCTACCACGACGTCCTCGCCGGCGCAGTACTCGACTGGCGCGCACGGTTCCTTCACGCCCGCGAGCTCGCCGCCGTCGAGAGGCGGCGCCGGCTCCGGATGCGGCTCGTCTTCGCCGCGCTCGTCCTGGCGGTCGTGGCGGGCGCGGCCGCCGGGATCACGATCTGGCGCGTCCAGGCCGGACACACGGCCGACGCGAAGCGGCGGGAGCAGGCGCAGGCGCTGGAGCTCGCCCTCGCGGTTCCGTACACCAAGGCGATCTACACCGGACACCACGCGGCCCTGCAGAGCGTTGCCTTCTCCGTCGACGGCCGGCGCGTGGTGACTGCGGGCGAACGCGGCGAGGTGCGCGTCTGGGAATGGGACACGACCAGCGGCGTGGCCAAGGAGGTCGCCGCCCTGCACGCCGATGGCGAGATCCTCCAGGCGACGTTCAACCCGCGCGACGACTTGCTCGCCACGGCGGGGTCGAAGGGCGAAGCGATCGTCTGGCGCTGGGAGAAGGCTGAGCGGCTCGCCGATCTCGAGGAGCCCTTCGGCTTCGACGGAGCGGTCTTCGACCCCCGTGGCCGGCTCGTGGCTCTGCCCGGAGACGACGGGAGGATCCGCCTGTGGAACTGGCGAACCGGTCGCGTCGATCCGATTCTCGACGGTCAGGGCGGTGTCGTGCGCAGTGCCGACTTCAGCCGCGACGGCGGCCTGCTCGTCGCCGGAAGCGACGACGGCAACGCGCGGGTATGGGACCTGAGCACCGAGCGCGTCCTCGCGAAGCTTCCGACACACGGGAACACCGTCTACGACGCCGCGTTCAGCCCCGACGCTCGCCTGGTCGCGACCGGTGGCCAGGACGCACGGGCGCGCGTCTGGGACTGGCGTGCGCGCAGAGTGGTCTGGTCGAGGCGGACAGGCGTCAACTCCGTCGAATCGGTGGCGTTCAGCCCCGACGGGACGATCCTGGCAGTGTCCAACGGCGACAGCATCGCCCGGCTGTGGGACTGGCGACGCAACCGCCTGGTCGCGGCTCTCGACGGCGCCGGGGATCGTGCAGTCGCCTTCAGCCCAAGCGGCTGCCTCGTCGCGACAGCCAGCTACGACGGCACCGCCCGCGTCTGGACGCCGCCGCTCAACGGTTGCCCCTGACCGGCCACCCTACGCGGCAGCAACGCGAGCACAAATCATGCCGATCGATCGCCCTCGATCGGTCAATTCAGCGCCAGCCGAGCTCGGGTGCGACGTATTTGAGGATGCTGTCGATGGCGTGTGCGTTGTAGTCGACGCCGAGCTGGTTCGGCACGGTTAGCAGCAGCGTGTCCGCGGCGGCGATCGCCTCGTCCTCGGCGAGTTGGTCGGAGAGTAGGTCGGGCTCGGCGGCGTACGTGCGGCCGAAGATCGCCCGCGTCGTCGCGTCGATGTAGCCGACGTGGTCGTCGTCGTTGCTCGGACCGAAGTACCTGCGGTCCACGTCGTTCACGAGCGCGAAGATGCTGCGGCTGACGGAGACGCGTGGCTCGCGCTCGTGCCCGGCTTCCTTCCACGCTGCGCGGTAGGCCTCGATGTGCCGGGCCTGCACGACGTGGAACGGGTCACCGCTCGCGTCGTCGTCCACCAGCGTTGAACTCATCAGGTTCATGCCGAGGGTGGCCGCCCAGGCTGCGGTCGTGGCCGATCCTGCGCCCCACCAGATCCGGTCGCGCAAGCCCGGCGAATGCGGCTCGACGGTGAGCAGGCCCGGCGGGTTCGGGAACATCGGCCGTGGGTTCGGCTCGGCGAACCCCTCCCCCTTCAGCACCTCCAAAAACACCTGGGTGTGGCGGCGTGCCATGTCGGCGTCGCTCTCACCGTCGGCAGGCGCGTAGCCGAAGTAGCGCCACCCGTCGATCACCTGCTCCGGTGACCCACGGCTGATGCCCAGCTGCAGCCGACCACCGGCGAGGAGGTCGGCGGCGCCGGCGTCCTCGACCATGTAGAGCGGGTTCTCATAGCGCATGTCGATGACGGCGGTGCCGATCTCGATCCTCGACGTCCGCGCTCCGACCGCCGCAAGGAGCGGAAACGGCGACGCGAGCTGCCGGGCGAAGTGGTGCACGCGGAAGTACGCCCCGTCGGCTCCCACGTCTTCGGCCGCGACCGCCAGCTCGAGCGACTGGACCAGTGCGTCGGAGGCGGAGCGCACTTGCGACGACGGCGACGCCGTCCAGTGACCGAAGGACAGGAACCCGATCCTCTTCACTCACGCATCCTCGTCGATGTCGCTCTGGCCGCGACCTTCGCAAGGGGGAAGCGGAGCGACTGACGACGCCGTGTCAACGGCTAACCCGGCTCCACACCTCCCGCTGCTTGCCAGAGGCGACCTCCGGGGAGGAGTCCCAAAGGCTGCTCATCCCTGTGTAGGCGCCCGCCGGGTGTTCCGGGAGACAGGTTAGAAGTCGGTGCGTTTCGATGGATGACGAATCCGCGGGTCGGTGTGCAGGCTCGGGCGACGTGGCAGCCATGTGTCTCGCCGCAAGAGCCCAGACTGGCCTACGTTCTCTCAGCCCAGGTCGAGGACGAGCTCGAGTGCGTCGTCGACCGCTCGCAGTTCGTCAAGCTTCCAACCTGTTCGTCGGTGATGACTCCCACCCCGATTCGGGGTCGGACGTGGGGGAGGCGCTCGGCCTGCGCCGGAGCGCCTCCCGTGACGCTACGACCAGAATTCGTCCCACGCGTGCAGGTCGTAGAAGTGCTCGCGGCCGTCGACGATCCGGCCGTCCGCCACCTCGAAGACGATGCAGCAGTAGACGTCGAGCTCCTTGCCGTCACGTTCGCCCACGTTGTGGTGAATGCCGATCACCTTGCCGTCCTCGTCGGTGAGAACGCGCTTGAGGTCGGCTCTGAACGTCCCGCCCGTCTCCCTGAGATACTGCCCGAATCGGGCGGAGACGGCGTTGCGGCCGACCGCATCGCCCGCGACGCGGCTGCGACCGGGCGTGTGCCAGGAGGCGTTGTCGTCGAAGAGCTCGGCGAGAGTCGCCAGGTCCGCGTCGTTGAACGCCCGATACCCACGGCGAACGACCGCGACGTTCTCCTGGATCAGGCTCACGCCTCGAACCGGCCGACGAGCTCTCCGACCTGCGGCCTGCCCCTGTGACCCGCCTCCTGCATGATCGGCGGCACTTCAGGATCGGAGGCGAAGTTCCCCCAGCCCTCCAGATCCCAGTCGAAGATCGCCCAGACCCGGTCGGCCTCGTTCGGATCGCGGAAGACCGTCGAGCCCTTCGACCCGTGCAGCTTGCGCTTCTCGGCACCCTTCGTGCTGTAGATCTTCACGAACTGGTCGAGATCCTCGACCTGCGTTGTCGCCAGGATCATCGTCGTCTCCTTCCGGTCGGTGTGCGCCGCTTTCTGCGACGCGAGGACGAGTGTGCGCCCGGGGCGACACGGGCGCATCGGGCGAATGCCCTATAGCGCCGCGTGGACGAGATCGTGCTCGAACGCCCAGACCGTCGCGGCGGCGCGGGAGCGGACACCGGCCTTCTGGTACACGTGCTGAACGTGATGTCCGACCGTCTTGGCGGAGATGCCGAGGCCGTCGGCGATCGTCTGGTTCGAGTGCCCGAGCACGAGCGCGAGCAGCACCTCGAGCTCGCGCTCGGTCAGCCCGCCCGGACGTTCGCGAGGCCGCTCGGACACGCGGTGACCGGCGGCGGCGAGAACCGCATCGACCGCCGGCCCGTCGAGCCGCCCTTCGGCCACCTCGCGCTCGAGTTCCGCCCGAGCGGCTGCCGGCGCGAGCGCGGGTCGGTATGGCCTCGCCTCGCGCATGGCCGTGTAGCAATCTGCGGCTGCGAGGATGCGCTCTGCCTGGTGGAGTGCCGCTCCCTCCGTGCCGCGGTGGTATCCGGATCCGTCGAGTCGCTCGTGGTGTGAGCCGGCCAGGCGCCCCAGTTCGGCGAGCGCCGGGCAATGGGCGAATGCGCGCTCGGTGAAATACGAGTGCAGGCGGACGCGCTCCCACTCGCCAATGCCGAGCGGCCCGGGCTTCTCCCAAATCGCATTGGGAACGCTGATCCGGCCGAGGTCGTGCGCGAGCGCCGCTCGGCGGAGGAACGTAACGTCGTCGGCCGGGAGTCCAACCCGCCAGGCCGCCGCCTCCGCCAGGTCGGCGACACCGACGCAGTGCTCCCGCAGCCACGGCGACTTGAGCCCGATCAGCGTGGCGATCGCACCGAAGCCGGCGTCGATGCGGTCACCGATGAGCATGACCTGCGGGAACGGCTCGCGCTCGAGGGCGATCTCCCACAGTCGCGCCTCGTCCAACTCGCTCACCGCATCGTCGAGGTCCCGCAACGCCAGCTCGACCAGGCGTGGCTCGTACGCCTCACCTGCGCGACGCTCGATCACGGCCCGAGCCTCGTCAGTCCCGCCGGCCGAGAGGAAGAGCGAGACATCCCGCGCGACGTGCAGAAGGCGCGCCGGCAGTGGGAGCGCCTCCCCGCCGACCTCTCGCGGAAGCCCCCGTCCGTCCCACCGTGCGAACACGTACTCGAGCGCCCCCTCCACGCCCGGCCCGAGACCGAGCCAGGCGGCGAACCGCTGAGCCACCTCGCACATCTCCGACAACATCGCATTCGCGCTGAAGATCAAGAAAGTACCGAAGGCCGAGATCAGGCGGCGCGTCGACGAGGCCGCGCGTATCCTCGACCTGGAGCCCCACCTGAAGCGCAAGCCCCGCTCGCTTTCTGGCGGTCAGCGACAGCGCGTGGCGATGGGCCGCGCGATCGTGCGGCAGCCTCAGGCGTTCCTGATGGACGAGCCGCTCTCGAACCTCGACGCGAAGTTGCGCGTCCAGATGCGTGCAGACATCAAGAAGATCCAGAGCAACCTCGGTGTGACGACGATCTACGTGACGCACGACCAGGTCGAGGCGATGACGATGGGTCACCGGGTCGCCGTGCTGCGCAAGGGGGAGCTGCAGCAGGTCGCCGACCCCGTGGAGCTCTACAATCGCCCGCTGAACATGTTCGTCGGCGGCTTCATCGGCAGCCCGGCCATGAACATGATCGAGGCCACGGTCGCGCGCCGGAACGGCGTGTTCGAGGTCGCGGTCGCAGGCACGACAATCGCACTCGATGACGACGCCGCCGCGGCGCATGGCGGGCTTGCGGCCTACGAGAACCGGCCGATTGCGGTCGGCATCCGGCCCGAGAGCCTCGAGGACGCGGCCCTGGCGGCCCGCGAACGGCCACGCCTCCGCGGCCGGGCCGAGCTCCGGGAGGCGCTCGGCTCCGAGATGCTCGTCCACTTCACCGTTGCTGCCCGGCAGGCGGTCACAGAGGACGTCCGCCAGCTGGCGGAGGACGTCGGCGATGACCGGACGCTCGACCACCTCGCCGAGGGCGCCCCCGCGCAGACGACGCTGGTCGGGCGCTTCAGCCCCCACACGCAGATCCGCGAGGGCGACGCGATCGAGGTCGCGGTCGACGCGCGGGCGCTCCACTTCTTCGACCCGGGAACGGGCGTCGCAATCTACGGCTAACGATTGACGCGGGCGCCGGCCCCGTGGACGAGCGCCTCGACCTCGGCGAGTGTGGCGGTCGAGGTGTCGCCCGGCGTCGTCATCGCCAGTGCACCGTGTGCAGCGCCGTACTCGACCGCCTGTTGCAGGTCGTCGAGCTCGAGCAGGCCGTAGATCAAGCCTGAGGCGAAGCTGTCCCCGCCGCCGACCCGGTCGAGGATCTCCAGGTCCGGGCGGGGTGTCGGCTCCGCGAACCCCCGATCGCGTGACCAGGCGATCGCCGACCAGTCGTTGATAGTGGCACTGCGGACCGTGCGTAATGTGGTTGCTACGACGGCGAAGTTCGGGTACTCGGCCGACGCCCGCTCGATCATCGCGCGGAACGCGGACGTGTCCAGCTCGGTCAGATACTCGTCGACGCCCTCGACCTCGAGACCCAGGCAGGCGGTGAAGTCTTCCTCATTACCGAGCATCACGTCGACACGCTCGGCCAGGCGGCGGTTGACCTGGCGGGCATGTTCGACCCCGCCGAGGCCCTTCCAGAGACTGGGCCGGTAGTTGAGGTCGTAGGAGACGACGGTGCCGTGACGCGAAGCGGCCTCGACGGCCTCCTCGATCACGTCGGGAGTCGTCTCGGAGAGGCCGGCGAAGATGCCCCCGGTGTGGAACCACCGGACGCCGAGCGTGCCGAACAGATGCTCCCAGTCGACGTCCCCTGGTCGGAGCTGCGAGGCTGCCGTGTTGCCCCGGTCGGAGACGCCGAGCGCGCCGCGCAAGCCGAACCCACGCTCGGTGAAGTTGAGCCCGTTGCGCACCGTGCGGCCGATCCCGTCGTACGGCACCCAGCGGATCAGCGACGTGTCGACACCGCCCTGGAGGACGAAGGTCCTCAACCAGCCGTCCCACGTCGTTGTCGGCGAAGGCGGTGACGACGGCGGTGCGCATCCCGAAGCAGCGGCGCAGGCCGCGGGCGACGTTGTACTCGCCGCCGCCTTCCCAGACGCGGAACGATCGCGCCGTTCGAACGCGGTCCTCGCCGGGGTCGAGGCGGAGCATGATCTCGCCCAACGCGACCAGGTCGTAGCGGCACTCCTCGGCCGGACGGATCGAGAGCGTCACAGGGCCAGCGCCTCCCTGGTCAGATGCTCAACGTCGTCCCAACGCCCCGCTGAGATCAGCGCGGGCGCGACCATCCAGCTTCCCCCGATCGCGAGCACCTCGGGCAGCGCGAGGTAGAACCGTGCGTTCTGCGCGTTGAGGCCGCCCGTCGGGACGAACCGCGCGTCGGGGAAGGGCGCTGCCAGTGCCCGGACCAGGGCGGGTCCGCCGACGACCTCGGCCGGGAAGAGCTTGACCGTCGAGATCCCGAGCGCGAGCGCCGCCGTCAGCTCCGACGCGGTGGCGATGCCCGGCAGCGGCGTCAGGCCGACGTCGGTGCAGCGCTCGACGATGCCCCGGTCGAGCCCGGGTGAGACTGCGAACGAGGCGCCCGCGGCCGCCGCCTGTTCTGCTTGCTCGACCGAGCGCACGGTGCCGGCGCCGACGACGAAGCCCTGGTCGGCGAACACCTTGATCGCCTCGGCGGCGACGTCGCTCCGAAACGTGATCTCGACCGTATTCGCCCCGGCCGCCTGCAAGGCCGCCCCGAGCAGGCGGGCGGCGCCCGCGTCCTCGATCGTCACGACCGGGAGCACGCGCTGTGCGGCGACGGCGGCCAGGGCGCCCGTCATCGGCCCAGCCAGCCGCCGTCGACTGGGAGCACGATGCCGTGCACATAGTCCGAGGCAGGCGAGGCGAGGAAGACGGTTGCGCCGGCGACGTCGGCGGGCTCGCCCCAGCGACCCGCGGGTATCCGCTCGAGAATCGCCCGCGACCGCTCCGGGTCGTCCCGAAGAGGCTGCGTGTTGTCAGTGGCGATGTAGCCGGGGGCGATCGCGTTCACGTTCACGCCGTGGGGCGCCCACTCGTTCGCGAGCGCGCGCACGAGCCCTGCGAGCCCCGACTTCGCGGCCGTGTACGAGACGACGTTGATGCCGCCCTGGAAGCTGAGCATGGACGCGGTGAAGACAACCTTGCCGCCGCCGCGCTCGATCATCGGCCGTGCCAGCTCGCGCGCGAGCACGAAGGCAGAAGTCAGGTTCGTCTGCAGGACGCGCCGCCACTGCTCATCGGAGTGGTCGAGGGCAGGGGCGCGCTCGATCGTGCCGGCGTTGTTCACGAGGATGTCCACCTCGATTCCGTCGCGCAGCACCGTGGCAGCGAGCGCGGAGGCCCCGTCCTCGGAACCGAGGTCGGCGGAGTAGCCGGTGAACGTGCGCCCGAGCGCCTCGACTCGGCCATGCGCCTCGCTGCCGGCGGGCTCGAGGCTGAGGCTGGTGCCGACGATGTCGGCCCCGGCGGCGGCCAGCGCCTCGGCCATCGCCAGGCCGATGCCGCGCCGGCAGCCGGTGACGAGAGCGACCCGGCCGCTGAGGTCAAAGCTCACGTGGTGTCACCGGCGCAGTCGACGAGGATCTTCATCGCCCGCCCGGCCTCGAGCGCCGCGAAGGCGGCGGGCGCCTCGGCCAGGGGCACGATGTCGGTGATCAGCACGTCGACCGGGATCGCGCCGTCCGCGAGCAGGCGGACCGCCTTCTCGAAGTCGGGCCGTTCGTAGACGCGGGCGCCGATCAGCGTCAGCTCCCGCCAGAAGACGCGGAACAGGTCGACCGGCGGGGGCGTGGGGTAAATGGCGACGACCACCAGTCGGCCGCGCACGCCGAGCGCGTCGATCGCGCTCTGGATGCCCGGCACCGCCCCCGAGACCTCGAAGGCGACCTCGGCGCCTGCTCCCTTCGTCCACTCCTCGACGTGCTCGGACACCGACCGCTCGGCCGGGTCGAGGGTGGTGAGGCCTGCGCGTTCGGCCAGCTGCCGGCGCCCGGCGTTCGGTTCGACGAGCACCACGTCGGCTCCGGCCTCCCGCGTCACGGCCGCGACGAGCAAGCCGATCGGACCGCCGCCGACGACGACTGCACGGTCCCCTGCCGCAAGCTGCGCCCGGCGCACGTCGTGTACCGCGACGGCAGTCGGCTCGGCGAGCGCGGCCGTCCCGAGCTGCATGTCGGCCGGGAGCGGCACCAGCGTCTGCGCGGGGACCGTCCACCGTGACTGGAGCGACCCGGGTGCGTCGATCCCCAGGAAGGAGAGGCGCTGGCAGACGTGCGAGGCGCCGGCCCGGCAGGCGGCGCATTCGCCGCACCAGACGAGCGGCATCACGGTCGCAGCGTCGCCGGGCTCCCAGCCGCAGACTCCCTCGCCGACCGCCGCGATGTGGCCGGCCATCTCGTGGCCGAGGATCGCCGGCAGCGAGACGCGTGCGTCCATCGCTCCGTCGACGATGTGCAGGTCGGTGCCACAGATGCCGGTGTACGCGACCTCGAGCTGGACAGTGCCCGCCGCGGGCGGCACCGGCTCCGCGTCGCGGATCTCGACGCGCCGGTCGCCCATGTAGTACGCCGCCTGCATCGGGTGTAGGCGACTTCTATCAGACGGAGGGTTGAAAGATCAGACCAATCGGCGTATTCTCGCCCGTTATGCGACAGGGAATGGCGAGAAACCGCAGATATGATCAGACCTTTAGAGGGTCGCGCCCGTGAAGATCACGAGCTTGACCGCCCACGACGTCCGCTTTCCGACCTCTCGGTCGCTCGACGGCTCCGACGCCATGCACACCAGCCCCGACTACTCGGCGGCGTACGTCGTCCTGCGCACCGACGCGGGCGAGCCGCTCTCTGGGCACGGGCTCACCTTCACGTGCGGGCGCGGCAACGAGGTCTGCGTCGCCGCCATCCGGGCCCTCGAGCCTCTCGTCGTCGGCCGCAGCCTCGAGGGGATCACTGCCGACATGCGCTTCTTCTGGCGCTCGCTCGTCTCCGACGGCCAGCTCCGCTGGCTCGGTCCCGAGAAAGGCGCCGTGCACCTCGCCGTCGGCGCGGTCGTGAACGCGGTCTGGGACCTGTGGGCGAAGAGCCGGGGTGTTCCGCTCTGGCGACTGCTCCTCGACCTCGAGCCGGACGAGCTCGTCGCCGCCATCGACTTCCGCTACATCGACGACGTCCTCGACCCGGACGAGGCCGTCGAGCTGCTCCGCGCCCGGCAGGTGGGGAGGGAGGAGCGTGAGCTGGAGCTCCTGGAGACGGGGTACCCCGCGTATACGACTTCGGCCGGCTGGCTCGGCTACGACGACGAGAAGGTAGGCGCCCTCGTGCGCCAAGCGGTCGCAGACGGGTTCCGCCACGTGAAGATGAAGGTGGGGCAGGACCTCGACGACGACTCCCGGCGCGCAGCGCTGATCCGGGACGTCCTCGGCGCCGATGGCGGGCTGATGATGGACGCGAACCAGGTCTGGGGCGTCGACGAGGCGATCGCGGCGGCGGGCGTCCTATCGCAGTTCGACCCCTGGTGGATCGAAGAGCCGACGAGCCCCGACGATGTGCTCGGTTACGCGCGGATCCGGCGCGCAATCCGGCCGATTCGAGTCGCGGCCGGGGAGGTCGTCCAGAACCGCGTCATCTTCAAGCAGCTGTTCCAGTCGGAGGCGATCGACGTCTGCCAGATCGACGCCTGCCGTGTCGGCGGCGTGAACGAGGTGCTGGCGATCATGCTGATGGCCGCCAAGCACGGCATCCCCGTGTGCCCGCACGGCGGCGGAGTCGGCCTCTGCGAGTACGTCCAGCATCTCGCGGTCTTCGATTACGTGGGGATCAGCGGGAGCCTCGAGGGCCGCGTCGTGGAGTGGGTGGACCATCTTCACGAGCACTTCGTCGACCCCGCGGTCGTGGAGCACGGCCGCTACCGTGTGCCGACCGAGCCCGGGTACAGCGTGGAGATGCTGCCCGGGTCCCTTGAGGAGTACGCATATCCCGACGGACCCGCCTGGTCGCGGCGAGAAGCTCTGGTGGAGTAGTCATGGAGCTGACCCGGACAGCGGAGCAACCCGAGACCCGCACGCGTAGGGCGGCCGCCGACCCGAACCAGCGCCTGCTGCAGCTGGGGCTGCTGGTGCTCCGGGCAGGCCCGGCCCTGATCCTGCTGATTCTGGTCGTGGCCGTCAGCCTCACGACGCCGGTCTTCTTCACCACCCGGAACGTCGGCAACGTCTTCTCCCAGACGTCGGTGATCGCGGTGCTCGCGCTGGGACAGCTGCTCGTGATCATCAGCCGAGGGATCGACCTCTCGGTCGGCGCGACGGTCGCGCTGTCGGGGGTCGTCGGCGCGATCGTCTACCAGCACAACCACTCGGCCGTGCTCGTCATCCTCGCGATCCTCGGCACCGGCCTCGCGGTCGGGCTCTGTAACGGGCTCGTGTATGTGGTCGGCAGGGTGCCGCACCCGTTCATCGTCACCCTCGCCAGCCTCAGCATCGTGCGCGGCCTCGCCCTCTGGGCCGCGAACGGGACGCTCATCGCCGGCATGCCGGGCTCCGTGAACACGCTCGGCGGTGGCTCGATCGACTGGCTGCCCTACTCGTTCTTCGTCGTTCTCGGCCTCGCTCTGATGGCGGTCGTCCTGACGACGTTCATGGTCTGGGGCCGCTGGCTCTACGCCGTCGGCGGCAACCCGGAAGGAGCCCGCCGGTCCGGCATTCCCGTCGGCCGCGTGCTGATCAGTGTCTACGCACTGAGCGGTCTCGCGGCCGGGGTCGGAGGACTGATCACCGCGGGGCTGATCGCCTCCGGTTCGCCGACGGCCGGTGACCTCGCCGAACTCGACTCGATCGCGGCGGTGATCATCGGGGGGGCGGCTTTCGCCGGCGGACGTGGGAACGTCGGTAACGCCCTCGTCGGCGCGTTCACGATCGGCGTGATCCGGAACGCGCTCAACCTGCATAACGTCAACGCCTTCTACCAGCTGATGGCAATCGGCGTGGTAGTGCTACTTGCGGTTGAGGCCGATGTGCTCCGCGGTTACGTCGAGAACCGCGTCCGTGTCGCGCGGTCGATGAGGGACGCATGACGGCGGCAGTGCTCTCGGTCCGCGGCGCGACGAAGAGCTTCGGCTCCGTCGTCGGGCTCGACGGCGTCGATGTGGAGATCTCGGCGGGCGAAGTGGTGGCGCTGCTCGGCGACAACGGTGCCGGCAAGTCGACGCTGATCAAGTGCCTGAGCGGCGCACTTCGGCTCGACCGCGGGACTATCGAGATGGACGGCGTACACGTCTCGATCCACTCGTCGGCCGAGGCGCGGGCCCTGGGGATCGAAACGGTCTACCAGGACCTCGCGCTCTTCGACAATCTCCGTCCGAGCGACAACTTCTACGCCGGCCGGGAGCTCGCGTCGCCGAGCTGGGTGCCCCGGTCGATCCGGGTGCTGAAGCGGCGCGAGATGGCGTCGACGACCCGGAGCACGCTCGAGCGCCTGAACGTCACGCTCGACGACCACGGCGTGGTCGGGCTCATGTCGGGCGGCCAGCGGCAGGCGGTCGCCGTCAGCCGTGCGGCCGCCTTCGCGTCGAGGGTCGTCATCCTCGACGAGCCGACCGCGGCGCTCGGGATGCGCGAATCGCGCCGGGTGCTCGACCTCATCCTCCGGCTCCGGGACGAGCAGAAGGCCGTCCTGATCGTGTCCCACGCGCTGGACCACGTGATCGAGGTTGCGGACCGGGCCGTGATCATGCGCCGCGGCCGCAAGGTCGGCGAAGTGATCCCGAGTGCGGGGACCCGCTCGGAGATCGTCTCGCTGATCGTGGGGGGTGGTGCGTAACGCCGACCACGAGCCGCCGGAGGCGGCACACGTGCGGCGCCTCTCTCGCCACTGCAGAGCGAGGAGGCGCCGTCGCCGAACGGACAACGCCAGCTGCGGCCGGAATCGGCCGCTGAGCGAAAGGACCAACATGAGCAAGAAACGGCTGGCTGCAGTGACCGTCCTCGTCCTGGTCATGGCGAGCGCCGCTGCAGTCGCGTCGGTCACGGCGACCGCAAAGCCCGCGAAACCCGCGAACGCTTCCGCGTCCGTCAAGCTCGGCTTCGTCACGAAGTTCCCCGTCGACTTCTTCTTCATCCTTCAGAACGGCGCCAAGTCCTGGCAGAAGACACACAAGAACGTCAGCATCAGCTTCGCGCAGGGCAAGGCCGCGACCGACGACGCCGGCGAGATCGCGGCGATCCAGGACATGGTCGCGAAGGGCGTGAAGGGAATTGCGATCACGCCGACGAGCCAGGCGGTGATCCCCGCTCTGAACAAGGCGGTCGCCAAGGGCGTCAAGGTCGTCCTGATGGACAACGACTTGCCCACCTGGAAGAAGAAGAGCGCCGTCGTCTCGACGAACAACCTCAAGGGCGGCACCCTGGCGGGCAAGTGGCTCGCCACCAAGCTGAAGGCGGGCGACACGCTCGGCATTCTCCAGGGCGTCCCCGGCGTCCCGGCCCTCGACGATCGCGTCAACGGCATGCTGGCCGGACTCGGCGCGAAGAAGTCCCAGATCAAGGTCGTCTCGAAGCTCGAGACCGACTGCGACCAGACGAAGGGTGCGAGCGCAGCTCAGACGATGCTGACCGCGAACGAGAACCTGACGGCGATCTACTCCGCCTGCGGCCCGCCGGCCCTCGGCGCGATCCAGTCGATCAAGAACGCCGGCATCAAGTGCGGCGGCATCATCCTCGTCGGCTTCGACGGACTGGCGGACGAGGTGAAGGCAGTGAAGGCCGGCTGCGAGAGCGCGACGGTGGCGCAGCACCCGACCAAGATCGGGTCGCTCGGCGTCGCGACGCTCTACAACGCGGTCCTCGGCAAGAAGGTGCTGAAGAAGGTCGACACCGGCACCTCGCTGATCACGAAGGCAACCGCCAAGTAGCCGTCCGAACGCGGGTCTCGCGGCGATCCCTCCTCGTCGCGAGACCCGCACTCAAGCCGTGCTCGTCGACACCCACCAGCACTTCTGGAATCCGAGCCGCATCCCGCAGCCTTGGATGACCGACGAGCACGCGGCGATCGATCGCATCTTCGAGCCGCCCGACCTCGCGCCCCTGCTAGCCGAGTGCGGCGTCCGGCAGACAGTCCTCGTCCAGAGCGCGGCGAGCGACCAGGACACCGACTACATGTTCGAGATGGCAGATGGCGTCGCCTGGGTGGGGGCGATCGTCGGCTGGTGCCGGCTCGACGACTCGGTTGCCGCACGGCGGCGGCTCGACGAGCTGCAGGCCCGCCCCAAGCTCCGCGGCATCCGGCACCTGATCCACCAGGAGCCGGATCCGCACTGGATCATCCGTCCTGCGGTCGCCGCGGGTCTCGCGCTGCTCGAGGAGCGAGGGCTTCTGCTCGAACTGCCGGCTGTGTACCCGAACCATCTCGCGGACATCCCGACCCTCGCGGCGCAGAACCCGGGCCTGACGATCGTCGTCGACCATCTCGGCAAACCACCACTGGGCACCGACGAGCTGCCGCGATGGGAGGAGCTCCTTCGAGCGGCGGCCTCATGGCCGAACGTCCACGGGAAAATCTCCGGCCTCAACACGGCGACGGCTACCGAGAACTGGACGGCCGACGACCTGCAGCCTGCAATCGACATCGCGGTCGACGCCTTCGGTCCGGCTCGGCTCTTTTGCGGCAGCGACTGGCCGGTCGTTCTTCTCAATGGGACGTACGAGCGTGTTTGGCAGGAGACAGTCGTTGCCGTCAATCGCGCCTCCCACGACGCGGAGCGGATCCTGGCAGAGAACTCGATGCAGCTCTACCGTCTTGCGACCCTGCCTGTACCGTTGACGGCGGAGCGGCAATGAGTGCGACGACCAGCGGCCGGGCGACAGATCAGGCGATCGCAAAGATCAAAGACTTGATTAGCTCCGGCGAGTTCACCGCAGGGTCGCGCCTTCCAACGGAGCGCGAGCTGACGCAGCGATTCGGCGTGTCGCGCAGTTCGCTGCGCGAGGCCGTTCGCGCCCTGGCTCTGGTCGGTGTGCTCGAGTCTCGAGTCGGTGACGGCACCTACGTGACGACGCTCGAGCCCGAGCTCCTGCTCACGGGCATGGCGTTCGTCAGCGACCTCATCGCCGGCGGCTCGCTGCTCGAGATGCATCAGGTGCGTCGCATCTTGGAGCCGGAGGCGACCAGGCTCGCGACGCCCCGGCTGGACGACGAAGACCTCGCCCGTCTCGAGGAATGCGTCCGCCAGATGAACGTCGAGGACAGCGCGCAGGCATTCATCGAGGCGGACACTGCGTTCCACGCCGTCATCCTCGACGCCTGCGGCAATGCCACGCTCGCCTCGCTGATCCAGAACCTCTCCAGCGGCACGCTGCGGGCGCGGATGTGGCAGGCGCTGGTCGCACACGGTGCTGTCGAGGCGACACGTGCCAGCCACTGGGGCATCTACAACGCACTACTCGCGCGCGACGCGGATCGGGCGGCAGCCGCCGACCTCATGCACCTCGCGATCGCCGAGGAATGGCTTCGCCAGCTCCTCGACGGCACCGAAACGCCTAACGCGTAAAACCATGCCGGGAGTGTGGCCGACGTCGTCGCTCCCGCGACCCGGCGTGCAGTGCCGGTGCTTAGTGCGGGCGACTCGGCGCGTGCAGACGGTTAAGCTCATCCTTCGTGCCTGCTCCTCCAGAGTTCCTGCGGACGGTCGACCTCTTCAAGACACTGTCCGAGCGCGACATCAAACGGCTGGCGGACGCGTTGAAGGAGAGGTCCTTCTCCGAGGGCGATGCGATTCTGACGCAGGGCGAGGGCGGCGTCGGATTCTTCGTGATCGGCAAGGGAACCGTCGAGTACAGCGTTGACGGCGAGCGGGTCGGGTCCGGCGGCCCCGGCGACTACTTCGGCGAGGTGGCGCTGATCGACGACGAGCCGCGATCTGCCAGCGTCACGGCTGCGACCGAGGTCACGGTCTATGGGATGACGCGGTGGGAATTCCATGCGTTCGTGGACGAGAACGCCGACATCGCCTCGGGGCTGCTTCAGGTCATGGCGAAGCGGCAGAGCGCCGAGAGCTAGACGTCAGGAGGCAGTCGGCCGAGGAGGGGTTCTCGAAGTGTCTCCTGGTCTGGGCCCGAACCGATTCCCGAGCTCTGTCAAGCTCTCGGGGGTCGAGGACGGAAAGGCAGCGACGGTCGATCAGTCCGCTGAAGCTACACTCGGCGGGATGCCCGGTTTCTTGGACAAGCCGGTATCGTCTCCGACTCACCGGGGAGGCAGATCCGGCTCAAGCGCCCCTCGCCCGCCGTGGCCAGGAGGGATCGGCGAGATTCGGTTCGTGCCGGCACGGTGGATCCTGGTAGTGGCGGCCGTCGCGGCCAGGTTGCTGCTCAAAGGCGGAACACTTGGCAAGTTCGGCATCGTCGGGCTCGTGTGGGCGTTCACGCCACGGAAGCTCAAGTTCGCGGCCGCCGGTCTTGCCGGAGTCACGATGGTCGCGCTCGTCGGCGCGGTCGCCGCCATCACGCTGCTGACCCTGCAGCTCAGTTAGCCGGTAGACGAGCCCTCCGGGTCGAGGCTCGGATCGTGAAGGCGCGGGCAGTCTCGATCGGGAGCTCTTGGCCGAGCGCGAGTAGGTGCCGGTCTCGTAGGCGAGTGCGTGTTCGAGCTCCGCGATCGGGGCCTCCGGGCCACGAGCTCGAACTCGCCCGCGAGCCAGGGCAGGCCGCTCTTGGGTTCACCGGTAGAGTGACGAGCGCGGAAGTGTGGACATGAGCAAAGAGGCTGAGCGCGCGATCCTCGCCGGTGGGTGCTTTTGGGGGATGCAGGATCTCTTCCGGAGGCGGCCCGGCGTCCTCTCCACTCGGGTGGGCTACAGCGGCGGCGATGTTCCAAACGCGACCTACCGCAACCACGGGACGCACGCCGAAGCGATCGAGATCTTCTTCGACCCGGAGCAGGTCACCTACCGGCAGCTGCTCGAGCTCTTTTTCCAGATCCACGATCCGACGACGCCTGGCCGTCAAGGAAACGACGTCGGGACGAGCTACCGCTCGGCGATCTTCTATCTGGACGAGGAGCAGCGCCGGGTCGCCGAGGAAACCATCGCCGATGTCGAGGCGTCCGGTCTTTGGCCGGGAATGGTCGTGACCGAGGTGACACCGGCGGGCCCGTTCTGGGAGGCGGAGCCTGAGCATCAGGACTACCTCGAGCGGTATCCGAACGGATACACCTGCCACTTCCCGCGTCCGAACTGGGTCCTCCCGCGCCGGACCGAGTCGGTCACGCGGTAGTCCGCGCCTAGACGGCCCGTCGGATGTCGGCTTCGAGTTTGCGCTCAAACTCGTGTAGCCGGCGCATGCCCGGGATCTTCGAGGCTTCGCCACTGTGCAACGTGTCGAGTGCGCAGGCGAGAAAGCAGGCGGCCCCCAGTGAGGTGTTCCAGTTCGCGGCCGCCAGGTCGAGGATCGAGCCGGTCGAAGGGACGAGGTAGCCGGCGACGGCCGAGACCCCGAAGAAGATGCAGCCGAGCAGGTTGACCGACGGTTGCCACCATCCCCGGCCCCCGCGAATCGGCAGCCACCCGTGGCGCGGCGACGCGCGATAGGCGACAGCGCCTGAGATCAGGAAGCAGACCGACCCGTACGCGTCCGGTCTCCAGACGAGTTTGTCGTACTCGGTGCTGGTCAGCGACGTGTGCATCGCCTGGAAGGTGGTGACGTTGAAGAACAGCGTGCCGGCCGACTGGATCGCGGCCGCCCACCAGGCCATGCGGCCCGCACCAGGGCTACGCCGGGTGGGCCAGGAGAGCCAGCTCTGCAGTGCCCCGCCGGCCGTGAAGAGGATCGAGCCGACGAAGAAGGTGACGGCGTCCGCCGACTCGCCGACGAGCTCGGCGTAGCCTGGAAACGGCCCGACCAGGAAACACGCCGAACCGAGCGCGAAACAGGCTGCCATCGCTCGCCCTCGAGTCACGGGCGCCATGCTACGAGGGCGCTCTCTCATCCGGTCGGCGGTTCGGGTGGGCAGGGGCGGTCTCATGTGCCAACTTCGATGAAGCGCCGCCGGGATGCGGCTGCTTCTTCCCACCCTCCGGGGATTCGGGCGGAAAACCTGCCTACAAGTCCGCGAGGGCGACGCCTTGCGCCAGTCTCAGCGCGCGCTCCTCTCCACACCGTGCGGCGATCGCTTCGATCGCCTCGCGCAGACGGCTCGGGCGTTCGGGGCGATGCGCGTCAGAGGCGACGAAGTCGCCTACTCCGAGTTCGAGCAGCCGCCAGCCGCATCGCTCGGATGCCTCGCCGTGTCCGCCGACGAACGAGTCCGCGTTGAAGCACACCAGTGCGCCTTGCTCCGTCAGTTCCAGCATCAGCTCCGGCCGGCGCTGAACGCCGGCCGAGCGCTCGGGGTGTGCGAACACGACTTCCAGGCCTGCGGCCCGGATCGCGGAAGCCTGCTCCCGTGTGACCGCCACCTCGTCGTCGAACGAAAACCACGGCCCCGGGAGTTCGAGCAGGATCGCCCGCGTCCCTTCCAGGACGTAGTCGCCCAGTTCGCCGACCAGCGCGCCGGTGGCCGCCAGCTCCCAGCCCAGGCGGAGGTCGAGCCCGAACTCGGCACACCGCGGCTTCATCTCCGCGTAGCTCTGCCGGGCAAGGGCGACGCGCTCCTCCGTGATCGGAAACCAGCTGTCCGCCGGGTGAGCATGCGGCGTTCCGTACACGATCCGAGTACCCGCCGCGGCCATCGTCCTGCAGAGGTCGATGCCCGCCTGGATGCTCGGCGCGCCGTCATCGCCCGACGGGATCACGTGCGTGTGCAGGTCGACGAAGCCGGCCACGTTCGGACGCTACCCGCGCAGCGAGGAGCCGCGGCTTGATGCCGTGCCCCGGGCGCGCTATTCTCCGCCTGCCACCCCTCGCTGGCCTCGGTCAGGGTTGGGTGGCTTTTCCGTGCTCGCCGCTGGCGCCGGTTCGAGCTTGTGCAGTTCCTCCAGGATCGCGGGAGAGAAGTGCGCCTGCTGTTTGTTCTTCGCCCGGCTGAGGCCCTGCACCGTCACGCCGTCGAAGGTGGCCGGGCTGATGTAGGCGTCGTTGACGTCGGCGCTGTGGAAACGCGCACCCTCGAGGTGGGCGCGATCGAAATGCGCGGACTGCAGGCTGGCCGACTCGAAGCGTGCACCGGTGAGCACTGCATCGTGGAACTTGACGGCGTTCAGGTTCGCCTGGTCGTGGAAGACCGCCTTCGGCGCATGCGCGCCCTCGAGATGCGCCTCGCGCAGATCTGCACCCGATAGGCAGGCTCCGTGGAAGCCGACCTTGTAGGCGTCGACGCCCTCCAGTTTCGCGCCGGTGAGATCTGCGTCCTTCAGCTGCGCTCCCCTGAGCGTCGCGGAGCGAAGGTCCAGGCCGGCGAGGTTGATGCCGGTCAACTCCGCTCCTGCGAAGTCGATCTCGTCGCTCTGGATCGGTGCGGCGGTTCGAAGTGCATCCGAGAGCGCCCGGACGATGAGTGCCGTCACGGGGCCGGGTTGCCGGACTTTCAAGTTGGCGAGGGCGACGAGCCTCACCTGGCGGTGATAGTCGCGATGCTCGGGACGCAGGAAGGTC
Source organism: uncultured Actinomycetes bacterium (assembly GCA_963841405.1). GTDB lineage: Bacteria > Actinomycetota > Thermoleophilia > Gaiellales > Gaiellaceae > DATBLE01. Next base: position 332,022 of record CAWJCM010000001.1, on the reverse strand, counting down.
AGAAGCGACACTGCGGCGCCCGCCTGTACGGCCTCGCTGGTGGCCCCGAGATCGGTCAGCACGGCCGAGAAACGCTCGTCGAGCCGTCGGAGGCTTTCGTCGTGGCGCTGCTGGCGGTCCAGATTCCGTTGACGAACGAGATTCGTAACCGTCACGAGAACCGTGGCGAGCGCCGCCACGCCTGCGAGCAGGCCCCCGTACGAGCCGAGGAATCCGCGGATCCCGGTGCGGTCACGGTTCTCGAGCTGAAGCTGCCTGATCTCCTGGCGAAGCTTCGCCTGCTCGAGCCGGTCGGTCGCCGGAGGCGCGGCCGCCGCTACAGCCGGGAGCGCCAGCATGAGCGCCGCTCCGAGCGCGGCCCCGGCCCGGCAAGCGGGTGCCGGGAGTCGGCAGAATCGACGCCGGCCCGGTGTCCCTCGAGATCGGCGACTGCTCACGGTGTCATTCTCTCCGATCGCCGCTCGAGATCCAGAGCCATTGCCCTCTGGGTTGTCGCCAGAAGCCCGGGATCCAGCCTCGCACGGGACTACCAGAGCGCCAGAGGCTGGGGGCCTTGCGGTCGCGCAGATCAGTCGGTCGGCGAGACAGTCGCACGCCAGGGCTCGCGTGTTGGGCCACCAGTGACGTGCAGGGTGCCGGCGGTCGTCGTAGGGTGCCTGTGTGGAAACGTGGGATGCGCTGAGGTCGCGTCGGAACGTGCGGGAGTTCTCGTCCGCGCCGGTGAGCGAGGCAGACCTGGCGACGGTTCTCGAGGCGGGGCGGCTCGCGCCGTCGGCGAAGAACTGGCAGCCGTGGAACTTCGTGCTGGTCACGGACCGCGACCAGCTTCGGGAGCTCACAGGGGTTTGGCAGGGGGCGTGGCATGTTGGCGGCGCCGCAGCTGCGATCGCGATCGTCGCTCCGAATCCGCAGGATGATCGCTGGGCCGGCCTCCTCCAGTACGACCTCGGTCACGCGACGATGCTGATGATGCTCGCGGCGGCCGACCGCGGGATCGGCACGTGTCACTCGTCCGTGCATGATCAGGAGCTCGCTCGGAAGATCCTCGGTTTCCCGGAGGACCACTTCCTCGCCTACCTTCTGTCCCTCGGCTACCCGGCCGGCGGGCCGCTGCAGCCACTCACGCGGCTCAACCGCCGACCGTTCGACGAGGTCGTGCACCGCGGCCGCTGGTAGCCGGAGACGATCTCGCGGCGCGGCTAGTCTCACTGCGGATGGACGGAGTCGAGATCCGGCGCTCGCGACGGGCGCGGCGGTGGCGGGTGGAGGTTCCGTGGGGCCGGCCGGCGCGGCTCGTGGTTCCCCACTGGATGAGCCAGGCAGAGATCGAACGTGTTCTTGCGGGCCGGCGTGCGTGGATCGAGCAGCAGCGGCGCCGCCAGGTGCCTCGTCTCGGCCTCGATCAACTCGCGATGAGCGAGGCCGAGGGACGGATGCGAGCGCGGCGACTCGTCTCGGAGCTGGCCGAGGAGGAGGCCGGGTCGATCGGTGTCTCCTACCGGCGGATCCGGATCGGAGCTCAACGGACCTTGTGGGGATCGTGCTCTGGGAGAGGCACGCTTTCCTTCAATTGGCGGCTGGTGCTGGCGCCGCCCGACGTGGTCGACTACGTGGTCGTTCACGAGCTTTTCCACCTGCGCGTCGCGAATCACTCACGTGCGTTCTGGACGCTCCTCGAGCGGCACCGCCCGCAGTGGCGCTGTCAACGCGCCTGGCTGCGCGAGTACGGACCCGAGCTCCTCGCGTTCCGATCGTCGGACTGACGGCTTACGGTGGATAGTCGATCTCCGCTGCCGGAACGGGTGAACCTCTTCCGGTCGGTAGAGTCGGTCGGGTGGCTTGGGGCAGTGCGAAACGTCGGGAGGAGGCCGAGCTGGCGCTCGACAATCCCGGCGTTGCGTCATGTGGTGTTTGCGGTCGACGCTGGGAGCGACCCTCGCTGCGGTGGGCCGTTCGCGAGTTCGAGGAGCATGATTGCCCGGCGGGCGAGGCAGCGCGCACCCGGCGGGCTGTGAAGGCGGCCGAGCGGGAGGTCGCCTGCGAGGCCTGCGGCTGGGTCGCCGTCACGGAGAAACACCGTGGCCCCGCTCTCCTTGCAGAGCATCGGCGGGTCTGTCCCAACAACGCGGACACCGGCGAGCCGCCCGCGTAGCTCAGACGTTCGCCGCCTCGGCGAAGCCTGCGTCGATCGTGCGGGGCAGACGGACGAGCTAGGCGGCCTCTCGGTCCGTGCGGCGGGCGCGGTTGAGGTCCTCGACCGTGCGGAGGTTGGCGTAGACGACCGCCTCCCCGTGTGCGTACGCGAACTCCCGCCGAGCGAAGCGATACCACGCGATCCAGCCGGTCAGGCGGCGCTCGCCCAGTTCGTCACCTCTGTTCTCCATGCTCACAGTGAAGCACCTGAATCGTGACGTCTCGGAGAAGTTCCGGTAAGGATTTTGGTGCTGCTCGGCCTTCAGCTTCAGGTCTGGCAGGCGGCTCATGCACGGGTGGTCGAGCGCCGCCGAAGGATCGAACACGACCGGCGCCGCTCGCCGGCGCGCGCGGGTCGCCCACTCCCAGTCCTCGCAGGCCGCCTCGACGACCGACTCCTCGAACGGGCCGACCCGCTCGAAGACGGCTCGCGGCATGGATGTTTGCCGTCACGCACTCGGCGAGCGAGGGCGAACCGGTGGTGGGAACGATCACGGTCACGCTGCCCACGCGACGTTCGCCCGAGCCGGGATCGGTCGCGTCGGCGGCTGCGTTGCGCGCGGCGATCCGGCGCAGGTATCTCACCCCGGAGTCAGTCCGAAAGCGCCGTCACCAGACGCTTCACGAACTGAGAGCGTACCTCTCCGGCGCCCGAGAACGGTCTTCCCCGGACACATCGCTCACGGCGCCGAGAGGCTTTTGGGCCGCGAGCGTCGGGAAGGTCCCGTGCTCGGCGAGGATGGAGGCGATGCGCTCCAGGTGGGCAATCGTTCGGGCGACCAGCCTCCGCCCGTACCGGCGCACGACTTCGTCACCGCGTGTTCCGTAGACGGCCCGCACGTGATCCCAGGTCGGCAACGTCTCGGCAATGATGTCGCGCGACTCGACGATCCGAAAGCCTGCACCGCGGAAGATGGCCGGCCAGTCGGTCACCAGCTCGGCGGCCGAGTGGTAGAGCACGGCACGCAACTCCCGGTCGTCGGCCGGCGATACCGGGTTCCGCAACGCCAGATCCGAGAAGCCGACGTGCCCTCCGGGACGGAGAATCCGGAAGAGGTCGGTCACGAGTCTGCTCTTGTCTCCTTCGGTGACGCAGATGTCGCCGGCCGCCTCGAGGCAGACGATCGCGTCGAACGACTCGTCGGGGTAGTTCAGCGCGCGTGCGTCTCCGCGCTGGACGATCACCTGGTCGGCGAGGTCGAGATCGGAGATCAGTTGGTTGCCCTGGCGCACCTGTTCGCGACTGATGTTCACGCCGGTGATCCGGCAGCCGTACCGGTTCGCCATCCGAACTGCGGGCGCTGCGAGGCCGCAGCCGACGTCCAGTACCTCGTCCGCCAGCTCGACGCGCGCCAGCCCGGCGACCAGGTCCGTGTGGGCCTCGAGTGCCTCGACCAGGCTCTGCGCGCCGTTCGAGAAGTAGCCCAGATGGAAGCTGTCCCCGTAGAAGAGACGCCCCTCCCTCGTGATCAGGTCGAAATAGGCGCCGACACTCCGTGCCGTCCGTCTTCCCCGGACCGCGACCGGCGCATGCATGGCGGCCGCCGCACACACCTTGCGAAAGCAGGCGGCCGGACCATCCTCCTGCCAGGTTGCAATCATCACGCGCGCGGCCAACCCGACTCTCCCTTCGACGGCGACGGAGCCGAGGTTCGCCTGCGCACCACAGCACCTCCGAGACGCCTAAGCATAGAGGCCTCACCGGCCTGCCCTCCGGCCGGGAGCGAGACAGCACCGCGTAACACGCCGTTGTTTCCTGTACCCGGCAAGGCGGCGGTGTGCTCGAACAGCGGTCGCGCATGAGCCGATCCGGGTCGCGTCTGGCTGGACCCGCGACGGGAGCGCGATCAGAGAAACGGGGTCATCCGGTGCCGTCCGGTGCCGGAATCAGGCCGAGCTGCTCGAGCATGAGGAGCCGATCGAACATCAGATGGAACGAGACATGTTTGCCATCACGGAACCGAAGTACCTGGATGTAGCCGACCTCGACGGAGCGGCCGGTCGGCGGAATGTCGCCTGTGGGAGCGTGGAGAGTGCCATCCTGTGTCCCGGTGAACGTGCCCTCTTCGACGGCAACGTCGTCGAGGATGTGCAGGCTGTCGATCTCGACGTGCGCGTCGGGGAAGGCCGCGAACCAGCCGCCGTAGAACGCGGCACATGCCTCCTTGCCCACCCCTCGCATTCCACCGGGCGCCTCGAAGACAAACTGCGACCCTTGCGGATGCCGGAGCCGGCTGCAGCCGGCCTCCGGGCCGTTTCGTCTTCGGTGCCGTACCGACCGTCGATCGAGAGACATTTCGTCAACACTGGCCCTCCAGGTCTTCGCCGTCTGCCGTTACCGTCGACGCAGTGGGCGTCGGCTCGATTTCCTCGCCGCGCAGCGGCGCGGGGCACGATCGGGGAGTGGACCCGCTACGCTTCGGGTGCCGAGGCGGTCTCCTTGGGTGCCCCTCTTCTCGCTTGCTCGCCTGACGGCGGAGCGCGTGAGGTCTCCCCCTGGCAACCCAACGTCGACGAGCAGGAGCAACCCGCTGAATCCGCCTCGCAACTCTTACGTGGTGCACCACGAGCTCGAGGGTGATGCGGGACCGCCGGTCGCTCCGTCCTGGCTGGACGCGGAGAAGGTGCTCGACCGGCTCGCCCGGGCGGGGGCAACGATCCCGATCACGCCGACTTCGACCACAACGATCGGCGGCTACGAGCGCGGGCGGCGCGTGTTGTTGCAGTCGAGCAACGGTCCGCGGTGGCTGGCGGTCGAAAGCATCCGCGAGTGCTGGGAGCGGTTCGAGGAGCTGGGGCGCATTCGCCGCTCCGACGTGCTCGAGCCGGGGCGCTGCTCGGGTTTCATGATCGCGCTCTTCCGCCAGGTGCCCGGCGTTACCGAGGAGGATCTGCGCGGCAACGTCTACCTGGTGCGGGCTGTCTCGTGATCCGAATCGTCGGCCGCGCGAAGGGCGGCTCGCCCATGTCCCGCCGTCGGCTCGTCGCGAGCGTGGGCTTCGCCACGTTCACCGTCGTGGCGTCGCTCCTGCTCGGTCGCCGACTGACACACTCGAGCTGGCCGCTCGACCACGTGGAGCCGTGGCTCGCCGCTGCCGCGGCGCTTGCCTACCTCGGCAGCTTCTTCTTCCGGGCACGCGCGTGGCACCGTCTGTTTCCTCCCGACGAGTGTCCTGGTCAGGCCGGGTGCCTGGCCTCGGTGGGGGCCGCCGCCGCGAGCGGCGCGGTTCTTCCATTCCGACTCGACTACCTGATCAAAGTCGGGGTGCTGCGCAAGCTTGGCGGCATCCGGGTAGGGCTGGGCGCGACCGCCCTTTCGATCGTCTCCCTGGGGATGATCGACGCGATCGCGATGCTTCCTCTCTCGATCTCGGCGACGGTCACGACCAACTCGGTGCTGCGCGGCCCGCTGCTCGTCGTCGTCGCCTTCGGCATTGGCTGCTCGACGCTGCTGGTCGTCGGAAGGCGCCTGGGGAGCGTGCGCCTGCTCGGCCGTAGCCGCGGGTTGCGTGCGCTCGGCGATCACGTCGCGCTGCACACGTCGCCGGGCGGGCGCAGGGACGCGATCGTCGCCTGGTTCTACCTCTTCGCCTGCTGGTCGGCGCGCGCCTTTGGAAGCGCCGCGCTCCTGAGCGCGCTCGGGCTCTCGTTCGCCCCGCAGACGGCGTTGACCGTGATCTGCCTGGGCGCAGCGGCCGGAATCATCCCGATCACGTCCGGTGGAGCCGTGGTCAACGCGGGAGCGGCTGCGGCGATTCTGCTGGCGCTGGGTGTCGCCAAGGACGTGGCGATCGACTTCTCGCTCGCCTCCGGCCTTCTGCTCGTGATCAGTGCCGTCGCCGCTTCGCTGTGCGGTGTGCTCGCGACGATGGCGGTGCGCCTGGTCGCCCTGCGAGAGCCGGCACGCGCAGGTCTCGGCGCCTGAACCTCAGAGAATGGTGTCGAGGGGGCGGACGTCAGCCGCTTCGATGCCGAGCGACCCGAACGCGATCGCGTACTCGACTCGCTGACCTTCGTGCAGCGTGGTGTCGTCCTCGACGCTGCGGGGCCGGATCCAGATCTCTCCCGCATGGCGATCCGGGGCAATGAAGCCGAAGCCGTCCACGCTTACGGCAATCACGGTGCCCTGGTGCCTCGGGGTCCCGGTCAATCGGTTGCCGTCTCGTTCGCAGCGTACGACTGCTCCCAGCCGACGTTGACGAGCATCGCGCCGACCTCCCTGACGGCGATCGCGATCTCGAGCCCGATCTCACGGATCGCCTCGGTCTCGCGCGCTGTCGACCGGTTGCCGCGCAGTTCCGTCAACAGGCCCTCGAGGCGTTCGATCTCCTCGTAGTTGCGCTGCTCGGGACTTGCCACGTGATCGTCCTTTCTCCTCGCGGCTGGACGTGGGCAGCCCGGGCCGACATCCGACCCGGGCCACAAGGGGGCCTTACGCGACTGGGACGACGTTCGCCGCCTCGGGGCCCTTCGCGCCCTCGCGCTGCTCGTACTCGACGCGCGCGCCCTCGCTCAGCGACTTGTAACCGTCGCCGGCGATGCTCGAGTGGTGGACGAACACGTCCTTCGAGCCGTCGGCAGGGGTGATGAAGCCATACCCCTTCGCGTCGTTGAACCATTTCACGGTTCCGTTAGCCATAGAAACACCTCCCTTACTCCTGGTGAACTGGTAGGGAAGGCGCTTTGCGCAGACCGGACCCGTTCTTCGTTGGCTCCACGATAGCAGGCACGATCGGATCCTCCGGATCGACGCCGTTCTCGGCCGGCAGACCTGTGCGATTGCGTTCGAGGCGATCCTCGCCGTTGCGAAGGACGAGCATCCGGACCAGGTGCCCCGCAGATTTCGCTCTCGCTGCACCGGGTCGTACCTGACGTCATCGGCCCCTCGAGTCCGGCGCTCGCTCGCTGAAGAGAGATGTCAGGTACGAACAGGCCGCCCAACGGCGTCTGGCTGACCGACCACGCGTCGCCCCGGCTACCAGTCGGTCTGGCTCGGCCAGGACAGGATCTCCACGTACCCGTCCGTGCCGTGCAGGCGGATCCGCTGCCCATCGCGAATCAGCCGGGTCGCATGCTCGACCCCGACGACGGCCGGCAAGCCGTACTCCCGTGCGATCACTGCGCCGTGGGTCATCACGCCCCCTACCTCGGTGACCAGGCCGGTGATCGCGACGAACAGGGGCGTCCAGCTGGGGTCGGTAAAGGCGGTGACCAGGATGTCGCCTGGTTCGAGATCGGCCTCCGCCAGGTCCAGGATGACGCGGGCCCGCCCCTCGACGGTCCCGGTGGAAACGGGCAAGCCGACGAGTGCTCCGGCCGGCAAGTCGTCGCGTCGGTACGTCCCGGCGATGCCTTCGCCGTCCGACGTGAGCACCCGGGGCGGCGTGAGCGCTCGATACGACTCGAACGCGTCCTTGCGCTGGCGGATGAGCTGGTCATCCACCCGGTTCGTGCGCACGACGTCGTGGAGCTCCTGGAACCTGAGGTAGAAGATGTCTTCCTTCTCCTGCAGGACGTGGGCCTGCACGAGGCGCTCGGCTTCATCGAGCAAGGCCCGCTTGTAGACGAAGTAGCGGCTGACCATGCCGTACTTCGGGTATTCCCGGTAGCCGATGAAGGTCCGGACCCGGTCGATCATCCGCTCGGCCTCTTCGGCCTTCCGCTCCCCGTCTGGCAGGTCCCGTAAGCGCTGGAGCAGCTCCTGTTTCTTTTGTAGCGCCTCCTGCCGGCCTTGCTCGAAGTGCCGCTTGCCGGCGCCGGGCTCGAAGTTCTTGCTGTTGCCGAGGATCAGGGGCACGAGCGTGGTCGGGCGTTCGCTCCAACGCGGCCTGGTGATGTCGATCTCGCCGACGCAGCGCATGCCGTACGTGTCGAGCCAGGCGCCGATCGCGTCTCGCGCCTCCTGACCACCCGCGAGCCCGGCCAGCTCGTCCAGGAAGCCGTCGTCCTCGACCTGGTGCAGAAAAGCCACCGCGTCCGGACGTGGGCGGATCACGTCCGCGACGTCCAGGAGCGCCAGCCCCATCTCCGAAGTGATGTTGTTGGGGACGGACTGCGTGAGCGTGTCGGCCGCGTTCTTCTCGCCCAGCCACGCCTGCAGCTGCTCGTTGAGCCACCAGGCGGCCTCGATCGCCGACATGAACACCTGACGGCTTCGCGGATCGAACAGGATCCGCTTCAGCTCCTGGATGTCCTCCAGGATGAAGTCGAGGAGCGCCGATCCGGACTTCGTCCGGATCTCTCGCTTCAACGTGGCGAGAGAGGCCTGGGTCCGCCCGATCAGTTCGGCGACGATGGCCGGATCGGTCTCGATCGGGGCTGGCGCGTCGCCGGCCGGCGCCCTGACGGCACCCTCGTCCGGGAGAGACGGGATGAAATCGCCGCGATCGAGGATCGTCTCCAGCGCGTCCCGGATCAGCGGATCGGATTTCCCCAGGACCTCCAGGACCCCTGCGCGACTCGTTGGCGAAGCAAGCGCCCGCGTGACGTCGACGAACAGCCTCCCCCCGGCCTCGTCCATGGGCCGGGGGGTCGTCAGCTGCCACACCGACAGACCCAGGGGCTTCATCGGGTCGGTCATCATCTGCTGGTGACCGACGGAGACGTAGACGTGGTTCTCCCGGTCGCCGGCCTCGGGGACGGGGAACAGCGTCGTGATCGGCCGGCTCTGGACGATCTGGAAGCCATCGTCGACCAGGCACCATTCGATGTCCTGGGGGCGGCCGAAGTGCGCTTCGATCCGCCGGCCCAGCTGCGTGAGCCGCACGACCTGCGCATCCGTCAGCGCCGGCTGGTCGTGCCGCTCCGGCTCGATCGTCTGTTCCTCCGTCCCGCCTGCAGGCGAGGCCTGGATCGCGAGCCGCTTGGTCGCGACCGCCTTGGCGACGACCTCGCCGTCCTGCACCTTGTAGACGTCCGCATTCACCAAGCCGGAGACCAGGCCTTCGCCGAGGCCGAAGCTGGCCTCCACGGAGGCGACCTTCCGGTTGCCCGTGACGGGGTCGGCCGTGAACAGGATGCCGGCCGCCTGAGGGAAGACCATCTGCTGTACGACCACAGCCATGTGGACCTTCCGGTGGTCGAAGCCGTTCCGCAGACGGTAGGTCACGGCCCGCTCGGTGAAGAGCGAGGCCCAGCACCGACTGACGTGCTGGAGGATCGCAGCCGGCCCGACGACGTTCAGGTACGTGTCCTGCTGGCCGGCGAAGGATGCCGTCGGCAAGTCCTCCGCCGTCGCACTCGATCGGACGGCGTAGGCGGCCCGTTGGCCGGGCCGGGCGAGCGGGCGGGCAATCGCGGCCGCCAGCTCGTCGGGGATGGCGATCCCTTCGAGGGTCCGGCGGATCTCCGCGCTGAGCGCGCCGATCGCCTCCCGGTCGTCCGGCTTCAGGCGCGACAGTCGATCGAGTCGATCGTCGATCGAGGGCGCTTCCGCCATGACCCGCCGAAACGCATCCGTCGTCACGCAAAAGCCGGCCGGCACCCGGATACCTTCGATTCGCGAAAGCTCTCCCAGGTGCGCGCCCTTGCCGCCAACGACCGCGACCTGCGTCCGGTCGATCTCCTCGAAACCCAACACGTAGCAGCCCATCCGCCCCCTACCTTGTGTGTACTCCAGAGAACGTCGAAAGCGTCTCTCCGAACTCTGTCGCATCCGGGGTGGCGCTCGCGGTCGCCGCGCAGCACGGCCTGATCTGATGTGCGCACGCAGTTGCGCGGAGTGGTGCTCGTCGAGGGCACGAGCGACCGCCGTGCCGTCGAGGCGCTCGCGCGACGCCGTGGCCGCGACCTCCAGGGCGAGGGCGTCGCCGTCGTGCCGATGGGCGGCTACGGGAACCTGCCGGCCCTCCTCGGGCGGTACAGAGATCTCCGGCTCGCAGGTCTCTACGACGTCGGGGAGGAGCGGCACTTCTTGCGCGCGCTCGGGTGTGACGACCGCCGGGTGCTCGAGCGCATCGGGTTCTACGCCTGCACGCGCGACCTCGAGGACGAGCTGACGCGCGCGGTGGGGCCCGAAGGAATGGAGCGCGTGCTCGCGCAGCAACACGAGCTACGCGCGTTCCGGACCTATCAGAAGCAGCCCGCGCATCGCGCCTGGCCGCTGGAGGAACAGCTGCACGGCTTCATGTGGAACCGCAAGCAGAAGTACGCCGTGCTCCTCGTGGAGGCACTCGAGCTCGACCGGGTCCCGCGGCCACTCGACCGCGTCCTGGCGCACGTCTAGCCCGGCGCACCTGGACGAACTGCGCTCGACGACCCCACGGCGTCAGCCAGTGCCCAACAAAGGTGTCACGTGCCAACCCCGCAGGGGGAGCCTCACGCCCGACGCCGACCTGCTTCACTGGGCGTGGTTCACCTCTCAGCAAACGGAAAGGTGTCATTCGTGCGGGCAACTCTCATGTACGGCGCCGGCGACGTCCGCATCGAGGACGTCCCGGACCCGAAGCTGATCGAACAGACCGACGCGGTCGTGCGCGTGACCCGCGCCTGCATCTGCGGTAGCGACCTGTGGCCGTACAGCCAGATGGAGCACACCGACACCGGCCACCGGATGGGGCACGAGTTCATCGGCGTCGTCGAGGAAGCGGGCAGCGGCGTACGCACGCTCAAGAAGGGCGATCTCGTCGTCGCGCCGTTCCTGTACTCCGACGGCACGTGTGTCTTCTGTCGGGAGGGTCTGCACACCTCGTGTCTGCACGGAGGGCGGTACGGGACCGACGGCGTCGACGGCGGCCAGGGAGAGGGCGTCCGGGTTCCGCAGGCCGACGGAACGCTCGTCGTGCTGCCGGTCGGCGAGGACGACGCGTTGATGCCGTCGCTGCTCACCCTCTCGGACGTGATGGGCACCGGCCACCATGCGGCCCTCGCCGCCAGGGTTGCGCCGGGCAAGACGGCGGCGGTCGTCGGCGACGGCGCCGTCGGACTGTGCGGCGTGATCGCCGCGAAGCGGCTCGGCGCCGACCAGATCATCCTCCTCGGCCGCCACGAAGACCGAACCGCGCTCGCCCGGGAGTTCGGCGCAACCGACGTCGTCGGCGAGCGCGGCGAGGAGGCCGTCGAGCGCGTTCGCGAGCTGACCAACGGGTTCGGCGTGCACTCCGTCCTCGAGTGCGTCGGACACGACCAGGCGGTCGAGACGGCGCTCGGGATCGTCCGTGCAGGCGGCGACGTCGGCCGCGTCGGGCTCCCCCAGCACGAGGCGATCCCGACGACGCTGACGACGTTCTTCGACAACGTGACGATCAGCGGCGGCCCGGCACCGGTGCGTGCGTACATCGAGGAGTTGCTCCCCGACATCCTCGCAGGCCGCATCGAGCCGGGACGCGTACTCGACCGCACCGGATCGCTCGAGGACGTGCCCGACGGCTACCGGGCGATGAACGAACGTGAGTCGATCAAGTTCCAGATCGTGTTCTAGGCGAGGCGGCCAGCCGACGACTGACGCCGTCCGCCCCGTCAACGGACGCGGATCGTCCGTCGCGCCGCGTCCCGCTTCTACTCGACCCCCGTCAGGATCCGCCGGTCGTCCACGCTAGCTCCTCGATCGCCGGAAGACGGAGCGCCAGAGAGCGCCGAGCATCAGTCGGAGGCCGCCGACCGGCGCGAGCGGCTGCGGGTCGCCGGAGGTCGGCTCGGTGGCGTCGGCCAGCTTCGCTGCGATGCACCGGGCGAACTGCTCCGTCAGGCTGCCGGCGACGTCCGCGACGATACCGCGTCCGTACTGCGCTACTGCGCCGCGCAGCTCGAGCTCGGTGGCGATGTCCACATGGGTGCCCTCGCCAGCCGGCGCGAGCCGTGACTCGAGCGTCGCGTCGGCGCTGCCGCGGCCCTTCGACTCGCGGGCCTTGACTGCGAGCACGACTCGGCCTGACGCCTCGTCCATCTCCTCGCGGGCGATGTCCGCGAGGAACTGGAGCGCGATCGGGCCGAGTTTGACGTGGAGCTTCGCCTTCCAGGCGTTCTCGCCGGTCACCTCGACGAGTTCCGCGCCCGGCATGCACGGGACGACGCGCGGGACGTCGTTCAGCAGGCGCCACGCAGGCCCGGGCGCGGCGGGAACGTCGAAGGCGTTCTCGAGCCGCATCAGGAGGTGACGATCGTCGCGGGCGGAGCGCGGTTGTCGCGCTGACAGGAGATCCCTGGGTCGTCGTGGTCGCTGTAGAGCTTTCCGTGGCGGAGAACGATGCAGTACGCCTCGATGTGCGGGTCGCCGAAGTTGACATTGCAGCGGACGATCGCGGCGCCCTCGAACGAGTGTCCCGAGTGCAGGCACGCGACCCAGCGGTAGCTCAGCTGCTTGCCGTCGAGGTAGTCGATCATCAGCTTCTTCGCCTCTGGGGGCGTCGTCGCCTCGTAGGTCGAGGAGCTTCCGCCGCAGCCGGCGAGCAGCGCCGTTGCGGCGAGGATGACGACCGTGGCCCTCACGGATGGAGCACGACCTTCGTCGCCTCGCGGGAATCGAACAGGCGGTAGGCCTCGGCCGCTTCGGCGAGCGGCATGCGGTGAGTGACGACGGGAGTGGGGTCGAGGTTCCCCGCCGCGACCCGGTCGAGCAGCGGCCCCCCGTCCGCGGTCGGGTCACCGATCGAGAAGCGAAGGGTGAGCTCGCGCTCGAACATGAGGGCGTTGTCGAGCGGATAGTCGGGTTCGAAATGCGCGCCGACGACGGAGACGACGCCGCGTCCGCGGGCGAGCTTCAGGGCGGCGTCGAGCCCGCCCGGCGACCCCGCCGCCTCGACGACCACGTCGGCACCGAGCCCGTCGGTCGCCTCCGCGACGGCGTCGGCGGCCTCGGCCGGCTCCAGGCTCGCCGCTCCGAGCGCTTCGGCGAGCGTCCGCCGCTCGGGAACGCCGTCCACCGCCAGTAGCGTGCCCGCGACACTGCGCGCGCACAGCACTGCCATCAGCCCGACAGGCCCACAGCCGACGACGACCACCGTGTCGCCCTCCGCGACGCCGCCGCGGACGACCGCCGCGTGCCCGGTCGGAAGGATGTCGGCCAGGAAGACGGCCGCCTCGTCCGTGACCTCGTCGGGCAGCGGCCGCAATGCCCGATCGGCGTGCGGCACACGGACGAGTTCCGCCTGCCCGCCGTCGAGCCGAGGGTAGACGCCCGAGTAGCCGAACAGCGAACGCCCTTCGCATTGAGTGACGCGACCGGCGCGGCAGGAGGCGCAGGTGCCGTCCGAGATCATGCTCGCGTTGACCACCCGCTGTCCTGCCCGGACCGTCCGCACGCCGGAGCCGGTCTCGATCACCTCGCCTGCGAACTCGTGCCCGAGCACGGTCCCGGGCTCGAAGCCCGGCGTCATCCCGTGAAAGGGAAAGAGGTCGGCGCCGCAGATCGCGGTGGCGCGGACGGCGACGATCGCGTCCCCGGGATCGAGGATCGACGGGTCCGGGACCTCCTCCACGCCGACGTCGCCCGGCGCCCTGAGGACGACCGCCTTCATGCGGCTCCGTCAACCGTGCCAGGCACTGTTAAGGCGAACGCTCGGAAAGTGGCTCTACGCAGGGTCTTTACAGTGCCAGGCACTGTTAAGAGGTCGCCCCGCCCGGACATGGTCAATTGTGGGTGTGGCCGCCGTCGGCGACGATCAGCTGCCCGGTGATCCAGCCTGCCTCCTCGGAGGCGAGGAACGCGACCGCCGGCGCGATGTCGGCGGCGAGGGCGCGCCGTGGGATCGCCTGGAGCATCTGGACGAACTCGAAGGCCTCCGCATGCTTGCTGGCGAGAACCCCCTCGGTCTCGGTCAGCCCGGGAGCGACGGAGTTGACGGTGATCCCGTGCGGGCCCAGCTCGCGCGCAAGTGCGCGGGTGAAGGCCCAGACGCCGCCCTTCGAGGCGACGTAGTGCGCCAGGTTCGGCGTACCCGCGAGGATCACGTTCGAGGCGATGTTGACGATCCGGCCGTAGTTCTTCTCGCGCATCGCCTTCTGCGCGTAGTGGTTGGTCAGGAAGGTGCCGTCGAGATTGACGGACATCACCCGTCGCCACTCGGCGAAGTCGACCTCGTCCCACGGCGTGAAGGGGACGATCGCAGCGACGTTCACGAGCACGTCGAGCCTGCCGTGCTCGGCGACCGTGTCCGCGACCATCCGCGCGACGTCGCCTTCCTGCGAGATGTCGACCTGCATCGCCACGCTCTCCTGCAGGTCGGCGCCGACGACGGTCGCGCCCTCGTCGGTCAGCTTGTCCGCGACCGCTCTGCCGATCCCCTGCGCGGCCCCGGTGACGATCGCCACGCGGTTGTCCAGCTTCCCCATTGGTTCCTCCCTACAGCTCGTAGAACTCGGGTGCGTGCCTGTAGCCCTGCCACGCCTCGGCGTCGTGCGAGAAGAAGACGTCCGCGTCGTGCTCCTCGGCGAGCGCCTTGACTCGGGCGATCGACCGCACGCCCGCGACCGGGTCGTTGTGGAACCCGGGCTGGATCCCCTTCTCGAGGGCCGCGGCGGTATAGGCGACGTCCATCGCGAAGAGCATCGGCCTTCCTCCGTCGGGCGCGAGCAGGACGGAGCAGTGACCGAGCGTGTGCCCCGGCGTCTCGTACAGCCACAGGCCCTTCGCCAGCTCGACGTCGCCGGAGACCGTCTCGAAGGCCGCGCCGTCGTAGTCCCATGATTTGTCGGAGTAGCCGAAGAACTCGAACGGCTCGTGGTTGCGTGCCTGCGCCAGCTCCCGCTCGTGCAGCACGTGTCTCACGCCGGTGCCCCGGAAGAGCTGGTTGCCGCCGACGTGGTCGATGTGCAGGTGCGAGTTGACGACGGTCGTGACGTCGCCGAGCTCGAAGCCGACTCGTGCGAGCTGCGCGGGGATCGTCTGTTCATCGGTCTGCTCGGGAAGCTCGAACGGAAGGACGCGGTTCATGTGGTCGAGGTCGATCCCGGTGTCGATCAGGAAGAGCCCCTCGTCGTGCTCGACCAGGACGCTGTACACCGGGATCCGACACTGCGGGCCGGGCACGTTCCACATCAGCTGCGTGTGCTCGATGACGATCGAGCCACCGTCGAGGAGCCAGACCTTCATGCCTCGAGCGCCTTCCGGACTGCCACAAGCCTGCCCGCGCGCTTGGCTCGCAACTCGTCGATCTGCTCCGGCGTGTAGTCGTAGATGCCCGCGCCGGTCTTCATGCCGAGACGGCCCTTGTCAATCAGGTCGCGAATCGTCGACGAGACATCACCCGACGTCGACAGATCCTGGTTGAGGTACGAGCCGACCGCGTTGTAGATGTCCAGGCCGGCCATGTCGAGGAGCTCCATCGGCCCGATCACCGCCAGCTTGTAGCCGATCCCCCAACGCACGTTCAGGTCCAGACCCTCCGGGTCGATGATCCCGCGGTCGACCAGATCGAGACACTCGCGGAGGATCGCGTAGAGGATCCGGTTCTCGACGAACCCGGGAACCTCGCGCTCGACCACCGGGTGGTAACCGATCCGCCGAACGAGCTCGGAGGTCGCCTCGACGGTTTCCTGCGAGGTCTGCTCGCCGGGGATCACCTCGATCATCGGGATCAGGTGGGGCGGGTTCGACCAGTGCATCCCGACCACGCGCTCCGGGTGCTCGCAGACCGAGGCGATCTGCGTGATCGGGATTCCCGACGTGTTCGAGGCGAGGATCGCGTCGTCGGCGACGGCGGCCTCGAACTTCGGGAAGACCTCCTGCTTCAGCTCGAGCTTCTCCGGCACCGCTTCGAGGACGAAGTCGGCGCCGTCGAGCGCAGCGTCGAGGTCGCTCCCGAACCGCAGCGAGCCTCCCTCCTCCCGGGCCGACTCCAGCCGCTCGAGCACGGTGCCTGCCAGCTCCGCGCCGCCCTTCGCTCGCTCGAGCGCCTCGGCATCGACGTCGTAGAGGGCGGTCTCGATCCCGGCGCGCGCCAGTACCGCCCCCATCCCGGGGCCCATCGTGCCGGTGCCGATCACCGCTGCGCGTCTGACTGTTGCCACGTGCCCTCCTTCTTCAGCTGTTGGATGCGCCGCCAGACGCGCTCGGGCGTCAGCGGCAGCTCGGTCATGGGAACGCCCGCGTCGGCGAGCGCGTTCACGATCGCGGCCGGCACCGCCGCCAGTGCCCCTTCGCCGCAGCCCTTCGCCCCGTAAGGGCCGGGCCCGTCGCCGTTCTCGACGATCACGCAGGTCATCTCGGCGGGGAGATCCTCGAAACTCGGCACGCGGTAGTCGAGCAGCGTGTCGTTGAGGAGCAGGCCGTCCTCGTAGACCATCTCCTCGAAGAGCGCGTTGCCGATTCCCTGCAGCGTCGCTCCCTCGTCCTGGCGTTCCACCAGCTGCGGGTTGATCGCGCGGCCGACGTCGGCCGCCGTCGCCGTCCGGCGCACCTTCACGATTCCGGTCTCCGGATCGACCTCGACCTCCGCGGCGCCGACGCAGACCTCCCAGAAAACCGGTCCCTCCGCGTACGAGCCCGAGCCGACAGGAGCGACCTCGCCGCGGCCGATCAGCTCACCCCCGGCGAAGCCGAAGTGCTTGCGCATGAGCTCCAGCTGGTCGCCCGGCGCGCAGTCAGCGGTGCCGGCGATCGACTCGAGCTGCGCGCGCACGTCGGCCGCCGCGCGCTGCACCGCGAGGCCCGCGATCGTGGTCGACCTGCTCGCTCCGGTCGAGCGATCGTATGGGCTGAAGCGCGTATCCGCGCCGCGGACGGTGACCTGGTCGGGATCGACGCCGATCTCCTCCGCCGCGATCTGCGCGAACACGGTTCGTGGGCCCTGGCCCATCTCCGTCGTGCCGACGAGCACGACCACGCGGCCGTCGGCCTCGAGTCGGCAGATCGCGCTCGAGACCGGGTGGGCTCCGGCCGCGAGCAGGCCTGCCGAGACGCCCCGGCCGACGTACGGGGCCTTCTCCTCGCCCCAGCCGACGCGGGCGGCCACCTTCTCGACGTCGCCGACGAGGTCGGCGTCGAGCGGCTTCCCGCCTGCCCGCACCTCCTCGCCCGGGACGCACAGGTTGTCGCGGCGGACCTCGAGCGGATCGAGGCCGGCCCGCCGTGCCACCTCGTCGACCTGAGACTCCCCGATCCACTGGAGGTGCGTGGCGCCGAACGCACGGTAGGAGCCGGCCGGGGCGAGGTTCGTGTAGACGCAGGCCGCGTCCACCCGGTAGGCCGTCCATCGGTAGGGGCCGGGAGCGGCGTCTCCGGCGGTCGCGACCACCCGCGGCCCGTTGTCGGCGTAGGCACCGGTGTCGAACAGGCATTGGACATCGCGGGCGAGCAGGCGCCCCTCGGCGGTCGCCGCCGTGCGCATCCAGCAGGTCAGGTTGTGGCGGCGCGTCGTCACCATCGACTCGCCGACGCGGTTCTGGATTCGCACGGGCCGCGCCGCCTTGCGCGCGAGCGCGACCGTCAGCGGCTCCATCTTCGTGTAGGACTTGGAGCCGAAGCCGCCGCCCAGATAAGGCACCTGGATCCGCACGTTCGCGACCGGAACGCCGAACAGGTCGGCGATCTCCGCGCGCACCAGAAACGGGTGCTGGCACGTCGCCCAGAGCGTGATCTCGGGGCCCTCGACCTGGGCGACCACCGTGTGGGTCTCCATTGCGTACTGGTAGACGGAGGGGAAGGTGTACTCGCCCTCGACGACGATGTCGGCTCGCGCGAAGATCGACTCGGGCTCTCCGCGGTCGAGCCGGTACCGATAGCAGACGTTCCCTTCGCGGGGCGGTATCTCGCCGAGCCCGTGGAAGAGGCCGGGCTTCGCCTCACGGTCGGTGACGAGCGTCGCATCGGGCGCGGTCGCCTGTGCCACGTCCGCGACCACCGGCAGCTCCTCGTACTCGACCTCGATCAGCTCGACCGCCGCGGCGGCGGCCGCCACCGTCTCCGCGGCGACCGCCGCCACCTGCTCCCCGTGGAAGCGCACCTTGTCGATCGCGAGGATCGGCCGGTCCTTGATCGAGTGGCCGTAGTACGGGTCGAGGTCGCTGAGGTCGGCGCCGGTGAGGACGCAGACGACGCCCGGCAGGCGCTCGGCGGCCGAGGTGTCGATCGCGACGATCCGCCCGTGGGCGATCGGGCTCCGCAGCACCTTGCCGTGCAGCATCCGGGGGACGAGCAGGTCGCCGACGAATTCGGCCTCGCCGCGCAGCTTCTCGCGCGCGTCCCGCCGCGGGTGCGAGCGCCCGATGTGGGACCGGGTTTCGGGGACGGCCGTGGTCATGCGGCCGCGAGCTCGGCGACGGCCTCGAGGATTCCGCGGTAGCCGGTGCAGCGGCAGAGGTTACCGGCGAGCTCGTGCCTGATCGTCTCCTCGTCGTGGAGTCCGCCCTGCTCGAGCAGCGCGGACACGGTCAGGAGCATTCCCGGCGTACAGAACCCGCACTGAAGCGCGGCGTGGCGGGTGAAGACCTCCTCGAGCCGCGCAAACTCGGGCCGCTCGGCGAGCCCCTCGATCGTCGTCACGTCCCTCCCGTGAGCGTCGGCGGTGAGGTAGCAGCACGAGCTGACGGGCAGGCCGTCGACGAGGACGGTGCATGCGCCGCACACCTGGACGTCGCACGAGCGCTTCGCGCCGGTCAGGCCGAGCGTGTCCCGGAGGAAGTCGAGCAGCAGCTCCTGCGGGGCGACGTCGCGGACTACCTCGCGGCCGTTGACGCTAAGGGCGACGTCCACCCATGCCCCCGCCGTCTGTTCCGACCTGTCGCTGCCATGCCGCCCAGTACTCCTCGACGAACTCGTCACGGTACTTCACCGGCTGGAGCTGCGATGCGAGTTCCTGCGTCATCGGACGCAGCTCGCCGAGGACGGACGCAATGGACTGGAGCCTGGCTGCGCGCTCCAGCGTGACCGCAGTGAGCACCGCCCACGGGATGTTCTTCCCGGCGACCAGCACTCCGTGGTTCAGCATCAGCACCGCGCGCCGGGAGCCGAGTGCCGAGGCGACGCGATCGCCCTGGTCGTCGTCGACGATCAGATCCGGGTCGTCGAACCGGCCGACGCCGTCGGCGAAGAGGATGCCGTCGTGCGTCAGCAGCGCAAGGTCGGCGCCGGTCGCCCCGAGGGCGGTCGCGTGAGGAGGGTGCCCGTGGACGACGGCGCCGACGTCGGCCCGTGCCCGGTAGACGCCCGTGTGCAGCACGGTCTCCAGGTGGAGGACGGCGTCCACGTCGTCGAGCGAGACGACGTCGTCCGGCTCGACCTCGTCGAGCGCGACCCCCTTGCGCTTGATCCAGACCTCGCCGTCAGGCCCGCGGGCGCTGACGTGCCCGAGCGTGAGGTCGGCATAGCCCTCCGACGCGAGGATCCGGCAGGCGTAGGCGACCTGCTCGCGAAGGCCCTGGGCGACGGCGACCATCAGCGCCGTTCCGTCGGCGGGTAGTCGGGGTGGGGGAACCCGAAGACCATCACGACGTTCTCCTCGCCCGTGTTGGCGACCGCGTGCCAGACGCCGGCGGGGATGTGCACCGCGTCGCCCGGCGCGAACGGGACGGCACCCTCTTCGAGCCGGAGCTCGCCCGAGCCCGAGACGACGTAGGCGACCTCCTCGGTCTCGTGCCTGACCGGCACGAGCACGGTGCCCGGCGTGAACACGGAGTACCCGAGCGATGAGGTGTTCCCGCCGACCCGGGCGGCGGTGACGAGCATGCGGCTCCAGCTGCCCTGCGGCAGCTCGATCGGCTCGACGTCGTCCAGGCTGACCGTCGTTACAGCGCCCACTCCCCGTCCTTCAGGATGTAGGTGCCGTCGTCGACGATCTGCAGGGTCGCGTTCAGGAAGACGCCGTCCAGGTGGAGCGAGCAGTGGTTCTGCCCTCCGGGATAGGCGTTGTGGTTGTCCCCGAGGGCCAGGTGGACGGTGCCGATGCGGCCCTTCTCGGACGGCGTTCCGAACGGCGCCTTCTCGCTCGTGCCGAACGCGAACTCGCCGATCACGGTCGCGTTCTCGACGCCGTCGATCGCCTTACGCAGCTTCTCGGCCTCCTCACCGCCTTCGATGTCGACGCACTTCCCGCCCTCGAGTGTCCACCGGATCGGCTCCTTCACCTGCCCCTCGAGTCCGATGCCGAGCATGACGCCGTCGACGACTGCGGTGCCGCGCGTGAAGTCCTCGACCGCCGCGAACGCGACCTCGGTCCAGAGCGGGATCGGGCTCATCATCTGGCCGCGCGCCTTGTACGGCGTCAGCTCGAGCGGCGGCCGGCCATCGATCGAGACGTGGAAGTCGGTGCCGAGCGGGGTGGTGACATGGCATCGCGTCTTCCCCGCGAGCGCGGCGACGGCGTCCTTCGTCCGCTGCGCCGAGCGCTCCAGGTCCTCTTTCGTGAGGCCCCATTCGCCCATGCCGGGCTCGATCGAGGCGATCTTCCCGTTCGCCTCGCAGGTCTCGCGGACGGCGTTGACGTGGGCGAAGCGGTTCGCCCACTCGAGATTGGCGATGATGATCACCTCGTCCGAGCCGACCATCGCCCGGTGCAGGTTGTCGGGCGGTGCCATCGGAAAGCGCACGTCCGCCCGGCCACGGCGAACCTGCGCCTCGTTGTTCATGATCACCGGCCACGCACCGCGCTCGACGCACACGTCCGCGACCGCGCGGGCCTCGTCCTCGCGGCCGTCGTCACAGATGATCGTCACGACGTCGCCCTCCTCGACCGAGAAGCACACGTCGACGATCAGCGCGGCATCCTCGAGCAGATTGCCTTTCGCGACAACAGCGGCCATCACTCACCTCACTCTCTCTGCGGAGAACACGGGCAGCACGTCCCTGGCGAAGCGCTCGACCTGCGCGACCTGGTCGATTGCTCCGAAGCGGCAGATGAAGTAGTCGACGCCGGCCTCGGCAAAGGTGCGGATCCACTCGGCGATCTGCTCGGGGGTGCCGACGGGCCCCCAGTTGGAGAGATCCATCGCCCTCGACAGCTCCGGGTAGTACTTCGAGATGTAGTCGTCGAACGCCGTCCGGGCCGCCTCCTCGGAGTCGCCGACGTTCATCGTCACCTGGTACGAGACGACGAGGCGCGAGAAGTCCGCGCCGTGCTCGTCGGCGTAGCGCTCGATCGCGCCGAGCTGCTCGACCAGCTCGTCTGGATGCTGGGCGCGGCAGCAGGTCATCCAGCCGTCGCCGTACTCGACGATCCTCCGGCAGGCGGCCTCGAGCCGCCGCGCGATCACGTCCGGCGGCGCATCGCCCTTCAGGCGCGGGTTGGACACGACCCAGATCGGCGGCGGCGACTGGATCGGCATCAACGGCGCCATCTCCGTCCCCGAGAAGAACGACACGCCGTCGTAGTCGAGGAACCGGCCGTGGA
Source organism: uncultured Actinomycetes bacterium (assembly GCA_963841405.1). Lineage (GTDB taxonomy): Bacteria > Actinomycetota > Thermoleophilia > Gaiellales > Gaiellaceae > DATBLE01. The sequence goes on along the minus strand of CAWJCM010000001.1, from coordinate 310,570 downwards.
AGTCGGTCTTGCCTTCCGTCCAGAGCTGCCGGAGGACCGCGAGCCCCTCCTCGAACAGTGTGCCCCGCCTGACGTAGTCGAGCCCGAGCGCCTCGAACTCGCGCCGCACCCCTTCCTCGGGGTTGCCCATTCCGGTGCCGAGGATCGTCCGGCCGCCCGAGATCACGTCCAGCGTCGCCCACTCGAGGGCGAGGTACAGCGGATTTCTCGTCGCGGAGACCATGCACGACGTCCCGAGCCGCACCCGCGAGGTCCGCTGGGAGATCGCGGACAGGAGTGAGATCGGCTCGTAGCGGGGCTTGGAGAAGAGCGAGTCCCCGACCCAGACGGAGTCGAACCCTAGCTCCTCGACCGTCTCGGCGAGGTCGAGCAGCATCGGCACGTCGTAGCCGGGTGCGATCAGGGGCTCGCGATTGTTCAGGTTGACGCCGAACTCGAGGGATCCGTTCACGGCGCACCACCGTGTTTCTTGATGCCCGCCGCCGCGCCCGACATGGCGGGCGCGGCTCGATGCGGCGGCTTGCGAAAGCGTTCGCGAACGCCGCTGGCGGAGCCAGCGGCGGAGCTCGGAAGGGGGACCGCGGGGCGCCTCCGGCGCCCCGATTGGGGGGCTCTATTTTCCACGCTTCGCGTGCGTGGCCGTTTCCCCCGCGTTGTGGCGCCGAACTCGATCACTGGCGGCCCTCGGCCAGCTGCTCGTCGTTCAGCGCCTTCGCGCTGCGCTGGGGCACGCGGATGTGCTCCGACATCAGATGCGAGGCGCGGTCGGCATCGCCGCGCTTGGCAGCGCGCAGGATCGCGGCGTGCTCGGCGACCGACCGCTGCATGTTCCCGCGCAGGAGCAGCGACCGGGTGCGGTAACGGCCCAGCTGGTCGAGCAGCTGCCGGTAGAGCTCGACGATCTTCGTGTTCCCCGACGCCTCGACCAGCCGAGCGTGGAAGCTCGCATTCGCCTCGAAGAACTCCGTGACGCGATGCCGCTCTGCATGCCCCGCCATCTGGTCGATCAGCAGCTGGAGGCCGGCGATGTCGTCGGGCTTGAGCCTCGGCACTGCGAGCTTGACCGCCATCAGCTCCAGGGCCTCGCGCACCTGGTAGAGCTCGAGGAACTCCTCCTTCGACAGCGAGCTGACCACCGCGCCCCGCCGCGGCCGCACGGTGACGAGGCCCTCGGAGGCGAGCCGGCCGATCGCCTCTCGGATCGGCCCACGGCTGACTCCGAGCTGTGCGGCGAGCGCGACTTCCGCAAGTTCGGCGCCCGGCTCGAGACGGCCGGACAGGATTTCCGCCCGCAGGTGGTCGTAGACGCGCTGCCAGAGAGTCAGGTTTTCCAGCTGAGGAGTGCGGGCGAGCGCCGGCTCCGACGCCATTGCATTCACTCTCCGAAGGGGATAGGGTAGACGACGGCTCAGGAGTTGTTAACAGTTGGCAAGACGACCCTAGCACCGGGTTCGGCACGGAGCAAGCATCGATCAAACCGCGGCGGGAACCGTGTGGTTCCCCGGAGGAAGGAGAGTCTCGACGATGCATCAGCGTCTACCTGGAGCCCGAATCGTCATCGCCGTGGTGGCGGTCACGCTCGTCGCCGCCGGCACCGCACTCGCGGCCGGAGCGCTTCATTCGGCCAAGGTGACGAAGGTCGCCTTCGCGTCGCCTGCGAAGCAGAGCGACTACGGCTGGAACCAGCAGGGGTACAAGGGCGCCCAGGCCGCCGCCAACTCGGTGGGCGCCAAGTTCCAGGCGGTCACCAACATCGGCTACGACAAGACCGACGTCGTCCTGCGGCAGCTCGCGCAGGGCGGGGCGAGCTTCATCGTCGCCCACGCCAGCGGCTACGACACCGTCGCCACCCGGATCGCCAAGCAGTACAAGGTGCCGGTGATGACCTACGACGTGGCGACGAACCTGAGCAAGGGGCTCGTCTCGTACATCACCACCTCGAGCCAGCAGGGGGCCTACCTGGCCGGGATCCTGGCCGCGCGGACGACCAAGACGCACAAAGTCGGGATCATCATCTCGGCCTCGGATTCCAACTGGTACAAGATGAGCGGCGGGTTCGCGGCCGGCTTCCGCTCGATCGACAAGTCGTCGAAGATCTACTTCGCGACCGTCAGTCCGACCGGGTACGACGACGCAGCAGGCGGCAAGCGCGTCGCCAACAGCGTGATCGCGCAGGGCGCGGACGTGATCTTCGCCATGGGCGACAACGCTTCGTTCGGCTACCTCCAGGCGATCGAGACGGCGAAGCCGGGCCACAAGGTCTGGTTCGTCGGCGACATCGGAGACATGACCCCGATCGACAAGAAGGGCGTCTTCCTCTCGTCGGTGCTCTGGACCTTCGACGCCACCCTCAAGCAGGCGGTCAAGGACATCCAGGCCGGCACGTACGGCACCCACGGCTACGACCTCAGCCTGAAGAACGGTGGCATCTCGCTGTTGAAGACGAAGTACATCCCGGCCAAGACCTGGGCCGAGATCACCGCCGCCAAGGCGAAGATCATGAGCGGCAAGATCAAGGTCCCGGCCGCGAGCAAGGCCGGCCAGGTCCAGCAGCTGATCAAGTAGTCCGTCACGTCGCACCGCCCGCGGCGGCACCCGCCGCGGGCGGTCGCTCGTCAAGCACACTGAGCCCACCAGGGTGAGCGAACCGACCGACACGCCGATCGTCGAGCTCGTGGGGATCACGAAGGCGTTCCCCGGTGTGCTTGCCAACGATCGGATCGACCTGACGCTCAGGCACGGCGAGGTGCACTGCCTGCTCGGCGAGAACGGGGCGGGGAAGTCGACGCTGATCGGGATCCTTTCCGGGCTGCTTCGCCCGGACGCGGGCACGATTCGGATCGAGGGGGTCGAGACGGCGATCTCCTCGCCCAGGACCGCGCTCGAGCTCGGCATCGGCACGGTTCCCCAGCACTCGGCGCTGATCCCGGCGCTGACCGTCCTGGAGAACCTGATGCTGGGTGACACCAGGCGGCTGCGGCTGGACGAGGCCGCCGCGCGGAAGCGGCTGGCCGAGCTGGCCGGGCTGCTCGGGGTCGACGTCGACCCCGACGTCCGGGCGGTCGATCTCGCCCTCGGCCATCAGCAGCAGGTCGAGATCATCAAGGCGCTGTGGCGCGGCTCGCGGGTGCTGATCCTCGACGAGCCGACCTCGATGCTGACGCCGCAGGGCGTGGCCGAGCTGTCCAAGGTGCTGGCGCGGCTGAAGGCGCAGGACCACGCCGTGATCTTCATCACCCACAAGCTGCACGAGGCCCTCTCGCTCGGCGACTTCATCTCGATCCTCCGCCAGGGCCGGCTTGCCGGCACGATCGACGGCAGGACGCTGCGGGAGAAGGATCCGGAGGAGCTGCGGGAAGAGATCGTCCGGATCATGTTCGGCGACGAGGCACGGGCAGTGGGAGACCTCGCGGAGCTACGCGACGAGCTCACGGAGGCCGAGGCGGCGAGGCGGACGGTGACCGACGGAGACGTCGTCCTCGAGCTCCGGAGCGTGAGCGCTCCGGGCGAAGGCTCGGAGCTCGGTGTCGAGGACGTCTCGCTGGAGCTCCGGCAGGGAGAGATCCTCGGCGTTGCGGGTGTCGACGGGAACGGCCAACGACCCTTGGCAGAGGTGATCGCCGGCCAGCGCGGGCCCACGCACGGCGAGGTTCTGCTCTTCGGCGGGCCGGTCACGCGCATGTCCGTCTCGGCCCGGCAGAAGCTCGGCCTGCGCTATGTCACCGACGACCGGCTCGGCGAAGGAATCGTTGGATCGCTGTCCGTCGGGCTCAACCTGTTCCTGAAGAGGATCGGCGAGCGGCCGTTCTGGAAGCACGGCCGGATCCAGCGGGCGGTTCTCGACGGGCGCGCCGGCGAGCTCGTGCGTGAATTCGGCGTTCGGACGCCCGGCGTGGAAACCCGCGCGGGCACGCTCTCCGGCGGAAATGTGCAGAAGATCCTGCTCGCCCGCGAGTTGAGCTTCGACCCCAGGGTCGTCGTCTTCAGCAAGCCGACCTACGGGCTCGACGTGAAGACGACCGCGACCGTGCGCGACCTGATTCGCCGCCTCGCGGCCGGCGGCGGCGCCGCGCTGGTGATCTCGACCGACCTCGACGAGTTGCTCGACATCGCCGATCGGATCGCGGTGCTCTCCCGCGGACGCGTCGTGGGCGTGGTGCCGAACGGCCCGGGCGTCGCGGAGGAGGTCGGCCGGCTCATGATCGGCAGCACGGAAGCGGCAGCCGCGTGAGCACCGAAACCGTCTCGAGGGAGGTGCCGCTGGTCACCACGACGCGGGCGCCGCGCTCGCGTCTCGCCGATCGCGCGGTGGACATCTGCGTGCGCTCGCTCTTTCCCGTCGTCCTCGCCCTCGGCGCCGGCGCGCTCCTCCTGCTGGCGCTCGGGCGGAACCCGATCAGCTTCTACGGCGACGTCTGGCAGGGCGGCGTCAGCGGCGGAGGCTGGGACGCCTGGCAGGACAGCGCGATCAGGATGGCGCCGCTGCTCCTCATCGCCGCAGGTCTGACCGTCGTGTTCAGGGCGAACATCTGGAACCTCGGCTACAACGGTCAGTTCCTGCTCGCCGCGGCCGTCGTCACGGGGTACGGCCCGTCGCTGACGAACCACCTGCCGCTGTGGCTCGCGATGCTGATCCTCTTTCTCGCGGCGGGGGCGACAGGCGCGGCGTGGACGATCCCGCCCGCGATCCTGAAAGCGCGCTACGGCACGAACGAGATCATCACGACGCTGATGATGTCATTCATCGGCGTCGACCTCGCCAGTCTGCTGATCAAGGGGCCGTTCCAGGATCCTGCCGTGTCGATCCCGCAGACGAGGGTGATCGACTTCGAAAAGATGCTCCCCACGATCCCGGGCACGAGGATCCACATCGGCCTGCTCGTCGCCCTGGGCGCGGTCGTCGTCGTCCAGTTCTTCATGACCCGGACCGCATGGGGCCTGCGGCTGCGGATCATGGGCGCCAACCCGCGGGCGGCCAGGCACTTCGGCGTCAACCTGTCGCGGCTGATCGTCACGGCGTTCCTCGCCTCGGGCTTCCTGATCGGCCTCGCGGCGGCCGTCGACTTCCTGGGGCTGTGGGGGTACATCCGCGCCGGCCAGAACCCGGCCTATGGGGACACCGTGATCCCGTTCATCTTCCTCGCCCGGCTCAATCCGCTCGCGGTCGTCCCCTTCATCGCCTTCTTCTCCGTGCTGTCCGTCGGCGGCGACCTGGCGGCGACGAACGCCAACCTCTCGACCGACTTCTTGCTGGTGCTCGTCGCCCTGATCCTCCTGTTCATGACGGTGATCGAGTACCTCGGCCGCCGGCGCGACCTGGGCGGCAGCTACCTTCCACCCGGCCTGCGCGAGGCGCTGCGCGCCCCGCTCTTCCGGAGGCGCCGAACGTGATCCTGGGCAGCCAGATCTGGACCGATGTCTTCTGGACGAGCGTGGTGGCCGGCGGGCTGCTCGCAGGTCTGCCGCTGATGTTCACCGCCCTCGGAGAGACCATCTCCGAGCGCGCGGGCGTGCTGAACATCGGCCTCGAGGGGATGATGCTGTTCGGCGCCTATGCCGGCTTTCTCGGCGCGTACTACACGGGCTCCGTCTGGGTCGGCTTCCTCACCGGGATCGGCGGCGGAATGGTCACCTCGGTCGTGATGATCGTGCTGTGCGTCTGGCTCGGCCTCGACCAGATCGTGGTCGGGATCGCGATCACGCTCGCAGGCGGGGGCATCACGAGTGTCCTCCAGCAGGCCCAGTTCGGTTCGACCTATCCGCGCCTCGATGCGACGCCGACGATCTCGATCCCGCTTCTGCACCGGCTGCCGGTGCTCGGCACGAGCCTGTTCGAGCAGCCGCCGCTCGTCTACCTCGCGTTCGTGTTCGTCGGCCTGCTCGCCTGGATGTTCCGTCGGACGAACGTCGGCCTGAACCTGCGCGCCGCCGGCGAGAAGCCCGAGGCGCTCGACACGGCCGGGATCAGCGTCGTCGCCACACGCAGCTGGGCCGTCCTCTCGACGGGCGCCCTCGCCGGCCTCGGCGGCGCCTATCTCTCGGTGGTCGTCGCCGGGATCTTCACCCCGTTCATCACCCAGGGGCAGGGCTTCATGGCGATCGTGATCGCGATGCTCGGCCGTGGCCGTCCGCTCTGGGTGCTGCTCGGCTCTTTCCTCTTCGGAATCGCGCTCTCGCTGTCGGACTCGCTCCAGCTCGCAGGGATCGACATCTCCACGGACGTCGTCAACATGATCCCGTTCGCGACGATCATCATCGCGCTGATGCTGTTCGCGCGCCGCTCGTACCTGCCGCCCGCCCTTGCGCTCCCGTACGTCCGCGGTGCGCGCTGAAAGGAGAACCATGCGTGACCCCGACTTCACCCTCTCCGCCGGTCCGGTCTCGGCGACGCCCCGCGTGCTCGCGGCGCTCGGCTCGCCGATCGTCTACCACTACGACCCGGCGTTCATCGAGCGTTTCCGCGCGACCGAGCGTAAAACTGCCGACGTCTTCCTGACGAAGAACGACGTCCTCCTCATGCAGGGCGAGGCGGTGCTCGGGCTCGAGGCGGCGGCGCGTGGACTGGTGCAGCCGGGTACGAAGGTGCTGAACCTCGTACAGGGCGTCTTCGGCAAGGGGATGGGCTACTGGCTGCAGGACTTCGGTGCGGAGCTCCACGAGCTCGAGGTTCCGTACAACGACGCGGTCGACCCGGCCGACGTCGAGCGGTACCTGGACGAGCATCCGGGGATCGAGATCGTCACGGCCGTCCATTCGGAGACCCCCTCGGGGACGGTCTGCGACGTCTCCGCGATCGGCCCGGTCGCGCAGGCTCGCGGGGCGCTGACGCTGGTCGACTGCGTGTCCTCGCTCGGTGGGATCGAGCTCCGGACCGACGACTGGCAACTCGACGTGTGCGTCGCCGGCGCGCAGAAGTGTCTGGGGGGACCCCCCGGTATGTCGCTGATGACCGTCAGCGACGCCGCCTGGGATCGCATCCGGGCAAATCCTGCCGCGCCGCGCGCCTCGTTTCTCTCCATGCTCGACTGGAAAGAGCAGTGGATCGACGGCGACAAATTCCCGTTCACGCCCTCCGTCTCCGACCTGTACGGCGTCCAGGCGTCGGTCGACGAGCTGCTCGAGGAGGGGCTGGAGGCCTCGATCGCACGGCACGAGCGTTCGGCCGCCGCCTGCCGGGCCGGTGTACGTGCGATGGGCCTCGAGCTGTGGCCGCGCAGCGACGAGGTCGCCGCAGCGTGTGTGACGGCGATCGCGGTGCCCGAACGGCTGACGGACGTGCAGGTGCGGGCGCACTGCCGCGACCGCTACGGCGTGATGATCTCCGCCGGGCAGGGCGCCGGCAATCTCGTCCGCATCGGGCACATGGGCACCTCCGCGCGCGGGCTGCACCCGGTTGTCGGCGTGGCGGCGCTCGGGCGGACGCTCGCCGACCTCGGCGCCCAGGTCGAGATCGGCGCCGGCGTCGAGGCGGCCCTGGCCGAGCTGTCCGAGACGGCTGCCGTCGCGTGATCTTCGACTCGCACATGCACGTCGGCTCGTTCGAGTCGATGTTCGGCGTCTCCCTCGACCGCGACGGCATCGACCGGCTCATGCGCGAGAACGAGATCACGAACGGCGTCGTCTTCTATCCGGACAACAGCTACGTCCGCGAGGTGGTCGAGTCGATCCCCGGTCTGTACGCCCTGGCTTGGGGAAACCCGCGCGTGCCCGGGAACCTCGAGGAGGTGGCCGGGCTGCTGGACCACCCGAAGTTCCTCGGGCTGAAGCTCCACCCGCTGATCGACGGGTATCTCCCGAACGACCCGTCCGTCCACCCGCTGATCGAGTTGATCCTCCAACGCGGCCAGCCGGTGCTGCTCCACTGCGGCCACCCGATCTTCACGCTGCCGTGGAGCATCGAGGAGCTGGCGGTCAGCTTCCCGGAGGCGAAGATCGTCATCGGCCATATGGGCCACGGCAACGTCGTCTACATCAACGGCTCGATCGACGTCGCCCTGCGCAACCCCAACGTCTATCTCGAGACCTCGGGCATGCCGATGCACACCAAGATCCGGGAGGCGTACGAGCGGGTGGGAGAGACCCGCGTGCTGTTCGGAACGGACGTTCCTTTCCACCACCCGGTCGTCGAGATCGCAAAGGTGCGAGTGAGCGGTCTCCAGCCCGAGGGGGTCGAGCGCGTGCTCGGTAAGAACGGACGGCTGCTCTTCTTCGGCGACGAGGACGCGACCGAGCCGGTGGCGGCGTGACGCTGCCCCCGTTCGACCTTCACCGTGCGCACACGGTGGATGAGGCGCACGAGCTTCTGCAGCGGTACGGCGAGGACGCCGCGGTCGTTTGCGGGGGAACCGAGCTGCTGCTCCTGCTCAAGCTCGGGTTCGCGGCCCACGGTCACCTCGTCGACGTCAAGGCGATCGAGGAGCTGGGTGGGATCCGCGCCGAGAACGGGACGCTGGTGATCGGCGCGACCACCACCCACCGGCAGGTCGAGCGCTCTCGGCTCGTGCACGAACACCTGCCCGCGCTGGCGCAGATGGAGCGCGAGGTTGCCAACGTTCGTGTTCGCAACGTCGGGACGCTGGGGGGGAACCTCTGCTTCTCCGATCCGCACTCCGACCCTGCGACCTTCCTGCTCACCCTCGACGCCGAGGTCGATTGCGATGCCGGCCGAATGGCTCTCCTGGACTTCCTGGTCGGTCCCTACCAAACCGCCCTCGGGCATGGGCAGCTCCTCCGATCGATTCGGATCCCGCTTCCCGACCCGGAGCTGGGGATTGCGCACCGCAAGCTCTCCTTCCACGAGCGACCGGCCGCGACGGTCGCCGCAGCCGTCAAGGTGAACGAGGGTACGGTCGTCGACGCGCGCGTCGCAGTGGGGTCGGTCGGCGCCCGCCCCGTCCGGGTGGCGACCGCCGACGAGGCACTCATCGGGAAACCAGCCGGGGACGCGGCCGCGCTCGCCGAGGCGGCCATGCTCGCCGCGGAGGCCTCGGGTGCCGTCGAGGACGCAAACGGCTCGGTCGAGTACAAGGAGCAGCTGGTTCGGGTCTTGGTCGAGCGGTGCGTGACCGCAGCGCTGGGCGACACCGCCTCCCCGTGATCCGGGGCCGGCATTCTCTCCGAGCCTATCCGCGGCCGGTGAGGGGTGCCACACTTGTCACATGCTGGCCTGTTCCGCCTGCGGCGAGTGGAGTCCCGAGCACGCGCGGTTCTGCCTTGCCTGCGGCTCGCCGCTCGTAGCACCTGATCGCGAGTCGCGCCGGCGGGTCACCGTCCTCTTCTGCGACCTGGCCGATTCGACCGCGATGGGTGAACGCCTCGATCCGGAGGTGCTCCGTCGGGTGCTGTCCCGGTACTACGACACGGCCCGGGGCGTGGTCGAGCGGCACGGCGGCGTGGTCGAGAAGTTCGTCGGCGACGCTGTCATGGCCGTCTTCGGCGTGCCGGTGTTGCATGAGGACGACGCCCTCCGGGCGGTGCAGGCCGCAGCCGCCCTGCGCGAGCAGACCGGCAGTCTCAACGACGAGCTCGAGCGTGAGTACAGGGTGCGGTTGACGCTCCGGATGGGAGTGAACACCGGGGAGGTGATAACCGGAACCGAGGAGCGACTCGCGGTCGGCGATTCGGTCAACGTCGCCGCTCGCCTCGAACAGGCAGCAGGGCCCGACGAGATTCTGCTCGGTGTGGAGACGTTCGTGCTCGTGCGGACCGCGGTGATCGCAGATCCCGTCGAGCCGCTGGTCGTGAAGGGCAAGAGCGAACCGCTGTCGGCTTGGCGGCTCGTGAGCGTGCACCCCGACAGCCGCCCTGGCCGCCACTTCGCCGTGCCCATGGTCGGTCGCGGGCAGGAGCTCCGCCGTCTCGTCGGCAGCTTCGAGCGCGCCCAGCGTGACCGCCGTTGCGAGCTGGTCACGATCCTCGGCCCCGCGGGCGTCGGCAAATCACGGCTGGCCCACGAGTTCCTGGCATCGCTCGACTGGCCGGCCGTGGTTCGCGGCCGCTGCATCCCGTACGGCGACGGGATCACCTACCTGCCGGTGATCGAGGTCGTGCGACAACTCGAGTCCCGGCTCGGCACACTCGAGCTCGACCCGCAGGTGGTCGCCACGCTCCAGAGCCTGCTCGATGCCGGAGACAGCGTCCACTCGACCGAAGAGATCTCGTTCGCTGTTCGCAGGCTGCTCGAGGCGGCCGCCCGCGCGCAGCCACTCGTATGCGTCTTCGACGACATCCAATGGGGCGAGCCCGCCCTTTTGGAGCTCCTCGAGCAGCTGGCGGTTCTGTCCCACGAGGCGCCGCTGGTTCTCTGCTGCATCGCACGGCCGGATCTGATGGAGCGGCGCCCGGACTGGGTCGGGGCGCACAGCGAGGCGACGACGATCGTGCTCGAACCGCTGTCCGCAGACGAGACGGGCGAGCTGATCGGGCACCTCGCCGCAGATGAGCAGCTCACCGAAGATTTGAGACGACGCGTTCGGGAGGCGGCCGAGGGAAACCCGCTCTTCGTGGAGGAGATGGTCGCGTTTCTCAGGGAGGCGCCGGCCGGCGAGGTGACGGTTCCGGGGACGATCGCGGCGCTGCTCAGCGCCCGCCTCGACCAGCTCGAGCCGGCCGAGCGCGCGGTGCTGCAGAGAGGAGCAGTCGAGGGTCGCGTGTTCCATCGCGGCGCCGTGCAGGCGCTCGGTTCAGAAGAGGCTCAGGTCGGTGCGTCCCTGACGGCGCTGGTGCGTAAGGAGCTCATCCGCCCGGATCGGCCGCAATTCGCGGGAGAGGACGCCTTCCGTTTCCGCCACCTGCTGATCCGCGACGCGGCCTACGACTCGCTGCCGAAGGAGATGCGGGCGGAGTTGCACGAGCGGCTTGCCGACTGGCTCGAAGAGCGCCGTTCCGAGCTTGCCGAGATCGACGAGCTCGTCGGGCACCATCTCGAGCAAGCCCACGCCTATCGGGTCCAGCTCCGGCCCGTCGACGATCATGGGCGCCGGCTCGCGCTCCGCGCCAGCGAACTTCTCTCCGGCGCGGGCTCACGAGCTCTCGGGCGGAACGACGTTGGGGCGGCAGTGAAGCTCCTCAGGCGGGCACTCGCCCTGGCTGACGAGGACGACCCGGCGGTCGGGCCGAGGCTCGACCTCGGCCAGGCGCTCTTCCTGTCCGGAGACCTCCGCGCCGCCGGCGAGACGGCGCTCGACGCGGCAGCCCGCGCCGCCGCCGCCGGAAACGAAGAGGGAGAGTTCCGCGCGCGTCTCCTGGGCGCGCGGATAGCGGCGCAGACGCCGAGTGAGGACACCGACGGCGGAGGGCCGAGCGCCGACTTGCTCGCCGTCGCCGAGGAGGCGCGATCCGTCTTCGTGCGCGCCGGTGACGAGCTCGGACTCGCCGAGGCGTGGTTCGCGACTGCCTGGGCCGAGCTGATCCGTTGCCGCTGGGCGCCGATGCTCGAGGCGGCCGGCCACGCGCTCGAGCACGCGAGGCGCGGCGGCTCGGCGCGCTGGGAGGGAGAGCTTCCTGTCTGGCAGGGCACCGCCATGTTCTACGGCCCGACCCCGGTCGATCAGGCACTTCGCTGGTACGAGGAGCAGCAGGCCCGGCATCCGGTGTCCCTCACGCAGCAGGCGATCCTCGAGGCGATGCGCGGGAACTTCGACCGGGCGCGTGCGCTCGCGGGCTCGGCGGACGAGGCCGCAGCGGAGTTCGGTCAGAAGCTCTGGCTCGCGGCCGGAGGCATGGACGTCTGGGAGATCGAGATGCTGGCGGGCGACCTCTCCGCCGCCGAGCGCGCGGTCCGGCGGAGCTGCGAGCTCCTGGAGGAATTGGGCGAGGTCGGGCATCGCTCGACTGGCCGCCGGTCGGCTGGCCGCATCGCTCTACGCGCTCGTCGCGTCTCGACGAGGCCCACGAGTGGACGGAGACCGCCGAGGGGCTCGCGCCGAAGGGCGACGTGTCGTCCCAGATGCTCTGGCGCCAGGTCCGGGGTCGAGTCCTCGCTCGTCGCGGCGACCACGCGACGGCCGAGGATCTCGCCCGCCAGGCCGTGTTCCTCGCGGAGCAAACAGACATGCTCAACTACCACGCGAACGCCCTTGCCGACCTCGGGGAGATCTACGCGGCCGCCGGGCGCGCCGCGGAGGGTCGTGCGCATCTCGGCCAGGCGCTCGCCCTCTACGAGCAGAAGGGCAATCTCGTCGCGGTCGACCGCGCCGGCAGACGACTCGAGGAGCTAAAGGCGTACGGGCCGTCCCGTGAGGCAACGCGCCGCCCTGTTAGGATCGCGCGGCGCGGCCACCAGAAGGAGGGATCATGAACACGCCCCGGACACCCTCGACCCGGACCAACATCGAGAGGCTGAACGCTGAGGGCTTCGAGATCGACACGGACATCCCCAAGGAATACGCGAAGGTGATCGAGGACCTGCGGCCAGACGAGATCGAGCTGATCATCGACGTGACGCGGCGGCTCGACCTCGCTCAGAAACGGGCCCTGGACTGCGATTCCGAAGCCCAGCCCTACACGACGTACATGCATACCTTCTAGCTCGGCACGAACCTCCGGTTGACAAGCAGCGAGCGCCTGCGGCTCAAGGTCGAGCTCCTCGTTCCGGCGTTGGCGAGGCCGGGCGCTCTTCTGCTCGAACATCCACGGGCTCGGGAGCTCTTTCCCCAGGGCATGGCGGCCGGCTACCAGCTGGTGCGGTCGATGGTGCCGTTGATGGAGGCGGCCCTCGGACGTGCGCAGGAGCTTGCTCCGGACGACCCGGTCGCCGAGGGTCTGGCCGCGTATCTGGAGAAGCACATCCCCGAGGAGATGCACGGCGACGAGCCAGGCGGCGCGGCCCTCGACGACCTCGAGGCGCTCGGGGTCGACCGGGACGCGCTCCAGGCGCAGCTTCCGCCGCCGAAGATGGCAGCCCTCATCGGAGCCCAGTACTTCTGGATCTTCCATTACCACCCCGTCGCGATCCTGGGCTTCCTCCACCTCGAGGCCTACTATCCCCACGGTCCGACACTGGAGCTGCTCATCGAGCGGACGGGGCTTCCGCGCGACGGCTTTCGGCAGCTGCTGCTCCACTCGAAGCTCGACGCGGTGCACGCCCGCGAGCTCGACCGCGTCCTCGACTCCCTGCCGCTAGAGCCCCGCCACGACCAGCTGATCGGGCTGAGCGCCCTGCAGTCGGTCGCGCTTCTGACCGAGGTATGGCTCGACGTCGTCGATACGGGCGAGGTCGTCACATAGCCGTCACCCTTCGCCCGGAGCCGCGAAACCGACACGGGCTCGGCGCCCTTACGGTCGGTGCGGTGAGCGCGGTCGAGGTTTCTCGACGGGAAGTTCCGGTCAGGCTCTCGGAGCTGCGGGCCGACGCCTTGCGGTCCGCGTCGTTCGCGGCGAATGCGGGAACACTTCATTCGTGACCGTCGCGCTCGGAGTCGTGCTGTCCGTGGTTGCTCTGGTCAGCGCCGGCGTGGTGATCGCCATGTTCGTCTGGGCGGCGAAGAAGGACGGGGAAGAGGACCGGGCCCTGCAGCGGCGTCTGGGGATCCGCCGCCGGACGCGCATCGGGCGCTAGACCTGCGCGGGCATCAGGCTCGTGCGGTCCAGGGGCCTTGGCCCGTGACGCGCTCGACTCGAATGCGCGTGATGTAACCCGGCGGTGGGTCGGGCATCGGTGGGAACCTCGCGTCCGGTCCGACGAAGGTCTGCGCGAGGCGCTGCAGCAGCTCGGGCGCGCCGCCTTCGGTGATACGGGCCTGCCCGTAGACGACTGCGTAGTTGCGCATCCCGATCGCATTCGCTCCTTCCGCCTCGAGTGAGGGGGCTACGCGGGGATCGCGCAGGATGTTCTCCACCTTGCGATGGCGAAACAGGTGTCCGGCGACGATCTCGTCGTCCTCGACTCCGATCCAGACGATCGTCACCTGCGGGCTGCCGTCCGCGTTGATCGTGACCAGGTGCGCGAGCGGCCGGACTCGATCAGCTTCCGCACCGAATCAAGCGGCGAACCCATGTGCCTCCAGTCTAGGGAGGTGCACGGCGTCGAGCGGGAGGACGGTGAGCTCGGGTGGCGGCCGTCGGACGAAGCCTCCGAGGAGGAGCATGTCCTCGGCCTGCTCGCCGGTCAGGGGCTCGCGCTGTCGAGGGGTATGCCGCGCGATCGTCAGGCCTGCGTCGAGCTCGAGCCCCGCGCCCGGCCCCGGCGGAAGCGGACGGACGACGCAGAGGCAGCCGGCGCGGACGAAGAAGGCCTTCCACCAGCCGGGGGTGACGCCGGGTGCGATCACGCAGGCGTCCACCTCACGGAGCTGCTCGAGCCGGCGGAGTCGCTCGATGACGCGCTCGAGCGCCTGAAGGCGGTCGCGGAGCCGCGCTGCCTCCTCGTAGCGGAGGCACTCGGTCAGCTGGGCGAGGCGCCGGCGAAGGCGGGGCAGCGGCCCGTCGGCGAGGAGCTGCTCAAGCTCTTCCGGCGTGGCGCTTGCAAGGGCGCGCGCGGCGAGCGCGGCCTGTCGGCGGCTGCCGATCGGGCCGAGCTCGGTCGGCGTCCTGGTGACGACGAAGTCGCCGCCCCTGCGTCGCAGGTAGACGCTCCGGTTCGTCTGTCTGCTGCGGGAGTTGGCGGGCGGCTGAAGCGCCCGGATCAGCCGGAGCTCCTCGAGCGCCGCCTCGAGCTCGGAGCCGAGGACGCGCCACTCGATCCGGTCGAGCGCAAGCAGAGCCGCCTCCACCGACGGGCGCTGGGCTTCGCCCTGGAAGTACGAACGCAGCCTCGCCCGCAGGTCGCGGGCACGGCCCACGTACAGCACCTGGTCGTTGCGGTCGTGGAAGAGGTACACCCCGGGGCGCGTCGGCGCGCCGCGGATCAGCGGGCGCTTGCCGTGCACGCGCCGCTTGCGGGGAGCCGCGAGGATGCGGAGCTCGGAGACGCGGCGGGCTCCGAGCTCCTGCGCGAGCCCGACGAGGCGGACGAGGACCTCGGCGGTCGCCTCCGCGTCGGGCAGGGCCCGGTGGCAGGGAGCGGTCGGCACGCCGAAGAAGTGGGCGAGGGTGGAGAGGCTCACCCGACGGAGTCGGCCGGCCAGCAGGCGGCGGGCGAGCGCTGCCGTACACAGGGGCGGCTCCGCCAGCCTGCGGCTCTCGCGGCGGCCCAGCTGCCGCTCGAGGAAGCGCTGGTCGAAGCCGGCGTTGTGCGCGACCAGGGGCGCATCCCCGGCGAAGGACAGGAAACGGCCGACGACGGTTTCGACGGGGGGTGCGCCGCGCAGCTCCCGTTCGTCCAGACCGGTCATGCGGGCAACCGGCTCCGGGAGCGGAGCGCCTGGATCGACCAGGGACTGAAAGCGGTCGACGAGCTCCAGCGCGCGCACCCGGACCGCACCCAGCTCGCAGATTCGGCTCGTCTGCGCCGAGAGCCCCGTCGTCTCCAGATCGAAGACCACGAACTCGGCCTCGTCCAGCAACGGATCCGGAGCGCCCGCGAGGGAAACTGTCCCGCCGGTGCACACGATCCGGCTGTCGCCGGCGCAGACCTCGGTGAGCAGGGAGGCGAGGCCGGCCGGGATCGAGGCGCTCGCGAACAGGAGCCGGGCCGCTTCCATCGCCGGAAGCGATCCCAGCTCCTCCAGCGCGGCGACCAGCCGGTCGAGACCGTCCAGTGCAAGCTGCATCGGCCAATCTAAGCGAACATATGTTCGATCTGCAAGCATCGTGACCGTGACGGCCAGAGCGACGATCCTCCATGCCGACGCCGACGCGTTCTTCGCGTCGGTCGAGCAGCGCGACGATCCCTCCCTGCGCGGCCGGCCGGTGATCGTCGGCGGCGGCGTCGTGCTCGCTGCGAGCTACGAGGCAAAGGCGTACGGCGTCCGGACGGCGATGGGGGGGAGCCGGGCCAGAGGGCTCTGCCCGCACGCCGTCGTCGTCCCTCCCAGGATGGCCGCATATGCAGAGGCGAGCCGTGCGCTCTACGCCCTCTTCGAGGACACGACCCCGTCCGTCGAAGGGCTCTCGATCGACGAAGCCTTTCTCGACGTCCGGGGCATGGAGCGGATCGCCGGCACGCCGTGGGAGATCGCCGTCCGTCTCCGCCGCACCGCCCGGGAGCGTCTGGGGCTGCCCCTGACCGTCGGCATCGCGCGCACCAAGCACCTCGCCAAGATCGCCAGCGCGGTCGCGAAGCCCGACGGGCTCCTCCTCGTCCCGCCCGAGGACGAGCTCGCCTTCCTCCACCCGCTCCCGGTCGAGCGGATCTGGGGAATCGGGCCGGCCACCGCCGTCCGGCTGCACCGCATCGGCGTCGCCACCGCCGGCGAGCTCGCACGCGTCCCGGAGGCCGACCTCGCGTCCGTCCTGGGCACCGCCACGGCACGCCATCTCTACGCGCTCGCCAACAACCACGACCCTCGTCCGGTTCGCCGGCGCGCCCGCCGTCGTTCGATCGGCTCGCAGCACGCCTTCGGCCTGAGGAGGGCATTGCCCGCCGAGATCGAGACCGACCTCGTCGCGATCGTCGACCGCGTGACCCGCCGGCTGCGTGCGGCCAGGCGCGTCGGACGGACGGTCGTCCTCCGCCTCCGCTTCGGCGACTACCGTCGGGCCACGCGCTCCTGCACCCTCCGCCACCCGACGGCGGAGACCCGGCCGATCCTCGCCGCCGCCCGCTCCTTGCTCGTAGGTGCGAAACCGCTGATCGAGCGCCGCGGCGTCACCCTGATCGGCGTCACGGTCGCCAACCTCGAGAACGACCTTCCGCTGCAGCTCTGCCTTCCCTTCGACGCCGACAACGGTGAGCTCCTCGACGCCGCACTCGACGAGATCCGCACTCGCCACGGCCCGACGGCGATCACCCGCGGCCTCCTCCTCGGGCACAGAACCGGCCCGGAGATGCCGCTGCTCCCCGACTGAAGTGTTCTTCTATGACAAGCTCCAGCCATCCGCCGGTGGAGGCCGGACGCGCGTGCGCCGGTCGGCGAACCGGCTCGTCGAAGGGAGCGCTGATGGTCGCACGCATGGCTACATACCGCTTCAAGGCCGACCCGACGGAGCTTGCGAAGAAGGTCGAGGGTGGCCTGATCCCGATCTTCATGAAGCAGTCCGGCTTTCGCGACTACTCGCTGTTCGCGGACACGGGAGAGGTCGATCCCGAGCTGGAAGCAACGGAGACCCCTCGCGAACGGCAGTTCATCGCGATCACCCTCTGGGACAGCCTCGAGGAGGCCGCCGAGGGCGTCGACGCGGCCTGGGCCTGGGTTCGCGAGAACATGAGCGACGAGCTCGAGTGGACGGACACCAAGTTCGTCGACGTTCTGCTCAGCACCTCGTTCGGCGTCAGCCCTTCGTGGGAAGACCCGAAAGAGAGGTTGTCGTAGCACCGTCGGTTCCATGACCGAGGAGTGCGTGCTCGAAGTCGCGGGCCGGGATCTGACCGTCACGAGCCCCGACAAGGTCTTCTTCGCGGAGCGCGGCGAGACGAAGCTCGACCTGGTGCGCTACTACCTCGCGGTCGCCGAGCCGCTCATGCGCACGGCCCGGGGGCGGCCCACACTCATGCAGCGCTTTCCCCACGGCGCCGGGGGCAGCTCGTTCTTCCAGAAGCGGGTGCCGGCGAACGCGCCCGAGTGGCTCCAGACGACGATCGTCAGCACCCCGAACGGGACGACCGCCCGCGCCCTCGTCCTCGCCGACATCGCGCACGTGGTCTGGGCCGTCAACCTGGCCTGCCTCGGGTTCCACGTCTGGCCGTACCTCCACGACCGGCCCGACGTCGCCGACGAGCTGCGGCTCGACCTCGACCCGCAGCCCGGCATCGACTTCGACGACATTCGGGCTGCTGCGGCCGAGCTTCGCCGTCTCCTCGACGAGCTCGGGATCGTCGGGTATCCGAAAACGACGGGGAACCGCGGCCTGCACGTCTACGTCCGGCTGGAGCCGCGCTGGGACTCGTACCAGGTGCGGGCGGCCGCGGTCGCCGCCGCCCGCGAGCTCGAGCGCCGGCGCCCCGAGCTGATCACGTCGGCGTGGTGGAAGGAGGAGCGCGGCCGCCGCGTCTTCGTCGACTACAACCAGAACGCGCCGCACAAGACCGTCTTCGGAGCGTGGTCGGTGCGCGCACGTCCCGGCGCCCAGGTGTCGACGCCGCTGCGCTGGGACGAGGTCGACGCCGTTCATCCCGACGAGCTGACGATCGCCGGCGTGCCCGACCGGTTGTCAGCGGGAGGCGATCCGTGGGAGAGGATGAACGAGCAGCCGCAGTCGCTGGCGCCGCTGCTCGAGCTTCACGAGCGGGACCGCGCCGCCGGTCTCAGGGACGCGCCGTGGCCCCCCGTGTATCCGAAGCAGCCCGACGAACCGCCGCGGGTCGCCCCCAGCCGGGCGCGCAAGGGGTAGCGCCCACGTTCTCCGTAAGGGCCGCTACGTCCCCTGGGCTTCTTGCCACGGGACCCGGGCGTACGAAATGCTCCAGCCCGGGTACGCCTCGGGCCAGTAGCCGGGCGGCTCGAGGCCGAGCACACGCCCGTCGTAGGGCCGGTCGGCCTCGCCGGGATCGAGCCCGCGTTCGACGCGCTCCCGCATCCACGCCTCGCTCCCGATCTCGTACTCCCTCACGCCCTGTTCCTACCCACGCCGGCCGGCGCTCAGTCATCCGGGAGCGAGCTGTCGCCCACTCGATACAGGCCGTACGGCAGCGGTTCGCCGACCTGCCACGTCCCGTCCTGGAGGCGGGTGCCGGTCTCGCGCGAGCGCTCGACGGCGGCCGTGCCGAGCGCGATCTGCGCCCGCGACCATGCATCGAGCGCCTCTACGACGTCGCCGCGGGCGCCGTCGAGCGCGGCCGTCAACGTCCACGCGTCCTCGGCCGCCTTTGCGGTACCCACGGCGATGTGCGGTCTGGCCGTGAAGGCGGCGTCGCCGATCAGGCACGCTCGCCCCGCTGTCGTGCGTTCGACCGCGAGGTCGAAGATCACCTGTATGAATGGCTCCGGCGACCGGGCCAGCACCGTCGCGAGCACGCGCGGGAGGCTCGCCTCCGCCAGTCGGGCGAGCTCGTGCAGCCGTTCGCGCGGCACCCGGCCGCGAGGCACGGACGTCGTGAAGCGCGTGCCGTTCTCGCCGGTCAGGAGCTGCCCGAGCTCTGCCCCCGGCTGCACGTTCCGGTACCACAGCCAGTTCCGGAGCGGACCCGGGATCGGGTAGGTGATGAAATGCCCGTCGGCCAGGACGTGGTACGTGATCGCGTCGGCGAGTACCGCTCGCGCCGCCGGGTCGACCTGCGCGTCGTCGACGGTGCCCCGCCAGGCGACGTAGCCCGCGTAGTGCGGCTCCGCATCCGGAGCGATCAGTCCGCGGCCGAACGAGTTGATCCCGTCGGCGAAGACGACCAGATCTCCATCTGCGACGCGACCCGAGGCGAACGCAAGACAGGGGCTGTCCGGCTCGCGGAGGCCGATGCACTGCTCGGCGAGGTGGTATCGGTCGCGGCCGAAGCACTCGAGCAGCCGGCGATAGAGGACGTCGTACGAGATGAAGCGGTAGGAGCACCGTTCCTGGTGCGCGACCCGGCCCGCGCCGTCGAGGTAGCGCAACCAGATGACCGGGACGCCGAGTTCGGCCGGCGCCGCCCCGCCCCGCTCGACGAGGTACCGGATCGTCGCCGGATGGAGCACGATGCCGCCGCCGCGTCCTTCGAGCACCGCGGCGGAGCGCTCGAAAACGTCGACGTCCCAGCCGGAGTCGCGGAGGAGGAGGCCGGCGGTCAGGCCGCCGATCGACCCGCCGACCACGGCCGCCCGGCGCTCGCGAGGATGCCGGCCGGCCATGGCGCCGATCATGAACCAACCGAGGCTTCTCAGGGAAAACTCAGCGACGCTCTCTACTCTCGTCCGGTGATGAACATCCCGCAGGTCGCAACCGAGAGCAAGGAGCAAGCATGAATGTCATCCGCCGACGGATCCTCGTCCTGATCACTGCAGCCGTGGTGGCGGCGACGGTTTCAGCCGGCCTGGCGTTCGCACGGTCCGCGCCGGCTTCGATCGGCACCGGGGTCGTCGTCATCGAGACGAACCTCGCCCTCAACGGCAGCGCCGCCGCCGGCACGGGCATCGTCCTGACCCGCGACGGCCAGGTGCTGACCAACAACCACGTGATCCGCGGAGCGACGTCGATCCGGGTCCGCGTTCCGGGCACGGGGCGAAGCTATTCGGCCAGAGTGGTCGGCTACGACGTGACCGACGACGTCGCACTGATTCGAGCGACGGGCGCCGGCAATCTGAAGACGCTCTCCCTCGATACCTCGACGGCGGCGGTCGGCCAGGCGGTCACTGCGCTCGGCAACGCCGGCGGAACCGGCACGATCACCTCCACGCGGGGCCACATCACGGGCCTGACAAGATCGATCACGGTCGGCGACGACCAGGGGGGCAGCGAACGGCTGAGCGGGCTGATCGAGACGGATGCAGCGCTCGAGCCCGGTGACTCGGGCGGCCCGCTGCTGAGGGCCGGCAAGGTGATCGGCATGGACACGGCGGCCTCGGTCGGATCCGGGTATGCCTACTACTCGGCGCAGGCGAACGACGGCTACGCGATCCCGATCGCCAAGGCGATCCGGATCGTGAAGCAGATCGCGGCCGGCAAGGCCTCCTCGACCGTCCACGTCGGCGCCACGGGATTCCTCGGCGTCCAGGTCGACTTCAGCGACGGCTACGCCGTGGTCGAGTACGTCGTTCCCGGCGGGCCCGCCGACAGGGCGGGGCTCGACTCCGGCGATGCGATCACGACGGTCGACGGTCGGTCGATCGCCTCGACCGGCGCGCTGACGACGCTGATTGGGTCGAAGAAGCCCGGCCAGACCGTGAAGGTCGGCTACGTCGACCAGTACGGCACGGGCCGGACGGCCACGGTCACGCTGGGCAGCGGGCCGCCCCAGTAGGCGCCGGCCGCCGGGCGTGCGGCTACAGGCCGATCTCGTCGGCGTAGATCAGGCGCCGCTCCCAGATCGGCCGCACGACCGTGGCGGGCGGAGCTTCGACCGGCGACGGCGGGTCGCCCGGGAGCAGCTCCCACTCCTCGACCGCGACCCGCCAGTTCGGATTGGTGCCCGGGCGCTTCAGCGGGATGACGGTGCCGGCGTCGAGCTCGCCGACCCAGGCGGCCTCGAACTCGTTGTGGCCTCGCCCGCGGATGATCAGCCGGGTGGCGGTCACCGTCTTCCAGCCCAGGTCGCCCGGGATCGCCGGATCGCGGCGCTGGAGCTTCGCCACCACCTGCCGGTTGGCGCCAACCGCGTCCGCGAATGCAGCGGCCGCCGCGGGGCCGCGCTCCGGGAATGCCCGGACGCCGACCGGCCCGCTGACGACGACCCGGACGTGCCGGTTGTCGGTCCGGCTGACGCTCGTAGTCCGTTCGGGCGTCAGCTGGACGTAGTGGCAGCGCACCGGCGCCGACAGGTGGCAGCCGGGAATGCTGACGGGCTGGTACCGGCACACTGCCAGCCGGACGAACGGCCAGAAGGTCGGGCCCGGGTCGAGGGCGACGTCGACGTACCAGAGCTTCCGCTCCCGGTTGTACTGCGGCCGGTAGCCGACGACCACGACCTCCGGCTGCCCGGGCATGGACGCCAGCGGCAGACGCTGCGGCGGCGTGACCGGACGGCCGGGCTCGGGCCGGTCGTCGAGCCCGCTCGTGCGCAGCAGGTTGTCGAGCTGGACGGCTCCGAGGGACCGCTGCTGGACGGGCGCGCTCAACCACGCCGGATCGCCGCCCCACTTGCTCACGAACGGGAACCCGGACTGGTCCGGCGCGGGCGGGCCGAAGGTGTCGTCTCCGCCGGGGGCGAGCAGGATGCCGAGCAGCTCGTCCGCGCCGCTCGAGAACCAGGGGCGCTCGAGGAAGATGCGCAGGCCGGCGCGTCGGCCGTGCCGGCGGGCCATCGGCTGTTCGGGCTCGGTGCCGTCCGACCACCGGAAGAGCGGGACGACCGAGTGCACGACGGGCGGGGCCGGGCGCGCGGACGAGGGGACGGAGATCGAGGCGGTCGGCCCGACGACGCTGCGCCCGTCGTCGCCGGGGACGTTCGGGTCGGGCGCGAGCAGGTCCGCGTGGAAGTATTCGGGGAAGCGGGTCGACGCCCGGAACCGGTAGTCGATCACGCGGTGCTTGGTGTCGCCGAGCTCGTGGTTGGCGGCGTGCATGTGCAGCTTGCCCACCTCCGGCAGGAAACCGTCCAGCTCCACCGGCCCCAGGATCGCGAGCTCCTCGTAGGGCAGGACCGGCGTGCCGAACGCGTGGCCGCTGGTCGGACGCTCTTCCCAGATCGGCAGCGTGACGTCGTCGACGGGGTCGGTCCAGGTCGCCTCGGCGGCCAGCAGGTCGGTGCTCGGGCCGTGGAGGTCGACGGCGCCGGCAAGCGTCACCCTGGTCGAGCCGTTCGTGCGCAGCGGCAGCAGCTTCGTCGGTCGCGGAGCCTCGAGCGGGCGCGGGACGGCGTGGACGAGCGTCACGTCCTCGAACGGGGTCAGGCCCCAGAGCCAGCCGTCGGCGGCCGCCTCGGCCACGTCGGGGTCGTCTCGCACCGACTGCGGGAGGCTCCGCCACGCTCCGAACAGATCGAGCTCGTCCCGCTGCAGCGACGACGCGAGCCGGAACCGCTGCACGTCGCCCGGCGGCAGCGAGACGGTGATCACCCGGCCGGCGACCTTGCCCGCGAGCTCGCCACCGCCGAGCACGAGCCGGAAGGGCTCGATCTGGGGCCACTTCCCGCCGTAGCGCGAGGTGAACCCCTCTCCGCCGAACGGGAAGGGGATCGCCCGGTCGAGGCCCGCCTCCTCGAAGACGAACGAGACGCCGCGGGCGAGGGGGTCGGGGAGGTAGGGAAGCACGAGATCGGGCGTGTCGTGGACGACGTACTGGCCGGGCGGCAGGTGGTCGCTCTTCCCGGGTGCCGGCGGATCGTCCGGCCCGAGCAGCGGCAGGGTGATCGGGTCGGCCTGCGGCGTGCCGGGCTGCGTCTCGAGCCTGACCCCTGGCTGCGCGATCCGGGCTGGCGGATTGTCGATGTCCGCGATGTCGAGGTCGAGAAACGAGCCGTTCTCGAGGAGCGCGATCCCGAGCTGCTTCCGGTGGTCGGCCGGGTCGTCGGAGCCGATCGCAGCGTCGAACATGCCGTGCAGCTCGGCCTGCGCCTGGCTCGTCTTCGGCGGCGCGAGGTGGCGCTCGCTCTCGGCGGCATAGCCGTACGACCCCAGCGGCGCCGCGTACCCGTCCGGCGGGGTGACCGTGACCTCGAGCGTGTCCGGGGCCTGCGTGACGCCGGAGCGGACGACGAGCACACGGATCGACTCCCCCTCCGTGTAGCGACGGAGAGGAACGAGAGCGGGGCTCGGTACCGGGTCCCAGCGCAGGAACGGCCGCTGCGGCGTGACCGTCGCCAGCGCACGCCCGAGCGTGTCGGCCAGGCCGGCGCCGTGGGTCGCCGCGAGCTGGGACGCGATCAGCGGAGCGAGGGCGTCGGCGGTCAGTGCAGCGGTATCGGCGACGAACGGCTGGTCGCGGTCGGCGACTGCGGCGGCGATCGCCTGGGCGACCGCGGCGTGGCGGTCGAAGGCCGCCGAGGCGATCGGCGCCCGGTCGGCAATCCTGCCTCCGAGCCGGGCACGGACGAGCGCCTCGTGCTCGTCGACCGCGAACGGCAGCGGCGGCGGGGCGGGGGCCGGCGTCGCCGCCTGGCGCGACGACAGGACGGCATTGGTCGCCAGCCGCAGCTCCCGCGGGAGCCGGGAGGAGACGTCGACATTCGGCGCGAGCTGGGCCAGGAGCGGCCCCAGCGCTCCGGCGACCGGGCCGGCGGGCGCGGGCGGCGGATTCAGCTCGTGCGGCCGGGAGTTGCCGGCGAGATCGACCGTCCAGGCGCGCATCGCGTACGAGCGGCCGAGGCGCAGGCGGGGCAACGTCCCCGGGCGAACGTGGTTCACGACCAGGACCGGGTGGACGGGATCGGGGGTGCTTTCCGGCACCTCCTCGACGATCTCCTGGCCGTTCTCGTGGCGCACGCGCCTGCCGGGCCGCGGCGCCGACAGGCTCCAGCCCTCCCAGCCGAAGACCGCCTCGTGGACGTGGATGGGCGAGTCCTCGGCCCGCGCGCTCTCGGACGCCGCCGTCCCCTGGATGAAGCCTTCGTCCGGCGCGCCGTCGAGGACTTTGCCGGCGCCGACCACCGTGACGGTCGTCAGCCGTGAGTGGAGCGATTCCCACCGCCTCGCCGTGTCGTCCCAGACCTCGACCCGCAGCCCGCGGGTCACGTCCTCGGTGGAGAGCGTCGGCGGCTGTCCCTGGCCCAGGGCCTGCTCGAGATCGTGCTGGCGTCCGATCCGCTCGAGCGCGTTCTGCGCCTCACCGACCCGCACGACCGTGAAACCGTTCGAGCGCAGGGCGGGCGTGGCGGCGTTGGTCGGTGCGTCCTGGGCCTGTATCTCGCGCAGCCGGGGCAGCGTCCAGAGGAAGCGCTCGAGCTTGATCGCCGTGCCGTCGGCTTCGAGGTCGAGGAGGGCGAAGCGGTTCTCGTCGCCGAGCCGCGCCATCCCGTCGCTCCAGTCATCGGTCTCCGCGACGGTGACGAGGGCGTCGTCGGTGGCACGGCAGAGGGTGCGGGTGAGCCGGCAAGGCCCGCGGTCGCCGTCGATGACGATCGCCGCCGAGAGCCATTGCGACGAGCGCAGCCGCTCCGGCTCGAGGACCTTCAGGTCGATCACGAGCCCGAGCGTCCGCAACAGGGCCGGGTGGTCGCCCGCCATCGCGCAGCGCTCGTGGAACTCGGGTTCCGGGCGCGGGAGGGGCGGGCTGACCGCTCCCTCCAACGGACGATCGCGGTACTCGCCGGCCTCCTCGGGCCGCTCGTAGAACCGGCGCGTCCGGTGGAGCTCCATCGCCATCCGCCTCAGCCACGGCTGCTGATCGGCGATCACCCGGCCAATCACGGCCGGTGACTCGGCCGACTCGACGATCCGGTCGAAGTCGGCGGTCATCAGCGACTCGTCGTAGACGCGCCGCCGCGAGACCTCGCCGATGTGCTCGGTCCGGTAGTACTCCCCGGAGATCTCCGCGAGCGGGCCTGCGAGCGGATGGTCGTCAGGCGCGGGCGGCGCGGTCGGGCTCGAGTACATCGTCGCGAGGTGCACCGCCTTGCCGAAATCGTGCACCGTGCGCGCGTCGAACGTCCGCCAGCGCCTTTGCTGCCAGTCGGGGACGGGCTGCCCGTTGACCGGCGTGTCCGGCGGGAAGGCGGCGTCCCAGACCTTCGGCTTCGAAGCGGTGAGCAGCGGGGTGGCCTCGATCGGCCCGACCTGGTCGAAGAGCTCGACCGTGACCTGGTTCCTGACCAGCGCTCCCCAGTGCGGGAACAGGGAGAAGGTCTGCAGCTCGTCGAAGGGCGTGTCCGGGGTCAGCTTCGGCGAGACGAACAGCGAGACGTGGAAGTCGGCGCCTGCCGCACACGAGTGGGGGAGGGCGCAGACGCTGAAGATCTCGGTCGGCATCAGGCGGCGAACCCCAGGCAGTACTCCGACCATGCCTTGGACGTGCCGCTCTCGGCTCCCATCACCTGGAGGAAGGACGGGTCGCCGTTCGAACCGGCGAACTTGCGCTCGGCGTGGATCTGCACCGAGCCGGAGAAGACGAGCACCTTGACCTCGACCGTGATCGTCGCCTGGCCGGTCATCTTGCCCGTGTCGAACTCGTAGCTGAGCGACAGGTAGAGCTCGATCGCCGCGGAAATGAGCCCGAGCACGTCGACCTCGCCGCGGAGGCGGAAGTAGCCGGTGAGCGACCCCGCGTCGCCCTCCAGCCGCATGTAGATCCCGATCATGGCCGAAATCGACCCGGAGGCGACTCCGAGGTCGACGGCGAGCACGGCCCCTGCCTCGAGCCCGAGCTCGAGCTCCTGCAGCTTGTCGGGGCCGATGCGCAGGCCGAACCAGCCGCCGCCTCCGAGGAAGACGACAGCGAGCGTGAACGGACGCTCGCGGGTGCAGAAGTTGAACCCGACCGAAGTCGTCTTGCCGAGGAACGGCACCTGCACGTCGGCGCCGAGCGACATGTTGGCAAGCGTGAAGACGCCGATCGACAGGCTCGGCAGGGCGAGCGTGAAGCCGGCTTTCAGTCCCTGGGAGTCGACGTCGAAGAACGGGGGATCCGAGAACCCGTCGAACGGGATCAGATCCTTGATCGTCTCGATGAAGGCGAGGATCCCGACGAACTCGTTCTTCTGGATGACGACGTCGACCTCGGGCTTGCCCGAGGAGCCCGCCTTGAACGACAGGTGGTCGAACGCGATCCGGACGAGCGGCTCCGAGCCGACCAGATGGAGCTCGAAGTCGCGGATCTCCGCAAGGACGTCGACGCCCATCTGGCCCTTGCCGCTGGCCCGGCCGTCGACGGCCAGCAGCAGGCTGTCCTCCTCGACCTGCAGGATCGTCGGTCCCGGGTCCGGCCACGACTTCAGCTTCGGCCGCCACTCGAAGTGGAACCGCGCCTGGACGCTCGACGGATCGAAGCCGTTCAGGAAGCGGTAGAGATCCTCGACGAGGTCGGCTGCGGCGAGCACGTCTTCCAGCACCTTGGTCAGGGTCGCGATTCTGCTGCGGATGAACGGCGGCAGCTTCGGCCCGAGCTGCTGGAGGTCGGCGACA
Organism: uncultured Actinomycetes bacterium; assembly: GCA_963841405.1. Classification (GTDB taxonomy): domain Bacteria; phylum Actinomycetota; class Thermoleophilia; order Gaiellales; family Gaiellaceae; genus DATBLE01. The sequence goes on along the minus strand of CAWJCM010000001.1, from coordinate 283,910 downwards.
GCGTCGCGCAACGCGTTCAGGTCGGCGGCGACGGCCGCCTCCACCGTGGCCTTGTCCTGGTCGCCGAGCGTGCCGAGCAGCGCGACGAAGCCGTCGACCGCCTGCGCGACCTTCGTCTCCGCCGCCTGGGCGTCGGCGAGCGCCGTCTGTGCGTCGTTCTGGAGCTGGGCGGACTTCGACGCTGCGCGGTCGACCAGCTTGTGCGCCTCGCCGACCGCGTCCTCGGCAGCGGCCTTGATCGCCTGCAGGTCGGCGAGGAGCCCCTCGATCCGGTCGAGGGCCTCGGAGGCGACGCTCGGGATCTTCAGCGGCTCGCCGGTGACCTGCTCCACCAGGGCGACCAGGTCGACGATGCCGAAGAGCTTCGGCAGCGCCCCCTCGAGGAACGCAGCCGGGTCGAAGTGCTGCGTCGCCATGCCGGCGAGGTCGCCGACCGTGCCCGACTTGCGGGACAGGCCGCGGATCGGCAGGTCGGGCGCGAGGAATCCCCCGGCCTTGTCGCTGCCGGAGGAGGCCGCGGCGCCGAACTTCAGCTGCGGCAGCGGGCTGACCTCGTCGGTCGGGTGCTCGATCTGCGAGGCGTCGAGCGGGATCGCTGCCCACACCTCGCCGGTGTTGTTCGGGCTCGTGAACCCGCCCGTCTTGTAGAGCGAGTGGTAGACGATCGGCACCGGGCCCGTGGCCGACAGCTGCTGTACCGCCGGCACCGTCACCTTCGCCTGGCTCATGTGGGGACGGGAGTCGCCGAGCGTCGCCTTGCCGCGGAGCGAGATCGACTCGGCCTCGAGCACCGTGTCTCCGCCCTTCTGCACCGGGCCGAAGGCGACCTTCTGGCCGTGAGCTGCGATCTTTCGGTGCGGGTCGGAGTCGTAGGCAGCGTCCACCTCGGCGAAGTCGTCGTACGACTCCGCGACCCAGAGCAGCGGGGCGACGAGCGGCACGGGACCGCCGTCGTGGTCGACGGCGTCGAGCGTGAAGTTGAAGTAGTCGCCGCCGATCTTCGGCCAGAAGTGCGAGTCCTGGTCGCCGCCGGGATCGTCGAGCGGCGGCGTGACGAGCGGCCGGATGCCGACCTGGACGAACGGGAAGTCGTGCGTGTCGGAGTAGGTGCGCAGCGGCTCGCCGATCACGAGGAACTTCCGCTGGTAGAGGCCGGCGTACGATGGGGAGACCTCCTTCATCTTCCGCTCCGTCACCTTCACCAGAGCGGTCTGGTGCCCGAGCGGGTAGAGGTAGCCGGGATAGACGACCCGGACGTACTCGTCCCGGCCCATCGGCGCGACCTCGTCCCACGCGAGGATCGAGGTCATCTTGGCCTGCGAGTAGGGCTTCGTCGTCCACGCGCCGTGGAGGTCGAGCCAGGCGCCGAGCGTGGAGAGCCACAACGCTCTCGCCGCCACTGCGACGGGCTCGATCTGCGTGTCGTGCAAGCCGATCCACGTCTCCGCGGTCTGCCGCACCAGCATGTCCCGGTCCGCCCGGTCGAGCGACATGCGGAAGGGATCGGTGCTATCGGCGTCGTGCGGAGGCTTCTTGTTCGTCTCCCAGTCGGTGATCGTCGTCTCACGGTCGCGCGCCCAGACCGCGCGAACGATCCGGCGACCGTCCCTCCGCTCGTCGACGCTCGTCGTCCCGTCCGCTTCCGTGTGCCCCGTGCCGAGGCGGCTGTGCCAGAGCTCGACGTGGTGGGGCTCGTCGTCGGCGCCGACGGGTTCGGTCGCGTGCGCCCAACGGCTCTCGCGGCTCGGCGAGATCACGAGCCGGAACGGCGCCTCGATCGCCGTCTCCCGCGCGGTGGGCCGGCGGCTCAACCTCGGTCGAGGCCGTGGGCGCGGCCGCGGCGGCCCGACGAGGCCGCCGGGGCCGAGGATCGGTCGGGCGTCGACCGTCAGTCCGCCGATCACCAGCTCGTGCGCGACCCCCGCGGTCGCCGGCGGCCCCGCGCGGCCGACGCTGACCCCGCGGGCCGTCTCGAGCGCCGCGCGCGCACGGCGGAGCTCCCGTGCCTGGAACGACAGGCCTTCCACCGTCGACGTGTCGGGCGCGTGTATGCCCCTCGCCGCTCTCGCGATCCGAACGCCGTCGGCTTCGACGTGGGCCACCAGCCCGCCGGGGAGGAAGATGAACGGCGAGTCGCCGGTCGAGCCGGTCGTCGGGGCGTCGCCGGGCAGCGCGAGGGGGTGGACGGCGAGCTCGAGCCGCTGCATCGCGGCGAGGATCCCGCCGCTCGAGAACTCGATCGTCTCGTCCTCCGGCACCGCGAAGACGAGCCGGCTGGAGCGGGCCGGGCGGATGCCGACGGGCGGCCTCACGAGCACGCCCGGGTCGTCAGGTGTCGTCGTGTCCTCGATCGGGACGCCGCCGTGCTCCTCGTCCGGAATCCTCAGCGGCGATTCGCCCGGCGCGCGGCCTTCGTAGGCGGCCTGCTCCGCCAGATGCTGGTACGGGAAGGTGACGACGAGGCGCGCCTCCTTCCCCTGGACCGGGCGGAGCGCGGGCGGAGCGTCGCCGCCGGTGACAAGCTTGCAGTTGACGGCGGCGACCGACAGCGCGAGGAGGTCGGCCGCGCGGATGACGTCGAAGCGGAGCGACGGCTCGGCGGGCTCGGCCGGCTCTGCGTCGGCCTCGGCCACGTCCCCCAGCAGCCGCCAACCGGCGGCGAAGCGCAGGGCGTCGACCTCGACGGCGCGGGCACAGCTCCCGGCGCGTGCGCGCGGCCGCGCTATGACCGCTCCCTTCGCAGTCGCAACGCGTGCCGATGAACCGCTGAATCGACCAACCATCGCCCCCCGGAAAACGATCCAGCCGCAGTGGCGGTGAACTATTCCAAGCGGTTGCCGGAAATGCAAACCGGCCTGGTCGGCAGCTCAGGTCGACGCGCGTACGTGCTCGACGAGCGCGGTCGCGCTCGGGACGGCCTGCTCGTCCTCTGCCAGGATCGCCCTGAACGCCTCCTTGCACCACCGGTCCTTGTCGGCCTCGTCCGCGCCGGCGAGGAGGAGGCCGATCAGGCGCTCTGCGCCGTCGAGCCGTCCCCAGAGGTAGTCCTGCTCCCGGCCCCGGCGGCTGAGGAAGGCGCCGAAGTGATGGCTCTCCGCGCCGACCAGCTTCTTCGTCTGGCCGGGCAGCGAGGGGACGGGGATCCGATGCGTGTCTCGCGGGCTCATCCGGACGATCTCGACGAAGTCGTTCTCGCCGACGTCGCTCAGCGCCTGGATCGGGTACAGAAGCACGTCCCAGAACGGGAACCCGAGGTAGCGGACGAGCAGGTCGGACCTGATCCGGTCCTCCCAACCCTCCGTCAGCTGGAGCAGCTCGGAGTAGAGGCCGGCCGTGAAGCCCGACAGGCGCGCCTTCAGGAAGTCGGCGAGGGCGCGCTCGAGCGCGTCGAGGTGTGCGACGTGCTCCTGGACGTACACGGCGATGTCGAAGCCGCGGGTCTCGAGGAAGGTGCGCATCGCGTCGACCGGAAAGCAAGTGCCGAAGTCGGCGCGCAGCGGTTCGCCGAAACCCGTTCCGGCCATGGCATCGCGCAGGGTGCCGATCGCCGTCCACAGGCGGCCCTTGACCGCGTCGATCTCCGCGCGCGGCGGGTAGCCCGGCTGGCCTGCAGAACGGTACAGGTGGCTGACGCCGTCCTTGACGAAGCGCAGGCGCCGCGTCGCGTAGCCGAGGTCGAAATCGACCAGGAACTTCAGCTGTCGCGGCGAGGGCTCGACGAGCGGCTCGAACAGCTGCTGCTGCTCGGCCCACGAGCGCAGCGCGCTCCGTGTCAGGAGGGCGTGGTTGGAGTCGGAGGGCAGATCGCAGACCGCGCAGGCCGTCTGCGCGTAGCGGTCGATGACACCACTGACCTTCAGGCGGACGTAGGTCGCGTAGCTGAAGCCGGCGCTCTTCCGCGCCTCCTCGTCCAGCCGTCTCTTGATCGCCGCGAGCTCCGGACTGGCAGGATCGGTCGGGATCTGGTCGAACTGCCCGACGATCTCCTTGACCCGGGCCGCGACGGTGTCCCAGCTGGTCTCGACGATGTCAGCGATCCGCCGGACGCGCTGGTTCAGGGCGGCCACGTCGACCAGGTCGTCGAGGATCGGCTCTGCGCGCGGGAGGCCGGTCAGCCCGCCGATCGCGGCGGCGATGGTCCCCGGGGCCGCTTGCTCCGCCGCCCTGGCCGCGCCGCCGGGGTCCGGCTCGAGATAGAGCAGCCGCCGGTCGACCTCGACGTCGGCGGGACGCTGCCGGATCGCCTGGATCGCCGGCCCGAACGGCTTGTTGTCGAGGACGCCGCCGTCGACGAACCACGTCCACCCGGGCGGAAACTTCGCCAGCTGGTAGTTGCGGAAGAATCGCCGCTCGAGCTCCGCCAGGTCGACCGGGCGGTCGCCGAGCCAGGTCGCCAGCTGCTCGAAGCTCACCGGCGGGAACACACCGGGGATGCAGGAGGTCGACCGGGCGGCGAAGGTGAGCGCGCCGTTCGAGTCGGCGCCGAAGTCGTCGCGACCGTCCTCGCCGCCGTAGCGGAAGCCGAGGACATGGCGATGCCGCAGGTCGTCGATCGGGTTCGGGTCGGCGTACGGCACCTGCCGCTGGTAGCCGTAGAAGTCGGTGACCGTGACGAAGAGCTCGAGCAGGTGCCGGTCGGGCATCAGCGTCCGTGCCGCCTGCCCGTCGCCACGCCGCTCCATGCCGTCGAACGCGTCGTAGATCCACTGCGCCATCAGGTCGCCCCTGAACGGCGCGTGCTTCAGGGCTCTCATCGCCACCCACCCGATCTTCAGCTTCCGGGGCAGGAAGTTGGGTGCCGCAAGCAGCCCGTCGATATCTCCACGCTCGAACCAGAGGTCGCGGAAGCCGTCGAGTGAAAGGTCGTGAGCCAGCGCCTTCGCCAGACAGACGCCGTTGATTCCGCCGGCGGACGTTCCCGCGACGACGTCGACGACCACCCGCGTGCGCACACCCTCGGTGTCGCGCTCGGCCAGTTCCTGCAGGAGCCGGCGGTAGACCTCTTCGCTGACGCTCGACGCCGCCTCTCCGGCCGGCGCGTCGAGGAGCGAGGACGCTCGCACGAGCCGGTGCAGCTCCTTCGTCACCCCGTGCATGTAGATCGCCAACGAGGAGCCCCCGTAGCAGACCAGCGCGAGGCGCAACTCCTTCACGGCGCCGCCGTCATTCGAGGAGGCACCGTCCGGCGGCTTCTTCGCGGCGATGTCGTGGTCCTGCTTCTCCAAAGGCCCGCCTTCTGTCGAGGGGGAAGACCGGCCGCAGCGCGGGGGAATCTGGCAGACCGCCGTCCGGGCGTCAAGCCGGCGGGGGCCGGTCGACCGCACGGCCCCCGCCCGAAGTCGAGCCCTACGACGTGGGCTGGACGACGATCAGCGAGTTCCGGTCCGGGTCGCGCAGCCAGAACATCGGCGGCACGGGATCGCCGTACCGGCTGACGTCGTCGTCCACGTCGGCACCGGCGGCCTTGAGGGCAGCGTGGTCGGCATCGACGTCGGAGGTGTCGAGGATGATGCCGGTCTCGGCGCCGCCCGCTTCCTTGCCTTCCGGCGGCGGCGCCAGGGCGATCGTCGTCTTGCTGTCGCCGACCGCGACCTCGACCCAGCGCATGCCCGGTCCCATCGGGACATCGACCACCTTCTCGAAACCGAGCGTGCCGACGTAGAAGTCGAGCGCGCGGTCGGTGTCCGAGACGGTCACGCAAACGCGGCCCACCGCGTTGATGCCCAGCCTGGTCTCCATCTTCGCCATCTTCAGCCTCCTGTTCGTTCGGGGTCAGATGCTTGGACCGCACCGGTGCGCGAAACTCATCGGCCGTCTCAGGTGTCCCTGCGGACCAACAGCAGCGCGGCGATCGTGACCGCCAGAACCGTGTAACCGGTGAAGAGCAGGAAGCCGGGCCAGGGGTGGAGGACGTGGGCCCCCGTGGTCAAGGAGAACATGTCGCGTCCGGCGGCATCGGGCAAGAACGGAGAGATCGCGTTGTTCCAGCGCGTCGGCAGGATGTTCATCAGCGGCGGGACCACGAAGAACAGCGCGGCAAACGCCGCGATTCCTCCGGCCGTGTTCCGCACGATCGCGCCGATCGCCAGCGCGAAGATGCCGAGCAGAACGAGGTAGCCGGCGCCACCGACGACCGATCGCGCCACTCCCGGATGCGACAACGAGATCTGGAGGATGTCGTGCTTCGACAGGATCGCCTGGCTGACGAAGAACGCGATCACGACCGCCGGCAGCATCAGCGCGAATGTGACTGCCGCGAACACGCCGATCTTGCCCCACAGCACGGGCAGTCGTCTGGGCACTCCGGTGAACGACGCGCGGATCATGCCGGTCGAGTACTCGCCCGTGATCACGAGCACTCCGAGGACGGCGATCGCGAGCTGCGCGACGTTCACACCCGCGAGCGCGATGTCGAGCGGATGGCGGTCGGCGCGCTCGTGCAGGCTCATCGACCCCCAGTGCGAGGATGTCACGGCCGCGAACAGCGCCGGTAGCCCGATTGCGAGCGCCGTCGCGATCACCAGCGACCAGCGCGTGGAGCGTAGCGAATGGAGTTTCGTCCACTCCGAGAGCACAACCCTGGCCTGGGTGACCCGCCCCCTCTGCTCCAGCCGCGGAAGGTCGACTGCGGCGATCGTGCTGTTCATGCCGCCTCGGCCTCCTCGGGCGCCGCGGGATGCGTGGTTGCCCGGAACTCCACGTCGTCGCTCGTCAGCGTCATGAATGCCTCCTCGAGCGTTGCCTGCTGCGGCGTCAGCTCGTAGAGGACGATGCCGTGAGCGGCTGCCGCCTCGCCGACCTGTTCCGCCGCCAGCCCCGAGATCTCGATCACGTCGGGCCCGTTCCTCGCGGCCGTCGCGCCGGCGCCGGCGACGATCTCGAGCAGCCGTGTCGCGTCTGGTGATCGCACGCGTACGACCTTGCTCGAAGCGCGGCGGACGAAGTCGTCGACGCTCGTATCTGCGATCAGCCGGCCGCGCCCGATCACGATCAGATGATCCGCGGTCAACGCCATCTCGCTCATCAGGTGTGAAGAGACGAACACGGCACGTCCCTCGGCGGCGAGGCCTTTCAAGAGGTTGCGCATCCAGTGGATCCCCTCGGGGTCGAGCCCGTTCGCGGGCTCGTCGAGCAGGAGCGTCTCAGGGTCGCCGAGCAGGGCGGTCGCAATCCCGAGGCGTTGACCCATTCCAAGCGAGAACTTCCCCGCGCGTCCGCGCGCGACGTCCTCGAGGCCGACGAAGTCGACGAGCTCCACGACTCGTCGCTTCGGGATGCCGTGTGTCTGCGCCAGGGCCAGCAGGTGGTGGTACGCGGAGCGGCCCGTGTGCACCGAGCGGGCTTCGAGGAGCGCGCCGACCTCGTGCAGGGGGGCACGGTGGTCGCGGTAGTGACGCCCGTTCACGGTGACGTCGCCCTCGGTGGGTCTGTCGAGGCCGAGAATCAGCCGCATCGTCGTCGACTTCCCGGAGCCGTTGGGCCCGAGGAAGCCGGTGACGATGCCGGGCCGGACGGTGAAGGTGAGCTCGTCGACCGCGCGCTTCGCGCCGTAGTCCTTCCTCAGACCGCGGGCTTCGATCACGGTCGGACGCTAGCCGTCGGTCGAACCGCGCGGGCCGCTACAGGACACGCTTAACCGAAACAAAATGCTTGCACCCACGGTTTGTGAAGCTTCGGTAACGAAGCCCAACCTTCGGCCCGTCCACGCGTCCGAGCGAGAGGAAGCACGCAAACCCCGGAGGTTCTCCCATCTCGAGCGACGAGATCATCAGAGTCGAGAAGCGCCAGATCGAGCAGCTCGTCGCGCTCGGCCTGGGACGCTACGAGGCGATCAGGGCGGTCGAAGCGGGCATCGACTGCCTGGCGGTCCAGTCGCTCGTCACCGAGCAGGGCTGCCCGCTCGGCGTTGCGCTCGAGATCGCCCGCTGATTCCTAGCGCCGGCCGCGGCGCAAACGCCTCACGGGGAGGAGGGCGGCGGCGACGACGAGCGCCGCGGCGACGATCAGGCCGAGCTTCAGCCGGTCGTCGCTGGCCCGCTTCGACGGTGCCGCGACCTGCCGGGTGTGCAGCGCGATCCCGCGCGCGGCGGCGAGGCGCTGCACCGCGGTGATCGCCGTGGCGGCGAGCCCGTCCGCGCCGGGCTCGACCTTCATGTCCGCGAGCGCACGCCGCTGGGCGACCGACGGGTGGCCGAGCTGGTACGTGCCGAGCCCCGCAGGCATCACGATCAGCAGTCGGCCGCGGTAGGCGAACGAGATCTCGGCGGCCAGGAACTTCGCGTACTGCCGCGGCTTCGCCCACAACGCGGTGACCGATCCGAGGTCGGTGGGCGACGCGATCAGGGCGACCCGGATCGGATAGCCATCACGGGCGGCGTCGGAGGCGAGCCCTGAGAGCTGCTCCGAGCGGGTGGCCGAGATCCGCGCGTCGTAGGGCACGAAGACCTTTTGGGTGAGGAGGAAGTCGCTGGCCGGGTCGCCGTCCGCGCGTGCCGTCGCCGCCGGCAGGAGCGCGAGCACCGCCACGAGCGCGACGACGGCGAGCCTAGCCGAGGACATCCTGGGCGAAGAGGACGACGACGAGGCAGGCGGCCGCGCCGAGCGCGAGCGCGACCAGCGCGGCGAAGAGCTTGAACCGGACGTCGAGCAGCAGCCTGCTCATCCGTTCGCCTTGTCGACGAGCAGGACGTCGAACGGCTGCTTCCCGCTCGGCCGGATGTCGAACGAGAGGGCCCAGTGGCCGACCATGACGAGCGCGGGGGCGGAGTGCCGGTAGACGCCGGGCGAGCTCTCCGCGAGGTGGTACGCCTGCTGCCCCATCTCCATGTCCAGCATCGCGAAACCGGCGGTGACGTCGGCGCCGGAGACGGGCTTGCCGTTCCTGGTGATCCGCACGGCGAAGGCGTTCGGGACGGCCGCCCTGTTCGGGGCGACGCGGAACTCCAGCCGGTAGCCGTTCTTCGAGACCACGCCAGCCACGGGACCGGGGCCGACGTGGGCGCTGGCCCTGCCCACGGATGCGAGCGCCTTGGACGGCGGCGGGAGGCTCGAGAGCACCGCCGCCGCGAAGATCGCCGCCGCGACGAGCAGCACCTCGCCGCCGACCAGCCCGCGCAGGAGGCGGGCGGCCGGCTCGCCGACGTCGGCGGTGCCCTGCGCGGCCACCAGCCGCGGTTTGGTGCGGAGGAGGTTGACGGCCGCGAGCAGCATGGCCGTCAGCAGCAGCCCGATCTTGACGAGCAGGGCCTCGCCGTACGAGGTCTGCCAGAGCGAGCTCAGCGTGGGCAGGTGGAAGAGCGAGGCCGCGATCCCCGAGCCGATCAAGGTCAGCACCGAGACGAAGGCGACGTTCGAGAAGCGCGGGACGCAGACGACCAGGCCGGCCGCCCGCCGCGCCGACGGCAACGTCGCCCAGAGGACGAGCAGGCCGACGAGCCCGCCGACCCAGATCGAGCCGGCGAGCAGGTGGAGCCAGTCGAAGAGCATCGACCAGCCGCGCGGGGACGTCTGGGCGGCGTGCCCGGCCAGTCCGGGCAGGACGAGGATCGAGGCGCCCGCCGCGAGCGCGCCGGCCAGTGACAGGAGCCCGGCAATCGAGCGCCGGGGCCGGTCGGGCCGGTCGAGCCAGAACGCGATACCGGCGGCCGCCGTGAACAGCGCGAGGCAGAGCTCGAGGTCGAGCAGCCCGCGGCCGAACGAGGAAACCCGCATCAGCGGGACGAGCGTGCCGACCGCGAAGGCGGAGCGAATGGCGAACTTCGCCGTGGCGATGTCGACGTAGACCGGCGTGGCGACGAGCCCGATGCCGGCGGCCACGAAGAACGCGATCGACATGCCCCGCAACCGTGTTCCGCTCACGCGTGAGACCAGCGGCCGGGCGATCAGCATCCGCAGCGCGAACAGTCCGATCGCCACCATCACGGAGAGAAACACGAGCCAGCGCGCGATCAGGAGCGGCGGCGTGGCCGCGGTCTCCGAGATCGACGGAATCACGAACTGCGGCGCCGGACCGGGATTCGGGCCGACCGCGAACGTGAACGCGCCCCTGACCGGGTGGCCGTCGACCGAGATCGCCCGCCAGTAGACGAGGTACCAGCCCTCCGCCAGCTTCTTCAGGGGAACGAGGAGCGTGTCGGCGTCGCTCGGCGAGCGACGCGGCGGGCCGGTCGTCTCCTGGACGCCGGCCGCGTCGGTGACGGAAACGATCGCGAAGCGCGGCTCGACCGCCTCGCTGTAGGTGAGCGCGACCCGCCGGGGCGGGCTGTTCACGATCCCGCTCGCCGAGGGCACCGTCCGCAGGAGCGCAGCATGCGCCGATGCCGCCGCCGGCCAGGCGAGCGCGGCCGCCAGCGGCACCAGGACCGCGACAGCTCGGTCACGCGAGGTCATGCGAGCGAGCGGCCTCCCTTCCGGGAGAGCAGGCCGACGATCGCCACCACCAGCGCGGCGCCGCCGAGGATCAGGGCGACGATCGCGAGCGTCGAGCTCCCGCCTCCGCCCAGCGAGCTCTTCGCCTCGATCGTCGGCGACGGCGAGTCGGAGCTCTCGGGGCCAGACCAGTCGACCACCGAGCCGTCGGAGTAGGTCTGCCGGACCGCGAACGTGTACGTCTTGCTGGACGAAGGGCTGGCGAGGAACTGGAACAGCGAATCCTCTTCCGTCGGCACGCTGCCGCCGGTCCAGGTCACCTTCTGGATCACCGCGTCCTCGCCGGAGCCGGTCTGCTGCACCTGCCGCTGCCAGCCGGGGGCCGGTACGAACGAGTCGATGCCGAACCCCTGCGGGACCGTGAGCTCGACCCTGGTCGTGGTCAGGTTGTCCTTCTCGGTCGGAACCGCGAGCGAGAAGAGCTGCAGCTGCTTGGACTCGACCACCACCGGGCTGATCCGGGCGTGGGCCCAGGCGGAGCCGGCCCCGACGATCAGGGTCGCCGTCGCGACCAGGAGGCCGACGAGGCCTCTGCGGCGTGTACTGATTCCGTGCATCGATTGCTCCTTTCGTTGTCGGTTCACCTCAGCGCACCCTCAACGTGAACGGCGCCGTCAGGACGCGGCCGTTCACCTTGGCCTGCAGGAAGAGCCGCCACGTCCCGGCCACCGGGACGAGCACGCCGACGCGGAGTTTCCCCGGCGTCGACGACGTCCCGGCGACGCTGGCGCCGCCGAGCAGGCTGGCGCAGCCGCTCGCGCCGGGGGCGCAGACATGCGTGTGGAAGTAGTCCAGCGATCCCTTTCGGAAGAAGATCGCGTGCGCCAGCGCCCCGTACCAGGGAGTGAACCGGGCCGGTTTGCCGTCCGGGTCGGCGACGGTGACCGTGAGGAAGTCGGCCTGGATAGCCCGGAGCGTCGGTTGACCCTGCATCGTCACGCGATAGCCGTCGACGACGACCGTGGGCCGGAACGGCGGCAGCGGCTGCCGGCGCTCGGTGCCTGCGACGTGGATCGTGCGGAACAGCTGGAAGTTGCGCAGCGGTCCGCTGAGCTGCGGGTAGACATCGACCACCATCCGGTAGGTGCCGGGTGCCGGGAACACGACCCGCTCCTGGATGCGACCGCCGGCTCCGACCGGCGGATGGCGGTGGATGATCGTCGAGAGGTCGTCGCGCACGATGATCATGTGCACGCCCGTGTGCGGTCCGGCACCGCGCCGGAACCGGACGAGGGGGCGGCCGTCCGGCCGGCGGATCGTGAAGGCGACCGTCGTCGGCCTGCCGGGGGTCACCGGCCGGGACGGCTCGAAGCCGGTGAACGCGAAGGTGCGGGCCGGCTGGATCGTCGGGGTCGCGGGCTGCGACGAGCCGGAGCCGCCGCAGGCGCTCAGAGTCGCGACCGAGGCGGCGACCGCGAGCAGGGTCGGTGCACGGAGTGTCTTCATCGGGAGCCTCCACGGGGGCGTGGTCGTCGCCTGCCGCTGTGTTTGTTCCGCGCGGGCGGTCGTGCCGGCGCGGGGTGGACGGGGATCCGCTCGATCCCGACGGAGACCGAGAGCAGGGCCGTCGCCATGCCCGCCACCACCGCCAGCAGCACCGCCAGCCGCGCGATCGTCGCCGGCAGCGTCGAGATCACGTAGCCGTGCGCGAACACGCCGAGCGAGCCGGCGCTGAAGGTGGCGGCGGCGACGCCGATCCCGGCCGCCGCCCAGATCCGCAGCGCGCTCCAGCGCCGGTGCAGCGAGAGGACGGCGAGGACGAGCAGCGCCGCGACCACGCCCACCTCGATCCACTCGCCGGCGCCGCTGATCTCGTCCGCCGTCGCGAACGACGTGCTGGCGGCCAGTGCGCCGAGTGCGGCCAGCCCGCCCAGGACGACCAGCAGTCCGGTTCGAGCCCGGGGCAGCCGCCAGGCGGCGCCGGTGACGGCCCCGACCAGGAGAACCGCCCCGATCGCCCAGGGCCACCCGCTCGGACGTGAGACCCGGACGACCGTTCCGGCCAGCGCGGTGCGCCCTCCGTTCAGCTCGACCGGGATCGACCACCGGGCGACGTCGCCCGAGCGCAGGTCGACCGGCGGCGCGAGGCGGTGGTCGTGCCAGCGCAGCCCGTGGCCCCGCGACACGAGCGACCACGAGACACCGTTGCCCGCGGCCGCCCGGATCAGCTTCGCGCCCGCCGCGGTGGGCGAGCGGCGATTGACCCACACGCCTCGGGAGTCGAAGCGGATCATCGGCTCCTGCAGGTCGCCGAGCACGACCAGCGTCGCCCTTGGCTCGACCTCCAGCCGGAGCCCGCGATCGCCGTCGACGATCGTCGGCCGGACGCCGCGCAGCCCGCGTGTCGCCTGCGAAACACGCAGGCGGAAGTCCAGCGCGACGGTCGGCGCGCCGGAGTGCGCGGCGGCCGCTCCCGGAAAGACCAGGAAACCGCCGATGACGATCAACACGCGGGCGGGGATGCGGAGCGCTCGCCCACGGGCAGGGTGTTGCAACGCTTTGCTCCTCTCGACTGCACCCCGAGGCCGGGGTGCACGCAGGGCTAGGCCGGGAGGAGAGCCGGCGGTGCGCGGAGTGCCGCGTGCCGGGCGAGCGGCCGCGGGCTGCGAGGTTCGCCGGGAGCCCTGCTCCACGCGCGTGTGGCGAGCCGCCGGGCCGGCCGCGGACGTCTCTCCGCGAGGAGGGCGCGTACGGCCCGCTCGCCCAATCGCGCCAGGAAGGCGAGCGCGGCTGCGCTCGCGGTCACCACGACGAGGACAGCGAGCCACCGTCCGTCCGCGACGGACACGAACGACAGCGAGTGGGTGGCGACGCTCTGCTCGGTCGATTCCTGCACGAGCAGGACGGCGAGCCCCGACATCGCCAGCCTGATCGCCGACTGGTCGAACGACCGGCCGGCAGCCAGACGCGGAAGCCGGAAGTCGGGGCGGATCAGCCCGACCAGGACGAGCCCGGCGAGCCCGGCGACCGCCGCCAGCGAGAGCCCGGCGATCAGCGGCTCGTACCAGCTCAGGTAGGCGTGACGTCCATCGGCCGGACGGACCGCCTGATAGAGAGCGATGTGCCCGGCCAGCGCGCAGACGGCGGCAGCCAGGAGCCGTCCGAGCACGCCGATCGATCGCGACCGCACGACCGAAGGATGCGTGGTCCGGGGCCGTCAGCGCAAATGGCAACGGCCGAGGCTGTACGCCGAACGATGATTTTCGCCACGATCGGGCCGTCTACACGACGACAGCGACACGGAGGTGCGAGATGGGCGAGGTTCACGTGCACGAGTTCATCAGCCTCGACGGCGTGATCGACACGCCGACGTGGACATTCGAGTACGGCTTCCACCCGCAGATGGAACAGGCGATCGGCGCCGTCACAGAGCGCTGCCGCGGGATCCTCCTGGGCCGGACGACATACGAGCTGTTCGAGCCGGCCTGGTCGACGCGAACCGTCGAGGACGATCCGGGTGCACCGTTCTTCAACGAGACGACGAAGTACGTGGTCTCCGGGACCCTGACGGAAGCGATCTGGAGAAACTCGGAGATCGTCGGACCATACGGCCCCGAGGCGATCCGCCGGCTGAAGGACGAGGTCGGAGACCTCTACGTCTCCGGCAGCGCCAGGCTCGTGCGGGCGATGCTCGCGGACGGTCTGGTCGACGGACTGCACCTGTTCGTCTACCCGCTCACTCGCGGCGCCGGACCGCGGCTCTTCCCCGAGGACGCTGTGCCGGGCAAGCTCTCACTCGCGGCCGTGGAGTCGTACGAGAACGGCGTCGTCTACCTGGCCTACCGGCCGCTCGGGGCCGCTTAACACTCTCGGCAAGATCGGCAACTGCCAGGTCACTGTCAGCGTGCATGCGGTCGGCGAGCGGGGGACGCTGCCGTTGGGTTGGTCGTTGTATCTGCCGGAGGAGTGGTGCGACGATCTCGATGCGGCGGCGGAGGGCGAAGATCCCGGAGGCGGTCTGCTTCCAGACGAAGCCGCAGCTCGCGAGCACGTCTTTGCGCGGACGCGGCCGGATGGGCAATCCCGCCGGCGCCGATCCTGGCCGACTGCGCCTATGGCGATGACAGCCGGCTTCCGGACGAGATCTGCATGATGCTCGAGCTGGTAGTACGTTGTCGCCGTCTCCTCCCAGATCTAGCGTCTACGGGCCGGAGACGACCTTTGCGGTGCCCGAGCGCAACGGCAAAGTCGGACGGAAGCGATCGGTTGCGCGTCCTGACCGCAAACCGGAATCGGTGCGCGCCCTCGCCGAACGCCTGCCGGCGACTGCGTGGAAGACGCTGCCTTGCCGAACGACAGCAGCGGGCGAGGAGGTCTCGAGCCGTTTCGCGTTCGTCCGCGTCGTCGCCACCCATCCCGTGCGCAATGACAATTTGCCGCCCCGCTGAGGAGTGGTTGATCATCGAGTGGCCCCCCGGCAACGAGGCGCCGAGCGACTACTGGCTCTCGAACCTGCCCTCGAAAACGACGCGAGAGCGGCTCGCCCGGCTCGCGCGGCTGCGCTGGACGATCGAGCTCGACTACCGCCAGCTCAAAGGCGAACTCGGACTCGACCACTACGAAGGCAGAAGCTACGCTCGGCTTCCATCACCACTGCGCGCTTGTCAGCTGTGCGCACGCATTCCTCACACTCGAAAGACGCGACCCAAAAGCGCTGCGGCCGGCCTGACACTGCCGCAGACGGTGCTCCTCCTCCAGCCCGTGCTGCGCTGTTGGGCCGGCCGCTGCCGAACCTGCCACCAGCCCGATCGACCTCAACCAGCTCACACTCTTTCGTCACACCGTGAGTAACAAAGTCCTATTAAGGGCCTGTCCAAAAAGCCACTGGGGTGGGGTCCGACCGGGGACCTATGCTCGCCTGGTTCGTCGGGTCGAGCAGAGGGGGTCCCGGGATGGCGATGGGGCAGCTGAAGGGGCAGGCGGCGACGTTGCAGGTGGAGATGGTTTGTTTGGACGAGTTGGTCGCCGAGGACGACTGTTACCGCAGGCTTGATCGTCTCGTCGACTGGTCGTTTGTTCGCGAGGTCGCGGCGCCGTACTACGCCGACGATGTCGGCCGGCCGTCGATCGACCCGATCGTGCTGGTGAAGTTGATGGTCGCGGGTGCGCTGGAGGGGATCGGCTCGACGCGGGAGCTGCTGCGGCAAGCGAGCGTGCGGCTCGACTTGCGCCGCTTCCTCGGCTACGGGCTTGGTGAGCGGCTGCCGGTGCACCAGACGCTCTCGCACGCCCACACGCGCCGCTTCGTCGATGCGGCGCTGTTCGAGCGCCTCTTCCTGCGTTCGCTCGAGCTGTGCAAGCAGCACGGCCTGGTCGAGGGCACACATCTGTCGATCGACGGCTTCCACGCCGAGGCGGACGCAGCGTTGGCGAGCCTGCGCGCCAGTCTCGCTCTCGCGCCCGTGCTGGAGGCCGACGCGAGCGATGACGCCGAGCCGAGCGCGGCCGGGCGGCCGGGGTCGGCGGGACAGCTTGCCCTCGCGGAGCGGCCGGCCGCCGGGCCGCCGGGCGGGGAGCGCGCTCCGTTGACGCTGGCTGAACCGCGCTTCGGCCCGACGCCGAAGCGGCGAAGCTCGAACGCGGCCTCTGTCTCTGTGACCGATCCGGAGGCGAGGCTGCGCGGCAAGCCCGGTCAGCGGCCGCACCTCGTCTACCGCGGCCAGGTAGCGGTCGATCGCAAGCAGCGCGTGATCGTTGCCTGCTGCGGGGAGCAGGCGGACGGCTTCGAGGGCGACGCGGTCGAGCCGCTGCTCGATCGCGCCCGCTTCGCCTGCCCCCAGCTTGAATCGATCGGCGCCGACTCCGGCTTCGCCGCCGAGCGCATCTGGCGGGCGACGGAGCGGCGCCGGGTCACCGCCTACATCCCGCCGCAGCCGACGATGGTGCCGAAGGCCGGCCAGGAGGCGACAACCGAAGCGCAGCGCCAGGCGTTGGCGGCGCGGGCGCGCTGCAAGAGCCCGGCCGGAATCGCCGCGCACCGGCAGCGGATGGCCGACGCCGAGGGCGTGATCGGCGAGCTCAAGAACCAGGGCACAGCCGACCGTGCCCAGCGGCGCGGCACGCCGCACTTCCACGTCCAGCTGCTGCTCAACTGCACGGCGATCAACTGCAAGCGGCTCGCCGACCACGCCAAGCAGGCGCAGACCGGCGTGGCGGCCGCACCGCACGCCGCGCAGACGCAGGGCCTAGCGGCTGCGAGCGCGACGGCGACACCACTTCCGACAGCCGCCACGGATCGCAGCCACTGGCTCGCCGAACTCCTCGCCACCGGCCCCTGCGCCTGGGACTACCAGATCCTGCTCAACTGACCCCCGCGGCGGCGCTCAGGGCTCCTTCTTGGACAGGCCCTTAAGCGGGCCGCCGGACCGGTCACTGGAACCGGGACCGTCCCTCACCCGGACCGTTCTCGAGGCAGCAGGCTCGCAGACGGTCTGAGCCGCTGCGCCAGGCTCGGTCGCCTGGCGGAGACTCCGCCTCGGCCAGGTCAACCGGCCGTCGAGCTCTGCCGAGAGCCGGCAACCGCCGACGCGCTCTGCGTAGGCCAGCGCCAGCTGCTCGAGCGACTCGTGCGTTGCCCGTCCAGCCTCCGTGGGCGTCGTTGGCGTAGAGCGTCGGGAGCCCGGAGTCGGCGCGGGCCGTTGAAAGGACATGGGTCATCGTCTCGAGGCGCTGGCTGAACGACGCGAGCAGCACCTTGCCGTCGTCGTGGCGGAAGGTGTTGACGACGTCGACGACGAGGAGGGCGTCGTTCACGGCGGCCGCCCGGGCCGTGCCGCCGTCAGTACCACTTCCCGCGGGCGAAGCCTCCGAAGAAGATCAATCCGACGAGCGCGATGATCAGGCCGATCCACCAGTGGCCGAGCAGGATCGCCAGGACGATCCCGACGACGACCAGGATCCCGCCGAGGCTGATCCCACCGATGTGCGCGTCTCCCATGCCTGCCTCCTCTCGATGCGTGAATAGGTCGTGCCCGGTACCCACCCACTTGGGCTTGGACACCTGCGGGAGCGGGTAGGCTCGCGGCGGTGACCCGGCCGACGTCGAGTGGCTCTCGGGCATCCTGCCTTCACGAACCCCGGCGATCTGAAAGACTCGGACCGCCCTTCGGGGCACCTGCGGCCGCTCGAGGAGGTGCACCCTGTTCCGCGACGAGACCGCCGACGTGGCCTGGGCGATCGAGCACGTGGTCGAGGGCCCGACCGGCGCGCCGCAGCTCGAGCCTCCGCCGCCCCCCTCGCCGGCACCGGTGGGCGCGCCGGCGCCGCTCGCCTACCAGCTGCAGAGCCCGATCCCGGCCAGCTGGTTCCCGCTCATGCCGGTGGTAACCCCGGCCGGTGCAGTCGCCCTCGTAGCCGGCACCGTCGAGGGCGGCGCGAACGCTCCGTCGGGGAGGCTGGTGAAGCGGCTCTCCGCATCCGGCTTCCAGCTCCCGGAGGAGGAGGTGAGCCGCGCCGGGGTACGCATCGTGCGGATCGCCTGCCGCACCCGCACATCCGACGGCCGCTCACGCTTCTGGATCGCGCGCCGCAGGCACATCGGCGCTGGCGAGGCCTCGAGCGGCCTGCGCTACGACGAGGCGCGGCCCGCGGAGCCGAACGTCCAGATCTAGAGGTTGCGTTCCTCGTTGACGAAGGTGAGGACGAGGTGGCCGCGGGAGGCGTTGCCGCGGCTGTCGGCCGCCTCCACGTCGAGCCGGTAGTCGCCGTCGGGGAACGGAGTCGTGTCGAACCGCCGCGCGACCCAGAAGCGGAACAGCCCCGGCTTGTTCGGCTTGTTCTGGCGCGTGTTCGGCGCGTACACGTCGCCGAAGTGGACGTCGCTCGGCGGCTTGCCGGCGATCTTCGGAACGAACGACTTGCGGAAGTCGGAGGAGATCCGCCAGGGCACGTACGCATGTGCGTCGCGGACCAGTCGCCAGCGGATCAGCGCGGGCGTCGTGGGCATCCCGTGCCAGGCCGGCTGCGGCGCGGACAGCGGCGGCCGGTCGAAGGCCTCGACGATCAGGTCGATGCGCCCGTAGACCTCGTCCAGGGCGCGCGAGCAGAGGACGCGCGACACGACCGGCGCGCCGTAGTCCTCGTACGGCGTCATCGCCCCCGGCCGCAGCGGGTTCCAGTAGGCGTCGCCGCGCCGCTCCGCCAGGTGCACATGCCCCCAGCTCTTCGCGATGTGCCCGAGCAGCGCCCCCTTCCGGACTCGTGCGCCGTCGGCCACGGCGGGGACGACGTGCCAGTACGAGTGCTCGCGCTCGCCTTCGACCTCGATTACGGTGATGTTCTGGCCGTCGATCGAGACGCGGCCGCCCGTGACGGCGTAGACGGCGGTGCCGTCGAGGGCGCTGACGTCGACGCCGAAGTGGAAGGACTTGCCGCCCCCGTCGCCGATGCGCGGGTCGCCGAACAGTCCACGGACCGGATGCTGGCGGTCGAATGGCTTGATCGGCCACGGGTGAGCGTCTCCGCTCGGCGACACGATGCCGGAACGCTACCGCCTCCCTGCCTCGCGTGCGGTGGCCCGGTTGACAGCCCGGACGACGGCGAGCAGGATCGTGGCCACATGAGCACCGCACTCGACCGCCTCGGCGGCGTCGGCGTCTGGAGCAGCGGCATTCCCAACGAGCCCGTCGCTGCCGTCCGCGAGGGGCTCACCGAGCTCGAGGCGCTCGGCTACCAGGCGGTCTGGTTCGGAGAGGCGTTCTCGCGCGAGAACCTGTCGACCGCCGCGCTGGCGCTCTCCTGGACGCTCGAGCTCGTCGTCGCCACCGGGATCACGAACGTGTACGCGCGCGATCCCGCCGCCGCCAACGCCGGCGCGAAGACGCTGGGCGAGGCGTTTCCGGGACGCTTCGTGCTCGGGCTCGGGATCAGCCACGCCCACGCCGTCGAGCTGCGCGGACAGGAGTACGGCCCCGCGCTCACGACCATGCGTGCCTACCTCGACGGGATGGAGGCGGCGCCGTACATCGGCCCGGAGCCGGCCGACCGTGTCCCCGTCGTCCTCGCCGCCCTCGGCCCGAAGATGCTCGATCTCGCCCGCGACCGCACGGACGGCGCGCATCCCTACTTCGTCCCTCCCGAGCACACCGCTCTGGCCCGCGAGCGGCTCGGCGCCGGCAAGGTGCTCGCGCCCGAGCAGGCTGTGATCCTCACCGACGACGCCGACCGGGCGCGCGAGCTAGCGCGCGAGCACGTCGCTTTCTACATGACCGCTCCGAACTACCGGAACAACATGCTCCGGCTCGGCTTCGACGAGTCCGACCTGGACGACGGCGGCAGCGAGCGGCTGCACGACGCGGTCGTCGTCTGGGGCGACGAGGACGCGATCCAGGCCCGCGTGGAGGCGCATCTCGAGGCGGGCGCCGACCATGTCTGCATCCAGACGCTGCCCTCGGGAGTGCTCGATCTCGACGCGCTCCGGCGGCTGGCGCCGGCGCTGCTCGAGCTCTGAGGAGGGACTGTTCCCGCAGAGGTCGCAGCTGTCAGACCCTAGGAAGGAGGATCGCGGCCGGATCAAGCCGTTTCGGGCTCCCCTGGGATCCGGCCGCGCACCGATCGGAGCGTGTTCTCCCCGGTGCCGGCCGGGCCCAAACACCAAGGTCTAGGCGCGGTCGAGCGCGGGAACGCGCGCACGCCGCCCGATGTCGGCCGGGTCGAGGACGATCGTCCTCCCGCGGGCGAGGCGCAGCGACCCGCGTTCCTGCTCGGCGCGGAGGACGCGGTTGGCGGTCGCCCGCGACGTGGCCGCGAGCGCGGCGATGTCCTCCTGCGTGAGCGAGATCGACGTTCCCGCCCCGGTTTCGCCGTAATGCTGCACGAGCTCGAGCAGCCGACGGAGCACGCGCGTCTCCGCGGGCACGAAGATCGCCTCGAGCAGCCGGTCGCTGGCGCTGCGGACCCGTGCCGCGAGCAGGTGGACGAGCACCTCGTTCACCTCCGGGTAGTCGCGGCGCATCCGGTCGAAGTCCTCGCGGCCGATCGCGAGGGTCTCTCCGGCCTCGACCGCCGTCACCGTCGTCGAGTTCAGGACCAGGTGGAGGCTGTCGGCGGGATCGCCGCGGTGGAAGACCGCCTGGCCGCGGTCGAACCGGCGCCGCCGCGCGACCGCGACGAGCTGCCGGAGCTCGGCCTCGGGCAGGCTGCGGAACAGCTGGGTGTCGATCACGAGGGAACTGTCACCGTCGTCACACGTCGAATGTCACGACGACGACGAGGGCGGAAGGGGGCCGGCCCGCGCGCCGTCTTCCGGGCAATGCAGCACACGACAGAGGATAGGGGGGAGAGGGAGATGCGTCGCAGACGGCGGAGGATCCGCAGGTGGCTGGCGCTGGCGGTGACGCTCGCGACGCTGGGCGTCGCCGCGACCGCCTCGGCGATGCCCGGGGGGGACGGCGCCGGCGGGAAGAGCCGGTACGCGCAGAGCGCTGCCGCAGCCGGGAACGGCAGCTCGACCTGGTGGTACGTCGTGATCGCAGCGGTCGTCGTGTTCGGCCTGGCGCTCGCCGGGGCCGCGATCATCCGGCGGAGCGACCGAGGGCGGCGGCTCGCAGGGCTGGCCCACTAGACGGGGGGAGAGAAACGGGGGCATCGGACCCGGGAAGACAGGCCTGATGCCCTTTCGTTGCGTCGGCGTTACGATCTGCGCAGGCGGCGATGTCCCCGAGCCCTGGAACCGACGACGGCGGGAGCCCGGCGGCGACTGCGCCGTCGGCCGGGGCCGCGCGGCCGACCCCGTTCCGGTTCTACGACAACCGCCAGAAGTATCTCGCTTTCGTCACCACCTGCAACGAGAAGGCCGTCATCGCCCAGCGTTGCGCCGAGGAGATTGCACGGCTGCGGCCGACGCCTCCCGCGCTCGAGCTCTTCGACGCGGGGATGGGCGACGGAACCGTCCTCTCGCGCGTGCTCCGCACGGTCCACGACCGGTTCCCGACGGTACCGGTGCTGGCGGTCGCGAAGGAGATCAGCCTCGAGGACGTCCGTCTCGGGCTGGAGAAGATGCCCGACCGCTTCGTCGAGCATCCGCACACCGTCCTCGTCGTCACGAATCTGTCCTATGCCGATGCACCCCGGCTGGTGCCGAGCGATCCCGAGACCGCTCCAAGGCTGAGCTGGCAGGAGGTGGCGTTCGAGGGCGCGTCCGCGCACGACCTCGGCGAGCAGATCGAGGCGCTCGGCCCGCTGCTCGCATCCGGCTGGTCGACGAGCCCGAGCCCGGAGACCGGCAACCCCGTTCCGCAGCGGCCGTCGGTGCTCGTTCTCTACCGCCACGACCACGAGTTCCTGCTCCACGACGTGATCGCCCGTCTCCGGACGCACGAGGCGTCGTACGACTTCGTGCTGGCGTCGCAGCCCTGGCGCGCGCGCATGGGCGCGGCGTTCAAGGTCGAGAGGATCCTCGCGCCGCTGACCCGGAGCCTGGCGCCGGGCGGTCGTCTCCTGGCGGTGCAGTCGTGGGGCCGCGACCCGGCGGCCGAGATCGTCGAGCGGCTCTGGCCGGGGGAGCGGCCTTTCACCGTCGACCGGCACGTGCTGCTCGACGCGCTGCGGACGGTGCTGGGCGACGAGGCCGGCGACTACGACCTGACCGACCCGCCGGACGAAGACGCGGTCTTCCGCTACGAGATGCACACGCTGCCGTCGGAGATCGGCGACCGGATCGGCACCTCGACGCTGTTCGCCGCCTGGAACGCCGTCATCTACGTCAACCAGATCGAGGACGAGCGGCTGCAGGAGGCGCTACTGCAGAGCAACTATCTCGAGGTGACGCAGGACGTCCTGCAGGAGCATGGCGCGCTCTGGTTCAACGACGAGGCGTTCGTGGTGGAACGGCGCCGGGATATTGAGGTTCGGGCGTCAGCCTGAACCTGCTCTCCGTCCTCCTGCCGCTGCGAGATGCACCGCAGGGACAGGCTGAAGCCCGAATCCTGCCCCTCGCCGCGTTCCACCTGTAGCCGGCGGTCACCGTCGACGAGTCTAGGCCGAAACGGCGGCGGCCGGCAGCGGTGTCGCCGCGGTCGCATGAACGAGCGGCCGGAGCGCGGCGCCCGGCACGAACCGCTCGACTGCCCGCTCGAAGACGTCACGGCCGTCGAGCGCGTACTCGTCAGTGAAGTCGACGGCGCCGTTGATCTCGATCACGCCCCACCCGCCGCCGGAGGGGAGAAGGTCGACTCCGACGAGGTCGCCGTTGACCGCCGCTGCGGCGGCGACCGCGACGCTCCGCGCATCGAGCGGCGGGGAGGCTCGGCGGCGTGTGCCACCGAGAGCGATGTTCGTGCGCCACTCGCCGGGAGCAGCGACCCGCTCGACGGCTCCGACGACGGTGCCCGCCGACACGATCAGCCGCAGGTCGAACCCGCACGGCGGGATCAATTCCTGGACGAGCGCACCGTGGCGGCGAAACCAGGGCCGCCGAAGGAGGTCCAGCAGGCACGCCTGCAGCTCCGCCCGTGACTCGCAGAGGTGGACGTCCCGGCCCCAGCTCCCGAACCGCGGCTTGACCACGTACGGCGGCTCGAAGGCCGGCGCTGTGGCATCGTCCGCAAGGTGCGCCGCGCGCGGCTGCGGGATGGAGGCGGCGTGCAGCAGGAGCGCGGTGGCCAGCTTGTCGTGGGTCGCCACCAGCGTGTCGGCGTCGTTGACGACGCGGATCCCGCGGGCGCGCAACCGGCGGAGACGGCCGAGCCCCGGCTGGATGCCGTCGAGGGTCGGCCGCACGTCGAGCCGGCCGACGACGAGGTCGCCGGGACGAGCCCATGCTTCGGCGAGGTCGCCCGACCCGACCAGCGCCCGCGTCCCTGCGCCGTCGAACGCGGCCCGCAGCCGCTCGTTGGTCGGCGAGCCAGAAGAGCCCACGACGAACACCGTTGATTCGGGCGACCAGGTCATCACCGTGAAGAGAAGCAGCGCATCGCGAGAAGATGCGGTCACCAGCAAGTGTATTTCCGGTGACCGTGGCCGGCTAGGGCGTCCTCCTCCGCCGGTAGATTTCTGGACACTGGACACCGTCCCCGCCGACGGTGCGGCTCTCGACGTCAAGCGCAGCTCCTCGCGTCAGACCCGCATCGGGGACGAGACTCACCGCCGTGGATCGTCTACGGTTCGGCAGATCCCGCGGAGGAAGGAGACCGACATGGCCATGGAACACCGGGCGCTGAAGACGGCGCCGATGATCGCCGACGAGGAGGCAGTCGCGGCTCGGAGCCTGCCCGAGAGCACACCGGAGACGGGCCCTGTGCAGCTGCTGGTGATCGGCTTCGACGAGCCCAAGTTCGAAGGTCAGATCCGGGCGGAGCTCGACCGGCTGAGGGACAACGACGTGGTCAGGCTGATCGACGCGGTCGTCGTCCAGAAGGACGAAGAGGGCAACGTCGAGCGCATGCAGCTGAGCGATCTCACCGTCGACGAGGCGATCGACCTGGGCGCGAAGGCCGGAGCGCTGATCGGCCTCGGTTTCGGAGCCGACGAGGAGAGCATGCGGACCGGCGCGCTGCTCGGCGCGGCCGAGGGCTCTGACGGTCACCTGATCGACGCCGACGCCTGGTACGTGGACGACGTGATCCCGAACGGTTCAGCCGCCGCGATCGCCCTGGTCGAGCACCGCTGGGCGATCTCGCTGCGCGAAGCGATCTGGGACGCGAACGGCTTCCACCTCGCGGATGCGTGGGTGCATCCGGAGGACCTGGTCCGGGTTGGCATCCGCGCCGCCGAAGAGCTGAACTCGTAGGGAACGGCCCGGCCCCGTAGGCGGGCCCGCTCCCGGCCGGACGGCGCAGCGCACCGGCGAGGCCCGCCACGGCCGGAGCCCCGCCGCCGCTCGCTCAAGTCGTAATGTTCCGCCGTCACTCGGAGACAGTGATCCCTGCAACTGCGAAAGGAGGGTGGACGATGGCACTCGCACGGGTTGTCGAGTTCGACGGAGTCAGCAGAGACCGGCTCGGCCAGATGAGGCAGGAGATGGAGGGCGGCGCACCGCCCGAGGGCGTCCCGGTCAAGGAGCTGCTCGTGCTCCACGATGCGGACGCCGAGAAGGCGGTCGCGATCCTCTTCTTCGAGACCGAGGAGGACTACCAGCAGGGCGACGAGGCCCTGAACGCGATGCCCGCCGAGGACACACCGGGCAAGCGCTCCTCGGTCAAGAAGTACGACGTCGTTCATCGTCAGACGGCCTGAGGCAGCAGGCACGACGCCACGGCCCCCGGGAGCTGAGCGCCTCGGGGGTCGACGTCCCGTTGGCTACGCCGCGAATGGGCGCCCGGATCGTCAGTGCATAATCCGGACGTGACGCAGGCGCCGGCGCCGGCAGAACCATCATTTCGGGATCGGTCCCGGCGGTGGCTGAGGTGGGTGCTCGTGATCCTCGGGGCGATCCTCGTTGTGCTGATCTTCGGCCGAGTCGCCGGCGCGTTCTTTCCGCGCTGGTGGTCCCACCGCGTCGGCGACCAGGTCGGCGGCTCGATCGCAGCCGGTATCGCGCTCGGCCTGTTCTACGGCTTCGTGTTCGTCGCGCTGCCGATTCTGCTGCTGCGCTGGGCTTTCCGGCGTCGCCGGCACTGGAAGGTCTGGGCGGCCTGCGTCGTCGGGGCTCTGCTGCTGGCGCTGCCGAACCTGCTCACGCTCGGCATCGTCCTCGGCCGTGGAAACTCCGCGCATGCCGGCGAGCGCACGCTCGACGTCGAGGCGCCGGCCTTCCGCACGAGCACGCTGGTCGGCGCGAGCCTTGCCGTCCTCGCGTGGGGGCTGTTCGAGTACGTGCTGATCTCGCGCTGGTTCGCACGCAGGCGGGAGCGAAAGCTCAAGGCCACGCTCGCCGCGCGCGAGGAGGCGCACGCGAACGATCTGCCGGCGCCCCCCTCGACCTGACGCGCTAGACCGGAACCGCCACCAGGACGATGTTGTCCCGGTAGTGGCCCTCGGAGGCGATGAACGGCCCGCCGCACGTGACCAGGACGAGCCGCGGGCCGCCCCTCAGTGAGTAGACGCCGGCCGGGAGGTCGCGCTTCGCGTAGTCGCGGACGGAGACGACGCGATAGGCAAACGTGCGGCCGGCGGCGTTCGTCACCGTCACCCGCGCGCCCGACCTCGTGTCCTTCAGCCGGAAGAACGCGCCGACGCCCGCGGTGGCGCTGTCGACGTGGCCGGCGATCAGGATCGATCCGGACCGCGCGCCGGGCGCCGCGCCGTCCTTCCACCAGGCGGTGCGGTGGATCGAGGGCGGCACCGCGAGCACGCCGCGTGGGATGTCGATGCCGACCGCCGACACCGGCGCGTCGATCCCCAGCGACGCGATCCGCACCCGAGTGGGTGCGCTCACCCCGGCGCGTACGCGCACGTACCGGGCGACGTCGCCGCGCCCTGTGACGATTTCGGGCCGGGCGAGCGACGTCTCGGCCACGACCGCGCACGGGGTGGTGAACTCGGCGACGAGCGTCGAGCCGATCAGCTGCTCCCGGAAGGTGTAGAAGCCCGTCTTCGCGAGCCGGAACGGCGGCGTTCTGATCACCCCGTCGCCGCGCACATTGACCACCGTCGATCCGTGCAGCCGCGTCGTGCAGCCGATCGCCGCCCGGGTCGCGAACGGGCCGAAGAGCTCGACCCGGATCCTCGCTGCCGTCTTGCCGAGGCCCCGCACGAGCACGCGGTCGAAGATCGTCTCGCCGGGACGAACGACCTCGTTGGACGCGATCGTGGTTACCGCGGGTGTCGCGTGCGCGAAGGTCGTCTCCGCGGACTCGGCGCACGTCGTCGCCGCCGCCGGCGACGCCTCCGACGCGGCGATCGACTCGCGATAGGTGTAGAAGCCCGCCCCGCCGATGCGCGCGGCGGCCGACGTGTACGTGCCGTCGCCTCCGGCCGCGAACGTGCCGTGCCAGTAGGGAGTCCCCGAGCAGGTGATCGCCCCGCGCGTCGCGAAGGGGCCGTAGAGCGCGACCTGCACAGGCAGCGCGAGCTTGCCGATCCCGGACACGACGACCTTGTCGGCGATCGTCCCGCCCGGCTTCGTCCGCTGCGAGCTGACCTGGGTCCGGAGCGCAGGCTGGCCGAGCACGATCGCCGTCTCGGCGGTATCGGCGCACGGCGTCTTCACGGGGCGCACGAATTCGCCCGCGGCGATCGTCTCGTAGTACGTGTAGTAGCCGGGCGTCGCGAGCGCGTGCGCCTCTGTCTGGTATGTGCCGTCGGCGGAGACCTGGATCGTCCCCGTCCACACCGGCGGGCCCGAGCACACGATCGCGTCCCGCGCGGGGAATGGGCCGTAGAGCGCCGCCTGGACGGTGATCTGCTCGCCCCACAGGCCGGACACGCTGACCGTGTCGCCGAGGGTGCCGCTGGCCGTGAGCGACTTCGCGGTGACCACCGTGTGCACCACCGGCTGCGCCTGGACGCGCAGGCGTTCCGTCGGCGCAGTGCAGGGCGTGGTGAAGCCGATGTGGTTCGCGTCGGCCGGCGCGGTCTCCTGGTACTGGTAGTAGCCGGGCTGAGTCAGCATTGCGGCGGCCGTGGTGTACGAGCCCGGTCCGTCCGCCTGGAACCTGCTGACGAAGACCGGCTTCGTGGTGCAGTCGATCGCGGCGACAGTGCGGAAAGGCCCGTACAGCCGGACGGTGACGTTCTGCCGGTAGCTCTCCAGGGCGCCGGTGATCGTCACCTTGTCGGCACTGTGGCCGCCGGAGACGACCTCGGTCGGGGCTGCGCCCGTGCTCATCGAGATCTGCGCCTTCCGGCCGCCCGAAGTGTCGGTGTTCGAGACGCGCTGCGACGTGCCGGCCGCGAGCCGCTGGCCGTTTCTCGCCGCCTGCGGCTTCGACGGCCGGTAGATCAGAGGAAGCGTCGAGGGTAGAGGCTCGGTCGTGGCGGTCAGATGCACGCCTCCCGCGCCGGTGGCCGTCACCTGGGCCGTGGCCGCGCCTGCGGCGTTCGTCCTCACGGTCGACGGCAGCCCGCTCGCCCCGGTCGCGGAGAGCGAGAGGTCGAGGTTCGGCAGCGGCACGCCCGCGCCGGAGAGCACGCGGATCGTCGCCGTGGCCGTCTTCCCGGCCCCGATCTCGCCCGGCAGCGCGACGTCGACGCGGTACGGCCCGTGGTAGCGGGCGGCCTCGCGCGCGATCCGCGTGTAGACGGCGGTCACCGCAGGGCTGATCGCCGCCGGGTCGACCTCGCCCGGCCTCGCGTCGCCCATCAGCGAGTGCACGTAGAGCATCACCGCGGCCGCGGCGTCGTCGCCGGTGGTGCGGCCGTAGGTCCAGAGCGCGTACGCCATCTTCTGGAGGTTCGAGACGGGGACGAGCTC
This sequence comes from uncultured Actinomycetes bacterium, assembly GCA_963841405.1. GTDB lineage: Bacteria > Actinomycetota > Thermoleophilia > Gaiellales > Gaiellaceae > DATBLE01. Next base: position 256,192 of record CAWJCM010000001.1, on the reverse strand, counting down.
GTTGTCCCGGTTCCGCAGCCCGACGGCCGGTACCTCCCGGTAGTCGTAGTCGCGACCCGGGTACCAGAAGCGGAGGTCGATGCAGTACAGGTGGAACTGGCCGGGGACGACGCCGCGGAAGTCGCCGAACCAACGCGTGCCGTAGCGGTAGGTCTTGTAGAAGCCGACGCCGGTCGTCCCGCAGATGTTCCGCGTGCCGCTGATGCACGGATCGTTGGGGTTCGGGGGCTCGGCGGCGCGGCTGGTCGAGGGGCCCGCCAGGAGGAGGAGAACGGCAGCCGCCACCGGCGCCAAGCCGAGAACCCGTGCGCCCCCCATCGCCTCGGCAGCCTATAACGCCAGGGGCTCGGCAGCCGACACAGCCCGAACGCTCCCGCAGACGAACGCGACGTGGCCGTCCCACGCGACGAGCTCGACCGGCTCGCCGAGGTCGACCGGCTGCCGGTATTCCAGCTCCGCCCTGAGGGGCGATCGTGGGTCGACGCCGAGTGCCGGCCAGAGCTCCTCCACAGCCTGCCAGTAGACGGCGTTGTTGACATGCCCGTGCAGGTCGACGTCCGCCGCGCGCACGGGCCAGGGACGGTGGGCCGCATCGTCCGGCGGGTCCGGCAGCTCGAGCTTCGTCGAGGCCCGCCGCCCGGCTGCCGCTTCGGCGTAGACGCCGAAGTCGTCGATCCGCGCCGGCTGCGCGTCCCGGTCGAGGTGGACCCAGACGCTGTCGACCTCGATCCGCCCGCCGGCGTCGCCGGTGACCGACCAGCGGCGGCCCGCGGCGATCGCGGCGACGCTGCTGCACCAGGTGGTCAGCGCAACCGCTCGATCGTCGAGGAACGGCCGGGGCACGTCGATGCGGATGCGGCGCACGAACCAGAGGTGCTCGGGCATTCCCCAGCCGGTCTCCTGCACGTCGTCGATCGCGATGTCCTGGAGGAACCGGGCGACGGCGTCGAGCCGCAGCCGGCCGCGGGCGTCCATGTCGCCGAGGCGGATGCGCCGGCCGTCGGAATAGGTGCGGCCGCGCGTTGGGACGGGACGAGAGGTGTCGAGCACGAGCGCCAGTCTGACAAGGCATGCCTTTGTCATTCGGCGCCTCGTGCGATTGGATACCTCCGTGGCTGTCTCGGCCGCTCCAGCCGCGACCTCCCCTCCGGCGCAGCGTGGCTGGCGCTGGGTCGCCGTCCCGGTCGTCGTCTTCGCGCTGGTCTCGCTGACGGCGGGCATCCTGGCGAGCCACGACCCGCGCTCGAAGGGCTACTTCCGCCTCTTCTTCAGCGACCCGATCCATCTGAAGGCAGGCTTCGCGACCGCTGCGATCGTGCTCGCGTGTTTCCAGCTCTTCACCGCCGCGTGGATCTTCCGCAAGCTGCCGTGGTCGAAGCCGGCGTGGGTCAACCCTGTGCACCGCTGGTCGGGGCGGCTCGCCTTCCTCTGCACGCTGCCGGTCGCCTACCACTGCATCTTCAAGCTCGGTTTCCGCCATCCCGACTCGCGCGTTCTCGCCCACTCGCTGCTGGGCTGCGCCGTCTACGGCGCCTTCGCCGCCAAGGTGACGATCGTGCGGATGCACCGGTTCCCCAGACCGGTGCTGCCGATCGCGGGCGGCCTCCTCTTCGCGGTCCTGCTCGCGGCCTGGTACACGAGCGCGCTCTGGCTCTACCGGCAGCCCGCGGTTGCCGCGCCGCCGCCGCCGGGCGCGGGGACGAACGTCGTGCCGCCGGACGCGAACGCCGCAGCCGGCAAGGCCGTTTTCGGCTCGGCCGGCTGCAGCGGCTGCCATACGCTGAGCGCGGCGAACGCGGCCGGGCAGATCGGTCCGAACCTCGACTCGCTGCGCCCGACCTACGCGGTGGTGGCGGCGAAGGTCGAGCAGGGCGGAGGCGGCATGCCCGCGTTCAAGGGCCAGCTCAGCCCCCGGCAGATCAAGGACGTCGCCGCGTTCGTCGCGACCAGCGCGGGCTCCGGCTAGATGTCGCTGACGGCGACCGCCTGAACCGCGTTGACGTACGTCTCCGTCTCCGGCAGGACGCCGACGGCCCGCACGCTCGCTGCGCCCTGGTGGTACGCGGCGATCGCCAGCCGCGTGTCGCCGTGGAACTCGCGCAGCAGCCGGCGGAGGTAGAGCACGCCAACGCGGATGTTGCCGTTCGTGGTGTGCGGGACGGGGCGCCTGAGGATGACGCCCTCGATGAAGTCCCATGCCGGCGGGCTCACCTGCATCGGGCCCCAGTCGCCGGTCGCCGAACGGATGTCGGACTGGTAGCCCGACTCGATCCACGCGACGGCCAGGGCCAGGCGCTCGGACACGCCCGCCCGCGCCGCCCAGCGCTCGACCCGGAGCTTCACCACCGACGGCGGCGTGTTCTCGGCCGGCCACGTCGCCTCGATCGCGGGCGGCGGCATGGCCACCGTCGAGCGCGGCCGCGGGCGCGGCAGGGACTTGCAGGCAGGGGTGGGGCAGAGGCGGGCGTCGGTTGCGGGGCCGGAGAGCCCGTCCGGAGCCAGATGCCGCCGCTCCTGGTAGGCGACCAGGGCGGCCTGCGTCCTCGGGCCGAAGCTGCCGTCTAGCGTCCCGGCGTCGAATCCGTACGCGGCGAGCAGGAACTGCAGCACCGAGACGTCCCAGCCGACCATCCCGCGCTTGATCACGCGCTGCCCGAAGAACGGCCGCCCGAGCCGGCCGAGCGCGGCTCGGGTCGGAGCCGTGAGGGTGCCGGTCACGGGCAGCCGGTGTTGCCGCTGGAGCGAGCGAATCGCGCTGGCGGTCATCGGGCCGGGCAGGGCGTCGACCGGACCGGCGTAGAAGCGCTTGGCGGCGAGCGCCACCTGGAGCCCGGCCACCTGCGGGTAGACGACGATTCGCTCTGCCGCGGCCGCCGTCCCAACCCACACCAGACCGACCGCAACCACGAGGATGACGAGACGAAGGCGCACTCGGAGGTGTTCCGCCTCGAGGCGTCTTGTTCCTTCCGGGGCGTGCCGACAGGGTCGAACCGGTCCGCCGCTGCGGGCGAACGAGTGGCAGGCAAGGACGCTGACGCGATCGAAAGGAGCAGTTGGATGAGGCGGTGGACGGGGTTCCTGACCAGGGCGGAGTGGGCGCGGCTGGCGGGCTTCGGAGGCGGCGTCGCGGTCCTCCACCTGCTCGGCTGGGGCCTCTTCGTCTACTACGCGCGCAACAACCCTGCGCTCGCCGGGCTGGGCACGCTCGCGTATACGTTCGGCCTGCGGCACGCCTTCGACGCCGACCACATCGCCGCGATCGACAACACGACGCGGAAGTTCCTGCAGGAAGGCAAGCGCTCGCTCGGCGTCGGCTTCTTCTTCTCGCTCGGCCACTCGACGATCGTCTTCTCGCTCGCGGCCGGGCTGGCGATCGCGGCCAAGAGCGTCAACAGCCACATCCCGATGTTCCAGGACTACGGCGGCTACATCGGCGCCAGCGTCTCGGGCACGTTCCTCTGGATCATCGGCATCCTCAACCTGCTCGTCCTGCTCGACATCGTGCGCATCTTCTTCGCGATGCGGCGCGGGTCGTACGACAAGGCGAAGCTCGAGGAGCGCCTGCTCGACCGAGGGTTCATGAACCGCTTCTACATCGGGCGGTTCGCGAACCGGATCAGGCACAGCTGGCAGATGTATCCGCTGGGCGTGCTGTTCGGGCTCGGCTTCGACACGGCCACCGAGGTCGGCGTGCTCGCGCTCGCCGCCGGCGTCGCCACGCACCAGGTTCCGTTCCTGGCCGTGCTCTCGCTGCCGATCCTGTTCGCGGCGGGCATGTGCCTGATGGACACCGCCGACGGCGCGTTCATGAGCCAGGCGTACGGCTGGGCGTTCGCGAACCCGGTGCGGAAGGTCTACTACAACATCACGGTCACGAGCCTGTCCGTGGCGGTCGCGTTGCTGATCGGCACGATCGAGCTGCTTCAGGTCGCCTCCGCGAAGTTCGGGCTCGAGGACGGCTTCTGGAGCTTCCTGAACGACATCGACTTCGGGACGCTCGGCTACGCGATCGTCGGCCTGTTCGTGTTGACGTGGGCGACCTCGATCGTGCTCTGGCGCGTGCGCCGGATCGAAGAACGCTGGAACGCGTACGTCACCGACTGACCGCGGGGCGCCGTCTCGCCGGGGCGTCCACCTGTGCGACGAAGGTGCACGCGAAAGTTCGAGGTCAGTGCCGTTCGCCTGCGCGGACGGCGACGTCCAGCCGGTTCTCGAGCGGGCTGAGCGGGCAGACCCAGCGCGGGTCGTACGAGCACGACGGGTTGTAGGCGAAGTTGAAGTCGAGCACGAGCTTGCCGTCGGCCTCGCCGAGGTCGGCGCCCTTGACCGTGTCGAGGAGGTAGCGGCCGCCGCCGTAGGTCTTGTCGCCGCGGGTGGCATCGGAGAAGGGGAGGAAGACGCCGCCGCCGTAGCCTTCGAGCCAGAAGAGACTCAGCTCGCGCGGATCGCCCCCGAGTTCGAAGCGTACGATCCCGAAGCGCCGAAAGCGCACGGTCTCGCCGCCGCTCGCGGCGACGTCACGCAGCTCGTCGTCGCCCCGCACGAGCTCCCCGAGCACCCGGAAAGCCGGGTCGTACTCGAAGTAGGGGAGCCCGCCGAAGCCTTCACGCGCCTCGTGGGAGAGCGGCGACTGGGGATGCCCCAGGAAGAGCGTGTCGCGTCCGTCCCGCCACGTGTGCCAGGCGGCCTCGGGATCACCGGCTGCGCGAACGCCGGCGTAGAGAGCGAACACGCGCCGCTTCCAGTCGAGGAGCTCGAGCTCCTGCATGCCGAAGAGTCTGCCGGAGCGTGCAGGAAAGGCGTTCGGAGCAGCGAATCGGCTCACGTACTGCCCCCGAAGCGCCGACATAGGGCAGAGCACATACCACGCCAAGGTGTCCTGACTCTCGGCATCATTCCGAGGCTCGTCCACGGAAGGGGGGCTCGGTCTTCGATGAACCTGAAAACACGGCAGGCGGCGACACTCTGCGCGGCCGGCGGAATGCTGGTCGTTGCACTGGCCGTGCCCGGTGCGCAAGCGCTCGACAAGCCGGGGACGATCTCGGTCACCGACCAGGAGCTTCGCCACGCCCACATCGACATCAGTGCCCGGGGACCGAGTGTGGGCGATCTCGACGTCTACACCTCGCTGATCTACAACAAGCGCATCACCCCGCGTTCGATCGGACGAGCGACGATGACCTGCACGGCGGTGAGCCTGACCGAGCAGAACTGCTCTGCCACGTACGTCCTGCCCCGGGGGCAGATCGTTGCGGAGGGAGTGATCGGCTCGAGGCTGATCTACCAACTCGCGGTCGTCGGCGGCACCGGCCTCTACAACAACGTCCGCGGCGCGTTGACGGTCACCTCGCTGCATCGCAAGCGGCCGTCGCGCAACCTGCTCGTCTTCCGCCTGGTGGTGTGAGCGGCGGGGTGCACGCCTCGAGGATCCTGATCTGCGACGATGAGCCCGCACTTCGCGAGCTCATGCGCATTGCCCTGGTAGGTGACTACGAATTCGAGGAGGCCGAGACCGTCGCCGAGGCGATCGAGGTGGCGGAACGGTTCAAGCCGGACATCGTGCTCGTCGACCTGATGATGCCGGGAGGGTCGGGCCTCGACGTCATCCGCCACCTCGCAACCGACCCCGCGCTTCAGCACGCCGGCTGCGTGGTCGTCTCGGCGTTCGCCGCCGAGTCCGACCAGGAGGAGGCTCGAGCGGCCGGCGCGGCGGCCTTCGTCTCCAAGCCGTTCGACCCGGACGACCTGTCCGCGACCGTGGCCTCGCTCCTTGTCCGCGACCGCTGAGACACGTGCGTCCGAGCGGCATCCGTCCGGCATTCGGCGCGGGTACGAGCGCCTGGTGGCGATCGTCGACGCCGCGCCGATCGCCTTGCGTGTGCTCGCCGCGATCGGCGTCCTGGCGCTGCTCGTCGCCTCGGCGTTCGTCGTCGTCCTGCTGGCGATGTCGAGCCTGCGCGCCTCGACGGACGAGCAGGTCCAGGTGAACAAGGTGACCGCGTCGACGCTGCGGCTCCAGGGGATCGTCGACGAGCTGGACCAGAGCTTCCGCGGGTTCGTGCTCACGCGGAACATGCGCATCCGCGAGAGCTGGCAGCGGGCGAGCCGGGAGCTGGGGCCGGCGACCAGGTCTCTGGAGGAGCTCGTCGGCCATCAGCCGCAGCAGGCCGCGCTCGCCCGGACGACCGTGGAGCGGATCAACTCCTACGTCCAGGACTACGGCGAGCCGATCATCGCGATCGCGATCGAGAGCCCCGCCGCTGCCCAGCAGCCGGTGGTCTCGACGGAAGGACTGACGCGCATCGGCGGGATCCGGCGGGGGCTCGCGGCTCTGCTTGCCCGTGAGGACCGCCTCGCCTCCGCGCACGCCTCGCATGCGCGCAGCCGGTCGAACCAGGCGGTGCTGATCGGCGTCGTCGCGCTCGGCGCCTCGTGCGTCGTGCTGCTGCTCGTCCTCGGTTACCTGATCCGTTCGGTCGCCCACCCGGTGCGCGACGTCGCGAGCGGCGCCGCCAAGATCGCCGCCGGCGACTTCTCGATCCGCATCCCGCCCGACGGGCCGGCCGAGATCCAGGAGCTGACCACCGCCTTCAACTCGATGGCCGGCTCCGTCGAGCAGGGCAGGCGCAACCTCGAGCGGCAGAACGAGCAGCTGCGAGAGAGCGAGCGGGCCAAGTCGGAGCTGATCACGATCGTTTCGCACGAGCTGCGGAACCCGCTGGCGAGCATCCTCGGCTACACGAGCCTGATCCTGCGCCGCGACATGAGCCGCGACGCGATCCGCCGTTACGTCGAGATCATCCATGACCAGGGCCAGCGGCTCGTCGGGCTGGTCGAGGGGTTCCTCTCGGCCGAGGAAGTCGGCGGGCGCATGGAGCTCGAGTCCGAGCCCGTCGATCTCGCCTCGATGCTGCGGCGGGAGGTCCAGGTCGCGGCGGACGGTGCGGGCGACCACAAGCTCGTCGTCGACGTCCCGGAGGAAGGTTTGCCGGTGATCGGCGACGAGCACCGGCTGGAGCAGGTGGTCGTGAACCTGGTCGCGAACGCCGTCAAGTACTCGCCCGAGGGAGGCACCGTGAGGGTGAGCGGCAGGCGTGAGGGGAATGTCGTCCGCGTCTACGTCGAGGACCAGGGACTCGGGATCCCGACGGAGCACCAGTCCCGTGTGTTCTCGAAGTTCTTCCGTGGAGAGGCCCGGGCAAGCGGCATCCCGGGCGTGGGACTCGGGCTGGCGGTGTCACGCGAGATCGTCGAGGCGCACGGCGGCCGGATCGGCTTCTCGAGCGTCGAGAGCCAGGGCTCGACCTTCTGGTTCGAGCTGCCCCGGCCGTCCGAGAACAACCAGGCGGCGTAGAATCCGGCCGGCGGCATGGGCTACCCATGATGCGCGTTTGCCGCGGCCAAGGGGGCGAGTTCGGGCTGAGGATCGTGCCGGCGTCGCGACCCGACCGACCACGTCGCGAGACTTGCGCACGCCCCGGTCGACGGCCGCGCCCGCAGAGTCGACGGAAAACTCCGACGTGGACGGCACGGTCGAGCCGCGAGACCGCGCGATCGGTTCGGTCAGGGGACTTTGCGCGCGACTCCGGAGCCTTCCCCCGAACGGGTTCGTCGCGGGCTAAAGACGCAGGCGCAGACGGCCGATACGCATGTCGTACCCATGGATGCCGCCGAACGCAAAGCGATTCTCAACCGTTACCTGGATCACGCGCGCCGCTTCGACCAGGCTGCGGCGAGGCGGACGGCCGGCAACGGCGAGGTGATTCCGTTCCAGCCGCCGCTCAAGGAGCTTGAGCAGGAGCCGACACAGCGGGAGATCGAAGTCCTCCAACTGATCTCGGAGGGCCTTGTCAACCGGGAGATCGGCCGCTTGCTGTTCCTGTCGGAGGAGACGGTCAAGTCTCACGTCCGGCACCTGCTGGCGAAGCTGCAGGCGCGGTCCAGAGCCCACGCGGTCGCCGTTGGCTTCCGACGTGGGCTCCTGACCTAGGCCTAGGTATTCCACCAGCCTGTGGATATCCCCCCAAAGGGGGAGGCTCCAGGGCTGGAGGAAACGGAAGCTACGAAGGAGACTACCAGGCGGTAAGGCCCCACGCAGTGAGGCCACCGGTCGTGCGCAGGACCGCACCGACAATCTTCGTCATGAGAAAACTCCTCGATAGAGGGACTAACGGCACCCTGGGTTATACCCCGTATGAGGGATGGAGGCAAGTCTCGCGTCAGGCCGCTGCTCGGCGCGCACAGGCGTCGCTACTGACGCCCATTCGTCTGGGCTTATCGTCACGTCGCAGCCGTCGCTGATAGCAGTGGCTTCATCTCTGGCGCTCGCTGGCTACACGCTGGGGAATGTCGGGTCGTCGCCATCCTTGCGCATAGCGGCCGCGGTCGCAGAGCGACGGCAGAGTTCAGGCTTAACCGCTACATGGAGGAGTCGATCTCTCTCTTTCCGACTTTGTTCGCCGCGATTGTGCTCGGCCCATTGGCTGCGATGGTGGTCGCCTCAGCCTCGATGTTCGGAGCCTTGCCTGTAGGCGCGCGATCTCAGGCGGGCAGCCCCCTCCACCTGAAGTGGGTCAACGTACACAGCCACGCGTGCACTTACGGGCGCAATGACTGGTCTTACCGCGGCCTGGGCGGCCGACCTCGCAACGACCCACGCCGCCTCAGTAATCATCGCCACGACTGTTGGCGCGGTGGTTTCCCAGATTCTTGATGTGTTTTCGCTCTGGCAACGCTCGCGGTCGGAATACAGGAAACCCCGGCGAGTTTCTTCGAGCACACGCGCCATTGGTTCTACTTGCGGTTCCACTGTATGCGCCGCTTGTGGCGATGCTTGCGTTCGCCTATGAGGATGTTTCCCCCTTCACATTGCCGCTCTTCCTTGCTCCTGCTTTGGCAGCGCAGCGTCTCTTCGGTCTGTATCGTCAGGAGAGCGAACTTGGCGAGCGTCTCATTGATTGCGAATACTCGGCTCGCGCGGGCGAACCTCTCCTTTGCGACAGCTCTTGTAGCAACGCTTGATGCAAGAGATCGTTACACCGCTGGCCATTCTGCTGCTGTAGCGATCTATGCACGTGACATCGCAGAGCGTTTGAACCTTCACGGCGGTCAGCAGCAGCTCGTCCACCTCTGTGGTCTTGTCCACGACATCGGCAAGATTGGTCTGCCACCTGGCCTTCTTGAGAAACCAGGAGCATTAACGCTTGAAGAGCGTAGGCAAATGCAAGAGCATTCCGCGATCGGAGAACGGATTCTCGGCAAATGTGGAGGACTATGCAGAGATCGCGACGATCGTGCGACACCATCACGAGCGCATTGATGGAATGGGATATCCTGATGGCATAGGAGGGCAATCGAGATCCCGTTGATTTCGCAGATCATCGCGGTGGCGGATGCTTACAACGCGATGACTTCTGATCGTCCCTATCGCGATGCAATGCTCAGCCGTGTTGCGCGAATCCGCCTCGCACAGGGAATTGAAGGACAATTCGATACAACTGTTGTTGCAGCATTTGAAGCTGTACTTGCTGGCGCAACCGAGGACTATCGGACCGCCACTCGCGCCGATTTTGATCTCGTCGCGCAAGAGCACTATGCGGACTCGACTATACCATCAGTTGAACAGTCCGCTCAGACTCAAGACACTTCTCCTTCTGCCGCTCGCACTGCCGCCTGAGCGCGAGTCTTTACGCCCAGCTTCCTGAGGATATTCTGGACGTGCACCTTGGCCGTGGGTTCACTAATGAACAATGTCTGTGCGATCTCCTTATTGGTGAGACCTTCAGCAATCAAGTTGAGCACCTCCTTCTCTCGCCGCGTGATCGCATCTGGCTCGCGCCTTCGCCTAGATATGAGGCCCGCCGCCTCGGCGAGTGTCCAGTCTCGCGCGTGCTCGGTGATCGCAACGACAGTTTCGCGATAGCCGTCCACGTCGGCCAGGGCGCCGAGAAGCCGCGGACATCCTCGGTACGCCGTCACGAAAGAGTCGATCCCACCGCCCGCAGTGACGATGTCGGCAGCTCGGGAGATTTGCGCAGCCGTATCATCGGCTTCGGTATTCAACGCCACGATCGACCAAGTGCAGGCAGTGAGCGATTGAGCCTCAACGGTTTGCGCAGCCTCGCTTGCAGCATTAGCGAGCTCGAGAGCTCCGGTGTGATCCTTCGCGCACGCCTTGGCGAGACCGAGCGTCGCTAGATATTCGCCGTGTTCGCCAGCGAACGGGAACCGGTGCGGAGGATCAGCAAGGCTTTCGATGGCCCTTTGCGCAAGGCCCTGAGCAATCAGCATTCGGGCTCGGACGAGTCGAGCCTCTACTTGGTTGAAGATGTCCTTCGACGCGGTTGTGGTTCGATCGACCCGGTCTAGTAGCCGGCTGCATCTCGCAAAATATCGCAGGCCGAGGTCTGCCATGGCTCGCACAACCTGTGCGTGTGGCACTACAAACGGCAGGCGCACATCTAAGGCATACCTTTCGCAATTGCAGGCTAGGGCATGAGCTCTCGCGTATCGGCCTTGTAGCGCAGTAAGGAAAGCGTGGCAGAAGTAGAACGAAGAGACTAGGTGCGGCTCAGTGAGGCGGGTAATAAGGTGATCTGACGATTCCATGAGTTCGGCGATCCCGGCTAGTTGCCCAGTACGTATGCCCACAAGCAGTCTGCCCAGCGCGATTCGCACATCACCAACAGCAGTACCATCACTGGTCTCAAGGAGCTCAGCCAGTCGCTGGTTGAAGTCAGGTGAGTTCAAGTCAAGTGAAACGATCAGGTCGCCATAGATTGCATTCCGGCGATCTTGAGTCGTTGACGCTGTCTTGAGAGCTTCGGCGTAATAAAGGCGAGCCTCGTCGTTATAAAAATCCAATCTCGCACTTGTGCCGGCGATATAGTGAGCGCGCGACAGCAGGGGATGAGCAGTACCAAATCCGCGAGCAGCTCGGATCGCCAATGCTTTTGATTTTGCGCGATTGCCCTCGTGGAATGCGATTTCAGCCTCGGCAAGATCAACCACCGGTGCATCGACCCTCTTAAGCTCGCCGAGATCGACCCACCTCGCCAAAGTTGCGGTGCGTGCCTCCGCCAGGATGCTCGGTAACCCAAGCTCGAGGATCTCGAGGAAGAGACGCTCCGAGAAGAACCGCTCGACCAGTGTGTACGCATCGTCCCATGCACGCTGGTCTGCGAAGTAGAGTGCGAGCCGTTTCGCTTCACCGTCCGTACGCGTCGGATGCTCGCGCGTCTTGGCGTCGAGAAAGGCTCTCAAGAGCGGGTGCAACTCGAGCTGGCCTCCGGCGCGGGCGGCAAGAAATCCGAGCCGCACACCAACGTCAATGACATCCCGAGCGTCGTCTCCGAGCAAGAATGCTGCAATGCTCTCGCCGAGCGACGGGGCAAGCGCCAGCCGACAAAGTCCCTCCTGCGCTGCCGGCGAGGCGGCCTGGTAGAGCTCCTCGGCGAAGTACTCGTACAGCGTGTCCGGCAGTGAGCCTTCCGGGAGGTCGAGGTCGTCGGTCAGTGCGGCCAGGCCGATGACGGCAGGCCAGCCTTCCGCGAGCGCGACGAGTCCCGCGGCCGGCGCGTCCTTGCGATGGGCGAGAACGGCGGCGGCCTCGTCGTGGTCCATGGCCAGCTCGTTGCGGCCGAGCTCGTAGATCTCTCCGTAGAGCAGGCGGCGCGCTGACGCCCACCTTGGACGCTTCCTGCTGGTCAGCAGGAGCTTGACCGGCGATCGTCTGAGGAGACCGTCGACGAAGCGCTCGGGAGCCTTCGCCTCCATCGCGAACTGGTAGTCGTCGAAGACGAGCCAAAGGTCGTCGGGCCACCCGGCCAGGTCCTCGGCGAAGAGGTCGGCGAGGATGTCGACGTCCTGCTCGGGTGTTCCCGTCGCCCGCATCCGGGCAACAGCCCGCGCGCCGACCTCCGGAAGCACCTCCGAGATCGCCGTCGACAGACCCGCGATCAGAGCGGCCACATCGGCGGTGGCCGTCGTTCCGCGGTACCAGACGTGAGGTCTGTCGGCCACCCACTCCCGGGCGAGCGTCGTCTTTCCGAATCCGGCCGGGGCGACGAGCATCAGGACACGAGCGTTCGCGTTGTCGAGTAGCCGCGTCAACCTGGGCCGCTTGATGATGTAGCGGCGCGCAGCTTCGACAGCTGTCTCTATGCCCGCCATGGCCTCCGAGGACAGGTCCCGCTGGGCCGACTGTACTACGCGGGGCGAAAGCGAAGCCCCCGTGTCCGCGGCCCAGGCCGCGGACACGGGGAGCTTCATCATTGGCCGTCCAGGGCGCTCCGGAGCGGGTCGTCACCCGTCACTCTGCGGTAGGCGGCGGGTATCTGCCGCCGGCGTGGCACACCGAGCTTCTGGCGAAGCGCGTCCGAGTGTGCCTTGGCCGTGCGCGGCGAGATGGCGAGGTGTTGCGCGACCTCCTCGTTCGAGCAGCCTGCCGCGATCAGGACGACGACCTCGCGCTGCCGGGCGGTGATCCCTGGCGGCGCGCCGATCAGTGTTCCGACCATGCGAGGACGCTAATGGCGCTGGGGCGCCGCGGCCATAGACCGAACGGCGTATTTCGAGCGTTTACACCCGGGCTGCGGCCGCCGCGCCGCGCACGAAGCTCGCTTCGTGCCCGCGCGCGTTGGCCTCGCGGAGCTCGTCATCGTCGAGGGCGCCGATGCGCAGGAGCAGGTCGAGCTCGTCGCGCAGGTGCGTGCGCATCATCTCCGGGCCGTCGGTGGCGATCGTGAAGCGGACGCCTGCGTCGACGAAGGCGCGCAGGGTGAGCCGCACGGCCGCCTCGTCGGCGAGCGCCTTGGTCAGGAGGTTCGAGGTCGGGCAGATCTCGAGGACGATCCCGCGCTCACCGAGCTCGGCCATCAGCTCGGGCTCGCGGGCGGCGAGGATCCCGTGGCCGATCCGATCGGGGCTGAGCACCTCGACCACCTCGGCGATCTCCTCGATCCCGTGGTCGCCGCCCTCCTCGCCGACGTGGATGGTCACGCCGAGAGCGGCGGCGCGGGCCTCGTCGACGAGCGGCTTGAGCTGCGCGTAGGGGTAGCGCAAGCCGCCGGGGCGAGGCCCGGCGATGTCGATGCCGACGATGCCGCGGGAGCGGTAGCGGATCGCCTTCTCGACGATGATCCGGTTCTGCCGGTCGTCGAAGGTGCGGTCCATCATCAGGATCAGGCCGGCGCGGACCTGCGGGTACTCGAGGCTCGCGCGATCGAGGCCACGGGCGGCGGCCATGATGATGTGGTCGAGATCGCGCTCGCCACCCCGGTTCCGCTTCATCGGGTTGAAGCGCAGCTCGAGCGTCGTGATCTGCTGCGAGCGGTAAGCGCCGCCGATCGCCGCGTGCACCGACCGCTCGACCGCGAGCGGGCTCGACTGGATCAGCTCGGTCCAGTGGTAGATGGCGTCGAGCGCGTTCAGGTCGGAGACGCCGCGTGGGTCGGAGACGGTGACCAGGCGGTCGAACTCCCAGTAGTCCTTGACCGGCAGTGCGATCCCCTGCTCGTGCGCGATGCTCCACAGGATCTCCGAGGCCACGGAGCCGCCGAGATGGGTGTGCAGCTCGGCGAGGCCTTCCTCGAACACGGGCCGAGCATAACGGCCAATCACTAGGCTCCCCCCGGGATGAAGGTGGGCATCGTCGTACCGTTCTCGTGGTCGTTCTGGGGGGCCGTGCTCGAGCACGCGGAGCTCAAGTCGGAGGCGCTCCGGGCGCGCGGTCACGAGGTCAAGATCGTGATCGGCAACGACCCGCCGGGCACGTTCACCCGCGCGTTGCACCCGCGCCACGGCCGCCACGACGAACCGCCGGCCGACGTGATCCCGGTCGGGCGCACGGTGATCGTCCCGGCCAACGGCTCGCTGCCGAACCTCTGCCTCAGCCCGACTGTCCCCTTAAGGCTGAAGCGGGTCTTCGCCGAGGAGCGCTTCGACGTCCTCCACCTTCACGAGCCGATGACGCCGGCGATCTGCGTGTCGGCGCTTGCTGTCGCCCGGTGCCCGGTCGTCGCCACCTGGCACGCGGCCGGGCGGCTCGGGTGGATGCACGCCGGGGTGCGGTTCTGGGGGTTCCTGCTCGAGCGGATCGACCACCGGATCGCCGTCTCGAACGAGGCCCGGAGCTCGGCCCGGGCGTGGTTCAAGGGCTGGGACTTCGAGGTGGTCCCGAACGGCGTGCTGATCCCGCCCGCCGTCGACCCCGGGAATCGCGACGAGACGATCGTGTTCATCGGCCGTCACGACTCACGGAAGGGGATGCCGGTCCTGCTGAGAGCGTGGCCCGACATCCACCGCCGCACCGGCGCCCGGCTGCGGCTGGTCGGCGCCGACCCGCTCGCGGTGCAGCTCCTGCTCGCGCGCCACCGCATCTCGAGCGAGGGGATCGACGTCCTCGGCTTCCTGCCGCAGGAGAAGCTGACGGAGGAACTGCTGCGGGCGAAGGCGCTTGCCGTGCCGTCCGTCGGCCAGGAGAGCTTCGGCATGGTGCTGACACGCGGGTTCGCGTGTGCCGTGCCGGTGGTCGCGTCGGACATTCCTGGGTACAGGGCGGTCATGACCGACGGGACCGGTGTGCTCTTCCCGCCGGGCGACGACCGGGCGCTCGCGGACGCGCTCGTCGGGCTGCTCGACGACGAGCCCCGCCGCCGGTCGCTCGGCGAGCACGCCCGCACGGTGGCCGTGGAGCGCTACTCGTGGCACACGATCGCCGAGCGGCTCGAGCAGATCTACGAGGACGTCGCGGCGTGAACCGGCTGGGGAAGCTGCTGCGGTCACCGTGGAGTCGGGGCGGGGTCGTGCTGGCGTTCCTCGCGGGCGTCGGCGCACTGCTCTGGTGGCACGGGCCGCACTGGGCCGACTTCAGGGACGCGTTCGCGCAGGTCCAGTGGGAGTGGGTGGCCGCGGCCGTCGGGTTCAACCTGCTCTCGATCGTGGCGCGCTCTTTCGCGTGGGACACGGTGATCCGCTCGGCGATGCCGCCCCCACACCCTCGCTTGCGGATCGTGTTCGCAGCGTTCTGCGTCGGTCTGCTCGCCAACGCGGTGCTCCCAGGACGGGTCGGCGAGCTCGCGCGCGTCGCCGTCCTCAACCGGCGGCTCGAGACCCGGCGTCGTGGCCAGTGGTCGATGCTGGTCGGCACCGTCTTCGCCCTCCGCGTCTTCGACCTGGTTCCGGTCGTGCTGCTGGTGATCTTCGTCCTGACGACGGCGGACATCCCCGGCTGGGCGTTCACGAGCCTGGTGATCGTGCTCTCGGTCGGCGTCGGCCTCTTCCTGTTCGCCTTCGCCAGCGCGCGGCATTACGGCAAGACGCGGATCGAGGGGATGGGCTCGGTGAGGCGGATCGTCGTCATGGCACGCCTCGGCCTCGGCGTCATGCGCAGCCCCGGCGCGGCGGCGCTCGCCATCTTCGGGCAGTGCCTCGGCTGGACACTGCAGCTGCTGGCGGTCTGGTCGACCATGCGGGCGTTCGACATCCACGAGGGCTTCACCGCCGCTGCGGTCGTGCTGCTGCTGATGAACGTCGCCACGATCATCCCGCTGTGGCCCGGCAACGTCGGGCTCGTCCAGGTCGCGGTCGCGACACCCCTCGTGCGCTACGGCGTCGATTACGGCAAGGGCGTCGCGTTCGGGTTCGGTCTCCAGGCCATCGAGGCCTCGGTCGGCGTCGGAATCGGGCTGATCTTCCTCGGCCGCGAAGGGCTGTCCTTCGCGCGGCTGCGCGAGATGCCCGGCGCGGTCACCGCCGACGACGAGGATGAAGACCAGGACGCGTCCGGGTCGTCGCGGGAGGGGGCGTCCGGGCGTGAACCCCAGCGCGCTCGCGTGTCCGGCTAGCCTCAAGGGGTCGCTCAGCGCGACTGCTGCCGCAGTCGCGCTGAAGGAAGGCTTTGCGCGCGCCGACGTCGAGGCCGCGGGGATGCCGATTGCCGACGGGGGTGAGGGAACGGTCGACGTGCTCTGCTCCCGGTTCGAGGAGGTCGAGACCGTCGATGCCTTCGGGCGGCCCCGGGTCGCGCGCACAGGTGTCCTCGAGAACGAGACGCGGGTGGTCGAGGCGGCAGAGGCGATCCCGCTCGATCCTTCGCGGCTCGACGTGGTGGCAGCGTCGAGTCGGGGGCTGGGCCTGTGGATCGCGCAGTACCGGGACTGTCCCCTGATCGTGACGGTCGGCGGCACGGCCACGATGGACGCCGGAGCCGGCCTACTCGAGGTGCTCGACCGCCTGCCCGGGCCGACGCGTGTGCTCTGCGACGTGGCGACGACGCTGTACGACGCGCCGCGGCTCTTCGGGCCGCAGAAGGGAGCGACGGCGGAACAGGTGGCCGAGTTGGAGGAGCGCTTCCGCCGGATCGAACGGCTGGCTCGGTTCGCGGACCTGCCCGGTTCCGGCGCGGCGGGCGGCCTCGCCGCTGCGCTGGCGTCGCTCGGGGCGGAGCTCGTGCCGGGCGCGGAGACGGTCCTCGACCTGCTCGGCTTCGACCCCCGGCCCTACGACCTGGTGATCACCGGGGAGGGGAGAGTCGACGCGACCACCTGGGAGGGGAAAGCGCCCGCTGCGGTCGCCCGCCGCTGCGCCGAGGAGGGCGTCCGCTGCGTCGTCTTCGGTGGACTGGTCCAGGCAGGGGCCGTCCCCGCGGGGCGGCCCCTTGAACTGGCCGCGCTCAGCGGCGAGCCGGCTCGGGCGCGCGAGGATCTCGTCGAGCTGGGGGCGACGCTGGGCCGGGAGCTAGCCGGTCGCCGCGCGTAGCCGCCCCGCCATCTTCTGGAGCAGCTCCCAGGCGATCGACGCATTCTCCTCGACCAGCGGCCTGAACTCCCATGAGGTCAGGCCGTACGCGGTGACGTCGGTGGTTGCGGTCACGGTCGCCGTCCGGGGGCCGTCGTCGATCAGCGCGACCTCGCCGAAGTAGTCGCCCGGGCCGCCGGTGCCGACGCGCTCGTCGTTGATCGTGTAGTCGACAATGCCGTCGCTGATCACGAAGAACCCGACGCCGCGCTGTCCCTCGGTCGCGATCACGTCCCCGGAGGAGAACGTGCTCTCCTTGAACGAGTCGGCCAGCTTCTTCAGGTCGCGGCCGGACAGGCTCTCGAAGAGCTCGACCTTGCGGAGAAGATCGGGAGGCGCAGGCACGAGTGCGGAGCTTATCCCGCTGGGTGCGCGGCGTCGACCCGCTTCGCCAGCTCCTCGATCTTGCCCTCGGCGGCCTCGAGCTGGGCCGCGCAGAAGCGGTACAGCTCCTCGCCGCGCTCCCACAGCCTCAGCGCCTCGTCCAGTCCGGCGTCGCCTCGCTCGAGCCGCTCGACGATGCCTGCGAGCTCCTTCTCCGCCTCTTCGTACGTCACTCGACCCTGGCTCCGAAACGGCCGTCGGCCACCTCGACCGCGATCGTGTCGCCCGCCGCGACGGCTGCCGCTGACCGGACGAGCTCGCCCTGGCGGCGGACGATTGCGTAGCCGCGGTCGAGGGTCGCGCTCGGGGAAAGCGCCCGCAGGCGGCCGGCGCTCTGTGTCAGCTTCGCTCGCCGGCGCTCCACCAGCAGCGCAGGTGCCCGGCGGAGTCGCTCGTGCTCGCGCACGAGCCGCTGCGCGTGGCGCTCGAGCACGCGGCGCGCCCCTCGGGCGAGCGCGTCCCGCGAGCGGGTCAACCCGGCGACCAGCTCGTCGAGGTCGGGCACGACGAGGCGGCCGGCGGCCGTCGGCGTCGAGGCGCGCCGGTCGGCGGCGAGGTCGCACAGCGGCGTGTCCTGCTCATGCCCGACCGCGGTCACGACCGGCACGGGACACGCTGCGACCGCCCGGACCAGGCGCTCCTCGTTGAACGGGAGGAGATCTTCGAAGCCGCCGCCGCCGCGGGCGAGCACGATCACGTCGACCTCGGGCTCGGCTGCCACGGCAGCGAGCGTCTCCACCATCGCCGCCGCCGCGCGGCGGCCCTGCACCAGCGTCTCGGCGACGACGACCTGCGCCGGAGGAAAACGCACCTGAATCGCCGTCAGCACGTCGCGCTTGGCGGCGGCGTCGTTGCCCGTGACGAGCCCGATCCGGCGGGGCAGGCGCGGTAGCGGGCGCTTGAGGCTCTCGGCGAACAGACCCTCCGCGGCCAGCTTGGCCTTCAGGCGCTCGAGCCCGGCCAGGTGCTCGCCGAGCCCGTAGCGCTCGATCGAGAGCGCCCGGAGGCGGAACTCGCCCTTCTGCGTCCACAGCTCCGGCCGCCCGTAGACGTGCACCCGCTCGCCGTTCGCCAGGTCGAGTCGCAGCGCGTCGAACTGTCCTCGCGGAATCGCCGCCGGGAGGCAGGCCCCCGTCTCGGGATCCTTGAGCGTGAAGTAGACGGTCTGCCAGCCTGACTGCCGGCGGAGCTCGGTCACCTCGCCCTCGACCCAGATCGTCGGCAGCCGCCGCAGCCACTGGGCGACGCCCTGGTTGAACACCGCGACCGTGAACACCTTGCGGTCGCCGTAGACGATCGGCTCCATCTTCACCACCGCATCGTAGGACGCGGGCCCGTGCCGGGAGCGTGTGGGTTAGAGGAGGATCTGCGCGGCCGTCTCGTGCTCACAGCCGGAGGCGACGAGCTCGACCGCGCTGTGGAGGTCGGCCTCGCTGTCGGCGAGCTTCTCGGCGAGCGGCAGCGGATACCCAGCCTCGATCAACACGTGGAGCCGCCAACTCTGAACCTTGGCGCGCTCGTGATCGTGGTCGGTCTCGATCGCGTGTGCCATTTCGGTGATCTCGCTCATCTGTCGGCTTCGTTCGCTCTCTCGTAGACGTTCCCTCCGAGATGAAGTTGGCCTCCTCATCGATTCTTTACGCGCGCATCCGGTCACGTAGTGACGCTTCGAGCGTCGCCAGCCTGCGCTCGAGCGACGCGATCGTTCCTTCGTACCTGCGCTCGAGCCTCCCGCCGGCGGTGTCGTTGAACTCGGCCAGCCTTTCGGCCAGCAAGCGGTCGGCCTGCCGCACGAAACCTTCGATCGAGCGGTCGAGCTCCCGCGCGAGCTGGCGGCCCGCCTCCTCTCTGGCTCTGCGGATCGTGGAACCGAACTCGACGGCCGCCTCCTCGGCGAGCCGGGACGTCTCGCGGCCGACGGAGCGCTCGACCTGCTCGACCAGCCGCCGCTCGACGTCGGCGAAGGTCTCGGCCAGCTTCCCCTGCGACTCGGTGAGCTCGCGGTCGATCTGCTCGGTCAGCGTCCGCTCCCTGGTGCGGAGCCGGTCGGCGATCTCGTGCAGAGCGCGCCGCCGCTCGGAAGCGTGCGCTTCGAGCTCGTCCCTCGCCTCGTCGATCGCCTCCTTGATCTGCCGCGTGATGTCTTCGCGCACCCGCGCAAGCGCAAGCCGGTTGTCCTCGGTCTCGGCGATCAGCCGGTCGGTTTCGCCCGCGAACCTGGACTCTGCGTCCGCCATCACCTGGCGTTGCCGCTGCTCCAGGCGAGCGACCTGGGTCGCTAGCCCCTCGCGTGCACGCTCGACGTCTTGCTGCCACGCGGTCAGCTTCCCCTCGATCTCCTTCTGGGCGGCGATCAGCCGACCCGACAGCTCGGTGAGCACCCGCTGCTCCGCGCGGACGAGCTCGTCGCGGCGGTCCTCCGCCAGCCGGCGGTGCTCCTCGGTGAGCATTGCGCTCGTGTCGGCCCGCGCTACGGCCAGCGTCCGCTGGAGCTCGGCCTCGCTCTGTTCGATCTCCGCCTTGACCAGCGCGTCGATGCGCGCCTTCGCGTCGAGGAAGGCCTCGTCCTCGGTGTGGCGCCTCCGCCGCATCGGACCTCCATCGTAGGCGAGTATCCGCCGGCGGTGGAGCTGCACGCCGACCTCGAGCGTATCGCCGTCGCCGCCGCCGGGCTGGCCGGTGCGGGCGAGGAGGTCGGCGGCGTGATCCCCACGGAGCCGGAGCCAGGCCGCCGCGTCTACCTCTGCGCCTACTCGGGGCCGGTTGGGGCCTGGGCTGCGCTCGACGAGCAGGGCGGGCTTGTCGGCGAGCGCTCCATCGTCCGTGCGGCCGTCTCGATCGCTGCGCTCTGCGAGCTGGCGGAGGAATCGGCGGGCGGGGGCAAGCTCGAAGATCTCCGCCGGGAGCTGGTCGCCCTCCGCCTGACTGAGCAGCCGGAAGGGATCGAGGAGGCCGAGGCTTGCGCGCTCGCGCTGGAGCAGACGATCCAGCCGCCGCCGAGGCTCGCTTCACCAGGGTATCTGGACGACGTTGGCGCGGCCGCCCGTCGGCTGGAGCTCGCGCTCGGCGACAGCATGTCCTCGCCCTTCGCGGAGGCGATGACGCAGGCCGTCGGCGTGGTCAGCGAGCTCGAGCGCCAGGTGATGGCCGGTTACAAGGGCGACCTCACGTAACCTGGGAGGTGATGGAGGAAGGAGGGTTCAGCTTCCCGTTCGGCGGCGACCCGGAGGACCTGATGCGCGGCCTCCGCGAGTTCGCCGAGCAGCAGGCCGAGTCGGTGGCCGAGGCACAGCGCGAGCAGTTCGCGACCCTGACGCTGAATACCGCGGTCGAGCTCACCGCCGCCGCGCTCTCGCGCGTGGACGCGAGCGGGGGCGCCGACGAGCAGGCGCTCGCGCTACGCGACGCGATGCGGATCCTGTTCCCCGAGGCGGTCGCGCTGGTCAGCGCGGCGCGCCAGGGGTTCATGCGCGAACCGCGCTAGAGCGCCTTCGTCGCGACCAGCAGGAACTCGGTCGGGATACGTGGGTCGTGCCGGCCGCCGAGCTCCTTCGCCGGCGGCGGCAGCTCGTCGAGCTCGACCAGGGTGAGTCCGGCTTCCACGAATGCGGTGACGATCTGTCCGAGCCGGCTGCGGCCTTCCTCGAAGTAGCTCTCGCGCCAGCGGAGATCGACCGGGTCGACGCAATCGGCAACCGGATGGTGGTCGCAGACGACGAGCCGTCCGTTCTTGCGCAGGCCCGCGGCGGCAGCAGCTGCGAGCAGGCCGGGCTCGGGCACCTGCGCGAGGGCTCCCTCGCCCGTGTAGATCGCCGCGAACCGGCGCCGCCGGAGCTGGAGCGGCAGCTCGTCCAGCTCGGCCTGGAAGAAGGCTGCGTCGGGCACCCGCTCGCGCGCGACCGCGAGCGCCTCCGCTGACGGGTCGATCCCGCTGACGAGGGCGCCGAGCGCCAGCAGGTCGGCGGTCGCCTCGCCGGTGCCGCAGGCCAGATGGAGCACGTGCTTGCCGTCCAGGTCGGGTAGTCGCTCGCGGACGGCGTCGGGAAGCCCGCGCCCGCCCTCGGGCGTCCGGCCGAACCGCCCTTCCCACGCCGCCCGATTCTGCTCCGTCGGCCACATCAGACGGCCGGTACGAGACACGGGATCGCGGAGAGGCTCGAGCCTGTCCCCGGTCCGGCACTCCTTGCTCCAGACGGCGCGGAACCACGCCGCATGACGAGCTTGTAACAGAGCGTTACCCGCCTCATACGACGAGCGAGAACCCGCCGTCGACCACGATCGTCTGGCCCCGGATCATCTCCGCCCCGGCGGAGCAGAGGAAGGCGACGGCGTCCGCGATGTCCCCCGGCTCGACCAGCCGCCCGGCCGGCGTGCGGGCCAGGCTCCCGGAGAGCATCTGCTCGCGGTTCGGGAAATGGTCGAGCGCGCCGGTTTCGACGACGCCACCCGAAACGGCGTTCACGCGGATCCCCGGCGGTGCCAGCTCGACCGCGAGGTAGCGGACGAGCGCCTCCAGCGCCGCCTTCGAGGTGCCGACGAGGACGTAGTTCGCCAGCACGCGGCTCGCTCCCAGGCTGGAGACCGCGACGAGCGACGAGCCGGCGGGCATCTGCGGCGCCGCCGCCCGCGCGAGCGAGAGGAAGGCGCGGGCGTTCGCTGCGAGCGTCCAGTCGAAGTGCTTGTCGGTGGTCTCCAGTGCCGGGCGGATCACGCCGGTGGCGGCGCAGTGGACGATCGCGTCCAGTGGTCCGAGCGCGGCCACCTCGCCGGCAACCCGCGTCGAGGCGACGTTGCCGCGCAGGAGCACCGGCTCGGCGCCGAGGGAGCGCAGCTCCTCGGCCGTCTCCTCAGCGGCGGTGTCGTTGCGCAGATACCCGATCGCGATCCGCGAAGCGCCTGACTCGGCGAAGCGCCGCGCGACCTCGCGACCGATCCCCCGCGAACCCCCGGTGACGAGGACCGACGAGGCCGTCAACGCCGCTTCGGGAGCGGGCGCTCGGCCGGTGCCGAACTCGGGAGCTCGTTCCAGCCGGGCCGCTCCGGCGATTCCCGCCGCTCGTCGTCCGCCTTGGACGAGGCGTGGCCGAGCCGGTCGAGCAGCGCCATCTTCTCGTCGGCGTAGCGCCGTACGGGATTGTCCCCGGGGAGATCGAGCACGAGCTCGCGGACGCGGGCTCGAATCTGGTAGGCGAAGTGCGGCGTCGCCGGCGCGACCAGCTCGTCGATCTCCTCGATGGTCGCCACACGCCGAAGCCTACCGCGGCCGCCTGCGGATACGTTCACCAGATGCGGCGTCCGAGCCCTGTCGACCTGATGCTGGTCGCGACGATCGTGATCTGGGCGTTCAACATCACGGTCACCAAGTACGTCCTCACGCACGGCTTCCAGCCGCTCGCCTACGGGGCGATCCGGTACGGCGCCGCCGCGATCCTCGCCGTCGTGGTCGCCGTCGTCCTGGAGGGGACGCTGCGCGTGGGCGGCAGGAGGAACCTGGCGCTGGTCGGCGCGGCCTCCCTCTTCCTCCTGATCAACCAGGTCTCGTTCGTCTACGCGCTGAAGCTCGGCTCCGCGACCACGGTCGCGCTGATCCTGGGGATGACGCCGATCTTCGCGGCGATCATCTCGTCGCTGATCGGGCTGGAGCACCTGGCCGGCCGGTTCTGGGTGGCGACCGCGATCGGCTTCGTCGGCGTCGCGCTGGTCGCACTGGGCTCCGGCGGCGACCTGTCGTCGGATCTCGGCGGCGACCTGCTGGCGATCATGCTCGCGATCTCGTGGGCGGCCTACTCCGTGACGATCGCGCCCCTGATGCGGAGCTACTCGCCGTACCGGATCAGCGCCGTCGTGCTGGTGGTCATGTGGGTGCCGTTCGTCGCGCTCAGCACGCCGCAGATTGCCGACCAGGACTACGCGTCGCTCGGCGGTCTCGTCTGGGTCGGTCTCGCATTCGCGATCGTCGGACCGCTCTTCCTCACCAACATCCTCTGGTTCAAGTCGATCGGGATCGTCGGTCCGTCGCGGGCGACGCTGTTCGCCAACGCGCAGCCGTTCGTCGCCGCGATCTTCGCCGCGCTGATCCTCTCCGAGCATCTGCGCTGGCTCCAGATCGTGGGCGGAGTGACCATCCTGCTCGGGATCGTGCTCGAGCGCCGCTGGCGGCGGGCACCCGTGGGGGTGGCCGAGGCGGAGGGCGCTAAGATCGCGGCGTGACCGACGACGCGATGCCGCTCGAGGGCTGGGACCACGTCGAGCTCTGGGTGGGGAACGCGAAGCAGGCGGCGTACTACTTCGAGCACGCGTTCGGCTTCGCCCGCCACGCGTATTCCGGGCCCGAGACGGGCGTCCGCGACCGCGCCTCGTACGCTCTCGGCCAGGGCGACGTCAACCTCGTGCTGACGAGCGCGCTGACGGACGACCACGAGATCGCGCGCTTCGCGACGAGGCACGGGGACGGAGTCCGCGACATCGCGCTACGCGTGCCCAACGCCGAGCAGGCGTACAGGGTCGCGGTCGAGCGGGGCGCGCGCGGCGTGCGTGAGCCCGAGTGGCTGGAGGACGAATACGGCCGCGCCCAGGTCGCCTCGATCTCGACCTACGGCGAGGTCGTGCACACATTCGTCGCCCGCGCCGACTACGCAGGGCCGCACCTGCCCGGCTACGCGGCGGTGGAGGCGAACGGCGCCGAGCCGGTGGGCTTCACGCTGCTCGATCACTGCGTCGGCAACGTCGAGCTCGGGAAGATGGACGATTGGGTGGGCTTCTACGAGCGCGTGCTCGGCTTCGAGAACATCGTCCACTACGACGACGAGCAGATCCACACCGAGTACTCGGCGCTGATGTCGAAGGTGATGGCGGACGGCGAGGGAAAGATCAAGTTCCCCATCAACGAGCCGGCCGAGGGGCGCCGAAAGAGCCAGATCGCCGAGTACCTCGAGTACAACGCCGGCCCCGGCGTCCAGCACGTCGCCATCCAGACGGACGACATCGTGCGGACGGTCGAGGCGATGCAGGGGCGCGGTGTCGCGTTCCTGCTCACGCCGGAGGCGTACTACGAGGACGCGTTCGAACGGGTCGGCGACATCGAGGAGTCCTGGGGCGACCTGAGACGCCTGCGAATCCTGGTCGACCGCGACGAGGACGGCTACCTGCTCCAGATCTTCACGAAGCCGACGCAGGACCGGCCGACGTTGTTTTTCGAGGTGATCCAGCGCCACGGCGCCCGCACCTTCGGGGAGGGGAACTTCAAGGCTCTGTTCGAGGCGATCGAGCGCGAGCAGGCCCTGCGCGGCAACCTGTGAGAGCCGACGCCGCCACGCTCCGGCTCGCGGCCTTCCCGCGGCCGACCCTGCTCACCGACGCGCTGCTCGTCGTCTCCGGTACCGCCCTGGTCTCGCTCTGCGCTCAGATCTCGGTCAAGCTGCCGTTCACGCCGGTGCCGATCACGGGTCAGACGTTCGCGGTCTGCCTTGTCGGCGCCTCGCTCGGCGCCGCCCGCGGCGTGGCGTCGCTGACGCTCTACTTCCTGATCGGGGTGCTCGGTGCGCCGGTCTATGCCCACCACGACCACGGCTGGGACGTGGTCGCGGGCGCCAGCGGCGGCTACATCGTCGGCTTCGTCGCGGCGGCGGCGGTCACGGGGGCGCTGGCGGAGCACCGGTGGGACCGGCGGTTCTCCTCGGCCGTGGGCGCGATGCTGACCGGCAACGTCGTCATCTACCTGGTCGGGCTGCCCTGGCTCGCGGTCGTGCTGAACACGAACCTGGAGCAGACGCTCGAGGACGGCCTCTACCCGTTCGTCCCCGGCGACCTCTTCAAGCTCTATTGCGCAGCGGCGCTCCTGCCGGCGGCGTGGCGCGGCGCGAAGTACCTCGACAGCAGGTAGCTCTAGCCTTCACAGGGTGAGTCCGCAGCGGCGTACCGCGCTCGTCTCGGTCGCGGCCGCCTGCGCGCTGCTCGCGTTGAAGCTCGCCGCCGGCATCGCGAGCGGCTCGCTGGGACTCGTCTCCGAGGCGCTGCACTCCGGTACCGATCTCGTCGCCGCGCTGCTGACCTTCTTCGCGGTCGGAGTTGCCGTTCGGCCCGCGGACGAGCAGCACCAGTACGGGCACGGGAAGGCCGAGCACCTGGCCGCGCTGTTCGAGGCGGGCGTGCTCGCGCTGGTCAGTGTCGGCGTGGCCGGCCTCGCGGTCGCGCGACTGGCCGGGCGGATCCGCATCGACGTTGATGCAGCGTGGTGGGCGTTCCTGGTGGTCGGTCTAGTGCTCCTGATCGACGTCTTGCGGACGTTGACCTCGTGGCGGGCCGCGCGACGGTTCCGCAGCGCGGCGCTCCTCTCCAACGCGCTCCACTTCGGCAGCGACTTCGCAGGATCCCTTGCGGTGCTGGTCGGCCTGATCGGCGTCCGGGCGGGCTGGCCGGAGGCCGACTCGATCGCCGCCCTCTTCGTCGCCGTACTGGTGCTGACCGCTGCCCTACGGCTGATGCGGCGCAACGTCGACGTGCTCATGGATCGGGCGCCGGCGGATGCCGAGCAGGCCGCCCGGCTGGCGATCGCGGGGATCGAGCCGCCGATCCGGCTGCAGCGGCTGCGGATGCGCTCGGCTGCGGGACGGCACTTCGCCGACGTCGTGATCGCGGTCTCGCCGTCGGCGGCGGTGGGGCAGGGGCACGCGGCGGCCGACGCGGTCGAGGCTGCGGTCGAGCGTGCGCTGCCGGAGACGGACGTGGTCGTCCACGTCGAGCCGAGGATGGAGGACGCCGTCACCCGCGAGCTCGCCTACGCCGCTGCGATGAAGGTGCGCCGCGTGCGGGAGATCCACAACATCAACATCCTCCACGTGGACGGGCGCACGGAGGTGTCGCTGCATCTGAAGCTGCCGGGCGAGTCGTCGCTCGAGGAGGCCCATCGTGCGGCCACCGACGTCGAGCGGGCGATCGCGGAGGCCCTGCCCGCGGTCGATGCCGTGCGCACCCACCTCGAGCCGCTGGCCGAGGAGACGGAGGGGAGGATGCCCGCGCGCGGGAACGTCGCGGCCGACGCCGAAGCTGTGACGCGGATCGTCCACACGGAGACCGGACGGCCGCCGCGGGAGCTGCGGTTCCTGGAAGGCGACGACGGCCTGCTCGTCTTCCTCACCCTCGGGCTCGACGCCACCGTCCCGCTCGCCGAGGCGCATGCGCGCGCGAGCGCGATCGAAGAGCGGATCCGGCGTGAGCTGACCAGCGTGGCCGAGATCATCGTCCACACGGAGCCGTAGCGCGCGTCGAGTGCAGTGACGGGCTTGAGCCTGGTCACTGCAGTTCGAAGCGCGTCTAGGCTCCTCGGGCGATGAAGCTCTGCATGTTCAGCCCGAAAGAGCTGGGCCTCGAGCGCGGCTGGCCCGGGCGGATCGAGGGCGACAGGGTGATCCAGCTAGCGGCGCAGACGCTCCAGTCGTTCTTCACCGGCGGCGGGCGGGCGCGCGAGCACGCCGAATACGCGCTCGCCGACGTCGTGCTGCGCGCGCCGGTGCTGCACCCGCCCGCCGTGCGCGACTTCTACGCCTTCGAGCAGCACGTGCAGACCGCACGCGCGAAGCGGGGGGCGGAGGTGCCGGCCGAGTGGTACGAGCAGCCGGTCTTCTATTTCTCGAACCCGGCGGCGATCTTCGGGCCCGAGGACGAGATCCCGTTCCCGGAGCCGAGCCAGGAGCTCGACTACGAGCTCGAGGTGGCGGCGATCGCCGGTGCCGACGGCGCGATCGGGGGCTTCACGGCGATGAACGACTGGTCGGCACGCGACCTCCAGCGCGCCGAGATGAAGGTCGGGCTCGGCCCGGCCAAGGGCAAGGACTTCGCGACGTCGCTCGGCCCGGTCTTGGTCACACCGGACGAGTTCGACGGCTCGACGGCGGTGATGGTCGCCCGGGTCAACGGGGAGGAGCGCTCGCGCGGGCAGCTCGGCGACATGCACTTCTCCTGGGAGCGGCTCGTCGAGCACGCGGCACGGAACACGCGGCTGCTCCCCGGCGATGTGCTGGGCTCCGGGACCGTAGGGACCGGATGCATCCTCGAGCTCGGCGACGAGCGCTGGCTGCAGCCCGGCGACGTGGTCGAGCTCGAGGTCGAGGGGATCGGCGTGCTGCGCAACACCGTCGGGCCGCGTGGCTGACGTCGCCGTCGTCGGCGCGGGGGTGAACGGGCTCGCCGCGGCCTGGGCGCTCGACCGCGACGGCCACGAGGCCGTCGTCTACGAGCAGTTCGACCTCGGCCACACGTGCGGCTCGAGCCACGGCCGGACGCGGATCTTCCGGCTCGCGTACCCGGAAAAGAAGTGGGTGCGCCTCGCGCAGGAGGCGCTCGACGGGTGGCGCGAGCTGGAGCGTGAGAGCGGGGAGCAGCTGCTGCTCCTCAACGGCCTGCTCGAGCTGTACCGCGAAGGGGTGCAGAGCTCGAGGGAGGCGCTCGAAGCCTGCGGCGCAGCGTGCGAGCTACTGACCGGGAAGGAGACCGAGACCCGGTTCGGCGTCGTGCCGGACGAAGCCGCATCCGTGCTCTTCCAGCCCGACGCCGGCGTCGTCTACGCGGATCGGGCGCTGAGCGCGTTCGCGCGGGGCCTGCGGATCGAGACCGGGCGCCGAGTCGAGTCGCTGGACGAGCTCGACGAGCCGGTGGTGGTCGTCACCGCCGGGCCGTGGGCAAGGCGGCTGCTGGCCGGTGCGGGGATCGATCTTCCGGTGGTCGAGACGCGCGAGACGGTCGCGTACTTTCGCCTCGAAGGCCCGGTACCTTCGGTGGTCGCCGAGGTCGTCACCCGTGGACACGGATTCTACTCGCTGTCCGATCCGCTCTACGGCCTGAAGGTCGGCAGCCACATGCGCGGCTCGCGGTCCGACCCCGACGAGCAGCACGGCCCGGACGAGGCGCTCGTCCAGGAGATCGCCGACTGGACGCGCGAGCGCTTCCCGAACGCCGACCCCGAGCCGGTGCACGCGGAGTCGTGCTTCTACACCACCACCGACGACGAGCGGTTCATCGTCGAGCGCCACGGCCGGATCGTCGTCGGCTCGGCCTGCTCGGGCCACGGCTTCAAGTTCGGCCCGGCTACCGGCAAGCGGTTGGCCGCGCTCGCCGCCGAAGCGCTCTGCTGACTAACCTTCAGTGCATGCCGATGTACCAGCTGCTCGGCGACGTCCCGCGCAAGCGGCACGTCCAGTTCCGTGACAACGGGACGCTCCTGAACGAGGAGGTCTTCGGCCTCGAGGGCTTCTCCGGGAACGAGTCGATCCTCTACCACCTGCAGTCGCCGGTCCGGATCCGCGACCTCGGCGACTTCGAGCCGATCGTCCGCGACGAGTGGGTGCCCGAGGCGCACGCGCACCGCCACTTCCGCACCTACGAGCAGACGCCCGAGGGTGGCGACGCGATCTCGGCGCGGCACCTCTCGATGTGGAACCAGGACGTCGAGATCTCGATCGCCCGGCCCACCGAGGGGATGGACTTCTTCTACCGGAACGGCGAGGGCGACGAGGTGATCTTCGTCCACGAGGGGTCGGGGACGCTGGAGACGATCTTCGGCGACCTGCCGTACCGCGAGGGCGACTACGTCGTCATCCCGCGAGGGACGACCTACCGGTTCACGAACGGCGGGCCCGAGCGGCATCTCGTCTTCGAGTCGCCGGGCCTGATCGAGATCCCGCGTCGGTACCGCAACGAGTACGGCCAGCTGATGGAGCACGCGCCGTTCTACCACCGCGACATCCACCCGCCGACCGAGCTGCGCACGCACCGCGACCGCGGCGAGCACCACGTCAAGGTGCGGGTCCGCGACGGGTACCAGACCTATGTCCTCGACTACCACCCGTTCGACGTGGTCGGCTGGGACGGCTACGTCTATCCATGGACCTTCAACATCGAGGACTTCGAGCCGATCACCGGCCGCATCCACATGCCGCCGCCGGCGCACCAGACCTTCCAGGGCCAGAACTTCGTGATCTGCTCGTTCTGTCCGCGCAAGCTCGACTTCGACCCGCTGGCGATCCCGATCCCGTACGTGCATTCGAACGTGAACTCGGAGGAGATGATCTATTACGTCTCCGGCAACTTCTCCTCGCGGAAGGCGGTCGACGTCGGGTCGATCACGCTGCACCCGTCGGGAATCCCTCACGGGCCGCACCCGGGCCTGGCGGAGAAGTCGATCGGGCTGACCGAGACGCACGAGCTGGCGGTGATGTGCGACACGTTCCACCCGCTGCGGCTGACGACGTTCGCCCGTGACCTCGACGACGGCACGTACGCCTTCTCCTGGTACGAGGAGCCGGGCGTCGCGGCCGCCGACGAAGATCCCGCCGGAGTGACATCCCACCTCTGAGGCTCGTCCTCGACTGGGACGGGACCGTGACGGAGGTGGACAGCCTCCACATGGTGCTGCTCGAGTTCGGCGACTCCGGTGTGTACGTGCACGCGGAGCACGACCTCGGCCGGACAATGACGCTGCACGAGGTGATCGAGGTCGAGTTCGCGACGGTGCGGACGCCGCCGGACGAGGTGACGGCCTGGCTGGTTGACAACGTGCGCGTGCGACCCGGGTTCCGCGAGCTGGTCGAGCGGTTCCGGCCGCTCGTCGTCTCCAGCGGCTTCCACGAGCTGATCGAGCCGGTGCTCGCCCGGGAGGGCGTCCAGATTGAGCTGCGCGCGAACCGGCTCGACCCGCGACCTGACGGCTGGCGGATCCGTTGGCGTGACGAGACCGTCTGCCCGGTGTGCGGCGAGCCGTGCAAGCGCGCCTCCGTCGTGAACGGCCCGTTCGCCTACGTCGGGGACGGCTATTCGGATCGCTGCGTGGCACTGGCGGCGGAGCGGGTGTTCGCACGCGACGGGCTGGCGGAGTACCTCGGCGAGCAGGGCGTGGAGTACGAGCCGTTCGACGATCTGCGCGCCGTTGCGCACGCTCTCGACGAGGACAGACCGCGAGGGGTCTGTCCCTGAAGAACGTCCGCCGTGCCGCCGCTCGAGATTCCCCAGCCCTACGACTTCGAGATCTCGACCGAGCGCTTCCGCGCCTTCGGGCCCGACTTCGCGAACCTCTGGCACGAGGGCGGCCTCCACCGCGTCGTCGGCGGGCGCGAGGTGCGGATCGAGGCGGCCCACGGCGGCGTGATCGTCGAGCCGCTCGACGCGGAGATCGAGGCCGAGGTCGGCACGCTGCTCGGACTGCCCTTCGACCTCGAGGCCTTCGACCGGTGGGCGCGCCGGGCGGACCCGGCCGTCCGCTGCGTCACCTCCGCGCTCGCCGGCTTCCGGCCGCCGCTCGCGCCGAGCCCGTTCGAGAGCCTCGTCACCTCGATCAGCGCGCAGCAGGTCTCGCTGTTCGCCGCGTTCGCGATCCGCAACCGGATGATCGAGCGCTTCGGCGAGCGCGGCGAGCAAGCCTTCTCGTTCCCGACCCGCGAGCGCCTCGCCGACGCAGACGAGGACGAGCTCTTCTCGCTCGGCTTCTCGCAGCGCAAGGCCGAGTACGTCGTCGGTCTCGCCCGGTCGGACCTCGACCTCGATGCCCTGGCTGCGCTCCCGGACGACGAGGTCAAGGCTCGGATCACGGCGGTGCGCGGGCTGGGGGAGTGGACGGCCGACTGGTTCCTCGCCCGTCATCTCGCCCGGCCGCGCGCGTGGGCGCCCGGCGACCTCGGCGTGCGCAAGGCGATCGCCGCGTTCTATGGTGACGTCGACATCCGTTCCGTCGTCGAGCGCTTCGATCCCTTCCAGAACTTGACCGTCCACTACCTCCTGACCGGCGCCAGAGTGCTTGGATGAACGTCCGCCGGGCCACCGACGCGGACCAGTCCGTCCTGCGCGAGCTGTGGGAGGAGTTCGAGGCGGAGATCCCGGCGCCGCCCGAGTTCGTCGAGACCTGGGAGGAGGAGTGGCAGGACGTGTCCGCCGACATCGGCGGGCGCGGCGCCGTCTATCTCGCCGAGGACGACAACGGCGTGGTCGGCGTCGTCCGGGCGACGATGCTCCCTGGCCACGTCTGGCACATCGTGCTGGCACACGTTCGGCCGCCCGCGCGACGCAGGGGCCTGCTCAAGCGGCTGATGACACCGGTGCTCGACGAGGGCCGTGGCCGCGGCGCCACGCGGGTCACCCTCGACGTGATGTCGAGCAACCACACCGCGGTCGCGGCGTGGAAGCGGCTCGGTTTCGAGCCCGAGAAGCTGTACATGGCCGCGCCGCTGGCCGTGGCCGCCGAACGGGCGGCCGGCGATCAGCGCCGGCCCTCGCACGGGGCGCTGTACGTCCAGACCGACGACCACGACCGGGTCGAGCAGACGGTCGCGAAGTACCTGCCGCGCATCGGCCGATCTGAGACCACCGCCGTCGCCCAGCCGAGCAACGGCTGGACGCGTGTCGACGACGAGCTCTGCAGCCGCGATCCGAAGGCGCTCCGGCGGCTCGGGCGCGAGGTGTCGCTGGCGCTCGGCGCGATCGTGCTCACGCTCGGCGTCGAGGAGAGCGCCGTCGTCCGCTACGTGCTCTGGGACCGGGGCGGCGTCGCCGACGAGTACGCCTCCGTGCCCGAGTACTTCGGCGAGCTTCCGCCGGGCGACGTTGTCGCACTGGGGGCCAACCCCACCGTCGCCCAGCGCCTCACCGGCGCCGACCCGGCCCGGATCCGCGCGGTCGCCCGCACCGCCTCCTCCACCGAGGAGCTCCCCCCGCCCGACGAGCTGCAACAGCAGCTGGCAGAGGCGCTCGGGGTAGGCTGAGCCTGCACCCATGCTCACCCTCTTCGACGCCGACCGCTGTCCCTACTGCGCCCGTGCCCGCATCGTCCTCGCAGAGAAGGACGTCGAGTACGAGACGGTGACGATCGATCTCTCCGACCGTCCGGACTGGCTGTACGAGAAGAACCCGCTCGGCAAGGTTCCGGTGCTCGAGGAGAACTCGTTCGTGCTGCCGGAGTCGGAGGTGATCATGCAGTACCTCGAGGAGCGCTACCCCGAGCCGGAGCTGCTGCCCGCGGATCCGGCCGCCCGGGCGCAGGTCCGGCTCGCCATCCACCGCTTCGACACCAACCTGGGCGACTCGTACTACGCGTTCCGGCGCCACGAGGACGACGCAGAGGAACGCCTCGCGGGCTGTCTGGCGGCGATGGAACGCGGCACCGACGCCTGGCCGCTGCCCTACGGGCTGGCCGACATCGCGTACGCGCCCTGGCTGATCCGCCTCCGCGACCAGCTCGGCGTCGACCTGTCGCCGTACCGGGCGCTGCTCTCTCGGCTCGACGAGCTCACTGAGCGACCAGCGATCGCCGCCGAGCTCGACGTCGTCGCCGCGCTGTCGAGATGAAGATCGCATTCCTGCACGCGCTGCCGTTCGACGGCCGGATGTGGGCGCCTCAGGTCGAGGCCTTCGCCGATCACGAGACGCACGTGCCGACGCTCTACGGCCTCGGCTCGAGCTTCGACGAGTGGGGGCTGGGCGTGCTCCAGGCGGTACCGGGCAGGTTCGTCGCCGTCGGCGCATCGATGGGCGGCTACACCGCGTGCGCCATCGCCCGACTCGCGCCGGAGCGCCTCGAGGGCCTCGTCCTCGTCGGCTCGCGCGCGGACGCCGATCCGCCGGAGCGCGCGCCGCTCCGCGAGGAGTGGATCCGCATAGCGCGCGGGCAGGGCGGCGAGGGCTTGTGGAACGCGCAGGCGAAGGATTTCTTCGCGCCGGGGATGTCCGACGAGGGGTTCGAGCAGGCGCACCGCATCGCCGCGGAGCAGGAGCCCGAGGATCTGGTTCGTGCGATCACGGCGATCCGCGACCGCCCGGACTCGACGGAAGCGGTGACCGGCGGGTTGCCGCTGCTCGTCGTTGCCGGCGACGCCGACCCGCTGATCCCACCGGAGGTCGGCGTGGGACTCGCAGGCGCTTCGGCGAACGGGCGCGCCGAGGTCCTCGAGGGTTGCGGACACATCCCGAACCTCGAGCGTCACGACGCGTTCAACCGGATCCTCGCGACCTTCATCGGGTCGCTGTGACGACGCTTCCGCCGGTGGTCGACGCCGCCTGGGTCGCGGAGCATCTGGGCGAGGACGGCTTGCTGCTCGCCGACGTCCGCGGCCCGAACGCGCACATGCGCGGACACCTCCCCGGCTCGATCCCGCTCGTGCTCGGCTCGCCGGCGCCTGTCACCGAGCGCGCCGTGCTGGAGGAGCTCGCATCGGAGGTGGGGCTGCGCCTGCGCCGGCACGGGGTCACCGGCGAGGAGCGGCTCGTGCTCTACGACGGCGGCGACTGCATCGGCGCCTGCTCCTCGTACCAGCTCGCCGGGCTCGCCGGGCATCCCGAGGTGGCGGTGATGGCAGGAGGGCTGAAGGCATGGCAAGGTGAGCTCGACCAGGGGGTGGCGGAGTTGGAGAAGAACCGGAACGAGCTCGATCCGAAGTTCGACGAGGTGCCGACGTTCGCGGAGCTGGCGGGGCGGCTGGGCGATCCCGAGCTGACGATCCTGGACGTCCGGCGTGACGACGAGTTCAGCGGCAAAGGCGGCTATCCCTGCGACCCGCGGCAGGGGCACATCCCCGGCGCGCGGAACATCGAGGCCGGCGACCTGTTCGCCCGGCCGGGTGTGCCGCTGCCGGCAGAGGAGATCCGCGAGCTGGTCGGCCTGCCCGAGGGCGCGGAAATCGTCGCCTACTGCCACTCGGGCTCGCGCTCGGCCGTCGCCGCGATGGCGCTCCGCTCGGCCGGCTACCGCGCCCGGAACTACCCCGGCTCGTGGCACGAGTGGTCGCGTCACGACGAGCTGCCGCTCGAGCGCTAGCTTGGAGGGACAGCCCCTGCGGGGTCTGTCCCTGAAGACTCAGACCGCGACCGCTTGGCTGAAGAGGGTCGCGCTCAGGTTGACGAAGCTGGCGATCCGCGTCGACTCCATCACCCAGTTCGACTCCCAGGTGCGGCGACCGTCGAACGAGAAGAACTGCTCCCACTTGAGGGTGTCCTCGTCGATCACCGTCCACTCGTACCGCACCCGCACGTGGACGCCCTGGACGATGTCGTCGCACTCGAACCGGCCGATGCCGTCGTCCTCGAACCGGCCGACGACCGGCTCGTCGAGGGGGCCCGAGTTCGCAGCCGACATCCACCAGATGCGCCAGAGCGCCGTCTTCGGCTCGAACAGCCGCAGCGTGAACGCCTCGAATCCGGGCCGGCCGGGGAAGTCGGGCGCCAAGTAGGTGTCGACGTTCCCGAGGCCCCCGATGATCGGGCGCGCCTCGCTCGTCGCCTCGAACTCGACCCACTCGTCGTCGCCCGGAACGACCATGTTGACCCGCTTGCGGTTCGCGATCCGCCAGGCGCCCGCGTAGAAGTCGAAGTCATGACGGCCGTCGTTGTCGCCCATGTCCGTTGCTCCTTTGTCGGTTGACCGAACTGCGACCTTACGGGCTATTGAGGACACTTTTTGTCCGCGGCCGTGCTTGAATCAAGACATCTCCCGTCCGGCCTCCCGACTGCTCGCCTTCCTCGAGCTTCTGCAGAGCCGCCCGGTCGTGGACGGACGCGCGGCCGCGACCGACCTGGGCGTGACCGAGCGGACGATCCGCCGCTACGCCGTCGCCCTGCACGACATCGGCATCCCGGTCGACGGCCAACCCGGCGCCGGCGGCGGCTACCGGTTGCGGGCGGGGACGCGGCTGCCGCCGCTGATGCTCTCCGACGACGAGGCGACCGCGGTCGCGGTCGGTCTTGTAGTCGCCGAGCGGCGCGGGCTCGCCGCCGGCCAGGCGCTCACCAAGATCACGCGCGTCCTGCCGGAGCGGCTCGCGCAGCGGATCGAGCGCCTGAGCGACGAGGTCAGCTTCCTGGGCGAGCCGGCGTCGGCGCCGCCGACCTCCAGCGAGACGCTGCTCGCGATCGCGGAGGCCATCCGGCGAAGGCGCTGCCTGGAGATCGACTACGTGCGCAGCGACGGCACGCCGAGCACCCGTGTGGTCGAGCCGCTCGGCCTCGTGGCCCGGCGCGGGCGCTGGTACGTGCCTGCGCAGGACCGGGCGAGCAACGAGCTGCGGACATTCCGGGCCGACCGCATCGGGCGCGCCGAGATCGGCGAGCCGGCCCGGCCGCGCGACAACGACTTCGACCCGGCCGCCCACGTCGTCCGGATGCTCGCGCGGCTGCCGTACGAGTGGCGGATCGAGGTCCGGTTCGACGCTCCGCCCCAAGACGTCTCGCGGCGCGTGTCACCTGCGGTCGCCGAGCTGACGGCGGACGGAGACGGAACGCGGCTGGAGATGGGCGCCGACTCGCTCGAGTGGGCGGCGGGCTTCCTGGCGGGGCTCGGCGCCGACTTCCGGGTCGTCCGCCCGGACGAGCTACGCGTTCAGCTCCGGGGGCTGGGGGCTCGGCTCGCTCGGGCGGCCGGCTGAACGGCAAGAAGGGACAGGCTTCAGCCTGTCCCCAGGCCTTTCGCCGGCGCCACCGCAAGGCAGGGCCCAGACTGAAGACTGGCCCTCTGAGTTTAGACGGCGACCGCTGCTCGCTCGGCGATCTCGACGAACGCCCCGCACAGCCGCCGCCCGAGCTCGTTCCACCCGCCGATCCGCGCCTGCGTCTCGGCCCAGAGGGCATCGCGGTCGAGGTCGAGCGGAAAGTCGTCCTTGTCGTCGAGCCAGGTGCGCACGGTCTCGAGCGTGACCTCGGCGTGGAACTGGATGCCCCAGGCGGCCTCGCCCAGCCGGTACGCCTGGTTGCAGCGCGCGCTGCGAGCGAGCTCCTCGGCGCCGGCCGGCAGGTCGTATGTGTAGTAGTGCCAGCCGAACGCGTCGAAGCGCTCGGGCAGCCGCCCGAGGACGGGGTCGTCGGCCGCGCCGCCGCAGAGCTCGACCGGGAGCCAGCCGATCTCCGGTCCGCCGGGAACCGGGTAGACGGCGGCGCCCGTGGCCTTGGCGATCAGCTGGATGCCGAGGCAGACGCCGAGCAACGGCATGCGCCGTTCGAGCAGCACCTGGATGAGCTCGTTCTCCTCGCGCAGCCAGGGGTGGCGGTCGTCCTGGTCGGCGTGCATCGAGCCGCCGAAGACGATCACGGCGTCGTAGTCCTCGAGCGGCTGCGGCGCCTGCGCACCGGACGCGAGGCTCCACTCGTCGTAGCGGTGGCCCGCCTCCTCGACGGCGTCCTGGAAGACTCCACCGCGGACGTTCGCGCCGTGGATGACCGCGAGGACGTTGATGCCTTCGTCACTCACAAGGTCAACTCTAGCTGCCCGGTTTTCGGCGGCTCGAGGCCGCCCGTGGCCGGGATCCCGTGCTCGTCGAGCAGCCCGCGCAGGATCGTCGCGCTCCGCGGCGCGTAGTCGGCGCGGTTGTTGTTCATCAGCGCGTAGGCCTCCTCGGACTGCTCGGCCAGGCGCGCGAGCGGCTCGACCCACTCCGCCAGCTCCTCCTCCGAGTACATCCAGTCGAAGCGCTCCGCCGACGAGCGCGCGTTCCGGATGTTCCAGGTCTTCCAGTTCCGGCCGTGGAAGCGGACGTAGACGACCGGGTGGGTGGCGACGGCGATCCGCGGCATCACGTTGCTCGCCCGGGTCCGCGGCGAGTCGACCGAGACGTACGACAGCCCGTGGCGCTCGAGGAAGGAAAAGGTGTCTGCCCGCTCGTCCTCCTCGAGCCACGACCGGTGGCGGAACTCGACGAACGGGACGAGCGGTTCGAGCAGCGGCCGGACCGCCGCGAGCTCCTCGAGCGCCTCACGCGACTTCTTGACACGCGGGTGGTACTGGAGCAGGACGCCGCGGAGCTTCCCCGACGCCTCCAGCGGTGCCAGCGCCTCCCGGAACTCGCGGAAGGCGGTTTCGCGGTCGGCCTCCTCGTGCCCCGTCATTCCCTTGCTCGCCTTGGCGTGCCAGACGAAGCCGTCGGGCGTCCGCTCGGCCCACTTCTCCGCCGTCTCCGGTGCCGGCAGCCGGTAGAACGGCGAGTCGACCTCGACCGTGTCGAAGCGCTCCGCGTAGTAGGCGAGCCGGGCCGCGGGCGAGGAGACCCCTCGCGGATACCAGTGTCTGACCAGCCCCTCGTCGGCCCAGCTGCATGTACCGAGACGAATGGTCGCCATGCCGCAACCTACAATCGGGCGCGATGGACTCGCGCGCGGTCGGTGTCTTCGACTCGGGCATGGGCGGCCTCACCGTCCTGCACGAGTGCCTGGTGACGATGCCGCACGAGGACTTCGTCTACCTCGGCGACGGCGCCCGGCTGCCGTACGGGTCTCGGCCGCTGCCCGAGGTCGCCCGCTTCGCCCACGAGATCGGCGGCTATCTCGAGCACCAGTGCGTGAAGCTGATCCTCGTCGCCTGCAACTCGGCGACGGCGGCCGCCCTGCCGGAGCTGCAGGAGTCGCTGTCCGTGCCCGTGGTCGGGGTGATCACCCCCGAGGCGCACGCGGCCGTCCAGGCGACCCGCAACCGGCGGATCGGCCTGCTGGCGACGAGAGCGACGGTGGAGTCGGGCCGGTACGAGGCGCTCGTCCGGACGCTCGACGCCGGGGTGCGCGTGCGCTCGATCGAGTGCCCGGAGCTCGTGCCGCTGATCGAGGGGGACGATCCGTTCGGCCAGCAGACCGTCGATGCGGTGCGGGAGTACGCGCATCCGCTCAAAGAGGACGGGGTCGACACGGTCATCCTCGGCTGCACCCACTATCCACTGATCCGACCGATCTTCCAGCGGATCTTCGGCCGCGGCGTGACGCTCGTCTTTTCGGCCGAGGAGACCGCGCGCGAGGTGGCCGAGACGCTCGCCCGCAAGGGGATCGAGAACGATGCGCGGCGCGAGGGTACGTACCACTTCCTGACCACCGGCGACACCGAGGTCTTCCGGGTGACGGGTGCGAGGTTCCTCCAGCTGCCGATCGGCGGGGTCGAGCACGTGCCGCTCGCGGCGCTCGAGCGGACGGCAGTGACAGACGTGGGCCTGTCGCTGCGGGAAACGGCATGAGCCGCGCCGACGGCCGGCGCCACGACCAGCTGCGGCCGGTCGAGATCGTCCCCGATTTCCTGGAGCAGCCGCACGGCGCCGTGCTGTACACCCAGGGCAAGACGCGAGTGCTGTGCACCGCCTCGGTCGAGGAGAGCGTCCCGCGCTGGATGTCCGGCCGCGGTGTCGGCTGGATCACCGCGGAGTACTCGCTGCTGCCGGGCTCGACCGGCCAGCGGTCGCAGCGCGAGGCCTCGGCGGGGAAGCAGAAGGGCCGCACCGTCGAGATCCAGCGCCTGATCGGCCGTGCCGTTCGTGCCGTCACCGACTTCAAGGCGCTGGGCGAGCGGACCCTCTGGCTCGACTGCGACGTCCTCCAGGCCGACGGCGGGACGCGCTGCGCGTCGATCTCCGGCGCGTACGTGGCCGCACGTCGCGCGCTCGACCGCTTCGGGCTGGCAAAGGCGATGCCCGAGTCGGTCGCGGCCGTCTCACTGGGGATCGTCGACGGCGAGCTCCTGCTCGACCTCGACTACCCGGAGGACTCCGCCGCGGACGTCGACCTGAACGTGGTGATGACGGGCGACGGCAGGCTGGTCGAGGTGCAGGCGACCGCGGAGCGCGTGCCGTTCGGGCGCGACCAGCTGGACGAGCTGCTCGAGCTGGCCGCCAGGGGCATCGCGATGATCGGAGGCGCACAGCAGGATGCAATCGCTGCTCCTCGCCCTTGACCCAAACCTGTCCTGGTTCCAGGCTTTCGTGCGGATCGGAGCGGCCGCGGGGCTGGGCGGGATCGTCGGCCTGGAGCGGGAGCTGGACGAGAAGGCCGCCGGCCTGCGCACGCACGTGCTGGTCGCCGTCGGGTCGGCGCTCTTCACGATGGTCGGCGCCTACGGGTTCGAAGACTTCCCGGCCAGGAGCGTCGACCCGACCCGGATCGCCGCGCAGATCGTGACCGGCGTCGGCTTCCTCGGTGCCGGCCTCATCTTCCGCCAGGGCTTCACGATCCGCGGGCTGACAACCGCCGCCAGCCTCTGGCTCGTCGCTGCGGTCGGGCTGGCCGCCGGCGCCGGCTTCTGGATGGGCGCGGTGATCGCGACCGTCGTCGCACTGATCAGCCTGCGACCGCTGGGGTGGCTGAAGGGGCTCGGGCTGCCGCAGCGCGTCGCCTCCAGCATGGTCGTGGAGCTGAAGGAGGACGGCGCCGCCGCCGGTGACGTTCTCGACGCCCTCGAGCGGGCCGGCGACCTGCTCGCGCTCCGGCGCGACGGCGCGCGGCTCGAGATCGAGCTGCGGATCGACCGGGAGGCCCGCAGTCGCGCGCTCGACCGGGTCGCCGAGCTCCCGCAGGTGGAGGAAGCACGCTGGCGAGCCTGATTCTCTGCTCGCGGAACGAGCACAAGCTGGAGGAGCTCCGGGCGGCACTCCCGGAGTGGACGATCGAGCTCCTCGAGGGCGACGACTATCCGCCCGAGGACGGCGACACGTATCACGCAAATGCGCGGATCAAGGCGCTGTACGGCCGCGAGAAGGTCGGCCCGGGTAAGGCCTGGGTGGTCGGCGAGGACTCGGGGATCGAGGTCGACGCGCTGGGCGGCGAGCCGGGCGTGCACTCGGCGCGCTGGGCGGAAGCAGGCAGCCAGCACCTCCACTTGCTGAAGCGGCTCGGCGAGGCGGCCGAGCGGCACGCGCGGATGTTCGCCCACCTGGTGGCGATCGCCCCGGACGGCCGCGAGCTGGACGCGGTCGGCGTGCTCGAGGGCGAGATCGCCTCCGGGCCGCGCGGCACGGGCGGGTTCGGCTACGACCCGGTCTTCGTCCCCGAGGGCGAGACGCGGACGGTGGCCGAGCTGGGCGACGACTGGAAGCGCGCCAACTCGCACCGAGCGCGCGCGGCGACTGTGCTCAGGGCTGCCTTGGTGAACGCGACCGCCGCCAGTTGACCTCCGCACCGAACACGATCACGTTCGCCATCACGTAGAGCCAGATCAGGAGCAGGAGCGGGCCGCCGATCACCTGCGCGGAGGGGTTGTGCTTCGAGAATCCGAGGAAGATCGGCAGCACCTGGAACGTCGCCTCGAGCACGACCGTGGCGACGATCGCGCCGGGCAGCACCTCCGTGACCGTCAGCTCCACGTTCGTCAGAAAACGGTAGGCGGCGATGAGGAAGGCGAAGATCGCGATCGACGAGACGATCACCGATACGGCGTGCGCGACGATCGTGTTGGCGAGGATTCCCGGCGCGAAGCGGTCGAGCGTGTGCGCTCCCAGTCCGCCGACGAGCAGCCCGACGAAGAGCGTGATCAGACCGGCGAGCATGAAGAGGGTCGCCAGCGCCTTCCCGTGCAGGAAGGAGCGGTTCGGGCGCTGGTAGACGATGTTGAACGCCGACTCGAGCACGCTGAACAGCGACAGCGACGACCAGAGCAGGAACGCCGCGCCGATCAGGCCGAGCGAGGTCGCGTTCCGGCGGATCTTGTCCACCCCGCTGACGATGCTCGACACCGACGCGCTCGGGAAGACCTTCTGCAGTTCCTCGACGAAGTAGCTCGACTGGGTCGCCCTGCCGCCGAGGCCGAGCAGCGCGAGGGCCAGGAAGATCAGCGGGACGAACGAGAGCAGCGCGAAGTACGCGATCATCGCCGCCAGGTGCGTCCCCCGGTCGGCGAAGAACTTCGAGAAGGTTTCGCGAATATGCACTGTGTTAGCGTTCGTCGCCCGTGGACGGCGCGCAAGCTCTCAACGACCTGACCGAGATCTCCTCGCAGATCGAGGCCGCGATCGTGCTCGACGCGGAGGGCTCCACGCTGGCCACGACCGTGGACGAGCAGCGGGGGCCGGAACTCGCCCGGGCGGTGCAGGAGCTGCTCGCGGCCGTCCAGCAGGCCGCCGGCAGCGCCGGAGGTGCGCTGGCGCAGGCCGAGATCGCAACCGGCGACGGAAGCGTCTTCCTCGTTCGAGACGAGCAGCGGACGATCGCCGCGACCACGGGCCCGGAGCCTACCGTGGGCCTCGTCTTCTACGACCTCAAGAGCTGCCTGCGCGGCTTCGCCCGACCGAAGCCGAAGCCCAAGCCGCGCGCGCGGAAGGCGAAGACGGGCGACGAGGGCGATGCCGCGGCGTAAGGCGGTCGCGGGGGCGGCGCTCGTGGCCGGCTCGGTCGCCGGCCTGGTCGTCATGCGCCGTCGCTCCGCGAGGCGCCGGGACCGGGTCGACGTGTACTTCGAGGACGGCTCGATGGTCTCGCTGGCCGACGGCGCGCCCGAGGCGTCGACGGTCTTGCCGCTCGCCCGGCGCATCCTGGAGACCACCCGCAGCTGATGGACGATCCGGCGCTGCTCGCGGCGATGCGCGAGCACGCCTATCTGGAGGGCGACTTCCTCCTCCGGTCGGGCAAGCGCTCGCCGTACTACCTCGACAAGTTCCGGTTCGAGACCCGCCCGGAGCTGCTCGAGGAGCTCGGCGGGCGGCTCGCGGCCAGGATCGCGGAGGTCGAGCCCGGCGCGAGCCGGATCGCCTGCCCCGTGGTGGGCGCGGTCACGCTGGCCGCCGCGGCGTCGCTCGCCTCGCGCCTCCCGTTCCTGATCGTCCGGGACGAGGCCAAGGAGTACGGCACCGCGAACAAGATCGAGGGCGCGTTCGAGCCCGGCGAGCTGGTCGTCCTGGTCGAGGACGTTGTCACATCGGGCGGAGCGGCGGCCGATGCCGTCCGGGCGGTACGGCAAGCTGCACTCGAATGCCGCACAGCTATCTGCGTCATCGACCGGGAGGAGGGCGGTGTGGACTCTCTCGCGCGCCTCGGAGTGCGCCTGCATCCCCTGTTTCGGGCGGCCGAGGTTGCGGCGCCCCGGTCGGATGCCGCAAAGGCGCATGGCTGAGCGGAATGTCCCGGAGTGGTAGGTTCCGCCCCGTGTTCCATCATGTCCAGAGGAGGAGGACCTAGGTGACCAAGCAAGAGTTCGTCAACGCGGTCGCGGACCGCAGCGGTCTCGGTCGCGGTGAGGCCGGCAAGGCGGTCGAAGCCGTGCTCGACACGATCACGGACACGCTCAAGAGGCGCGATTCGATCAACTTCACCGGTTTCGGCAAGTTCGCCACCTCCGACCGGAAGGCGAGGATGGGCGTCAACCCCCGGAACCCCGGCGAGAAGGTGCACATCCCGGCGGCGACGGTTCCGAAGTTCACCGCGGGCAGCTCGCTCAAGCAGTCGGTTCGAGGCGGCTAGACGCACTCACCTCCTCCGAGTCGGGCGCTGACGAGATTGGCGAAAGGGCCGCTGTGAATGCGGCCCTTCGCTTTCCTCGTCGCTGATCGAGTCTAATCTGACCTGATGCAGTCTGGAACGGCGGTCGCGACCACGACCTTCGCCGACCGCTTGGCCGAGGCGGTCGGCGAGCGGCGGAGCCAGCTGGTCGTCGGCCTCGACCCGCGGCTCGACCTGCTCCCGCTGGAGCTACGCGGCGACGCTCACATCGGCCGTCCGGCGGCAGCCGAGGCGACCGCACGCTTCTGCTGCGGGATCATCGACGCCGTCGCGCCGCATTGCGTCGCCGTCAAGCCGCAGCTCGCGTTCTTCGAGGTGCTCGGCTCGGACGGAATCGC
This sequence comes from uncultured Actinomycetes bacterium, assembly GCA_963841405.1. Taxonomy (GTDB): domain Bacteria; phylum Actinomycetota; class Thermoleophilia; order Gaiellales; family Gaiellaceae; genus DATBLE01. The sequence goes on along the minus strand of CAWJCM010000001.1, from coordinate 213,473 downwards.
GGCTTTCGAGCGGGTCGTGGGCTACGCGCGCTCGGCCGGACTCCTGGTGATCGTCGACGGCAAGCGCGGCGACATCGGCTCGACGGCACGCGCGTATGCCGACGCGTACCTCGAGCCGGGTGTCCAGGGCTACCCAATCGCCGACGCCCTGACGGTGAACACCTACCTCGGGCGCGACTCGCTGGAGCCGTTCGTCGCCGCCTGCCGGCGCGGAGGCGGAGGGCTCTTCTGCCTGGTGAAGACGTCGAACGCGGGCGGGGTCGACGTGCAGGACCTGGCGCTCTCCGACGGCCGCCCGCTGTGGAAGCAGGTCGCGCTGCTCGTCAACGAGCTGGGCGAGGAGGTGGTCGGCGACTGCGGCCTGTCGAGCATCGGCGCGATCGTCGGCGCCACCTATCCGCGGGCGATCGCCGAGGCCCGGAAGCTCCTGCCGCAGTCGATCCTGCTGCTGCCGGGCATCGGAGCGCAAGGGGCCACGCCTGCCGACATCGCGCGGGCGTTCACGAGCGGACCTGCGAGCGCCCTCGTCGCTGCGTCGCGTTCGGTCATGTACGCGTTCAGGGACGGCGAGGACGACTGGCGTGCGGCGGCAGGGGCAGAGGCGGCGCGGTTGAATCACGAGGTGTGGAAAGTCTCAGGCTGGTAGGCCAGGCCGGCTCGTGGGCGCGCCGACCGAGCTGGCCGGGTGGTGAGCAGGGACGGCGTGTGCTCCTGCGCTACGCAGCTCCCGCCGCCTTCCTGCTCGTGGCCACCGTCGTCGCCCTCGCCGTGCGCAGCGGCCTGCGCTCCGACGGCCGGCCGGCGAATGCGCAGCCGTCCGTCAAGCAGGCCGAGGCGTCGTCGACAGCGACGCGCGCGAAGCCGGCACCGCCGAAGCGCTGGTACGTGATCCAGAGCGGCGACACCCTCGGCGCGATTGCGACGCGCTACGGGACGACGGTCGATTCGCTGCTCCGTCTGAACCCCGGCGTGGTGCCGACCGCGCTCACCCCCGGCTCGCAGGTGCGCATCCGCTAGCGCTACCCTTCGCGGCCGTGAGACTCCGGCTGGCGCTGCTAGCGGCCGTGCTCCTGCTGCTCGCGCCGGAGGCGTTCGCGGGCGCGCCACAGGTTTCCGCCCGTGCCTATCTCGTCCAGAACGGGGTCACCGGCGAGGTCCTCGCGGAACGGAACGACCGCGCCCGGCTCCCGATCGCGAGCATCACGAAGCTGATGACCGTGCTGGTCGCCCTCGAGCATGCGCGGCTCGACGACGTCGTCACGGTCAGCCGCCAGGCGGCCGCGGTTGGCGAGTCGTCGATCTACCTGCAGAAGGGCGACCGGCTCACCGTCGGAGAACTGATCGAGGCGGCGCTGATCCAGAGCGCGAACGACGCGGCGGTCGCCCTCGCCGAGCACATCGGCGGAAGCCAGGCGGCGTTCGTCGCGATGATGAACGCCGAGGCGGCGAAGCTGGGGCTGCCGGACACGCACTTCGCCAACCCGGACGGCCTGGACGCGCCCGACCACTACTCGAGCGCCCACGACGTCACCCGCCTCGCCCGGATCGCGATGAAGAACCCGGTGATCCGCCGGGTCGTCGGCGAGAAGACGGCGCAGATCTCGGGAGCCCGGACGCTGACCACCTGGAACGACCTGCTCGCGACGTACCCGGGGATCTTCGGCGTCAAGACCGGGCACACCGGCGCCGCGGGCTGGTCGGAGGTGGCGGCCGCGCGGTCGCACGGCGTGACCGTGTACGCCACGTTGCTCGGCAGCCCCGCGCGCGACATCCGGAACACGGACCTGGCCGCCCTGCTCACTTGGGGGTTGAGCCGCTACCGCACGGTCCACGCCATCTCGCCGGGGCGGGTCTACGCGACCGCCAGGGCGCCGTACGGGCGCCGCGCGCTGGCGCTCGTCGCCGCGGCACCCGCGAAGCGGATCGTCCGGGTCGAGCGGATGTTGACCGAGCGGGTGGTCGCGCCGACTGTCGTTTCGCTGCCGGTCAGGAAAGGCCAGCAGCTCGGCCGCGTCCAGGTCTACGCTGGCCGTAAACTGATCGCCGGCAGCCCGCTGGTCGCGGCCAGGGCGATCCCGAAGCCGGGGGTTCTCGGCCGCACAGGTTGGTACACCAAGCGCACTCTGCACCACATCGGAGGCTGGTTCTCGTGATCGTCACCGTCACTCTCAACGCGGCCATCGACCGCACGCTGACCGTGCCGAACTTCCAACTCGGCCAGCGCCACCGCGCGAGCGCTGGGCTCACCCTCGCCGGCGGCAAGGGGATCAACGTCGCTCGTGCGCTGAAGCGGCTCGGCGTGCCGGTCGTCGCGACGGGGCTCGCCGGCGGGCGGACAGGGACGCGGATCATCGAGGAGCTGACCGGCGAGGCGATCCTCAACGACTTCGTCCGCATCGGCGGCGAGTCGCGGACCTCGACCGCGGTCGTCGACCCGACCGGGGGCACCTACACGGAGATCAACGAGTGGGGGCCGCACGTCGAGCCGGAAGAGCTGCAGATGCTGCTCGACAAGCTGCACTACCTCGCCGGCGGTGCCGAGTTCGTCGTGCTCGCCGGGTCGCTTCCCCGCGGCGTCGGCGACGGCTTCTACGCCGAGCTGATCCGCGACCTCAGCCGCCGCCAGGTGCTGACCGTCCTCGACTCGGAGGGCGAGCCGCTGCGGCTCGGCCTGGAGGCGGAGCCGTTCCTCGTCTCGCCGAACCAGCGCGAGGCGGAGGCGCTCGTCGGGCAGGAGTTCTACGAGCGCCAGGACTTCGCCCTCGCGCTCGAGCACATCGCCGAGCTCGGGGCGCGGAACGTGCTGATCACGAACGAGAGCGGCTGCTTCGCGCGCCTGCGCGAGGGCCGCAAGCTGCGGCGCTACCGCGCCGTCGCTCCGCAGGTCGAGGCGGTTTCGAGCGTCGGCAGCGGCGACGTCCTGCTCGCCGCCTACATCGCCGCCCACGCCGTCGGACGGACGACGGAGGAGACGCTGCGCGACGCGGTCGCGGCCGGCGCGGCCTCCACATTCGAGGTGGGAGCGGGTCGCTTCGAGCCTAAGGAGGCTGCGGGCCTCGAGGCGGACGTCGAGGTCGGCGAGCTCGAGCAGGTCGGTGTATAGCGCCGCCGCGGCCGACATGGCGGCCGCGGCCCTGACGCTCGTCCCTGGAACCAATCGCGAACGCCGATGGCGAAGCCGTCGGCGGAGCTCGGAAGGGGCCCCACGGGGGAAACCGGCTGTTTCCCCCGTGCCTGGGGACGGCCGGAGGCGGCGCTAAGCTGTCCTCCTTGGAAGGCCTGGAGCTGGGTTCCGTCGCAGTCGAGCGCCTCCTCGCGCTGGAGGACAAGTTCGCGCGGGAGGGGCTTGCGTTCGACGACGTTCTGCTCGTCCCGGCCTCCTCCGAGGTGCTCCCGAACGACGTCTCGACGCGGACGCGCCTGACGCGCGAGCTCGAGCTCGCGATCCCGGTCGTCTCCGCGGCGATGGACACCGTCACCGAAGCCCGCCTGGCAATCGCGCTTGCGCGCGTCGGAGGTATCGGCATCGTCCACCGCAACCTCTCGATCGAGGACCAGCTCGCCGAGGTCGACAAGGTCAAGCGCTCGGAGGCAGGGATGATCGTCGAGCCCGTGACGCTGCCGCCGCACGCGCGCGTGGCCGACGCGCTCGAGCTGATGTCCCGCTACCGCATCTCGGGCGTCCCGATCACGGACGACGACGGGATCCTCGTCGGCATCCTCACCAACCGCGACCTCCGCTTCGAGACCGACACGGCCCAGCCGGTCAGCGCGCTGATGACGGCCCGCGACCTGGTCACGGCACCTGTCGGCACGACCCTCGACGAGGCCGAGCGGATCCTCCACCGGAACAAGGTGGAGAAGCTCCCGGTCGTCGACGCCGACGGGCGGCTCAGCGGACTGATCACGGTCAAGGACATCTCGAAGCGGATCGAGTACCCCGACGCGACGAAGGACGAGCAGGGCCGCCTGCGGGTCGGCGCCGCGATCGGCGTCGGCACTGACGCGCTCGAGCGTGCCGAGGCGCTCGCGGCCGCCGGTGCCGACGTGCTCGTGCTCGACACGGCGCACGGCCATTCGCGCGGCGTGCTCGAGATGGCCGGCCGCATCCGCGAACAGCTCGATACCCAACTCGTCGCCGGCAACGTCGCCACGGCGGACGCCGCCGAGGCGCTCATCGCCGTCGGCGTCGACGGCGTCAAGGTCGGCGTCGGGCCTGGCGCGGCGTGCACGACCCGCGTGGTCGCCGGCGTCGGCGTCCCGCAGGTGACGGCGGTCTTCGACTGCGCCAGCGCGTGCGCAGCCGAGGGTGTCCCTCTGATCGCGGACGGTGGCATCCGCAACTCGGGCGACGTCGCCAAGGCGATCGCGGCGGGCGCGGACTCGGTGATGCTCGGCTCCGTCGTCGCCGGCACGGACGAGGCGCCCGGCGACGTGATCCTCGTGCAGGGCGAGCGCTACAAGGAGTACCGCGGCATGGGGTCGCTCGGCGCGATGAAGGCCCGCTCGTTCTCGAAGGACCGCTATTTCCAGGGCGACGTCGAGGACGTCGACAAACTCGTTCCCGAGGGGATCGAGGGACGCGTTCCGTACAAGGGGCCGGTGCAGGCCGTGCTCCACCAGCTCGTCGGCGGGCTGCGCCAGTCGATGGGCTATTGCGGCGCCGCCACGATCGAGGAGATGAAGGAGCGCACTCGCTTCGTCCGCATCTCCGCCGCCGGCATCCAGGAGAGCCACCCGCACGACATGACGATCACGAAGGAGGCGCCCAACTATCGGCGCTGAGGTGCTGCCGTTCCCCGCTCCGGACGCGATGTCCCTGGATAGGACCGTGCCGGAGGAACGACCGGTGCTGGTCGTCGACCTCGGTGGCCAGTACTCACAGCTGATCGCCCGGAGGGTCCGCGAGGCGCGCGTCTACTCGGAGCTCGTCGGGCACCGTTCGACCGCCGCGTCGCTCCGCGCCCGCAAGCCCGCCGCGTTGATCCTCAGCGGCGGCCCGGCCTCTGTCTACGCCGACGACGCACCGCAGGTCGACCCCGGCATCTACGACCTCGGCGTGCCCGTGCTCGGCATCTGCTACGGCATGCAGCTGATGGCGCAGGACCTCGGCGGCCGGGTCGAGCGCACCGGCGCATCCGAGTTCGGCAAGACGGCGGTCCGCTTGCGCGGAGCGCTAGGCGAGAGCCTTCCCGAGCAGCAAACGGCATGGATGAGCCATCGAGATGCCGTCATAGCACCACCGACAGGGGCAACCGTGACGGCAGAGTCGCCGTCGACTCCGATCGCGGCGTTCGAAGCGCCCGAGCGCGGCCTCTACGGCGTCCAGTTCCACCCGGAGGTCGTGCACACGCCCCGCGGGCAGGAGGTGCTGAAGAACTTCCTGTACGGCGTGACAGGCGCACGCCCGACATGGACGCCGGCGGCGGTGATCGAGGAACAGGTCGATCGCATTCGCGCCCAGGTGGGCAACGAGCGAGTCCTCTGCGGCCTCTCAGGCGGAGTCGATTCCGCCGTCGCCGCGCTGCTCGTGTACAAGGCGGTCGGCGACCAGCTCACCTGCGTGTTCGTCGACCACGGCCTGCTGAGGAAAGACGAGGCGGCGCAGGTGGTCGAGACGTTCGAGGGCCACTTCCACGTTCCGCTCGTCCACGTGGACGCCGCCGAGCGGTTCCTCGCCCGGCTCGAGGGCGTGACCGAGCCCGAGGAGAAGCGGCGCATCGTCGGGGAGGAGTTCATCCGGGTCTTCGAGGCGGAGGCCGACAAGCTCGGCCGCGTGCCGTTCCTCGTCCAGGGGACGCTCTACTCCGACGTGATCGAGTCGGGAGGCACCGAGGGCGTCGCCGCCAAGATCAAGTCGCACCACAACGTCGGCGGCCTGCCCGACGACATGGCGATGGAGCTGGTCGAGCCGCTCCGCTCGCTGTTCAAGGACGAGGTGCGGCGGGTGGGGGAGGAGCTCGGGCTGCCGGAGGCGATGGTCTGGCGGCACCCGTTCCCCGGCCCCGGCCTGGCGATCCGGATCATCGGCGACGTCACCCGCGAGCGCCTCGAGATCCTCCGTGAGGCCGACGCGATCCTGCTGGAGGAAGTCCGGAAGGCCGGCCTCTATCGCGAGCTCTGGCAGTGCTTCGCCGTGCTGCCCGCGATCCGTTCAGTCGGCGTCCAGGGCGACGAGCGCACCTACGGCTACCCGATCGTGATCCGCGCCGTCACCTCGGAGGACGCGATGACCGCCGACTGGGCGAGGCTGCCCTACGACCTGCTGGAGACGATCTCGAGTCGCATGACGAACGAGATCCCCGCCGTGAACCGCGTTGCGCTCGACCTGTCGTCCAAGCCGCCGGCAACGATCGAATGGGAATGATCGGGCGGATCCTGTAGCGTCCCGCGCGCATGGCCGGCGCCCCCCAGAAGGTCAATACGCCTGATGGCCGCGAGTGGCTCGTCTCGAGCGAGCGCCGAAAGCGATCGATGAAGGAGTCGCGCGAGACGCCGCTCTTCTGGGCGCATGTCGTCGTCACCGCGATCATCGCGGGGGTGATGATCTGGATCTTCCGCCATAACACGGGAATCCTGTGGATTCTCGTCGTCGCGATGTTCGTCGTCTGGGCGGTCGGGTTCGTCGGCGCAACCTTCGGGGTGATGATTCGGGCCGACACGCAGGGCCCACCGCCTGAGCACCGTCTCTGGAAGGTCACGAAGCGGTCTGCGCGCAAGCAGGTCCAACAGGACGTCGCCGCGGCGATCGGCCGCGGCGAACTGACCGCCGAACCGCCCCACACGCGCCTCGAAGAGATCTGAAAGCTCAGGCCGGCGGAGAGGTCGCCGGCTGCGGTAGACCGTCGAGGTGCGCCACCGGATACCTGCCGCGCACGCCGTCCACGAACGCAGCCAGGCGCTCCGCCAAAGCCGCGTCGTGGATCTCGAGCACGTTCTCGGCGTTCTGCTCGCCCGAGTGCGAGAGGTTGAACGAGCCGAGGAAGACGACGTCGTCGGCGATGGTCATCTTGGCGTGCATGTAGTCGTGCACCGTCTGCGGGCCCCATCGGGTCGAACGCTTGCCCGCGAACCGGCCCGACGAGACGATCTGGCGTAGGAGCGGCAGCTTCCACGACGCGACTCCCGTCGGGCCCCACTGCACCTGCACCTCCTCGATCTGCGTCTGGTCGAGGGCGCCGGCGACGTCGACCTTGCCGTCGGCGATCACCTGCGCGAGCGTCGCCAGCACCGGCGCAGCGGTCAGCACCGGCGAGCAGATCCGGACGCGCCGCTTCGCCCGGCCGATCGCCTTCGCGATCCGGTGCGAGAGGGCGTCGCCGAAGCCGGGACAGAACCAGGGCCGGATCTCGACGCCGGCGACGTGGACGGGCCGAGGCTCGACCGTGCCCGTGTCCTCGACGTTGCCCGACGCCCAGAGCTGCTCGAAGTCGAGCGTGAACGCGTGGGCGAGCTCCGCTGAGTCCAGCGTGATGATCACGTTCTCCTCGCGCGACCACGAGTCGTCGGTCCAGTTCGTCGAGCCCGTCCAGACGGAGGCGCTGTCGCGGACGACGTACTTGTGGTGCATGAGGTCGGGGATCCCCGCGATCGGCTTCGTCGGCACCGTCAGCCGCGCGACGTCCTCGGGTGTGGCCTGCGGCGGGGGCGGCACCGGGATCGGCGCCCGGAAGTCGGCGTTGTACATCAGCCGGATGGAGACGCCGCGTCTCCCCGCCTCGTCGATCACGTCCACGACCAGCTCCTCCAGCCCGGGCCCGAGCTTGAAGTCGTAGAGCGCGAGGTCGAGCGACGTCGTCGCGGCGGCGAGGAAGTCGTGGAGCGCCTGCGCGATCGTGACCGGGTCCTGCCCGCCGTCCGAGAGCGTCGTGACTGACATCATTGCCGCCTTGGAGTTTGCCGAGGTTCTGCGCCGAAGGAGAATGGTCCGGAACTACACGGACGATCCGGTCGACCGCGAGGTGGTTGAGCGGATCGTCGCGCGGGGTCGCAGGGCACCCAGCGGCGGGTTCAGCCAGGGCGTGAGGATGGTGGTCATCACCGAGGCGGAGACGCGTGCGCGAGTCGCAGAGCTCGCGCGGGAGCCGGAGTACGTGAAGATGGGGTTCGAGCCCTGGATCAGCCGCGCGCCCGTGCAGGTCGTCGTTGCGATGCGCGAGAACGACTATCACGATCGCTACCGCGAGCCCGACAAGATGCCGGAGGGCGAGGACGAGATCGAATGGCGCGTCCCGTGGTGGTGGGTCGACGCGGGCAAGGCGATCATGATCCTTCTGCTTGCCGCGGTCGACGAAGGACTGGGCGCAGGCCTCTTCGGTCTCGTCGGCGACGACAACGACCGCCTGCGCGAGCTGCTGGGCATGCCGGACGACCTCGAGATCGTCGGCGTGGTCACGATCGGCCGCGCGGCGCCGGAGCCGGATGTGGAGAAGCGGAGGGAGACCCTGCGCCGCCGCCGCCGCTCGCTCGAGGACGTGGTGCACTGGGAACGCTGGTAGCCGAGCTCGCCGAGGAGACCGGCGAGACCTTCAACCAGTACCACGGCTCCGCGCTTCGCCGGGAACGGCTGTATGCCTCCCTCGACGCGTCGGCTGATCTGGTCATTCTGGCCGGACGACGCAATCGGCTCCGGAGCGGCGCTGCGAACCCCTCTGCTGCTACCATTCCGCCCCGGCGCACGCCCGTGCGCCGCTTTTCCGTGAGCGCAGCTTTCCGTGACGACATCGAAGATGCAGAAGACCTGGAACGCAAAGCCCGGCGAGGTCGCTCGCCGCTGGTACGTGGTCGACGCCGAGGGGCAGACGCTCGGCCGTCTCGCCACGCACATCGCCGACACGCTGCGCGGCAAGGGCAAGCCCGAGTACACGCCGCACGTGGACACCGGCGACTTCGTCGTGGTCGTCAATGCGGAGAAGATCGAGGTGACGGGCAACAAGCTCGATCAGAAGCTGTACTACCGCCACTCCGGGTATCCGGGCGGCCTGCGCAGCCGGACGCTGCGCGCCCAGCTCGAGCGCCGCCCGACCGAGGTGCTCCGCAAGGCGGTCAAGGGCATGCTCCCGCGCAACAAGCTGGCGAGCGCCCAGATCGGCAAGCTGAAGATCTACGCTGGGCCGGAGCATCCTCATTTGGCCCAGAGCCCGGAACCCCTGAAGGTGGAGACGCGATGACACTGGAGAACCGATGAGCGAGCTCGCCACCTACCGCGGCACCGGCAAGCGCAAGACCTCGGTCGCTCGCGTGATCCTCCGTCCCGGCGACGGAGCGACGTGGTTCAATGGCCGCACGCTCGAGGACTACTTCCCTCGGGCGAGCCATCGCAACCAGGTGATGGCGCCGCTGCAGGTCGCAGGACTGGAGGGCACGTATGACCTCCGGGTCAGGGTGCACGGCGGCGGTCCCTCCGGCCAGGCGGGCGCGGTCCGCCACGGCGTCGCCCGCGCGCTCGTCGAGGCCGATCCGGAGCTCCGTACCGTGCTGAAGCGCGAGGGCTTCCTCGCGCGCGACTCGCGGATCGTCGAGCGCAAGAAGGCCGGCCTCCACAAAGCGCGCAAGGCTCCGCAGTTCAGCAAGCGCTAGTCTCCGCCGCCGTGGCGCGACGCTACTTCGGCACCGACGGTGTCAGAGGGATCGTCGGCGAGGACCTGACGCGGCAGCTCGTCGAGCGGCTCGGGCGGGCGGCGACGCTCTGGGTGGGCGGCGGCGCGGCACTCGTCGGGCGGGACACGCGCTGCACGGGCCCGGAGCTGGAGCGCGCCTTCGCGAGCGGGGTAGCGTCGGCCGGCGGCCACGCCGTGCTCGCCGGAATCCTGCCCACGCCGGCCGTCGCGCTGCTCGCTCTCGACCTGGGCGTCGTCATCTCGGCGTCTCACAACCCGCCGGAGTACAACGGCGTCAAGTTCTTCCGCAAGGACGGCAGCAAGCTCGACGACGACGACGAGGAGGCGATCGAGGCGCTGCTCGAGGCGCCGCCGAGCGAGCCTGCGCGCGGACAGATCGACAGCCTCGAGGTCGCCGTTGACAGCTACCTCGACCTCGTGCTCGAGCGGTTCGGCTCCGACCTCTCAGGGCTGCGCATCGGCGTCGACTGCGCGAACGGCGCCTACACCGCGATCGCGCCCCGTGCCTTCGAGGAGCTCGGGGCGGAGGTGGTGGCGATCGGCGTCGATCCCGACGGGACGAACATCAACGTCGGCTGCGGCGCCACCGACCTGCGCTCGCTGCGCGAGCTCGTCTCCGAACGGAGGCTCGATCTCGGCGTCGCCTTCGACGGCGACGGCGACAGGATGCTCGCGGTCGACGAGAAGGGCGACTCGCTCGACGGCGACCAGATCATCGCCGTCCTGGCGCTCGACCTCGAGGTCGAGCTCGTGGCCGTGACGACGATGACCAACCTGGGGTTCCACCGGCTGATGGAGGAGCAGGGCGTCCGCGTGCTCGTCACGGACGTCGGCGACCGGTACGTGCTCGAGGCGTTGAAGCGCGAGGGCGGGGTCCTCGGCGGTGAGCAGTCCGGTCACGTGATCTACCTGGACGGCCACGTGACGGGCGACGGGCTGGCTGCCGCGCTCCTTCTCTGCGCCGCCGTCCGCGGCCGGCCGGTCTCCGAGTCGGCCGCTGTGATGGAGCGCTACCCGCAGGTCAAGGAGAACGTCCGCGTCGTCCGCCGGCAGCTCAGTGACCGCATCTGCCACGAGGTCGGCCGCGTCAACGCCGAGCTCGACGGCACCGGGCGCGTGCTCGTGCGGCCTTCCGGAACCGAGCCGGTCGTGCGCGTCCTGGCCGAGGCGGAAACGGACGAGGCGGCCGCCGCGCTCTGTGCTAGCATCACCGCGCTCGTGCAGCAAGAGCTCGGCTGACCGTCCCGACGGCGGGGCGGCGAAGATGCCGGGCTTTTCGTGTTCTGTGGTTCGTTTCCGGTCGTTTCGCCGAAAATCGAGGAGGAGCGCCACGTGTGCGGGATCATCGGATACGTCGGGGAGCGGGCCTGCAAGCCGCTGCTCGTCCAGGGGCTGGAACGGCTCGAGTACCGCGGATACGACTCCGCCGGTCTCGCGCTGCTCGAGGCGGACGGTCTCCACTACCTGCGCGCCGTCGGCAACCTCCAGCGGCTGAAGCAGGCCTCGGAGTCGCACGAGTCGAGCTCGACCACCGGCGTCGGGCACACCCGCTGGGCCACGCACGGCAGCGTCTCGCTCGCGAACGCGCACCCGCTCACCGGCTGCGACAACGCGGCGCTGTCGATCGTGCTCAACGGGATCGTCGAGAACTACCGCGAACTCAAGGACTCGCTCGTCCGCGATGGGCACTCCTTCTCGTCGGAGACCGACGCCGAGGTGGTCGTCCACCTGATCGAGCGCCACTACGACGGCGACCTCGTCGATGCGTTCCGGCGCGCCTACGCGCAGCTGGAGGGCCACTTCTCGATCGTCGCCATCCACCGCGACCATCCGAACACGCTGGTCGGCGCACGGAGCCAGACGCCGCTCGTGGTCGGTGTCGGCGACGGGGAGATGTTCCTGGCTTCGTCGATCACCGCGTTCCTGCACGAGACCCGCCGGGTGCAGTTCATCGACGACCACCAGGTGGTCGAGCTCCGCCCGCAGGGCGCGATCTTCCACGGCGAGGACGGCGGGATCGTCGAGCCCGAGATCACCGAGATCGACTGGGACGACGAGAGCGCGGAGAAGTCGGGCTTCGAGACGTTCATGCTCAAGGAGATCTACGAGCAACCCGAGGCCGTCCGCGAGACGATCGGCGACCGCGTCCGCGGCCGGCAGCTGATCCTCGAGGACCTCGGTCTCACCGAACTCGAGCTCCAGAACCTCCGCCGGATCGTGATCATCGCCTGCGGAACCGCCTACCACGCCGGGGTCGTCGGCCGCTACATCCTCGAGGAGTGGGCCCGCCTGCCGGTCGAGCCCGACATCGCCAGCGAGTGGATCTACCGCAACCCGGTGCTGACGAAGGACACGCTGGTGATCGGCATCTCGCAGTCGGGCGAGACCCGCGACACCGTGAACGCGATGAAGCTCGCCCGGGATCGCGGGGCCAGGACACTGGCGATCACGAATCTGATGGGCACCCAGATCACGCGGGAGGCGGACGCAGTCCTCTTCACGCGCTGCGGCCTGGAGATCGGCGTCGCAGCCTCGAAGACGTTCACGGCGCAGGTGGCGCTGCTGTCGCTGCTCGCGCTCAAGCTGGCCGAAGTGCGGAAGACGCTGCCGCAGGCTCAGATCGACTACATCCTCGACCGCCTGCACGAGCTGCCCGACAAGATGGCCGAGTTCCTCGCGGGCGACCACCCGATCGACGAGATCGCGCAGCGGTTCTACGACCGGCCGTTCTTCCTCTACCTGGGCCGCCACATCGGGCTGCCGGTGGCACTCGAGGGCGCGCTCAAGCTCAAGGAGATCTCGTACATCCCGACGGAGGCCTACTCGGCCGGCGAGATGAAGCACGGCCCGATTGCGCTGCTCGAGCCCGGTACGCCGGTGGTGGTCGTAGCCACCGACATCCACGTCTACGACAAGATCGTCTCCAACATCCAGGAGACCCGTGCCCGTGGGGCGAAGGTGATCGCGATCGCGACCGACGGCAACGAGGACATCCAGCATCACGCCGACGACGTGATCTACGTGCCGAAGACGCCGAGCTTTCTCCAGGCGGCGCTGGCCGTCGTCCCGCTCCAGCTGCTCGCGTACCGCATCGCGAGGCTCCGGGGCCTGAACGTCGACCAGCCGCGGAACCTGGCGAAGACGGTCACGGTGGAGTAGCCGCGCCCGGGCGGCGCCTAAACCGCCCGGACGAGCACCGATCGGTCGACGCTGTTGCCGCTTGCGTCGCCCGCGTTGATCTCGATGTTGTAGTTGTGGCCCTTGACCGTCTTGAACGGGGCTTTGAAGGTCACCCAGCCGTCGGAGCCGATCAGCGAGACCGGCTGTGCCGTCTTCAGCACCTTGGCGCCGTCGTAGATGGCGATCGTCATCCCCACCTTCGCCCCGGCGCCCGATCGCGACCAGAGCTCGAGCGCCGCGAACTTGACCGTCGGGTTGGTGGTGCCGCCCTTCACGAACATCTCCGGGTCGCGTGCGTCGTACTGCCCGGCGAGCGCCCTGAAGCTGTTGTACGCGGGCTTCTTCGTGCCGTCCCGCGTGACCAGGCCGCTCTGCCAGGCGCTGGTCGGGTCGTCGCGGAGGATGAACCAGATGAAGATCGATACCTTCGGATCGTCGGCGGCGAAGCGCAGTGCCGTGCGCAGGTACGCGGCCTGCTGCGCGTAAGTGACCCCCTTTGGTTCCTCCGGCTTCGTCTCGTGACCGTACTCGGTGATCCACATCGGGATGTTCTTCTTCAGCTTGAACCAGCGCTGGAGCTCGTGCTCGAAGCGGGGGAGATTGGACAGGGTCACGTTCGGCCAGCGCGTCTTCGCGAGCGGGCGGCCCTTGATCGACGTCGGATACGGGTGGTGCGACCAGGCGTCGAAGCGCAGCACGGGTCGCTGCTTCGAGAGCAGTTCGGCGAACTTCCCCGGTGACTCGGTCTCCTGCGTGCCCTTCCTGCCCAGGTAGCGGTCACGCCCGCGGGCAGAGGTCTCGCCGATCCCGACGAGCGAGCGGGAGTTGCCGCCCTTGATGCCGGCGTAGGCAGCCCGGTAGAGCTTTGCGTAGATGGCCGGCGCCGCGGGCTTGCCCTTCGAGGTGTATTGCGGCGAGAGGAACTGCCCGAGGTTCGACTCGTTCCAGACCGAGTAGTAGCGGACGAAGGGATAGCCCTGGTAACGCCCGGAGTAGCGCGAGGCGAGAGCCCGTGCGAAGCTCTGGAGCATGGCGTAGCTGGTCGGTGCGTAGTTCTGCCCCTTGCCGCCGTTCGCCCAGGACGGCGTGCCCCAGATCGTCAGCATGACCTCCATGCCGTGGAGGCCGGCGTTGCGGACGAACTCGTCGAGATCGTCGAAGCGGTAGGCCGGATCGAAGGGGTTCGCACCGTTTGCGGGCCTCGTCTGCGCGATTCTCGACCAGTAGACCGTCGTCCGCACGATGCCTGTGTGCGCCTGCTCGGCGAGGTCGAAGACGTTGAGCCGGTCGTCACGCCAGCGCAGGCTGGGGTCGTCCTGGAAGCCGATCAGCATGCGCGGCTGGGCCGACGCGGCGATCGGGAAGGCGGCGGTCGCCGCAAGACAGGCAGCGGCAACGAGGAACAGACGCAAACGCATGGGCAGATGCTCCCTTCGGTCGGGGGGGAAGGTCGGAACAGACTAGCGAGGCGTTTCCCGGGACCCGCCCGTTCTTACACACTGCTTACGTCGGTGGGCGACGGAGTCGCTTGGTTTCGGAGCGGCGGCGTTTCTGCTCGAGCCTGCGTTTCTTCGCTGCCGCCGTGGGCGCGGTCGGCCGACGCCGGCGCTCGACGCGCAGGGCGCGGCGGAGCGCCTCGACGAGGCGCTCGACCGCCAGTTCACGGTTTCGCCACTGGCTCCGCTCGTCCTGCGCCACCGCGCGCAGCACCGGCCCCGCCCGGTCGATCACGCGCCGCTTCTGGACCGGCGTCAGCGCAGAGGAGGTCTCGACGTCGAAAATCGCCTCCACGCGGGTCTCCGACCGTTGCGCGTGCTGGCCGCCCGGGCCGCTCGAGCGGGAGAACCGCAGCTCGATCTCGTCCAGGGGAAGGGTCACGGAGCGGGTGACGCGCATAAACTCGCCGGGCATGGCGGCCATTCTGCTCGACGTCGACGGCGTTCTCCACGTCTCCGGCAAGCCGATTCCACGTGCACCGGAAGCGGTCCGGGAACTGCGTCGCGCAGGGCATCGCCTGCGGTTCGTGACGAACAACACGACCAGGTCGCGAGCTGTGCTTGCCGACGAGCTCCGTGCCTGCGGAATCGAGCTCGACGACGGCGAGCTCCAGACCACCGCGGCCGCCGCTGCGCGCGCGCTCGCCGGCCGGCGGGTGCTGGCTCTGGTGATGGCGGCGCTGGTCGCCGATCTCGACGGGATCGAGCTCGTGGGCGACGGAGCCGAGGCCGTACTCCTGGGCGGCGCGGACGAGACCGACGAGACGGGACGCGTCTTCAGCTACATGAATCTGGCCCGCGCATTCGGCGAGCTCGAGCTCGGGGCGGAGCTCTACTGCCTGCACAAGAACCGCTGGTGGCAGACCTCGCGTGGGCCCCTGCTCGACTCGGGCGCGTTCGTCGCCGGTCTCGAGTTCGCCGCCCAGGTAGAGGCGACCGTGCTCGGCAAGCCGAGCCCTGCGTACTTCGAAGCGGCGCTCGAGGCACTCGACGGCGAGCCGGAGCTGACCTGGATGGTCGGCGACGACCTCGACTCCGACATCGCCGGCGCGCAGCGGTACGGCCTCAAGACTGTCCTCGTCCGCACGGGGAAGTTCCGTCCCGACGAGCTCGACCGCTCGACCGTGGTGCCTGACGCCGTGATCAGCTCGGTCGCCTACCTGCCCGAGTGGCTGGAGCGGTCGTTGTGACGTCGCTCGCCTTCGGCTCGCTCCTGTCACGGGCCAGGATGCCGCCGATGACCGTGGGCGTCGACCTGATCGAGATCGAGCGGGTGCGGCGTGCCCTCGCACGGTACCCGTCGTTTCGCGAGCGCTGCTTCACCGAGGCAGAGCGGGCCTATTGCGACTCGCGCCCCAACCCCGCACAGCACTACGCCGCCAGGTTCGCCGGCAAGGAGGCGGTCGGCAAGGCGATCGGCTTCGGTGTGGCGCGCGCGTTCGCCTGGCGCAACGTCGAGATCGCAGGGCGGCCGAAGCCCGCCGTCCGGCTGTCCGGGCACGTGGCGGCGTGGGCCGACCGGGTCGGGGCGGAGAGCCTCGACCTTTCGATGACGCACTCGCGGGAACTCGCCGCCGCGGTGTGCGTCGCGGCCCGCCGATAGGAGCGTCGGTGCCCGACTTCAGTCCGGCTCCAACTCCGTTTCAACCGCTGTACACGGCCGCCGAGATGCAGGCAGCCGAGGCGGGACACGACGTCGCCGCGTTGATGGCGCGGGCGGGCCGTGCCGTCGCCGAGGAGGCACTCCGCCGCTATCCGGACGCACGTTCGTTCGGCGCGGTCTGCGGCGGCGGCGCGAACGGCGGCGATGGGACGATCGCGCTCGAGGTGCTACGTGCCGCGGGCCGCGAGGCGAACGAGGGCACCGACGGCGACGTGCTGATCGACGCCCTCTTCGGCACGGGATTCCACGGCCAGCCGCGGCTCGAAGCGGCGCGGCTGATCGAGAAGCTGAACGGAGCGGGCGTGCCGGTCGTGGCGGTCGACCTCCCGTCGGGCGTCGACGCGGACACGGGCGAGGTGGCCGGCGCGGCGGTGAAGGCCGACGTGACGGTAACCATGCACGGCCGCAAGGTCGGGCTGGAAGTCGCGCCGGGCAGGTTCCAGGCCGGCGAGATTGTCGTGGCCGACATCGGGCTCGAGCGCAGGGAGACCGCGGCGGCACTCGTCGGCCGGGCGGTGCTGGCCCTCGTGCCGCGTAAGCGCGAAACGGACAACAAGTACACGGCGGGTGCGCTCCTGGTGGTCGGCGGCTCGCCCGGGATGGGCGGTTCGGTCACGCTGACGGCGTCGGCGGCGTTCAGGGCGGACGCCGGCTACGTGACCGTCTGCTCGGAGGTCGAGCCTCCGGTGCTGGAGGCGGTGAAGCGGCCGCTCGAGGAGGCGCTCGACGCGGCGCCGCGGCACGGAGCGCTGGCGGTCGGGCCCGGCCTCGGTCGATCGGCCGAGAAGCGCGCGCTCGTCCGCCGGCTGCTCGAGGACACCGACCTGGCCGCCGTCGTCGACGCGGATGCGCTGCACGGGCTGGAGCCGTTTGCGAGAGCCGCTTCGACGGTGCTCACCCCGCACGAGGGCGAGCTCGGCCGGCTGCTCGACCGCGACTCGTCCTGGGTGGCAGCCCATCGGCTGGCAGCTGCGACCGAGGCTGCGGAGCGGTTCGGCTGCGTCTGCCTGCTGAAGGGCGCCGATGCGCTGGTCGCGGCGCCGGGCGAGGGCGTCTTGATCGCTGCGCTCGGGCCGCCGTCGCTCGCCACCGCGGGCACCGGCGACGTCCTCACCGGTGTCATCGGCGCGTTTCTGGCGAAAGGGATGGATGCCCGAACGGCCGCGGCCGCCGGCGCAGTCGCCTGCGACGTGGCTGCCCGCCTCGGGCCTTCGCGCGGTCTGGTCGCGTCGGACGTGGTGGGGCTGCTGCCGGCCGCGCTCGAGTGACGATGCCGCGGTCCGAGATCACGATCGACCTCGGCGCCGTCCGCCGTAACGCCCGCCGGCTGCTCGAGACCCTCGCCGGAACGGAGCTCTGGGCCGTGGTCAAGGACGACGGCTACGGGCACGGCGCGGTCGACGTCGCGGGCGCCGCGCTGGCTGCGGGCGCGACCGCGCTCTGCACCGCCACGGTCGCCGAGGCGCTCGTGCTGAGAGCAGCGTTTCCAGAGGCGCGGATCGTCGTCGTCGGCCCTGTCTGGGACGAGGAAGTTGCGCAAGCCCGCGAGGCGCGGCTCGAGCTCGTCGTCGCAGACGACCGCCCAATGCCGGAGGGCATTCCGCTCCACCTGAAGCTCGACACCGGGATGGGCCGCTGGGGGCTTTCGGAGCTGCCCGTACCCTCGAGACAGGTGGTCGGGCTCATGTCCCATCTCGCCACGGCGAGCTCCGACCCGCTGTTCGCCGAGCGGCAGATCGAGCGCTTCCGGGAGGCGACCAACGCCTACTCGAACCTCACCCGGCACGTCGCGAACAGTGCGGCGGCCCTGCGGCTCCCGGCCGCGCGCTTCGACGCGGCGCGCTGCGGGATCGCGCTCTACGGCCTTTCCCCGTTCGCCGGCGACCCGGCGGACGACGGGCTCGAGCCGGTGCTCGGGTGGCGCAGCGCGCTCGCTCAGGTCAAGCTGCTCGAGGCCGGGGAAAGCACCGGCTACGGGCGGCAGTTCGTGGCCGAGCGGCCGACGTGGATCGGAATCGTGCCCGTCGGCTATGCGGACGGCTTCCGCCGCTCCCTTACCGGCTCCTCGGTCCGGGTCGGGGACGAGCTGCGGACGGTCGTCGGCGCGATCTCGATGGACTCGCTCGCGGTCGAGCTCCCGGCCGACCTGCCGGTGGGGACTCCGGTGACGCTGATCGGCGACGGGGTGCTCGCCGACGATCATGCCCGGGTCGCCGGCACGATCTCCTACGAGCTGGTCTGCGGAATCGGCTCGCGCCCGTTGCGCGCCGTGCGGACGGTCGTGGATGCTTGACCTCGACGTGGTTGCAGAAGGCTTCATCGGGGAGGAGGCCTGGGTGGTGGGCGGAGCCGTGCGCGACGACCTGCTCGGCCGCCGCCCCGCGCTCGACGTCGACGTCGCCTGCCGCGACCCCGAGCGAGCCGCCCGGGCGCTGCTCGCGCGCGCGGGCGATGCCGTCTTCCCGCTCAACGAGGAGTTCGGCGCCTGGCGGGTCGTGCTCGACCGCAACAGGACCGTCGACTTCTCGCCGGTCCGGGGCGGCTCGATCGAGGACGACCTCGCGGGTCGGGACTTCACGGTGAACGCGATCGCCCGGCCGGTTGCCGGCGGCGAGGACGTCGACCCGTTCGACGGCCGCAAAGACGTCATGTGCGGCGTCCTGCGGACGGTCTCCGCCGACGTGTTCGACCACGACCCGCTCAGGCTGCTGCGTGGCGTCCGGCTCGAGGACGAGCTCGGCCTCCGGCTCGATTCGCAGGCCGCGGAGCTGACGCGGGCGAAGGCGGGGCTGATCACCCGGGCCGCGGGGGAGCGGATCCTCGACGAGCTGCAGCGGCTGAGCGCCGACGGTATCGAGCGGGCCGCGGAGCTCGATCTGCTCGAGCCGCTCGGCGGCCGGGTCGATCCGCGCCTGCGCGCCTTCGACTCCCCGACGTTCAGGCTCGCGGTCACGTTCGGCGAGGGCCTGAAGCGCCTTCCGATCCCGGGCGACCTGCGGCGGTTCGTCGGCATCATGGCCCGCGCCGAGCCGCCGGACGACGGCTCGCCCCGCGCGGTCCACCGATTCCGCCGCGCGACCGAGCCGTTCGCGCTCGAGGCGCTGGCCTACGTGGGCGCGGACGAGCTGGCCCATGCTGTCGAACAGGCACGTGCCGCCGAGCCGTCCGAGCCGCTTGTGCGCGGTGACGAGCTCGGCATCCCGCCGGGCCCCGAGGTCGGCAGGTTCCTCGAGCTGATCGCCGAAGAACGCGCAGCAGGCACGATCTCGACGAGAGAGGAGGCGTTGGAGCTTGTCCGACGATCGCTGGAGTAGAACGGCCGCCCGGCTGGGCGAGCTCGAGGAACGCCGGCGCGAGGCGTTCGGGGAGGCTGTGCGCGCGCTCGTCCAGCCGACGGGTGACGAGCACGTGCTCGACGTCGGCACCGGCACGGGCGCACTCGCGTTCGCCCTGGCGCCGTACGTGGCGGACGTGCTCGCCGTGGACATGTCTCCCGCGCTGCTCGATGAGGGCCGACGACGCGGTGCCGCCTTCCCGAACGTCACCTTCGTCGAGGGGGACGCGACGCAGCTCGACGTCCGGCGCGGCAGCTTCGACCTCGGCGGGTGTTCCCGCGTGCTCCACCACGTGCCGCGCCCGGAGATGATCGTCGCCTCGCTCGCCCGGGCGGTGCGGTTCGGCGGCCAGGTGGTGGTGATCGACCAGATCGCGCCCGCCGACCCGCTTGTCGCACTCGAGCTGGACCGGTTCGAGCGCGCGCGCAACCCGGAGCATCAGCGCCTCCTTCCCGACACGGACATCCGTTCATTGCTCGAGGCGAACGGACTGGTCGTTGTGCGGACGAGGTTCACCGAGGAGCAGCGCGACCTCGCCTGGTACCTCGACCTCGCCGACTGCCAGGGAGACGAGCGAGAGCAGGCGAAGGAGCTGGCACCGCCGTCGCCGACGGCCAACGTCGGCTGGTACCTGGCGGTCAGGCCGCAGTCCGGGGCCTAGACTCCGCCGGTGCACCGGGACCGTTTGCTCGCGCGCCTGGCCGACCTCGCGGTCACGGTCGGCGCCAACGTCCAGCCCGGCCAGATCGTCACCGTGGCCGCCGACCACGGCCAGTTCGAGCTTGCCCGCGCGATCGCCGACAGCGCCTACAAGCACGGAGCGCGCTTCGTCGACGTCCAGTACTTCGATCCCTACGTGAAACGGGCGCGAATCGCGTATGCGACCGATGACAGCCTCGATTTCGTTCCGTCCTGGTTCAGCCACCGGATGCTGGCCCTCGGCACGGAGCGGGCGGCGCGAATCTCCCTCGCCGGGCCGAGCGTGACCGGGTTGCTCGACGACCTCGACCAGGAGCGCGCCGGCCGCGACCAGCTGCCGTTCGTCAAGGAGATCCTGGGCGTGATCAACGAGCGGACGACGAACTGGACGGTCGTTCCCTGCCCCAGCATGCCGTGGGCGAGACTCGCTCATTCCGACCTCCCGCCCGAGGAGGCGCTCGACCGGTTGTGGCAGGAGATCTCGCACGTCTGCCGGCTCGACGAGCCCGACCCGGTCGCGGCCTGGGCCGAGCGGGCGGAGGCGCTGACCGCCGCGGCCGCGCGGATGAACGAGCGCCGTTTCGACGCGCTGCACTTCGAGGGGCCGGGGACCGACCTGACGGTCGGCCTGCTCTCCAGCTCGGTCTTCCACGGCGCGCGCGACGAGACTGTCGACGGGATCGTCCATCTTGCCAACCTCCCCACGGAGGAGGTCTATGCCACTCCGGATCCGGCGCGGGCGGAGGGTGTGGTGCGGTCGACGAAGCCACTCGTCCTCGCCGACGGCACGATCATCCGCGACCTGGAGATGCGGTTCGAGGGCGGCCGAGCGGTCGCGATCGACGCCGAGCAGGGTGCCGGCGTCATGCGCGGGAGGGCCGCATTCGACGAGGGCGCCGCCCGTCTCGGCGAGGTCGCGCTCGTCGACCGCGAAAGCCGCATCGGCCGGCTCGGCACCGTCTTCTTCGACACGCTACTCGACGAGAACGCGGCCAGCCACGTCGCCCTCGGCGACGGATTCGACCAGGGCCTGTCGGAGGAGGACAAGGCGCGGCGGAACCGCAGCTCGATCCATATCGACTTCATGATCGGCGGCGACGACGTCGCCGTGACCGGCATCACGCGGGAGGGCGAGCGGGTGCCGGTGCTCCGTGACGGCTACTGGAAAATCTAAGCCGACCGTCTGGTTGCGGGTCGTTTCGCCGCCGAAGCCGGGCTTTGCTCGGCGAGAGGCTCGTGAGGGAGAGGCAACGCCGGCAGTCCGCGAAGCTGCGCCGGCTTCGTTGACCTTGGACCGACTGAGCCGACGGCGAGGAGGGGGCCCGCGGGGGAGGGCCAGGGGTTCCCCCGCGCTAACGGCCGAAGCGGCCGCTGAACCAGGTGAGTCCGCGAGAGAACGTGCTCGGCGCGGAGCCCTGGAGCACCGCCATTGTCCGGAACCACCAGGGGACGAAGCTCTCCCGCCGGTCGCGGACAACGGAGCCGACGATCGTCCGCGCGATCCGCTCCGGCTCGATGATCGTCCACTCGAGCGCCTTCGGCAGCACGCTCGGCTCGGGGAAGCCGGCCGTGGGCGAGAAGCCCGGCAGGACGGTGTGGACGCGGATCCCGCGCGGGCGGAGCTGGGCGGCCACGGAGCGCGAGAAGGCGAGCTGCGCGTGCTTGGAGGCGGCGTACGGCCCGGACTGCGGCAGGGCGACCGTTCCGGCGACAGAGACGACGTTGACGACGTCGGCCGGCGCGGCCGCCTCGAGCGCCGGAAGGAACGACCGCAGGCACCAGATACCGCCGAAGTAGTTGATCCGCATCACGTTCTCGATCCGCTCGGCATCGCCGGTGACGAAATCCGCCTTGCCCGGGATGCCGGCGTTGTTGACCAGCAGCCCGATCCGCGGATGGCGCTCGGCGACCCGCGCGGCGAGGGCGTCGACCGCGGCACGGTCGCCGACGTCGCACACCTCGGCCTCCGCGCCGAGCTCCTCCGCGAGCGCGCGCAGCCGCTCCTCGCCTCGCGCGACCAGTACGCAGCGCCAGCCGCCGGCGGTCAGGAGCCGCGCCACCTCGGCCCCGATCCCACTCGACCCGCCCGTAATCACCGCGACCGAAGACGAAGGCACCGCCAGACTCTAGACTCCCCGCTCGTGTCGCCGTTCGCCGGCAAGCGCGGCCTCGTTCTCGGAGTCGCCAACAAGCGTTCGATCGCCTGGGCGATCGCCCGACGGCTCGCGGAGGGCGGCGCCCAGCTCGCGTTCACCTATCAGGGCGAGCGGATCGAGGCCGGCGTCCGCGAGCTCGCGGCCTCGGTCGACAGCCCGCTCGTCACCGAATGCGACGTGCGCTCCGACGCCGACGTCCGCCGCGTCTTCGACGAGGTGGGGGAGGCGTTCGGCGGCAGCCTCGACCTGCTCGTCCACTCGGTCGCGTTCGCCGCCGCGGAGGACCTCGAGGGCCGGTTCACCGACACACCGCGCGACCGCTTCTGGATGGCCCTCGACATCTCGGCCTACTCGCTGGTCGCCTGCGCGCGGGCGGCGGAGCCGCTGATGGAGGCGGCGGGCGGGGGCTCGATCCTGACGATGACCTATCTGGGCGGCGAGCGTGCGGTGCCGCACTACAACGTGATGGGCGTGGCCAAGGCGACCCTCGACTCGTCCGTCCAGTATCTCGCCTGGGACCTCGGCCAGAAGAACATCCGCGTCAACGCGGTGTCGGCCGGCCCGGTGCGCACGCTGGCGGCCAGGTCGATCGCCGGCTTCCCGACGATGGAGGCGATCGTCGAGGAGCGCTCGCCGCTGCACCGCCCGATCGACGCGGACGACGTCGCCGCCGCGGCCGCGTACCTGCTCTCCGAGGACGCGAAGAACGTGACGGCGACGACGCTCTACGTCGACTCCGGATATCACGCGGTCGGCATGTAGACGCCAGAGCCCACGACGTCCGAGACGACGATGTGCTACATATGTGCGTCATGGACCGCGTGGGTGTTCGTGAGCTCCGGCAGAACCTCAGCGTGTACCTGCGTCGCGTCCGGCGGGGTGAGACGCTGGAAGTGACCGAGCGCGGCCGGCCGGTGGCGACGCTGCAGCCGATCGTCGATCCCGATGACCCCGTCGCCCGGCTCGCGGCGCGAGGGATCCGGCTCCGCCGCGGCGCCGGTAACCTCGCGGAGCTTCCGCCGCCGGTGAGAGCGACGCTCGAGCGCCCGCTCAGCGAGGTGCTCGAGGAGCTTCGCGAGGATCGCGTCTGATCTACGTCGACTCGTCGGCGCTCGTGAAGCTCGTCGTCGAGGAGGCCGAGAGCGATGCGCTTCGCGACTTGCTCGCGGGGGCGCCGGACCAGATCGCAAGCGCGGTCGTCGAGATCGAGGTCGTCCGGGCGGTGCGGCGCGCAGCGCCCGAGCTCGTGCCGCTGGGGCAACGAGTCGTCTCGCAGCTCACGGTCGTCGAGCCGACCGAGCCGATCCGGGCGCGGGCGGCGCTGCTCGACCCGCCGACGCTGCGCGCGCTCGACGCCCTCCATCTGGCCACGGCGCTGGAGGTGGGCGAGGACCTCGACGGCGTCCTCACGTACGACTCGCGGCTGGCAGCAGCGGCGAAGGCGCTCGACCTGACCGTTCTGGCGCCGACCTGACGTCGCCGCCCCTGCCGACGCCGGGTGTGACGCGGTCGAGCTTGCCCTCGGCGGGGTCCGGGGTCACCATCTGGTCCGGGAACATGTTCGAGATCGTCGGCAGGGAGCGAGATCTCGCTTCCGTCCACGCGTTCGTCGGCCAGCCGCGCGCTGGGGCTGGCGGCCTCGTACTCGAAGGCGAGGCAGGCATCGGGAAGTCGACGCTCTGGCGCGCAGGGGTGGCCGCGGCGCGCGAGCGCGGCCTGGTCGTGCTCACCTCGCGGCCGGCGGAGGCCGAGCGGAGCCTCGCGCATCTCGGGCTGGGCGACCTGTTCGACGAGATCGCGGCCGAGGTGGTGCCTCTGCTCTCGGCGCCCAGGCGCCGCGCGCTGGCGATCGCGCTGCTCCGCGAGGAGAACCGAGACGATCGCGTCGACCACCGCGCGCTCGGCGTCGCGGTGCGCGACGTCCTGCACCTGCTGGGCGACCAAGGTCCGGTGCTGCTGGCAGTCGACGACGTTCAGTGGCTCGACGCCGCCTCGTCGAGAGCGCTCGCGTTTGCGCTTCGACGACTCGTCATGACACCCGTTCTCGTGCTGCTCGCCCGGCGGGTGGTCGCCGGGTCCGAGCCGTCGGAGCTGGAGCAGGCGCTCGGCTCGGAACGGCTCGAGCGGCTGCCGGTGGTGCCGCTGAGCGTCGGCGCACTCCATCGACTCCTGCTCGATCGCTTCGGGAGGCCCTTCGCCCGCCAGACGCTGCTCCGCATCCACGAGCGGTCGGGGGGCAATCCGTTCTTCGCGTTGGAGCTGGCGCGTGTTCTCGGCGAGCAGGTCGATCCGCTCGAGCCGCTGCCGGTTCCCGAGACGCTCGACGAGCTCGTCCGCGCGAGGCTCGCGGGCCTTCCCGCGCCCACGTATGATGCGCTCGCGCTGGCCGCGGCGCTGGGCACGGCGCCCGAATCGCTCCTGGAGCAGGCCGGGGTTGCGGACGACGCACTCGAGCCTGCGGTCGCAGCGCACGTGGTCGAGCGCGAGAACGGCGCCATCCGTTTCAGCCATCCCTTGCTCGCGTCGGTTCTCTACGACGACCTCGGCGACCGGCGCCGCCGCGTCCACGGCCGCCTCGCCCAGGTCATCGAGGACCCGCTGCTGCGTGCCCGTCACCTCGCGCTCTCGTGCGACGAGCCGGATGATGCCGTTGCGGCCGTTCTCGACGGCGCCGCGATGGTCGCAAGCGAGCGGGGCGCATCGGCGGCTGCCGCGGAGCTTGCCGAACAGGCGGTTCGGCTGACCCCCGCGAACGAGCCCGACGAGCGTCGCCGACGAGCCCTGGTCGCCGCGCGGGCGCAGCACGCTGCCGGAGAATGGACCCGGGCCCGGGCAATCGCGAACGATCTCCTCGCGGAGACGGAGCGGGGGCAGTTCCGGGCAGAGGTGCTCGTTCTCCTCGCCGACCTCGAGGGACTCCACCGCGCCGTGGCGTCGCTCGAGGAGGCGCTGCACGAGGCCCGAGCTCAGCCGGCGCTCCGGGCGCGGATCCACTGCCGACTCGCCTGGGCGGTCCGCTTCGAGCAGGGCTTCGTGGGAGGGCGCGAGCACGCCCGCAAAGCACTCGAGCTCGCCGATCAGCTCGAGGACGACGCGCTTCGGGCCGAGGCGCTCTGCATACTCGCCTTCCTCGGCGCCGCTGTCGGCGACCCCGACGCGCCGAGCTACGCCACGCGGGCATATGAGCTGGCGACCGCCGCCGGCGACGCGCGCCTGCTGAGAGTGGCAACCACCATGCTGGCGACGTGCTCGACCGAGAGGAAAACCCCGACGCGGCCCGTGCGCTGCTCGAGCGCGAGCTCGAGGCGTGGCACGGGCGTGACGAGCTGGCGGCAGCGGAGGCGCTCGCAGGGCTCTCGTGGCTGGAGCTGTGGCGCGGCCGCTGGCAGCTCGCGGCGGACTACGCGGCCCGATCACTCGAGATCAATGTCCAGTACGGGCTCGACGTGCCGTGGAACCATCTGCCGATCTCGGTGGTCGCCGCCCACCGTGGCCAGCTCGAGGTCGCCCGCGCACATTCGGAGCTGGCGCTGCGGCTGGGAGAGGAGCAGATCGGGCAGCACACGCCCATTCATCTCGCCGTTCTGGGGCTCGTCGCCCTCCAGGACGGCGACCCGGGCACCGCTGCCGAGTGGTTCGGGCAATCCGAGGCGCAGACGACGAGGCTCGGGTGGCGCTCGGCGGACCACCGCTGGTGGATCCCGGACCATGTCGAGGCCCTCCTCGAGCTCGGCCGGCTCGACGACGCGGTGAGGCTCCTCGATGCATGGGAGTCGGATGCGGCGCGCCTCGGCCGCGAGCGCATGCTCGCGCACGCGACCCGGTGCCGCGGCCTCGTCGCCGCCGCCCTGGGCGACGTCGACCACGCCGCCTCCCTTTTTGAGGCTGCGGCGGTCCAGCACGAGAGCGTCGGGGACGCATTCGGTCGGGCTCGGGCGCTGCTCGCGCTCGGCGTCGTCCGCAGGCGGCAACGGCAGAAGCGGGCCGCCCGGGACGCGATCGAGGCGGCGGTCGCGGGGTTCGAGCAGCTCGGCGCTGCAACCTGGACCGAGAAGGCCCGCGGCGAGCTCGGCCGGATCGGCGGGCGGACGCGGGTCGAGGGTCTGACGCCCGCAGAACGCCGTGTGGCCGCGCTCGTCGCCGAGGGCCGCACGAACAAGGAGGTCGCTGCAGCGCTCTTCCTGGGCGAGCGGACGGTCGAGACGCACCTGACGCACGTGTACGCCAAGCTCGGTGTGCGCTCGCGCGCCGAGCTCGCCCGCGCGTTTCGGCCGGATGGTCAAAGTTCAGGGGAACGCACGATTTCAAGCTGAGCGCGCTCGCCTACCGTCGAGCGTGTGCCGAGCTACCTCGTCGAGACGTTCCTCGCTCGCGGCGCCGCAGGCGAGCGTGAGGCGCGGGAGCGGCGGGCGCGCTCGGCCGCCGAGGCGATGACGCGGGAGGGGGCACGCGTCGGCTTCGAAGGATCGGTCCACGTCCCCGAAGACGAGATCTGCTTCTTCACGTTCGCGGCTCCGTCGAGCACGCAAAGCCGCCCTGGCCGCTCAGCGGGCGGGGCTCGAGCCGCTGCGCGTCGTCGAGGCGATCTCGTCGGGAAAGGAGCAACCATGAAATCGAGACTGGCTTGCCTCGTGGTCCTCCTCGGGGCGATCCCGTTCGTCGGCGCCGGCACCGGCGCCGGCGCACCGCCGCAGACGCAGTGCGCGCCTGCGGCGGCGATGCCGGCCGCGACAACGCCGGTCGCCTACTGGAGCACCGAAGCCCGGTGCGCAATCGTCCCGGCCGGCCCCGGCGGGGTCTTCGGCTCCGAGAACTTCGGCAACAAGTTCCCGGGCGAGGCGGCGGTGTACATGGGCATCGTCCATGTCGCCATCTACGACGCCGCGGTGGCGATCGAGGGCGGGTACCGGCCCTACGCGATCACGGTGACCGTGACCCCGAAAGCCACGCTGCGTGCGAAGTCCGGTTGGGACCCATGGGCGGCCTGGCGTCGCGGCGAGGGAGCATGGAAGCCCTACGGCAAGGCCAACCCGAGGGTGCGGCCGCACGTTCCGCGTGTCGTCCCGCGCTCGTGGTGGGCGCGTCTCGCGAAGCTTCCTGCGCCGGTGCCGACGGGCCAGTCGGCTGCGGCGGCGATCGCGACCGCCGCCCACGACACGCTCGTCGGCCTTCAGCCCACGCTGCGCCTCGATGCAAGCGGTCAGGCGAGCCTCGACGTCGACTACACCGCGTACATGGCCGCCCTACCGGACGGTGTGGCGAAGAACACCGGGGTCGCGGTCGGGAAGCGCGTCGCGCAGGCGGTACTCGAGCGGCGAGCGAACGACGGCCTGGAGAAGAACCCCACCATCGCGGACCTGAACCCGCCGCCTGCCGGCCCGGGCGTCTGGCAGCCCCCTCCGGCTCCGGCGCCTGCCCTCGGTCTGCGCCTGCCAGGGGTCCGGCCGCTCGCCCTCCAGAGCGCCTCGCAGTTCCGCTCCGACGGCCCGAACTCGCTGACGAGCAAGGAATACGCGGACGACCTGAACGAGGTCGAGCAGATCGGGCGCCTCGGCAGCACGATCAGGACGCCGGAGCAAACGACCGAGGCCCTGTTCTGGACCGACCACGACATCAGGCAGTGGAACGACGGGATGCTCCGCCTCGCCGCCGCGCGCGGGCTCGGCCTCGTCCAGACGGCCAGGATGCTGGCGATGGCGCACGTGGCAGGTGGCGACGCGATGATCGCCTGCTTCGACGCCAAGTACCACTACTGGTTCTGGCGCCCCAACCAGGCGATCCCGCACGCGGACGCCGACGGCAACCCGGCCACGACCGCCGACCCGACCTGGCAGCCGCTGCGCACGACTCCGAACTTCCCGGAATACCCGTCGGCGCACGCCTGCCACAGCACCGCCGTCGTCGAGGCGCTGGACGCCTTCTTCGGCAGCGACACGGTCGCGTTCACCCTCGACAGCCGCGTCACCCACACGACCCGGAAGTACGCGCGACTCCATGACGTCGTCACGGACGTCAACGCAGCCCGAGTCCTGGTCGGCTTCCACTTCCGCAACTCCGACCTCGAAGGCTCGAGCCTGGGAGATCAGGTCGGCCGGTACGTGGCCGGCCACTTCTTCCGGGTGCCCGGTTGACGCAGCGGGGCCCGGCATGGGAGGCGGCCCGGGACAGGCCGCCTCCCGTCAGGGCAACGCGTAGGCGATGATGCGGGCTCCCCGGGGCTTGCCGCGCACGATCGGGAGGCGGTCCGCCTCCAGCGCGACGAGGTGCCAGCGCTCGCCGGCGAGCTCGACCCGCGTCGGCTCCTGGGGCAGCAGCTTCCGCAGGACGTGAGTCGACCGCGGCCGGCCGTCGACCGCGATCCGCACCGTCAGCGGCTCCGGCGAGCCGAGGAAGAGCGAGAGCTGCCCGCCTCCGTAGACCCACAGCGTCGCGTGCGACGCGCTCATCTGGCGGCCGAGCTCGTCCTGCGGGAACCAGCCCGCGCAGAAGATCGCGTCGTCGCGCGGCGGCTCCGGGAAGGGCGGCGCCGCGCTCGACGGGCCACGGACGAACGCGGTCACCGCGCCGTCCGTCGTGGCCGGCCGCCATCCGTTCGCGACCAGCCCGCGCCAGGCCATCCAGGCCGTGTCGGCGACCACGGGGTTGTCCACGAAAAGTCCGCGGTGGAGCGTGATCGCCGAGGCCTTCAGGATCCGCAGCCGCTCCGCGACGCCGGTCGTCCAGTCGCCGCAGGTGAGCGGCTCGAGGTGGCGCGCGACGACGTCGGCCCTGGGCGGCGCCGTCGTCGAGTAGCCGAGCGGCCGCTCCCGCAGCACTCGCTGCTCGTAGTAGAGGTAGACGCTGCCGTAGTGGATGTCGGGCGTGAACACCGGCACCTCGACGAGGCGTCCCGGAGGCGCTCGCTTGACCGCGGCGTAGGCGGCGTTCGAGCCGTCGGCCGCAGACGGGTGGAAGGCGCGGACGTGCAGGTCCGCGAAGAGGACGACCGCGACGATCGCCGCAAGCACGACCGCCGGCAGGCGTTGCGCCTCCGGGCGGCGGACGAGCCGGTCGAGCGCGATCGCGAGTAGGGCCGCCAGGCAGAGGCACGCGACCGGCATCAGCCGCTCGGGCACCCGCGGGTAGCGCAGCGGCGGGAACGCGTGCCAGAGCGGCGAGTAGAGCGGGAAGTGGGTGCCGAGCGCGAGCAGCACCGGCACGACTGCGCCGATCCCGAGCGCGACCGCCAGCCGCAGCTCGCGCCCCACCACCAGGAGCACGAGCCCGGCGATCGCGAGCAGCGGGGTCAGCCAGCCGAGGAAGACGAACGCCTCCACGCCGTGCCGCGTGTGCCGCGAGAGGAAGTCGGGCCCGGTGGCCGA
Organism: uncultured Actinomycetes bacterium; assembly: GCA_963841405.1. GTDB lineage: Bacteria > Actinomycetota > Thermoleophilia > Gaiellales > Gaiellaceae > DATBLE01. The sequence continues at coordinate 183,963 of CAWJCM010000001.1, read as the reverse complement.
GTACATGCGCACCTCGGCGAGCGACCGCCCGCCGGAGTCGATCGAGCCGGCGATCACGGTCTCGCGGATCAGGATCCCGGCGAGAACGGCCAGGACCGCGCCGACGCCGGTTCCGATCAGCACACGGCGCGCCGTCGACCGGCAGAGGGCGTACAGCACGTAGAACGGGATCGCCCCGAGCGCGAGGTGAACCTGGCCCGAGAGCGGGATCGAGGCGAGCGCCAGCCACGAGATCGCCCACCACCACCAGCGTCCGGTCGACCGCGCGCGCTCGAACGCCCAGAGCGCGAGCGGGAGCAGCAGCGACGTCGGCCCGAGCAGGTGGCCGCGGCTCTGCATCACCCGGTAGGGCGCGACCTCGAACGCGAGCCCGCCGGCGGCCGCCGCGAGCACGGTCAGCTCGAGCTCGAGCAGCCAGAGCATCGCCAGCACGCCGGCCGCGAACAGGCCCAGGAGCGTGAAGACGTTCCAGGCGAGGACGGAGCCGAGGAGGCGGTCGAGCGGCCAGTACGGCAGCCCGAACGGCCACCAGGCGGCGTTCACCGGCGAGCCCGCCTCCGGCTGAAACGTGTACGGGTCGATCCAGGGTGCGCGACCGTGCTCGAGCTGGTGACCGGCGAGCCAGAGCCGGTAGTCCGACTGCAGATGATCCCCCGGCGCCGCCTCGCCGTTGCCCGGCGCACCGCCGGCGATGAACTGCGTCGCGACGTGGGCGATCGCCGGCTCGGTCGCGGCGACGGCCGCGACCGCGAGCACCGCGCAGGCGACTACGAGGTGCGCGCGGCGGCCAGGAGCTCGTCGAAGTCGGGCACCGCGTCGTTCTCGTAGCTCCACGCGCCCCGCACCTCTCCTTCGCGATCGATCAGGAACGCGGTTCGTTGCGCGACGTCCCGCATGCCCCGGTAGTCCTGCGCCACGTCGAATCCGCGCACGGCCTCGCCGTTCCAGTCGGAGAGCAGGCCGACGGTGAGGTCGAGCGCCTGCATCCAGGCGATGTGCGTCCACGGCGAGTCGCGGGAGATTCCGAGCGGGCGGACGCCGGCCTCCTCGAACTCGGCGCTCCTGTCACGCAGGAGCTCCAGCTCGTTCGTTCACGTCGAGGTCCAGTCGAACAGGTAGAAGAGGAGCAGGACCGGTCCGTCCTCGACGATCTCCGCGATCGTGTGCTGCTCGCGCGGGCCGACCCACACGGTCGCCTCGGGGATCCCGTCGCCGACCGCGAGCATCAGGCGCCGGCCACCCGGACGACCAGTCGGAAGTCGATGGCATACCTGCTCGCGGCAACGACGGCATGCAGCCTCAGCCGGAGGGGAGGCGAGGACGACACGCGGCCGAGGTTGCCGCGGCCAGGGTCGGCAATGACCGACGGGACGACCTGGAAGCGGACGGCGCCGCTGCCGGCGCTCGTTGCGGGCGCAGGGACCTGCGGCCGGGGCAGCACGGTGACCGGCTCGACCGCGACCGCGGCCGAGACGACTGCGATCAAGAGCCGGAGCACGCCCGAACCCTACGCTTCGACGGGGACGGCCTCGGTCGTGTCCGCGATCTCCCTGGCGACCTCGACGATGTCGCGGTTCGCGTTGTAGATCCGCAGCTGCCGGTCGGCGCTCGAGCCGCGACCGACGATCGTGCGGATGCCCTCGAGTTCCCGCTCGCATCCCAGCTCGCGCGCGTGCGGCTCGAGGTCGCGGAGCGAGCGGCGGATGAGCTGCGCGACGGGAACGCGGTTACGCCGGCCGGTGGCCAGGTCGATCACGGGAGCCTCCAGCCCGTAGCGGGCGGCGAGCCACTTGTTCTCGGCGGTGAGGATGCGGTGGTAGGACGGAATCTCCGCTCCGCGGTCGAACTGCTCGGAGTAGAGCTTGACCAGGGACTGGCAGAACGCGGCAACGGCGACCGCGTCCTCGACGCGGGTGACCGCGTCGCAGATGCGGATCTCCACGGTGCCGAGGCGCGGGTGCAGTCGGATGTCCCACCAGATGTGGGTGTAGTCGGGGATGCAACCCGTGCGCTCGAGCTGGCCGACCACCTCGGCATAGTCGGCGTAGTCGCGGAACCGAGGCGGCGGCCCGGAGCGAGGGAACGCGGCGAAGACCATCTGCCGGCTGGAGGCGAGCCCGGTCGGCTCGCCGCGCCAGAACGGCGAGCTGGCGGTGAGCGCGAGCAGCTGCGAGAGGTGGGCGAGCAGGCCGTTCACGACCTGAATCGCCTTCTCTGGCCCGTCGACCGCAACGTGCACGTGCATCCCGAAGATCAGCTCGCGCCGCGCGACGTACTGCATCTGGTCGACGAGGTTGTGGTAGCGGTCGCGCGCCGTGATCCGCTGGCGCTCGAAGAGGCTGAACGGGTGAGTCCCGGCGGAGCCGACCCGGAGTCCCTTCTCCGCGGCGACCGAGGTGACGTAGGCGCGTAACCCGGTCAGCTCCCGTTCGACATCGGCGGGTGTCCTGCAGATCGGAGTCGTGATCTCGACCACCGACTGCATCAGCTCCGGGTTGATGCGCTCCTCGAGCTCGTGCCCGGCGACCGCGGCCAGCACCGTGTCGACATGCTGGACGAGGTCGAACGTCTCGCCGTCGAGGAGCATGTACTCCTCCTCGACCCCGAGCGTGTACGGCTCGCCCTTGCCGAAGGTGTGGTCGAGCACGCTGCCACCCTCGGCGAAGCCCGCGCCCTTGCCGGTGATCGACGGCGGATAGGCCTGCTTCACGCGATCAGCGCCTCGGCTTCGATCTCGACGCGCCAGCGCGGGTCGATCAGCTTCGTGACGACATAGGTGCAGGCCGGGCGGACGTCGGCGAAGACGGCGCCGTGGGCGCGGGCGATCTCCTGGAAGTCGTCGGCGCTCGTGGCGAAGATGCGCGTGCGGACCACGTGCTCCGGGCGGGCGCCGGCCTCGTCGAGCGCGGCGACGATGATCTCGAGGCACCGTTTGACCTGCCCGTAGGCGTCGGGCGGAAGGTCCTCGCCCTCGGGCACCACCGGTGCGGTGCCGGCGACGAACACGTGTGGCCCGACCCGCACGGCCCTGGAGAACCCCATCACGGGCTCGTACGGCGAGCCGGAGGCGATGAGCTGACGCTCCATCTCCCTAGTATCCAACCCCCGTGGATGCGTTGCGAACCGTCGAGGGGTGGCCGGCCGAGCACGTGGCGGTCGGGGTGGTCTCGGCGGAGGGGCCGATGGCCGTGCACGGCGACGCCGGGCGGGAGTTCCGCTGGGCGTCGGTGACGAAGCCGGTGACGGCGCTGGCGTGTCTTGTCGCGGCCGAGGAGGGCGCGATCGACCTCGACGGCGCGGCCGGTCCGCTCGGCTCGACCGTCCGGCATCTGCTCGCCCATGCGTCGGGCCTGCCGCTGGCGGGCGGGAGCCCGATCGCGAAGCCTGGAGAGCGGCGGATCTACTCGGACCACGGCTTCGACGTCCTCGGCGCCGAGCTGGCCGCGCAGGCCGAGATACCCTTCGCCGACTACCTGCGTGAGGCTGTGCTGGAGCCGCTGCGGCTCGGCGCCCGCTACGACGGCCGGCCCGGATCGGGCGTGTACGGCTCGCTCGGCGATCTGCTCGCGCTAGGTCGCGAGCTGCTCGCGCCGACGTTGGTCGCGCCGGAGACGATCGCGGAGGCGACGTCGGTGCAGTTCCCCGGCCTGGTCGGCGTGCTGCCCGGCTTCGGCCGGCAGGAGCCGAACGACTGGGGTCTCGGCTTCGAGCTGCGCGACGCCAAGTCGCCGCACTGGACCGGAGCGGCGAACTCACCGCGGACGTTCGGCCACTTCGGTCGCAGCGGCACCTTCATCTGGGTCGATCCGGAGGCCGGGGTCGCGCTTGCCTGCCTCACCGACCGGGACTTCGGCGACTGGGCGGTCGAGGCGTGGCCCGCGCTCTCGGATGCGGTGCTGGACGACCTGTGAGTGGCGCTGCGCGTCGGAGAGCAGTGACATGCTTGAGCCTGTCGCTGCTCCTGGCCGGCTGCGGCACGGCGCGGGATCGGGCCGAGACGACGCAACTGAGCATCCCCGGCTGGAGAACGGTGGACGATGTGCCCGGCATCTCGCAGCTCGCGCCGGACCTCTCCAGCCTCGCGGTGACGCGTCGCTCCGACGCGAAGGCGCTGGTCCGAAGTGGCGACGCGATCAGGACGTCCACCTTCACGTTCGCGACGGCCGGGGACGCCGCCGAGGCGCAGAAGCGGGGTGCCGGCGACGACTACCAGGGGCAGCTCGAACGGGCCTACCGCGGCGAGACGATCGGGCGCGGGCCGGGGGTCGGGCTAAGGCTGAAGGTGCCCCGGGCAACGGGCGCCGGCAGCGACGTCGCCGAGATCTACCTCCTCTCCGGCGGCCGCCGGCTGACGGTCGTCGAGCTGGTATCGGCGCGCGGCTTCGACCCGGCCCTGCGCAGCAGCGTCCTCCGCCTGCTCAGTCGCAGAACAGCGGCCTGATGAACTGGTCGAAGGTCTCGCGGTCGCAGCTCGCGACCACGGACGGGGTAAGCGCCCGCACCGAGGCGGTCCGCGGCATGTCCATCGTCAGCGCGACCTCGCCGAAGTAGTCGCCCGGCGTGAGCACGTTGCGCTCACCGCGCGCTTCCTGGCTGACGGCCAGCACGCCGGAGAGCACGACGTAGAAGCGGTTGCCCTCCTCACCCTCGTGGACGACCGCTGCTCCGGCGCCGATCGACTCGCGGCGCATCCGCTCGGAGAGCTTGCGGAGAGTCTGCCCCGGAAGCTCGGCGAGCAGGCCGACGCGGCTGAACTCGTGCTCGCGGATCGGCATCGACGCACATACTGCCTGCTGTGGGACTCTTCGACGACTGGCGGCACTGCCCGCGCTGCGGCGCCCGGATCGAGCCGGAGGACGGCCGCGCCGAGTGCTCGGCGTGCGGCTACGTCGCCTACGCGAACCCGGCGCCGGCCTCGTGCGCCCTCTGCGTGGACGACGAAGGCCGCATCCTGCTCACCCGTCGGCGCTGGGAGCCGTACGCGGGCATGTGGGATCTGCCCGGCGGCTTCCTCGGGGAAGAGGAGCACCCGCTGGACGCGCTCCGGCGCGAGCTGCTCGAGGAGACCGGCCTCGTGGTCGAGCCGTACGAGTGGTTCGGCGCCTTCCTCGTGCAGTACGGCGAAGGGCCGGGGACGCGGACGGTGCTCAACCTCGTCTGGCTGACCCGCGTCGTCGGCGGCACACCATGCGCCGCCGACGACGTCACCGAGCTGAGGTGGTTCGCGCTCGACGAGCTGCCGCCGCTCCACGAGATAGCGATGGTCGAGCCGCTCGAGCGCTGGTTGGCGGCGAAAACGGAGTCGGAGCCGGACTGAAGCCTGGCACCGACGATCAGATCTAGGCGGCTGCCTCGACGAGCCCGAGGCCGCGCTCGATCGCGCCCTTGGGCTGCGCGCCGATCACCGCGGCCGCCGGGGCACCGTCCCTGAAGAGGACGATCGTCGGGATGGACTGCACCCCGTAGCGGATCATCAGCTCCTGCTCCTCGTCCACGTTGATCTTGACGAGCTTGAGCTCGCCGGCCCGCTCTTCGGCGATCTTGTCGAGGACGGGGGAGACGGCGTGGCACGGCCCGCACCACTCGGCCCAGAAGTCGACGATCACCGGCTTCTCGCTCTGCAGAACCTCTTCCTCGAAGGTCTGCGTGGTCACTGCGCTGGACATTCAGTCGGTTCCTTTCGGTCTTGCGTAACGACTGGAATCACAAGTGGTAACGAGCGTATCGGCTGGAGTGTTCCCGTCCGGCAGGCAGGCGAACCGCCCGACGGGCCGATCTAGAATCGACGGCATGGCACGCAGGTTCGCGCCGCTTCCGCCCGTCCCGGACCACCCGGCGCTCGAGCTGTCCATGCTCGGGCGCTGGGACGCCGAGCGCACCTTCGACCGGCTCCGGGAGCAGAACCGGGGCGGAACGAGGTTCAGCTTCGTCGACGGGCCGATCACCGCAAACAACGCAATGGGTGTCCACCATGCCTGGGGCCGGACGCTGAAGGACGTCTTCCAGCGCTACCAGGCGCTCCGCGGCCACGAGCAGCGCTACCAGAACGGCTTCGACTGCCAGGGCCTCTGGGTCGAGGTCGAGGTCGAGAAGTCGCTGGGGCTGAACTCGAAGCGCGACATCGAGGAGTACGGATTGGCCGAGTTCGCCGACCGCTGCCGCGAGCGCGTCGCCGAGTACGCGGAGGTGATCACGCAGCAGTCCCGCCGGCTGGGCATGTGGATGGACTGGGACAACGACTACTACACGTTCTCCGATACGAACATCGAGTACATCTGGCGGTTCCTCAAGGACGTGAACCGCCGTGGCTGGCTCTTCCAGGGGCACCGCTCGACTCAGTGGTGTCCACGCTGTGGGACGTCCCTGTCGCAGCACGAGCAGGCCGGGGAGGGGAACTATGAGGAGCTCGACCACCCGTCGCTCTACGTGCGCTTCCCGTTGAAGGATCGGGAGGGCGAAGCGTTGGTCGTCTGGACGACGACGCCGTGGACGCTTCCGGCGAACGTCGCCGCCGCGGTCAGGCCGGAGGCCGAGTACGGCCTGCGCGACGGCGGCTGGCGGCTGGCCGAGACCGGCGGCGAGTACGAGCACCTCGTGCGCGGCGAGGAGCTGGTCGGCCTCGAATACGAGGGGCCGTTCGACGAGCTCGACCCGCAGGCCGGCGTCGTGCACCGCGTGATCCCCTGGGACGAGGTCGGGCTGGACGAGGGCTCCGGGATCGTCCACATCGCCCCCGGCGCCGGCACCGAGGACTTCGAGCTCTCGAAGGTGCACGACCTGCCGGTGCTCGTCCCGATCGACGAAGGTGGGCGCTTCTATCCGCACTACGGCCCGTTCGCGGGGATGTCGACCGGTGAGGTGGAAACGCCTGTAATCGGGTCGCTGCGCGAGCGGGGCCTGCTGGTCGAGGCCGGGCGGATCACGCACCGGTACCCGATCTGCTGGCGCTGCCGCACGCCGCTCGTCTTCCGTGTGGTGGACGACTGGTTCATCGGCGTCGACGGAGTACGCGAGCAGCTGCGGGAGGAGAACCGCACGGTCGAGTGGACGCCGCCGCAGTACGGCAAGCGCATGGACGACTGGCTCGCCAACATGGGCGACTGGAACATCTCGCGCAAGCGCTACTTCGGCCTGCCGTTGCCGTTCTACCCGTGCTCGTGCGGGCAGCTGAACGTGATCGGCTCGCGCGCCGAGCTGGAGGAGCGGGCGGTGGGCGGGCTCGACCAGCTGCGGGAGCTCCACCGGCCCTGGATCGACGAGGTTCCCATCCGCTGCGAGTCTTGCGGCGTCGAGGTTCGGCGGATCCCGGAGGTGGGGGACGCCTGGCTCGACGCGGGGATCGTTCCGTTCTCGACGCTCGGCTGGGAGAGCCCCGCGTACGTGCCGGGCGGGAACGCGACCGGCGCGGCGAGGGGTCTGACCGGCGCCGACCTTCCCGACCACGCGTACTGGGAGCAGTGGTTTCCTGCCGACTGGATCTCAGAGATGCGCGAGCAGATCCGGCTCTGGTTCTACTCGCAGTTCTTCATGTCGGTGACGCTGGTCGGCCGGTCTCCGTACCGTCGGGTGCTGACCTACGAGAAGCTGCTCGACGAGACCGGCCGCGAGATGCACCGCTCGTGGGGCAACGCGATCGACGCGAATGAGGCGTTCGACCGGATGGGCGCCGACGTGATGCGCTGGCAGTTCTGCGAGACCCCGCCGGCGCAGAACCTGAAGTTCGGCTACGGCCCGGCCGGCGAGGTCAAGCGGCGGCTGCTCACGCTCTGGAACTCGGTCTCCTTCTTCGTCACCTACGCCAACATCGAGGATTTCCGGCCGGCGTACGAGGACCTGCTCAGCGGGCCGCCTGCGGCGCACCCGCTCGACCGCTGGGTGGTCGCGCGGGTGGGGCAGCTGGTGGCGGAGGCCGGCGACGGCTACGACCGCTACTGGACGCCGGCCGTCACGCGCGCGTTCGAGCAGTTCGTGGACGATCTCTCCAACTGGTACATCCGCCGCTCCCGGCGACGCTTCTACTCGTTCGACGAGGCGGCGTTCAGGACCCTCTGGTACGCGCTCGTCCAGGGGCTGCGCGCGATCGCCCCGGTGATGCCGTTTCTCGCCGACGAGCTGTGGCGGAACCTGGTCGCGGGCGCGTGCGAAGGCGCGCCGGGCTCGGTGCACCTCGCCGGATGGGCGGAGGTGGGGGAGGTCGACGAGGCGCTTCTCGCCGAGGTTGGGGAGCTCCGCGAGGTGGTCGAGCTCGGGCGGCAGGCGCGCGCCGAGGAAAACGTGAAGCTGCGGCAGCCGCTGCGGCGCGCGTCCGTGTTCGGGTCGGAGGCGGCGCGGCATCATCTCGAAGAGATCAAGGAGGAGCTGCGGGTCAAGGAGGTCGAGCTCGTGGACCGCGCGCCCGTCCGGTTCAGCTACAAGCCGAACCTGCGCGTCCTCGGCCCGAAGCTCGGCCCGCGGCTGCCTGAGGTGAAGGCGGCGCTCGAGGCCGGCGACTTCGAGGAGCTCGGCGACGGCCGGCTCCGGGCCGCGGGACGTGAGCTGGAGCGCGACGAGCTCCTGGTCGAGCGTGCGAAGGAGCGCGGGTGGGCGCACTCGGAGCACTTCTCCGTCGGGCTCGACCTCGAGGTCGACGAGGAGCTCGCGCAGGAGGGGCGGGCATACGACCTGATCCACGCGCTGAACGCCCTTCGCAAGGAGCGCGGCCTGGAGCTGACCGACCGCATCGTCGTCACGTTGCCGTCCGCCGACGCCGATCTCGCCGACCGGCACGGCGAGTGGATCAAGGCGGAGACGCTCGCCGTCGACCTGCAGGTCGACGGCGCCGCGCTTGAAATCGAGAAGGTCTGAAGCCGCGCCCCGTCGGCCGGTTCGGACAGTTCGAGCGTCTCAGGCGGGGTCAGACCCCGTACAGAAGTGCGCCAAGAGTGCGCCAATTCACGCGCGCCGCCGGCGACGGCTCATGTGCCCCACTACCGTCGAGCCGATGCCTCGCCCGCTTCGCATCCAGGCTCCCGACACGCTCTACCACGTCACCGGTAACGCGACCGATCGGTGGGATCTCTTCGTCGACGACGTCGATCGCACTCACTTCATCTCGATCGCCGCAAGCGTCGGCAAGAAGTACGAGTGGACGTTCTACGGCCTGGTGCTCATGGGCACCCACGATCACCTGTTGTTTCGGACCAAGCACGCGAACATCGCCGCCGGGATGCAGGAGCTCAACAGCCGCTACGCAACCGATTTCAACCACCGCCACGCTCGTCCGGGCCACCTGTTCCGAGCCCGCTACGGCTCCCGGCTCGTCGAAGAGCACGGGCACCTTCTCTGGTGCCTTCGCTACTTCGCCCGGAACCCCGTCGAGGCGGGACTTTGCGACTCTCCGCTCGACTGGCGCTGGTCGAGCTATCCCGGTCTTGTCGGAATCCGGGAGTCCTGGCCGTTCCTCGCCGCCGACGAGGTGCTCGGCCTCTTCGCCGGGAACCGCTCGACCGCGGTCGCACTGCTCAGAGACTTCGTCGAGTAGCCAAAACGGACGCCTGTTGAAAACTCGTTGCGTTTCCGTACGGGGTCAGACCCCCTACGAGAGCGCAACGATTCCTCCACAGGTCGATTCGCCAGTCGCTCAGGCGGCAGGGACGATCCGGCGCACCTGCGGGGGGAGCCGGAACACGACGTCCTCCGCGGCCGATCTCGACTCCCCGACGATCTCGACGCCGCGTGCGCGGAACCAGTCGCAGACGCGCCGGACGAGGTGCTCCGGCGCAGAGGCGCCGGCGGTCAACCCGGCGACACCAGCGCCCTCGAGCCAGTGCTCCTCGATCGCGCTCTCGTCCTCGATCAGGTAGGCGGCGACCCCCGCGGCCCGCGCGGTCTCGACGAGTCGGTTCGAGTTCGAGCTGTTCCGCGAGCCGATCACGAGCACGACGTCGACCTCCGCTGCCAGCGCCTTCACTGCCTGCTGCCGGTTCGTGGTCGCGTAGCAGATGTCGCCCTCGTCGGGCCCGGCGATGTCCGGAAACCTGCGCCGCAAGACGGCAACGATCGACGCGGTCTCGTCGACCGACAACGTCGTCTGCGTCGCGTACGCGACCCGGCTTGGGTCCGGTACCGCCACCCGCTCGGCGTCGACGACGCTCTCGACCACTGTCACGCGCTCCGGCGCCTCCCCGCGCGTGCCGATCACCTCCTCGTGATCCGAGTGTCCGACGAGCAGGACCGAGTAGCCTGCCGCGGCATACCGGCGTACCGAGGCGTGAACCCGGGTGACGAGCGGACAGACGGCGTCGATCGTGCGCAGCCGGCGGGCGGCCGCCCGATCGTGCACGGCCGGCGCGACGCCGTGCGCGGAGAGGACGAGGAGCGATCCCGGCGGCGGCTGCTCCTCGCTCTCGACGAAGACTGCGCCCCGACTCTCGAGTGCCCGAACGACATGTGCGTTGTGGACGATCTGGCGACGGACGTAGACCGGCGCCCCGTGCAGCTCCAGCGCGCGTTCCACGGTCTCCACGGCCCGCTCGACGCCAGCGCAGTACCCGCGAGGCGAGGCAAGAAGCAGCCGCGCAACCACTGATGACGATGGTAGCTCCGGCCGGCGAGACACCCGGTGTCGGTCGCAACCGCAAACCGGGAACGGAACCGGGGACGGACCCACGGGTGAGTCCCTCGCCGCGCTCATCATCAGAAACGGAAAAGCCCGCTGCTCGGGGGGGTCGGCGCAGCGGGCCCTTCCTAGTGCTCACCGCGGATGTTCCGGCCTGAGGCCGACCGCAGTTCGCATCGCCCAGTGCTGCCAGCGTATTCCCGCGCGCCGCCCCTGCCAATAGGCCGTTCGGCCCATCTTTGCAACGTGTGAGGCTCAGCGTGCCGTCTGGGCGAGTGCGATCCCGCACAGCACGACCGCGCCGCCGACCAGCGTCGTGCCGTTCAGAGTCTCGCCGAGCCATGCCCAGGCGACCAGGCTCGCGACGACAGGCTCCACCATCGCGAGGATCCCCGCCCGCGTCGCGGTGATGTGCCGCATCGAGCCGACGATCAGGAAGAACGGGACGATCGTGCCGAGCAGGATCATCCAGGTCATCAGCACCCAGACCGGCAGGTGCAGGTCGGAGAGGTGGCCGAGCAGCGACACCGACCGGCCGGGCACGCCGAACGGGAAGCTCCACCACGGCTGCGCGATTGCCCAGAACAGCGTGGCGAAGAAGAACCCGAAGCAGAGGAGCGAGATCGGATCCCGGCGGCCGACGGCCCGCTCCGCCAGCAGCATGTACCCGGCAAACGTCACGGCGGAGCAGAGGGAGAAGAGCACGCCCAGCCCATCGAGCGACACGCCGTGCCAGAGGTCGACGACCAGCGTCAGGCCGCCCAGGGCGAGTGCCAGCGCGATCCAGATCCGCCCGCGAACGTGCTCCTTCCACACGAAGAAGGCGAACAGCGCGACGAGCAGCGGGCCGAGGTACTGGATCAGCAGGGCAACGCCGATCTCCAGCCGGTGGATCGCCAGGAAGTAGAAGAGCTGGACGAGCGCGACCCCGAAGACCCCGAAGGCCGCCAGGTAGAGCAATTCGCGCCGGTTCGTCCGCAGGGCCTCGGGACGGGTGACGAGGATGATCAGGAAGAGGCCGACCAGTGCGCCCGTGCAGCGGACCTCGGTCAGCCGCAAAGACGAGAGCCCGGACTCGAGGATCACCTTCGACACGGTGCCGTTGACTGCGAACAGCGTCCCCGCGCCGAGGGCCATTGCGTAGCCGATCGCCGGCTGCTGTTCGCGCGTGACGCTCTCGGCGGGGATGTACGCGACGTCCGTCACGGAGTCGGCACGTTATCCGCCTACACTGGGGGCAGCGGGACGTAGCTCAGCCTGGTCAGAGCGCTCGGTTTGGGGCCGAGAGGCCGCCCGTTCGAATCGGGCCGTCCCGATGTGGGTCTCGCTGCACTCCTCGTCGCGGCCGCGCTCGTGCCGGGTTACCACGCGCGCATCCAGCCGATCCCGCCGGCGATGCGCGCGCAGATGACCGGCGTCTCCTGGCATCCCGGCTGCCCGGTCGGGCTCACCGAGCTCCGGTTGATCACGCTCACGTACCGCGGCTTCGACCGACGCGACCATGTCGGGCGGCTGATCGCGAACCGCGACGCGGCCGCGGCGCTCGTCGCCGTGTTCCGCCGGCTGTACGGGGCGCGATTCCCGATCCGGCGCATGGAGCCGGTCGACCGCTACGGCGGCGACGATTACCGCTCGATCGAGGCCGACAACACCTCGTCCTTCAACTGCCGCGCCGCCACGGGCTCGACGCGCTGGTCGAACCACGCCTACGGCAGGGCAATCGACGTCAACCCGATCGAGAACCCGTACGTCAGCGGCGGCACGACCTCCCATCCGGCCAGCCGCCCGTACCTCGACCGGTCGCGGCACGGACCTGGGACCGCCTACGGCGGCGGCGCGCTCGTCGAGGCCTTCCGTTCGGTGGGCTGGGGATGGGGCGGCGGGTGGAGCGGCCCGGTTCGGGACTACCAGCACTTCTCCGTCAACGGCCGATAGAGTCGCGCCCGTGCTGAAGGGAGTACTCGCCGCCTCGGTCACGCCGCTCGACGACGGCGGTGTCGCGCTCGACGAGGACGGTATTCGTCCGGTCGTCGATTTCCTTGCCGCCGGCGGCCTCGACGGCCTGCTCGCGCTGGGCACGAACGGTGAGGGGATCCTGCTCTCGGTCGCGGAGCGCAGGCGTGCGGCCGAGCTCTTCGTCGAGGCGTCTGCCGGCCGGCTCCAGGTTGCCATCCACGCCGGGGCCCAGTCGACGGCCGACACTATGGCGCTCGCAGCGCACGCCGCCGAGATCGGCGCGGACGCGGTCGCCGTGATCGCACCGCCGTACTTCGCCCTGGACGAGGCCTCCCAGCTGGAACACTTCGCCGCCGCCGCCGGCGCCTGCGCACCGCTCCCTTTCTACGTGTACGAGTTCGCGGTCACCAGCGGGTACGCCGTTCCCCCACGCGTGGTCGAGCGGCTGCGCGAGCGCGCGCCGAACCTCGCCGGCATGAAGGTGTCCGACAGGACCTGGGAGCAGCTCGAGCCTTACCTCATCGACGGCCTCAATGTCTTCGTCGGCTACGAGGGGCTGATCGCCCCGGCGATGGCCGCCGGTGCGGTCGGAGCGGTGTCGGCGCTCGCGTCCGCGTTCCCCGAGATCGTCGCCGCCGCGGTCCGGCGCGAGGATGTCGACCCCGGCTGGCTGCGAGCCGAGGTCGACGTCTTCCCGCGACATGCAGCGCTGAAGCGCGTGCTCGTCCGGCGTGGTGTCCAGATCGGAGAGGGAGTCCGCCCGCCTCTGAGAGCACTTACGGACGAGGAGCGCGCTGGAGTTGACGCGCTCGTCGACCGGGCGCTCCAGGTTGCCTGAGACGCCGGTGCTGCGCAGCGCGATTCTCGCCGCCGCGGACAGCCCGCGGCTTCGGCGCTTTGTGGACCGGTACGGCATGCAGCTCGGCGCCTCCCGGTTCGTCGGCGGCGAGACCCTCGATCAGGTCGTCGTCACTCTGCGCGGCCTGAACGAGCAGGGGCTGAGGACGAACACGACGCTCCTGGGGGAGAACGTCGGCGACCCGGCCGAGGGCGAGCAGGTCACCGCGATCTACGAGCAGGTGCTCCGCAGGATCGCCGCGGAGAACCTCCAGACGAACGTCTCGGTCAAGCCGACGCACCTCGGGGCCGGACTCGACGAGGAACTCGGCTACGGGAAGATCGAGCGGCTCGTGCGGGAGGCCGCGCGCCTCGGCAACTTCGTCCGCATCGACATGGAGGACTCCTCTCTCGTCGACCCGACCCTCCGGATCTACCGCCGCCTGCGTGAAGCGGGCCACGACAACGTCGGCACCGTGCTCCAGGCGTACCTTTACCGCACGCCCGAGGACCTCGAGTCGCTGCTCCCGCTGCAGCCGAACCTGCGCATCGTCAAGGGCGCGTACAAGGAGCCGGAAACGATTGCGCATCCGAAGAAGGCCGACGTCGACGCGGCGTACGACCGGCTCGTCGCGCGGTGCCTGGAGGCGGCGTCGTTCACGGCCGTTGCCACGCACGACGAGCGGCGGATCGAGAACGCGCTCGCGCTCGGCGCCGGTCCTAGGCACATGGAGCTCCAGATGCTCTACGGCGTGCGGTCGCAGCTCCAGCTCGACCTCGTCCACCAGGGGCATCGGGTCCTGGTCGCCACGCCCTACGGACCTGACTGGTACCCGTACCTGATGCGCCGGCTCGCGGAGCGGCCGGCCAATCTCCTCTTTTTCGTGCGGAGTGCGCTCGAAGGCTGACGCGACCGTCCCGGACACGGAATCGGTGACAGCCCCGCCGGCACGTCAACCGAGCTGGACCAGAGATTCGCCGAGCCGGGTGTCGCTTTCGTCCACCGTCCCGACCGACCTTCCGCTTGCGCGTACCGGCTGCTCGGCTCGGCTTCGACCTACTCGCGCCCCGTGCTCGGCGCATCGGCACTGTACGACGGCGAGGCTCAGGGACGCAAGGGGGGGCGACGACGAACTTGTCGCAATTTGCGTCGGCTCCCTCGGAGAACCGGCGTCAGCGGCGCGTGCGACAATCGCCCGGTGCGCCCCCGGCACCGCCTCGTCCTGCTGGTCCCGCTCGTCGCGATCCTCGGCGGCTGCGGTGGAACGAAGACCTACTCCGCGGAGAAGAGCCGCGCCTGTCTGCTCGGCAAGGGCCGGGTGGTCACCGGTCCGCCTGCGTCCGACCTGGTCGCCTCCGCGGCCGAGGGCGGCTCCTACACGGTCCGCGTCGGCAACAACGTCGCCACCGTCTCCTTCGGCACCGACCGCGACGGCGCCGAGCGGATCGTCCGCGCCTACCAGCGGTTCCGGGGGAAGAACATCGGCTTGCTCGACGTCCTCAGCGCCAAGGGGAACGCCGTGGTGCTGTGGGCGATCCACCCCGAGGACGCCGACGTCAAGGTGATCCAGGACTGCCTCGTCTGACGGTCGGGGCGCGGTAGGTGTCTGCGCTGCTCTCCTCGTCGAAGAACCGAAGCAGGTAGAGGGCGAACGCGACGAAGAGGACGACCGCCTGCTCGGAGGCCATTGTCACGCCCGCGATCTGCTGGTCGACGAGGGGGGAGAGCCCCCACAGACGCGGGACGTCGAGGTAGAAGCCGTAGACCGCGTGGGGAAGCAGGGCCAGCAGCAGGCCGAGTGGGCTGCCGAGTACGAACGCGGCGAACAGGTAAACCGCTTTGGCGCCGCTCGAGCGCTCGCCGTGGACGACCGGCCACCAGAGCAGGCAGCCGGCGAAGAAGTACGTCGCGTGCTCCAGGTGCAGGATCGTCCACTGGTGGCGAAGTGCGGCGTCGTACGCCCAGGGAACGTGCCACGTGTAATAGACGCCCAGCCAGATCGGCAGCGCGACGAGCGGGTGAGTCAGCGTCCGCGCGCCCGGGATCCGCTCGAGCTCCCGAGCCATGTACGGCGTCAGGCCGATCACGATCAGCAATGGCCCCCACTCGGCGAGCACGACGTTCTGGAGCAGGTGCATGACGAGCAGGTAGTGGAGGGCGAGCGTGTCGAGCGGCGTGATCTGGACCCCGAGCATCAGCGCACAGCCGGCGCCGAAGCAGACGATCCGCCAGCGCGGCGCCGGGAATCGGCTCAGCGCGATCGCGTAGGCCGCCGCCATCCCGGGGATGACGACCAGCGCGTCGGCGTCCCAGGACCAGCGATACGGATCCACCGACGGTACGCTAGCCATGCGCGCCCGTGGTGTAGCGGTAACACGAGAGCCTTCCAAGCTCTAATCACCGGTTCGACCCCGGTCGGGCGCTTGGAGGCGCTGCACGGACAGGCCTCGACCTGTCGGTGCTGTCCGAGACACGTATCCGGATCGATCCCCGGCGGGCGACTAGCGTAGAGCGCAGTGCACGTTCCTCCTCGCGTTCGCGGCGGGCTCGTCGCCCGGTTGGTCGCGCTGCTCGCCGGCCTCTTCCTCTTCGCGCTCGCAATCGTCTGCCAGCTCGAGTCGGGGCTCGGGCTCTCGCCGTGGGACGTGCTCCACCAGGGGATCGCCGAGCACACGGCGCTCTCGTTCGGAGCGGCGAACGTCGTGGTCGGCGTCGTGGTGATGGCGGTCGCATGGACGCTCGGCGCAACGATCGGGTTCGCCACCGTCGCCAACTCCGTGCTGGTCGGAACATTCGTCCAGGCGCTGACCGCGATCGGCGCGGTCGACGGCCTCGCCGACGATCCGCTCGGCGTCCGGATCGCGTTGCTCGTCGTCGCGATGCCGACCTACGGGATCGCGACGGCGCTGTACCTCGGCGCGTCGATGGGCGCCGGCCCACGCGACTCCCTGATGGTCGTCGTCGGAGCGCGCACGCAGCGGCGGCTGGGCGTCGTCCGCGCCTGCATCGAAGTGCTCGCGCTCGCCGTCGGATTCGTCCTGGGCGGGACGGTCGGCATCGGCACCCTCGTCTTCGCCGTCTCGATCGGGCCTGCGCTCGAGGCCGGCTTCTGGCTGCTTCGGCGCTCGCCGGTCGGCGAACCGCCTCCGCTGGTTACTCCGGAGCCAGCTCCACTCGCTGGATCGTGACCTCCTCGCGGGGACGGTCGGCCGAATCGGTCTCGACCGTCGAGATGGCGTCGACGACGTCCATCCCGGAGGTCACGCGCCCGAAGACCGTGTGCTTCCCGTCCAGCCACGGGCAGGCATCGGCGGTGACGATGAAGAACTGGCTGCCGTTCGTGTTCGGGCCGGCATTCGCCATCGCGAGCGCGCCGCGCTCGATCCGGTGCCGGTTGGGCTCGTCCTCGAACTGGTAGCCAGGCCCGCCCGAGCCGGTGCCGGTCGGGTCGCCGCCCTGGATCATGAAGTCGGGGATCACCCGATGGAAGACGACGCCGTCGTAGAAGCCCTTTCCGGCGAGGGTCTCGAAGTTCTCGACGGACTTGGGCGCGTCGGCCGGGAAGAGCTCGATCTCGATCGCGCCGTGGTTGGTATGCATCGTCGCGTTGGCCATGTGCCTGAGCTTAGACGTCCGCCTTTGCGTCGCGCCGGGCTCGGCCCGGCACGACGGCTGACGAAAGCCGTCCGGATGGGCCGCGATGCTTCCGCGATGGGCCGGGAACGGGTGGTGCGCTTCAGCGTGCGGACGGTACTCGCCGTGATCGCGCTGGTGATCGCGGCCTGGGCGCTCCTCACCGTGATCGCGGTCACCCGCCAGGTGATCACCTGGATCCTCGTCTCGCTCTTCCTGGCGATGGCGCTCAACCCCGCGGTCGACTGGTTCATGCGCCGCGGTGTCAAGCGCCGCGGATACGCCGCGGGGCTCACCTACGTGCTCACGCTGGTCGCGATCGGCGCGATCGGCTACGCCTTCATCCCGACGCTCGTGAACCAGGTCAACGACTTCGTGCAGGCCGTCCCCGGCTATGTCGACGACCTGACCAAGGGACGCGGCCGGCTCGGCTTCCTCGAGACGAAGTACCACATCGTCGAGAAGATCCGCGAGCAGGTGAAGGAGGGCGGCGCGTCGAGGATCCTCGGCCTGACCGGCGCCGCGATCTCGATCACCAAGAGTGTGATCTCGCTCGTCGTCGCGACGATCACGATCGCGTTCCTGACGTTCTTCATGCTGCTCGAGGGCCCGACGTGGATGGACCGCATCTTCGGTTTGCTGCCCGAGCAATCCCGGCCGCGCTGGCGGAAGGTCGGGTACGACGTCTACCGCACCGTGGGCGGGTACGTCACCGGAAACCTGGTGATCAGCCTCATCGCCGGCACACTGACGACGGCCGTGCTCCTGGCCGTCGGCGTTCCGTTCGCAGTCGCGCTCGGGGTGATCGTCGCCCTCCTCGACCTGATCCCGCTCGCCGGCGCCACGATCGCCGGCGCCATCATCGGCACGGTCGCGTTCCTCCATTCGATCACGGCCGGGATCGTGGTGGTCGTGTTCTTCATCGTCTACCAGCAGATCGAGAACCACTTCGTCCAGCCCGTCGTCTACTCGCGCACCGTGCAGCTCTCCCCGCTCGTGGTGCTGGTCGCGGTGCTGGTCGGCGCCAAGCTGGCCGGGATCCTCGGCGCTCTTGGCGCGATCCCGATCGCGGGGGCGATCCAGGTGCTCCTGATCGATTGGCAGCAGCACCGGCGCGCCCGCGCACCGACTGCGCCGGAGGCGGCGCTGCCCCAGGAACCACCCCCCGCCTGAGTCTCAAGTCTTCGGCCCCATAGGCCGATGGGAGACATATGGCGCGCGCCCTGCTCGTCCTGGTCGCCCTGCTCGCCGTCGGCGCACCTGCGTCCGCGCGCGTCTCCGACCAGCCCACCGGAAAGCGGAACGCGGTTCGAGTGGAGGGCGTCAACGCGCTCGCCGATCTCGAGCAGCAGGTCGTCGTCGCCGTCAACCAGCAGCGCGTCCGGCACGGTCTCGTGCCGCTCCGGATCAATCGACGGTTGTTCGTCGCGGCACGCGGGCACTCGCTTTCGATGGCGGAGCACGGGTACTTCGCCCACGAGTCGTACGACGGCGCGGCCTTCTGGGTGCGGATCAAGGCGGTCTACCCGGCACTTCCCGGCCGGTCGTGGGCGGCGGGCGAGAACCTCGCCTGGGCCTCTCCCGAGCTAAGCGCCGCGGAGGCCGTCGACATGTGGCTGAAGAGCCCACAGCATCGTCAGAACCTGCTTGCCCCGCGCTGGCGCGAGGTCGGAATCGGCGGTGTGCGCGCGCTTGCGGCTGCCGGCGTCTACGAGGGCCTCGACGTCACCATCCTCACGGCCGACTTCGGCGTCAGATAGCACGGGGGAAACGGCCGGTTTCCCCCGTGAACCCCCTTCCCTGAGACCCTGCTCGCACCCTCGATGGCGCAGCGGCCGCGGCCGCCATGTCGGCCGCGGCGGCGAGGAGAGGCGGGAGAGCGGAGCGCTACTCTCTGGCAGAGCGCCTGTAGCTCAGGGGACAGAGCGGCGGCCTTCTAAGCCGCGGGTCGGGGGTTCGAATCCTCCCAGGCGCACCACCGAAAGGCCCTGGAAGCAGGGCCTTTCGTGTTCGAGTCGGGTGTCCCGGTGCGCCCGATGTGTGCTACTGCACGCGCCGATCGCGTCTTTCGGCCGTGTGGGTCGATCCCACCCTCGCCAGGCGGCGGCACGCTTCCAACAGGAGGTCCACATGTATGGCACCGTTCGCACCTACTCGGCCGGTCCCGAGCTGGCCGACGCGCTCGTCAGCAACTCAGCCGACGTCGAAGGCTTGATCAGCGGGATCGACGGATTCAAGCCCTACTACCTCATCCGCACAGCCGACGGCGCGGCTTCGTTCAGCGTCTTCGACGACGAGGCAGGTGCGAACGAGTCGAGCATCGCCGCCGCGAACTGGATCCGCGAGAACCTGCCCGAGGTCGACGGCTCCGCGCCGCGGGTCTCGTCCGGCGAAGTCGTCATCTCCGCCTAGAGCCGTGAACCACACCCCTGCCCTGATCAGCGGGCAGGGGTGTGGCTTGTGCAAGCCAGATCCTGGCCGCGGCTAGACTGTCGGCTCCGCGGTGGCCGTAGCTCAATTGGTAGAGCCCCGGGTTGTGGTCCCGGTGGTTGTGGGTTCGAGTCCCATCGGTCACCCCTCGGCTCCGGCCGTGGCCCCGTAGCTCAGCGGACAGAGCGGCAGCCTTCGAAGCTGCGTGCGGAGGTTCGACTCCTCCCGGGGCCAACGCTCGCGGGCGGCTTCGCCGCCCGGCTGGCTCGCGCGGGGGAAACGGCCGGTTTCCCCCATGAACCCCCTTCTCCGAAACCGAGCTCGCACCCTTGAGACCGAAGCGGCCGCAGCCGCGCGTGTCGGCCGCGGCGACGGATCTTCACGGACGCCGATTCTAACCAGCTTGACCGCGGGCGAGGACGGAGAGTTGATCCATGCCGATCGGATGTACGAGCGCGTCGGCGTGCCGGTGCGCCAATCGCCAGTCGGACTGCTCGCGCCGGAACACGAGCGTCACGCGCAGCGACCAGTCCTGATCGGGCAAGTCGCCGACCAAGCCGTGCTGGCGCTCCACTCCGACCAGCACCGCCAGGTCGCCCGAGACGTACGACTGCGCGAGCTCGAAGTCGCCGTCTCCGGCGCCGGCGAAGAAGCTCTCCAGGGCCTCGATGCTCCCTGCGGACGAATCGAATCCGTGCCTCGTATCCCCGCCGGTCGGCGGCATGAGCGTGTAGTCCTGTGCATGGGAGACGAGGGCGAGGTAGCGGCGCACGTCCCCCCGGATCAGCGCCACGGTCGCCTCCCGGACGCGTGCGACCAGCTCTGCCAGGTCCTTGTCGGTGATTTCGGGATCGGTCATGGGGCCTCCAGGTGTCAGTGTCTCACCAGAGCGGATAGACGCTCGCGTCGTCCTCCTCGTCGTCACGGTCTTCGTCGGCATCGGCTGACGGATCATCCTGGTCCGGCTCGTCATTCTTCCCGAGCGAGTCCCGGAGGCGGTCAGCGAGGGACACGGGTGAGCGACTAACGACGCGGCGAGCTCGTGGCCGCGCCCGGTCATGTGGATCCGGTCGACGACGCACCAGCCGCTGTACTCGGCCTGCGAGAGTCGACGAACGGTACGCCGAGCTCGCCGCAGCCCTGCTCGAGCCGCTCCGCGTAGACCCCGAGTGCGTCTCCAGTAGAGAGACGCCGAGGATCCGGGCCATCAACGGCTGAAGTTCGAGTGCTCGGGCCGGCGGAGACGCAGCGGGTTGCACCGGCGCACGATCAGGCCAGCCGGCCGCACGACGAGCAGGAACGGCAGCCTCAGGGGGCGATCCAGCAGCGCGTGAGTGTAGACCCCCTCCTGTCTCGTAACCGCCAAAGATGTTTTGCTAGTGTCGAGACGTGCGTCGGTTCGCCATGGCTCTCGCCGCACTCCTGCTGGGATCGCCAACACCGTCGGCGTTCCCGCAGGCGAGGCCTACGCTCCCGCCGGCCGACCGGGCGGCGATCGACCGGACGCTCGACGTCTTCGTGCCGGCCGCGATCGGCCGCCACGATTCGGTCCGCGCCTGGTCCCTGGCCACGAGGACGATGAGGCTCGGTAGCGACAAGGGCGAGTGGAGGAACGGCTTCCTCCCCGTCGCCCCGTTCCCGGTGGCCGGCACGAGCTTCCACGGGTGGATGATCGACACGGCGTCCAGGGCTCGCGCCGACATCGTGCTCCTCGTCCACCTGAAGAAGGGGGCGCCCCTGGGGGCGGTCGCCTTCGACATCACCATGCGGAAGATCCGCGGCCGCTGGCTGGTCGACTCGGCTGTTCCGGCCGCGACGTTCTCGGCGCCGGGATCGGACTCGCGCATCCTCGCCCGGCCCGACTTCGCCCCCCAGGCGGGTCAGGCGTTCTCCAAGTCCGGACGGATCTCCGCGAAGTGGGTGCTGATCATTCCGGGAATCCTCTTCGGCGTGATCCTCCTCACCCCGATCGTCGTGATCTTCGGGCACAGGATCAAGGACGGCCGCGTCAGGCGAGAACGGGCCGAATCCGATCGGGAGCGCGTGTTTAGAAATCTCCCCGAACGGCCAAACTAGGGCCAACGAAGGGGTGGCGCACCTCAACCTCCCTCTCCCGGGAACAACCGGGGCTCGATCGCCGGGGGAAATCGTCGAGCGCCGGGCGTCCAGCGTCACCCCTTCCTCTTCGTCGAAAAGTCCAGGCGCTTCGCGCCCAAGACTTTTCGACGGGTGAACCTCGAGGCTGGCCGAGAGCGGTGGTGAGCCGCAGCCGCCATGTCGGCTGGGGCGGCGGGCGGACTGCAGTGACAGGCGTAGTCTGTCACTGCCTGACCGGCTCTATGCTGATCGGCGCCGCGGGCGTGGCGGAACTGGTAAACGCGTCAGGCTTAGGACCTGGTGAGCTTCGGCTCTTGGGGGTTCGAGTCCCTCCGCCCGCATCGAGTTCACCGCCGCGACCGACATGGCGGGCGCGGCTCCCAGCGGCTGCTCGGGTGCGACCGGGTTTCTGGGGAAGGGGGCCCGCGGGGGAAACCGGCTGTTTCCCCGTGCGAGCGAGCTCGCGCCGCAGGCGCGGCGAGCGTGGCTACGATGGCCCCGATGCCCGCCCGTGTCGAGGAGCTGCCCGAGAACAAGGTTCGCCTGAGCGTCGACGTTCCCGCACACGACGTTCAGCACGCGGTCGAGCACGCAGCCTCCGATCTCTCCACGTCCGTGAAGATCCCCGGCTTCCGCAAGGGGAAGGTGCCGATGCCGGTGCTGGTCTCGCGGATCGGCAAGGAGCGGCTCTACTCGGAGGCGGTGGAGAGCCACATCGAGGGCTGGTACCGGAACGCGCTCGTCGGGACGCGCATCCGGCCTGTTGCCCGTCCTGAATACGACTATCAGCTGCCGCAGACCTCCGACGAGGATTTCAGCTTCACCGCCACCGTCGACGTCCAACCCAGCGTCGAGGTCGCCGACTGGAATGGTCTCCAGGTCGGCTATGCGCAGTCGGACGTTCCACCCGAGCTCGTCGACGAGCAGATCGAGGCGCTCCGCTTCGCCGTCGCCGAGCTGGCACCGGCCGCCCGACCGGTCCGGGAGGCGGACACCGTGGTCGTCGACCTTGTCCAGCCGGGCGGCGAGGCGCAGCGCGACTACGTCGTCGACGTCGGCGCCGGCCGCGTGCTCGAGGAGATCGAGGAAGGGATCCTCGGCATGTCCGTCGGCGAGACCAGGGAGGTCGCCGTCGAGCTCGGCGACGGCCGGACGCAGACCGTGCAGATCACGCTCAAGGACGTGAAGGAGAAGATCCTCCCGCCGGTCGACGACGAGCTGGCCACGAGCGCTAGCGAGTTCGACACGCTCGCCGAGCTGCGCGCCGACCTCGAGCAGCGGATCCGCGAGCAGGTCGAGGAGGAGGCCGAGTCGCAGTTCCGGGCCGCCGCCGCCGACGCGCTCGTCGACGCTTCGAACATCCAGCCCTCCGCGACGCTCGTCGAGGCGCGCACGCGCGAGCTTCTCTCCGGCCTCGTCCAGTCGCTCGAGCGCCGGGGGATCTCGCCGGAGACCTATCTCGCCGTGTCGAACCAGACCCCGCAGCAGCTCGAGGAGCGCCTGCGCGCCGAGGCGGCGCGCTCGGTCGCGCGCGAGCTCGCGCTGGAGGCGGTCGCCGACAGAGCCGGCCTGGAGGTCACCGACGACGAGCTGCGCGAGTTCGTCCTCGAGCACGCGGAGGCCGAGGGCGACGAGGCCGACGAGGTCGTCGAGCAGCTGTTCGCGGGCGGACGCCACGAGCTGCTCCGCGACGACCTCCGGATGCGCAAGGCGCTGGATCTGGTCGTCGCCGAGGTCGAGCGGATACCGCTCGAGCTCGCCCAGGCGCGCGAGAAGCTGTGGACGCCCGAACAAGGAGCGGCCGCTCGCGAGACGAAGCTGTGGACCCCCGGAAGCAAGGAGCCTGCATGAGCCCGTTGATCCCGATGGTGATCGAGCAGACCTCGCGCGGCGAGCGCGCGTTCGACATCTATTCGCGCCTGCTGAACGAACGCATCATCTTCCTCGGTACGCCGATCGACGACCAGATCGCGAACCTGATCGTCGCTCAGCTGCTGCACCTCGAGTCCGAGGATCCGGACAAGGACATCTCGATCTACATCAACTCACCGGGCGGTTCCGTGTACTCCGGGCTGGCGATCTACGACACGATGCAGTTCATCAAGCCGGACGTGCAGACCATCTGCGTCGGGATCGCAATGAGCATGGGCGCGCTCCTGCTTGCCGGCGGGACGAAGGGAAAGCGGATGGCGCTGCCGAATGCCAAGATCCTGATCCACCAGGTCTGGGGCGGGTTCCAGGGACAGGCGACCGACATCGAGATCCATGCCCGGGAGACGATCGCCCTCAAGCGGAAGATGGAAGAGATCATGTCCATGCACACGGATCAGCCACTCGAGAAGGTCTCGAAGGACATGGAGCGCGACTACTTCATGAGCTCGGAGGAGGCGAAGGAGTACGGGCTCATCGACCAGGTGATCGAGCACCGCTGAGTCGAGGGCTAGGCGAGAAAGGCAAATCGAGGTACAACGAAGACATGGCCCGAGCGTCCGAAGGAAACGAACAGCTCCTCTGCAGCTTCTGCGGCAAGAGCCAGCGGCAGGTCAAGAAGCTGATCGCCGGCCCGGGGGTCTACATCTGCGACGAGTGCATCGATCTCTGCAACGAGATCATCGACGAGGAGCTCACAGCCCCGACGCACCTCGACCTCGAC
Organism: uncultured Actinomycetes bacterium; assembly: GCA_963841405.1. GTDB lineage: Bacteria > Actinomycetota > Thermoleophilia > Gaiellales > Gaiellaceae > DATBLE01. The sequence goes on along the minus strand of CAWJCM010000001.1, from coordinate 159,759 downwards.
AACCTCCCGCGCCCGACCGAGATCCACATGCTGCTGAACGAGTACGTGGTCAGCCAGGAAACCGCGAAGCGCACGCTCGCCGTGGCCGTTTACAACCACTACAAGCGCGTGCAGATGGGCTCGGCCGACGACGACGTCGAGCTGCAGAAGTCGAACATCCTCCTGCTGGGGCCGACAGGCTGCGGCAAGACGTACCTCGCCCAGACGCTCGCGCGGATCCTCAACGTCCCGTTCGCGATCGCCGACGCGACCGCGCTGACGGAGGCCGGCTACGTCGGCGAGGATGTCGAGAACATCCTGCTCAAGCTGATCCAGGCGGCCGACTTCGACATCAAGAAGGCGGAGACCGGGATCATCTACATCGACGAGGTCGACAAGATCGCGCGCAAGGCGGACAACCCGTCGATCACCCGCGACGTGTCGGGCGAAGGCGTCCAGCAGGCGCTGCTGAAGATCCTCGAGGGAACGGTCGCCTCGGTGCCGCCGCAGGGAGGGCGCAAGCACCCGCACCAGGAGTTCCTCTCGATCGACACCACGAACATCCTGTTCATCTGCGGCGGGGCATTCGCCGGCCTGGAGAAGATCATCGCCAAGCGGATCGGCAAGAACGCGGTCGGCTTCGGCGCCGAGATTCACTCGAAGCACTCGCAGGAGGGCTCCGAGCTGCTCGCCCAGGTGATGCCGGAGGACCTGCTCTCGTACGGGCTGATCCCCGAGTTCATCGGCCGCCTGCCGGTCGTCTCGGCCGTCCACCAGCTGCTCCGAGACGACCTGGTCAAGATCCTCGAGGAGCCGAAGAACGCGCTCGTCAAGCAGTATCAGCGCTTCTTCAACTACGACTCGATCGAACTCGTCTTCACCGACGACGCGCTCTGGGAGATCGCCGACAAGGCGCTCGAGCGCGAGACCGGTGCCCGCGGCCTGCGCTCGATCATCGAGAACGCGCTGCTCGACGTGATGTTCGAGCTGCCCTCGCGCAAGGACGTCTCCAAATGCGTGATCACCAAGGAGACGATCCAGAAGGGCCTGAAGCCGACACTCGTCACGAGCGCCGGCGCGGCCGACGACGAGCTTCCGGACGAGCTCGCCGCCGAAGGCGCCTAGACCAGGTCAAGCCAACATCCGCCGCCGGTCCGCGTCTCAGATACGGCCCGGTCGGCGCGCGGTCGGAAATTGTCCCGAGAAACGGGTCACTTGACAGCGTGCGGGTCGAGTCGTAGTTTCCCACACCTGAATCACCTGTCAGTTTGTCCGCGAGGAGGGACTCAGCATGAAGCAGTGGAGCTCGTGGCCGCGGCTCGCAGCCACCCTGGCCGTTGTCGCCGCCGTCACCCTGACGGCGGTCGTCGCGGTCTTCACGAGTCCGGCGCTGGCGCGCCCGTCGGCTGCCAGCCCGTACAAGGTCGGAATCATCTATTGCCGCACCGGCCCGCTGGCCGAGTACGGCGCCGAATTCGTCGAGGGCCTGCGGTTCGGGCTCAGGTACGCGACGAACGGGACGAACGCAGTCAACGGCCACCCGATCCAGCTCACGCTTCGCGACGAGACGACCAACCCGGCGACCGCCGTCTCCGAGGCCAAGGATCTGATCGGCCAGGGCTACAAGATCATCGGTGGGAGCTGCTCGTCGGCGGTCGCGGTCCAGATCGCGCCGGTGGCGGCGCAGAACCAGGTCTTGTTCCTGTCCGGTGCTGCTGCGGCCGATGTGATCACCGGGTTGAACAAGTACACGTTCCGGGCCGGCCGGCAGACCTACCAGGACGTGCTCGCAGCAAACTCCTTCCTGGGGAAGTCGGTGGGCAAGAAGATCGCCGTCTTCGCGCAGGACTACGTCTTCGGCCAGGGGAACGTTGCCGCGGTCAAGGCCGTGCTCGGTGGTCGCGGACACACCGTGTCGTCGATCCTCGTGCCGCTGTCGGCAAGCGACTTCACGCCGTTCGCCCAGCAGGCCGCCGCGGCCAAGCCAGACCTCCTGTTCGTTGCCTGGGCGGGCGACACCGCTGCTGCGATGTGGCGGGCGTTGCAGCAGCAAGGCGTCTTCAAGTCGACGACCGTCACCACGGGCCTGGCCCAGCGGAGTACCTGGCAGACCTTCGGCAATGCGGCCACAGACATCAAGTTCCTGTCGCACTACGTCTGGAGCGCGCCGCACAACAAGGTGAACGACTGGCTTGTGAAGGAGATGAGGAAGCGCGGTCAGGTGCCCGACCTCTTCACGCCCGACGGTTTCGTCGAAGGCCAGATGATCGTCCGCGCCCTGCAGAAGGGCGGGGCGAGCCAGGACGTGAACGCGATGATCAAGGGCCTGGAGGGCTGGCAGTTCATCGCGCCGAAGGGAGTGCAGCGGATCCGCCCGCAGGACCACGCGATGATCCAGCCGATGTTCCAGGTGCAGCTCGTCAAGCAGGCGAACGGCAGGTACACGCCCAAGGTCCTGAAATCGATCTCGCCGGGGAACGTCCAGCCGCCGGTCACGCCGTTCAAGTAGGCCCCGGGGGCGCGGACCGGCCCGGCTCGCCCACCGTGACGACTGAACCGATCCTCGCCACCCGGGACCTCGGGCTCGACATCGGCGGCGCGTCGATCGTCGCCGATGTCGGCCTGGAGGTTCCCGATGGCGAGTTTCTGGGGATCATCGGCCCGAACGGGGCCGGCAAGACGTCACTCCTCAACCTGCTCTCGGGTTTGGTCGGCGTCACCGCCGGCCGCATCGAGCTTCGTGGCGAGGATGTCACGCGCGCGACGCCGTCCGCCCGCACCCGGGCCGGGCTGGGACGAACCTTCCAGCTTTCGAGCGTCTTCGGCCGCCTGTCGGCCTTCGAGAACGTACGCCTCGCGGGCGACGCGGCGGTCGGCGGGACGATGCGGATCTGGCGCCGTGCGTCGGGCGTTCGCGAAGCCGTCGAGCGGGCTCACCGCGCGCTCGAGGCGGTCGGGCTCGCGGACCGAGAACAGGTGCCGGCGGCGCTCCTCGCGGGCGGCGAGAAGCGGAAGCTGGAAGTGGCGATGCTGCTTGCCTCGGATCCCGCGGTCGTCCTCCTCGACGAGCCGATGGCCGGCGTCAGCGCCGAGGACGTACCCGGCCTCGTCGACGTGATCCGGTCGCTCAACCGGGACCGCAGGAAGACGGTGCTCATGGTCGAGCATCACATCGAGGTCGTCACAGGGGTCGCCGACCGGGTGGCGGTGATGCATCACGGCCGGTTGCTCGCCTGCGACACCCCGCAGAACGTGATGCGCAACACCACGGTCCAGGAGGCGTACGTGGGGGAGCCGCTGTGAGCAAGAACGGCCGCACGGCGCTCGAGCTCCGCGACGTGCATGTCGACCTCGCCGGCGCGCACGTGCTCCAGGGGGTCTCGTTCGAGGTCCCCGAGGGCGGCATCACGGCACTTCTGGGCCGCAACGGCGTCGGCAAGACGACCACGTTGCGGGCGGTGCTCGGCCTCGTCAACCGCCGCGGATCGGTACGTCTGGCGGGCGAGCCGATCGAGGGCGAGGCCACGCACCGGATCGTCCGGCGAGGTGTCGGCTACGTCCCGGAGGACCGCGACGTGTTCTCGGGGCTGACGGTCGAGGAGAACCTCCGGCTCGCGGTACGGAACGGCGCCGCGCGCTACGAGCTCGTCTACGACCTCTTCCCGGAGCTGAAGGCGCGCGGGCGCCAACGGGCGGGGACGCTGTCCGGCGGGCAGCAGCAAATGGTCGCGATCGCACGTGCGCTGCTCAACCCGAGCCGGCTGCTGCTGATCGACGAGCCGACGAAGGGTCTCGCGCCCGCGCTGGTCTCGCACGTCGCGGAGGCGCTCGACCGGATCGCCAAGACCGAGACCGCGCTCCTCGTCGAACAGAACCTCGGCGTCGTCCGCAAGCTCGCGCGCTCGATCGTCGTGCTCGACCAGGGACGCGTCGTGCACACGGGCACCGTGGCCGATCTCGACGGCGAGGCCTTCGTCCACAAGTACCTCGGAGTGGGTTACGCGGGATGAGCGTCGCTCGGCTCCGCCTCGCTCGATGAGCACACCCATCCTCCTCTTCATCACCGGTCTCGGCCTGGGGGCGATGTACTTTCTGGTCGCGTCGGGGCTCTCGCTGATCTACGGCGTGATGGGCGTCCTCAACTTCGCGCACGGCGCGTTCCTCACCGTCGGGGCGTACGGCACCTGGTACGCGGAGACCAAGCTCGGCGGGATCGGCTCGCTCTGGCTCCGGTTCATCGTCGCGTCGTTGATCGGCATCGTCGTCGGTGTACTGTTCGCCGGGCTCACCGAGCTCGTGCTCATCCGACCGCTCTATCTGCGGCACATCGAGCAGGTGCTCGTCACGGTCGGGCTGTCGTTCGCGACCGTTGCGCTCGTCGAGGGGATCTGGGGCAGCAACGCCCGCTTCTACGAAGTGCCTCCGTGGTTCAACGGAACGACGACGATCGCGGGCGCGCACATCCCGAACGATCGCTGGATCGAGATCGCGGCGGCGGCGGTCGTGCTCGTCGCGCTGCTCGGGTTCCTGCGCTACACCCGCTACGGGCTGATCATCCGGGCAGGGGTGGAGAACCGGGCGATGGTCATGGCGCTGGGGATCGACGTCCAGCGCTCGTTCACGCTCGTCTTCGTGATCGGCGGCATCGCCGCCGCCCTCGCCGGCGTCCTCTCCGGCGTCTACTTCACATCGATCACGCCCACGCGCGGCACGAGCCTGCTGATCTTCGCGTTCATCGTCGTCGTCATCGGCGGGCTGGGCTCGATCAAGGGCTCCGCCGTCGCGGCAGTCGTGGTCGCCCTCACGCAGCAGTACGTGAACTACTACTCGACGGGACTGGGCGATCTTTCGGTGGTCCTGCTGCTCGCGCTCGTGCTGCTCGCCCGGCCGGCGCAGCTCGCGGGGAGGACCGCGTGAGGGGCATGCTGCGCGCGGCCTGGCCGCTGGGACTCGTCGCCCTGCTCGCCTTCGTGCCGGCGATGGACTTCGGGCTCGGCAGGGCGCTGCCCGGTCCGCTTTCCAGTCCGGGCACGCTGCAGCTCCTCTGTCTGTGCCTGGTCTTCGCAGGGGTCGCGCTCTCCTACGATCTCCTCTTCGGCTTCACCGGGCTCTTGTCGTTCGGCCACGCGCTCTACTTCGCGATCGGCGTCTACATCGCCGACATCGCGATCACCAAGTGGCACTGGAGCTTCGCCGCGGCATGCCTCGTCGCCGCAGCGTCGGGCATCGCGGTCGCGACCGCCGTCGGCTTCGTCAGCCTGCGCACCGCGGGAATCGCATTCGCGATGGTCACGCTTGCGTTCTCGCAGGCCGGCAGCATCCTCGTGCAGAAGAACCCCCACAGCTGGACCGGCGGCGAGCAGGGGCTCGGCTACGACTACACGGCCGTCCCCGCCGCGTTCGTCGGCGTCCACAACACGAAGAACCTGTACTGGCTGTCGCTCGGCTACGCGGTCGTGGTGGCGTGTGTCGTCGGCTGGGGCGTGCGCTCGTCCCCGGGGCACGTGTGGCAGGCGATCCGCGAGAACGAGCGCAGGGTGGAGGTACTCGGCCTGAGCACGCGCGGGTACAAGCTGCTCTCCTTCGTCCTCGGCTCGTTCCTGGCGACCCTGGGCGGGATCGTCTACCTGCTCGTCGTCGGCGGCGCCGATATGGGCGTGACGACGGCCGACTTCACCCTCGCGCTCCTGCTGATGGTCGTGCTCGGCGGCACCGGCACGCTGTGGGGGCCGCTCCTCGGCGGTTTTCTCTACACCTACGCGAACCAGCGGCTGGTCGAGGTCGGGGGCTCGAACGCCGTCCAGGACCTGCCGGACGTACTCCGGATTCCGCTCTCCCAGCCACTCTTCGTCCTCGGCGTGATCTTCATCCTCGTCGTCTTCTTCCTGCCTGGCGGCATCGTCGGCCTCGCCGAGCACGGCCGCCGGGGCGCCGGCGGGCTCCGGCGCCTGCACGCGGCGTTCCGCAGCCCAGCCGACGATCCGAGCATCGAGGATGTCGTATGAGCGGGGCGGTCCAGCGCGCGGTGAACGGCGATGTGTCCGTCGCCTTCGAGTCGTACGGCGCCGGGCCGGCGCTGCTCATGGTCATGGGGCTCGGCTACGGACGCTGGGGCTGGCAGCCGATCCTCGAGCCGCTCGCCGAGCGCTTCCACGTTCTGACGTTCGACAACCGCGGCTACGGGGAGAGCGACGTCCCGCCGGGTCCCTACACGGCGGCGCAGATGGCGGGCGACGCCCTCGCCGTCCTCGACGCGGCCGGAGTCGACCGGGCCCACGTCGTCGGCGCGAGCCTCGGCGGGGCCGTCGCGCAGGAGCTCGCGCTGCGGCATCGGCAGCGCGTCGAGCGCCTGGTGCTCGTCGCGACGATGTCCGGCATGTCGAACATGCATCCCCTCCCGGCGCCGACGCTGCAGCTGATGGCCGAGGCTCCCTCGCTCGACCCTGCCGTTGCCAGGCGCCGGTTCGTGGAGAACGCGCTCGAGCCGGATGTCGAGCCGGCGCTGGTCGAGCGGATCGTGGAGCTCCGGACGGCAAACCCGCCCGACCCGGCCGGCTGGGCGGCGCAGGCGGGGATCTGGGCCACCTTCGACGTCTGGGACGAGCTGCCGCAGATCGAGGCGACTACGCTCGTCGTCCAGGGCGAGGGCGACGTCGTCGTCGACCCGCGCAACGCAGCTCTCCTCGCAGAGGGCATCCCGGGCGCCGAGCTGCGGCTCGTACCCGGCGGCCACCTCTTCTTCTGGAACCGGCCGGCCGAGTTCGCCTCGCTTCTGATGGAGTTCCTCGCATGACGGGCAGGCACACGATCTGCCGGTGGATCCGCGACCGCAGCCGCACCACCCCCACGCGGGTCGCGATCGACTACCAGGGCGAGCCGATCACCTACCGGGTGCTCGACGCACGCTCGGATGCCTTCGCGGCGGCGTTCGCCGAGGCGGGCCTGAGGCGCGGCGACCGCATCGCCACCCTGAGCGGAAACTCGCCCGACCACGTCGCGGTGCTGTTCGCCTGCGCCAAATCCGGGCTGATGCTCCTTCCGCTCTCCTGGCGTTTGACCGCGCCGGAGCTTCGCTTCCAGCTCGACGACGCCGAGCCGGCGCTCTTCCTCGTCGAGTCCGCGTGGGAGAGTCTGGCCGAGGAGACGGGCGCCCGGTTCGAGCTCCTGGCCGTGCCGGAACCCCGGCCGGCGCCGGTAGTCGAGGTCGAGGACGACGACGGCCTCTTCCTGATCTACACGTCGGGGACGACCGGGAAGCCCAAGGGCGCGGTGCTCACCCACGCGAACTGCTTCTGGACGAACCTCTCGTTCGATCTCGCCACGGGCGTGCATGCGGCCGACGTCGTGCTCCAGGTACTCCCGCAGTTCCACATCGGCGGTTGGAACGTTCAGGCGCTCCTCGCTTGGCTGAAGGGCGCCACGGTCGTGCTCGAGCGGCAGTTCGACCCCGAGCGTGCGCTCGGACTGATCGCCGAGAAGCGCGTGACGACGATGATGGGCGTCCCGCCCGTCTACCTCCTGCTCGCCCAGCACCGGGACTTCGCCGACGCCGACCTCTCCAGCCTCGAGCGGGCCGTCGTCGGCGGAGCGCCGATGCCGGAGGCGTTGCTCGAGACCTGGGCAGAGCGCGGCACGGCCGTGATCCAGGGCTACGGGCTGACCGAGGCCGCCCCGAACGTCCTCTGCCTCCCGCCCGAGGACGCGGTGCGGAAGCTCGGCTGCGCCGGCAAGCCGTACCCGTTCGTCGAGGTCCGGCTCTCGGACCAGGACGAGCTGCACGTGCGCGGCCCGAACGTCTTCCCGGGCTACTGGCGCAACCCGGAGGCCACCGCGGAGGCGTTCACCGAGGACGGCTGGCTGCGGACGGGGGACATCGCCGAGGCGGACGGGGAGGGCTTCTACCGGGTCAAGGGACGCCTGAAGGACATGTACATCTCCGGCGGCGAGAACGTCTACCCGGCTGAGGTCGAGGCCGTCCTCCACGAGCATCCGAACGTGACCGACGCCGCGGTCGTCGGCAGGCCGGACGAGCATTGGGGCGAGGTCGGCGTCGCCTTCGTCGTCGCGGACGGGGTCGACGAGGAGGCGCTGATCCAGTGGTGCTGCGGGCGCCTGGCGAAGTTCAAGGTGCCGAGGTCGGTGCGCTTCGTTCCCGAGGTGCCGCGCAACAGCCTCGGCAAGATCCAGAAGCAGGGATTGCTGGAGGCCGTGCGATGAGCGAGGTCGTCACGGGAGCCGACGGACGCGCTCTTTCGGCGCGCGGCCGCGAGACGCGCGGCCGGTTGCTCGACGCGGCCGAGCAGGTCTTCGGCGACCTGGGCTATCACGATGCGTCGATCGTGAAGATCACCGAGGCGGCCGGCGTCGGTCAGGGGACGTTCTACCTGTACTTCAGCTCGAAACAGGAAGTCTTCGACGAGCTCGTCCGCGACCTGAACCGGCGCATCCGACACGCCATGAGCGAGGCCGCAGACAAGGGCGAGACGCGTCTCGAGCGCGAGCTGCTCGGCTTCCGCGGGTTCTTCGACTTCGCCGTCAATCATCCGGGCCTCTACAAGATCATCCGCCAGGCAGCGTTCGTGTCGCCGGACATCTTCCGCTGGCACTACGACACCGTGTCCGAGCGGTACGTCGCCTCGCTGCGCGAGGCGGTCGACCGGCGCGATTTCGGGCCGATCGACCCGGAGGTGGCGGCGTGGGCGCTGATGGCCGTCGGCGAGATGATCGGCATGCGCTGGATCCTCTGGGGCGACGGAAGCGTCCCCGACGAGGTCGCCGACGAGCTCGGACGGATCATCCGTGCAGTCCTGGAGCCGTCGCGTTGACGCGGGTGTCGCTGACGGCGACCGCCGCCTACCTTCCCGAGCGGTGGATGAGCGCGGCCGAGGTCGCCGCGCGGAGTGGGATTCCCGAGGCCGTGGTCGTCGAGAAGTTCGGCCTGCGCGGCAAGCACGTCGCGGCCGATGACGAGCACGTGAGCGACCTCTCGCTCCGGGCAGCGGAGGCGCTGCTCGCCGAGGGTGGCCTCGACCCCGAGACCATCGATGTCGTCATGTACTACGGATCGATGTGGAAGGACTACTCGGTCTGGCAGGTCGCTCCGCTGATCGCGCATCGGCTCGGCGCGACCCGCGCGTACGCGGTCGAGTACGACAACGTCTCGTGCGGCACGCCGGTCGCACTTCGGATCGCCCGCGACATGCTCCTCGCCGAGGACGAGCTGCAGACAGTCCTGCTCGTTGCCGCCTGCCGGGAGTCGTACCTCCTCGACTACGGGAACGAGCGCTCGCGTTTCATGTTCAACTTCGGCGACGGCGCCGTCGCCGGCCTGCTCGTCAAGGGCGGCGCCCGCAACGAGCTGCTCGGCTGCCACGGGCTGACCGACGGGTCGTTCTCGCTGCAGGTGAAGGTGCCGTCGGGCGGCAGCGTCTCGCCCAACGGCGGCTACCGCTTCCTCGACGTCGCCGATCCGGGGGAGATGAAGCGCGGGCTCGACCAGGTAAGCCTCGCGAACTTCGTCGCCGCCGCGCGCGGAGCCGTCGAGCGGAGCGGCGCGACGCTGGCGGATGTCGGCTATCTCTGCGGGATCCACATGAAGCCCTCTATGCACCGCGCGCTCCTCGTCGAGCTCGGACTGGACGAGTCCCGGGCGGCATATCTCGACGACACCGGCCACATGAGCGGCGTCGACCCGTTGCTCGCCCTCGACCGGGCAGCCCGGGAAGGCTCGCTGCGGGACGGCGAGCTGGTGATGCTGCTTGCGGCCGGCACCGGCTACACCTGGGCGGCAAGCGTCGTCCGCTGGGGGGAAGCCTGAGCCTCGAGTCGCTGTCGGCGCGCCACGGCCGCTACCGGGCCGGCGGCCTCGCGCTCGTCTTCGGCGGGGAGCGGCTGACGCACGCCGAGCTGGACGCGCGCGCGAACCGAGCCGCGAATGCGCTCCTAGGCCTCGGGCTCGAGAAGGGTGACCTCGTCGGGCTGGTGCTCGACAACTGCGTCGCAACCGTCGAGCTCTACCTGGCCGCGATGAAGACCGGCATCGTCGTAGTGCCGATGAGTCCGCTCCTGCGCGTCGACGGCCTCGCGTCGCTGTTCGGCGACGCCGGGGTCTCGGCGCTGGTCGTGTCGGGCCGGGTCGCCCGGGAAGGAGAGCAGGTCCGTGCGGCGCTCGACCTGCCTGCCGGGCGCTTCCTCGTCGCCGGCGCCTCCTACGACCTGCTCGCCGCGGCCGCGTCTCCTGCTCCGCCGTCGCCGCCGGGGCTGTCCGACGACCACCCGCTGACGATCCTCTACAGCTCGGGCACGACGGGCGAGCCGAAGGGGATCGTGCACACGCACGGAATCCGCGAGGCCTACGCGACCGGCATGGCGAGCTCGCTCCGTATCCACCCGGAGAGCGTGGTCATGCACTCCGGCTCGCTCGCCTTCAACGGCGCGTTCGTGACGCTGATGCCGGCGCTCTACCTCGGCTGCACGTACGTCCTGCTGCCGGCGTTCGAGCCGGACGCCGTGGTGAGCGCCCTGAAACGCGAGCGGGTCACGCACACGATGCTCGTCCCGTCGCAACTGATCGCGCTGCTGGGCCGCGAGGACTTCGGCGACGAGCACCTGCCCGAGCTCGAGATGATCCTGTCGCTCGGCGCGCCGCTCCTGCTCGAGCACAAGCAGAAGCTGATCCGCCGGCTGCCGCGCCGCCTGTACGAGCTCTACGGGCTCACCGAGGGTTTCGCCACCGTCCTCGACCGCGACGACGTCGAGCGCAAGCCCGACTCGGTCGGGGTGCCTCCGCCGCTGTACGAGCTGCGGATCGTCGGCGAGGACGGGGACGATCTCGGGCCCGGCGAGATCGGCGAGATCGTCGGCCGTGGACCGATCCTGACTCCCGGGTACCATCGCCGTCCCGACCTCACCAAGGCCGCGTTCGTCGACGGCTGGCTGCGCACCGGCGACGTCGGCTACGTCGACGACGACGGCTTCCTGTACCTCGTCGACCGCAAGCAGGACCTGGTCATCTCGGGCGGGATCAACGTCTACCCCCGCGACATCGAGGAGGTGGTGGTGCGGCACCCCGACGTTCTCGACGTCGCCGTCTTCGGCGTGCCCGACGAGCGCTGGGGCGAGAGCCCGATCGCGGCGGTGCGGCTGAGCCCGGGCGCCCAGATCGGCGGCGACGAGTTGCGCGACTGGATCAACGAGCGGGTTCCCGCCCGCTACCAGCGGGTGCGCGAGGTCGCCCTCCGCGGCGAGTTTCCGCTCAGCGCTGCAGGCAAGACCCTGCGCCGGGTGATGCGTGACGAGTACCTGGAGAAGGCGTGACCGGCCGGTTCGTCGAGTCGAACGGCATTCGCCTGCACTACCTCGAGCACGAGGGTCACGGTCCGACGCTCCTCCTCCTGCACGGGCTCTCTGCGAACGCCCACTCTCTCGACGTCCTCTCCGGGCTGCTCACGCCCGCGCTGCGAGTGCTCGCCTTCGACCTGCGCGGGCGTGGGTCGAGCGACCGGCCGGACAACGGCTACTCGATGGCCGACCACGCCGCCGATGTCGTGGGCGCCCTGGACGCGCTCGGGCTCGACCGGGTCCTGCTCGGCGGGCATTCGTTCGGAGGCCTGCTGACCATCTACGTCGCCGCCAAGGAGCCCACCCGGGTCGAGCGAGCGTTCGTCCTCGACGTGCCGGACGACGTCGATCCGAGCGTCCTCGACCAGATCGGGCCGTCCCTCGCCCGCCTCGACCAGGCCTACTCGTCCAGAGAAGCGTTCCTGGAATTCGCGAGCTCGCTCCCGTACTTCAGCGGGGGGACGTGGGACGACGACATCGCGGCCTGGTACTCCAGCGAGCTCGAGACGTTGCCGGACGGGAGCGTCCGGTCGAACGTGCGGCCCGAGCACGTCCGGCAGTGCGTCGAGGCGACGTTCGAGCCCAACTGGGCCGCGCTCGCCGGCCGGATCGAGTGTCCCGTCCTCGTGCTCCGTACGTGCGACCCGTTCGGCCCGCCGGGCTCGGCGCCGATCATGAGCGCCGAGGGCGCCGCCCGGCTGATCGGCCGACTCGGAGACGGAACGCTCGCGGAGGTGCCGGGCAATCACATCACCTTCGCGTTCGGCGACCGCGCGCCGGCGGCAGCCCGGGCGATGCTCGAGTTCGCCGGTGTCGCCGCTGGCGATAGGGTGACGCCGTGAACGCAGGCGATACGTACGGCCCCAGCGGATGGCTGGAGGTCACCCAGGAGCGGATCGACCGCTTCGCCGAGGCTACGGGCGACGACCAGTGGATCCACGTCGATCCGGAGAAGGCCGCCCAGGGCCCGTTCGGGACGACGATCGCCCACGGGTTCCTGACCCTCTCGCTGCTGGTCAAGTTCCAGTACGAGGTGCGCCCGGAGAGCGGCGAGTTCCGGATGGGGATCAACTACGGTGTGAACAAGGTGCGCTTCCCGGCGCCGGTGCCGGTCGGCAGCCGGATCCGCGGGCACTTCGAGCTCCTCGAGGTCAGCGAGGTCGAGGGCGGCATCCAGGTGGTGACCAGGGGCACGGTCGAGCGCGAGGGCGGGGAGAAGCCGGTCTGCGTGGCCGAGATGGTTTCCCGGCACTACCGCTAGCTCCCTCGGGAGCGCTACGCGCTCCTTAGCTCCGCGGCCTGCCGCTCCTGCACCTGGTCGAGGATCGTCTCCAGCATCCGCCCCGACGAGAGCACGTGCTCGCGTGCGAGCAGGCGGGCGCCCGACGCGCTGCGGGCGGCGATCGCCTCGCGGATTGCCCGGTGCTGCGCGTCGTTCTGCTCGTACAGGTGGTCGATGTCGAGACCGGCGGCCCAGACGACGTGCGAGAAGAAGCTGCGTCGCGCGCTCTTCGCGAGTCGCTCGACGAACGGGGCGTCGGCGGCTGCGTAGATCACGTCGTGGAAGGCGTGGTTCGCGGACACCCAGCTCGCCACCAGCGCGCCGTCCTGCGTCCCCTCACGCGAGCGGCGCCGCAGCTCGAGCGTCAGCTTCGCGAAGCGCTTCTCGGCCTCGTCGAGCGCGGCCAGACCCTCTGCTCCGATGCGCGGAGTGGCGAGCTCGGTCGCCAGGCTCTCCAGCTCGGCGCGGACGAGGAACGCCTCGCGCAGCTCCTCTCGTGAGAGCGTGCGCACGCGGACGCCGCGGTTCGGGACGAAGGAGACGAGCCCGAGCGCGGCCAGCCGACGCAGCGCCTCCCGGACCGGCGTGCGCGACACCTGGTACTGCTCGGAGAGCTGCTCCTGGCGCAGCACCGTCCCCGGGGCGATCTCGCCGGAGACGATCGCCTCCTCCAGCGCGAGCGCGAGGTCGTCGGCCTTCGTGCCGACCGTTGCCATGTCGGTCAGTCTAGGCCGAGTCAGCCTGCAGGCGGCGCGACCGCATACGTGCAATCGTCGATCCGCACGGGGACGAACGGCAGGCGCCGATCGCCGATCCAGCTCTCGATCGCGTGGGCGAGCTGCTCCTCGTCGCAGTCCTCGACCTGCACGGCGAGGTGCTCCTGGTCGTCGACGAGCTCGGCGTTCAGGCCCTGCTCGGCGAGGGCGGCGACCAGCTCGGGGCCGTCGCTGTCCCTGGTCAGCTCAACGGTCGACATCGCGTGCTCCTCTCAGTGGGTGGAGGCGAACTGCGCTTCTTCGGTCGAACCGGTCAGCGCGAGCGTGGAGCTCTGCCCACCGGTGACGGTTTCGACGACCCGGTCGAAGTAGCCCGCGCCGACCTCGCGCTGGTGCCGGGTTGCGGTGTAGCCGTGCTCCTCGAGCGCGAACTCCTGCTCCTGGAGCTCGACGTAGGCGGACATGCCCCGCCGGGCGTAGCCGCTTGCGAGCTCGAACATGGCCGCGTTCAGCGAGTGGAAGCCGGCGAGGGTGACGAACTGGTAGCGGTATCCGAGCCCGGCGAGCGTCTCGCGGAACGACGCGATCTCCGCGTCGTCGAGATGCTTCCGCCAGTTGAACGACGGCGAGCAGTTGTACGCGAACAGCTTGCCCGGGAACCGCTCGTGCACCGCCTGGGCGAACTCGCGCGCTTCGCCGAGGTCGGGCGTCGAGGTCTCGAACCAGATCAGGTCGGCGTACGGCGCGTAGGCCAGGGCGCGGGCGATCGCCGCGTCGAGCCCCGCACGGACGCGGAAGAAGCCTTCCGGCGTGCGCCCGCCGGTGACGAACTCGGCATCGGCCTCGTCCACGTCGCTGGTCAGGAGCGTCGCGGACAGCGCGTCGGTGCGGGCGACCAGAACGGTCGGCACTCCGCAGACATCGGCCGCGAGCCTGGCAGCGGAGAGCGTGCGCACGAACTGGCTCGTCGGGACGAGCACCTTGCCGCCGAGGTGACCGCACTTCTTCTCGGAGGCGAGCTGGTCCTCGAAGTGCACGCCGGAGGCGCCGGCCTCGATCATCGCCTTCATCAACTCGAACGCGCTCAACGGCCCGCCGAAGCCGGCCTCCGCGTCGGCGACGATCGGCGCCAGCCAGTACGTCCCGTTCCGTCCCTCGGCATGGTCGATCTGGTCGGCGCGCAGCAGGGCGTTGTTCAAACGTCGTACCAGAGCAGGTGCAGAGGTAGCTGCATAGAGGCTCTGGTCCGGGTAGGTGTGCCCGTTGAGGTTCGCGTCGGCGGCGACCTGCCAGCCGGACAGGTAGATCGACTTCAGGCCGGCCTTGACCATCTGCACGGCCTGGCCGCCCGTCATCGCGCCCAGCGCCGCCACGCACGGCTCGGAGTGCAGGAGACCCCAGAGCCGCTCGGCGCCGATCCGGGCGATCGTGTGCTCGACGCGCACAGAGCCGCGCAGCCGCTCGACGTCCTCGGCGGTGTACGTCCGCTCGATCCCGGCCCACCGGCCGGGGCCATGCCCGTTGCGCATGCGGCTCCTCTCTACTCGTTGTCGTGATCGCGCTCGCAGAAGTCGGGGCAGGTGCACTCTGCGAGGGCAGCAGTCGGCACGGCACTCTCTCTGAGATACGAGTACTGCCGATTTCGGATCCTAGAAAGACGAAAATAGCGGCCAAGCCGACGATATCCAGTCATCTGGGATCCCATTATCCACATTTTCGGATCCAAGTAAACCCCGAAGTCCGGACGGTGACGCTCCGTAGAATGGCCCCATGGAGCCGCTGTACCGCCCCGAAGGCGTCGAGGAACGTTGGCAGCGGACGTGGGAGGAGGAAGGTCTCTACGCGGCCGACCCGGATCCGAGCCGTGAGAGTTTCGCGATCGCGCACCCGCCGCCGAATGTGACCGGCGACCTCCATCTGGGCCACGCGCTCCAGCTCTCGCTCGCCGACACGATCGTTCGCACGCGCCGCATGCAGGGCTTCAACGTGCTCTTCCAGCCCGGCTACGACCACGCGGGCATCTCGACTCAGAACGCCGTCGAGAAGCACCTCGCGACGCAGGGGAAGTCACGGCAGGATCTCGGCCGCGAGGCGTTCGTCGAGCTCGTCTGGGAGTGGCTCCACGAGTACGGCGGCAAGATCATGTTCCAGTTCCGCCGGATCGGCGCATCGCTCGACTACCGTCGCGAGCGGTTCACGATGGATGACGCGTACGTCCGCGCGGTCCTGCGCTTCTTCGTCCACCTCTGGGAAAAGGGCTGCATCTACCGCGCGAACCGGATCGTCAACTGGTGCCCGTTCCACCTGACGTCGCTCTCGGACCTCGAGCTCGCGCACGCGGACGTCGACGACGCGCTCACCTACGTCCGCTACCCGCTGGCGGACGGCGGCGGGCACATCACGATCGCCACCGCACGCGTGGCGACGATCCCGGCCGACGTCGCCGTCGCGGTGCACCCCGAGGACGACCGTTACCGGGACCTGGTCGGCCGCGAGGTGGTCGTCCCCTGGGTCGAGCGGCGCGTGCCGGTGATCGCGGACGAGCGCGTCGATCTCGACTTCGGCACGGGGGCGCTGAAGGTGACGCCCGGCCACGACGCCAAGGACTGCGAGATCGGCCGCGCCCACGACCTGCCCGAGCTGACGGTGATCGGACCCGACGGTCGGATGAACGCCGAGTCCGGCGGGCTCGAGGGACTGACCCAGCAGGAGGCGGAGGAGCGGATCCTCGCCTGGCTGCGCGAGCACGACCAGCTCGAGAATCGCGAGTCGTACCGGCATGCGGTCGCGCTCTGCGACCGCTGCAAGACCCGGATCGAGCCGTTGATCTCGCCGCAGTGGTGGTGCTCGATGGGGGGGCTGAAGCAGCCGGCGCTCGAGGCGCTGCGCTCCGGCCGTGTGCGCTTCCACCCCGGGTCGCAGCACCGCTTCGCGATCGCGTCGCTCGAGGAGGCTCCGGACTGGAACATCTCGCGCCAGATCTGGTGGGGCCATCAGCTGCCGCTGTGGCAATGCCCTGACGGCCACTGGACCTGCGCCGAGGACGAGCCGTCCGCCTGCTCCGAGTGCGGCTCGGGCGAGCTGACGCGGAGCGAGGACGTGCTCGACACGTGGTTCTCGTCGGCGCTCTGGCCGTTCGCAACACTCGGCTGGCCGGACGACACCGAGGACCTGCGGACGTTCTACCCGGGAGACCTGAACACGACCGATCGCGGAATCATCCGCCTCTGGGAAAATCGGATGATCTTCTCCGGTCTCGAGCTGATCGGTGACGTCCCATTCAGCGACGTCGTCATCCACTCGACCGTGCACGCGCCCACGGGTGGGCGGATGTCGAAGAGCCTCGGCACCGGCATGAACCCGCTGGCGCTGATCGAGGCGCAGGGCGCCGACGCGACGCGCTACGGGCTGATGAAGATGGCCTCGTCGCTCGACGTGACGTTCACCGAGGGCCCGATCGAGGAGGGCCGGAAGCTCGCGAACAAGCTCTGGAACGCAAGCCGCCTGCTGCTCTCCGCTGCAGGCGACGAGGTCGAGGAGCGGCCGACCTCGGTCGAGGAACGCTGGATTCTCGCTCGCCTCTCACAGTCCCAGCGGCGGGTCGAGCAGTATCTGGCCGAGTTCGACTTCACCCACCTGGTCGACGAGCTCTACCACCTGACATTCGACGACTTCTGCGACTGGTACGCGGAGGCGATCAAGCCGCGGCTGTACGGCGGTGATGCCGATGTGCAGGCGACGGCACTGGCGGCGCTCGAACGGCTGCTCCGGCTCCTCCATCCGGCGATGCCACACGTCACTGAGGAGATCTGGACGAACTTCCCGAACCGGGACTCGCGTCTGATGGTCGCGCCGTGGCCGCAGGCGGGCGACGAGTCCGAGGCCGGGGCCCTCGACGCGGTGCAGGCGGCGGCCGTCACCTTCCGGCGCAGCGGGGTGCTCGTCCCGCTCGACGGCGACGAGAAGCGGATCTTCGACGTCGTCGTCAGGCCGGAGCGCCAGAAGGCGAACGGCAACGTCGACGCCGAGCGCGAGCGGCTCCGTGCGGAGATCGCGAGGGCCGAGAAGATGCTCGCCAACGAGCGGTTCGTGCAGAACGCGCCGGCCGAGGTCGTCGACGCGGAGCGGGAGAAGCTCGCGCGCTATCGGCGCGAGCTCGATGCCATCTCAGACTGACTGGATCAGCGGTCTTTCCCCGTGGCCCGAGGAGTTCGGGCTCGACCGCATGCGCGCGCTGCTCGCCGAACTCGGCGACCCGCAGCTGGCCTTCCCGTCCGTGCACGTCGTCGGCACGAACGGCAAGTCGACGACCACGCGTCTGACTGCGGCGCTGCTCCGGGCTGAGGGGCTGCGCGTCGGCGCCTACACCTCGCCGCACGTCGCCGGCTGGCACGAGCGGCTCGACACCGATCCCGGCGGCTTCGAGCTGGCGGTGGTCCGCGTGCGGCCGGCGGCCGAGCGGCTCGGGGCGACCCAGTTCGAGGCGCTGACCGCGGCCGCGCTGGCCGAGTTCGCCGCGGCCGGGGTCGACGTGGCGGTGGTCGAGGCGGGGCTCGGCGGGCGGCTCGACGCGTCGAACGTGCTCCGCGCCCCGGTCGTCGTGCTCACCAACGTCGGGCTGGACCACACCGAGCAGCTGGGGGAAACGCGCGCGGAGATCGCCGCCGAGAAGCTTGCCGTGGTCCGGCCCGGAGCCGCCGTCGTCCTCTGCGAGCCCGAGTGGCAGGCGCTGTCGCGCTCGTCGGGCGCCGAGACCGTCGTCCTCACCGGACGGAGCAACCTCGCCCTGGCGGTCGCGGCCGCGGAAACCTTCCTCGGTCGCCCGGTGGACGCCTCCGCTGCCGACACGGTGGCGCTGCCGGGCCGGCTGGAGCGGCGCGGCGACTTGCCGGCCGAGATCTGGGACGGCGCCCACAACCTCGACGGCATCGGCTGGCTGCTGCCGCGCGTACCGGACCGCCGGTACGTCGTCGTCGCCTCGATCCTGGGCGACAAGGACGTGGACGGAATGCTGGCGGCGCTCTCGGTGCTCGGCGATACGCTGGTCGCGACCGCGTCGAGCAACACCCGCGCGCTTCCCGCAGCGGAACTTGCGAGGCTAGGCAGCCGATGGTTCACGAGAACGGAGCAGGAGCCGGATCCCGCCGCCGCGCTCGCCGCCGCGCGCACGATCGCCGGGCCGCACGGCGCGGTCCTGGTCACGGGGTCCCTGTACCTGCTGGCAGACCTCGCCGCTCACGGCGAAGGCGTACCATCCAGCACGGGACGCGACTCAGCGTCTTCGTCTTCGCCGCCATCGTGATCGCGGCCTTTGCAGGACTTGCGTTCGCGGTGGGGTACGTCGTCGGGAAGCTCCTGCTCTGAGCCATGAACTTCGTCCTCTTCGCAGACAACACGACCACGACCACGTCCGACAACGGGGTCTTCGACGGCGTCAACGACTTCTTCCACTCCGACACGTGGTCCGTGATCTGGAAGCTGGGAGTGCTCTTCGTCATCGTCTTCTGGCTGGCCAGCGCGTACTGGGTGTACAAGGACGCGCGCCGGCGGATCGACGATCCCTGGCTGGTGGCGATGGCGACCCTGCTCGGCCTGGTGCCTCCTTTCATCGGCCCGCTCGTGTACCTCTTCTTCCGCCCGCCCGAATACCTGGAGGACGTCCGCGAGCGCGAGCTCGGCCTCCGGGCGATGGAGGAGCAGCTCGGGACGCGAGTCTCCCACTGCCCCGTCTGCCGCGCCCAGGTCGAGCCCGGGTACCTAGTCTGCCCGGTCTGTACGACGAAGCTGAAGCAGGCCTGCGTCGGCTGCAAGGCCCCGGTCGAGCCGCTCTGGCAGGTCTGCCCCTTCTGCGAGACACCGATCGTCCGGCGCTCGTCGGTGTTCGACGAGACGATCTCCCCGGACGCCGTCCAGGAGCCGTTGCGCCTGCCTCGCCGCGGCGCTGCCGCCGAGAACGACCCGGCCGAGAACCTGACGGGCGACCAGTAGACTCGCCCCCGCCATGCCGGTCGAGCGTACCCTCGTCCTGATCAAACCGGACGCCGTGAAGCGCGGTCTCGCCGGCGAGATCCTCCGGCGCTTCGAGGCCCGCGGCCTGGCCATGCGCGCGGGCCGGCTGCTGACGGTCGACCGTGAGCTGGCCGAACAGCACTACGCGGAGCACGCGGAGAAGCCGTTCTTCGGCGAGCTCGTCGGCTTCATCACCTCTGCGCCGACGCTCGCGCTCGTGCTCGAGGGCGACGGGGCGATCGCGGTCGTGCGCTCGACGATGGGCTCGACGAATCCGGCCGACTCCGCCCCGGGGACGATCCGGGGCGACCTCGCGCTGTCGATGCCGGACAACCTCGTGCACGGGTCAGACTCGCCCGAGTCGGCCGCGCGCGAGGTCGCATTGTGGTTCGGCGATGACGCTCTCGTCTGACGCCGAACGCAACCGCGCCAACTGGGACAGGCGCAGCGACGAGTACCAGGAACGGAACGCCGAGTTCATCGGGCGGAAGGACGAGCCGCGCTGGGGGATGTGGCAGCTGCCCGACTCCGAGCTGGGGATCCTCGGCGACGTCGCCGGCAAGGACGTGCTCGAGCTCGGCTGCGGCGCGGCGCAGTGGTCGATCCTGCTGGCGCAGCGGGGGGCGCGTTGCGTCGGGTTGGACAACTCGGCACGGCAGCTGGAGCATGCGCGCGAGCTGATCGCCGCCGCCGGCGTCGACTTCCCGCTCGTGCACGCGAGCGCCGACGAGGTGCCCCTCCCGGACGCGAGCTTCGACGTCGTCTTCTGCGACCACGGCGCGATGACGTTCGCGGATCCCTATCGCACCGTCCCGGAGGCCTCGCGGCTGCTGCGGCCGGGCGGGCTGCTCGCGTTCTCGCATTCGACGCCGCTGTCGGAGTTGTGTTGGGCCGAAGAGACCGACGTGATCGAACCGCGGCTCAATCGAACGTACTTCCACTTGCACCGCATCGAGTGGCACGAACCGGTCATCTTCAACCTGCCGTACGGTGAGTGGGTCCGGCTCTTCCGGGAGCACGGGTTCCGCGTGGAGGCGCTGGTCGAGGTGCGCCCGCCGGAAGCGGCAGAGTCGACGTACCGCACTGCGGCCGAGACCGAGTGGGCACGGTCGTGGCCGATGGAGGAGATCTGGCGGTGCCGGAAGAGCGCCTGACCGACCACGCCGCCATTAATCGCGAGTCCTGGGCGAAGGAGGCGGCGAGGTACGTCGCCGGCGCCGAGCGGAACTGGGCGACGGCCGAGATCACCTGGGGCATCCTGGACGTCCCCGAGACCGAGGTGAAGATCCTCCCCGACCTCGACGGCAAGGACGTCGTCGAGCTGGGCTGCGGCACCGCGTACGTCTCCTCCTGGCTGGCCCGCCGCGGCGCGCGCCCGGTCGGCGTCGACCTGACTGCCGAGCAACTCGAGACCGCCCGGCGGATGCAGGCCGAGCACGGGCTCGAGTTCCCGCTCGTGCACGCCAGCGCCGAGGACGTGCCGCTGCCGGAGGCCTCATTCGATCTCGCCGTCTCGGAGTACGGAGCGAGCATCTGGTGCGATCCGGATCTCTGGGTCGCGGAGGCGGCGCGGCTCCTCCGGCCCGGCGGCGAGCTCGTCTTCCTCGTCAACGGGACGCTGCTGATGCTGACCTCGCCCGACGTCGATCCGGTCGAGCCGGCAGGCACCGAGCTCCTCCGGCCGTACTTCGGCATGCGCCGCTTCGAGTGGGAATCGGACGACGCGATCGACTTCCATCTCGGCTACGGCGACTGGATCCGCGTGCTCACGTCCCACGGCTTCGAGGTCGAGCGGCTCGTCGAGCTGCGCAACCCGGGGCACGGCAGCGGCCGGTACGACCTCTTCACGCCGGAGTGGGCAGAGCGGTGGCCGGCCGAGGAGATGTGGAAGGCGCGGAAGGTCGCCTGAGCGCGCCGCCCCCGCAGCCGCTGCTCCTCGCCTCGACGTCGCCTCAGCGCCGCGCCATCCTCGAGCAGCTCGGCCTGCCGTTCGACGTGGTCGCCCCGCGGTACGAGGAGCACGACCCGCCGGACGCGGATCCGGTCGAGCTCGTGCGTGCGCACGCGCAGGGGAAGGCCCGGTCGGCGGCGGACGAGGCCGGCGGCCGCCTCGTGCTCGGCGTGGACACGACCGTCGTCTGCGGCGGCCGTGTCTACGGGAAGGCGTCCGGGCCCGAGGATGCGGCCGGGATGCTAGAGGCCCTGGGAGGGGAGACGCACGCGGTGGTCTCCGGCCTCTGCCTCCTGTCGCCGGCCTGGGAGGAGCTGCACACGGAGACGACCCGCGTCACGTTCCGCACGCTGACCGCCCGCGACATCGCCGCGTACGTGTCGTCCGGGGAGTGGGAGGGGCGCGCGGGCGCATACGCGGTCCAGGGCCTCGGCGCTGCCCTCGTCGAGCGGGTCGAGGGCGACTACCTGAACGTGGTCGGCCTGCCGGCCGCGCTGCTCGTTCGACTCCTGGCCGGCCGCTTCCCGGGCACCTACGGGTTCGGCTAGGCAACCCCGGATACACTGACCTCCCCCGTGGGTCTCTTCGATCACCTGACCGGCTTCGGTGGCCGAGACATGGCCGTCGACCTCGGGACCGCCAACACGCTCGTCTACGTCCGCGGCCGGGGGATCGTGCTCTCCGAGCCATCCGTGGTCGCGATCGACCAGCGCTCCGGCGAGGTGCACGCGGTCGGCGTCGAGGCGAAGCGGATGCTGGGCCGCACGCCCGGCACGATTACCGCGATCCGCCCGCTCAAGGACGGCGTGATCGCCGACTTCGACGTCACCGAGCAGATGCTCCGCCACTTCATCCAGAAGGTGCACCAGAACCGCTTCGCCCACCCGCGCGTGGTCGTCTGCGTGCCCTCGGGCGTCACGGGCGTCGAGCGGCGCGCCGTCGAGGAGGCGACTCTCTCCGCCGGCGCGCGCCAGGCGTACCTGATCGAGGAGCCGATGGCCGCCGCCATCGGGGCCGGTCTGCCGATCGCCGAGCCGACCGGGAACATGATCGTGGACGTCGGCGGGGGCACCACCGAGGTGGCGGTGATCTCGCTGGGCGGCATCGTCGTCTCCCAGAGCCTGCGGGTCGGCGGCGACGAGATGGACGATGCGGTGATCAACTACGTGAAGCGCGAGTACAAGCTGCTGATCGGCCAGCAGACCGCCGAGGAGATCAAGCTCGAGGTCGGCTCGGCGTGGGGGATGCGGGAGGAGGTCCAGGCGGAGGTCAGAGGTCGCGACCTGGTCAGCGGCCTGCCGAAGACGATCATTCTCTCGTCGGAGGAGGTCAGGCACGCGCTCGAGGACCCCGTCAACCAGATCGTCGACGCGATCAAGCAGACGCTGGACAAGACGCCCCCGGAGCTGTCGGCCGACATCATGGACCGGGGGATCGTGCTCGCCGGCGGCGGCGCCCTCCTGCACGGGCTCGACGAACGCCTGCGCCACGAGACCCACATGCCGATGCACCTGGCCGAGTCGCCGCTGACCTGTGTGGCGGTCGGCTCGGGCCGCAGCCTGGAGGAGTTCGAGGTCATCCACCGCAGCCAGCGGAAGGGCCGCAGCCGCGCGATGTCCGGAAACCACCGCTAGTCCGCAGCTCGATGAGGATCCTTCTGGCCTTGGTCGTTTCCCGGGCGGGCGCGAGCGCGTGACCGGGCTTGGCCCGGCCACGTTGCGATAGCCGGCACAGCCCCGCCGCCACCTCGCCTACACTAAGCCGTTCGGTGCCTCGCGGAAGGTCATCTGCGCGCGTGGCCGCGATCGGATCGTCAGCCCAGCGTTCCACGTCCACGCCCTCGGCCCGCGCCAACGCGGTCCTCCGCCGGCGACTCGTCGTCGGGATCCTCAGCGTCCTCTCGCTCGCCCTCGTCACCGTCTACTTCCGCGAGTCGGACGGCGGTTTCCTGCACGGCCTCCAGTCCACGGGCGCGAGCGTCCTGCGGCCGTTCGAGGTCGCGGCCGACCGCGTCGCCAGTCCGTTCGAGGACGCGGCCGGCTGGTTCGGCGGCCTTCTGCACGCCAAGTCCGACAACAAGAAGCTGCGGCAGGAGGTCGAGCAGCTGCGGGCGCAGTCGATCGTCAACCTGTCGGCGCTGCGCGAGAACGCACAGCTCAAACAGCTGCTCAAGTACCTGGAGAGCCCTCGCTATCCGCAGGACTACCGCCCCGTCGCTTCGCGCGTGATCGCCCGCGCGCCGGGCCAGTTCGCCCAGCAGATCGTCGTCTCCGCCGGGAAGAACCAGGGGGTCGCGAAGGGCGACGCGGTCGTGACCAACGAGGGGCTGGTGGGCCTGGTGACGAAAGCCGCGTCGAACGTCGCGCAGGTGACGTTGCTCACCGACGACCAGAGCGCCGTCTCGGTGCTCGACATCCGCACGAACGCGTCGGGGATCGCCCAGCAGGGGATCGCCGGGTCGCTGACCGTCGACCAGGTGACGAAGGACCAGCGCGTCAACCGCGGCGACGTCCTCGTCACCGCCGGCTGGCGCTCGGGCGACCTCTCGTCGCTGTACCCGCGCGGGATCCAGGTCTGCCAGGTCACACAGGTCGGCCAGTCCGACACCGACCTCTACAAGCAGATCCAGTGCGACCCGTTCGTCCACTTCTCGACGCTCGAGGCAGTGATCGTGCTCGTCCCGAAGGCCGCGAAGTGATCGACTGGCTGAAGGCGGCCGCGTTCGTGTTCGTCGCCGCGATCCTCCAGGTGTCCGTCTTCTCGGACGTGACCATCCTGCACGGGACGCCCGACCTGCTGCTGGTGGCGATCATCTGCGTAGCGCTCCTTCGCGGCTCCATCATCGGTGCCGGAATCGGCTTCTGGGGCGGCCTCCTGGTCGACACCGCCAACCTCGGCACGCTCGGCGTCACCTCGCTCCTGCTGACGGTCGCCGGCTACTGGATCGGCCGCTACGGCGAGACCAACGGGCGCGACCGCTCGCACGCTCCCTTCGTATCGGTGGTCGTGATCACGTTCCTGTACGCGCTCGGCTCGCTGGCGTTCCACTACGTGCTCGGCGACCCGGCGCCGGCGCGCGAGGTGCTCTGGAGCACGCTCTTCCAGGCGATGGCGCTCAACCTGATCCTGACGTGGCCCGTCTACGCGCTCGCGAGGCTACTGCTGCCGCCGGCGACCCGCCGTGACCGGGTGGTGCACGCGGTTGGCTAGCACGACCGGCAAGCGGGCCGACCGTTTCCTGCCGCCCGACCCGCGGGTCGAAGAGCCCTACCTGTTCACGCCCCGCATGGCGCTGCGGGTGGCGATCCTGGGCGCGATCGCGCTGGCGGTCTTCGCGGTGCTGCTCCTCCGGCTGTGGTCGCTGCAGGTCCTGTCCGGCTCGAAGTACGAGGCCGCCGCGCGCAACAACCAGCTGCGCACCTTCCCGATCGAGGCCCAGCGCGGTCCGATCCTCGACCGGAACGGCCGTACCCTGGTCACGAACGCGGCCTCGACCGCGGTCGACGTGGTCCCCATCGACCTGCCGAAGCAGGGCCGCTACGCGGAGATGCAGCGGCTGTCGATGGTCCTCAACGTGCCGCTCCCCAAGCTGCTCGCGCGTCTCGAGCAGGGGATGAAGAACCCGCTCACCCCCGTGACGATGCAGGTTGCCGTCCATCCCGACCAGGTCGCCTACCTCGCAGAGCGCAACCGGGAGTTCCCCGGCGTCCAGATCACGCCGACCTATTTGCGCAAGTACTACAGCGAGGCGTCGCTTGCGCACGTCCTCGGCTACGTCGGGGAAGTCTCCCCGGGCCAGCTCGCGGTCTACGAGAAGCAGTACAAGAGCTGTCAGACCGCCCGCGCGAAGGACGCGAATCTCCCGTGCCCGGGCGACCGGGTCGGCCAGGCCGGGGTGGAGCAGAGCTACGACAAGTACCTCCGCGGCCGCTCCGGCGAGAAGCTCCAGCGGGTCGACTCGCTGGGCGGCAAGGTGGGCAACCCGGTGGTCACCCGCGCGCCGTCGGCCGGCTTCCCCATCCGGCTGACGATCGACATCGGGCTCCAGCGCGCCGCCGAGAAGGCGCTCAAGTACGGAATCGATCTCGCCCACCAGGACGGCAAGTGGCTCGCCGACGGCGGCGCGATCGTGGCGATGAACCCGTCGAACGGCGAAGTCCTCGCCATGGCCTCGTCGCCGAGCTACAAGCCGAGCATCTTCGTCGGCCGGACGAACAGGAAGAAGCTCGCGCCGCTCCTCGACCCGAAGACGGCCGAGGCCGACAACCACCCCGGCCTGGACCGGGTGACCGAGGGCCTGTACCCGCCGGGCTCGACCTTCAAGCCGGTGACCGCGCTGGCGGCGATGCAGGAGCGCCTGATCTCACCGTTCCAGACCATCCCCTGCACTCCCAGCTACCCGGTGACGGACGCCAGCGGCAAGGTGACGCAGGTGTTCAAGAACTGGGACCCGTACGTGAACCAGCCGATGACCCTGCCCGAGGCGATCGGTGCCTCCTGCGACACGTACTTCTACAACCTCGGCTACGCGTTCTACGCCTTGCCGGCCGACCGCGGCCACCCGCTGCAAGGGTGGGCGAGCCGCTTCGGCTTCGGGCAGCCGACGGGCATCGACGTCGGGCCGGAGCAGTCCGGGCTGCTCCCCACGCCCGAATGGCGGCAGGCTGCCTATACGGCGAAGACGGACCCGGGCCATTGGCAGATCGACCGGCTGTGGAAGCCCGGCGACTCGATCCAGCTCGCAATCGGCCAGAAAGACCTGCTGGTCACGCCGCTCCAGATGGTGCGCTTCTACTCGCTGATCGCGAACGGCGGCAAGCTCGTCACCCCGCACGTGCTCTACGCGGTCGACGAGCCCGGGAGCGGCCGCCACTACCTCAACCCGCCGGCGCCGAAGCCCAGCAAGGTCGACCCGGCCGCACTCGCAGTCGTCCGTGACGGCCTCTACCGGGCGACGCATGCGTCCTACGGCACCGCCACCGCGGTCTTCGGCAACTTCCCCGTCCCGATCGCCGGCAAGACGGGGACCGCCGAGAAGGTCGTACAGCCGCCCGGCTACGCGCAGCCGCTGCTCCAGGACCAGTCCTGGTGGTGCGGCTACGGACCGGCGGATGCAACCGAGACGCCGAAGATCGCCGTCTGCGCCGTGATCGAGAACGGCGGCCACGGCGGCACTGCGGCCGCGCCGGCGGCGCTGAAGGTCTTCGAGCATTTCTTCCACACCAAGACCTCGGGCGGCCTGGGGCCGATCCACTCCGACTAGCGATGGCCGACCTCGTCTACACCCCCACTGAGCGGGCACGCGCCAGGGCGCGCCGCCGCGAGCTCACGCAGGAGGCGTCGCTCCTCGCCCGGCTCGACTGGCTGATGCTCGGTGCGGTGCTCGGAATCGTCGGCTTCGGCCTCTGGAGCATCGCGGACATCACGCGCCATGACGTGGCCGGCAGCCCCGACTACTACGTCTACCGGCAACTCGTCTTCGTCGCCATCGGCCTGCTCGGCCTCGTCCTCGTGATCCTGATCGACCCCGAGATCTACCGCCGCTTCCACAAGCAGATCTACGTCGGGACGCTCCTCCTGTTCGCATTCGTATTCCTGGCCGGGACCGTCGCCCGTGGCTCCAAGCGCTGGATCGACCTCGGCTTCTTCCGCTTCCAGCCGTCCGAGTTCGGGAAGCTGCTGGTCGTCCTCGCGCTGGCGGGCTTCCTCGCCGACCGCTTCAAGCGGCTGGGCGGGTGGCGGACGTCGCTGACCGCCGTTGCGCTCGCCTTGCCGCCGATACTGCTCGTCTTCGTCCAGCCGGACATCGGTTCCGCGCTCGTCTACGCCTCCGCGCTCGTCGGGGTGCTGCTGATCTCCGGCGTGCGCTGGCTCCACCTGACCGTTTACGCCGTCGTCGCGGTCGTGCTCGCGCTCGGCGTCCTCTGGTGGCTGCCGTCCGCCGGGATGCCGGTGCTGAAGGACTACCAGACGAGCCGCCTGACCGGGTTCTTCCATCCCGACCAGGACCCCCGCGGCTCGACGTACAACGTGGCGCAGTCGATCACGGCGGTCGGTTCGGGCGGCCCGACCGGCAGAGGCGTCGCCGGCGCCACCCAGACCAGTCTCGACTTCCTGCCCGAGCACGCGACGGACTTCGTCTTCGCCTCGCTTGCCGAGCAGCGCGGCTTCTTCGGCGCGGGTTTCCTGCTGATGCTGTACCTGCTCGTCGTGTGGCGCGGGTTGAAGGTGGTCGCGTCCTCGAGAGATCCGTACTCGGCGATCGTCGCGGGCGGGATCGTGTTCGCGTTGCTCTTCCAGATCTTCGTCAACGTCGGCATGACGATCGGGATCGCGCCGGTCACCGGCATCCCCTTGCCGATGGTCAGCGTCGGCGGCTCGTCGATGATCGCGAACCTGCTCGCGATCGGCGTCCTCCAGGCGATCTACGCCCGCGGACGCGGACGCACCCGGATCGCACGCTGGTGAGGAAGAAGCGGTCGGGGCCATCCTCGGCGGCGTCGGTGCTCGGCCTCGTCCAGGGTCTCCGGTCCTCGGCCGGGAGCAACAGGCCGCTCGTCGTGTCCGGGCCGGACGCACTCGTCTCCCTCCTGGTGGAAGAGCTCACGCAAGGCGGCGTCGCCGCAGCGGTGCGCGGGCAGGGTCCGCTGAAGGGCGCGGCGGCGCTGCTGCTTGTTCTCGCCGGCGCTCCGACCCCCGACGACGAGCTCCTCCTCCACGACGCGACGCGGACACGTCTGCCGGTGGTCGCCGTGGTTCCGGCCGGCGCGGCAGAGCACGTGACCTACGTCCTCGACGAGAACCTCGTACGCGTCCCCAGGGGCGCAAGCTTCCCGGTCGACGAGATCGCGAAGCGCCTCGCGCGCGCTCTCGGCGAGGAGGTGACGCCCCTCGCCGCGCGTCTCCCGGTCCTGCGCGAGGCGGTGTGCGAGGAGCTGATCCGGAAGTTCTCGCGGCAGAACGGCGTCCTCGGAGTCCTGATCTTCGTCCCCGGTGCAGACCTCCCGATCCTGACTGCCAACCAGGTCCGGCTCGTGCTCCGGATCGCCGATGCCCACGGCTTCGAGATCGACCGCGAGCGGCTTCCCGAGGTGCTCGCGGTGATCGCCTCGGGCTTCGGCTTCCGTGCGCTCGCTCGCCGGGCGATCACCTACGTCCCTCTCGTCGGCTGGGCGGTGAAGGGCGCGGTTGCCTACGCGGCCACCCGCGCGCTGGGCGAGGCGGCCGTCCGCTACTTCGAGGCCCGAGCGCCGGTGACGAAGGTGGCCGGCGCCCGCGCGGACTTCCCGCGCTGAGCAGGGCCACCGTGCGGGCGATCGCAACGCTCCGGCGTGCTCGCCGTTGCTCCGGTCACGTCAGCCGCCGGTTCGGCGCTCCCCTCCGTCCGACGCGGGTCCTAGCATCGCGGCCGTCAGCGAAGAACTCCGGGGAGGTGCGAGGTGCCGAGCAAACGCGAGGCGGAAGAGCTGCTCATGATCGAGGAGGCCGACGCCTGGTTCGAGTACCTCGAGGCCACGCGCAACCAGTCGGAGACGCGCTACCGCGAGATCGAGCCGTGGGCGTGGGCTCGCCTGAACCAGCGGCTGCGCGCCATCCGCACGCGTCGAGCCAAGCTCCGGCCCGCCGCGGCGTAGGTCGAACAGCCGCTCGTGGGCATGCCCGGAGCGCCTGATACCCTGACGAGCGAGGCAACAATGCCGAGTTCTTACGACATCAACCAGCTGCGCACCGACGCCCGCTCCAGCGGGTGGTCGCCGTTGCGCGCGCACGAGAAGGAGATTTCATTTGCCCCTGCCCTGGTTTCGCAGAAAGCAGCGTCAGTCTGCGGCGACGATTGCGACGCCGTTCACCGAGTTGGCGCCCGAGGAGCTGCCGCTCGGCGAGAAGGAAGCACCCGCACCTAGCGATTCAACCGTCACGGCCGGGCCCGAGTCGGGCGATCAGGCCGCCAAGTCCAAGCGCCGCCGCGGGAGCCGCGGCGGCAGGAATCGCCGCAAGCCCACGGCTGCCGCCTCGACCGCGGACGCATCCGCGGGGGAGGAGGAGGCTTCGCCGAAGGCAGTGAAGGGTCCGCGCGACGCCAAGCCCGCCTCCGACCGGCGCCGAACCTCGCCCAACCGCCGCCGCCAGGTGTCGCGCCGAGCGCCGCTCCCGGCTGCGAAGCGCGAGCTGCTCGTCTCGGTCGACGTCACCGAGAAGCGGGTCGCCGTGCTCGAGGACGGGCGCGTCGCCGAGGTCTATCTCGAGCGACCGGAACGCCGGTCGATCGCCGGCAATATCTACAAGGGCGTCGTCGACAACGTCCTGCCGGGAATGGAGGCGGCGTTCGTCGAGATCGGCCTCGAGAAGAACGGCTTCCTGTTCGTCGACGAGATCGTCGGCCCCGAGCTCGAAGGCCGACGGCCGCGCGGCCGCCGCATCACCGATCTGATCAGTCGCGGCGAGCAGGTGCTCGTCCAGGCGGTCAAGGATCCGATGAAGACGAAGGGGGCGCGGCTGACGACCGAGATCTCGCTCCCCGGCCGCTTCGTCGTCTTCGTCCCGCACGGGGAGGGGCTCGGTGTCTCCCGCAGGCTCGAGGAGGACGAGCGCAACCGCCTGCGCGACATCGTCAAGGAGATCGCCCCCAAGCAGGGCGGCGTGATCGTCCGCACGGCTGCCGAGGGCGCCTCGGCGGACGACGTGCGGCTCGACCTCGAGTTTCTGATGAAGCTCTGGAAGCAGATCCAGGCGCGCGCGAACGAGTCGAAGGCGCCGACCCTCGTGTTCGAGGAGGCGGAACTGCCGCTGCGCGTCACCCGCGACCTGTTCACCGGTGACTTCGAGCGGGCGCTGGTCGACGACGACCGGACGCTCAAGCGCATCCAGGGCTACCTGAAGAAGACCTCGCCGCACATGGCCGACCGGGTCTCGCGCTATCGGGACAAGGAGCCGCTGTTCGAGTCGTTCGGCGTCGAGGCGGAGATCCGCTCGACGCTCTCGAGGCGCGTGGACCTGCCCTCCGGCGGCTACCTGATCTTCGATTACGCCGAGGCGTTCACCGTGATCGACGTCAACACCGGCCGGTTCGTCGGCTCGCGCTCGAAGTCGTCCGGCGCCCGGCTCGAGGACACGGTCACGAAGAACAACCTCGAAGCGGTGAAGGAGGTCGTCCGCCAGCTGCGTCTGCGCGATATCGGCGGGATCATCGTCATCGACTTCATCGACATGGCCAACCCCAAGAACCGCGAGGCCGTCGAGCAGGCGCTCCAGCAGGAGCTCGCCCGCGACCGCACCAAGACGTACGTCGTCGAGATCTCGCCGCTCGGACTGGTGGAGATGACCCGCCAGAACGTCACGGACGGGCCGCGCGAGATCCTCACCCGCAAGTGCCCGACGTGCGCCGGCGAGGGGGTGGTCGTCTCCGAGGCGACCGCCGTGGTCGAGGCGGAGCGCAGGCTTCGTGCGCTGGTCGCGTCGAAGCCGCGCACAAGGGCGTTCAAGGTGGAGCTGAACGCGCACGTCGCAGACCTGCTGATCGGGCCCGGCGCGGCGCGCCTCACCGAGATCGAGGCGTCGACGAGGCGCCGCCTCTTCCTGGTCGGAAAGAGCGGCGTTCCACACGAGCATTTCGCGGTGCTCGAGGAGGGCGCGGTCGAGAAGCTGGCGCCGCTCGATCCGCCGGTCGCCGAAGGGCAGACGGTCGAGGTCAAGCTCGTCGAGGTGGGCCGTCACGACGCCGGCTCGGCGGTCGGGAAGCTCGACGGGATCTCCGTCGCCGTCGGCGGCGCGGGCAGACTCGTAGGCAAGAAGGTCACGGCCCACGTCGAGCGCGTGATCGACGGAGTCGCGTACGCGACCCTCGCCGGTGTCGAGGCGGAGGCGTCTGCGGCCACTCCGATCACGGCGGAGGCGCAGGCGGAGAAGCCGACCCGCGCATCGCGCGCGAAGAAGCCGGAAGCCGTGTCTGTCGAGGTCGAGATCGCCGCCGAGGAACCCGAAGCCGCCGAGGAACCCGAAGCCGCCGAGGAACCCGAATCCGCCGAGCTGGACGCCGCCGGCGTCGCCGCCGAGGCCCGGCCCAAGAAGAAGACGCGTCGCGGGTCACGCGGGGGTCGTGGCCGCAAGAAGAAGCCTGCGCCCCAGGTGGACACGGCACAGACCGCCGAAGAGACCGCCGGGCCGATCGGCGCGCCGCAGCCGGCGGCCGAGCCCGCTGCGGCGGGCAAGAAGCAGGCCCGCCGCGGGTCCCGCGGCGGACGGGCACGGAAGAAGCCGCCGGTCGCCGCCGAGTCCAACGGCCAGCCGGAGACGCCGACGGAGCTGCCGGTCCCGACCATCCACGTGCCGAGCCCCGACGCCGGCGAGGCGCGCGCGGCCAACGCCGACGAGCCCGCTGCCGCGAAGAAGAAGACGCGTCGCGGATCGCGCGGCGGACGGCGGCGCCGCAAGCCCGCCGCGGCGGCGTCCGGCCAGGTGACGACCACGGCGGGCGAGACGGTCGCGGCCGAGGCCGGCTCAGACCAGGTCTAGGATCTTCGAGAGCGCCGCGACGCGCGGCCCTCCCAGCCGATCGTTCCCTCGTGCTCCCACTCGTCGTGCGGGACGCGGATCAGAACGGCGGTCATGCCGACCGCCTGCGCACCTGCAACTCGCGGTAGGCGCCGTCGCCGACGAAGACGCACTCCGCCGGATCGGCACCCAGATCCTCCGCCATCCGCTCACGGAGCCTCCGATCGGGCTTCATCATCCCCTCGTCCGCCGAGAAGAGGGCAGCGTCGAAGAGCGGAGCGAGCACGCTTCGAGCTACAATGCACGTCCGGCGCGACCTCGCGCCGATTCTTATGACGTACGCAATGCCGACTTTGAACCGCTGAGCCGACTTTGAACCGCTGACTTTGAACCGGGTAGCACAGTGACTTACGCAATTGTGCGGATGGGTGGCAAGCAGTACCGCGTCCGGGAGGGCGAGCAGCTCGTCGTGGACCGGCTCGCCTTGGACGTGAGCAAGACCTTCCATCCGGAGGTGCTGCTCGTCGGCGGAGACGGCAAGGCGGAGCTGTCACCGAAGGGCGTCCAGGTCACGGCCAAGATCGTCGGCCACGAGCTCGGCGACAAGATCGTGATCGGGAAGCATCGCCGGCGGACGGGCTACCGGCGGCGGAACGGCTTCCGCGCCCGCCTGTCGCGGGTCGAGATCCAGACGATCGGCACGAAGGCGACGCGGAGCTCGACGGCGAAGTCCGAGTCGGCCGCCGACAAGCCCAAGCCGAGGGCGGCCGCAAAGCCGAAGGTAGCGAGTGCCGCCAAGCCGAAGACCAAGAAGGCGGAGTAGGACATGGCACACAAGAAAGGGCTCGGCTCGTCGCGGAACGGCCGCGACTCCAATCCGAAGATGCTCGGCGTGAAGATGTTCGCCGGCCAGGACGTGAGGGCCGGGATGATCATCGTCCGCCAGCGCGGCACGCGCTTCCGGCCCGGGCCCGGTACGGGCATCGGTCGCGACGACACGATCTTCGCCACGCAGGACGGCACGATCGAGTTCCGGACGAGCGGCGAACGCCGCACCATCTCGGTCGTCGGCGACTAGGCCGCACGTCAGGCGGCATACCATCCACGGGTGGGAATCGCCGCGTGCCGGTCCGCGATCGAGCGCTTCGGAGCCTTCTGCGCCGACGACCCACTGGTCCAGGCAGCCTTTCTGGGCGGTTCGTTCGCGGCCGGCACCGCCCGCGAGGACTCCGACCTCTACGTGATTGCCCGGGAGAACGACTACGGAGCGCTCTGGGCGAAGCGTCTCGACTTCGTCGGGGCGATGGGGGTGCCCAGGCTGGTCGATGACGTTCCCGATTTCGAAGGGCTCGGCTTCGACCTGGTCCATTTCGAGCTGGAGGACGGCGTCATCGGCGAGGTC
Source organism: uncultured Actinomycetes bacterium (assembly GCA_963841405.1). Classification (GTDB taxonomy): domain Bacteria; phylum Actinomycetota; class Thermoleophilia; order Gaiellales; family Gaiellaceae; genus DATBLE01. The sequence goes on along the minus strand of CAWJCM010000001.1, from coordinate 126,589 downwards.
GCGTACGGTCACACGACCAACTTCCTGAAGATGCACGGCGGCCCCTACGAGGTGCTCCTCGATCGATCGGGTCTCCTCGACGGTGTCACCTTCCCCCTCGTCTAGCCGCGGGCGATGTTCCACGACCGGGCTCGAATCGAGGTGCAGGCAGGCCGCGGCGGCGACGGCGGGCTCAGCTTCCGCCGGGAGAAGTTCGTCCCGAAAGGCGGGCCCGACGGCGGCGACGGCGGCCGCGGCGGTGACGTTGTGCTGGTCGCCGACGCCGAGCTGCGCGACCTGTCCTCGCTCCGGTCGAAGCGCGTCTTTGGGGCCGCCCGCGGCGCGCCCGGGCGCGGGAGCGGGAAGCACGGCGCCGACGGAGCAGACGTCGAGCTCCACCTGCCCGTCGGCACGCAGATCCTCCAGGACGGACAGCTGGTCGCCGACCTGGTGGCGCCGGGGGCACGGGTCGTCGTCGCCCGGGGCGGTGCGGGGGGCAGGGGCAACCGGGCCTTCGCCACTCCGACCCACCAGACGCCGCGGTTCGCCGAGACCGGTCTTCCGGGCGAGACGGCCGAGCTCGAGCTGCGGCTGAAGCTCGTCGCCGACGCCGCGCTCGTCGGCCTGCCGAACGCCGGCAAGTCGTCGCTCCTGCGCCGGATCTCGAACGCGAAGCCGAAGGTCGCCGAATACCCGTTCACGACGCTCCAGCCCGTCCTGGGCACCGTCGAATCGCCGGACGGCCGGCAGCTGACAGTCGCCGACGTCCCGGGCCTGATCGAGGGCGCGAGCCGTGGCGTCGGGCTCGGCCACGAGTTCCTGGCCCACCTCGAGCGAGCCAGGCTGCTCGTGCACGTGATCGACGCGGCAGCCGGCGATCCGGCCGGGCAGTTCCGCCAGATCGACCACGAGCTGGCCGAGTACGGCGCCGGGCTCGACGAGCGACCGCAGGTGGTCGTCCTGAACAAGGTCGACCTGCTTCCGCATCCGCCCGAGCTCGGCGTCCAGGACGACCGCATCGCCTCCGCTTTCGCGATCTCCGCCGCGACCGGCGCCGGCATCGACGACTTCCGGCGCAAGCTGTTCCAGCTCTGCCCACCGGAGCCTCCTCTCGAGACCGACCCGGAGGCGCTCGCCGACTTCCTCGTCTACCGGCCCCAACCGCGGGCGCCGTCCTTTCGGATCCTGCGCACCGACCGGGGCTTTCGCGTCCAGGGCCGCCCGCCGCCGTCCGAGGAACTGGAGGCCGCGTTGCAAGCCGCCGGCGCGCGCAAGGGGAGCGAGGTCGAGGTCGGCGACCAGACGCTGGTGATCGAGTGATCGGCCTGCTCGGCGGGGCGTTCGACCCGCCGCACAACGGTCACGTCGCGCTCGCCGGCGCGGCGGAACGCGAACTCCGCCTGGAGAAGGTCGTGATCGTGGTCGCCGCCGACCCGGGGCACAAGGGCGTCTACGCGCCGGCGGAGACGAGGCTCGAGCTCGCGCGGCTGGCGTTCCCGGGCCGCCAGGTCATGCTCGACGACCATGCGCGCACCGTGGACATGCTGCGCGACGGGCCGTGGGATGATCCGGTGTTCCTGATCGGTGCCGACGAGTATCTCGACTTCCAGAGCTGGAAGGAGCCGGAGGTCGTGCTCGCGCTGGCGCGCCTCGGGGTTGCGACGCGGCCGGGCTTCGAGCTGCCGTCGTCGCCGACCGGGCGGGTGCTCTTCTTCGAGATCGAGCCCGTGCCCATCTCCTCGCGCGACATCCGGGCACGGATCGCCCGCCGGGAGCCGATCGACGGCCTCGTTCCGCCGGCGGTCGCAGCCGCGATCGCCGGTATGGGTCTGTACCGCGGCTAGACTGGCGTCGTCACGACCGGAGAGACTGACTGACACCACTCGAGCAAGCACGTCGCATCGCCGGGCTCGCCCAGGAGAAGCTGGCCAGGGACGTCGTCATCCTGGACATGACGCCGGTCTGCACGTACACGGACTACTTCGTCATCTGTACGGGCCGGAGCCCGCGGCAGACGAGGGCGATCTACGACGAGGTGCACAAGGCCTTGAAGGCCGAGTCGCACACGCTGCCTGCGACCACCGACGTGGGCGAGGCGAAGTGGATCGTCGCCGACTACATCGACGTCGTGCTGCACGTGTTCACCCCGGAGGCCCGGGAGTACTACGCACTCGAGGACCTGTGGGGGGACGTGCCGTCGGTTTCGGTCGAGGCCGTTTCGGCCTAAGGAGATCGCCCGCTACACTGGGCCTCCTGGGGCCGTAGCTCAGCTGGGAGAGCGCCAGAGTGGCACTCTGGAGGCCGCGGGTTCGAGCCCCGCCGGCTCCATTGAAAGCCGCCGCGCCCGGCGGCTTCTCTCCGCCTAGCGACGCGAGCGGGCTCGGGTACCGCCGCGGCGGGACGAACCGCGGCGCGGCGACGGCCGTGTCGTTCGCCGCTTCGCGGCGCCCTGAGCCTCGATGCTGGCGCGCAGCGCATCCATCAGGTCGGGCGCCTGCTCCTCGGCTGCCTCGGGCTGCTCCACCTGCACCGTCTCGCCCTTCTGCTTCCGCTTGATCAGGTCGAGCAGCTTCTCCGTGTACGTGTCCGAATACTTCGACGGGTCGAACGAGCCGGTGAAACGGTCGATCAGGGCCGTCGCCATCTCCAGCTCCTCCTTCGTTACGCGCGCCCGGCTCGGCTTGAGCTCGTCCGTCGGGCGGATCTCGTCGGCGAAGTACATCCGCTCGAGCACGACGACGCCGTCGCGGATGCGCAGGCACCCGAGGTGCTCCCGCTCGCGCATCACGAACGTCCCGACCGCTGCCAGCCGGGCGCCTTCCATCGCCCGCACGAGCAGCGTGTACACCTTCTCTCCGCCGTCCTGGGGGACGAGGTAGTAGCTGCGCTCGAAGTAGATCGGATCGATCTCGTCGACCTCGACGAAATCGGAGATGTCGAAGGTGTGGTAGCCCTCGGCGCGCGCGGCCTCGAAGTCGGCATCCTCGACCTCGACGTACTTCCCCTTCGAGACCTCGTACGCCTTGACGATCTCGTCGTCGGACACCGGTCTGCCCTCTTCCTTGCAGATCTTCTCGTAGCCGATCGGCGACGAGTCCTTGCGGTGCAGCAGGTTGAAATGCAGGGCGTGCTCCGACACGGCGCCGACCATGCGCACCGGAATCGAGACGAGGCCGAAGGAGATCGTTCCGGACCAGATCGAACGGGGCATCGCCCGGGTCTTCCCGACCCGCACGTTCGTCTAACCAGGTAGGAAAGTAGTCTGAGGCGATGGCGGAGCTACCCCGGTCCGATCGCACCCGCGTGCGGCGCGAGCCCGAGCGCGGTGCCTACGATCGTGCGACGATCGACGCGATCCTCGACGAGGGCGTCGTCTGCCACCTCGGCTTCGTCCACGACGGCCAGCCGTACGTGATCCCGACGCTCTACGGGCGCGTGGCGGACGAACTGTACGTCCATGGGTCGTCGGCGAGTCGGATGCTGCGGACGCTGAGAGCTGGTGTCGATGCGTGCCTGACCGTCACCCTGGTCGACGGCATCGTCCTCGCCCGCTCGATCTTCAACCATTCGATCAACTACCGCTCGGTGGTTGTCCTCGGGCGAGCGGTCGCGGTCGAGGACGCCGAAGAGAAAGCGGGCGCTCTCGAGGCATTCAGTGCCACGCTGCTGCCCGGGCGGTGGGCAGAGGCGAGGCCGCCGACGCCGATCGAGCTGAAGGCGACGTCGATCCTGCGGCTGCCGCTCGACGAGGCGTCGGCGAAGGTGCGAACCGGGCCGCCCCAGGACGACGAGGCCGACTGCGACTGGCCGGTCTGGGCGGGGGTGATCCCACTCGCGCTCGTCGCGGGCGAGCCCGAGCCGGATCCCGCGCTCGAGCCCGGATTCGATCCGCCGGTGTGGACGCCCGCGGCCCGCGCCACGCAAGCGCGTGGCCAAAAGGGCCAATAGCCGCGGCTCCGGGCCCGCGCTAGAACCTCAGTCGACGCAGTTTCGTCACATTCGCGGCACGGACCGGACGCGGTTTCCGAGATACGGTTGTCTTCGATGGCAACTATCGAAGGGAGGTCACCATGTTCACCCAGCTCTCCGAGGAGCTTCTCGACCTCGTCGTGCGCGAGAAGGGCTACCGGCTCGCGCTCTACGCGGCAACGGGATCGGATGGCGCCTGCAGTTCCGTCGGCTGCTGCTGCTGCTGCTGCTTCCACTAGCCGGGCACGAGACGCACGACAGGGGAAGGTCGGACGTCAGTGATCCCGGCGAATCCCTATCTGGCTCCCTGGTACCGGATCGCCACGACTGACGAGGAGGTCGTGCTCGAGTACGGGCAGCGGATCATCTGCCTCGCGGGTCGGGCGGGCGAGGTGCTCATGCCCGTCCTGCTGCCGCTCCTCGACGGCACACGCACCCTCGACGAGATCGTCGAGGCACTCGGCGAGCCCGCCCGACCTGCGATCGAGGCTGCGCTCGAACGCCTCGCCGAGCACGACCTTCTACTCGATGGGCCTCCGCTCCCGGACGACTTGCCAGTGCCCCTCGCTGCCACCGCCGAGCTGCTTGCCTCACTGCGGGGAGGCGGGCTCACGCCCGGCGACGCGGCCGCGTCGCTCCGCTCCCGGTCGGTCGGGCTTGTCGGCAGCGGCCGCGGCGCGGCCGAGGTCGCCCGTCTGCTCAGGCAGGGCGGGGTCGAGGTCGAGCGTGACGAGACGATCTCGGCCGGTGTCGACCTCGTCGTGTGCGTGCCTGCTCCGGCCGAGTTGCCGTTGCTGCGGGACTGGAACCGGCAGGCGCTCGCTGCCGGCCAGCCGTGGTTGCAGGTGCTGGCGTTCGACGGCCGCTATGCGGCGATCGGACCGCTCTACCTGCCGGACGAGACCTGCTGCTACGAGTGCTTTCGGTTGCGCCGGTCGGCGAATCTCGGCGCCGGCGACGAGCTACCGGTGCTCGAAGCCACACCGGCGGTGTATCCGGAGCCGCCGGCCGTCCAAGCCGTGATTGCCGGGATCGCGACGACTCTCGCGCTGGAGTGGCTCGTTCTTCATCACGCTCATGTGCCGTCGGCGTTCTATGCGGTCGACCTCCTGCCCGTGCTCGGGGTGACCTTGCATCATGTTTACCGAGTGCCCCGCTGCCCGGCCTGCTCGGGGCTCGAGGACGTCGCGGCGCCGCTCCCTTGGCACAAGGAAAATGCCGCTCTCCGCGATTGACCTCGCACCAATCCAGCCGACACCGCCGTCGAAAGCGTTGCGGCGCCTCCGTACGTTCGTTTCGCCGTTCAGCGGAATCGTCCACTCCGTGGACGAAATGCTCGCCGCGCCCGACGAGCATCGTCTGGTCAACGTCACGTGCGAGCTCGCGGACGGTCGGCCGACCATCGGCGGGCCGGTCGTGGAATACACCGCGAGCGACCATCCGGTGCGAGAAGCGGCCGAGGCCGCCTCGATCGGTGAGGCGCTCGAACGCTATTCCGCGGCGTACGTGCCCCCCGATCGGATTGTCGTCGGCTCCGCCGACGAACTGCCCGACGCCGTCGACCCCGAGCGATTCGCTCTCTTCCACGAGACTCAGTTCGCCCATCGGGCGTTCCCATTTCGTCCGTTCCGCCGTGAGACTGTCGTGAGCTGGGTGGCAGGGTTCGCTCTGCCCGGCGGCAAGCCCGCCTACCTCCCGGCACAGCTGGCGTTCCTTGCCTGGGGACAACGGCATCCTGCCGAGGAGCGGATCACGTATTCGACGAGCAACGGCCTCGCGTGCGCGCCGACGTTCGAGGAGGCGCTGCTTGCCGGTCTCCTGGAGCAGATCGAGCGCGACGCGGTGATGCTGGCGTGGTACGGCCGGCTTTCCCTGCCGCTCCTGGACTGGACCCGCGATGCCAAGCTCGTCGAGCTCGACGCACGCTACTTCGCCTCGACGGGTCTGCGGTACTCGGCGGTCGACCTCAGCATCTTCTTCGGCATCCCGACCGTGCTCGGGATCGTGAACGGGGCTCCTGGCCTGCTCGGCGCGCTCGGCGTGGGGGCGGCCTGCGCGCCGACCGTGTCGGTCGCCTGGTGGAAGGCGCTCGCGGAGGCGTTTGCGGTCCAGCGCTGGGTGCGCGACCGCGCGCTCGAGCGGCCGCAGGACGTCGGGCGACCGGCGAAGGAGATCCAGAGCTTCGACGGACACACGATGTTCTATGCGCACCCCGATCGAGCCGCACGAGCCGCATTCCTCGAAGGCTCGCCCGAAAGCCACGACACCCGTGACATTCCCCCACTGGAAGGGGCAAACGTTCTGGAGCGGATCGAGGCTGCATGCGATCGGCTCGCACGGAGGCGTGTCTCCGCGTACGCCGTCGACGTGACGAGCCCAGACGTCCGGAGCGCGGACTTCCACGTGGTCAGGGTTATCGCACCGGAGCTGTGCCAGCTCGACGTCGTCGAACACGGGCGCTTCCTCGGCGGCACACGCCTGTACGAGGCTGCGTACGAGTCAGGTCTCGTACCGCGCCCGTTCGGCCAGGCCGACCTGAACCCCGACCCCCATCCGTTTCCATGAACGGATCGGCGCAGCGCCAGACCGCCCGCTGGCTAGGGTTCATCTACGGTCGTCTGCCCGACCTCGAAGACCTTGCCGAGGCGTACCACGAGGCCTCGAAGGTCTCGCCCTCCCAGATCGGTCGTCAGCTGGAGGGCGTCCGGCGCTTGGCCACGATCCCGGATCTACAGCTCAGTTCGATTCGGGCGGTAAAGCGCTATGGGAGGGAGAGGATTCCTCTTCCGGCGCCGGTGTCGCTCGATCCGCCGCTCGGAGAGGTGATCACTCGGCGACGGTCGACCCGCGACTTCGCTGGCGACTCGATTCCCGCCGATGTCCTCGCAGCGCTGCTGCACGCCGGTTACGGCGTCACCGGCGAGCTCGAGTCCGAGGGCGGCCGGCCCGCGCTCCGGCTCCGATCCGTTCCATCGGGCGGGGCGCTCTATCCGCTCGAGCTGTACGCCGCCGTCCTGCGAGTCGATGAGCTGGAGCCTGGCCTGTACCACTTGGATCCGCTGTCACAGGACCTCGAAGTTCTTCGTCGTGACGTAACCGCCGACGAGCTCGCGCCGTTGTCCACGTACCCGGAAATCGTCTCCTCCTGCGCGGTGCTGATCCTCGTTGCTGCGATCTTCGGTCGTACGCGGTTCAAGTACGGTCTTCGCGGCTACCGCTTCGCTCTTCTCGAGGCGGGCCACATCGCGCAGAACATCATCCTCGGTGCAACGGCCCTCGGTCTCGCTGCGGTTCCCCTGGGCGCGTTCTACGATCGGCGAACAGACGCGTTCCTCGGTCTCGACGGTGTGAACGAGTCGACGCTCTACACGATCGCACTGGGCTGTGACCTCGCATGAGCGACGGCGTGTCGCTCACCAGCTTGGCCGTCGGTCCAGCCGTCGGCGCAGCGACATTCCTGCTGCTGACCGGAGGGAGCCTCCCGCTCGCGCTCCCGCGGCCGCTCGGATGGGCGATGGCCACCTGTTGGCTCAACCTGGGAGCGATCGCCGCATTCGAGGAGATCGTCTGGAGGGGAGTCGTCCTCGGCGGCCTGCTGATCCTCTTCGGACCCTGGGCGGCTCTCGGCGTGTCCTCGGCCGGCTTCGCCGTCTGGCACTGGCCGTCACTCCGCGGCCGCTGCGCAATCCATGTCATCACGGGCGCGGCCTTCGGAGCAGCTTTTCTGGCCGCGGGCCTCCTCGCGGCGATGCTCGGTCACGCGCTGTACAACGTGCTCGTCGACTGGGCTGTCCGGGCGGAGCGCGCACGACTGCGTGGACCATGATCGCAGCGGCCCTCAGAGGCGTCACCAAGCAGTTCGGCAGCCTGGTTGCGCTGAACAATGTCGATCTCGAGCTGCGTCGCGGCGAAGTGCTCGCACTGCTCGGGCCCAACGGCGCAGGCAAGACGACCGCCCTCTCGGTCGTTCTCGGTCTCCGTCATCCCGACCGCGGTCGGGCGGAGCTATTCGGATTGGACCCTCGCAGTCGCGACGCGCGGGCAGCGATCGGGGTGACGCCCCAAGAAGCCGGGTTTCCACCGACGTTGCGTGTCCACGAGATCGTCGACCTCGTCCGAGTTCATTTCGCCACGCCGGTTTCGACCGCGGAGCTGCTCGACCGGTTCGGACTCACCGACTGCCGGCGCCGGCAGGCCGGCGGTTTGTCTGGCGGTGAGCGGCGGCGCCTCTCTGTCGCCCTGGCGTTCGCCGGCCGGCCGCTCGCCGTGTTCCTCGACGAGCCGACCACCGGACTGGACGTCGAGGCACGGAGGAGCCTCTGGCAGGAGCTTCACGCCTACGCGGCCACGGGAGGAACGATCCTGCTGACCACGCACTACCTGGAGGAGGCCGAGGCGTTGGCGACACGCGTGGCGCTGCTGGCGCGGGGCCGCATCGCAGCCGAGGGGTCGCCGAGGCAGCTGGCGGGGGCGCACGGCGGATCGCTGGAGGAGGCGTTTCTGACCCTGACCCGGGACGGCCCATGAGGCTCATCATCCTCTACGCGAGGGCGATGACCGTCGAGCTTCTCCGCTACCCGGCGTTCAGCGTCCCGACGCTGGCGTTTCCCGGCTTGTTCTTCCTCCTCTTCGTGGCTTCGCGAGACGACCCCGATGTCACACTCCTGCTGGCGTCCTTTGCCGGCTTCGCGTTTCTCGCCGTCGCCTTCTTCCAGTTCGGCGTCGGCATCGCCGCCGAGCGCGAGACCCCCTGGGAACGCTTCCTGCGGACGCTCCCGGTGCGGACGAGCGTCCGCTTCGCGGCGCGCCTGCTGTCCGGGACCGTTTTCGGGCTCGCATCCGCCTCCGTGGTCGTGCTCGTCGGTCTGGCCACCACGGACGCCCACCTGCCGCCCGTGCGCTGGGGAGCACTCGTCCTGGCGCTCGTGGTCGGCGCGGTTCCCTTTGCGCTGCTGGGAATAGCGCTCGGCTACTGGGCATCACCGCGGGGCGCGCTGCCGGTGGCGAACATCCTCTACCTCGTCCTGGCCTTCGCCGGCGGGCTCTGGACCACTCCCGCGAACCTGCCCTCGAGCGTCGCCTCTGTCTCGCCGCTCGTCCCGACCCGGCAGTTCGGAAACGTGCTGTGGGGCGCAACCGAGGGCCGGCTCTGGCGGCCTCGCGACTGGCTGTTGCTCCTGGGGTGGAGCGCGGTGTTCGCAGGGCTGGCCGCCTGGGGGTACCGACGCGACGAAGGGAGGCGCTACGGCTGAGCGCGCGTGAACTCGACGAGCGGTGCGGGGCAGAGGCCCGGCGCTAGCAGGGGCCGGGTTGCGGCTGCCCGCCGGGACCGGTCTCGTGCTCGACGGCGGCGCCGGCGATCGTCTGCAGGCAATACCCGTTCGTGTCGGCCCGCGCGAGTACGACGCCGGAACCGGGAGGTAGTACTGCCCCCGCGTACGTTCCGTTCTCGGCAAACCACGCTTGCAGTGGTGCGGTGACGCCCTGGAAGTTCGTCGCCGCGGCCGTCGTTTGCGCGCGCGCCTCCGCGCTCGTCACGGACGGCGACGTCGGCCCGGCGTCGCGGGTCTGCGCCGCGTACAGGTAGACGCCGACCGCGAAGGCGGCGAGCACCGAAACGAGGCCGAAGAGGCGGGTCATCCTCAGGCCATCGGCAGCAAGGCGGCCGGCAATGAGCCCATTCGAGGGGGCGCCCACGTGCGCGCAGCGACCTCTCGTCGCGTGCCATCGCCTAGAATGACCCGATGACCTGGGAGCTGATCTGGATGTTGGTCATCCTCAAGATCCCGGTGATCTACCTCTGCGTGGTGGTGTGGTGGGCAGTTCGCTCCGAGCCCCGCCCGCCGGACCTCGCGGTCAAGCCGGTTCGGGCCGAGCCGGAGCCTCCGCCCGGCTGGCGGTTCTCCCGGGCGCGCCCGCGCCGGCCGGGGCGCGGGCCCCATGGGACGCCCTCGCGCGGATACCGGCGCAAGGTCTCGGGAGCGGAGGCGCCGCGTTGAGCACGCCCGAAGTCTCCGCCAACCGCGACCGGGTGGACACCCTGTCCGGACTGATGTCCGCCACAGCGATCTTCCTCGCATTTCTCTGCGCGACGGATCTCCACCTGACGATCGCGGGGACCGACGTGCAGATGCGCCCCGTGCGGGTCGGCATCGCCGCGGTCGTCCTCGCGCTCATCGCCGCCGGCATCGGCGGTCGCCACCGGAAGCTGGCCGCAGCCGCCACCGCGATCGCGGGTGCAGGCTGGCTGCTCGGGATGGTCATCGCGGTCATCACCGAGCGTCCGCTCTTCTAATCCGTTCCACGCCCCGTAGGGATGAGGCGGTTGGTACAAAAGAAGAAGCGATGGACGTCGACGGCCTGAACGCGGGCTACGCCAGCACGATCCTCGAGCAGTACCTCGAGAACCCGGACTCGGTCCCGTCCGAGTGGCGCGACCTGTTCGAGGCGGATGCGAGCGGCGCCCTCGCTGACCTCCCGGGCCTCGCCCGCCTGCTCGAGCGCGCCCGGCTCGCCGCGCCGGCAGTCCAGGGCGGCGACGGCGCGGCCGCGCCTACCGCGCCCGTGCCCGCGCCGCCCGCCGACGACCTGCTTCTTGGCGGCATCGCCGCGGCGATGGCGCTCGTCAAGGCGTACCGCATGCACGGCCATCTGGCCGCCCACCTCGATCCGCTGGGCTCGGAGCCGGTGGGCGACCCGGCGCTCGAGCCCGAGCGGCTGATCCCCAGGCTCTCTCCGGAGCTGCAGGCGCGCATTCCTGCCTCGCTGCTGCGCCTCTACGTCCCTGCCGAGACTCTTGCCGACGCCCTCCCGCGGCTCCGGGACACCTACTGCGGCGCGATCGCGTACGAGATCGAGCACATCTCCGACCACGAGCGCCGCGTCTGGCTCCGGCAGGCGATCGAGTCGGGGAAGTACCGGCAGCCGCTCGAGCCCGACGAGAAGCGCCGCCTGCTCGAGCGCCTGACCGAGGTCGACTCCTTCGAGCGCTACCTCCGGCGCGCCTTCCTCGGCCAGAAGCAGTTCTCGATCGAGGGGCTCGACGTGCTGGTTCCGATGCTCGACGAGTCGATCGCGCTGGTCGCCGAGTCGGGGGCGCACGAGGTCGTGATCGGGATGGCGCACCGTGGCCGGCTGAGCGTCCTCGCGCACACGATCGGGCAGCCCTACGAGTCGATCCTGCGTGAGTTCGAGGGAGAGCGGACGATCGACGCGGTCGTCTCGGATCGCGAGGGAGGCTCGGGCGATGTCAAGTACCATCTCGGCGCCGAGGGCGTCCGCAAGACCGCATCCGGCGAGATCACCGTCACCCTCTGCGCCAATCCGAGCCATCTCGAGGCCGTCGATCCCGTCGTCGAAGGTCGGACGCGCGCGGAGCAGACAGACCGCTCCTCCCGGGCCGGCGTGCACGACCCCGGCGTGGCCCTACCGATCCTGATCCACGGCGACGCCTCGTTCGCGGGACAGGGCGTCGTCGCCGAGACGCTCAACGTCGAGGGCCTTGCCGGATACACGACCGGCGGGACGCTCCACCTGATCGCGAACAACCAGATCGGCTTCACCACGGACGCGGCCGAAGCCCGCTCGACGCGCTACTCCAGCGACCTCGCCAAGGGCTTCGACATCCCGATCATCCACGTGAACGCAGACGACCCGGAGGCGGCCATCTCCGCCGTCAGGCTCGCGCTCGCGTTCCGGCGCCGCTTCGGGCACGACGTGGTCGTCGACCTCGTCGGCTACCGGCGCTTCGGGCACAACGAGCAGGACGAGCCCGCCTACACGCAACCGCTCATGGCCCAGCGAATCGCTTCCCATCCGACCGTGCGCGAGCAGTTCGCCGGCAGGCTCGTGGAGGAAGGCGTAATCGACGCAGACGACGCTGCGGCGCTCGAACGCCGCGTCGAAGACATGCTGCGGGCCGCTCACGAGCGGCTGAAGGCAACCTTCGGACACGACGCTCCCGGCGACCCGCCTCCGCCCGTGCCTCCCCGGGCCGTCGCTGCGCCGGACCGGATCGTCACCGCCGTCGGCGCCGACCGGCTGCGCCAGCTCGACCGCGAGCTCGTCTCCGTCCCCGGCCACTTCACCGTGCACCCGAAGCTGGCGCGTCAGCTGGAGCGCCGAGCGGTTGCGCTCGACGACGGCGGGATCGACTGGGGGCAGGCCGAGTCGCTCGCGTTCGCGAGCCTGCTCGTCGAGGGCATCCCGATCAGGCTGACCGGCCAGGACAGCGAGCGCGGCACCTTCTCGCACCGCCACCTCGTCCTGCACGACGCGAACACCGGCGAGCGGTTCACGCCGATGCAGCACCTCGAGGCGGCATCGGCATCGTTCGAGGTGCACAACTCGCCGCTGTCCGAGTACGCGGCGGTCGGGTTCGAGTACGGCTATTCGATCGCGGCGCCGGAGGCGCTGGTGCTCTGGGAGGCCCAGTTCGGCGACTTCGTCAACGGAGCGCAGATCATCGTCGACCAGTTCGTGGTCGCCGGCCTCTCGAAGTGGAGCGAGACCCTGAGGCTCGTCCTCCTCCTGCCGCACGGGTACGAGGGGAACGGACCCGAGCACTCCAGCGCAAGGCTCGAGCGCTTCCTGCAGTCGACGGCCGAGGACAACGTCCGGGTCGCGAACCCGTCCACGGCGGCCCAGTTCTTCCACCTGCTGCGCCGCCAGGCGCTCGACCCCGTCGCGCGGCCGCTCGTGGTGACGACGCCGAAGGGCCTGCTCCGACTCCGCGAGGCTGCCTCGACGCTCGACGACCTGGCCGAGGGCTCGTTCAGGCCGGTGCTCGCCGACACAGGCGCCGACCGGAACCGCACGCGCCGGCTTGTCCTCTGCTCCGGCAAGGTCTACTACGACATCGCCGGGCACCAGCTGCGCGCCGGTGCGGAGACCGTCGCCGTCAGCCGCCTCGAGCAGCTGTACCCCTTCCCGAAGGCCGAGCTGGCCGAGCTCGTCTCCTCGTATCCGTGCCTGACCGAGGTCACCTGGGCGCAGGAGGAGCCGCAGAACATGGGCGCGTGGCGGTCGATCCGCCATCGCCTCGAGGAGGCGTTGCCGTCAGGCGTGCCGCTCAGCTATGTCGGCCGGCCCTGGCGCGCGAGCCCCAGCGAGGGGTATCCGACGGCGCACCTGCGCGAGCAGGACCGGATCGCCCGTCACGCCCTCGGCTAGCTCGAGGGCTTCCGCGTCCGCGCCGCCGCCGCGTCCTTCGCAGAGCGTGCGGCCCAGGCCCCGACCACCGGGCCGTATCGCCTCGCGTGCGCGAGAAGGGCCCGGCGCTGCCGCGGCGAAAGTCGAAGCCAGACGTCGTAAGCCGCGAACGCCAGGCCGACGGCGCTTCCGGTTCGGCGCAATTTCGGCACACCTCCATCCTCACATACGGACAGGTCCATCCGCTTCGGAGCTTACGCTTGAGCCGGTCGCGCCTAAACAATTCCGTTACAATCCCGCACCGATCATCGAGTCCCCCAAGGGAGGTTCGTATGCCGGTCGAGACGACGTCGCTTTTCAGTCAGGTGATTCAGGAGCACCTCGAGCTCAAGCGCCGCAACTCGGAGCTCGAAGGTGCGATGCCGCTCTCGAGCTACGAGCTCGAGGATCCGTTCGACAACCATCCACTCTTCAAGACGGAAGAGCAGGCTCGGTTGGAGGAGACCATGGACGGTGTCGAGGCGGTCGTCGAGGTCGCGGCTGCGGCGCATCCTTGGCCGGGCGAAGACACGCTCGAGCACGTCGAGACCGATCAGGGCCTCTGGGGCCGCTCCCGGGACTTCGACTGGGGTGACTAACCTCGAAAGTCCGCCCGCGTCCGTTGGACGCGACCGATGACTTTCGTGGTGCAGAACCACCTCTCACAGAATCGTGCTGAGCCGCGCCCGCCAGGTCGGTCGCGGTGGCGAAGCGTCAGCACGTCCGTTTGATCAGCAGGGCATAGCCCAGCTTCACCGTCTCGATCGGGGCGGCCAGCATCCGGCCGAGCAGCGTGGTGTCGGTGCCTGACGTGTACACGCTGTCGTCGTAGCAGCGTTCGAACAGCATCCTCGCCCGCAGCAGGTGGTAGCGGGAGCTGACCACCACGACCGAGCGCCAGCCCCTGCGGGCGGCCAGGCGGGCAAAGGCTCTTGCCTCGCCGCGGGTGCTGTACGGGTCCGGGTGGAAGCAGGCGACCCGGACCGGCGCCGGGCGGCCGGCGCACAGGCGGTTCGCCTCCGGCCAGGTCGGCGACCAGCCGTCGGAGACGACCAGCACGGGGGCGAGGCCGCGGCGGACGAGCTCCAGCCCCTTCGCGAGGCGCGGGCCGCGGGCGCCGGCCAGCACGACGACGGCATCGGCACGTGTGACGTCGTGCCGGGGCGGCCAGACGAAGAGCACGGCCGCCGCGATCGCCCAGCCGAACGCCAGCCCCAGGAGGAGCAGACCGAGACCGCGCACGCGCACGACTCTATGCAGAGCGATGGACACGGGCCGCTCAACCTGGCGGCCCGCCTGCCGATGAAGAAGAGATGCCCCGCCTCGGCAGCAGGCTGCTCGCCCTGACGGTGGCCGTCGCATTTGCGGCGGCGATCCACACTGCCGTCGCACCGGCGGCGACCAGGAGCTTCTTCGTCGGCGCCGAGGAGGACGCGTTCCTCTGGGGCAACTCCCAGCAGACGGCCTCCGTCGCGCGGACGCTGGGACTGAAGTCGGTGCGCGTGACGCTCCAGTGGAAGGCGGGCCAGACGCAGGTACCTGCCTCTTTCCAGCTCGCGCTGCAGCGGATGGTGCTCGACGCATGGGGGATCCGGGTGGTCGCCGGCGTCTACGGCAACCCCCAGGACGCGCCGCGAACCGCCGACGCGCGCGCCCAGTTCTGCTCGTTCGTCGCCGACCTGCTCCGCGACAACCCGGAGATCGACGACGTGTCGATCTGGGACGACCCGAACGACGGCACGTTCTGGACGCCCCAGTTCGACGCTGACGGAAAGAGCGTCGCACCCGCCGACTACGAGGCGCTGCTTGCGACCTGCTACGACGCTGCGCACGCCGTCCGTGCGAACGCCAACGTGATCGCGGTCGCGGTCTCCAAGAGCTCCGATAGGCCGGGCGCCTTCACGCTCGCCTGGCATCCTCCGGCCGACTGGTTCGCCAAGCTCGGAGCGGCTTACCGCGCGAGCGGCCGGACGAAGCCGATCTTCGACACGCTCGGCTACGTCCCGCAACCGACCGGCTCCGCCGAACGGCCGTGGGCGAAGCATCCCGGCTCCTCTGCGATCTCGCTCGGCGACTACCCGACGCTGATGTCGGTCCTCGGCAGCGCCTTCGGCGGGACCGCACAACCCGTGCCCGGCCAGGGCTCGACCCGCATCTGGTACCTGGGGCAGGGCTACCAGACCCGGCCCGATCCCGGCCGGACGGGGTTCACCGGAACCGAGAACGACCCGAGCCCGGTTCCGTCATGGTCTCCGCAGGAGGCGACCGACCGCGGCGAAGGCCCCGGTCTCGACCAGCCGCTGCAGCTCGAAGACGCGATCCGCGTCGCCTACTGCCAGCCGGCCGTCGGCGCGTACTTCAACTTCCACCTCTACGACGAGACCAACCTGGCGGGCTGGCAGTCGGGCGTCTTCTGGCCCGGCGGCCAGCCGAAGGCCGCGTACCAGGCCCTCCGTCGGGCGGCGGGCCAGGTCAACACGAATTCGATCGACTGCTCGGCGTTCTCGTCGGCGGGAGTCCCGCCTCGTCCCGCCCCGGTGAAGATGCCGGCCCAGCAGCCCTTGCGGATCACCGACCTGCGCGCCACCTCGGTGGCGGCCTTCGGCGCGTCCGTCGCCTGGAGGACCTCGATTCCGGCCGACGTGCAAGTGTCCTACGGACTCGTCGACTTCGGAGTTCCGACCGTCTGGGCGCCGGTTGCGTCGGGCAGCGACGGCTCGATCGCCGCGCTGTCCGCCCTCGACTCGAGCTCCAGCTACCGCGTGTGGATCAACGCCGTCTCGGAGGACGGCCAGCGCGCGCAGGCAACTCTCGACATCCGCACCGCGGGCATTCCCGCCAACCCGGCGGTCGGCATCGACCGGACGGGAGGCGCCGTGCTGCTGGACGGGATGCCGTATTTCCCGATGATGCTCTACTCGGTGTGCCCGTACCAGTACGCGGCCGCGCTGGCATCGGGCATCAACCTCTTCGCGCTCAACGCCTGCGGGACGTTCCAGAGCCAGCTGAACGCGCTCGGCGGCGCGGCCTTCTCGGTCGGGATCGCAGGCGGTCACGGCGGCACGGGCGACGGCATCATCGGCTGGTTCCACCGCGACGAGCCGGACGGCGACCAGGTCCCGGCGTCAGCGCTGCCGGGCCCGCCGCCTGGGGTACCGGGCATCTCGTTCCTGACCCTGACCAACCACTTCTACACGGGCGCAGCCGCGCTGCCCTGGGGCCGGGGGATCTATCCGCCGCTGATCGCCAAGGCCGACGTCGTCGGCTTCGACCTCTATCCGCTCCAGGAGTGGTGCAAGCCGGAGCGAATGGCCGACGTCTTCTACGCCCAGCGCGAGCTCGTCAACCTCGCGGCCGGGAAGCCGACTTTCCAGTGGATCGAGGCGAACGACTGGAAATGCCATGGGCCCGACTCGGTCACGCCGGCGACCGTCCGCGCCGAGTCCTGGCTCGCGATCGCGGGCGGGGCACACGGGCTGGGCTTCTGGCCGGCTTCGTGGGACCCGGGGATGAACAGGGTGATCGCCGGCGTCGCCCGGGATGTCGGGCGGCTCGGCCCCGTGATCTATGTGCCAGGCCAGGCCGCCGCCAGCCAGCGTGTCCAGCTGAGCGTCCGCAGCTGGGCAGGCGCGCTGTACGTGATCGCCGTCAACTCCGGCTGGTCGGCGGTGAACGCGAAGATGACGATCCCCGCCCTCAACGGCCGGCCTCTGAGCGTGATGGGGGAGGGGCGGCGGGTGAACAGCGACGGCGACACGTTCACCGACCGTTTTGCACCGATGGCCGTGCACATCTACATCGCCGCTCCGGCCGGTTCGTAGCAAATGGAGCGTTCATATTCACCCGTTTCAGGGAGTTCGAAGAAAGGATCCCTGTGGAATCATTGATCTCCTCGATGGAAAACGAGCACAAGTGGGATCTGGTCGACGCCGTCAGCCGGTCCCCGCTGCTCGTCCCGCCCGTCATCCGCCCGGGAATCGACCTCGCCGACGTCGAGCGCAGACTGCTCGCGTCCGAGGATCTGCCGGCGTCCGAGCGTGAGCGGCTGATCGGGTCGGTGCGCGAGCTGGCCGACCTCTACGGGCGCCTCGGCGGCGACCAGGCCGCTTAACCGAGCGCGCCGGCCGGATCGATCGCTGCGCCGCGCAGCCGCAGCTCGAAGTGCAGATGCGGTCCGGTTGCGTCTCCCGTCCGGCCGACGAGGCCGATCACGGTGCCGCGGGCGACACCTCGTCCGCGCTCGACGAGGATCCTGGAGAGGTGCGCGTAGAGGGTGTTGACGCCCCGCCCGTGCGCGAGCTCGACAACGTTTCCGTATCCAGGCAGGGCGCCGGCGGCGGCGACGACGCCGTCGCGGGTGGCCACCACGGGCGTCCCCGGCAGGGCCGGATAGTCGATTCCGGTGTGAAAGCCCATGCCGCGCGGCCCGAAGCCGTCGGTCGGATCGGCGTCGATGGGGGCGTTGAGTCGAACGGGCGAGGCCGGCGGCGGCTGCCGGAGTGCGGCCAGCGTCTGCGGACCGGCGACCGCGATCGGGACGATTCCGCCCCAGCGCTGAAACGCGAGGAGCGCAGCCTTGGTGCGCGCGCCGAAAGTGCCGTCGAGCGTGCCCGAGGGGAAGCCGTGCCAGGCGAGCAGGAACTGGAGCGCGGCGACGTCCCAGCCGGAGGTGCCGGCGACGAGCGGCCGGCTTCCCAGCGCGTGCGCGCCGAAGCCGCCCAGAGCCGTCCGGGTCGCGGGGGCCAGGGCCGTCGTCGCTCCGGGCAGGCGGTTCAGGGCCGACAGCGTCCGCGGTCCGGCGTAACCGTCGATGTCGCCGTCGTAGAGGTTGCGCACGGCGAGCCCGACCTGGAGCGCCGCAACGTCGGCGTCGCCGGCCGGTGCGGCGCCCGCAGCAGGAGGAGCGCAGAGGGCAAGTGCGAAGGCGGCGATGCAGGCGATCCGGGCGCGCATGCCTCTTCATCGGCCGGACCGGCTAACCCTTTAGGGGTACCGCGTTCGAGCGTACTTCGTGTCCCGGTTCGCGTGGGTGCAGGTTCCGGCGGGCGAGACCGGCATGGTCAGCCTTCGGGCCGGCGCACCGCTGCCCGGCGGCGCGAAAGAGCGTAGTCCGTCGTGAGCAGTTCGGCGGCTACGCAGAGACGGCCGCTGCGCGCCGCCCGAGAGCGGCGGCTGATCAGCTGAGCCGGCTCGCGGAGGGGTGGAGGAGCGGCACGACGGGCTCCCAGGTCGACCGTAGCACCTCCATCAGCGTGGGCGGCGTGATCGCTTCGACCACTCCCTCGGCCGAAGCGCGATCGGTGTAGCCGGCCGGTGTCCAGCGCAGGAGGTCGCCTCCGAGCACGAGCCAGGGCCAGTCGCCGTGAAGCAGGAACGCGCCGTCGGGCAGCTCCTCGACCGGCCCGCGATGGAGCCGGCGGCCGGTTCCGTCGAGCCGTTCTCCGTGTAGGCGAAGGTCGATCTCGTCCGCACCGCCCGCGCCGGTGAGCTCGAGGAAGCGGTCGTAGTCCTCGCGCCGGCAGAGCGCGCACGGCCGGTGGCCGGCGGCGAAGGCGGTGGCCTCGTCCAGGAAGAAGAGCTCGGTGAACTTCCCCGGCAGCATCAGGGCCTTGCGATGCCAGCCCTTGAACTCGAGTCGGCAGCCGATCCAGCGTCGGGTCGCGAAGCGGCGCCGGATCTCGCCGCGGTCGTCGTGCAGGCAGCCGCGGTTTCCGTAGACGAGCCCGCGGGCCGGGTCCGCGATCACCTCGCCGAGCGGCGTGACGCGATTCCGCAGCGTCATGCCCTCGACACTACCGCCAGCTCGAGGTCCGGGGCTTGCGATCGCCGGGGTTCATCGACGAGGGCGGGGAGATTCGATGCTCAGTTTGCAGTGTTCGCCGTCGCGTAGTCCTCGTCCGTGACGTGCTCGAGCCACGTCGCGGGGTTCCCCTCGTCGTCCACCTCGAGCATCGCGACGTGGGTCATCAGCCGCGTCGCCGTCGCCCCGTGCCAGTGCTCTTCGCCCGGCTCGAAGAACACGCGGTCGCCGGGGCGGATCATCTCGGCCGGCGTTCCGCGCCGCTGCGCGAGGCCGGCGCCCTCGAGGACGTAGATCGTCTGTCCGTTCGGGTGGGTGTGCCAGGCTGTGCGTGCGCCGGGAGTGAAGTGCACGCGGCTGGCGCTCAGCCGCGAGGCACCCGAGGGCGCGGCGGCGGCGTCGATGTAGACCGCACCGGTGAACCAGTCGGCCGGTCCCGGCGTGGTCTCGATCGTGTTTCGCGTGATCTGCATGAAGTCCCTCCTTCGAGGTCGCGGCGTCTTTGTTGTCTGCCATCCTTGCTCCCGATCCCGGCGAGCGTCGCCGGACGGGGTTGAGAAGCACGCGTACGGGCGCAGCCTCGCAGAGCCCGCAGGCGGCGGTCGCTCCTCTTGGGCCGACAGGCGTGAGGTTGGCGTCGCTCTCCGGGCGACCGTCTACCTGTCAGCTCTGCAGGATCGTCCTCGTTCGGAGCGAACGGCAGCCTCATGTCGAGAAGTGGGTGCCGCCTGGTGTGCGGCGCGCTGGTTGTCGCTGCGCTGGCCTTGGTGCCCGGAGGGCGGGCAGCGGCAGGTCCTGCGGATCTCCGCGGCGGGGAGCCGGTGTCGCGCACGGCAACGCTTCGGTGCACTCCGAAGCACCACCGCGTGCGTGCGGGAGACACGCTCTCGGCGATCGCACGCCGTTTCGAGGTCGGCGTCGAGGAGCTCGCCGCCGCGAACGCGCTCGACCCCGGGGGTGTCCTTCCGATCGGACTCGATCTCACGATCCCGCAGTCGGGTTGCGTAAAGCCGGCTTCGGCCTTCAAAGAGACATCGTCCAAGACCGGCGCGCTGGCAGCGGCACTCGATCACGCTGTTGCGACACCGGGGGTGTCGCGCGCACGGACCGGCGTCGTCGTCGTCGACCTCGCCGCGGACGCCGTCGTCTATCGACTCAACCCAGATACACCCCTCGAGCCCGCGTCGACGGAGAAACTGCCGCTTGCGACCGCAGCCCTGCAGCGTCTTGGTGCCGGATTCCGAACCTCGACCGATGTTCTGGGCGAGGGGAAGCTCGTCGGTTTCACCTGGCGCGGCAACCTCATTCTGAAGGGCCGCGGCGACCCGGCTCTGACAAGCCTCGGGCTGAAGGCGCTCGCACATGCCGTCCGCAGGCGTGGCATCACGGCGGTCACGGGCCGTATCGTCGGAGACGAGTCGTACTTCGACGGCGCACGCACCGCGCCAGGCTGGAAGCCTTCCTTCGCGAAGAGCGAGTCCCCGCTTCTGTCGGCCCTGGTGGTCGATCGAGGTCTTCTCGACGGAGCCTCGGTGAATCATCCGGCTCTCGCCGCCGCGATCCTCTTCACCCGGGCGCTGCAGCGAGAAGGGGTCTCGGTCGCTCACGAACCGAAGGTGGGCCGGGCTGCCTCCCACGTTGTCCAGATCACCCGGCGGGCATCGCCGCCGCTGATCAGGCTCCTCTCCTCGATGGACACGTGGAGTGACAACTTCATTGCGGAGATGCTGCTCAAGCAACTCGGCGCGCGAATCGCCGGACACGGAACGACGGATGCTGGCACCCGGGTCGTGGCCTCGACACTCGCCGAAGACCTGATCCCGCTCAAAGGCGTCCGGCTCGCGGACGGGTCCGGCCTCTCCCCGGTCGATCGGCTGACCGCGCGCACCCTCGCCGCCACACTGGAAACGATCGCGCACACAACCGCCCTGCGTCGTCTCCTCGACACGTTCGCGATCGCCGGCGCAACCGGCACCCTCCGTCACCGCCTCCTCGACATCCCCAACCACCAGCTGGTCAGAGGAAAGACCGGGACCACCGACCACTCCTCCGCACTCTCCGGCTTCGTCGGCTCGAAGTTCGCGTTCGCCATCCTCTGCAACGGCTCACCCGTCAACTGGACAGCAGCCCACCTGCTCCAGGACCGCATCGCCGAAGCTCTGATCGCCGCCGCCGATTAGCGTCGACCTCGGGTCTGCCCGTGAAAGGGCAAAGCCGACTGGTCACGGTCTGGACTTGGGGGTGCTGAGCCCTCGTGACCCAGCGTCGACGGGAGACGTCGTACGCCGGCGAGGTCGCATTGACTATCGCGACGTCGACACCGTGCATCTTGGCGGCCGCGCGCTGCGACATCGCTGCTGCCTGCGGGTCGCCGACCTGCCGCGTCACCACCCTCGATCGCCTTGCCTGGCTGGAGTGTGACCTGGAGCGCGAGAACGATTGCGCTCACCATGAGACCGGCAAGCACTGCCAGCGTGAGCGCTCCTCCTCTGAGACCTATCAGCCATGCTGCCAACCCTGCCCAGAAAGCGAGTGACAGCGCCTCGAGCCAGATCACGACGCGAACTGCATCCTCGAGCGGCACCGTCGCGAGTTTGAGCAGGGCCAGGATGGCTAGTGGCGGTATCGCGAGCAGAAGGAGCCGCAATTCGAAGCGCACCGTCGAAAACCACTCGCTCCTCGTCGGGCGCCTGCCCAGCTCCACTTCCTGCACGAGGCTCGTCGAGAAGACGTGCGACGTGAAGATGGCAACGATCGGGCCGAGGATGATGAGGACGACGTCGAGAAAACGCAGCTTCGCCCAGCCGTCGTAGACGATCAATACACAAACCAGCGTGATCGTCGCTGTCACCACACGCCCGATCACCGCAGGCTTCGAGGTCAAGCCGAAGGGATCTCGCAACATCGGCACGAGCCTTGCGACGACGGCGACGACATCACGTAGTTCGCGAGGCGTGGGCCGCGTCTGAAAAGAAGGTCGCGGGCCGACTGCTCACTCTCGCCACTGGCCCCGGCACCCAGACGTCCACGAAGACGACTACGCGATCGGCTGCGTCGTGGCCGGTCTTGGTCAGGCCATGGCAGGCCGTGTTCGGTCGCTGACCAGGTACGCGACAAGCAGCGCCGCCGGGAAAAAGACCAGGCTGAAAAGGAAGTACAGGAAGAAGCTGTGCCCCTTGCGCGCGGCGACCCGCGCAGGCCAGAACGCGATCAGGATCCAGATGATGAAGAAAAGGATCGATCCGACCCACCACCCATTTGCTGCAAGCAGCATCTCTGCCCCGAGCATGAGGTCTCCCATTCGGTTAGCACAGTCCCATGCCAGTCGGGCAGCAGGATCTGCGTTTGCTGCTCGCCTACGAGCCGACGAACATCAGAGATAGAACCACGGTTCCACCTCTGTGGGATCACCCCGATCGGATGATCTCTGCCGTCGATCGCCCCCAGCCAGCCTCGTCGGCCCTGGCTTCACTCTCTCGGACCACCTGCGCCGCTGCCGGCCCCGAGTCGGTCGACCGCCTCTCGCACCGTTGGGTAGATCTCCAGGGTCGTCGCGCCTTCGCCGTGCCCGAGGAGCTCGCTTACTGGGCCAATGTCCCGTGCAAGGACGAGCTCGGTTCCGTCGCGGCGGAGATCGTCCGCGAGGCCGACGAGCATGGTCACCGCCGTGACGTCGATTGCGGGGACCGTCTCGGCGTCGAGCACCACGGCCTTCGTGCCGCTGTCGACATGCGCACGGATCGCGTCCCGAACCGCGTCGGCGTTGGCAAAGAACAACGCGCTCTCCGGTCGCAGGACGACGATTCCGGTCACGCGCTCGTTGTCCGGATGGCGCTTGACATCGCTCCAGCGGTCGCCGTCTGGATCCCGTCCCAGCAGGGCGATGTGTGGGCGTGATGCGCGGTACAGGAGCAGCAGGATCGAGATGCCGATACCGATGAAGAGGCCGGGAAGGGTGTCGAAGACCAGCACCCCCACGAGCGCTGCCACCGCGGCGACAAAATCCGGGCGTGCCGCCACCGCATAGACGCGGCCGGCGCCACGGGTGTGAAAGCGGTACAGGCGCTCGAGCGCGGCAATGTCGATGAGTTCGATGACTGCGGCGATCACGACGGCGGCGAGAGTGGCCTCGGGTAGGTCTTCGAAGAGCCCGGTCAGAAAGAGCAGCGTGACGATCGTCAGCACCGCGACGACGATCCCGGAAAGCTGCGACCGGGCGCCCGCAGAGCCGTTGACGGCTGTCTTGGAGAGGCTGCCGTTGACGACCATGCCGCTGGAGAGACCGGAAGCGAGGTTCGCGGCGCCGAGACCGATCAACTCGCGGTTGGCGTCGATTTCGTAGTGGTTCTTGGCGGCGTAGGTCTTGGCCGCGCCGAGCCCCTCGGCAAAGCCGACGAGCACGAGTCCAACCGCCGAGGCCGTGAGGTCGAGGTAGCTATGCGCGGCTACATCGGGCAGCCCGAACGACGGGAGCCCACTCTGGATGGGGCCAACGATCGCGACCCCGTGCTGGTCGAGATCGAACAGCCTGACGGCGACGATGCCGAGGAGCACGGCGACGAGCGAGCCGGGAACGACAGGGGCGTACTTCTTCATAGCGACGACCAGCAGGAGCGACGCAATGCCGACGAGGAGCGTGAGGCCGCTCGTGCTTCCGAGTTCGCCCAGGAGACCCCAGAGTTGCTGAAAGAAATCGCCCTCGCTCTTCTCGACCCCGAACAGCTTGGGGAGCTGGCCGACCATGATCGTCAGCGCGAGACCGATGATGAAGCCCTTCATCACCGGCTCCGAGATGAAGCTCGCCAGGAATCCCAGTTTCAGCAGTCCCGCGACCAGAGCGAGAATGCCGACGACGAGTGCCAGCGTGATCGTGAGCTGGACGAAGGCATCCGAGCCACCCGCCGCCAGGTCGCCGACGGCGGCAGCCGAGAGGGCCGCGGTCGCCGCCATCGGGCCTGTCACCAGATGGCGCGAGCTGCCGAAAGCGGCATAGAAGATGAGCGCGCCCGGTGCCGCGTACAGCCCGACCACCGGCGAGACCCCGGCGATCGTCGCATAGGCCAGCGCCTCCGGCACGAGCACGGCCCACACCGTCAGGCCGCCCACGAGGTCGCCGCGCAGCCAGCTCCGGTCGTAGCGGGTCGCCCAGGTGAAGACCGGGATGCTCACCCCACCGTCCGTTCGGCCTCGAGCATGGTAAGGCGCACGGGCCGACTATCGGGCGGAACCCGCCCGGTTTCGTCATGCAGCTGGTATGAAAAATCGCGCCCTCGTGGGTTCGAGCTGGTGAAGCGCTGCTCCGACCCGGTCGGAACAAGAGGGCCGGCGCCGACCCGTGACGCCCATCACTGACCGTCGTCGTCCCGTTCTTGCCGTTCGAGGCAGACAGCGACGGCCTCACATGCGGTCAAGCCGACGGCGCCGCCGAGCTATGAATCCATGGCCGCGCAGCCAGGGGTCGTGGGCGCGCTCCGAGAGAGCGCGCCCACCGCGGCGACCACGATGCAAGCGCAGCCGTGAGGCTGGCTACCTACCCCCCGGTGGTCGCGGTCGCCTTGACCTCCGCGGCACTATCGCTGTCGACGTCGTGCTTGCTGACCTTGTCGGCCTTCGTCAGCGCCTGGTCGACGTCATCGACCCAGCGCTCCTCGAACAGAGCGACGATGCCCGAGCTGCCAGGCGGAAGCACGTCTTCCACGTCCTCCTTGATCTCCTTCTTCTGCTGGCTGTCGACGATCGCTCCCGCTCCAGCACCGATCCCGGCGCCCACTGCCGCCGAAGCCAGAAGTGCCGGCGGGAAGATGAGCCCTACGATGGCACCGCCGACGGCTCCGATCGCTGCTCCCCTGCCCACGTCGTTGGCGTTGTCCTTGACGTGAATCTTCCCGTCGGTGTCGCGGCTGATCAGCACCAGGCCGTCCACCGTGATCACCTTGTCGCGGGCGAGCTGCTTGATGCCGTCCCAGTCGTCCTGGGCGGCATCAGGATCGGAATAGGTCGCGATGTACAGGTCGTCTGTGGATACGTCCCCCATCCTTCCCCCTTTCTGTTGGGCAGAACGAACGCGAAAGACGTCCGTCTCTCGCTCGTTCCGCTCGTTGACTCCAGGGACTATGGGAGGGGAGACGTCGATCTTCCTCATACCGTTGGTATGGAAATTCGCGCTCGTCGCGGGTCGAGCGCTTCGGGCGCGGCTCTCGAAGTCGCCGGCCGAGCGCCGGTTCGCAACCACGTTCCAGGACAGACACCGGAGTTCATACGATTGGTATGAGGGAGCGGGGAGGCCCGGCACCAATACTGAGCGGTGCCGAAAATAATCCTTTCGCACATGGATCGCGCTCTGCGGCGTTCTCGTGCTGACACGACAACCAGGGGGTGACCGATGACTGCTTCCACGGAGATGCTCAGTTCGATTTCGACGCCTGACAGGGTCGAGAGTCGGCTTGGAGTGTTGGAGTTCAACGATGGTGCTCCGTCGGAGGCGACGGCCTCGCTGCTGTACGACCATCTCGACTTCATCCACGGGGTCGAGGCTTTCATCGGTGCGCTCCCGGGCGCATCGCTTGCGGCCGTGCGCCGCGGGTACCTCTCGATGGGTATCGAGGACAACTCCTTCTCGTTCTTCCCGGAGCTGATGGATTCGGCGTCGGTGTTCCTGACCGCGAACTGCGACACGGTCTACTTCTGGGGGTTCCTCGACCTGTCGGACGGGCCGATGGTGATCGACGTGCCGTCGATCGAGGCGCCGTCGGGTGTCCTCGGCGTGATCGACGACATGTGGTTCCGATGGGTCACGGACTTCGGCTTGCCCGGTCCGGACCGCGGCCAGGGCGGTCGCTATCTCTTGGTGGGGCCAGGCTACGACGGGCCGCTTCCCGACAGCGGCTTCCACGTCTCGCACGTTCGCACGACCCGCGCGACCGTGATCGGCCGGGCGTTCATGATCGACAACGATCCCACGGTCCCAGCCGAAGTGATCCGGACCGGCTTTCGTGTCTCTCCCTACGTCCCGGGTGCACAAGGAACCGCGGTCGGCACGTTTCTCGCCGGTGAGGCGCCGCTGGGGGCAGTGGCTCCGGCGCCGGAGACGCGTTTTGTCGAGGCGACGGGCAAGTCGTTCAACACCGTTTATCCGAACGACTTCGGGTACTGGGAGCTGGTGAACGAGCTCGTGCAGCAGGAACCGCCGGGCGCGGGCGATCCGAACCTACTCGGCCTGCTTGCCTCCGTCGGGGTTGTTCACGGCAAGCCGTTCGAGCCCGACGCGCGAATGCGCAAGATCCTCGAGGAGGCGGTCGAGGTCGGCAACGCCACCGCCCGTACCGTCACGTTCGCGGCACGACCTGAGGAGGGCTTCGCCGTCTACCCGAACTCAGCGTGGGAGAGCGCGCTCTTCGTCGGCGGCTACGAGTTCCTCGACCCGCCGCCGCAGATCACCGCGGAGGGCGTCGTCGCGGCCGCGACCGACGGTGCCCGCAAGCTCAGTTCCCGCACCAACTTCTTCTACATGGCCACAGGGATCACGCCGGCGATGTGTATGCGCCTGACCGGTATCGGCTCGCAGTACCTCTACGCAATGCGCGACAGCGAGGGCAAGTACCTGGACGGTGCCCGCAATTATCGCCTCACGCTCCCGCCGGACATCCCCGAGAGCCGTTTCTGGTCGGTGATCGTGTACGACAACCAGACCCGGTCGATGCTCCAAACCGACCAACACCTACCCCGTCTCGGCAGCCAGTCCGGCACCGTCGAGGCCAACCCCGACGGCTCAATCGACATCTACTTCGGACCGACGGCCCCAGACGGGAGAGAAAACAACTGGCTGCAGACCATCCCTGGCAAAGGCTGGTGGACGATCCTGCGGCTCTACAACCCGCTGCAGGCGTTCTTCGACAAGACCTGGCAGCCCAGCGAGATCGAGGCCGTGGACTAGCAGCCGGCCTATTTCTCCCAAGAACACCAACGAAAGGAGAGAACCATGGCTGAAGCAACAAGCGAGACCCCGGTCCTCGACCTCCTGGGAAGCATGACCGCGGACTCGCTCGAAGCGTCGAGTCTCGACCCGGAGACGCTGATGCTCGTTCGCATCGCTGCGCTCGTGGCGGTCGATGCGCCGCCGGTCTCGTATCTGCTGAACCTCGGAGTGGCGGGCGAGATCGGTCTCGACCCCGAGCAGGTCCGCGGTGTGCTCGCCGCGATCGCACCGATCGTCGGCACGGCTCGAATCGCGTCTGCCACGGGCAACATCGTCGACGCGCTCGAAGTTGCGATCGAGGTCGCGGAGCTCGACGAACAAGACGATCAGGACCAGCAGTAGCCGCATCGGACGCTAGCCGCCCCTCGCAAGAGGGGCGGCTAACCCCGCCAAGAGCGGCGGCTGATAGGCCCGCCAAGAGCGATCGCTCGCGGATCGAGGAGGTCGCTAGATGTTCGGAGGAGACGGATCAATGCCGGATGCCTCCCGCGCCGCGAGTTCGTTCTCGGGACGGCCGTATTTCATACCCACGGTATGAGGACACCAGAGGGCGGCGGGCCAATACTCGTCATCGCAACCGCACATCGGGAGATTCGCCGGCCTCGCCGTCACGAGTCGACTGAAACCAAACGGAGGTGACAGACATGGCCGTTTCCGGTCAGATTCTTGATTCGATCGGGGCTCCCGAGCAGCTCGAGACCAGGCTGGGGACGCTCGAGTTCGTCGACGGGGTCCCGAGCGGCGAGACCGCCGAGAAGCTGTACGAGCATCTCGACTTCGTGCACGCGCTCAACGCCTATCTGGACGGCTTCGCGGCAGCATCGACCTACGCGATGCGGAAGGGTTTCCACGAGGCGGGGGTGGAAGACAACGCGATTCTCATCTTCTCGGAGCTGATGGGGTCGGAATCGCTGTTCCTGACCGCGAACGCCGACACGGTCTACTACCTCGGCATGGTCGATCTCACGTCGGGGCCGATGGTCGTCGAGACGCCGCCCCAGGCGCTCGGGGTGTTCGACGACATGTGGTTTCACTGGATAATCGACTTCGGCCTGCCAGGCCCGGATCGCGGCGAGGGCGGCCACTTCCTGCTCGTCCCACCCGGCTACGACGGGCCGCTGCCCGACAGCGGCTACCACGTCGGGCACTCGGGCACGTCGAAGGCGATCCTGCTAGGCCGGTCGTTCCTGACCGACGACGACCCGGCGCCAACCGTCGAGACGATCAAGAGCACGCTCAAGATCTACCCGTACGCGCAGGGTGGCCGGGGAACCAGCATCGCAACGCTGCTTGAGGGCAGCGCGCCGCCCAGCCCGGCGGCGGAGATTCCCGAGACTGTGTTCGTCGAGGGAAGTGGGAAGGCGTTCAACACGATCCCTCCAAGCGACTTCGGCGTGTACGAGCTGCTGAACGAGGTGGTGCAGGAGCAGCCCCCAGGAGACATCGAGCTGATGGGGCACTTGGCCGCGATCGGGATCGTCAAGGGGAAGTCGTTCGAGCCGGACGAGCGGATGCGGCGCATCCTCGACGATGCGGCTGCTGTCGGCGCCGCGACCTCGCGAGCGCTGGTCTTCGATGCTCGAGCATCGGAAGAATTTGCGTACTACGACGACGGCTCGGCATGGTTCACCAATCTGTTTGTCGGCGGCTACAACTTCGAGACGCCGCCTCCGCTCGTCACGAAGGAGGGCATCGAGCCTCTCCCCGCCACCGGCGTCCGCAAGCTGCACGCTCGAACCGCGTTCTTCTACGGGTATACCGGGATTACGCCAGCGATGTGCATGCGGCTCACCGGAGTCGGGTCGCAGTACCTCATCGCCACGAAGGACGCAGACGGGAATCGCTTCGACGGCTCGCAGACCTACCAGGTGACGCTGCCGCCCGAAATTCCGGCGGCCCGCTTCTGGTCGTTCACCCTCTACGACAACGAGACGCGCTCGATGCTCCAGACGCCGCAACGTTTCCCGCGGGCCGGCAGCCAGTCATACCCCAGCCCGGCGGCGACCGCGAACGACGACGGCTCGACGACCGTCACGTTTGGCCCCGACAAGCCGGACAACAGTCCGGAGAGCAACTGGATCCAGACGACGGAAGGCAAGGGTTGGTTTGTGGCTCTACGCCTCTATAGCCCTCTCCAGCCGTTCTTCGACAAGAGCTGGCGGCCGAGCGAGATCGAAGTAGTGGACTAGGAAACGGAAAGCGAATGACCCCGGGAAGAATGAGTTACGTGACCGTGCAATTGCATCCCCAACTCGCGTTCACGCCTGTCGTCGGCCCGATCGGTGCGCCCGCCCTGATCGGGTCGGCCGTGACTGGTGGGAGGCCCTAGATGGGCGCCGCCTTCGGCTGGGGGGTACTGGGCGCCTCCTCGCTCGTAATCGGTGCCATTTTCGCGGTCGTCTTCAACATCAGCTTGCGCCTGATCGGGCTGATCATGGCCTTCGGCGGAGGCGTGCTGATCAGCGCGGTCGCGTTCGACCTCGTCGAGGAGGCGGTCGGGAAGTCGTCCGGTCACGGATGGGTGGTCGGGGGCGTCTTCGCGGGTTGTTTCGTTTTCTTCGGCGGTGACTGGCTGATCGACCACATGGGAGGGAAGAACCGGAAGGATGCCGACGGCGGCCAGAAGGACGGCTCTGCGCTCGGCATCGTCCTTGGAAGCGTGCTCGACGGCATTCCTGAATC
Organism: uncultured Actinomycetes bacterium; assembly: GCA_963841405.1. GTDB lineage: Bacteria > Actinomycetota > Thermoleophilia > Gaiellales > Gaiellaceae > DATBLE01. The sequence goes on along the minus strand of CAWJCM010000001.1, from coordinate 96,995 downwards.
GATGGTGATCGGCCTGACGATCTTCGAGGGCGGCGCGGTGGGGGCCGCCTACCTGGCTGCTGTCTTCATCTCCAACCTGCCCGAGTCGATCTCCTCGACTGCGGGCCTCGTCACCGGCGGCTGGAAGAAGTCGCGAATCCTGTGGATGTGGGTCGGGATCATGCTGATCTCGGGAGTCGCCTCGCTGGCCGGCTACGGCCTCTTCCAGAACTCCTCACCCGACACCGTCGCCTTCGTCCTTGCCTTCGCGGCCGGGGCGATCCTGACCATGCTCGCCGACACGATGATGCCCGAGGCGTACGAGCACGGAGGCAAGCTGGTCGGCGTCGCGACGACACTCGGATTCGCGATCGCGTTCACGATCCACACGCTCGATTGAGGCATCGGGCGCACCGCGGTCGAGGTGCGCCCGATCGTGATGTGAAAGGGCGCTAGCTCAGTGGGTCGGCAGCGCCCTGTCCGGGGCTGAGGAGTCGATCGACCGCCGCATCGACGGCTTCGTCGAGCGGCTGGACGGTGTAGTCGATGAGCTTCACGTTCGACTGGGATGCGAGCGCCTGCACGAGGTTCCCGACATCGGCCTCTCCGTCGAGCTCGACGAGATGCTCGGACTGCCACCTCACTGTGACGTATATCTGCCGCACGAAGCCTCCTGAGCACCTCATCGGCATTCGGAGTCACCCGGTGTAGGACGATTTACAGAAGCTTGACTCGTGTGGACGAGGTCACATCCTCCACCGGGCCAATCTCTCGAGGCCCTCGGCTCCGGGATTCCATACCAACGGTATGAGGAAGATCGACGCTCCCGGGCCCATAGTCGGTACTTCGCGGTGGAGCTTCACCGCGCAAGCGACGAGACGGAGGCGCGGAAATGGCGGCCGAAAGGAAGGAGTCGTTCTGGAAGCGACACCTCGTTGCTCTGATCCTCGGTGGTTTCGCTGTTCTTCTGCTCGTGATCGTCGCGGGCCAGCTCCTGGACAAGGGGGACATCTCGAAGTGGCTCGCCGAGGTATCGCCGGCATGGGCGTACGTCCTGACCTTCCTGTTCGTCTGGTTCGACGCGGTCATCCCGATCTTCCCCGGCGAGACGACGCTGAGCGCTGCTTCGACGATTGCCGCAGGGGGAGGCCTAACGCTTGGGCTCATCATGTTGGCCGGGGCACTCGGCGCGGTCGTAGGAGACACGTCGCTGTTCTGGATCGCCCGCATGAACAAAGCCAAGATGCAACCTCACCTCGACAAGGCGCTCGAGAATCCGAAGGTGCGCATCGCCTGGGAGAGCCTCGAGCGCTCTCCCGGTCTCCTGATCGTCGCGGGGCGCTACGTCCCCGGGATGCGGTTCGCCGTCAATGCGTCCATGGGGCTGTCCAAGATCGCCTACCGCCGCTTCCTTGGTTGGTCGATCCTGAGCGGCGTCCTCTGGTCGGTCTACACCTGCGCCCTGGCCTACTGGGTGTCGACAACGCTCTCCGGCTTTCCGCTTGCCTCGCTCGTCATTTCCTCGCTCATCACGTCCGGTGCCCTGGCAGCGGTCTACTTCGTCGAGAAGCACAAGATCAGGAAGGCGAAGCGTGCAGAGCCGACCGATGCGAGCGCCGAGCCGGCGATCCCGTCGGGCACCGCCGGATCGAAGAGTTGAGGTGCGAAGGAATCTGACGATCACATCTGCAATGAGAAAGTCGGGCGATTGGAACGATGAAAGCGATCAGCGACGTCGAGGATGGTCACGCCGATCCGACCATGGGTGATAGCGAAGCCTCCGGCGCCGGCCGCTCGGCTCGGGCGCGCGAGCAGTTGACGGTTGCGCTGGGGAGCGTCAAGAGCGCGAGTCAGGAGCACGTGGCGCTCGCGGTCCCGATCAGGGCGGCGCAACGAAACCGGCGCGTTGCGGCGAGCGTTCTCGCCGGCGGAGTCGCCTATCGGCTGTTTCTGTGGCTGCTGCCGTTTGGCTTGATCATCGGAGGCGCGCTTGGCTTCGTGAATGCGGGCAGTACCGAGAACGCGATCTCGAAGGGCGGCCTTCCGGGAGCGATCACCAACGCGGTCGGCGACGCCGCTCGTTCTGCGCACTCCGAGTCCTGGTGGCTCCTCGCAGTCGGACTGCCGCTCCTCCTCTGGGCGGGGTACTCGGGCGCGAAGGCGGTGCAACTCGTCCATGCTCTTGTCTGGGACGAGCCACCTCCGAAGACCAGGCCGTTACAAGGATCACTTGCCTTCACCGGCGTAATGTGTGTGATCTGGCTCGGCATCGCGCTCACATGGTGGTTCCGTGGCGAGTGGCCGGGTTACCTCGCGCCCGTGCTCACCTTCGCGCCGCTCGCGGCGCTCTGGCTCTGGGTTTCCCTCCACCTGCCCCACCGGGACGCTCCATGGCGGGCGCTGCTCCCCGGCGCGCTCCTGGTTGCGATCGGGTTTCAGGTGCTCCACCAGCTGGTCCACGAGTTCCTCGTGCCGAAGCTCGAGAAGTCGACGTCGCTCTACGGCGGGCTCGGCGCCGCGACGACGATCATCTTCTTCATCTACCTCATGGCGATGCTCGTTGTCACGGCCCCCGTTCTCAACAGCTCGCTGTACGACGAGCTCCGTACGCGCGCTGAAGCCTCGGACGACGAGACGACGAGCCGCGCGGAAGCTTCGTCCGGTTGACACGCGAGCACGTGACTCGTGCCGACCGACTCTGGAGCCGGGTCGTCACGCCGACGGGAGACTTCCCTCCGCGTACACTCGGCTGATGGCGTTAGACGTCGAGGTCCAGAGGCTCGTCATCGAAGACGTGGTGTTGCTCGACCTCCCTGAGCAAGGTGGGAAGGTCGAGGCGAAGGTGGTGCGCGAGATCGATCGGACTCCGACCAGCGTGATCGTCACGTTGCGGGTGGCCGGCCGGGACGACTTCGTCAAAGAGTGGCCGCTCGACGAATTGGTCACGCTGGTTCGCGGCCCCTAGTTCGGCGCGGCAACAACGTCGAGCGAGCGCAGGCGGTTCGTCCGAACCGGGTGATGCGCTCGTGCGGGGGAGAGGTGAGGGTGGCGAGGACTCGTCTCACAGGCGAACCACGACAGGAAGGAGCCACCATGGCCATTGGGCCGGTTCAGCTCATCGTCCTGGGCTTCGATCACCCGCAGTTCCAAGGGGAGATCATCGAGGCGCTCGAGAAGCTCAAGCAGAGCAACACCGTCAACGTCATCGACGCATTGGCGGTGTACAAGGACGCTGATGGGGAGATCGAGGTCGAGCACCTCAGCAATCTGACCCGGGACGAGGCGGTCGAGCTCGGCTCGACGGTGGGCGCGCTCGTCGGCCTCGGGATCGAGGGCGAGGAAGGCTTGGAGGCAGGCGCGACCGCCGGCGCGTAGGCGGCCGGCGAGGACGGGATTCAGGCGTTCTCCGAGGACGATGCGTGGGACGTCATCGAGGAGATCCCGCCCGACACGGCGGCGGCACTGCTCCTGGTCGAGCATCAGTGGGCCGTGCCTCTGCGCGACGCGGTCGTGCGGGCGAACGGCTTCCGCATCGCCGACGGCTTCATCAGCCCGCTCGACCTTGTCGAGATCGGTCTGCTATCGCGCGAGGAGGCCGAGCAGCAGGTGGCGCCGGAGCAGGCCGCCTCGACTCCCGCTTAGATCATTCGTCGATCGGAGGTGTGAGCATGTTCGGAGCACGGAGAGTCGCGCGGCGCACGTCGCGGCGCACCGCACGCCGTCGTCGCTAGGAGCCTCGACAGGACGAAATCCCACTGCAGAGCGCCGCTCGTCGGAGCAGGGCCCTGTATTAGTGGGACCGCCTCATCCCGTTTGGATGATGTGGCTCCGTGGGCAGCGAGGTCTAATGGGGTGTCCGCGATTTCGGGAGGGGTGGCAATGAGCACGGAGGAGACGGACCAGGAGATGGCTCAGGCGGGGAACGGCACCCAGGTGAGGGAGGAGTCGGCGCCGGCGAGGAAGGCTTCGTCGTCCGCGGGCGGCGAGGGTGGAGCATTTCAGTCCGGCTGAGCGGGCGGCGCGTGGTAAGGCGGCGCGGGCGGAGGTTCCGCGGAGCTCGCACGCGGAGTGGGAGCCTCCGCCGCATCGGCCGGATCCGGTCGAGTTGCTCGAGGAGCAGGCCCGGGCGCGTGTGCCCGAGTTGGTGCCGATCCGCTACGGGCGGATGCTGGTGTCGCCGTTCACCTTCTATCGCGGCGCTGCGTATCTGATGGCGTCCGATCTGTCCGGTGGGTCGCGTTCGGGCCTGCACACCCAGCTCTGCGGTGATGCCCACCTGTCCAACTTCGGCGCCTTCGCGGCGCCCGACCGCCGGCTGATCTTTGGTTTGAACGACTTCGACGAGACGCTGCCGGGGCCGTTCGAGTGGGATGTGAAGCGGCTGGTCGCGAGCTTCGCGGTCGCAGGCCGCGACCGCGGCTTCGACGAGAAGACCCGGATGACGATCAACGCCAGGGTGGGTCGCTCCTACCGCGAGGCGGTGCAGGAGTTCGGGGCGATGGGGAACATGGACGTCTGGTACGCCCGGGTCGACATCGAGGATCTCCTCCGCGAAGTCAAGTCTCGTGTAACCGGTGAGCAGCGCAAGCGGATGGAGAAGAATCTCGCGAAGACAAGAGCGAAAGACAGTCTGAAGGCGTTCGCGAAGCTGACCGAGGTCGTCGACGGGGAGGAGCGGATCGTCAGCGATCCGCCGCTGATCGTCCCGATCGACGAGCTTGCCGGCCCCGAACAGGCCGCGGACGTTCGGGATGGATTCCAGGATCTGATCCGCCAGTACCGGCGGACGCTCTCGCGCGAGCGCCGCCATTTGCTGGAGCGGTTCCGTTTCGTCGACGCCGCGCGTAAGGTCGTCGGCGTCGGCAGCGTCGGCACCCGCGCCTGGATCGTGCTGATGCTCGGCCGCGACGGCAACGACCCCCTGTTCATGCAGGCGAAGGAGGCGCAGCCCTCGGTGCTGGAGCCGTTCCTTGGCAAGAGCGAGTTCGCCAACCACGGCCAGCGCGTGGTCGAGGGCCAGCGGCTGATGCAGGCCGCGAGCGACATCATGCTCGGCTGGCTGCACACGACCGGCCTGGACGGCGTCGAGCGCGATTTCTACCTCCGGCAGCTCTGGGACGCGAAGGGCTCCGCCCTCGTCGAGTCGATGGAGCCCAACGCCATGATCGAGTACGCCAAGCTCTGCGGCTGGACGCTGGCCAAGGCGCACGCCCGCTCCGGCGACGCGATCGCAATCGGCTCCTACCTCGGCTCCGGCGAGGTCTTCGACAACGCACTCGCCCGCTTCGCAGAAGCCTACGCCGACCAGAACGAACGCGACTACAACGCGCTCAGCCAGGCTGTCGACACCGGCCGCATCACCGCTGAGACAGGACTGTAGGCCTGTTCGGAGGACGAAGGAGGAGAAATGGCCAACCGTAAGGCTTCATGCAACTGCGGAAAGCTCAGCGTTGCGTACGAAGGGCCCGACCCAGAGCGCATATCCCTGTGCCAGTGCTACGAGTGCCAGAGGCGGACGGGCAGCGTGCTCAGCGTGCAGGCGCGGATTCCAAGGGAGCAGGTGACGATAGAAGGGCAATCGACGACGTGGACGTTTCCCGTCGAGGGCGGGGAGCCGGCCACGTTTCGCTCCTGCGACAGCGGAGGGGCCACGTATCACTTCTGCCCCGAGTGCGGTTCGACCGTGTACTGGGATATCCCGGTCGCGCCGGACGTCATCGGGGTCGCAGTCGGCGCTTTTACCGACGCGACGTTTCCGCCGCCCATGATTTCCGGCTTCGAGGCGTACGGGCATCCGTGGGCGATGAACCCCTCGGACCTTCCGATTCCGCACCATGACTACGACGGAACATCACAAGGCGGGCCACGAGCGTGACCTGACGGACTGCCCGCATGGTGAGCGGGAGCGGGGCCCGGCATCGTTCCGGATCATTCAGATGGGCGCGTGCGTGTCACGCCGAGAGCTCTACTTGCGGAGCAGCGTTTCGAGCCGGTCGAGGCGCTGGTCGATGCTGTCCAGCCGGTTCTCGAGTCGCGCTTCGGCAGCGTCCTCGTCTCCGGACTTGGCGATATCCCGCTCTTTGGTGGCCCGCGCCACGAAGGTCGAGGTGATCGCCGCGGTGATGATTGCCAGGAAGGCGATGCCTTGGAACATCACGAAAGCGGCAACGACCCGGCCGGAGGGGCTCTCCGGCGTAACGTCGCCGTAGCCCACGGTCGTCACTGTCTGCAGCGCCCACCACATGCCGACCCAGATGTTCGAGTACTCGCTGTGGTCGAGGAGCCGCATCAGGGCTCCGCTGCCGACGACCACCAGCGCGGTCGCCGTGACGATCACGCCGGCGGCGGTCCGAACCGAGGGCGGTTCTCTCAGGAAGCGCGTCATCTTGCGCTCGACGAGATTCCGGCCGGCTGCGGGCGTCATGCGGTGTGGAAACACATTGTCAGAGCCTGGCGGGCGGCGAGCGTGTCCGCTGCCATCAGACCACCGTGCTCGGCGCTCTTTTAGGTGTCACGCGGGGCCAGGCACGGGCGCCGGCAGCGCCTTGCGCCCCTTTTCGTCCTGGCGCCATTCAGCCCAGACCGGCGCAAAGACGGCGCAGACCATGGAGATCGTGATCGTGATCAGGATGTACGCGAACAGGCCGAGAAAGACGCCGAACGAGCCGAACGCCTTCGCGTTCTCGTTCAGCCCGGGACCGATCCACAGCGGCGAGGTGAAGAGCGTGCCGCCGATTACGAACGTCGCGAGGAGCGCGCCAGGCAGGAGGGAGCGAATCGGGACCTTGCCGTGGAGTAGGAAATGTGGCGTAAGCAGCCAGAAGATCAGAGAACCGACAATCCACACCACAATCGCGACGGCCCAGCCGGCGGAGCGCAGCTCCGAAGCCGATCCGACCAGCGCGGCTATCACGGCGCTGAAGACGAGGAACCAGATCGCGAACAGGAGCTGGTTCGACGCCGCGCTCACCTCGACGCCCCAGGCCCGGGCGTACACGTCCTGGTAAAGCTGCCCGACCGATAGCCCCCAGACCAGAAAGCCGATCACGACTACGACCGAGGCCGCCAGGGCGTTGTCGGAGGTCTTGCCGAACATGTCGGCGACGATTGTCGCGGTCGTGCCGTCGAGCCTCATGTGCCTGATCAGCCGGTCCGCGAACGCGTTCTCGTTGTTGGTCGTCAGGTTGAAGAGCGCGATGAAGACGAGCGCCGCGGGGAGCACCGACAGCGTGATGTAGGCGGAGGCCGCCGAACCCGAGTTGCGGCTCGCTTCGAAGTAGCGGCGGAACCAGAGCAGCGCGAGCCGGGCGATGCTCGTGTCGCCCCGCTTGCTCAGCCAGTTCCGCACCCCGGAGAGGCGGCTCTTCGGCGGCGCGGCTTGTCTCTGGGGATCGGGGTCAGCCTTTTCGCCGGCCGACTGGGTCTGGGAGCTATCCGCTGTGGTCATCTGGTGCTTTTCTTGGGTACGGCGCCGACGCCGAGCACGATACTGACGAGTCGGTTGCAGTCCGAGTATGGAAGTGCCCGCGCCACCACACCTCATACCAATCGTGTGAAACTGCATCTGTGGACAACCCGTTCGACCTCGTCGACGTCAAGCTAGTTGCGCCGAAAACACGGCCCGGGAGCGTGCCGAAGCCGGATCTGATCGCACGACTGCGCGCCGAAGGCTCGTCGGTCGCGACCGTGGTCGCGCCCGCCGGGTACGGCAAGACGACGTTGCTGGCGCAGTGGGCCGAGGCGGATCCGCGCCCGTTCGCCTGGGTCGCGCTCGACCACCAGGACGATGACGCCGTCGTCTTCATGCGATACATCACGGCGGCGATGCACCGGGTCGCGCCCGTCGACCCCTCGGTGTTCGACGCCCTGTCCGGCCCAGGAGGATCGGCCTGGACGACGCGCTTCCCGCGAGTAGGGAACGCTCTGGCCTCGTCCGCCCGGCCGATGGTGCTGGTGCTCGACGATCTGCACGCCGTCGGCAATCAGTCCTGCCTGGACGTCCTCTCGGAACTGGTGCGACACGTCCCTTTCGGCTCGCAGATCGTCATCTCGACCAGAGAGGAGCCGGCGCTACCTCTTGCCCGCTGGCGGGCGAGCGGGCAACTCTACGAGATCGGCGTGGGCGACCTCCGGCTGGACACGGACGAGGCCGGCCGGCTGTTCGAGGCGGCAGGAGTCGAGCTCGACGCGGATGCGATCTCTCAACTGACCGCGCGCACGGAGGGCTGGCCGGCCGGCCTTTACCTGGCTGCCCTGTCGATACAGGCTGGAGGCGGCCCTGCAGCGACCGACTTCGTCACCGGCGACCACAGGTTCGTGGCCGAGTACTTCCGCCACGAGCTGCTGGACCGTATGCCGGCCGATGGGGCGCGGTTCCTTACTCACACCTCGATCCTGGAGTGGATGAGCGGCGGGATCTGCGACTCGGTGCTCGCGACGAGCGGGTCGGCGCAGGCGCTGGAAGCGCTCGGGCGAACGAACGGCTTCGTGGTCCCCATGGACTCGAAAGGCGAGTGGTATCGCTACCACCACCTGTTCGGAGAGCTGCTGCGCAACGAGCTCGAACGCTCTGAGCCGAATCTCGTACGCGAACTCAGCGCCCGTGCGATGGCCTGGTGCATCGCAAACGACCGGCTGGAAGCGGCGGTCCCCTACGGGCACGCGGCAGGCGACACCGACACGATCGCCGGTCTGATCGACGCTCTCGCCCTGCCGGTCTACTACGACAGCCGGATAGAGACGTTGGAGGAGTGGCTCCGGTGGTTCGGCGACGACGAGCTGACAAAGTACCCCGCACTCGCCGTGCTCAGCGCGTGGGTTCATGTGCTGACCGGGCGCACCCCTGAGAGCGAGCGCCTGCTCGCACTCGCGGAGGGCGCGACCTCGGTGATTCCGCTGTCTGACGGCAGCACAACGATCGAGCCCTGGGTCGCAACGTTGCGGGCGCACATGATGCGGAACGGCGTCGAGCAAGCCCTCGCCGATGCCGAGCTCGCCCTGGAGCAGCTCCCTTCCCTGAGCGCGTGGCGGCCGACTGCCCTCCTCGGCCGAGCCGTAGCGCATCTTTTGCTCGGCCTGGTTGATCACGCGAAGGACGATCTGCTGGCGACCGTCGAGCAGGCATCGCCAGTTGGCGCGGTGGAGGAGCTTTACTTGGCGCAGGCAGAACTCGCACTGCTTGCCGCCAGGCACGGAGCGTGGCACGAAGCCGGGCAGCGTGCACTGGCGGCGCAAACGGTTGTCGACGAAGCGGGACTGGCCGGGTATTCGTCGAGTGCGATCCCACATGTGGCGACGGCACGAGTGGCAATCCACGAGGGAAGACATGAGAAGGCTCGTGGAGCTCTTGGGCGCATCCATCGGCTCCGACCGATGCTCGACCATGGCCTTCCCTGGATAAGCATCCAGGTCGGAGTCGAGCTCACACGTGCCCATCTCGCGCTCGGCGAAGCGACTGCCGCTCGCACGGTTCTGACCGAGACCGAGCATCTACTCGAGCTGCGACCGGACATGGGCGCTCTGGTCGAGGACGTACGGGAAATGGCCGAACGGGTGAGCGCTACCTCCGGGGCGGCCGGTGCCTGGGCGATGAGCCTTACGGGCGCGGAGCTTCGGCTGCTCCCATACCTCGCCACGCATCTCACCTTCCCGGAGATCGCAAGCAGGCTGTTCCTCTCTCGCAACACCGTCAAGACCGAAGCGGTTTCGATCTACCGGAAGCTCGGCGCCTCCTCGCGCAGCCAGGCGATCGAGCGTGCCGTCGAAGTGGGGTTCCTGGAGAGCTGGCTTCCGCCGCCGGCCAATCTCACCCTGGAAGGGTGATGCGTCGGCAGGCGGTGTGCGATCACATACCTGCGGCAGAGTGGATGATCACGAACAGCACCTCAGAAGACTCGCGGTGCACGATGATGCTCTGCTCAAAGCGATCGCCGTGGAAGGCAGTTCGTTCGGACCGTCGGTGCTTTGTGAGAGAACCCAGGCGCTCGTGCGCCTCGCCGCGACCGTCGCGATGGATGCGGCGCCGTCCTCGTTTCAGCACGCCGTCGCCCACGCGCTCGGCGCCGGCGCGACTGAGCAGGAGATCGTCGCCAGCCTCGAGGCGGTCGCACCCGTAACCGGCTCGGCTCGGATCGTCCAGTGCGTTCCGAAGATCGCACTCGCGCTCGGCTACGACGTCGAGGACGCGCTCGAACAGCACGACGCGTAGAAGCTCTTCGCCGGCCCGACGGCCGTGTGGCTCGAATCACCCGATCGAGGTGACGCGGGGTCGAAGCTCCCGCGACACACTCACGCGCAGTTGATGACGGAGGTCCCGCTCATGTAGGCGTGGACGCTCCCGAGAGACAGCCGGGACAACCGAAGGAGGCGCAACATGCTTGCAGCTGACTACCCGTTTCTGGACGTCGTGTGGACGATGTTCATTTTCTTTGCCTGGGTCATCTTCATCTACCTGCTGATCCTGGTTCTGGCGGACAACTTCCGCCGCCACGATCATTCGGGCTGGGCGAAGGCGGGCTGGACGCTCTTCGTGATCTTCGTCCCGCTCCTCGGCGTGCTGGTCTACATGATCGCCAGGCCGAGCACGGCAGACATGGAAATGGCGTAGCCTCCGGTGAGGCGGCCTGCGGCGGGCGACGAGGGCGAGGCGAGATGAGCAAGAAGCGCGGAGTGCTGGTCTGGGGTCTGCTGATCCTTGCGACGATCCTGCTGTTCGTTTCGTCGCTGACGGTCTGGTCGAAGCGCCAGCTTCTCGACAGCGACGCGTGGGCGAACTCGTCGTCGCAGCTGCTGGCAAACGACGATGTTCGTGGCGCAGTGGCGCAGACGCTCGTCGACCGCCTCTTCGAGCAGGACGACGTGGTAGCCCAGGTTCGAGCGCGGCTGCCTGAGCAGGCGCAGGGTGCTGCTCCGGTGTTAGCGGCGACGCTCGAGAGCGCGGCAGTCCGCGCCGCGGACAGGCTGCTGCAAACGCCGAGGGCGCAGACCCTCTGGCAGAACATCAACAAACGCGCCCATGCCGGTGTCGTGAAGGTGCTGGAGGGCAAGGACCTCGGCAAGAACGAAAACATCTCGACCGCGAATGGGAACGTCACGCTCGATCTCAGACCGCTGATCACGAGGCTGGCGACGCGGCTCGGGGTGGAAGACAGGCTGAAGGCGAACGCCGATCCGAACGCCGGCCAGGTCGTGATCCTGAAGTCGAGCCAGCTCGATTCGGCCCAGTCGGCGGTGAAGCTCCTGAAGGCGCTGAGCTCGCTGCTCCTGATCGCTGTCTTCGCCCTGTACGCACTCGCGATCTATCTCGCGCACGGGGCGGCGCAGGCTGCTGCTGGGCGCGACCGGGGCGAGCCTCGTGTTCGTCGGCCTCGTGATCGCCTTCATGAGGCGCTACCTGGGCGGGGTGATCGTCGATGCGGTGGTCAAGGCGGAGGCGAACAAACATCCGGTGAGCGTGATCTGGGGGATCGAGACGAGCGTGATGCGAGACATCGCGGTCTTTCTGGTCGTCTTCGGCGCACTTGTCCTGCTCGCTACGGTCGTCGCAGGCCCGAACCGGCCTGCAGTCGCTCTCAGGCGATGGCTGGCACCCACCTTCAGACATCGTCCGATCGTGATCTGGGCGACCGCTGTCGCCGTGTTCCTCATCCTGCTTGCGTGGGGACCGACGTCCGGAAACCGGCGCCTGCTCGGCGTCGCACTCCTTGCCGCCACGACCGCCGTCGCAATCGAGGCGCTACGGCGGCAAACGCTCCGAGAATTCCCTGAGGTTCCGCCTGCAACAACTGGGCCGCCTCGGGAGCAACCTAGCGCGACGTAGCGAGAGGGGCGGCCGGCTAACTTCATACCAGAGGTATGAGGAACCCCGACGGCCCCGTCGCCATAGTCCCTGACGACAATGAGCCACGACAAGCGAGGCGGCGCCACACGAGTAGCCGACGATCCGCCCGAACGCCTGGCCGGGGCGACGCCGAAGGCCGAAATCGGCGATGGCGAATCGGCAGGCCGATAGGCTCGATTCGAGGAACGCAAGCCCAGGACGAAAGGAAGGTCATGAAGAAGCTCATTTTCCTGCTCGCTGTTGCTGCCGCTGTTGTTGCCGCTGTTGGGTTCTGGCGGAGAAAAGACGCGTCGGAGCTGTGGGACTCCACAAGCGACACCGTCACCTCCTGGGGGGAGCCAGCAGCTACCAAGGCAGAGGAGGTCGCGGAAACGGCCGCACCAGCGGCTGACAGTGCCGCCAAAGAAGCCGGCAAGGCTGTCAAGAAGGCCGAGAACGTCGACGAGTAGGTCGGGCTAGGGGCCAAAGCCGCGGCTACCACAGCTCGCCCAGACGCGATCCTGCCTTCTCGGGCGAGCAACTCGCTGTAAACGGCTCCCGGTCCGCGCGTTGCCAACCCTCGAATCCCCCGGGTGAGGTTCCCGCCCGGAGGATTGGGAACGCTTTACGTTGCGAGTTCGGCTTCAGCTCTGCCCACTTGCCAGTCTTGGTCGAAGCGTCCTCGCTCGAAGCTTCATACCAGAGGTATGACGGACCCCGACGGCCCCGTCGCCATAGTCCCTGACGACAGCGAGCGACGACAAGCGGCGGCGCTGACAGCCCGGCTCGGCAAGGAGGTCTCGATGAGACGGGGAAGGCTCAACCTGCTTGTTCTGGGGGCAACTATGACGTGCGTCGCGGCAGCCGTAACGGGCTGTGGCTCGAGCGAAGGCGACTCGACGACGACTGCGTCGCCTCTCGAGGCCTGGGCGACCGGATTTTGCTCCTCCGTCACGACGTGGCAGGCCGCGCTCACCTCGGCGGCAGGCTCCCTCAAGAGCGATCCGACGAAGGACGGCCTGCAGACGGCGGCCGACGACGCAAGATCGGCGACACAGAAGCTCGTGTCGGACCTGAAGGGACTCGGCAAGCCCGATACCGAGGCCGGGCAGCAGGCAAAGGACTCGCTCGACCAGCTGTCGACCAACCTGCAGAAGGATGTCGACACGATCGAGGAGACCGTCAAGGGGGTCTCCGGTGCCAGTGAGGTGCTCACCGCCGTTTCGACGGTGACGGGAACGCTCGCGACGATGGGGACCGAGGTCAAGACAACGTTCACGGACCTCCAGGGGCTCGACGCGAAGGGCGAGTTGAAGGACGCGTTCATGAGTTCCAGCGACTGCGACCCCCTCACTTCGAGCGGTTCATGACCTCCGACTTTACTGTCGCAGACGGCGCCCGAGATTCTCGCCAAAGTACGGGCCTCCGACGGTAGGAGCGCGTCGGACGGAGCCGGAGGGTGGTCCGGCCACCGTGGCGCTCAAGACTCGTCGGCTCTGCCAAGAGTTCGACGAGAGGAGAGTCACCACGATGGCCGAGACGAAGAGGATGACGGCTGAGCAGGTCGGCTACTTGCTCGAAGGGGAGGGCCTGGACTTCCTGCGCGAGTCGCTGGCGTGGGTCGTGCAGCAGCTGATGGAAGCGGAGGTGTCCGAGCGATCGCGAGGGGAGGGCGCTGCTCGCGCAGCGTGACGGCGGCGTACGGGTCGTCGCGGCCGAGCTGACCCTCGCGAGGTCGTCGAGCGCGACTACTTCCCGATGCTGGAATCGCTCGCCGCCGCCGGCCGCCGTTCGGTCCGCGGCGTCGAGGACGAGCGCGACCGCTACCGCCTCCACGTCCAGCCGAGACTCGGCGGTCTGCCGCTCGGCGACGTCGAGCCCCGCGACGTCTCCGAGCTGATCGCGACGACGCGGTCACGCCGGCCTAAGCGTACGCGGAGGGGACGATCACGAACGTCGTCGGCGTGATCCGCGGCATCTACCGGGTCGCCCGGTCACGCGGCTACGTCACCCGCTCCCCGGTCGACGGGCTCGACCTGCGGAGCGGCCGAGGCCGAACGTCGGCGGCGCAGGCCGCGTCCTCGACGAGGTCGAGCTCGCGCTGCTGGTGCGGCACGCCCCGGAATTCTGGCGGCCGGCCGTGACCGTGCTCGCCTACAGCGGTCTGCGCCTCAGCGAGGCGCTCGGTCTGACCTGGGGCGACGTCGACCTGGTCGAGGGCGAGCTGCACGTCCGCCGCCAGCTGCAGGCCGGCCGCGGCGATCGCCCCGGAACGCTCGTCGAGCGGCTCAAGTCGCGGGTCGGCCGCCGAACGTGCCGCTGGTTCTCGGCGTCGAGGCCGCGCCCGTTCTGCCGCTCGAACGCGAGCTCGCCGCAGGACGCGGCCGGCCCGGCGACCTCGTCCTCTGCACCCGCAACGGACAGCCGCACAGCCAGCGGAACCTGGCTCAGCGCGGCGTCGGCAAGGCCGCCGAGCAGGCGGGCCTCCGCCACGTCACTCCGCAGGACCTGCGCCGCTCGTTCTGTTCGCTCTCCGGCCGCCGCGGCGTCGACCCGGTCGAGGCGCCGCAGATGACTGGGCACAGCCCCGAAGTGTGGGCCCGGCTCTACGCCCGCTCGTTCGGCAAGGCGCAGCGCGACGAGGCACGGCAGAAGATGCTCGCTCACGGGTTCGGCGAGCCGCCGCCGCCGGCCTCGCCGACGAGTAGAACCGGCCCGGTTGTCACAGCGATGCCATTTCGGCCCCTGCCGCCGCCGGCGTCACCGGGCGGCAGCAGAAAACCGCTGCAAATCACAGGTGGAGCGTGCCGGGATCGAACCGGCGACCTCCGGCTTGCAAAGCCGTGACCTACGCGACGACGAGCACTAACGAACGGCCCCGAACGCTAGTAGCCATGCGGGTTTGAGGCCGACTTCGGCCGTCGAGGCCGTATGGCTCGGTGGGGCGGTCGGCGAGGGTTTAGGCGTCGAATAGGCGTCAGGCGGCGAGTCGCCGGTTCCGCACCCACGTCCCGACTGTCGTCTTCGGCACGCGTCGCTATGAGAGGATCCGCACGTGGAGATGGAAAACGGGCTGCTACGAGACAGAGACTGGGAGCCGCTCGACGGCGAGATTTGCCGCGTCCTCGAGTTGACACCGCTTGCCGGCCGCATGGAGGGCGCAAAGGTCAAGTCGTCCACGAAGAGGCTTCCCTACGCGTCGATCGAGATCGAGTCACCAGCCCTCGCTGAGCCGACGACGGGCTTCATCACGCACAAGGTCGACTTCCAGCATCTCTGGGAGGCCTTCGAGGTTCCGGGCGTTGGCGACGACAAAGAAGTCATCGTCATCTGGAACAAGAGCAACCTGAAACGCGCCGCCAAGTTGCTCCCTCGCGGCTCCATGCCTGGGCTCGTGGTCTGGGTCTGCCCGCAGAACGCGTACGAGCTAATGACAGATCAAACCTTCCGACCCGACCTGCACGGGACGGCGCGGGCCAACGCCATGATCCCGATCGTCGAGCTGAGGCCAAAGCCCGAGATCATGGAGTGAACTCAGGCAAAGTCGACTTGTCGCTTCCGTACCCCAACCCCCGACCGTCGTCTTTGGCACGCCAACCTCGCGGCCAACCTCAGCCCACGAACACCCGCCGTCGACGAGCTCGAGCGCCCGCAGCCGCTGCGCGTCGCTGTACCGGCGACGCCCTCCGCTCACGGCCACCACGTCGGACGCAGCCTCGACCGCCTCCGGGGGCCACAAGACATAGCTCAACGCGAGCGCCCCGTCGATTAACCCCTTGCGGGCAGGTCGCCCGCCTCCGCCCGAACCTGGAGCGCGTCCACTAACGGCGCCGGCGTTCCTTCGCCATCAGAGCCGCGACCGGATTCGAGCCCGCCGTCGCCCCAGGCCCACCGCCGACAGCCGGCAAACCGCGGAGCTCCCCAGGCGGGCATCCGCCTCGGCCGCGCCATCGGCAAGAGTCTTACGCTTATCCGACCACAGCCTTGGATAACCTACGCTTATGAGCACAGACACCCAAGAACGCGAGTGGCTCGCCCCGAAGGAGGTCGCGCACCACGAGCTCCGCGTCCACGTGTCGGCGATCTACCGTGCCGTCGAGCGCGGCGACCTGCCGGCGTTCAGGCTCGCCCCGGACGGCGCCATCCGCATCCGCCGATCCGACGTCGAACCGAAGGAGGAGACGCAGCCATGAGCAGCATCCGCGACGCCCTCGAGGCGGCCGCCAACCACGTGACCGAGTGGCCAACCGGCCGCAAGGTCGAAGCGCCGGACACCTCCACGATGGTGATCGAGGGCCGGTGTCTCGGCCCGGTGGTGACGACACCTGACGTGACCACGCCGATCGGCGAGGTCGAGGGTTTCAAGGTCGCGGCACCTCCCGAGGATCCGAACCGCGAGCCGCTCAACCCCTGGGTCGACATGCCTCCGTGGCTGGCATCGGGGGACCTGTGAACGACGCCGAGCTCGACCGCCTGCTCATCCGGCTGCGCATTGACGGCAGACTGATGCGGCTCGGCCTCAACCTCAAGCCGGTCACCTTGCCGCGGTCCCGCCGGATCCGCAAGGCGCTCGAAGTCGAAGCCGACAACGACCTACGCGTCCGCACCGCGCTCGACGTCGCCCTCAAAGCCGAACGCCAGAAGCCGACCGTGCACCGGCGCTTCTTCCCCGACGCCGAGATCCGGATCTATTGACCATCGGCCGGGTGGGCGCTCATGGCCGGGCCCGGCACTCACCCGGTTACCTCCAACCACCCGGCCGAACCCTCCCCGAACAAGCCTCCCGCAAACCGCATGGTTAAGCCGAATTTTAGGAACGCACCCCCCGGCGCGACCCCGGCGGTCGAATATCTCCGCGCTGATCGAAGGATCGAATGTTGAGTCGGCCGATCGAGCGTGAACGGGCGAGAAGGCGGCCGAAGCAGCGCCGCTACGGCCGGGCGCACCAGGCGCTCCGCGCGGCTGTTGCTCCCGCTGTTGTCGCGGGCCTCGTGACCTGCCATTTCTGCCGCGAGCCGATCCGCCGCGGCGAGGCGTGGGATCTCGACCACACGGTTGACGGGCAGATATGGCGAGGCCCGACACACGCCGTCTGCAACAGGCGTGACGCGGGGTTGCGCTCGACCGCGCCTGGGCCGGGGCCGTCGCGGGATTGGTTCGCGTGATCCCGCCGCGCATCCGGCAGCTTGCGCCGGCGCTCGGGACACGCGGAGGGGAGGCTTTCGCGGTCGCTGAGGAGGCCGATCTGCCGCTCGACGACTGGCAGCGGCTAGCCGTCAACGACATCGTCGCGACCGACGGCGACGGTGTGCTGGCGGCGTTCGAGGCGGCAGTGGTCGTTGCCCGCCAGTGCGGCAAGACCAGGATCGGAAAGGTCTACTCGCTGTTCTGGGCGTTGCAGGGTGAGGCCGTGCTGTTCTCGTCGCATCGTGCGGACACAGCCAGGGTGGTGTTCGAGCGTCTTTCCGCTGTCGCTGACCGCTTCGGCGGCGAGGTCATCTGGTCGAACGGCCGTGAGCGAATCGACTTCCCCGGAGGCGGAAGCATCAGTTTCCGCACCCGCTCCGGGAGGCTCGGCCGCGGACACACGCTCGACAAGGTCGTGATCGACGAGGCGCAGGTGTGCGACCCCGACCACATCTCGGCGCTGCTCCCGACGATGCGAACACGACCGGGCGCACAGGTTCTCTATCTCGCCTGCGCTCTGGACGCACGGTCGAACGGCAACTGCGTCGTCGTCTATGAGCTGCGCCAGCGGGCCAAGGCCGGCGATTCGCGGCTGACCTGGTTGGAGTGGTCGGCGGATGCTCGCGACGCCGAGGGCAACGAGTTGCAGGCGCACGAGCTCCCGGAGGGGCTGCTCGACGACCGGAAGCTGTGGCGGCAGGCGACTCCGGCGCCCGAGGAGCGGATTCCGCTTACGCGCCTGGAGGCGGAGCGGGAGGCGTTCGCGCGTGACCCGGCCGCGTTCGCCGTCGAATGTCTGTCAATCCCGATTTGGCCGGATTCGACGGCTCTGAGCGCGGGGCCGATCTCGATCGTGGACTGGGACGGGCTCGCCGACCCGGACTCGGAGATTCCCGACCGGCGCCCGCACGAGGTCTCCGAGGTTGTGCTCGGCTTCGACACGAGCCCTGAGCGGTGGGTGTGGGTGACGCTCGCCGGCCGCCGCGACGACGGCGACCTGCACGGCGAGGTTGTCGGGCGCTTCCAGGGTGCTGACGAGGCGGTGCGTCGGATCGCCTCCGTCTTCGGCCGTGAGGACGTCGACGTGCGTGCGATCGTCGCGGATGGCGAGCCGGCGAACCTGGACATCCTGAACCGGCTCGAGCGGGAGCTGTTCCCCGGCGGCAGGAGGGACGACGACGCCCGTGCCGCCGTGTCGCGGTATCTGCGCCGCGAGGATGCTGCCCGCGCGGGCCCGCAGGCGTGCGGGGTGCTCGTCGACCTGGTCGCCTCTCGCGCTTTCCGCCACCGCGGCCAGCGGGAGTTGAGCGTCGCGCTTCGCGGCGCGGTCGTGAAGCCGCTCGGGGAGTCCTGGGTTTTCTCCCGTGCCCGCTCCCGTTCCGACGTCTCTCCGGTGCTGGCGCTCGCTTGCGCGTTGCATACGGCGAGCGTCGAGCTCGAGGCCGCCGGCGAGGCCGCGCCGGTCATCTATTGACGTAGAGGATCGCCCGTCCCGGCCCGGCCGTGCGGCGTCGGGTCGGACGCGGGCGACGGGCTCACCATCTACTACTAGTCCTCGTCCTCCCAATATTCGAGCTCGGGCCCCGGGCGAGCGAAGATGATCCGCTCGCCGGCGACGCTCCGCGCGCCGATCTTTCCGGTGTCGAGGTACTCGACGATATCCGGCGCGATCAGCGTGGAGAGCATGAGGACGCGGACGGGCGCGTCCGTGTCGTTGCGGATCTGGTGCGCGCCCTCCTTGCCGCGCGGGAACGCGACGACGTCGCCCTGGCGCAGCTGCTGCTCGCCCTCGTGCGTGCGCAGCGTCGGCTCGCCGCGGAGGACGATCGCCCATTCCTCGTTCGCGTGGTGGGTGTGAAATGGCCCCTGCTTGTTACCCGGCTCGACCTCGTACATGCTCGCGCCGATCAGCTCGGCGTCGGTGTGCGCGCCGACCCAGGCGTCCTTGAAGCGCCAGCCCTCGCGCTCTTCCGTGCGATCCCACTCGTCTGCGTTGAGATTGAAGATCTTCATGCCGCAAACCTAGTAGTAGTCGACGACGCCCGGACGGCTGCCGCCATGGATCTCCCAAACTTCGGGAGATTGCCCGCCCGCGTCTCCGCTTTAGATTCTGGGCTCCCATCCGATACTACTTGTAGTATCATCCGCGATGAGTCTCCACGATGAAATCAAACAGCTCAAGACCCGCCGCCGCAGCGTCCGACCCGACCACATGCACAAGTTGCTTGCCGCGGCCGGCTTCGAGCGACGACGCGGCAAGGGCGACCACTGGGTCTACACCCACCCGGAGCGCTCATACCCGTTGACGATCGACCCAAGGAACCCGCTGCTACCCGCGTACGTGTCGAAAGCGATCCGCGCGATTGAGGAGGTGATCGGTGAATGACCAGAACCCTCGACGAATACCTGGACCTCCCCTACACGATCATGCTGCAGCGCGACGTCGACGAGGAAGGCCGTACCGGCTTCGTGGCCGAAGTCCGCGAGCTCCCCGGATGCATCAGCCAGGGCGAGAGCGCCGAGGAAGCTGTCGCCAACGTGCATGACGCGATGGCCGGCTGGCTGAGCGTCGCGCTCGAGGACGGCCGCGAGATTCCCGAGCCGCGCGAGCCCAGCTCGTATAGCGGCAAGTTCCTGCTTCGCATCCCTCGCACGCTGCACGCCGTCCTTGCCCATCAGGCAGAGGAGGAGGGCGTCAGCCTGAACCAATTCGTCTCTGCGGCGCTTGCGTATGTCGCAGGGGAGCGAACGAGAGTCGCGGTCTGACCTACGCATCCGTCGGCTCGTCCGAGTCGGTCCGTATCTTGAAGAGCGAGTCGTCGGACTCGGTAGTGCCTTTGGCGGTGGCGGCCTCTCCGGAGGCCGTTTCCGCGTCCAGGGGCGATGTCGTCCGAGCGGTTCGAGAAACTGAGGACGTGCTCAAAGGCACCGATACCCGGAAGTCCACGACATGGCTGACTCCCGCGTAACCTCGGCCGCCTGCCTGCGCGTGGAGGTCGCGGAGCTGAAGCTTCGGGGCTTGCACCAGAAGCTGCGGTTGCAGGGTCTCGGCATCGACGTCGGACTGACTCCGGCCGACCTGATCCAGGCGATGATCGCCGCGCGGGAGGAGCTGGAAGCAGCACACGCCGCGCAGAGAGCCGCGTTCCGTGTGACCGGTCGTCGGCTGAACCGCGGCGAAGTACGCCGTCTGGAGCGGCCGGCTAACCGCCGGCGGCTCTTGCTCGTGCTCGACCGCCCACGCTGCGGTGCACCGCGGCGAGCGCACCATCGTGCACATCGCCCGCACCATCGGCGCACGTCTCGGCTTCGTGCTCGGTCACCTGGGCGAGCTCGATCATCTGACGATCCGCGCCAAGTAGCCCGCGCAAGCGGGCGCGTCAGCGTGCCGGGAGGTAGGCGGTGATTCCGCGCGTCCTCGACCCCGATGCCGAGCGCATCCTCGGCCGGAGACTGTGGGCGGCCTTCGTGTTGGCGCTCGACCCCGAGGTGCTCGAGTCGGTCCTCGCCGGCAGGCCGGTGATGGCCCGCAACCTCGACCCCGAGGTGCTGCGTCGTGCTCTGCGCGGGATGCCCGCGCCGCCACCGAACACGTACATCCGTATCCGGCCCGCCCACCTCGACGCCATCGCCGAGGCCGGTCCCCTAACCGAGAGAAGGGCGGCCGCATGAACGCGCCCGTGCTCGAAGACGTCCGCATCTTCATCCGTCGGTTTGTCGTGCTCGACGACCACCAGGCGGACGCCGCGGCGCTGTGGGCCGCGCATACGCACGTCCACGACGCCTTCGGAGTCACGCCCTACTTCGCGATCACCTCTGCGGAGAAACGGAGCGGAAAGACCCGGAAGCTGGAAGCGCTCGAGCTCCTCGTCAGAGAGCCGCTTTCGACCGCGAACATCTCCGACGCCGCGCTCTTCCGCGTCATCGACGCCAAGGCGCCCACGCTGCTGCTCGATGAGGTCGACGCGATCTTCAAGTCGCGTGAGCGCGAGGAGTTGCGCGGGCTCTTGAACGCCGGCTACCGGCGCGGCGCCGTCGTCCACCGGATGGGCGGCGCCAACAACCGAAGTCTCGAGACGTTCGCCGTGTTTTGCCCGAAAGCGTTCGCCGGGATCGGCAACTGCCTTCCCGACACGATCACCGACCGGTCGATCCCGATCCGGCTCAAGCGCCGAACGCGGGACGAGCACATCGAACGGTTCCGCCTCCGCGACGTCGAGCCCGAAGGCCATGTCCTCCGAGATCGGCTCGCCGACTGGCTCGAACCCCAACACGACCACATCGCCGCCCAGCGGCCGGAGCTTCCGGACGAGCTCGAGGACCGAGCCCAGGATGTATGGGAGCCTCTGCTTGCGATTGCTGATCTCGCCGGGGGCGACTGGCCTGAGCGTGCGCGACGGGCGGCGGTTGCACTCTCAACCGGCGACGAACGCGAAGACGACTCGCTGACGGTCGTCCTGCTCCGCGACGTTTACGCCTACTTCACCAGCAACGGCCACGACCGCGTCCGAACCGCCGACCTCCTCGCCTACCTCCACGCGATCGAGGACAGTCCATGGGGCGACTGGTACGGCAAGACGCTTTCGGCGCACGGGCTGTCGAGGCTGCTCCGGCCCTATCGGATCAAGACGATGCCGGTGCGTGTCGAGGGCGAGACCGTCCGCGGCTACAAGGCAGAGCAGTTCGCCGATGCGTTCGCCCGAGCCCTAGGCGTTACAGGCGTTACATCGCAATCGGCTAGCCAAAAAGGAAGCAACGCTAGTAACGCCGGTAACGCTTACCCCGCGGAGACGCCGGTCGAGCCCGATCCGGACGCCGACCTCGACTTCGGCATCGAGTCCAGTGCGCCACCCTTCCCGATCCTCGGCGACCCCGGCTACGTCGACCTCCTCGAGGCGGCGTTCAAGAACGGGCACCTCACCGACTCGGAGGCGGCTCGGCGGTACCGGCTCCACAAAGCGATCGCCCGGAGCATGGAATGAGCCGGCCACGCGTCACGGTCACCCCGCGCCGCCTATACGCCGAGGTCGTCGTCGACCTATGGCCGTGCGACTACGACCTGAACGAGGCGGGCGGGCGCCCGCCGCTGCTGGCAACTACTCGAAGCAGGCGTGACCGTGAAGCGGACCGAATCAACGACGCCGGCGAGGACCGGCAGGAAGGAGGAGAGGCACGGCATGGACGATTTTAATCGCCGCCTCGATGAAGTCACGATCGAAATGGCGGCCGAGGCGCGGGGGCGGTTCTACCCCGCTTGGGAAGCTCTCGACGGAGACGACGAGCGGCAGCTGCGGCGGGTCTACAACCTTGGCTTCCAGCAGGGCGTCAGAGACTCGCTCACGAACTTCGCGGAGCCCGGGTCCGCCAAGTTGCTCGTCGAGAGCTGGGAGCGCCACCGCGAGCTTCGGCTCGACGTGTTCTTGCTTCGTCTGCAAAACGAGGAGTCGCCGCCGGCGTGACCGAGAGGCTCCTCACCGCTCGCCAGCTCGGCGACTACCTCGGCCTCAGCCCGGCGAGCGTCCTCCGCCGCTGGCGTGCTGGCGAGATCCCGGGGTTCGTGCTCTCGACCAACGTCGTCCGTTTCGACCCCGCCGAGATCGACCTCTGGCTCGCATCCCTACGACGAACAACCGATACTCCGAACCCGCCGCTACGCCCCGTCGACTAGGAGGCCCCGATGCCCGCCGAACAGAGAGGCTCCGCGTATAGAACGAAGACCGGATGGGGCGTCCGCTGGTATGTGAACGGCCCGTCGACGCTTCCGCAGCGGGTTCGGCTCGAAGACCGCGGCGCTCGCCTACTTCCGCGACGAGGTCGCCAACCTCAACGCCGGGCCGGTACGGCCCGACCTCACCTTCGCCGAGTTCGCCGAGCGGTTCCTCGCCGCCCACGCGGCCGAGGTCGACCCGCGCACGATCAAGACCATTCGGGAGCGTCTCGTCCGGCCGCTGGCCGGGTTCGGGGATCGCCGCCTCGACGACCTCGGCAGAAGCGTCGCCGACATCGCGGCCTGGCAGGCGACCCTCCCGGAGGGATACCGGCCCAGGATCCTCGGCGCGTTCGCCCAGGTACTCGACCGCGCCGTCGCCTGGAAAATCATCCGCGAGAACCCCGTCCGTCTCGCCCGCACCGGGAAACGGCGGGTGGCCCGCCGCCGTGAGATCGAACCGTTCACCCGGGAAGAGGTCGACACCGTGGCCGTCGAGCTCGGGCCGCTCCTCGGGCCGATGGTCGTCTTCGCTGCGGAAACCGGGCTCCGTCCGGGCGAACTGGCCGCGCTCGAATGGCGCGACGTCGACCGCGACGCAAGCATCGTCTACGTCCGCCGGGTCGTCTCCGGAGGACGGGTGAAGGAACCGAAGACCGAACGCTCGCGCCGTCGCGTCCCGCTAAGAGCGCCTATCAGAATGAGTCCTCGGAGTTGAGGAGTTTGAGACAGATCAGGGAGCCGGCGATCTGGAGGAAGGCGTCGTGGATGTCGGCACGGCGTTCGTAGCGGACGCGTAGGCGCCGGTACTGGTGCAACCAGCTGATCGTGCGCTCGACGACCCAGCGCTCACGGCCCAGTCCTGAGCCGTGCGGTTGTTTCGGCCGGGGGATCGTGGCGCTGATCCCGCGGGCGCGCAGCTCTTCGCGGTGACGGCGGGAGTGGTAGGCGCCATCGCCGAGCAGCCGTTTCGGCCGCCGACGGGGCCGGCCACGTTTGCCGCGCACCGGCGGGATCGCATCGACGAGCGGCAGCAACTGGAGGATGTCGTTGCGGTTGCCGGCCGTGAGCGAGAGCGCGAGCGGGGTGCCACGTCCGCAGGTGAGCGTATGGTGCTTGGAGCCGCTTCTGGCGCGGTCTACAGGGCTTGGACCGGTCTGCTCGCCCCCCCAACGGCCCGCACGTGCGAGCTGTCGATCACCGCCCGCGACCAGTCGATCCGGTCGGCCTCCTGCAGCCTCGCCAGCAGCACTTCGTGCAGCCGCTGCCAGACACCGGCCTGCTGCCACTCCTGCAACCGTCGCCAGCAGGTCATGCCCGAGCCGCAACCCATCTCCTGCGGCAGATACTCCCACGGGATCCCCGTCCTCAACACGTACAGGATCCCCGTCAACACCTTGCGATCGTCGATCCGCTTGCGGCCCGGGAACCGGTAGCGCCGCTCGACCGTCGGGATCAACGGCTCAACGATCGCCCACAGCTCGTCGCTGACCAATGGCTTCGCCATCTGCGCCCCATCCTTTCAAGCGAGGGTGACGCAGCCCTTATTCGCCGTCAGCGCAGAGGACCCTTCTTTTCGTTAGGCGCTCTAAGCGCCCGTGCCCTCGCCGCGCTCGAGGAGGCTCCGCGTCGGCTCGACACGAGGCTCGCCTTTCCGTCTCCTCGTGGGGTGTCGATCGACATGCATAACTTCGCCCGTCGCGACTGGCATCCGGCGCTCGAAGCGGCCGGACTACCGGCCCGGCGCGTCTACGACCTCCGCCATAGCTTCGCGTCGAACGCGCTCGCCGCCGGGATCAGCCTGTACGAGCTCTCCCGGTACATGGGTGCCTCCGTCCGCGTCCTCGAGATGCACTACGCGCACCTCGTCCGAGACGCCGAGGAGATGGCCCGGGCGAAGCTCGGCGCCTACGCCGAGAGCGTTTAGGCGTCTAGTAGGCGTCACCGCCGGCCAACGCCCAAGCCTCCGGGCCGCCCGTTCCGGATCATTTGCAGGGGCTTTGTTGAGTGGAGCGTGCCGGGATCGAACCGGCGACCTCCGGCTTGCAAAGCCGGCGCTCTCCCAGCTGAGCTAACGCCCCAGAGTCGCGGGTCAGTGTAGACGGCGCCGGCCGAGGTCGGAAACGGCGGTCGGCGAACACAGGTCCGACCGAAGTCGCCTGACGCCGCCGCAGGCGGGCGCCGGACTTCGATCGGCTATGCAGCGCGGTCGAGCCGCTCTTCCGCCCGTGCGCGCTTGATGATCACTTCGCGATCGCCCCAACGCAGCTGGGCGCGTGCCATGCGGTGCTCGTCCCAGAGCGCCGCGATGCGCTCCTCGATCTCCTTGTGCTCGGCCGCGAGCACGGCATCGTGGCCCTGCGCCAGCTTGTGCAGGAGCTCGGCCCGCTCCTCGGTCAGTTGCTCGATCTCGGTCCTGATCTCGTCGAGAGTTCTCATGTCCACTGAAAACGCACTACCCCGGACTCGTATTCCTTAACGCCACGGACCGACGAAGAAGAGGACGATCACCGCCGCGCCGACGACGGCGGAGGCGATCGCGATCGCCTCCAGGGCCGTGTTCACGCGTACCCCAGCTGGTCGAGCCGCTCCTCGTCGATACCGAAGTAATGGGCGAGCTCGTGGAGGACCGTGATCCTGATCTCGCGCTCGAGCGCCGCCGGGTCGTCGCCGTAGTCCTCGAGCAGCGGCTGCCGGTAGATCGAGATCCGCGCCGGGAGGTACTCGGGCTCGTCGAAGAGGCCGTACAGGTCGGGCTCCGCGGAGTTCCGATCCTCGACGACGACGGCGACGTTCTCGAGGCCCCGGGCCAGCTCCGGCGGGAGCGAGTCGAGCGCGGCGCGGACGTGCTCCTCGAATCGGCTCATCAGGGCACGATCAGCGCGAGCAACGCCTTCTCGGAATGCAGCCGGTTCTCGGCCTCGTCCCAGGCCGCACACCGCGGGCCGTAGAGGACGTCCTCGGTGATCTCCTCGCCGATGTGCGCGGGCAGGCAGTGGAGCACGATCGCGTCCGGCGCGGCCGCGGCGAGCAGCTCGGCGTCGATGCGATGAGCGGCGAGGTCGCGCCGCCGCTGCTCGCGCTCGTCCTCCTGACCCATGCTCGTCCAGACGTCGGTGCAGAGGACGTCGGCGTCCGCCACCGCCTCCCGAGGGTCCTCGAGCACCTCGGGCGAGCCGCCTGCCCGGCGTGCCTCCTCCAGCACCGCGGGCGCGGGCTCGTAACCGGGCGGCATGGCGGCGACGAACCCCATCCCCAGCTTCGCGCACATCAGCATCAGCGATGCGCACACGTTGTTGCCGTCGCCGAGCCAGGCGACTCGGACACCGTCGAAGCCGCCCAGCCGTTCCCGGATCGTCATCGCGTCGGCCAGCGCCTGGCACGGGTGCGTCGTGTCCGTGAGACCGTTCACGACCGGCACATACGCATGCTCGGCGATCTCCTCGACCAGCTCCTGCGCGAAGGTGCGGATCATGATCGCGTCCAGGTAGCGGGAGAGGACGTAGGCGACGTCGCGCGCCGACTCGCGCTCGCCGAGACCGATCTCGGGGCCGGTCAGGTGGACGGCGTGGGCACCGAGCTGCTCGACCGCGAGCTCGAACGAGACGCGCGTCCTCAGCGACGGCTTCTCCAGGAAGAGCCCGATGCTGCGCCCCGGGAGGAGGGGTACGTCGACGTAGCGTTTCCGCTCGTCCTTGAGGCGGTCGGCCAGGTCGAGGACCGCCAGCAGCTCCTCGGTGGTCCAGTCGGCGACGCGAAGGAAGTCCTGTCCTTTCAGGCTCTCCACCGCTTGGATGCTAGTGCAGCGGCGACTTGACAATGAAGCGCTAAGGTTTTATCATCGGAGTCGAGTCAATGTACGAGAAGGAGGGATGAAGATGGCAACGCTGGTTCGCTGGGATCCGGTCCGGGAGCTCGCGCAGTGGCAGAACGACGTCGAGCGCCTGATGGGCACCTTCCTGCGCGGTTCGGCGCAGGGTACGAACGGCGCCGAGCGCTGGGCTCCGCCGCTGGACGTCTGGGAGACCGAGGACGAGATCGTCTACGCGTTCGATCTCCCCGGCATCCCCGAGGAGAAGATCTCGATCGAGTTCGAGAACGGGACGCTGACCGTCTCTGCCGAGCGTGAGCGGACGGCCGAAGTGTCGCAGGATCGGTTCTACCGGTTCGAGCGCCGGTACGGCAGCTTCTCGCGGTCGATCGGCCTGCCCGAGGGGGTCGGCGAGGGCGACATCCGCGCCGACTACCACGACGGCGTGCTCGAGCTCCACGTCCAGAAGCCGAAGGCGCCCGAGCCGCGCAAGATCCAGATCGGCACCGGCTCGAAGAGCACGATCGAGGGGAAGGCAAAGAAGTAACGGTTACGTGCCTTCGCTCTCGAAGGGTCAGACCCCTCGGGGTCTGACCCTTCGCCTTTCAGGGGGCGTCGAGCTCGAGCCCGGCTTCCGCGAGCAGCTCGCGCAGCCGGCGGAGGCCGGCGAACATCCGGCTCTTGATCGTGCCGAGCGGCTGGCCGAGCCGCTCTGCGAGCTCCGACTGCGTGAAACCGCCGTAGTAGGCGAGCTCGATCGCCTCGCGCTGGTCGGGCGGGAGCTTCCGCAGCGCCTCCTGCACCACCTGGCGTTGGGCGCGCAGCCAGGCCTCCTCGTCGGTCGCCTCGCCCGTCGGCTGGGAGAGCTCGTCGATCGGATCGGCGCGCCGCCGCTCTTCGCGGCGCACGAGATCGACCGCGCGTCGGTGGACGAGCGTGAGGATCCACGTGCTCGGCTTGCCGTGCTCGGCCCGGAAGGAGCCGGCGGAGCGCCAGACGGCCAGGAATGCCTCCTGGACCGCGTCCTCGGCGAGTGAACGGTCGCGCACGATGCGCAGGGAGAGCCCGTAGGCGACGCGGCCATAGCGGTCGTAGAGCTCGCCGAGCGCCGCCTCGTCCCCCCGCGAGACGAGTGCCAGCACGGCTTCGTCCGAAAGGTGTCCAAGCTCTCGCCGCGACCCGGCCTGCGACGGAGTCTCTCCGCGGATGAAGTCGGTCACGTTCGGCATGGAGCCTATGTCGTCTCCGCCCGGAGGACGAGCGGTCCGGTCGGTCGCGACGAGCCGCCCGTGGGCTCCACCGAGACGGCGACCGTCGCCCCCGGCGGAACCGGACGGGTGAGCGTTGCGAGCGGGCCGCGGAACACGCCCGCCGGTTGCGTCCGCTCCCCGGCGATTACCCAGAGCTCGTACACGGTGCCGGCCGCGAGCGGCGGCAGGCGGCGGGCGGCGAGCACCGCGTCGCCCGAACGGCCGACGAGCAGGGTCGCATTCGTCCCCGTCGCCTCGTACCGACGGAACCCGACCCGCGAGTCGCCCGTCTCCCACGGCCGAACGGCCGCGACGATGACGGCGCACCCCGCGGCGACCAGCGCGGCCGCCAGGAGACGAGGACGCCGCCGCCTCGGTAACGGGATCACCCGCGCGCCCGTGTCGAGGACGCGTGGCCGGAGCGATTCCCTCGGCGCGAGCGGCTCGACCGCGAACGCCAGCGCGGTCGCGGCGAAACGGAGCTCCTCGAGCTCGGCGTGGCAATCCGGGCAGGCGGCCAGATGCTGCCGGAACGCCTCGGCCTCCTCGCGGTCGAGCGCGTCGAGGGCGAACGCGGCTCCCTCCTGGTGCACCACGCCTACGCGACGTGGGGGAGGGCGCGCACGGTCATCGCCAGGCCGAGGCCGAGGACGACCACTGCGCTGAACGCGGGGAGGAGCCGGATCACGCCGCCGTCGAGGTCGACCCGGGCGAAGGTCCTCTTCGCGGTGACGGCGACGAGGCCGATCGCCGTCATCGCCACCGCCAGGCCGGCGCTGAACGCGAGGATCAGGACGAGCCCGTAGCCGACGCGGTGCAGCGAGATCGCCGCCAGCAGGACGACCAGAGCAGTGGGGCACGGGACGATCCCGCCCGAGATCCCGATTCCGAGCAGGCGGCGGTGGCTGAGCGCGTGGTCGTGCTCGTGGTGGTGAGAGTGGGGGTGGTCGTGCTCGTGTGCCCCGCGGCTTCGCCACTCCCGGACCCGCCAGCGCAGCACACTCACGCCGACGCCGACGATCAGGAGCGCCGAGACGAGGTTGAGCCACGGGTACAGCTGGTCGGGGACGATGAAGGCGGACAGGCTGAGCGTGACCAGGCCGAGCGCGAAGACGCCGATCGTGTGCGTGGCGGTCACGGTCAGCCCGAGATAGACGGCGTGCCGCGGCTTGCCGCGTGAGCCGACGAGGTACGCGGCGACGATCGACTTCCCGTGCCCGGGCGAAAAGGCGTGCGCCGCGCCCCAGAACATCGCGATCAGCAGCGAGAGAGCGACGAGGCCGGGCGTCAGATGGTCCCGCACGATCAGGCTCGCGAACCCTCCGTCGGCGACCGCCCTCACGCCCGCACGCTGCTCGAGCACGGTGCGTGCGAGGAGGTCGGGCGCTGCGCCGGCGGACGCCCCGGGCTCGACGCCGACCCGGGCCGAGACGACGTCGAGCGGGCTCTGCAGGAGGTTCTTCGGGTAGGCGAGCAACTCCGAGCTGACGGACTTCGAGGGCACGCTCGAGGAGAGGAGCCGCGCGCCTGCCTTCGGCTGCGCGGTGATCTCCTTCCAGCCGATCCGGCCGGGATAGTTGGCGTCGCGGTAGGCGATCCGGCTCCCGGTCGACAGCTCGGGGCCGCGGAAGACGACCTCCAGGCGGGTGGTACGCAGCCCCGCCTGGCCCGGCGGGAAGGCCAGCACGCGGCGAATCGGCGTGAGCGCCGAGCGGCGGCCGTCGACAGCGAGCTCGAGGTGCCGCCCGATCGAGCGCGCGAGCCCCGTCGCATAACGCGCCTCGCCCTCGGCTGCCACCTGCGGCTTCGCCTGGAAGGTCGGGATCTCGGCCAGGTCGAGGACGTAGAGGACGTAGAGCCGGTTCCCGGACGGCTCGATCCGGCTGTAGCGGTTGATCGTGAAGTTACCCAGGGGATGCGCGGCCGCACTCGCACAGACCGCGAGCGCGGTCAGGGCGACCAGGAACACGACGAGCCGCCTCACCCTGCGTACCTCCGTGCGAGCGGCGACCAGAGGATCGAGAAACGGGGATTCAACGCGAGCGCCCTCCTGAACCAGACGCGGCTTGCCCGCGTGTGATCCAGGCAGCGCTCGATCATCCCGCGGTGGAAGAACTTCAGGGCGTCCCGGGTGCCGAGGCGGAGCGCCGCCTGCGAGTGCGGCAGCGCCTCGGCGCACCGGCCGTTCCGCGCGAGCGCCCAGGCGAGGACGTCCTCGCCGTCGATCGAGGGCCGCTCGGCACGGGCCAGCCGGGCGCGCGCGACCGCGTGCAGGAGCGCGATCCCGTGGTCGACCTGGAAGAGCGCGATCTCGAGATCGGTCTTGACGCCGTTCGCGTTCAACAGCCGCTCGATCGCGCCGATCAGGGCGTACTGGCGGCGGGCCAGGACGGACCGGCCGGTGACGCGGTAGAGGTCGCCCAGTGCGGCGACGTACTGAGGCAGCGGGATCGCGTCCACCGCCTCCCGCTCGGCCGCGATCGCGGGCCGGTACCGACCGGTCGCGGCGAGCACCTGCGCGAGCGCGTCGAGGCCGTACGGGTACCCGGGGAAGGCCTGGAGGGCGATCCGGTACTCGCGCTCGGCCGCCCGGTAGCGGCCGTGGTTGAAGTAGAGCTTGCCGAGCTGGACGTGGGTCCAGGCGGTCGGCTCGGCGCCGCCGATGGCGGCGTCGACGGCGAGCTTCATCGCGCGGATCGCGCCGGCCGTGTGCCCGATCAGCTCGCGGCCGTACGAGACGCGCGCGTACGAGGAGAGGCTGGGACGAAGCTTGTTCATCCGGTCGAACGACGCGAAGGCCTCGCGATATCGGCCGAGCTCGACCTGCGCGTCTCCGATCACGCCCCACGGCTGCGCGGAATACGGGTTCAGCACGCGGGCTCGCTCGCCGAGCGCGAGCGCGTCGCGGAAGCGGTGACGGGAGAGCGCGAGCGAGCCGAGGCCGCCCACCGCCAGCCCGTCCTCGGGGTCGAGCCCGAGCGCGCGGCGGAGCACGCCTTGCGTCTTCGGATACCAGCTCGGGTCGCCGGTCTCCCGGGCGCGTTGCTCGTAGGCGAGCCCAAGGAGCGCGTACGAGTGCTCGTCGTTCGGGTTCGCTCGGAGCCGAGACTGGAGGTCGGCCACCAGCGCCGCGGTGCTGGCGTTCAGCGCGAAGCCCGATTTGAAGTCCTCGGCCGCCTGGGTGCCGGACAGCGCCGCGGAGGCCGACGACGACGAAGAGTTGCGCAGCGCGCCGCCGAACAGCGCTCCGCCGGCGACGGCGGCGACGGCGGCGGCTCCGATCAGGATGCGATTTCTCATGTGTCCAGGAAGGAGGTGGGGGCCCGCCGCATCGGGCCCCCGATCGCTCGTGCTACCTGGTCGCCTTCGCGTTCTCGTAGCCCTGGTGCGGGGTCGGGACGTACGGGAAGCGGGCGAGGTTCGGCATGTCGTTCGCGTTCACGCCGTCGCCGAGGGCCACCTTCTTGCCCTTGAGGAAGCCGGCGACCGCCTGCTCCTCGATGTCGACGACGTCGTCGGCCAGCCGGCGCCCGTTCGGGAAGCCGGCGTTGTCGCCGCCGAGCACGCCCATGCGGCTCGCCTTCGCCGCCGGGGTCGGCGGCACCGCGAGGTTGATCCGAAGCTCGTCCGCGAACGTGTTGCCCGTGAAGGTCACCTTCGGGATGCCCGTGCCGAGCACCGCGACGAGGTCGTCACGGCCCGTCTCCGGGACGTCGAGCTTGTACAGCTTGTTCAGCACGGCTGCCAGGATGGGAGTCTCGTAGTAGCGCTTGAACTGCGCGTCCTGGGCAGGCCCGGTGCGGTTCCAGCGGTCTTTCAGCCCGGTGGGGATGACGACCTCGTTGATCAGCGGGTTGCCGAGGCGGGACACCTGCGTCCAGCCCGGGCGCACCTTGCCGTTCACGGTCACGTTCTGGCGATCCGTGGACGCCCAGACGCCGACCGTGTGGCTCGGGGTGTCGATCAGCCCGATCGGGATCTGCAGGGCGATCGTGTGGACGTTGTAGCCGGACAGGAAGTCCCTGCCGCCGCCCATGTTGCCCGTGGTGCCCGCCTTGCGGATCGCGACCAGGTCGAAGATCGCGCCGACGTCGGCGAAGAACGGGTCGTCGCGCTGGCCGGCGAAGATCTTGAGGCCGCGCTTGTCGACGATCGTCTTCTCCGCGGCGGCCTCGTAGTCCTTGACCCCGACGAACCCGTTGAAGCGCGGGCCGATGTTGTTGATCGGGGTCTTGCCGTTGGCGAAACCGCGGTTGTTCCGCCACATCTGCCAGGTCTGCTGGGTGTTGCCCAGGAAGAACGGGCCGGTCGGTGTCTTGAAGCGGAAGCTGTACGTGATCTCCGGCTTCCCGTCGCCGTCCCGGTCGACGTGGATGTTGTACCGCGCGTTCTGGGAGAACGTGTAGTAGTTCGGCCCGGCGGCGGGATCCTCGCCGGGGATCCAGTTGGCGACGATCGTGAGTGTGTTCGGCCGGTCCGGACTCCGGAACGCGTACAGGTCCGTGTTGTCCGCGGTCGGGTCCTCCGAGATCAGCGGCGCTTCACGGTGACTGGACGCGTGGCCCGCGCCGGGGCCGAGGCGGGCGACGAAGAGCGCGGCGAGCAATGCTCCGACGACCGCCAGCAGAATGAATGCCCAACGCTTGTGCATTCGGGTGCGGCTCCTTTCTGACGGCCGTTCGGTTGGCGATGCAGGATGGTCGTGGCCGTCGTACGGGCGCTGATTCGCCGGCGGCCGCGTTCCGGTTCGAAGCGGCCCCAAGGGGTCTGACACCGAACGTGTCCGACCCTGAAGGCTGAGCTCGCTGCTGTCTCTGTTGGGAAGGCCGCCGCGGGCCGTCCCTAGCTCTTCCGTTCGTCGTCCTCCGCCTCGCGCTCCTTCCTGGCCGAGCGGCGGATGAAGTAGCCGAACAAGGCGAGGGCGACGAACACGCTGCCCGTCTCGGCGATCAGGCCCGGGATGCCGCCGTGCGCAAGGATCATCCCTGCGAGAGCACCCAGAGGCCGCCGACCGTGAACAGCACCATCAGCACGAGCATCGGGTACTGCGTCCAGAGCGCCATCTTCGGCGTATGGAACAGTCCGACGGCTCGGTCATGGGCGACTGCGAGGCCGGCCACGTGGCCGATCACCAGCGCGCCCACCTGCACGTACCAGATCATGTGCGGCGTCAGGAACGTGAAGTTCGGCTGGAACGAGCCGGTGCCGAAGAGATCCCAGCCGCGTCCCCAGGGATCCGAGAGCAGCCGCACCCCGACCTCGCCCTGGTAGATGAGCAGCGAGAAGTAGTGGGCGATCACGTAGACGAACGCGATCGGGATCAGGCTGTCGATGAACTCCTGCGAGAGCGGCCGTCGCTCCGCGATCGACTCGGTGCCGTACACGGCGAGCCGGAAGGCGAGGCCGACGAACGCGGCGCACAGGATCAGTCCGCCGAGGTTCATCAGTTGGCCGACGAGGTCGGCCAGGTTCGGCCTGTCGATCAGGTCGACCTGGACGTTGTAGTAGCGGTTCTGCCAGATGCTCGTCCGGCTGAAGCCGTCGAAGAAGGTCGAGCCGAGCATCACCCCGACCATGGCGATCATTCCGGGGGTGCGGTCGCTGACCGAGAGGCCCGAGAACGGCGTTCGCACGACCAGCTGGCCGTCGTCGCGACGGCCGAACCAGCTGATCCGCGAGAGCAGCATGAAGTCGACTGCGAAGCCGTCCCCGTTCCTGAACCAGACGTCCGAGCCGAACGCGCCCGCTCCGGCCCACGTCGCGGCGCTGTAGATCGCGATCGCGAGCGCCATCGCCCGTGGGTCGGAGGGGTTGCTGTAGCTCAGCTCCATGGTCACGAAGGCGAGCAGCAGCACCGCCGCCGGCCACCGCCCGAGCCGGGCCGGGTAGTCGAAAGGGGCCTCGCCCCACAGCCCGAGGCGCCGGAGCGTCCAGCCGAGGCCCCGGGCTCCCGCGCGCCACGGGTCGAGCACTCTCCAGACGTTGCCGAACAGGACGACGGCGATCGGCATGAAGATCCAGAAGTAGACGTAGACGAAGGTGGGCGTGAAGTTCACGCCGCTGTCGTTCTTGCCGACCAGCGCTCCCAGCCACAGGAAGGCGAGCAGCGCGAACGACAGGGCCCCCAGGACGACGTGGAGCGCGGTGGACAGCAGGAACCGCTGGAGGCCCTGCGGAAGCGGCCGGCCGTCGCGCCGCTCGGCGAGGAGCGGCTTCCGCCAGAGGAACGCCAGCGCGGCGAAGGAGACGACCAGTACCGCCGCCGCCCCGTAGTAGAAGACGTAGCGCGGGACCGGGAGGTCGCGGATCCCCCCGATCCCGTGGGCGAGGATCCAGGTCACTCGACCGTGAACTCGACGATCTGCAGCTTGCGGTTCTCCAGCTCGGCCTCGAACACGCCGGTGATCGTCGCCGGGAAGACGATGCGCACGGTGCCGCCGGCGTCGACGTCCTTGTGCAGGTCGTAGCCGTGGACGTGCACCTCGTCGGCGACGTCGGAGTGGACGACGATCGCGACCTTCTGGCCCTTCTTCACGGTGGCACGCTGGATGCCGCCGACCGGCTTGCCGCCCTTGATCAGCACGCGGATGGTCACCGGCGAAGCGGCGCCGGCGGTCGTCGTGTCGGTCGCGGTTGTCGTCGTGGTGGTGCTCGGAGCGGTCGTCGTCGCCGGTGCGACGGTCGACGTGGTCGGCGCCGAGCTCTTGCTGCCCCCGCCGCACCCGGCGAGCGCGAAGGCTCCTGCTGCGAGCAGGAGCGGAATCGAGTACCGCATGGGAACCTCCTCCTTTCTTGTGGAGTGCCGAGCCGGAGAGCGCTCAGCGAGGAGGCGCGCGCCCGCGCGGGCGGTCTGCAAGCCGGGCCGGAGCGGGGGCGTGGGCGCCGGCAGGTGCCGGAATCGGCGTGGGGCGCAACGCGAACGACGGGCGGCCGACGAGCCCGGACGCCGCCTCGTCCACCGCGCGCAGCAACGCGCGGGCGGCGAGGAAGCCGAGCAGCGCGATCGGGATCTGGGCGGCGAGTCCGACGTACACGGCCGGCTCGAGCACGCTGTGCGCCGGCAGCCCGACGACCAGCCGCTCGATCAGTTCCTGCGCAAGGAACGCCACGGGCGGGATCAGGGCGAAGGGCCAGGCCGCCGGGCGGCCCCGGAAGCGCCCGGTGGCTCGCAGCCCGAGCGCGAGCACGAGGACGGCCGAGCACAGTGCCAGGAATTGGGGCGCGTAGGCGAGGTAGCCGTGGGCGAGCGCGTCGCGCCGGCTCGACCCTACGAGCGCGTAGCCGGCGGCGTGGCCCGCCAGCGTTCCGGCCCCGGCCAGCGGTAGGGAGCACGCGAGCAGCGCACGCTTCCTCACGTCGAGAGCGTACGTCACGCGGCGCTAGAGTGGTTTCCATGGCTGGGTTCCACGGCGCCGTCAACGAGCAGATCGGCCACGAGTTCGCGGCCTCGCAGCAGTACATCGCGATCGCCGTCTGGTTCGACGCCGAGACGCTTCCCAATCTCGCCGTACACTTCTACCGGCAGGCGGTGGAGGAGCGGAACCACGCGATGATGCTCGTCCAGTTCCTGCTCGACGCCGATCGGCCCGTGACGATCCCGGCCGTGACTGCGCCGAAGACGGACTTCGGGAACGCCGCCGAGCCCGTCGCGCTCGCGCTCGACCAGGAGAAGCGGGTCACCGAGCAGATCGCCGGCCTGCTGAAGCTCGCCCGCGAGGAGGGCGATTTCGTCGGCGAGGAGGCGATGCACTGGTTCCTCAAGGAGCAGCGCGAGGAGGTCTCCTCGATGAGCGACCTGCTCCGCCTCGTCGAGCGGGCACTGGAGTCGAACATCCTGCTCGCGGAGGACTCGCTGGCCCGGACGCCGGTCGGAGACCAGGGCGTAGACGCGTCTGCGCCGCCGGCCGCCGGCGGGGCGCTCTAGGCCAGTACGTCGCAGTTCGTCTGGCGGAGAGCCGTGACAGGCTTCAGCCTGTCACGGCTGCTCACGCAGCGGCGAGCGCGTCACGCACGTACTCGGTGACCGCCTCGAGCTCGATCTCGGCCGAGGTCAGCTCCTCGAGCAGCTCGTCGGCCGTCGGGCGCTGACCCTCCGACCAGAGCTCGCGCAGCAGCGAGCCCGCGTCGCGACGAGTGAACCAGGTCGAGCCGAACTTCTCGCGGAAGTACCGTTTCAGCGCCGCCTCGAACGCCCAGGCGCGGACGTACTCGGTCGAGTAGAAGCCGGCGTCGACGTCGCCGAGGTAGTCGGTGGGGCTCGGCTCGATCTTCAGCGCATCGCCCAGGATCTCGACGTAGCGCTTCTGCAGCGGCCGCGGATCCTCGGCGGCGTGCAGCTCGAGCTCGTACAGCACCTTGGCGCAGTAGCGGCGGACGAGGTAGAGGAGGCCGGTCGCGCTCTCCGCGACGAACTCGCTCGGCCGCGGAACATCGAGGCGCCGGTTCAGCCAGGCGGCGTCCTGGACGAGGTGCTCCATCAGCATCGCCCAGCCCTCGGTGACGGCGAAGTCGCCGAGGCGTCGCTCCTCGACGGGCAGGTCGGCGCGCGTGTGCGCGAAGTGCTCGGTGTGGCCGGCCTCGTGGAAGAGCGCGCGCCAGTCGTCGACGCCGCCGATCGGCTGGATCACGAGCACCACCCGCTGCGGCACCTCGATCGGCGAGCAGAACGCACGCGGCGTCTTCTTCTCGCGCAGCTCGACGTCCAGCTCGACGTTCTCCTGCGCGTGCAGGTCGACGCCGAGGTCGGCGAGCGTCGCCTCGAGCGCCGGCAGCATCCGGTCGGCCGGGAAGGACGGATCCCACTCCGGCGCGCGGAACACGCGGGCGACGTCGTAGCGCTGCGCGTCCGCGAGGCCCACGCCGACCCGCCTGCGGAACAGGCGGTCGCCGGCGTCTTCCCACATCCGCTCGGTCGCGTCCAGGAATGCACGGCACTGCTCGCCCATCTCGTCCAGCCGGAAGCCGAAGCGGCGGTGGAGCTCGACGTAGTCGGGCGCACCCAGCGCGTGCACGGCCTCGGTCACGACCTCCGCCGCCTCGAGCTGGACCGGCAGCAGGTGCTCGTCGGTGAGGGCGTTGCGCGCGTTCTCCAACCGTTGCCGCTTCGCGCGGTCGGGCTCGTTCGCGATCGTCGGGCGGAGCATCCGGTAGGGGATCTCCTCGCCCTCGACGGTGGCGGTCAGCTCGGCCTCGAGGCGCGCGGAGGTCTCCTCGAAGTCGCGCGTCAGGTTGCCCAGGTAGCCCGAGCACGCGAACTTCCAGAGCTCGCGGACGCGGCGATCGCCGTCCACCGCCGAGCCGACGCGGTTCGCCTGGTCGAGGCTGGTCAGCTCGCCGAAGCGCTCGTAGATCGGGACGAGGTCGAGCGAGTCCTTGTGTCCGGCGAAGTGGAGGTAGTACTCCTCGTCGATCGCCGCGATGAAACGGTCCGCCTGCTCGCGGTAGTCGTCCAGCTCGCGTGGGGTCGGAACGGCCGTCAAGGTCGCCTAGGATACCCGCGTGCAGCGGATCGCCATCACCACGGACCGGAAGACCCAGCTGGTCGACATCACCGCGCAGGTGCAGGACGCGCTCGCGGACCCGAACGGTGCGTCGGCCGCGCTCGTCTACGTCCCGCACACCACGGCGGGCGTGACGATCAACGAGGGCGCCGACCCACTGGTCGCCCGCGACCTCGAGGCCGCGCTCCAGAAGATCGTCGACGACGGCTGGCCGTGGCAGCACGTGGAGGACCCCGACGGCCCGAACGCCCCCTCGCACGTCCGCGGCTCGCTGATCGGCCCGCAGGTGCTCGTCCCGATCGACGGCGGCAAGCTCGGCCTCGGCCGCTGGCAGGGCATCTTCTTTTGCGAGTTCGACGGTCCGCGCGAGCGGAGCGTCTTCGTCTCCGTTCTCTCCTGACTGTGGCGAGTCGATAGCGCGTCCGCACGGCGCGTCCCGGTCTCGCGACTTGCTACGTCCTCCGACCCGGGCGTGATCGGGCGAGTCGGAACGCGAGCTCTCCGCGCGATCGGACCCCGAGCTTGGCATAGATCTTGGTGAGGTGCCCTTCGACCGTGCGCACCGTCGTGAACGTCGCTGCGGCGACCTCCTTGTTCGAGCGTCCCTCGGAGACCAGCTCGGCGATCTGCCGTTCGGTCGGAGTCAACTCGCCGCCGGCCGGGCGCCGTCCCCCCAACCGGGCGAGCTCCGCGCGGGTCTTCGCCGCCCACAGGGGAGCGCCGAGCACCTCGAACTGGAGGAGCGCCTCGCGCAATGCGGCTCTGCTCTCCCGCCTCAGCTTCGCGCGACGC
Organism: uncultured Actinomycetes bacterium; assembly: GCA_963841405.1. Lineage (GTDB taxonomy): Bacteria > Actinomycetota > Thermoleophilia > Gaiellales > Gaiellaceae > DATBLE01. The sequence continues at coordinate 58,951 of CAWJCM010000001.1, read as the reverse complement.
CGAACGGTTCCGGCGACGAGCAGCGTGCGCGCACGCTCGAACGGCTGCGGAACCCGGTTCGCCTCCGACAGGGCGGTGTCCGCCGCGGTGTTCGCGCTCCGCAGATCGCCGCGCGCCGCGAGCAGCAGGGCGCGGCCCCGGGCGGCGATCGCCAACGCCCAGGCCCGATCGAGTCGGCGAGCGGGCTCCTCGAACAGCTCGACGATCTCCTCCGCCCACTCGAGCTCCCCGACAGCGATCGCGGCCTCGATCTCGTCATGCACGCCCGGAAAGAAGGCAAACTCGCCGACACCCATGTCGCGGGTGAGCCGGGCCGCCGGCTCGAGCCAGGAATGTGCCGAGGCGGCGTCGCCCAGGGAGAGTGCGATGAAGCCGAGTACGCCTCGATGTAGGATCGTGAAGATTCGGTCTCCCAGCTGCTCTGCGACGCCGAGCCCCTCCTTCGCCGCCGCCGCCGCGGACTCGACGCCGCCGAGATGCGCGTCGACGCGAGCACGGGGATGCAGCGCCGATGCCCGCTCCTGCTGCGTGCCGACCTGGCGAGCGAGCTCCTTGCACTCCTCGGCGTGAACGCTCGCCTGCCTCCAGTCTCCGCCGCGAAGCTCGAGCTCGGCAAGGTGGTAGTAGACGAGGACGCGAGTCCATTCGTCACCCACCGCAGTCGCCCGCTCGAGCTCCTCCAGCAGCAGGCTCCGCGCGCGCTCGAGCTCGTCGACGCGGCTGAGCAGAGCCGCCAGCCTGAGTGCCGGGCTCGCCTCTCCGGGAGGCCACGCTTGCGTCCGCGACAGCTCGACGGCGTGTTCGGCCTCGGGGGGTATGCCGTGTCCGCGCAGTGTCTCCACGAAGCCGAAATAGGCCGACGCGAGCGCCTGCAAGCGGCGATCGCCCGCCTCGCCGGCAGACGCGACCGCACTCGTCGCCTCGACGGACGCTGCGGCGAGATCTCCGCTCAGCACCTGGAGCTCCGCGAGATTTCTGTGCGTCTTCGCCTTGAGCGGCGGCGTATCTCCGGCCTCGGCGACGGCGCGCTTCCCGAGCCGGATCGCGGCTGGGATGTCGTCCTGTTGCATCGACAGCAGCGACAGCGCCTCGGCACGATGCTTGCCGGCAGGCAAGGTTCGAACGAGCCGCTCGAGGATCACTCGAGCTCGGCGCGGATCTCCGGCCGCGATGTGGCACTCGGCCGCACGCAGCGCCCGCAGCCCGCTCTCTTCGTGGGACCCGGTCACCGTGAAGCGGTCGGCGAGCTCGTACAGCTCAGCGGCAGCGTCCTGCGCGCCCTTGGCGGCCGCAGCCCTGGCACCGAGATCCAAAACCGAGGCCACGCCCTCGTCCGGCCCCGTGCTGCTCAGCGCGAGATGCCTGGCGCGCTGCTCGGGTTCGTCCATCACGGCAGCCAGCCGTGCATGCAGGGCTCGGCGCCCGGCCGGGCCGAGGCCTGAGTAGACGCTCGAGCCGAGCAGCGGGTGGGTGAAGCAGACGCGCTGCTCGACCACCTCGAGCACGCCGGCGTCCACCGCCCGGTCGATGCCGTTCGCCGCCAAGCCCAGAGCCTCCAGTACGGCCAGGCTCGCCTCGGACGCGGCCGCAACGACCGCTAGCACCGCCTTGCTGGCTTCCGGCAGGTCAGAGACCTGCTCTGCTACCAGCTCGTGGAGCGTTCCGGGCAGGGGCAAGGGCTGGCCGGGAACGATCTCGTCGCCCCTCCGCTCCAGAGCGGCTGCCAGCTGCAGGGCATAGAACGGGTTTCCGTTCGAGGCGCGGTGCACCTGCCGCAACAGCGGACGCGGATACGACTTGCCGAGCCGGGACCGCAGCACCTTGTGGAGGGCGCCGAGCCCGAGCGGCCGAACCTCCATCGACCGGACGTTCGGAAGCGCGTCCCGTAGGCCCCGGTCCGACCGGCTGGACGGGTCGGAGCGAGTAGCGGCGAGGATCGCTACCGATTCGCGTTCGAGCCTGCGAAGCGCGAACTCCAGGACGGTGGCCGAAGAGGCGTCGAGCCATTGCAGGTCGTCGATCGCAACGAGCAGCGGGCCGGAGTCGGCCAGGGCACGGAGTATGTCGAGACACGCGAGCCCGATCGTCCGGCGATCCGGCGACACGCCCTCTCCACCCTCCAGGAGGAGTGCGGAGGCCAGGACCCTGCGCCGCGGCAGGGGCAGAGCTTCGAGTACGCCGGGCGCGAGCGGCTCGAGCAGATCCCCCAGCGCTGCGAACGAGAGTTGCGCCTCCGAGCTGGCGGGACGGCAGGTCAGCGTCCGAAACGATTCCTGACGCGCGAGCTCGACGCCTGCACGCCAGAGTGTCGTCTTCCCGATCCCTGCCTGGCCCTCGAGCACCAGGGCCGCGGGCCTGGCCCTGGCTTCGGCGAGAAACGCTGCCAGAGACGCGAGTTCCCGCCCGCGTCCCGCGACGTTCGCGACGACCTCGGCAGAAGCCGACTCGAGCTCGATTCGGCTCGCTTCCGCATTGCGGTGCAAGGCCGGCGCCTCGCCTCCCGGATTCGCGTTCGGGTCAATCGAGTGATAGCAGCTCGTGGGATTCGTCGTCGACCCAGCGCACCGCTTTCAACGGGTCAAAGTCAGGGGATTTCCGGGGTTTCGGCGCGAGCTGTCTCCCCGTAGCGTCAGGAGGCGTCAATCAGAGACGGGCGGTTCCGTCGGCGAGACGCACCGGCACGCCGAAACGCAAACGCCCGAGGAGGTGCGAAACAATGAGCACGACGACAACGGTGGCGGGAGCTGCCCAGCAGGAGCTGGCCGGGTTCGAGGGTCAGCTCGTGGGGCCGGCGGATGCCGACTACGACGAGGCCCGCAAGGTCTACAACGCGATGATCGACAGGCGGCCGGCGCTGATCGCCCGCTGCCTCGGCCCCGCGGACGTCGCCAAGGCGATCGGCTTCGCGCGAGCGCACGACCTGCTCGTCGCGATCCGCGGAGGCGGGCACAACGGGGCGGGGCTGGGCACATGTGACGCCGGGCTCGTCGTCGACCTCTCGCTGCTGAAGGAGATCCAGGTCGATCCGGAAGCACGCACGGCTCGGGTCGGCGGCGGCTGCACGTGGGGAGAGGTCGACCGGGCGACGCACGAGCTCGGGCTCGCGACGCCGAGCGGGATCATCTCGACCACGGGCGTCGGTGGACTGACGCTCGGCGGCGGCCACGGGTATCTGACGCGGAAGCACGGACTGACGATCGACAACCTCGTCGCCGTCGATCTCGTGCTCGCGGACGGCAGCTTCGCGACGGCGAGCGAGGAGGTGAACGACGACCTGTTCTGGGCCGTTCGCGGCGGCGGCGGCAACTTCGGCGTCGTCACGTCGTTCACCTTCAGGCTGCATCCGGTGACCATGGTCGTCGGCGGCCCGACGCTGTGGCCTATCGACGGCGCTGCGGATGTGCTGCGCTGGTACCGCGAATTCCAACCGGCTGCGCCCGAGGACGTGTACGGCTTCTTCGCGCTCATGACCGTGCCGCCCGCGCCGCAGTTCCCCGAGCACCTGCACCTGCAGAAGGCGTGCGCGGTCGTCTGGTGCTACACGGGCCCGACCGAACGGGCAGCGGCCGCTCTTGCGGCTGTGAACGAGCCGGCGACTCCGGTCCTGCACGGCCCCCACGAGCTGCCCTACCCGGTCCTGCAGTCCGCGTTCGACGAGCTCCTCCCACCGGGTCTGAACTGGTACTGGCGCGGTGACTTCGTGGCCGAGATCCCCGAATCGGCGATCGAGCGGCATCTCGAGTTCGCAGCGACCATGCCGACGCCGCTCTCGGCCATGCACCTGTACCCCGTCGACGCCGCCGTCGGCCGGGTCCGGCCCGGCGACACCGCCTTCGGCTATCGCGACGCCACCTGGTCGATGGTGATCGGCGGCATCGACCCCGACCCCGCCAATGCGGAGACGATCCGGAGCTGGTCGACCGACTACTGGCAGGCGATCCACCCGTACTCGATGGGCGGTGCCTACGTCAACTTCATGATGGACGAGGGCGGGGAACGTATCCGAGCCACCTACCGGGACAATTACGACCGGCTCGCGCAGCTGAAGGCCAGGTACGACCCGGAAAACGTGTTCCGGGTCAATCAGAACATCGAGCCGGCCCGATCGTGATGAAACGGCCTGGCGGAGTGCGGTCTCGGGCGGGCAGTCGGAAGGCGAAGCTCGTGCCCATGGCTGCGGTCCTGCTCGCGATCGCCGTCCTCGCCTCTCTTCCTCGTGCGGCCGGCGCTCGCGGGTCTCACTCGAGCTTCGGACGAGGCGGCAGAGTGACGCTCGACATCTTCGGCGGCGTGAACGACAGCGCCGATGCGGTCGCAGTGCAGCCGGACGGCAGGATCGTCGCGGCCGGTTCGTTCTCGGGTTTCGGGAACGACACGGGGACGTTCGCTGTCGCTCGGCTGAACCCGGACGGCTCGCCCGACCGGTCCTTCGGCTCGAACGGCAGGGTCCTGACCGCGTTCCCGAACGGCTCGGCGTGGGCAACCGGCGTCGCAATCGAGCCTGACGGGAAGATCGTCGTCGCCGGCACTGCGAGCGCGGGCCGAGGAGGCGACGACTTCGCGCTCGCCCGCTACGACGCGAACGGCTCACTCGATTCGTCGTTCTCCGGCGACGGCAAGCTAACCACCGACTTCGGCGAGGAGGATCGCGCCCATGGGCTCGCGATCCAGCGCGACGGGAAGATCGTGGTGGCCGGGTCGACGAGCGCAGGCCGCGGCGCCGACGACTTCGCCCTCGCGCGCTACGACCCGGACGGCTCGCTCGATGCGACGTTCTCCGGCGACGGCAAGGTGACGACCGGCTTCGGTCACCACGAGCATGCCTCCGGAGTCGCCATCCAGTCCGACGGCAAGATCGTCGCCGCCGGCACCAGGCGCGACGGCTTGAACAACGACTTCGCGCTCGTCCGCTACGACCGGAACGGCACCCTTGACCCGAGCTTCGACGGAGACGGCAAGGTCACCACCGGCTTCGGCAGCGACTTCGACGAGGCGGCTGGAGTGGCGATCTCGTCCGACGACCGCAAGATCGTCGTCGCGGGGAGCACCCATGTGAGCGACAACTTCGGCGGGGCCTGGACGTTCGCGCTTGCCCGCTACCGATCGAACGGCTCGCTGGACAGAAGCTTCGACGGTGACGGCAAGGTGACCACCGGCTTCGGGCTCGAGTGGAACGCGTTCGGTACGGCCGTCGCGTTCCAGCCGGACGGCCGGCTCGTCGTCGCCGGCTGGAGACGGAGAGGGAGGGCGGCGGTCGTGGGTGGGGACTTCGCCCTCGCCCGCTACTTTTCGAACGGCTCGCTCGATGCCACCTTCTCGCGCGACGGCGAGGTGGCCACCGACTTCGGCGGGTCCGACTACTCCGAGGCTGTCGCGATTCAGCCGGACGGCAGAATCGTCGCGGCCGGCAGCACCGACACTGGAGCCGGCGGCGACGAGGATTTCGCCTTCGCGCGTTACGACGCGGACGGATCCCCGGATTACCTCAAGACACGCTCGACTCAGGGTAGGCCATTGCCTCGTGAGCGACCGGATGCGCTTCGGAGCGCCGGGTCGGCAGCAGTGGAGCCGAGCATGCGGCGATTCTGGCAGGGCGAGGCTTCGCCGATTCCCGAGCTCGCGGTGTCGCTCGCACGCGGCCAGTCGGTCACGTTCGAGACGGCGGCGCTGTCGGCGGGAAGCGACCCGGTGTTGCACCTGCTCGATGCGCGAGGGCGTCAGGTTGCGGTCGACGACAACGGGGCGGGCGGAAAGGCGGCCCGGCTTCGCTTCCGGGCGCCGTCCGCCTCCACCTATCGGCTGGTCGTTCGCGCCACCTCGAACGCGACCGGGGGCAGAGCCGACCTGCTCAGGAACGGCGTACGCTGGCGGGCGGGCGTGCGCTTCGGCGGGTGGCAGCTGACCCTGCCCGGGCTTCGTGCCGGCGAGACGCTCGAGACCGCTCGGCTTCCGAACGGCGCCGGCCCCACGCACTCGCTATACCTGCTCGCGACCGACGGACTCGGGATCGACCGACGGGTCCTCGGCGGCGGCGTTGGTGGCGCGGCCGGGCTCGACCTGACGCACGACCTCGGCACTCGTCGCGTGGTGCTCGGCGTCTACTCGAGCGTTCCTCGCCCACTTCCCGGGAGTGCAGGAGCCGTGGGCGGGCAGCTCCGCCTTTTCAGGAACGACGCGCTGGTTCCGGGTCACGACCCGGACGGCGACGGGCTCGGTACCTTGCTCGAGCGCACGCTCGGAACGTGCTATGCGGCCAGCGTGGTCGTGCGGGGCCTCCACTGCTCCGCGGTCGCCGATCCGCGAGACACCGACGGCGACGGCATCCCGGACGGCTGGGAGGTGCTCGGCCGGCCGGGGCGCGGGCCGGTGGTGACGCGGAGCACGTCCGCCACGGGGACGGTGCTTCGCTCCGACGATCAGCCCCTGCCGCTCTGGGGAGCGAACCCGCGACACAAGGACCTCTTCGTCGAGGTCGACTTCATGCGCCGAACGAAACAGGAGAACGACCAGGACACCGCGCTCAAGATGCCTGCCGTCGTCGCCCGCGGGTTCGCCGACTACTACGGCGACGCCGCGACGGCCGATCCGAAGCTACGCGCTCTCCACGGAGCGATGTTGAAAAACCCCGACGGCGAGCCGGGAATCAACGTCCACCTCGACACCGGCCGCCCGCCCGAGACGCCGGCCGACGCAACCGTCTACGGCGACTGGGGCGGCTACACGGCCGTCGACGCTGTCCGGGTGAACGGCGAGTACCAGGGCCAGGAGGCGAGGAAGGCCTGGCCGACCTCGATGAGCGCGTCCCGGCGAGGAATCTTCCGCTACGCGCTCGCGTACGGATCCGGCGGCGGCCAGACCAACGAGGGCTTCACCGCGTCGTACAACCTGAACGATGCGTACGTCGCGGCCCACGAGACCGGACACAGCCTCGGCCTCGGCCACTCGGCGCCGCTCGGCCTTGAGCTGCCTGCAGACGTGAACTGCAAGCCGAACTACCCGAGCATCATGAACTACGCCTTCCAGTCGCAGCCCGTCGGCTTCTCCGACGGGCTGGCCGCGGACGCGCCTCCGCTGAACAACTGGTCGCTCAGGGAACGGGGCGCGACCTCGCCGGAAGCGACCGCGTTCCTGGACACGCTCGAGAAGGTATTCGGATACGACGTCGACCGCGCGACCGGCAGCGTCGACTGGAACCGGGACGGCACCTTTGCTCCGGCGGGCACGACGGTGCGTGCCTACGCGAACTTCCGGTCCGGCGGCGCAGGATGCGAGTACACCCGGTACAACCAGACTCGGATCGCGGATGCGAAGAGCGCCCAGCCGCCCGCGCTCGCACGGCTCGACGGACGTCTCTACGTCTTCTACGCATGGAGCAACGAGATCCGCTATGCGAGCTCGGACTCCTCGTGGAACTGTCCGAAGCCCGCACCGACCGGCTGCTCGGGTGGCTCCTGGAACAGCGCTCGCGATGCTGGGCTTCCCGGCCCCGCCGGCGGTGTCGACGTCGTCCGGGCCGGGCCACCGGGCTCGCAGGCGCTCCTCGTCGTCGCGGTCGACCTCGACGGCGGGCTCTGGCAGCGGCAGCTGGCGCTCGCGGGCGGCAAGGAGTACCAGACCGCGTGGTCGCGGATCCCGGGGAGGGCGACCCTCGGCGGGCCGTCGCTCGTCCGCGCGGGCGATGGCTCCGTCTACCTCGTCTACACGACCCCCTCGGGCGCATACGTCTACGATCGGCGGACACCCGCCGGCGCCTGGGGCGGCGAGCTGCCGGTGATCGCGACCGACGAATCACGGCTCCGGCGTCCACAGGGGTCGCGGTTCTCGCCGGCGCTTGTCGAGGCCACGCTCGCCGGTCGACGCGCCTTGTACGGGTTGTTCGCCGGCGCCGACGACCGGCTCGACCTCTGGCGCCTCGACGCCTCGTCCGGCCGCTGGGCGAAGACCGATCTGATGGCGACGAGGCCAGGGCCGGTCAACTGGCATCCGGCCCTCGCCTGGGTGCCACCTGGGCCGGTGAGCGAGCGGGGCCGTCTCTACGTTCTCTATTCGGACAAGACCAGCGGGACGGCAATGATGATGATGTCGTACGTTCAGGTCGATCGCAGCAGCGGGGTCGGGAGGGAGCGCGTGGGTCTGCTCGCGCCCTTCGACAACGTCTGGCGCACGATCACCGGCGCCGACCTCCTCTTCGAGCCGGGTGCCGACACGAACCTTCGCGCCGTGCTCGCCCACGGCAAGACGGACGAGCTGTGGTTCCGGCCGAAGGCGGACGGGATCAGCGACTTCACCTACGTCAACTACAACGACTGGGAGGTGCTGCGGGTGAATCTCTGCCGCGGCCTCGTCAATCCGGGTGGGCTCGTCGCCCGTCCGGTTCGCTGCGCGTCTCGCACCTGGTGAAAGGAGCTCACGGGCTGGCCGCTGACCGCGTATCGGCTGTGAGACCGCGTATTCTGGCCGCCGCGTGTCCGTGCCGGTGTCAAGAGGCCAGGAAGTCGAGCTCCACGTCGACTCGCTCGCCTACGGCGGGAACGGCGTCGCGCGCTTGAACGGGTTCGTCGTCTTCGTGCGCCGGGGGCTACCCGGGGACACCGTGCGTGCGACCGTGACGAAGGTCAAGCGCGGTTTCGCCGAGGCGACCGCGACCGAGGTGGTGACAGCCGGGGCGCCCCGGGTCGACGCGCCGTGCGCGCATTACCCGGCCTGCGGCGGCTGTCGCTTCCAGGATCTCGCGTACGAGGCGCAGATCGCCGCCAAGCAGGAGCAGGTGCGCGACGCGCTCGTCCGGATCGGCCGTCTCGCGGAGCCGCCGCTCGAGCTGATCCTTCCTGCCGAGTCGCAATTCCACTACCGCAACAAGCTGGAGTACTCGTTCACCGACACGCTGCGCGGCGCGGCGCTCGGCTTCCACCGGGCCGGGCGCTGGGACGAGGTGCTCGAGATCGAGCGCTGCTGGCTGACCACCGACCTCGGCAACGCGATTCGCGAGACGGTGCGGGAATGGGCGCAGGAGGAGGGGCTGCCCGCGTTCGACCAGGAGGCGCAGACCGGCTACCTGCGCCACCTCGTCGTTCGCGAGGGCAGGAACACGGGCCAGGCGCTCGTCCAGCTGGTCACCGCGCCGGGCGACCTGCAGGGAGCGGACCGGCTGGTGGAGGCGCTGCGGGCATTCCCGGAGGTGCGCTCGATCCACTGGGCCGTGAACGACTCGCCCGCCGAGGTGACGAACCTGCCGTCGAACCTGCTCTGGGGCGAGGAGGCGATCGAGGAGGAGTTGCTCGGGCTGCGCTACCGCGTTCGGCCGAACGCCTTCGTACAGACGAACACGACCATGGCCGAGCGGTTGTACGAGCTCGCGATCGACTACGCGGAGCTGACCGGCGGCGAGACCGTCTACGACCTCTACTGCGGGATCGGGTCGATCGGGCTGTCGATGGCCTCGCGGGCGCTGACGGTGTGGGGGGTGGAGGTGTCCGAGGAGTCCGTCGCGTGCGCGATCGAGAATGCGAGGCTGAACGGCGTGTCGAACGCTGCGTTCTTCGCCGGCGAGGTCGGCCGCTCGCTCGAAGAGCTGGCCGAACGGGCGGGGCCGCCGGACGTGGTCGTCGTCGACCCGCCGCGCGCCGGCCTGTCGGGGAAGGCGCTCCGCGCCCTCGCGCGGCTCGAGGCGCCGAGGATCGTCTACGTGTCGTGCAACCCGACGACGCTGGCCGGGAACGTCAAGGACCTCGTCGCCGACTGGGGCTACACGCTCGTCCGTTGCCGCCCGGTCGACCTGTTCCCGCACACGCCGCACGTCGAGTCGGTGACGCTGCTCGTGCGCGCAAGGCAGTGACAGGCTCAAGCCTGTCACTTCGGTCCGGTCGGCCGCGCGACCGTAGGCTTCTGCCGTGCGCATCTGCCTGATGATCGAGGGCCAGGAGGGGGTCTCCTGGGAGGACTGGGTCGCCCTCGCCCGCGCGTGCGAGGAGCACGGCCTCGAAGGTCTTTTCCGCTCCGACCACTACCAGTCGGTCTTCGATCTCTCCGGCCGAGGCTCGCTCGACGCCTGGGCCACGCTTGCCGGGCTCGCCGCGGTCACCGAGCGGATCCGGCTGGGCACGATGGTCTCGCCTGCGACCTTCCGGCGTCCGTCGGTGCTCTCGCGGATGGTCGCGACCGTCGACCACATCTCCGGCGGCCGGGTCGAGCTCGGGCTCGGCGCGGGCTGGAACCAGGCCGAGCACGACGCGCACGGCTTTCCGTTCCCCGCCCTCGACGAGCGCATGGAGATCCTCGAGGAGCAGCTCGAGATCGTGCACCGCCAGTGGACGGAGGAGGGGTTCTCGTTCCAGGGGCGCCACTACCGGCTGGAACAGTGCCGGGCGGAGCCGAAGCCGTTGCAACGCCCGCGACCGCCGATCGTCATGGGCGGGGCCGCCGGGCCGCGCGTAGCGGGGCTCGCGGCCCGCTGGGCCGACGAGTACAACACGCCGTTCGCGTCGGTGGAGCAGTGCCGCGAGCGGCGGGCGGCGATCGCGGAAGCGTGCGAGCGCGAGGGGCGGAATCCGATCCCGTTCTCGCTGATGGCGGCGTGCTGTGTCGGCCGCGACGAGACCGAGGCGCTCGAGCGCGCGCGTCGGCGCCTGGAGCGGAGCGGGCGGAACGACGACCCCGCCGTCCTGCTCGAGCAGGACAACGTCCTCGTCGGCACCGTCGACCAGCTGGTGGCGAGACTACGGGAATACGGCGCCGCCGGGGTCGAGCGCGTCTTCCTCCAGCATCTCGACCACACCGATCTCGACATGGTGCGGCTGATCGGAGAGGCGGTCGTTCCCGCATTCGAGTGATCTTCTTGCAACCCGTTGCGACCTGAACTAACGTCGGGCAGTTCCCCCGTTACGACAGGCGACTTCAAGGAGCCCCCACAGATGCTTAGGACGAAACTCACGGCCCTGTGCCTCGCTCTGCTCGCTGCCCTGATGCTGGTGGCGGCCGGCTGCGGCAGCAGCAGCAAGAACTCGGCCGCGACCACGGAGGCGGCGACCACCGAGGCGGCGACCACCGAGGCGGCGACCTCCGAGGCGGCGACCTCCGAGGCGACGACCACCGAGGCGGCGATGACCCACGAGACGACGACCTCCGAGGCGGCGACCACCACGTCGGCGCTCGGCGGCCTGGTGGCGAGCGGCAAGTGCAAGGATCTCGCCAACCTCGGCCAGAAGTACTCGCAGGCGCTCAGCGGCACCGGTGGCACCACCGATCTGAAGAAGACGGCCCAGATCGTCCAGGAGTTCGCGGACGACGCGCCCTCCGAGATCAAGGCCGACTTCCAGGTGGTGGCCGACTACATGTCGAAGGTCGCCGACGTTGCGGGCAACCTCAAGCCCGGCCAGACGCCCGACCCGGCCATGCTGCAGAAGCTGCAGAAGCTGGCCACCTCGATCAACACGCAGAAGCTGACGCAGGCGTCGCAGAACATCACCGCCTGGGTCTCGAAGAACTGCAAGGCCTAACGACGAGGCTTCGGGGACGGCCCCCGCGCGGGGCCGTCCCCGCTTCGCCGGCGCAGCTGCGACCAGATCAGGTCGGCGTTCGGCACCAGGAACCCGACCGAGAGCGCCGGCAGTGCGGGCAGCCCGGCGACGTCGGCCCAGACCGTGATCGCGATCGTCCCGCCGAGGGCTGCGACCATCGCCAGCCAGGTCCAGCCCGGACGGAGGCCGAACCGCACGGCGGCGGCGAGGTAGAGCGCGAAGAAGAGGATGTCGGGGATGCCGAGCCGCGGGCCGTTCGGCTCGCCCGGCAGGGCCCAGTAGACCGAGAAGTACTCGAAGACGGTCGAGTGGTGCTCGACGATGTGGCCGGTCGGGCCCCGGAAGACGGAATAGGCGTCCACGAACGGCACGATCGCCGCCACCGCGACCAGCAGCACGAGCTCCTCGAACAGCCCGAGGAACCAGAAGGCGAAGAACGTGACCGCGGCGAGCTTCGCGGCGTTCGCGAGCACCGCGAGGCCGCCGACCTCGGCCAGGATCGTGAGCACGGCCAGGGAGCCGGCGAGCGCAAGCAGGCCCCGGGCGCGCCGGAGTGGCAGCACGATCCAGTCGAACAGGAACACGCCCGGCATCAGCACGAACGCGAGCAGCGCGACCTCCCACCACAGCGGGATCCGCGGCAGAGAGTCGGCCGTGAGGTACCAGGCCGCTCCGGCTCCCAACCAGGCCGCGAGCGCGACCGAGCGCGAGCGACTCAATAAGGGGGGAGCTCCGCCCACCAGGAGCCGAGCACCTTGAAGGCGTTCCAGAACGCGGTCTTCGCCGGCGCCTCGTCGAGAGCGGTGTCGATGTCGGGGACGACCAGCGCCTCGACGGTCGGCGTGAAGCGCTGCAGCTCGCCGAGCGTCGGCTCGACCTCGGCGGCCAGCGGAAACTCGAGCTCGTTGAGGAAGGCGAGCGCGTCCTCGCCCATCGCCACGACCAGCTTCGGCTGGACGATGTGCAGCTCGCGGGTCAGCCAGCCGCGCGCTTCCTCGTCGGCGGCGCCGTCGGCCAGCTTGACACAGTTCGTCCCGTAGATCGCCATCGGGTCGACGTGCAGGCGCTGGAGCGACTTCAGCACCGCTTGCCCCGAGCGGCCGAAGAAGGCGACGCCCTCCTGCGCCTCGGACGGCTGCGGCCGGTGCTTGAGCAGGAAGATGTCCGCGAGCGGGTGCCCCGAGCCGAGCACCGGCACCGAGACGCCGCCGGCCGCGCGCGAGATCTCGTCTCCGAGCTCGTTGATCTCGGAGATCGCCTTCTGCAGGTACTTCTCGTGGATCTCGTCGGCGGGCACGGCGGTCACTGGGGGCACGTACGGGTTTCTCCCCTAGCGGACCCTTTCCTTGGCCTGCGCCGCCCACTTCTGCACCTGCTGGACGATCAGGGACTTCGGCCGACGGAGGATCTCGGCGCCGCGCAGGCTGACCAGGAAGTCCTCGGGCCCGTCGAAGGCGCGCATCTTGACAGCACCGGCACCGACGCCCAGCAGCACGTGCGCGTCGGAACCGGCGCCCATGGTCAGGCCGTACTTGCGGGCGAAGCGCAGCGCCTCGTCGTTGAACGACTCCCGGATCAGGCGCGCGTTGTACACCTCGAAGACGTCGATGTCGGCGAGGTGGCGATGCAGGGTGCGCGCGTCGGGAATCGCGTGCCGGCGATCGAACGGGTGGGGGAGGTAGACGAGGCCGTCCTGCTCGCGGACCGCAGCGATCGTGTCGGCGAACGACAAGCCACGAGGGATCTCCTCGCGCAGGAAGAGCCCGATCACCTCGCCCTGGGTGTCGGTCTTGACCTCCTCGCCGGGTATCACGACCAGGTCGCGCGTGCGGGCGAGCTCGACCGCCTCGTGCGCGCCACCGAGGCGGTTGTGGTCGGTGACGGCGATCGCGCCGAGCCCGATCGTGTCGGCGTGGTCGAGCAGCTCCTCGACCTGGATCGAGCAGTCGTGTGACCACAAGGTGTGCAGGTGCAGGTCGCAGGTGATCCAGGGGCGGCCGGCGAGCGGGTCGTCGTCGCGGCGCGGACGGCGGCGGCGGGCGAGCGAGCGGTAGAGGCCGTCGAGATCGGCCGCGACGGCGGAGTAGCCCTGCCCCTCGGCCCGGAGGCGCGCCTCCGCGCCGAGCCGCTCGCGGAGGTCGGCGTGCTCGGCGAGCCGCGCCACGGCGGCCGCCGCCAGCTCGGGCTGTGCCTCGACGCCGGGCGGGTCGGCCGACGGGGTGCCGGAGGCGTCGGCCTCGAGACGAAGCCGCTGGCTGCCCTCGATCGCCGGGACGTAGATCGCTGCCGCGCCGAGGACGGCCGCACGCGTGTCGGCGTCGCGGCCGAGCCGCGAGCGCACGCGGGCGACGAGGCGCCGCGGCACGTAGGGCCGGCCGGAGAGCGGCCTCGTGCGGAGCAGCGTCAGCTCCCAGCCGGGCAGCTCGTCGAGCATCCGGATCACGCCCCGTGCGACCGGACGTTCGAGACCGCGCCATTCGAGCACGATCTTTCGTTCTTTTCGGCCGGGTCGGAAGAGGCCGGTATCGACGCCCGGCGAGACGATCCGGTAGTCGCCGGGGAAGCGCTCCCCGGCCGCCGCCGCCACCTCCTCCGAGGAGGCGACCAGTGCGTCGATGCGCCCGAGCAGCTTCTCACGCTGAGCCTTGCCAGGTGGGTAGCCGAGCCGCTCCGGCGAGAAGAAGCTCGCGACCGCGATCGTCTGCGCCGAACGGAGGGCGAGGTAGGAGAGGCTCGGCAGCGCGGGCTCGAAACCGTGGACGACGTCGTACGCGCCGTGCGAGAGCGCGACGGCCAGGTTCGCCCGCCAGCCGACCGGGACGCCCATGCTGCTGCGCCGCGAGATCGGCACCGCCGGGCCGATCGCGATCACCTCGTCGTCGGCGTCGCCGAGCAGCGACTGCCGGCCGGCGCGCAGATCGGCTGCGCGGCCGGAAGGGGCAAGGACGGTGACCGAGTGGCCGAGCTCGCGCAACTCACCGGCGAGGCCGGAGACGTGGTCGTTGACGTCGTGAGGGAGCGACCAGGAGAAGGGCGTGACGAGGCAGATCCTCATCCGACCAGAGATTAGTGCGGATGCGCAGGGACAGACCCCTGAGGGTCTGTCCCTGCAGAGCGAGGACTATGCCTCCGCGGCGACCTTCGCCGGCTTGCGGGCGTGCTGCTTCATGAAGCGCTCGGTGTTCTGGCGCGCCTCGTCGTCTCGGATCTGCTTCGGCGGCGACTTCATCAGGTACGAGCTGGGCGCCTCGAGCGCGCCGACGACGCCGTCGTTGAGGGCCAGCTTGGCGAGCCGGACGGCGTCGATCACGATTCCGGCCGAGTTGGGCGAGTCCCAGACCTCGAGCTTGAGCTCGATGTTCAGCGGTACGTCGCCGAACGACTTGCCCTCCATGCGGATGTACGCCCACTTGCGGTCGGTCAGCCACGGCACGTAGTCGGACGGGCCGACGTGCACGTTCCCGGCGCCGAGGTCGTAGTCGAGCATCGACGTGACGGCGTTCGTCTTCGAGATCTTCTTCGACTCGAGCCGGTCGCGCTCGAGCATGTTCAGGAAGTCGGAGTTGCCGCCGACGTTCAGCTGCATCGTCTTGTCGAGCCGTACGCCCCGGTCGCGGAACAGGCTGGTCAGCACGCGGTGGGAGATGGTTGCGCCGACCTGCGACTTGATGTCGTCGCCGATGATCGGCACTCCGGCCTCCTCGAAGCGGCGTTGCCAGTACGGCTCGCGCGCGATGAACACCGGCATGCAGTTCACCATCGCGACGCCCGCCTCGAGGATCTGCTCCGTGTACCACTTGGTCGCGGCTTCCGAGCCCACCGGGAGGTAGTTGACGACCACGTCCGCGCCAGTCTCCTTGAGGATCCCGACCACGTCGTCGGTCTCTCCGGGGGCCTTCTCGACCACCTCGGACAGGTACTTGCCGATGCCGTCGTGCGTCATCCCCCGCGAGACCTTCACGCCCGTCTCGGGCACGTCTGCGAACTTGATCGTGTCGTTCGGATGCGCCCAGATCGCGTCGGCGAGGTCGGCGCCGACCTTGCCCTTGACGACGTCGAACGCGGCGACGAACTCGATGTCGCGGATGTGGTACCCGCCGAGGTCGACGTGCATCAGGCCCGGGACGAAGTCGTCCGGGCTCGCATCCTTGTAGTACTGCACGCCCTGGAGGAGGGAGTTGGCGCAGTTGCCGACGCCGATGACCGCGACGCGCACCTTGCCGTTCGCGCGAGCGCGGCCGTTCTGCGAGCCGTTCGTCTTGGCCATTGCTTCCTTTCGTCGGTTGGACCTGAAGGGGACGCCGAGCCCGTCCGCGAGCGCGCGCAGCACGACGTCGTTGAAGGGAATGCCGGCCCGCGTCCCCTCTGCGCGGATCGCGTCGCGCAGCTCCTCGGGCATGCGCAGGAGGATGACGGGGCTCGAGCCGGGAAGGGCGCTCCTCCGCCCGGTAGGCCGGTAGTCGATACCGAACGAATCTGATAGCAGTCCGACCGCGACGTCGTTCAAAGAAGCCCCTTTTCTGGCCGTCTCGCGGACGAGCGCGTCCTTCAATGAGGAGGGCGTCCTGACGAGGACGCCCTTCCTTGGAGTTCTGCTAGCAGCCATCGTGCTAGCAGTCTATCTCCTTTGGGGACATAGCTCACCTCGAGTGTGCGGAGCTGCGGACTCGAGAGCTCCGCCCTGGCCTCGTCGAACGACCTCGAGCAGATTGCCGACCGCCGCGAAGGACAGCCTCGCCTCGACCTCGAGCGGACGGGCCGAACGACCCGCCAGGCCGGCTCGGCGGCCGCTGTTGCCTCCTCCCGCACCGTGGACTTGCCGATCCCGGGCTCGCCTTCCAGAAGCAGGACACGCTTGGCCCCGGCGGGATCGAGAAACGTTTCAACCTGCCCGAGCTCGCGCTCCCTGCCGACGGCGGGTGCCATAGCGGCTCATACCAGGCATCCGCCCTCGCGGGCAAGGCTCGACGGGATCAGCCGCGATCGCGCAGCTGGCGGCGCACGAACCAGATCCGCTGGCCGACGGTGATCCAGGCGGTCGCCGCCAGCAGGTAGATCGCCCACTGGAGTCCGCCCCATGGCGCGAGCACGAGCCCGGCGGTGATCACGACCACCCGCTCCGCGCGGGAGCCGATGCCGACGTCGCCCTTGAGGCCGAGCGTCTCGGCCTTCGAGCGCGTATAGGAGACCAGGAACGAGCCCGCCAGCGCCGCGAACGCGAACGCCAGGGCGGTCTCGTTGCCGTCGCGTGCGAACGCGAGCGCGATCGCGCCGAGCATGAACGCCTCGCCGATGCGGTCGGTGGTCGAGTCCAGAAAGGCGCCGAACGGGGTCGACTTCCCGCCCGCCCGGGCCAGCGCCCCGTCGAGGATGTCCAGCACCGAGCCGAGCACGAACACGATCGCGCCGGCCCAGAAGAACAGCCACTCGTTCCGGTACTCGAAGTAGACGAGCACGGAGGCGGCGATGCACAGGGAGACGCCGAGCGCGGTGAGCATCGACGGCGTCACGCGCGTCTGCGCCAGGCCCGTCATCGAGCGGGACGCGATCCGCCTCGCGCCGTCGGTGTAGGTGGACTTGACGTCCACGGGCGGAGGGCTCAGGCCGCTGCCGGGCTGGGGCGCAGGCGCCGCAGGATCGGCCGGCGGTAAACGACGACCGCCGCGAGGAGCGCGACCACGATGCCGGCGAGGATGTCGAGCCAGAAGTGGTTGCCGGTCGCCATCACGGCGAACCAGACCCAGGCCGGCCACAGGAGCCAGAGCGCCTTCGCCCACCAGTGGCGGCAGACGAGCGCCATCGAGACGCCGACGATCAGGGCGTCGGCGGCATGCAGGCTGGGCATCGCCGCGTACGGGTTCGCGGCCAGCTGGATCAGGCCGCTGCCGTGGTTCAGGGTGCCGATGTTGGCGAGCGTGTCCGGGAAGCCGAAGGTCGGGAACATTCGCGGCGGTGCGGTGGGCACGACCACGTAGCCGATCAGCCCGACAACGTTCGCCAGCAGGATCCAGTTGCGGAACCGCAGGAACGCCGGGTTTCGCCGCAGGTACACCCACAAGAGGGCCAGCCCCACCACCGTGAACTCCGAGTTCCAGTACGTCCAGTTGACGAGCAGCATCAGAAAGTGCGAGCCGGAGACGAAGTTGGCCGCCGTCAGCTCGAACAGGTCGCCGACGCGCTCCTCGATCCTGATCACGCCGAGGCCGTTCTCGAAGGCCTGCGTCGGGTTCCGGTCGGCGACGCCTCGCGCGACCTGATAGAGGCCGAGGAAGCCGAACCAGATGGCTACCTGCAGCCCGAGGTCGGCCCAGCCTCTGGGCAGGTGTCTACGGCCTGCTTGGACGAGTGCGGTCATGAAACGTGCTCCCGGGCGGGCATACGAATATTAACGTGACCGGTGGCCGTCGCCATTCCTTCCCTACCCACCGATATAGGACATCTCCACCTTGGGCAGCTCGGCGGTGTTGGCCGAGCGGATCTCCGAGTAGCGATCGGCGCGCCGGCCCCAGATCCGGCCGATCTCCTCGTGCAGCTCCCCGTCTGATCGGCCGCCGCGTACGAGTGCGCGCAGGTCGTGACCGCGGACGCCGAAAAGGCATGTGTACAGGCGACCCTCGGCGGAAAGCCGGGCGCGCGTGCAATCGCTGCAGAAGGGTTGCGTGACGGACGCGATCACGCCGATCTCGCCGCCGCCGTCGCGGTACCGCCACCGCTTCGCCACCTCGCCTCGGTAGTTGGGCTCGACCGGCTCGACGGGCAGCTCGGCGTCGATCGCAGCGACGATCTCGACTGCCGGAACGACGTCGTCGAGTCGCCAGCCGTTCGAGTGGCCGACGTCCATGTACTCGATGAATCGGAGGATGTGGCCGCGCTCGCGGAAGAGGCGCGCCATCGGCAGCACACTGTCCTCGTTCACGCCGCGCTTCACGACCATGTTCACCTTCACGGGGAGCCCGGCCGCGGCGGCGGCGTCGATGCCCTCGAGGACGCGCTCGACCGGGAAGTCGACGTCGTTCATCGCCGCGAAGACCTCGTCGTCGAGCGAATCGAGGCTGACTGTCACCCGGCGCAGGCCGGCAGCGCGAAGTGCCTCGGTCTTCTGCGGGAGGAGCGAGCCGTTCGTGGTCAACGTCAGGTCGAGACCGTCGATCGCGGCCAGCTGCTCGATCAGCCGCTCGAGGTCGCGCCGGACGAGTGGCTCGCCGCCCGTGATCCGGATCTTCTCGACGCCGTGCGCGGCGAAGGCGCGCGCGAGCCGTTCGATCTCCTCGAAGGTGAGTAGCTCCCGTCGCTCGAGGAAGCGGTAGCCGCGCCCGAAGACCTCCTTCGGCATGCAGTAGACGCAGCGGAAGTTGCAGCGGTCGGTGACCGAGACCCGCAGGTCGCGGAGCGGACGCCCGAGAGAGTCGCGCACACCCATACGTCCACTGTAACGAGCACGGCCGGGGCCGCGCAGAGCCGGTCAGAGGCACCGCGAGATCGCCCTGGCCAGGCGGTTCGCGGCCCCTTCGCCGAAGCCGAGATAGAGCGACGGCTCGGCGAGTTCGAGCTCGAGCACGTGCTCCCCCATCAGGTCGACACGTCCGTAGAGGAGTGGTGCCGAGGCGCAGGTGAGCGCGGCCTCGGCGATCTCCCGCTCCGCGGCAGTCGCCTCGGCCGGGCCGAGCTCCTCCTCGAGGTAGAGCACGTCCAGGTCGCCGGCGGCGGGCAGCGGCACCCGGCGCCGGACCGCGTGCGAGTACTCGCCATCGAGGTACACGAGGGCCTTCTCGTCGCGGTCGCCCAGGTACGGCTGGATCATCGCCGTGCGGTTCTCGGCGTGGATGCGAGCGACGAGCGCGCGGGCGGCCTCGGACTCGTGGGTGTCGAACCGTGCCGAGCTGCGCCCGCCGGCCGAGATCGCCGGTTTTGCGACGAACGGACCGTCCGGCGGCCGGAGGTCGTCGCCCGGCGCGACAAAGAACGTCGGCACGACCGGCACGCCGGCGGCTGCGAGATCCGTGAGGTAGCGCCGCTTGTCCGTGTTCCACTCGAGCACGCCGAGCGGGTTCAGCACGCGCGGCAGCGACGCCGCCCACGCCAGGAAGTCGTCGCGGCGCTCGGCGTAGTCCCAGGTCGAGCGCGGAAGGACCAGGTCGTGGGCGCTCCAGTCGATGGCATCGTCGTCCCAGACCGCCGCCCCGGACTCGACTCCCACGGCCGCGAGCGCGGCGATCAGCAGCGGGAAGTCCTCGTCGCCGTCGGGCAGCTCGGCGCACGTCGCCAGCGCGACATGTCCCGAACGGCTTAGATCAGCCAGGTGCCGTTCTCCTGGACGACCTCGCCGTCCAGCTCGATCCGGCCGCCCTCGCGCAGGTCCTTGATCAGGTCCCAGTGGAGCGAGCTCACGTTCGTGCCGCCGACCTTCGGATAGCTGGCGCCGACCGCAAGATGGACCGTCCCGGCCATCTTCTCGTCGTAGAGGATGTTGCGCATCGGCCGCGTGATGCCGGTGTTGCAGCCGATTCCGAGCTCGCCGACGAACCGCGCGCCGTCGTCGATGTCGAGCGCGGCGAGCAGCTCGTCCTCGCCCCGCTCGGCCGATGCCTCCTCGACCCGCCCGTTGCGGAAAGTCAGGCGGATCCCCGAGACGGGCGCGGACTCCAGCTCCGTGGGGACGTCGAAGTAGATCGTTCCCTCGGCCGAGTCCTCGATCGGCGAGTAGAAGAACTCGCCGCCCGGCATGTTCACGCGCCCGTCGTCGACCTCGCCCTTGCGGTCGCGGAGCGACAGCGTCAGATCGGTCTCGTCACCGGCGATGCGCACCTGGTCGGCATCGTCGAACCGGGCCAGCAGCTGGTGCATCGACTTCGACTCGGCCTCCCAGTCACGCAGGCACGCGCCGTAGAAGACGTCCTCGAACGCGGCCAGAGGCATGCCTGCCTCCTGCGCGAAGGCGTTGGTGGGGAACTGGCAGCCGACCCACGGGATCTCGTCCGCCATCGTCCGCCGGAAGAAGGGTGCCGCCGCCCTCTTCATCAGCGCCCGGCGCTCTGCGCTGATCCGGGCGACCCCGCGGGTGTTGTCCGGCGCCTCGACCGTGATCCGCGCGTCCATGTGGTCGGACGCGTAGAGGTCGATCGGCGCGATCTCGCCGACCAGCTCGAGCGGCGCCTCCGACGCCCACGGCTCGTCGCTCGGGAAGAGGGTGAAGTTCATCCGCAGGAGCGGGTAGGCGCCGCGCTCGGCGACGAGCCGGATCAGCTCCTCGACCAGCGGGCGTGCCTCCGGCTGCGCCCTGATCAGCACCTGCCAGCCCGGCTGGACGTCGAGCGACCGCTCGACCAGCAGGCGCGCGTACTCGCCCACCCGTGCGTCTAGAGCGCCCACGATCCGTTCTCCTGGACGACCTCGCCGTCGAGCTCGATCCGCCCGCCGGGCCGGAGGTCCTTGACCATGTCCCAGTGGACGGCGCTGTGGTTCACGCCGCCGACCATCGGCACCCCCGCCCCGACCGCGAGGTGCACCGTGCCGTCGATCTTCTCGTCGAAGAGCGTGTTCCGCGTGTGGCGCTGGATTCCCGGGTTGCAGCCGATGCCGAGCTCGCCGATCCGGCGCGCGCCCTCGTCCGTGTCGAGCGCGCCGATCAGGAACGCCTCGTTCGCTCTCGCCGAGGCGTCGACAACCTTGCCGCCCTCGAAGCGCAGCCGGACGCCCTCGCAGATCGCGCCCTGGTAGACGGCGGGGAACTCCGAGAACTCGACCGTGCCCTCCGCCGAGTTCTCGACCGGCGAGTAGAAGAACTCGCCGCCCGGCATGTTGTAATGGGCGTCGTCGACGAGGCCCGAGCGGCCGGCGATCGACAGTGTCAGGTCGGTGCCGGCGCCGACGATACGGACGGTCTCCGCCGCATCGAACCGCTCCGTGTAGCGGCTCATCCGCGCGCCTTCGCGTTCCCAGTCCAGCAGGCAGGCGCCGAAGACGAAGTCGGTGTAGTCCCCGAGCGTCATCCCCGCCTCCTGGGCGAGCGCCTCGGTCGGGTAGAGGCAGCCCACCCACGGGAGCTCGCCGGTGAGCCGCCGCCGCGTGAAGTCCATGGACGCCTGGCGCAGCTTCTGGCGTCGCTCGGGCGAAAGGATCGTCCCGCCGCGCGTGTTTGCCGAACCGAAGACGAGGAGCCAGGCGTCGAGCTCCTGGCGCATGCGCGCCTCGCTCGGCGCCATCGTCGCCAGCAGGTCCTCCGGCGCCTCGGTCGCCCAGAGGCTGTCGAACGGCACCTGCTCCTGGTCGACGTAGGAGAGCCGTACGAGCGGCCAAGCCCCTCTCCGTCCGATCTGCCGGACGAGCTCCTCGACCAGCGACCGCGCCGACGGCGTCGCCACCACCATCACCTGCCAGCCAGCCTGGACGCGGAGTGACCGGTCGACGAGCAGCCGGGCGTACTGCTCGATGCGCGGGTCTACGAAAGTGCCCAGACGCCGTTCTCCTGCACGACCTTGCCGTCCAGCTCGATCCGGCCGCCGTTCCGGAGCTCCTTGACCATGTCCCAGTGGATCCCGCTCGTGTTGACGCCGCCGATCTGCGGGAACCCGGTGCCGACCGCCAGATGGATCGTGCCCTCCATCTTCTCGTCGAACAGCGTGTTCCGCATGTGCCGCTGGATTCCCGGATTGCAGCCGATGCCGAACTCGCCGAGCCGCCGTGCCCCCTCGTCCGTGCCGAGCGTGCCGAGCAGGAACTCCTCGTCGCTCGTCGCCGACGCGTCGACGATCACGCCGCCCTCGAAGCGCAGGCGCGCGCCCTCGACCTCGTGGCCGAGATAGCAGGCCGGATACTCCAGATAGCTGATGACCCCTTCGGCCGAGTCCTCGAGCGGGCAGTAGAAGATCTCCCCGCCGGGCATGTTCGCGCTCAGCGCGTCTACCTTTCCCTCTCGACCGGCCAGGCTGAAGGTCAGCTCGGTCTCGGGGCCGACGATCCGCACCGACTCGGCCCGGTCGAAGTGTTCCGCGATCCGTTCCATCTTCTCCCGCAGCTCCTCCCAGTCGATCAGCACCGCGCCGTACAGGAAGTCCTCGAAGGCCGGCAGCGGCAGCCCGGCGTCCTGCGCGCACGCGGCGGTCGGGTAGTAGCAGCCGACCCACGGCTTCTCGTCCATCAGGAACGGCATGTGGGGAGTGCGGAGGGCGGCCTGCCGGGCGCTGAGCCGCTCCGCGGGGATGTCCCCGCCGTCGCGGGTGTTCTCCGGTGCCAGGATCGCCATGTACGAGTCCGTGTGCTCGATCTCGTGGAGCTCGATCCCTGACGGCGTCGCGATCAGCTCCATCGGCGCGTACCGGAGGAACGCACCGCCGACCGCGTCGAAGTTCAGGCGGACGAGAGCACGGGACCCGCGCCGGGCGAGCTCGCGGCAGACGGCCTCGATCAGAGGGCGGGCCGGCGGCTGCGAGCGGACGCTGACCTGCCACCCGGGCTTGGGCGCGATGCAGTCGACCAGCACGCGCGCGTACGCCTGGATCCGCGGGTCCACCGGCGGATCCTACGTCACCGAAGGAGCGGGAACCGCCAGGCGCGCGCCGACGATCGCGTCCGCGGCCCGGGCGCTCGGAGCGCTGCCGGTGACTGCCTCGAGGAACGCCTCGCGGCCCAATGCCCGGAGCCGTGTGTCGGTCTCGGCGGTCACGCTCGCGGTCCGCGGGACGTCGCGGAGAAGGGCGATCTCGCCGAAGAAGTCGCCGGGGCCGACCTCGCCGGCCGGCGCGCCGTCGACAGACACCCGCAGGCGCCCGGACTCGACCACGTAGAAGCGATCGCCGTGGTCGCCCTGGCGGATCACCGCGGTCCCCGGCGTGACCGTCACCGGCTCGAGCTGCGACGCCAGACGCTCGAGCGCAGGTGCCGAGAGCGGGGAGAAGATCGGGATGCGCTCCAGCAGGCCGAGCTCGGCCGGCGCGTGCGACTCGGTGTCGATCACGCGCAGCTGCCGCCAGGTCAGCGCCGCGAGGACGGGCAGGAACGCGCCCGCGACGACCAGCGACCAGCGGACGCCGACGCCGTCGATCAGTACCGGCGCGATCACGGCGCCGAGGCCGATCGTGCCGACGAGCAGCATCTCCAGGACACCGAAGACGCGCCCGATCACGTCGGGCGGCGCGGTCCGCTGAAGCAGCGTCAGCCCGGCGACGTCCACGAGCGTGTTGCCGAGCCCGAGGACGCCGAGCGCGACGAGCGCGACCCAGACGTGCGGCCAGAGGCCGATCGCGGCGAGCGGGGCTCCCCAGAGCACGATCCCGAGCCCGAAGTCCGACGCCAGCCGTTTCCGCCCGATCAGCGCGAACGCGGCGAGCGACCCGGCCAGACCCCCGACGCCCATGGCCGCGTTCAGCAGCCCGACTCCGGAATCGCTCCAGCTCAGCAGGTCGAGCGCCATCACGACCACGAGCACCCCGAGGGCGCCCGCCAGCAGGGTCTGCGCGGCGTAGAGGCCGACCACCACGCGAAGCCGGCGGTCGCGCACGATCGCTGCGAAGCCCGCCGTCACCTCGCGCCGGAAAGCGGCGGCGGGCCGCGGCTCGTGCGCCGCCTCGGCGCCCGCGTCCGGCACGCGGATCAGCGAGACGAGTGCGGCGCCCCAGACGAACGCCGCCGCCGTGATCAGCATCACGGTCCCCGGCGTCGTCACGGCCAGCAACGCTCCCCCGATCGCAGGCCCGGCGAAGGTGCCGACGCTCTCGATCGTGCTGCGGACGACGTTCGCCGCGGTCAGCTCGTCCGGCGTCCGGGCGAGGTGGGGGAGGAGCGCCGACTCGGCCGGCAGAAAAGCGGTGCCCAGGATCGAGGCCAGCCCGGCGAGCGCATAGACGAGCCACGACGCGCCACCGGCGAGAGCAACCGCCCCGGCGGCGCCGATCGACGTCGCGCGGCCGAGATTGGTGGCGACCATGAAGGGGACGCGGGGGAGCCGGTCGGCGAGCGTGGAGGTGAAGGGCGCCGAGATCGCCGCCGGGATCGCCCGCACGAGCGTCACGATCCCGATCGCCTTCGCCCCGCCCGCGTCGTACGCGTAGACGGCGAGCGCGACGCTGTAGGCCCACAGCCCCATCACCGACCCCAGCCCCGCGAGCTGGATCCGGCGGAGCTGCGGGTTGGCGAAGTTGCCCCGGAAGGCCGCGACCGATTCGGCGAGTCGTTCGCGAACGAGCTTCATCGCGGCGCGAGCATCTCAGTGTGGACGGCGCATTGCGACCCGGGACGATCCGTGGGAAGATTCCAGGTCGATACCGCGTCTGGTAGTACGACCCGTGACCCCTCTGCGGGACCCCGTTTCGAAGGAGGACATATGGCGGACGAGCTCGACAAGACTTCGGTTGGCGAGACCGACGAGAGCGAAGAGGACGTCGAGGCGCACAAGAACACGGTCGGCAAGACCTCGGTCGGCAAGACCTCGGTCGGCGCGAGCGACGACGAGAACGACGTCGAGGCGCACAAGAACACGATCGGCAAGACGAGCGTCGGCAAGACCACCATCGGCTAGTCCGGCATCGGTTCGAACCGAACGAGCTCGGCTCCCGCCGGGCTCGTTCCCGTTTCAGGACGTCTTCAACACGGCGGTCAAGGCGTCGAGCAGCCGGTCCGCCTCGGGCCGCGCCTCCTCGTCGAGCTCGGACAGGGCCGAGGCGAGGCGGGCGACGGCGTCGAGCCGCCCGTCGCCCGAGAGCGCCCTCTCCGCCTCGCGGGCCCGCTGCAGCAGGTCGAGCGCGATCGCCGCCTGCGAGGCGAAGAGGCCGAGCAGCTCCATCTCCTGGAGCGTGAAATGCGATTGCCGGTCCAGCACCTCGAGCACGCCGAGGGCCCGCTCGTCGTGCAGCAGCGGCACCGCCATCAGCCCTTGCGGCACGTAGCCGGTCCCCTCGGCCACGTCCTTGGCGAAGCGAGGGTCGGCGACGACGTCCTCGACCACGAGCGGCGTCCCGGTCGCCAGCACCCAGCCCGCGACGCCGGTTCCCGCCGGGAAGCGCCGGCCGAGCAGGCCCTCCTCGCCCTCCCCGACGACGGCCTCGAAGACGAGCTCGTTCGCATGCTCGTCGAGAAGGAGAATCGAGGACGCCTTCGCCGCGAAGATCGAGCGGGCCACCTCGACGACGGAGCGGAGCAGCTCGCGGAAGCGCTTGTCCGAGCCGAGGGCGGCGGCGGCGACCGCCGCGTTCAATTCGCTCATCTCGTTCCTCCCACGTTCGACGAGGTCAGGTGCAGGACGCTCTTCAGCTGGAACGGTGTCAGCTCGGGATGCTTGGAGCGGATCAGGGCGCAGATCCCCGTGACGTGCGGCGTCGCGAAGCTGTTCCCCGACGCGCTCAGGGTCTCGCCGCCCAGCCAGGCGACCTCGACGTCGACCCCCTTCGCGAAGAACTCGACCGGCGGGTTGGGGTTGTAGTAGAGGGCGGTCGGGTCGTCCTCCTCGTGGCTGCCGACCGAGATCACTGACGAGAAGCGCCACGGGTAGCTCTCCACCGGCATGTTGTGCGCCGAGGCGACCAGCACCGTTCGCTGGAAGTACGCGGAGTCGGCGAGCTCGTGCAGGACGGTCGAGTAGTCCTTCTTCGTCGTCGACAGGCTCAGGTTGACGACGTCGAAGCCCTGCTCGATCGCGTAGCGGAGCCCGAAGAGCAGGACGTTGCCGCCACCGCTGAAGCCCGGGCCGAGCACTCGGACGCTGTGGATCTCCGCTTGCGGAGCGAGGGAGCGGACGATCCCGGCGCAGGCGGTGCCGTGCCCGCAGACGTCGCCGTCGGCGTCCTCGGCCACGAACGCGACTCCGTCCTCGTCCTTCGACACGGCGACAGCACTCTCGACGCGGCCGACCAGGGGATGCGACCCGTCGACACCGCTGTCGATGATGCAGACGCGAACGCCCTCTCCGGTCGCGCCGCCCCACGCCCATTCGCGCGTGACCTCGGCCGGCCAGTCGGTGGCCAGTGCGATCTGCCCGACGGCGTCCGCGGGCAGGCTCCAGGCGGGAAGCTCGCTCACGCGCCGATGCTAATCCGACAAGCGAACGCGGAGATCGGCGAGGAGGGCGGAGCTGGGCTCGAGTCCTTCGGCGGCCAGCGACGCCTCGAGATCGTTGAGGATGCGTCGACGCAGCTCCGCGTCCGCCTGTGCGCGCGCAACGAGATCGTCCAGGGCGGCGCGGGCGGCGGGCAGCTCCTGCGCCGCCTGCACCCACCCCTCGGGTGCGGGCGGGAGAAAGCGCAGCAACGTGCCCATTTTCTCCTCGTCGTAGCTCATGCGTTCACTCCGCTAGACATCCGAATGCACCGATTTCTTCCCGTCATTCCTCGAGCCGCCGGCGAAGCCGGCCGAGGCAGCGCGAGATGCGGCTCGCGATCGTGCCGGAGGGGATCCCGAGCTCCTCGCCGATCGTCCGGTAGCTCTCGTCACGGCAGAAGAAGCGCTCGAGCACCTCCTGGCATTCCTCCGGCAGCTCCTCGAGCGCCTCGCGGACGGCAAACGCCTCGTCGAGCTGCTCGATCGTCGACTCGATGCCGTCCGGCTCGACGTCGGAAGGTTCCTCGCGCTTGCCCGCGGCGATCCGGTCGAGGCAGACTCGCCGGGTCAGCTGCGCGATCCAGGGACGGAGCGCTTCGGGGTTCCGCAGCGAGCCGAGCCGGCCGAAGACCCTGACGAAGACGTCCTGGAAAGCGTCCTCGGCGTCGGCGCCCTGGAGACGGTAGCCCTGCGAGCAGATCGCGAACACGTAGCGGGAGTAGCTCCGGACGAGGTCGTTCCACGCCTCCTGGTCGCCTGCCAGGCACCGCGCGACCAGTTCCTCGTCACTTGGCATCCGCGCGGCCGAAGCCCGGTCAGACGCCCGCGTCGAGTGCTCGGGAAGCGGAGTACCGTGCGTCGTCGGCGGACCCGGAGCGCGTTGACCAGGCGCGGATCGTCCGGCTTCACTGTCAGGTTCGCGCGCACGAGGTGGGCGGCAGCGGCGGCGGCCCCGGCGGCGAGCGCGGCGGCGCCGGCGGCGTCGGCACGCACGAGGCCGTCGCAGCGCTCGGCGACGAGTGTCGCGAGCGCGGCGACGTCGGCCGCCGCCTCGGCGATCTCGAGCGGCAGCGCAGCCGCCCGCTGCATGTGCCGCTCGAGCTCGTTCGACGGCGTCGCCAGGGCGACCAGTGCGGCGGCGAACACGTCCGCATCGGCCTCGGCGAGCACCTCGAGCCGGTCGGAGAGCGCGTTTGCCTGCGCGACGACGCCCGGCGCGTCCGGCCAGGAATCGGTCGATGCCCGGGCGACGTCGGCCACCAGGCGAGCGCCCGCGGCTGCCGTGCGCCCCGCGGCGTAGCCGGCTCCGCGGGTGGGATCGGGCGGTTGATTTGACATAAGGCGACTTAGATTTTATCCTGTCCTAAACTCATATCGGCGAAGGAGATGGCAGCACTATGGCAAAAGTGATCGGAATCGACCTCGGCACGACCAACTCGTGCATGGCCGTGATCGAGGGTGGCGAGCCGACGGTGATCCCGAACGCAGAGGGCGGACGGACGACGCCGTCCGTGGTCGCGTTCACGAAGGACGGCCAGCGGCTCGTCGGCACGCCGGCGAAGCGCCAGCAGGTGACCAACCCGCAGAACACCGTCTTCTCGATCAAGCGCTTCATGGGCAGGAAGTTCGACGAGGTCTCCGAGGAGATGAAGATCGTTCCATACGAGGTCGTCAAGGGCCCGAACGACGACGTCCGTGTCAAGGCGGGCGAGCAGGAGTATGCGCCGCCGGAGATCTCGGCGATGATCCTGCAGAAGCTGAAGACGGATGCGGAGGCCTACCTCGGCGAGCAGGTTGCCGACGCGGTGATCACCGTCCCGGCGTACTTCAACAACGCCCAGCGCGAGGCGACCAAGGACGCCGGCACGATCGCCGGCCTGAACGTCCTGCGCATCGTCAACGAACCGACCGCGGCCGCGCTCGCGTACGGGCTCGACAAGGAGGGAGCCGACCAGACCATCCTTGTCTTCGACCTCGGCGGCGGTACGTTCGACGTTTCGATCCTCGAGCTCGGCGAGGGCGTCTTCGAGGTCAAGGCGACCTCGGGCGACAACCACCTCGGCGGCGACAACTTCGACAAGGCGATCGTCGACTGGATGGTCGCCGAGTTCAAGAAGGACCAGGGCATCGACCTCTCCACCGACCGGATGGCGCTTCAGCGCCTGTACGAGGCGGCCGAGAAGGCGAAGATCGAGCTCTCCTCGACGATGACGACGCAGATCAACCTGCCGTTCGTCACCGCCACTCCGGAAGGCCCGAAGCACCTCGATTTGCAGTTGACGCGCGCGAAGCTGAACGAGCTCTCCCACGACCTGCTCGAGCGTACAGTCGGCCCGACGAAGCGCGTGCTCGAGGACGCCGGGCTCGACGCCTCGAAGATCGACCACGTCGTCCTCGTCGGCGGTATGACCCGCATGCCGGCCGTGCAGGAGAAGGTCAAGGAGATCGTCGGCAAGGAGCCGCACAAGGGCGTCAACCCGGACGAGGTCGTCGCCGTCGGCGCGGCCATCCAGGCCGGTGTCCTGAAGGGCGAGGTCAAGGACGTCCTGCTGCTCGACGTCACGCCCCTGTCGCTCGGGATCGAGACGAAGGGCGGTGTCTTCACCAGGTTGATCGAGCGGAACACCACGATCCCGACGAAGAAGGCGGAGATCTTCTCGACCGCCGAGGACAACCAGCCCTCGGTCGAGGTGCACGTGCTCCAGGGCGAGTCCGAGATGGCCGCCTACAACAAGACCCTCGGCAAGTTCCAGCTCGTCGGCATCCCGCCGGCGCCGCGGGGCATGCCGCAGATCGAGGTCGCGTTCGACATCGACGCGAACGGGATCATCCACGTCACGGCCAAGGACCTGGGCACGGGCAACGAGCAGCAGATCAAGATCGAGGGCGGCTCGGGCCTGAAGCCGGAGGAGGTCGAGCAGATGATCAAGGACGCCGAGGCGCATGCCGGCGAGGCGCACAGGCTGCGCGAGCTCGCCGACGCGAAGAACAACGCCGAGGCGCTCGCCTACGCGACCGAGAAGAGCCTCAAGGAGCACCGCGAGTCGCTCGACGAGTCGGAGGCCTCGACGATCGAGGGCCGGATCATGGAGCTCCGCTCGGCACTCGACGGCGACGACGCCGCCGAGATCCGGGCGAAGACCGAGGCGCTACAGGAGGCCTCGCACAAGCTGGCCGAGGCGGTGTACGCCCAGGCGACCGCCGCGCAGGCGGCGGCCTCCGGCGGCGGCAACGGCGCCGAGCCCTCCGACGACGAGGTGATCGAGGACGCCGAGGTCGTCGACGAGGAGGCTCCGACCAGTTGATGGGCGAGAACGAGCATGCCCCGAAGGACCGTGTCCCAGGGACAGCCCCTGGGACAGGTCCCGAGGAACCGATGGAGAACGAGAACGGGCGGATCGCCGAGCTCCAGCGCGAGCGTGACGAGTACCTCGACTCGCTCCGCCGGCTGAAGGCGGAATTCGACAACTTCCGCAAGCGGACGGAGAGCGAGCGGGCCGCCCAGGCGGCGCGCGCGAGCGAGGCGCTGGTCAAGGAGCTGCTGCCGGTGCTGGACGACCTCGAGCGTGCGCTCGAGGCGGCGGAGAAGCACGAAGAGGCGAAGCTGGAGGAGGGGGTGGAGCTCGTCCATCGGGCGCTGGCGGGCGTGCTTGCCCGGACCGGTCTGGCGGAGATCGAGACCGACGGCGCGTTCGACCCGCATGTCCACGAGGCGCTGCTCGCGCAGCCCGTCGAGGGGGCCAAGCCCGGCTCCGTCGTGCAGGTGCTCCAGAAGGGCTACCGCCTCGGCGACCGCGTCCTGCGGCCCGCGCGGGTGGTCGTCGCGGAATGAAGCAGTCGCTCTACGAGACGCTCGGCGTTCCGAAGAACGCTTCGGCCGACGAGATCAAGAAGGCGTACCGCAAGCTCGCCCGGCAGCACCACCCGGACGCGAATCGCGGGCGACGCCGCGGCGGAGGAGCGGTTCAAGGACGTCCAGAACGCCTACGACGTGCTCTCCGACGCCGAGAAGCGCAAGCAGTACGACGCGTACGGCTCGACGAACGGACGGCCGGGCCCCGGCGGCGGCTTCACCTGGAACACCGCCGAGGGCTTCGACTTCGGGAATCTCGGCGACCTGGGCGACATCCTCGGCGGGATGTTCGGCGGCGGTGTGCGCGGCGGCCGGGCCGAGCCCCGCGGCCAGCGTGGCAACGACGTCGAGACACAGGTCAATCTGTCGTTCGACGATGCGCTGCACGGGGTCGAGACCAAGATCCCGGTCACGCTCGAGGTCGCCTGCCACACCTGCCACGGCTCCGGCGCCAAGCCCGGGACGGCGCCGATCGTCTGCCC
The DNA here is from genome assembly GCA_963841405.1 of uncultured Actinomycetes bacterium. Classification (GTDB taxonomy): domain Bacteria; phylum Actinomycetota; class Thermoleophilia; order Gaiellales; family Gaiellaceae; genus DATBLE01. The sequence goes on along the minus strand of CAWJCM010000001.1, from coordinate 28,073 downwards.
GCAGTGCGGCGGCCGCGGCGTTGTCGCCGAGAGCCAGGGGTTCTTCTCGCTCTCCCAGCCGTGCCCGCGGTGCCGCGGAAACGGCACGGTGATCGAGGATCCCTGCCCAACGTGCCGCGGAACGGGGCGCGAGCGGCGGACGAAGCGGTACACGGTGAAGATCCCGGCCGGCGTCAAGGACGGCTCACGAATCCGCCTGAAGGGCAAGGGCGAGGCCGGCTGGGGCGGCGCGCCGGCGGGCGACCTCTACGTGATCACGCGGGTCGAGCCGTCGAAGACGTTCACGCGCCGGGGCGACGACCTGGTGGTCGAGGTGCCGGTCAATTTCGCAGACGCGGCGCTCGGCACGAAGGTCGCCGTTCCGACGCCGGGCGGCGACGTGACAGTGAAAGTGCCGGCCGGCTCCGAGGACGGCAAGCTGCTCCGCGTCAAGGGCAAGGGTGCACCGAAGCTGAAGGGCGGAGGCAAGGGTGACGTCCTTGCACGCCTGAAGATCCAGGTGCCGAAGAAGCCGTCCAAGCGCGAGCGCGAACTGCTCGAGGAGCTGCGGAAGGTGAGCACCTGATGGCGAAGCACGACGACCTGCTCGAGCAGGGCCCACAGGAGGCGCCCGAGCCAGAAACCGCAGAGCAACGAAGCAAGCGCACGGGCTGGGGCGCGGCGGGGGGCGGCATCCTCGGGGGCGGAGCGGCGGCTGCCAAGTTTGGCGTTCTGACCAAGATCCTCTTCTGGCTCTTCGCGTTCCGGGCGGTCGACAACGCCTGGCGGATCGGAACCTGGGCCGGGCTTGCGGTCGTCCTCGCAGCGATCGTCGCGTTCGCGCTGATCCACTCGCGGAGGCAGGCCTGATGGCAGCGACCGACTACGAGCGCCCCCGCTACATGATCTCGATCGCCGCCGAGCTCGTCGGCATGCACCCGCAGACGTTGCGCATCTACGAGAGCAAGGGGCCTCGTCCGGCCTGGCCGCACGCCGGGTGGCACGCGACTCTATTCCGAGCACGACCTCGACCGGCTACGGCTGATCCAGCGGCTGACCACCGAGCTCGGCCTCAACCTCGCCGGCGTGGCGCGCGTGATCGCGCTCGAGGACGAGCTTGCGCGGATGCGCGCCCGCTTCGACCGGCTCGAGGCCGAGATGCGCGAGGCGATTGGCGAGGTGCACCGCCAGTACCGCCGCGATCTCGTGGTCTATCGCGAGGAGTCACAGTTTCCCGCAAGGAGAACCACCTAGGTCATGGATTTCAACAGACTCACGGTCAAGTCCCAGGAGGCGGTCGCCGACGCGCAGGAGCGCGCGCGCCGCCTCGGCAACCCCGAGCTCTACCCCGAGCACCTGCTGCTGGCTCTGCTCGACCAGGAGCTGCCACGCGCGCTGGTTCCCGACCCAGGCGTGCTCCGCACCGAGGCCGAGGCAAGGCTGGCCCAGAAGCCGCGGACCGAGGGCATGGCGCAGCAGCCCGGTCTTTCGGCGGCGCTGTCGAAGGTCCTCGACCGCGCCTTCGACGAGGCCAAGAAGCTGGAGGACGACTACGTCTCGACCGAGCACCTGCTGCTCGCGCTCGACGTCGTGCCGCGCGACGAGCTGCTGGCGAAGATCGCGGAGGTGCGCGGCGGCCAGCGCGTCACCTCCCAGGATCCCGAGGGCACATACCAGGCGCTGGAGAAGTTCGGCCGCGACCTGACCGCGCTGGCCGAGAGCGGGAAGCTCGACCCGGTGATCGGCCGCGACGAGGAGATCCGCCGTGTGATCCAGGTGCTCTCCCGCCGCACGAAGAACAACCCGGTGCTGATCGGCGACCCGGGCGTGGGCAAGACCGCGATCGTCGAAGGCCTGGCGCAGCGGATCGTCGCCGGCGACGTTCCCGAGGGGCTGAAGGGCAAGCGCGTCTGGGCGCTCGACATCGGCTCGCTCCTCGCCGGGTCGAAGTACCGCGGCGAGTTCGAGGAGCGGCTCAAGGCAGTCCTCACGGAGATCCAGTCGGCCTCGGGCGAGATCGTCCTGTTCATCGACGAGCTGCACACGATCGTCGGCGCCGGTGCGGCTGAGGGCGCCGTCGACGCTGCCAACATGCTCAAGCCGATGCTCGCACGCGGCGAGCTGCGCTGCATCGGCGCGACGACGCTGGACGAGTACCGCAAGCACATCGAGAAGGACGCGGCCCTCGAGCGTCGCTTCCAGCCGGTGTTCGTCGGGGAGCCGTCGGTCGCCGACACGATCGCGATCCTGCGCGGCCTGAAAGAGCGCTACGAGGCACACCACGGCGTCGCCATCCGCGACGCGGCGCTCGTGGCCGCGGCGGTGCTCTCCGACCGCTACATCTCCGACCGCCAGCTGCCCGACAAGGCGATCGACCTGATCGACGAGGCTGCCTCCCGGCTGCGGATGGAGATCGACTCCTCGCCGCTCGAGCTCGACGAGGCCGAGCGGCGCGTGCGCCAGCTGGAGATCGAGCTGGCGGCGATGGCGAAGGAGAAGAAAGACGTGCGCGAGCCGGTCGAGCGGGAGCTGGCCGAGGCGAGGGCGCGCCGCGACGAGTTGGCCGCGCGCTGGTCGAAGGAGAAGGAGGCTTTGTCCCGGGTGAGCGAGCTCACCCGGGAGCTGGAGGAGCTCCGCATCGAGGCGGATCGCGCCGAGCGGACGGGCGATCTCAACCGAGTCGCCGAGATTCGCTACGGGAAGCTTCCCGAGCTGCAGAAGGAGCTGGAGAATCGCCCGCAGGTCGACTCGCCGATGGTGAAGGAGGAGGTCGACGAGGACGACGTGGCCGCGGTCGTCGCCCGCTGGACCGGGGTGCCCGTCGAGCGGCTGCTCGAGGGCGAGACCGAGAAGCTGGTCCACATGGAGGACCGGCTCCACGAGCGGGTGGTCGGACAGAACGAGGCGGTCGAGGCGGTCGCGAATGCACTGCGACGCGCGCGCACCGGCCTCCAGGATCCGAACAGGCCGATCGGCTCGTTCGTCTTCCTCGGCCCGACGGGCGTGGGGAAGACCGAGCTCGCCCGGGCGCTGGCCGAGTTCATGTTCGACGACGAGCACGCCATGGTTCGCCTGGACATGTCCGAGTACCAGGAGCGGCACACGGTCGCGCGCCTGGTCGGCGCGCCGCCCGGCTACGTCGGCTACGAGGAGGGCGGCCAGCTGACGGAGGCCGTCCGCCGCCGGCCGTACTCGGTCTTGCTGCTCGACGAGATCGAGAAGGCGAACGCCGAGGTCTTCGACGTCCTGCTGCAGATCCTGGACGACGGCCGGCTGACCGACGGCCAGGGCCGCACCGTCGACTTCCGGAACACCGTGATCGTGATGACCTCGAACGTCCGCTCGACCGAGGCGCTGGGCGAGTTCTTCCGGCCTGAGTTCCTGAACCGGATCGACGAGGTGGTCGAGTTCCACCCGCTCAGCCGCGAGCAGATCGGCGCGATCGTCGAGCTGCAGCTGCGCCGCCTGCGCGAGCGGCTCTCCGATCGCGGACTGTCGCTGGAGCTGACCGAAGAGGCGAAGGAGCTCGTCGCCGAGGCGGGCTGGGACCCGACCTACGGCGCCCGCCCGCTCAAGCGCGCGCTGCAGCGGCTGGTGGAGAACCCGCTGGCGATGCGCCTGCTCGAGGGCGAGTTCACAGAGGGCGACACGGTCCTGGTCGATGCCCGCAACAGCGAGCTCGTGTTCGAAAGGGCCGGCGCGGTCGCCGCGGTTGCGTAAGCGATCACATCTTGGCCCGGACGCGTGGATGTACGAGCGGCTGAAGGCCCGCTGGGCGGCCGAGGAGGAGCGTCGGGAACGACGGCGCCGGCTCCTGCGGCGGCTCGTCCCGTTCGCCTAGTCGGGACGCACGAAGCTGCGCACCTGCTGCGGGAACTTCCGCACGCTGATCGGCTTTTCCAGGTAGCCGTCGAAGCCGGCCGCGAGCAGGACTTCGCGGTCGCCTTTCATCGCGAGCGAGGTGAGCGCGACGATCGGGATGCGCGCCGTTCGGGCGTCCTCCCTGATCTTCCTCGCGGCGCTCGTCCCGTCCATGTCCGGCAGCCGGACGTCCATGAGGATCAGATCGGGAACGTGCTCGAGGGCGAGGGTGATGCCCTCGCCTCCGCTGGCCGCCTCGATCGTCTCGAAGCCGGCCAGGCGAAGGACGTCGCGCGCGAGCCGCATGTTCTTCTCGTTGTCGTCGACGATGAGGACGCGTATCGGCGGTCCGGCATTCATGGCTGAGCGCCGATCGGCTCGCGGACTCCGACGATGCTGTAGGCGAGGACCGGCAGGTCGAACCCCTTGAGCGTGTGCGTGCCGGTCGCCTCGGCTTCGACCGCGCCCTCGACCTCGGAGAAGACGCGCTCGCTGACGAGGATCTGGCCCGGAAGGGCCTCATCGCAGAGCCGGGAGGCGAGGTTGAGGACGCTGCCGACGGCTCCGTAGTCGTACCGGCCGCTGAAGCCGATCTTCCCGAGGGTCGCATAGCCGAGGGCGACCCCGGCCGAGAAGTCGAGGGCGTGTCCACGCTTCTGCCAGCCGGGAATCAGCTCGGTCATGACTCGCCGCATCTCGAACGCCATCGTCACGGCAAGCAGGGAGGGATCGTCGCAGGGGATCGGATCGTTGAACCAGACCATGAGGCCGTCGCCCGCGAACCAGCCGACCGTCGCCCCGAACGCCACGATCAGGGCGCCCATCGCCTCGTGGAAGGCCCGGATGACGTTCGTGACCTCTTCGGGCTCCGTCGTCGCGCTGAAGCTCGTCCAGCCGCGGAGGTCGGCGAACACGACCGCGATCTCCCGCCGGTGGCTCTCGAGCAGGCCCTCGCCTTCCGAGAGCACCAGGTCGGCGAGGGTCGGAGAGAGGAACCGCCGGAGCCGGTTCATCCGCTCGATCTCCTCGACCTGCTGCGTCACCCTCTCCTCGAGGGTGCGATTCAGCTCTCTCAGCTCGGCGGCTTGCGACTCGATCGTGTCGTGGTAGCGCTTCAACCGGACGAGCGACCGGACACGCAGCAGCAGCTCGTGCTGGTCGAAGGGCTTCGTCACGAAGTCGTCGGCGCCCGCCTCGATCGCGTCCTTGCGAGCCTCGGTGTCGGTCGCCGTGATCATCACCACAGGCAGGAAGGTCGTCGCCGGATCCTCCCGCAGCCGCCGGCAGACCTCGTAGCCGTTCATACCGCGCATCTGGACGTCCAGCAGGACGAGGTCGGGGGCCCCTGTCGTCACCCGCTCGAGCGCCTCCGGGCCGGAGCTCGCGGACGTCACCGTGAAGCCGTTCGCGGTCAGGACGGCTTCGAGCAGCCGAAGGTTCCGGGGAAGGTCGTCGACGACGAGGATCGCCGCGCGCTCGATCACGTGCGCTCCCTGGGGAGGGTGAACCGGAATGTGCTGCCTGCTCCGGGAGCGCTCTCGACCCACAGACGTCCGCCGTGGAGCTCGATGAACCTCCTCGACAGCGGGAGTCCCAACCCCGTCCCCTCGTGGCGGGCTCCGGAATCGTTGGCACGGGACTGTCCGAACTCCTCGAAGATCAGCTCCTGATCGTCCGGGGCGATCCCCGGCCCGGTGTCGGCGACCGCTACCTCGACGACGCCGTCGGCCATGCGGGCGGAGATGTCGACCCGGCCACCGGGCGGGGTGAACTTGACCGCGTTCGAGAGCAGGTTGAAGACGACCTGGCGGAGCTTCCGCTCGTCGGCCTCGATCGAGATCTCGTCGGGATCGAGGCTCGAGCCGAGGCAGATCCCGCTTCTGGCGGCCTGCTCTGCCTGCATCGTCAGGCCGCTCTCGAGGATCGGTGCCAGCGACACGTCTGCCAGATCGAGCTCCATCTGGCCGGCTTCCACCTTTGAGAGATCGAGGATGTCGTTGATCAGCGAGAGCAGGTGGCGGCCGGCCTCCAGCACGTCGTCGAGGTAGCCGAGCTGCTGCTCGTTCAGGTCACCGACCGTTTGTTGCTGCAGGAGCTCCGAGAAACCGATGATCGCGTTCAGCGGCGTCCTGAGCTCGTGCGACATGTTGGCGAGGAACTCCGACTTGTGGCGGCTGACGGTCTCGAGCTGGCGGCTCTTGTCGTCGAGCTCGGCCAGCGCAGTCGCGAGCTCCTGGGTCCGCTCCTCGACCTTGTCCTCCAGACCCGCGTACGACTCCTGCAGCCGCGCCGCCATCCGGTTGAACTCATCGCCGAGCATCCCGAGCTCGTCCTTCCGCGTCACCTCGATCCGGTGGTCGAGCGCGCCTTCGCCGATCTTTGCCGACGCAGCCTGCATCGACGTGATCGGGCGGACCATCCTGCGCGCGAGCAGAACGCTCGTGCCGACGGCGACGACGAGGAAGGCGGCCAGCAGGAGCGCCGTACGCACGAGGGCGGACTCGAGCGGCGAATAGGCGACGCTCAGCGGTTCCTCCACGAACACGCGCCAACCGGGCGGATCCACGGTCTGAAAGGCGCTGAGCACTTTTCTGCCCCGCCAGTTGCGCCCGGTCTCCACCGCGCTGGTTGCGGTGCTGGCGGAGCCTGAAAGCGCCGACCGCACCTGTGGCAAGCGCACGAAATCGGCTCTCCCGAGAACGAGGTCGATGCTCGGATGCGCAACGAGCTCGCCCTGAGCGTCGACGGCGTAGGCGTACCCGGCAGAGCCGACCCGCGCCTGCCTGATGACTCCCTCGACGAACTGAAGGTCGATCTCCGCCGCCACGACGCCGCGTCCGGGTGGACGTTCCCTGACCGACAGCGTTAGGTGGGGGCGCGAGTCGCGAAGGAAGTAGATGCGGCCGTAGTACGTCCCCTTCGCTCTTGCGACCATGAACTCCGGACTTCCGGCGTAGTCGCGTCCGAGGCCCTGGTGGTTCACCGAGTAGCGTGAGATCCGGAGCTGCTCGCGTCCAGACGAGTCCAGGTACCTGACCGTCGAGACCGAGCTCTCGCGGAAGAGGAGACGCTGGAAATCGGTGTTCCGCTCGGCCAGCCCTTCGCTGCGGGCGACGTCGTCGACCTGATTGTGGAGTCCTTCGACGAACTGCTCGATGAGAGCGGCGGCCGAGGAGGCCTTTTCGAGGTGGATCCGGTTCAGAGCCCTTCGGTTGTCCTGGTAGGAGAAGTACGCCTCCGTGAGGCCGCTCGCGAGCAGTGCGGCCACCACAAGCGAGACGAGGACCGCGACGTATTTCCAGGTGAGACGCCGGCGGAGCCAGGCACTCCACTTCACCTCTGCGCTCCTCCTTGGGAAGGCTTACCGGTAGATCCGGTTTGCGAGGATGATCGTCGACTGCGGGACGTGGATGCCGAGCCTCCGCGCAGTCGTGAGGTTGAGCGTGAACTGGACCTGCGGCACCTCCTGGACGGGCAGTTCGGAGGGCTTCTTCCCCCTGAGGATGCTGTCGACGTACCGCGCTCCCTCGCGTCCGATCAGCTGGAAGTCGGAACCGTACGAGAAGAGCGCACCTTTCTGGACCCATTCCTTGCGGTTGAGCACCAACGGAAGGTGCGCCTTGCCCTCGGCGAGGCCGATCAAAAGCTGCGAGTCGTTGAAGATGAGCTTCGGCGACACGACGAACACGGCCTGCGCGTCACCGGGTCGCAGCGTCCGAAACACCTTCTGGAGATCGTCGGGCGTTGCGGCCTTCCGGACGACGAGATCGAGCCCGAGTTGCCCGGCCGCGGACTGAGCCTGCTTCCAGAGCTTCGGAGTCGAGGGATCCTCCGGATCCACGAGCGCCAGCACCCGCTCGAGCCCGGGTACGACCGCCTTGTAGAGCTCCAGTTGCTTGGCGACCAGATCGCGGAGGCCAAAGACACCGGTCAGATTGCCTCCGGGATGCCGGAGACTGCGTACGTATCCGGCCTGGACCGGGTCGACGGGGTGCAGGAAGACGACGGGGGTATGCGACTGCGCCGTCGCGACCTGGGCTTGGCGGACCGACTGGTCCTCGAACGCGACGATCAGGTCGACGTGCTGATGGACGAATGCCTGCGCCTGCGCGTTGGCGGCGTCCTCGTCCGGCAGGTGGATTCGCGAGATCAGGTCGATGTTGCGTCCCTCGACCCACCCGAGCTCTCTGAGGCGGGCCTCCAACGGCTTCAGCGAGGGCGGAATGTGGTCGAGGCCCACGTGCATCAGCCCGACGCGCCGCATCGGCTGTGCCGCCTGCCTCGTGTCGCTCGACCCGCCGCAGCCCGCAACGACGATCGCGGCTGTAGCGATCAAGACGGCGAGTGGCGTCAGAGACCCGACCCTCCGCATGTCCTGCCGTACGGTGTTCCACATGGTCGCGCCTTTCTCGGGTCTCGACGTTACGCCCCGCGATCTCGTGTATCAAGTGCCTCTAGCCTCATCGGGACGACAGTACGAGACGCCGTCGCAGCCGACTACGGTGGCGGCAGGCAGGGCCGACAGGGGGCTAGCACGCCACTCCTGGGGGCGCTGGCATGCTCACCGCGACTCGTCGGGGATTCGACGAACTCGCTCGAGAGCGATTCGGCCGCGGCCGTATTCTTCCGCCATGCCAATCCGCCTGGTGCTCGCGGAGGACGACTACCTCGTGCGCGAGGGCGTCCGGCGCTTGCTCGAGACGCAGCCCGATCTCGAGGTCGCTGCGGTCTGCAGTGACCTCGATTCGCTGCTTGCGGCAGTCGATGCCGAGAAGCCGGACGTCGTCATTACGGATATCCGGATGCCCCCGGGCGGAACGGATGAAGGGATCCAGGCTGCGACGCGCATTCGCGAGGAGCACGCGGAGGTCGGCGTCGTCGTCCTGAGCCAGTACGTGCAGCCGGGCTACGCGCTCGCCCTCCTCGAGGGCGGCACCTCTCGCCGCGCGTACCTGCTGAAGGAGCGCGTGAAGGACGTCGAACAGCTCGTGGCGGCGATCCGGGCGGTTGCGGAGGGTGGGTCGGTGATCGATGCGAAGGTCGTCGAGGCGCTCGTGACCGCGAAAGCCCGCGCCGAGTCGTCGCCGCTTCACGAGCTGACGCCGCGCGAGCGGGACGTCCTGCGCGGCATGGCCGAGGGAAAGAACAACGCCGCCATCGCCGGGGCGCTCTTCCTCACCGAGCGCTCGGTCGAGAAGGTCATCCATTCGATCTTCCTCAAGCTCGGCCTGGCATGGGAAGCGTCTGTTCACAAGCGGGTGAAGGCGGTCATCCTCTACCTCGCCGAGGCCGAGTAGCCCCTCCGTCGACGGCCTCATAGGTCGAGTGGGATCGTTCCCGAGACGACGGTGCCTCGTCCCGGCCCGGAAGGCATCGTCAACCGCCCACCGACAGCGCCGAGCCGGTCGCTCGTGGCGGTGAGATCGGGCTTCGCCCACTGCTCGGAGTCGGCGCCGTCGACGCTCAGCTCGAAGCGGAGGGCAGCCTGCTCGTGGCTCAAGCGGATGGTCGCTCGCTCTCCTGCCTCGGCGCGCTGGTCTGCGTTCTGAAGCATCTCGAGGCAGCAGAAGTACACCGTTGCCTCGACCTCGGGCGAGTGGCGGCCGAGCGCGGTCGCTTCGACGCGGGTCGGGATGCTGCAGTCTGATGCGGCAGCCCGTAAGGCCTCGACGAGCCCGCGGTCGAGCAGGAGTGACGGGTAGATCCGCCATGCCAGCTGCCGCACGTCCTCCAGCGCTTCCTGCACGGCGAGTCCGATCTCCTCGAGGAGCTCACTGAATCCTGTTGGATCGGACTGGACGCGCTCACGCCCCAGCTGGACGTTGACGGCGAGCGCGACCAGCTGCTGCTGGACGCCGTCGTGGAGGTCGCGCTCGATCCTGCGGCGAAGGCTGTCGGCGGCTGTGACGACGCGCGCCCGGGATGCCCGGAGCTCTTCGAGCTGGAGGCGCAGCTCGTCGAAGGAGCTGCCGTCGGGCGCGCCGGGCAGAGCCTCGTCCATCGTCAGACCTCCCTTCCTCCCGGACCTCCCCAACTCTGGGGTCAGTTCAGGCACTGCGTCAAGGGGGCCAGCTCCCCGGAAGGTGGCGTGCTGGCGTCCGCCGGATTCGCCTGCGGCCACTGTAGGCGGCCGCGTCGGCTCCTCCTAGTCTCGTCTCGATCGGGATCGCGCCCGGAGCGATTCCGCCCTCGACGGATCGGAGGTGTCCGATGAAACGGTTGATCGTCATTCTCGGCCTGGCCGGAGCCGTCACCTGGACGGCGGTCGCGCTCGCGACCCCCGGCCACGGTTCGACGTCGACCATCCTCTCGGTGGGAGCGCTGCAGGCCGATCTGGCCTTCAACACCGGTCTCGCCGCGGATGGGAACGGCCTCACCTGGCAGGGGAAGCAGTACACGGCCGACCAGCTGCCCGAGTTCCTGATGCGGCTTCGAAGCCAGGGCGTCACGAGCCTCGGCGATTGGTTGAACCTCCACCCGGCCGTCTCGGGCAAGTTCGGGATGGCCCCGGTCGGGCTGCTGCACTCGCCCGAGGTCGTCACCCAGCAGGCCAAGTTCGCTCCGGGGGCCACCTCGGGGTGGCACGTCCATCCCGGCTACCTGACCGGCACCGTCGTCTCGGGTCAGGTCGTCCGGTACGGCGCTGATTGCACGCCCGAGACGCTCACCGCCGGCCAGTCCTTCTACGAGACCACTGCGAAGCCGTTCGTGATCAGGAACGAGAGCAACGCGGACGCAGTGACGATGGTGACCTTCGTCGTCCCCGGAGGCACCCCGACCACCGGGCTCCGGGTCGACAAGCCGCAGCCGGCGACCTGCAGCAAGTGATCCGACCCGGTGCGAGAGGCCGGCCGCAGGAGCGGGGAGGGGCGCGACACCCTCCCCGCGGCGGCCGGCTCGGGCGGGCGTTCATGGCCGCGGTCGCGGTGGCGCTCGCGGCCGGAGTCGCGGCCACGAGCGTGCGGGCCGACGGCGATCCCGCCAGCGACACCCTCCTCGTCCAGAACGTCTATTACCCGTACCAACCGACCTCATCGGCCGCGAAGGTCGCACTCGAGCGGGCCGCTGACGGAGTGTACGAGCGCGGAGAGCGGGTCAAGGTTGCGCTGATCGATTCCGCGGACGACCTCGGCGCGATTCCGTCCCTGTTCGGGAAGCCCGGCGAATACGCGCAGTTCCTCGGAGTCGAGCTCGGTCTGTGGTACGTCGGCCCACTGCTCGTGGTGATGCCGGCCGGCCTCGGCGTCTACGACGGCGGACGCTCGACGGCGGCGGAGGAGCAGGCGCTCCGCTCGGTTCCCGTCTCCGCCGGCAGCCCGGACGACCTGGCCCGGACCGCGACGACGGCGTTGCGGCGGCTCGTGGCCGCGGACGCGCTCGGATCTCCTGACATCCGGGCCCCGCTCGTGACCGCGCACCCGGCCTCCGCCACGCGGGGGAAGCCGGCCAGCCTGCGCTTCGACGTCTTCGACGACAGCGGCCGCAGCAAGGCGGCCGTCCGCGTCTACGCGAACGGCTCCCTCCTCGCCAGCCTCTCCTCGCCGCCCGCCTTCAAGATCGGCACCCGCACCGTGAGGGTTCGCTGGCGCGTGCCGGCGACGCTTCGGAGCCGGCGGCTCCGCTTCTGCGTCGTCGCCACCGACCCGACCGGAAACCGGAGCAGGCCGGCCTGCGCTCCGTTTCTCCGTGTCAGCTGACAGCAGGCCGCCAGGGCTAGTCGTGATCCACGGCGCTGACGACGTGGTAGCCCATGCGTCGGATCAGCGCACGCTACGCTCGCGCGGTGCCTCTCGCGGCGCTTTCGGACGTCAGCCCCGGCCAGTTCGTCCTCGCCGTCCTGCTTGCAGCCTTGCTCTCGATGTGGGTCTACTGGCACGCGAGCAGGCACGGCAGCCGGCATCCGACCGCCTGGGGTGTGCTGACCTTCCTGTTCGCCGGCCTCGCCCTGCCTCTGTACTTCATCCATTACTTCCTGACCAGACGCCGCTTCTAGGACATGCCCCGTACCGCCAGCAAGAGGCGCCGCCGGCCGCGGCAGCCGCAACCGCTTCCGCCCCCGCTGCCGCCCGAGGAGCGCTCGGTCGGCCAGCTCGTCGCGGAGACGATCCGCTTCTACCAGCACCACTTCTTCCAGACGCTGCCGCTGGGCCTGTCCGTTGCGGCGCTGACACAGCTGACCGTCGCCTTCGGCCACCGGCAGGTGGAGCCGCGCGGGCATCCACCGCCGCGCGACTTCCACGAGCCGAGCTCGCTGCTCGGCGGCGGCATCGAGGTGACCATCCTGCTCGGGGCCTTGCTGCTGACCGCGTCGTACATCGTCGCGCTCGTGCTCGTCACCGGGAAGCGGCCGAACGGCCGCTCGCTCGCGATTGCATACGGGCTTGGCGTGCTCGTCTTCCTGCCGGTGCCGCTGCTCGCGCAGCTGCTCGTCCTGCCCGCCGTGGCGTACCTTGCGCTGGTCGGCTGGGTCGTCCCGGCCGCCCTGCTCGAGAACAGAGGCGTTGCGGACAGCTTCCGCCGCTCGTACCGGCTCGCGCGCGCCGACCTCGTCCACGCGGTCGGCGGGCTGGCCACGCTCGTGATCGTCTTCTACGTCGTCCGGCTGATGCTCGCGCTTCTACTCCGGAGCGGGGGCGAGGCGACGGAGCGCGCCGCAGCGCTGCTCGCCGACCTCGTGCTCTCGCCGATGCTCTTCGTGGGGGCGGCGATCCTCTACCTCGACCAGGCTGCCCGCCTCCGGGTCAGGGCGAGTAAGCTCGAGGCCCCGACCCAGGAGGCGTGATGCCGAAGTACGTGATGCTGACGACGCTGACGGCGAAAGGGGTGCAGACCTTGCAGGCCCATCCCGAGCGCCTGAAGGAGGTAAACCGCGACGTCGAGGAGCTGGGCGCGAAGGTGCTGCACCAGTGGGGGATGATCGGCGCGTACGACTTCCTGAACATCGTCGAGGCGCCCGACGCGCAGACGGTCGCCAAGGTCTCGGTCGCGCTCGGCGCGCGCGGGAGCGCGAAGCTCCAGACGTTCGAGCTGATCGAGATCGAGAGCCTGCTCGATCAGCTGTCTTCTTGATCGTCTTCCTCGCCCGACATGCCGAGTCGGTGCTGAACCACGAAGGGCGCGTCAACGGCGACCCGTCCATTTCGGTGCCGCTCACCGGGCAGGGCCGCGACGAGGCCCGCCTGCTCGGCGCTCAACTCGCGAACGCGGAACTCGACCTTTGCGTCCACACCCGGTTCGACCGGACGCGGGAGACGGTCGAGCTTGCGCTCGGCAGCAGGCAGGTTCCGGTCGAGGTCGAGCCCTGGCTCGACGACATCAAGATCGGCGAGCTCGACGGCGAGCCGCTCGCCCGGTACCACGAGGTGAAGCATGCGCTCGGCCGTAAGCGGCCCTTCCCCGGCGGCGAGAGCCTCGACGCCGCTGCGCTCCGTTACGCCGACGCCTTCGAGCGTCTGGCCGCTGTCGACGCGGAGCGCGTCCTCGTCGTCGGTCACGAGATCCCGGTCCGGTACGCGCTCAACGCCGCCGCCGGTTCGGACCGGCTCGACGGGCCGCCGTTCCACCAGATCGCGAACGCGACCCCTTACGCGTTCGAGGGCCGGCTGCTCGCCCGCGCGGCCGCGCGGATCCACGAGCTGGCGGCCGGTGACTAGGATCGCGGCGTGGACCAGAACCGGCGCAGCCGGATGCGCAGCTTCCTGATCGGCGGCCTCGTCGGCGCCTCCGCCGCGCTCGCCGCCGCGCGACGGCGCCGCGCCGCACCCCGCCGCACCCCTGTCGGCCTCGCAGCTTTCGAAGAGGCTCCTTGTTACGAGGAGACCCTCGAGAGGGAGCGGACGATCACCCGCACCTGAGCGCGATGCACGGTGTCGTAGTTGATGTCGGCGTCGCCCATCCCGAGCGACTTGCCGATCAGCTCGGCCTTGCGAGCGTCCTCGAGGTAGTGCGCCACCGTCCGTGTCGGCTTTCGCGTGCGGATGACCAGGAACGGCCCGAACGCGCGGGCCTCGAACTCGCTCCGTGGGAACGGCAGGCGCCGCTCGATCGTCGTTCGCTTCACCGCGTTGTTGTTGTCGCCGGCGTCGAAGGCCCAGACGCCGCGCCCGAGGGGCTTCTTCGCCCCGTCGAGCGTCTCGAGCGCGAGCTTGGGATCGGCGCGGGGCACGACCGTCTGCGACACCGCCGACCGGTGCTTCTCCCACGCCGCCAGGTACACGGGCTCGTAGGCGAAGAGCACGTCGTCGGGCCGTGAGGTCGACCCCAGCCACTCCGCCGCCGCACGGCGCGCATCGACTCGCACCGGGTTCTCGCGGTCGAACATGGCCGGAGTCTTGTGCCAGGCCCAGGCGATCTCGGCCGGCACGATCGCCAGCACGACCAGCCCGGCGAGGATCGGCCCCCAGCGGCCAGCCGAGCGCGACACCGCGACGATCCCGCTGGCGGCGGCCAGCGCGAAGAACGGCAGCACGAAGATCAGGTGGCGCGACTCGGGCGCCGAGCTGCCGCCGAACCGGCCGACGAGGAAGAAGGCCGTCGGCGTGATCAGCACGCAACCGGTCAGGAGCGCGCTCCGCGGGCGCCGCCGCGCCTGCCAGACCAGGCCGACTACCGCGAACGCGAGCACGATCACGAGCACCCCGCCGTACCCGGCCGAGGCATCGCCGGCGACGTGCCAGAGGTACGTGAACACCTCGCGAGGAGTGCGCAGCTTGCCGCCCCCGCCGCCGACGCCGACGTCCAGGCGATTCGCGAGCACGATGCTGCTCCGCCAGAACGGAACGGCGAGCAGGAGCACGGCGCCGAAGGCGACGACGGCCTGCCTCAGCCGACTGCGGGTCGCGAGGACGTAGAGGCCTTGTGAGCCGAGCACCAGGGCGCCGTACTGGTGCGATCCGATCGTCAGCAGCATGACGACCGCCCAGAGAGCCCAAACTCTGCCTCCGCCTCGCTCGGCCGCGCGCAGCAGGGCGAGGTACGAGAGCGTCGAGAGGAACAGGAAGAGGCTGTACATACGGGCGTAGATGCCGTGAAAGAGGAGCACCCAGCTCGCCGCCGCGAGCACGCACGCGGCGAGCGCAGGCCCACGGCCCATCAGCCGGTTGCCGAGGACCGCCATCGCCGGGAGGCTCGCCACTGCGAAGAGCGCCGAGAAGAACCGCATGGTCTCGAGGCCCCCGCCGGCGTGCGCCACCACCCAGGCGAGCAGGAAATGCAGCGGGGCGCCGCCGCGCTTTCCCAGGACGATGTCGAAGAGGCCGCCGAGCGGCTGCCGGCCCACGAAGAGCGGAAGCGTCTCGTCCTCGTGCGGCGGCCAGCCCGACAGCTGGACGAGGAGAAAGACGGCGACCGCCGCCGTCACCGCCGTCACGCCGGCGACGAACAGCCTGCGGTCGAGCTCCACCGCGGGGTGTCTCAGGCGGGGAAGCGCCGGCGCCGCGGCCTCGATCGTGGTCGCGCTCTCGTTCATCGAATCCGGCCGAACCTTACGCGCGTAAAAAGGGCTGTGGATGACCCTGGTAGCCTTGATCGGCTGTGCCGATCTACGAGTTTCGCTGTCCGAACGGGCATCTGTTCGAGGTATTCCACCGGATCACGGATCCCGATCCCGAGCTCTGCGAAGTCTGCGGTGCGGCGCCGTTGACCAAGGTGCTCCATCCGGTCCCGATCCACTTCAAGGGATCGGGCTTCTACGCGACGGACTACGGCCGCGGGTCGCGGAAGCGCGACGCCGCCGAAGGCGACGGCGCGGCGAAGAAGGACGACAAGAAGGCGGACAAGGGCGAGACGACCGCCAAGACGGAGAAGAAAGCCGCCGCCGGCGAGAGCTGACGGCGGACCGAGCTGAACACGGTGAGACGGTCGGCGCTTCACATCGGCCTCGGCCTCCTGCTGGCCGGCAGCGTCGCGTCGAGCTCGGCGGCCGTGCCCGGAGCGGTCGCCGGCGTGACCTCGCTCCAGGCGACCTGGGTACCGCCCGTCTTCGCGCCGTACGGCAGGCTCCGGGATGCCGAGGCGGCCATGCGGCCCAGCAGCGTCAAGCGCGTCCTCCAGGGCTCGTGGTGGGGCGGTCCGTCGGTCGCCTCGACGGGCGAGACGGTGACCGTCTACCTGTCCGACGCCTTCCCGCAGGACGAATCGGCGCGCGCGACCTGGGTGAACTTCTTCGCCTGGCTGCACCACGGATCCGAGCTCCCGAGTCTCACCGTCTACGTCGCGCTGCTGTCCGAGGTGCAGTCGTACTGCGGCCCGGAGGCGGGCGGTTGCTACAGCGCGGCCCGGAAGATCCTGGTCATCCCCGGTGATCTCGACCAGGGCGTGAGCTTCGACATCGCAGCGCACGAGTACGGTCACCACGTCGCCGCGAACCGGCGCAACGATCCCTGGGATCCGAACGGCTACGGCCCCAAGCGCTGGGCGACGTACACGAGCGTCTGCTCGCGCGCGGTCGCAGGGACGGCCTTCCCCGGCGACGAAGGCGCTCGCTACCGGCTCAACACGGGTGAGGCGTTCGCCGAGGCGTATCGCGCTCTCGAAGAATCCCGGGGGGTGTATCCGTGGGCGCATCTTCCACTCGTCGTGGACCCGAGCTTCACCCCGGACGCCGGGGCGCAGGCAGCAGCGCTCGCGGACGTGCAGCAACCATGGAACGGCCCTTCGTCCACGGGCTGGGACGGTCGATTCACCGCTTCGACGGTCAAACTGAGCGCGACCGTCGGTCGGACGGTGACGTTGAAGACCGCCGCCGCCGAGCCGGTGAAGGCCCTCGCAGCGGGGCCTTATTCGGTCGTCGTCTGGGACTTCTCCAAGCAGGACAACTTCCACCTCAGCGGGCCGGGAGTCGAGCGCAAGACGGGTGTGCTCGCCCAGGGGCGCTCCAGCTGGAAGCTCGACCTCGGGCCGGGCATCTACCACTATCGCTCGGACGTCCACCCCCTGTTGCGGGGCTCGTTCAGGGTCACGAGCGCGACTGCGACTGCCTTCGCGCCGCTCGAGCACACGATCGCGACCGGCCTCGACGGCACGGTTCAGGCGACGGCCTCCGGCACCGCGAACGTCACGCTCCAGCTCCTGAACCCCGCGAACGGCCAGCTCATCGCTCCGGCGGCGCCGGGCACGGTCTCGGCGACCGTCTGCAGGCAGCGCGCGGTGCTCCTGCGGGCGGCGGCGAAGCAGGCGGGCACGTTCCACGTGATCGTCAGCGCGCCCTGAGTGCCGGGTCAGCGCACGCCGAGCGTCTGGTTCCCGGTGACGCACCCGGGGCCGAACGCCCCCGAGCCCGGCACGGGAGGCTGCGGCGCCGATGCCCCGGTGAATTCCTGGATCACGCTGAAATTCTCCTCGACGGAGCGGATCTCACCGCCGCTGGCCTCGCCGCCCAGCCGGCAGTGCAGCGTCGATCCGCCGCTGGAGCGGAACTTCGACCAGCCGAGCGAGAGGAACGAGTGTGTCGATAGGTCCGTCGTGATCGGAGCGAGCAGGTCGTCGCCGATGAACGGGAGCTTCACGAGCGTCCCGAAGCTCGTCAGCTTTCCCGCCACCGCGTTCAGCACCTGCTGGTTCCGCTCGGCGCGCGCGAAGTCCGTGTCCGATGGGTCGAGCGCGTTCTTCCGGACCCGCGAGTAGATCAGCGCCCGGTGGCCGTCCATGTGCTGCTTGCCCTTCGCGAAGCGCCAGCCGGGCCAGCGTGCGCAGCGCTCCTCGGTCGCGTAGGGGCAGTCGAACTTGGAGACGATCGGCTTCGCGACCGTGATGTCGATCCCGCCGAGCTTGTCGATCAGGTCCTCGAACTGGCCGAAGTCGACAACGGCGACGTGGTCCACCGGCAGGCCGGTCAGCTTCTTGACGGTCAGCACCGCAAGCCGCGGGCCGCCCACCTGCATCGCTGCGTTGATCTTGGAGTTGCCGTAGCCCGGGATCTCGACGACGAGATCGCGCGGGATCGACAGGTACGCGATGCGGTGGCGGCTGGTGTCGACGCGGACGAGGGTGATCGAGTCGCTGCGGTTCGCCGACTCGCGCCCGCTGAGCTGGGCGTGGTCGGTCCCCAGCAGGAGGATGTTCGTCGCGCTGCCGTGCTGCTTGTCCAGCGTTTGCTCGACCCGGGGGCTGAGCCGCTTGTTCGCAGCCGAGACCCCGTCTCGGAACTGGAAGTAGCTGACGAGCGTCCACACGAGGACAAGGAGCAGGAAGGCGCCGATCAGGACCGGGATCCAGCGCAGCCAGCGGCGGCTCGGCCGCAGGTCGATCCGCGGCCGCCGAAACCCCGGACGCTCCGGCCTGACCGCCGGAACCTTGCCCTTGACGCGCCCTCCCCGGTAGAGGCGGTAGGGCTTCTCCTCCGGCGGCATCCGGCGGCGAATGGTAGCCCCAGCGGTTACGCGCAGAAGTGTCGGTCTGGGACGCCTCGGCGCCGGGCGCGACGATAGGGTTGCCGCGCTCGTGGTGCCCAATGTGATCGGCGTCGACGTGGGCGGGACGAAGATCCTCGCCGGCGTCGTCGGCAGCGACGGGACGATCTCCGCCCACCGCGAATACTCGACCCCGCTCGACGCGGAGGACGAGCTCCTCGACGGGCTCGAGGCTGCGGTCCGCGAGCTGCTCGACGAGGATGTCGTCGCAGTCGGTTTCGGCATCCCGTCGCGGATCGACCAGCGAACGGGAACGGCGATCGGCTCGGTGAATATCCCGCTCGTCGGCGTGCCCTTCCGGGAGGTGATGCGTGAGCGGCTGGGGCTGCCCGTGGCGATCGACAACGACGGCAACGCGGCGGCGATCGCGGAGTGGCGTGCCGGAGCGGGCCGCGGCGCGACCGACCTGGTCATGCTCACGCTCGGCACGGGCGTCGGCGGCGGGTTGATCCTGGGCGGCCGTCCCTACCGCGGCTCGATCGGAGCCGGCGGGGAGCTCGGCCACGTGGTGATCGTCCACGACGGCGTGCGCTGCTCCTGCGGCGGCTACGGGCACCTCGAGTCGTACGTGTCGGGGAAAGCCGCCGACGAGCTCGCCCGCGAAACGTTCGGCCCGGCGGCCGACGCGCACCGGCTCGTGCGGATCGCCAACGAGGGCGACCCGACCGCGCTCGGGCTCCTGACCGAGATCGGGCGCAAGCTCGGCTCCGGGCTCGGCAGCATCGTGAACGCGTACGACCCCGAGCTGATCGTCGTCGGCGGCGGATTCGCCGCTGCCGGCGAGCTCCTGCTCGGCCCGGCGCGCGAGGTCATGGAGCGCGAGGCGCTGGAGCCTATGCGCGAAGGGATGCGCGTCGTGCGTGCTGAGCTGGGCACGTCGGCCGGGATGATCGGCGCCGCCCTGGTCGCGCTCGACGCCGTCGATTCCGCGCCGGCCTGATGCCGCTCGCGGTCTGCGCGACGCCGATCGGGAACCTCCGGGATGTCACGCTTCGCGTGCTCGACGAGCTCGCGGAGGCCGATCTCGTGCTCTGCGAGGACACACGGCGCACCAGGATCCTCCTCGACCGCCACGGCCTGTCCGCGCGCCTCCTCAGCTACCACGTGCACAACGAGGCGGCTCGCACCGCGGAGGTGCTGCCGCAGCTCGAGGCGGGGGCGAGGGTGGCGGTCGTGAGCGACGCCGGCCTGCCGGGGGTGAGCGATCCCGGCGCGCGCTTGATCGCGGCGGCGCTCGAGCGGGGAGTGCCGGTGAGCGTGCTGCCGGGGGCGTCGGCGGTGGAGACGGCGCTCGTGGCGAGCGGCTTCGTCGCCGAGCGCTACCAGTTCCTCGGCTATCTGCCGCGGGGAGAGGCCGCGCTGGCCGCGGTGTGGGACGAGCTTCGGGGCTGGCCGTGGCCGGCGGTCGCCTTCGAGTCGCCGCGGCGCCTTCCGCGGACGCTGGCGTCGCTTGCCGGGGCGCTGCCTGGGCGTCCGGTGGCTGTCTGCCGCGAGTTGACCAAGCAGTTCGAAGAGGTCGTGCGCGGCCCTGCGTCCGAGCTCGCCGGGCGGTTTGCCGAGCCGCCGAAAGGAGAGATCACGCTCGTGCTCGGCCCCGCGGACCGGCCCCGGGGAGCCGAGGAGGACACGCAGGCAGTCGGCGCCGTCGACGAGCTGGTCTCGGCCGGCGTGGCACGACGGCAAGCGGCCGATCTCGTCGCCCGGCTCACCGGGATGAGCAGGAACGCGCTCTACCGGCGATCTCTGTGACGAAACTGTAACCAGATTTGACAACGGCAGGGTCGCTTCCTACCATCGTTCGCATGTTGCCGTCACTGCGAACGAGCTTGGTCGTCGCCCTGGTGTTCCTCGCCCTTGTTCCCTCCGCGCGGGCCTGGACCTGGCCGGCCTCCGGCCCCGTCCTGCAGGAGTTCCGCTACGGCAGCGATCCCTACGCGGCGGGCCAGCACCGCGGCATCGACGTGGGCGGGGAGGTGGGTGCTCCCGTCGCCGCCCCGCGCGACGGGCTGGTCGCCTTCGCGGGATCGGTGCCCACGAACGGGCTGAGCGTGACGATCGAGACGGCCGACGGCTTCTCCGTCACCCTCGTCCATCTCGGGTCGATCGCAGTCACCCGCGGCGGACACGTGACCGAGGGGCAGGCGGTCGGCACCATCGGCGCCTCGGGCACGGCCGAGCACGACGTCCCGTATGTGCACCTCGGCGTCCGGACGACGGCGGATCCGAACGGCTACCTCGATCCGCTTGCGTTCCTTCCCGCTCGCCCCGTGCAGCCCGTGGACGACGGTCCGACGCCCGATCCGGCGGCTCCTGCGCCGAAGCCGAAGCCGCATCCGAGTGCCGCCCCGGCGCCTGCCGCCCCTGCGCCGACGCCGGTCGCGCCCGTGCCGACGCCGGCACCGGTTCCCGACACCGCGCCGGACGTCCCGGCTCCCGACTCATCGTCGGCGGCCCCGGCGGCGGCGGCCGAGGCGTCGCCTCTCCCGGAGCCGGCTTCCGCGAACGCGCCGGTGCAGGCGGCAGCTCGCGCCGATCGGCCCTCGGGCGTGACCGTGGCGGGCCGCGCTCCGCGAGCATCCGCAGTTCGGCCTGCGACCCGCCTGCGGACGGTGCCGATCCACAGCGTTCCGGATCCGGCGCGGGCCTTGCAAGTGGTCGCCGCTCGCGCCCCACAGGTTGGCGCCGTCTCTGGTACCCGTCGCAGCCGGCCGGCGGATGCACCGGCGGCAGCCGACGCAGTCAGGCGTGGAAGTGACGCCGCGGAGGCGGTTCATGCCCCTGTTGCGCAGGCGGCATTCGCGGCGGCCGACGTTCGCCGACAGCAGGTCGGAGTCGGCACCAGGCGGACACTCGCTTCGCCTCGGTCCGCCGCCCTGTCCGCTACGTCACCGACGGTTGCGTCCCGGTACGGTGACGCCACCGACCCCCGCTCCGCGGATCGTGCGGCTCCGGCGACATTCGGCGCGACGATCAGGGAGCAGCATGCACCCGGATCCGGCGCGACGCTGATCTGGCTGCCGGCTGCCGTTCTGGCCGGGCTTGGAGCCGCGCTCGCAGTCGCCGTCCCCCGCCGCAGGCGCCCCGGACCGGGCCGGAGGGTCGCCCGCGAAGCGGCGCCTATCATCTCCGGAGGTGCGCTTCTACCTGACCACACCGATCTACTACGTGAACTCGACCCCGCACATCGGGCACGCGTACACGACCATCGCCGCCGACATCGTCGTACGGCATCACCGCCAGCGCGGCGACGACACCTACTTCCTCACGGGAGTGGACGAGCATGCGGACAAGGTCGCCCGGGTCGCCGCGGAGCAGGGACTGGAGCCTCGGGAGTACACGGACGGGATCGTCGGCTCCTGGCAGGAAGTGCCGCGACGCGTGAACGCGACCAACGACTTCTTCATCCGAACCAGCGATGACGGACACAAGGGCTTCGTTCAGGACTTTCTCCTGCGCATCCGCGACAACGGCCGCGACGACATCTACCAGGACGTTTATGCCGGTCTCTACTGCTTCGGGTGCGAAGCCTTCAAGACCGAGGACGAGCTCGTCGACGGCAAGTGCCCCGATCACGGAACCGTGCCGGAATGGATCGAGGAGCGGAACTGGTTCTTCCGGCTGTCCGCCTACCAGGGTCGGCTACTGGCGATCTACGACGAGCAGCGCGATTTCGTGCTTCCGCAGTTCCGCTACAACGAGGCGCGCAGCTTCATCGAGGGTGGGCTGCGCGACTTCTCGATCAGCCGTGCGACCCAGGCCTGGGGGGTTCCGATCCCTTGGGATCCGGATCAGGTCGCATACGTCTGGGCCGATGCCCTCGTCAACTACCTGAGCGCGCTCTACTACGCGCCGGGCGAGAACCTCGAGCGGTTCTGGCCGGCCGTGCACTTCCTCGGTAAGGACATCCTCCGGTTCCACTGCGTCTACTGGCCCGCGCTGCTGCTGGCGGCCGGGTACGAGCGTCCCCGTCAGCTCTTCGTGCACGGCTACCTGAACATCGACAAGCAGAAGATTTCGAAGTCACTGGGCAACGTGATCGACCCGCTCGACCTGGTCGACGTCTACGGAGTCGACGCGGTGCGCTTCTGGTGCGCCCGGCAGGTCACGTTCGGCCAGGATGGAAACGTGTCGCTGGACAGCTTCGGCGAGCGCTACGAGAGCGAGCTGGCCAACGATCTAGGCAACCTCGTCTCCCGGACGACGGCGATGATCGCGCGCTATCGCGACGGGCGCCTCGCACGGGCGCCCGGTCCGGGTGCCTTCGACGCAGGAGCCCTGCGGGAGACGATCGTCGAGCAGTTCGATCGCTACGAGATCACGGGTGCGCTCGAGTCGATCTGGCAGGCGGTCCGTGCGCTCAACCAGCACGTGGAGGCGACGGCACCGTGGAACCTCGCCAAGGACGAGACGCGGGCCGCCGAGCTGGACACCGTCCTCTACGACCTCGCCGACGGGATCGTGGCGGTTGCCGTCGCTCTGTCGCCGTACCTGCCCGAGTCCGCGCCTCGGATCCTCGACGCGCTCCGGCAGTCGCCGGACCTGTCGCTCGACCGGGTCGCGGCCGGGGTGGCGGCTGCCGTCGAGGGGATCGAGCCCGCTGCGCCGCTCTTCCCGCGTGTCGATGCGCCCGCACCGGCGGCGTGATCGACACCCACGCGCACCTCGACGCCCTCGACGACCCCGCCGCAGCGGTCGCCCGCGCGCGCGAGGCGGGTGTCGGCCGCATCCTCACCGTCGGCACGACCGTCGAAGGCTGCCGGGCAGCACTCGAGCTCGCGGAGCAGCACGAGGGCGTTTTCGCAGTCCTCGGGCTCCACCCGCACGGAGCAGGTTCGATCCAGGCAGGCGACGTCGACCGAGTGAAGGAGCTGCTGGACCATCCGCGCGCGGTCGCAGTGGGCGAAACCGGCCTCGACTACTTCCGCGACTACGCTCCCCGCGACGCTCAGCGGCGGCTGTTCGAGCGGCTCCTCTCGGTGGCAGCCGAAACCGGTAAGCCGGTCGTCGTCCATACCAGGGCCGCGGACGAGGACACGCTCGCTTCGCTTTCCGCGTTCGCCGGCACGGTCGTCCTGCACTGCTTCTCCTCCACCGACCTGCTGTCCGCGGCGCTGGAGCGCGGCTACTACGTCTCCTTCGCCGGCAACGCGACCTATCCGAAAGCCGCCGACCTCCGGACCGCCGCCGCGCGGATTCCGGCCGGCCGGATCCTGGCCGAAACGGACGCCCCGTACCTTGCGCCGCAGCCGGTCCGTGGCCGGCCGAACGAGCCCGCGAACGTGGTCCACACCCTCACCGCCCTCGCCGAGGCGCGCGGAGAGGAGGCGCCCCTCCTCGAGCAGGCGATCGAGGCGAACGCGGCCGCCGCCTTCGGCCTGCCGTGAGCGACGAAGGCGTCGGCGTCACGCCCCGCAAGGAGCTCGGCCAGCACTTCCTCGTCGACGAGAACATCCTCGGCGTGATCGGCCGCCTCGCCGCACTCGAACCCGCCGACGTCGTGCTCGAGATCGGTCCCGGTCTCGGGGTGCTGACCCGATACCTGGCGGCGCGCGTCGCGCTCGTCCACGCGATCGAGGTCGACCGATCCCTCCTGCCACACCTCCCGGAGCTGCCGAACGTCAGGATCGGGGTCGGTGACGCGCTCCGAATCGACCTCGCGGCACTCGATCCGGCACCCGGAAAGCTCGTCGCGAACCTCCCGTACAACGTGGCCACGCCGATCGTCGTCGAGAGCCTCGACGGTCTGCCTTCGGTCGAGGGCTGGTGCGTGATGGTCCAGCGCGAGGTGGCGGACCGGTTCTTCGCCTCCCCCGGCACCAAGGCGTACGGCGCCGTCTCGGTGCTCGTCCAGCTCGCCACGGAGCGCACGGGTTTTCACCCCGTCGCCCGAACGGTGTTCAGACCGCAGCCGAACGTCGACTCCGCTCTCGTCGCCTTCCGCCGTCGCCCGCTGCCCGATCGCTTCCGGTCGGTCAAGCGCGTGGTCGAGGCCGCCTTCGCCCACCGGCGGAAAACTCTGCCGAACTCGCTCGCGCTGGCCGGCGTCGTCGATCGTCCGCAGGCGGTCGAGGCCCTCGCCCGGCTCGGCCGGTCGCCCTCGACTCGCGCCGAAGCGCTCGCGCCGCCCGACTTCGTCGAGCTCGAACGGCTGCTCGCATGAGTGACCGGCTTGCCCATGCCAAGATCAACCTCGCTCTCGTCGTCGGCCCCGACCGTCCCGACGGCAATCACGAGGTGACGACCGTGCTCCAGCGGATCGCCCTCGCCGACCGGATCCGGCTCGAGCGCGCGGCCGCTCTCACCGTGGAGGGGTTCGAGGACGACACGCTCGTCCGCCGTGCGCTCGAGCTGCTGGGGGCCGAGGCCGGAGTCGAGCCGTCCTGGCGTGTCGAGATCGCCAAGGAGATACCGGTCGCTGCGGGTCTCGGCGGAGGCAGCTCGGATGCAGCCGCCGCGCTCGCGCTGGCGAACGCGACGCTCGACCGGCCGGTCGCCGACGATCGGCTCCACGAGCTCGCCGCCGACCTCGGCGCCGACATCCCCTTCTTTCTGGCGAATGGGCCTCAGCTCGGCGAAGGCGACGGAACAACGCTGACGCCGCTCGAGCTCCCGCAGGCTTTCACCGTGCTCGTTCTCGTCCCGAACGACCAGACGAAGGTCTCGACCGCCGAGGTCTACGCCGCCTTCGACGCACGCGGCGGGTCGGCCGGCTACGACCGGCGCCGCAGCCGCCTGCTGGCGGCGCTCGCAGCGGGAGACCTCGCGGGACTGCCGCCGAACGACCTCGCCACGCTGCCTCACACGGAGGGGTTGCGCCGGCTCGGCGCCTTCCGGTCGGACGTCAGCGGGGCCGGCCCCGCCGTGTACGGACTGTTCCCGGATGCGCCCTCAGCCGAAGCCGCCGGGGCCGAGGTCGAGGCTCTCGGGCACGTCTGGATCGGACCGCCGGCGTGGTAGGTTGGCCCCGTGAGTGAGACTCACGCCGAGCCGCGGTCCGAGCACGGTCGGTGGCTGCACGCCCGGCGTCTGAAGATCGCGCTCGGAATCGCCGTCCTCGAGGGGATCTTCGTCGCGTTCGCCAACGATTTCTCCCAGTGGACGGTGATCATCATCTCGATCCCGATCGTCGCCTTCTACCTCTTCGCCGGCAGGACGTTGGATTCCGACACAGGTCGGCAGGTGTCCTGGATCGCCGCCGCCTCGCAGGCGTTCACGGTGATCCTCTGCGTGGTCGCGAAGCTGATCGGCAAGACGTCCCTGATCGTCGTCGGCATCTTCGCGGTGGTCGCGGTCATCCTGCTGTTCGGCGAGAAGCCGAAGCGCCCCGCGGGCAAGAGCTGAGGCACAATCGAATTGGTGGGGCGTAGCCAAGTGGTAAGGCAGCGGGTTTTGGTCCCGCGATCCCAGGTTCGAATCCTGGCGCCCCAGCCATCGTCCCTCCCGTGACTTCGCGCTCCGATCTCGCAGCGGTCGTAATGGCCGGAGGCCTGGGCACCCGTATGCGTTCGGCGCTGCCGAAGCACTTCCAGCCCCTGCTCGGCCGCCGCCTCGTCGACTGGGTGATCGGGGCGGCCGAGCAGGCAGGCGCCAGTAGGGTCGTGGTCGTCGCCGCTCCCGGTACCCATGACGCCTACGAGGGCGTGACGGTCGCGGTCCAGGAGCAGCCGCTCGGCACCGGCGACGCGGTCCGGTCGGCCCGTGGCGCACTCGCGGGTTTCGACGGGCGCGTCCTCGTCCTCGACGCGGCCGCGCCGCTGCTCACCGGCGAGGACCTCGCCGCGCTCGTCGCCGCGCACGACCGACAGGCTGCCGCGGTCACGATCCTCACCGTCGTGCCCGACCAGCCGTTGCCGTACGGCAGGATCGTCCGCGACGCCGAAGAATATGTGCAGGCGATCGTGGAGGAGAGGGACGCCACGGACGAGCAACGGGCGATCCGGGAGCTGAACTCCTCCATCTACGTGTTCGAGGCAGCGCCGCTGTGGGAATCACTGGAAAAGCTGGACGCGCAGAACGCCCAGGGCGAGCTCTACCTCACCGACACGATCGCGCACATCGTCGCCGGAGGCGGCCGCGCAGCCGCCTGGGTCTGCCCCGACCCGCTCTCCGGGCTCGGGATCAACACGAGAGTGGACCTCGCGGTCGCGGGAGCCGTCCTGCGCGACCGGATCAACGAGGCGCACATGCTCGCAGGCGTCACGATCGTCGACCCGGCGAGCACCTGGATCGACGTCGAGGTCGGCCTCGAGGCCGACGCGACGATCCATCCGTTCACGGTGCTCAGGGGGACGACGACCGTCGCCGCAGGCGCCCAGATCGGGCCGCATGTCGTGGCCGTGGACTCCGCGATCGGGGAAGGTGCGCTGGTGGGACCGTTCTGTTACCTTCGCCCCGGAACCGTTCTCGACCCGGGAGCGAAGGCGGGCACGTTCGTGGAGATGAAGAATTCGCGCATCGGCGCCCGGACCAAGGTGCCCCACCTCTCGTAT
This sequence comes from uncultured Actinomycetes bacterium, assembly GCA_963841405.1. Lineage (GTDB taxonomy): Bacteria > Actinomycetota > Thermoleophilia > Gaiellales > Gaiellaceae > DATBLE01. Next base: position 1,336 of record CAWJCM010000001.1, on the reverse strand, counting down.
ATCGGCGACGCCGACATCGGCGAGGACACGAACGTTGGCGCCGGCAACGTCACGGCGAACTTCTCGCATCACCCTGGGCGGCCGAAGGGGAAGACGACGATCGGCAAGAACGTCAGGACCGGGGTGGACAATACGTTCGTTGCTCCGGTCACGGTTGGCGACGATGCTTGGGTTTCGACCGGGACGGTCGTCACCGACGACGTTCCGCCGGGATCGCTCGCAGGGTTCGCGCCGAGGCAGGAAACCAAGGAAGGATGGGTCTACGAGCGTGGAAAGCGCAGAGAACGTGGCGACGACTGAGCTCTCCCGGCTTCCGGGACTCGAGGCAGTGACCGAGCACGAGCAGCCGGCGCCCGGTCACTGGCTCGAGCGCGGCCCGCAGAAGCGACTGATGGTCTTCTCGGGGCGCTCTCATCCAGACCTCGCGCGGAACATCGCCGAGAAGCTCGGGGTCGAGCTCGGGGGCATCGACCTGGGCACGTTCGCGAACGACGAGACGTACTGCCGCTACGACGAGTCGATCCGCGGGGCCGATGTGTTCCTCGTCCAGACCGGCTGCGCCCCGGTGGACAAGAACCTGATGGAGCTGCTGGTGATGATCCAGGGGGCGAAGCTTGCCTCCGCGAAGCGGATCACGGCAGTGGTGCCGCTCTTCCCGTACGCACGTCAGGACCGCAAGGCGAAGCCCCGGGAGCCGATTACGGCGCGGCTCGTCGCCGACATGCTCCAGCTTGCCGGCGCCGACCGAGTGCTGACCATGGATCTGCACGCCGGCCAGATCCAGGGCTTCTTCACCATCCCGGTCGACCACATGACCGCGCTGCCGCTGTTCGCGAACCACTTCCGCGACCTTGGCGTGGCCGGCCCGGACGTCGTCTCGGTCGCACCCGATGCGGGCCGGGCGAAGATGGCGCAACGGTTCGCCGAGATGATCGAAGGCGACCTGGCGATCATGCACAAGACGCGGCCGGCGCACGACCTCGCCGCCGTCACGGAGATCGCCGGTCGGGTCCGCGACAAGGTCGCGATCGTCGGGGACGACGTGATCATGACCGGCGGCACCCTGCTCGCCAACGTCAAAGTGCTGAAGGAGCAGGGGGCGAAGGAGGTGTGGGTGTTCGCGACCCACGGCCTGTTCTGTGGCGACGCGCTCATGAAGTTCCGCAACGCCGACATCGCCGGGATCGTCGTCACCGACACCGTCCCGATCGACCTCCTGAAGAAGCCGGGCAACCTGCAGGTGCTGTCCGTCGGCGAGCTGCTCGCGGACACGATCATGAACGTCTTCGCCGACGACTCGGTCTCGGCCATCTTCGGCGGCGAGAACCAGCTGTTC